>NZ_JADKPR010000010.1 GCF_015351475.1 Flavobacterium sp. HJJ | reverse complement strand
TAAACATTCTTTTTTACAAATGATTTTCGCGACAACCTTTTTGTTAACACAAAGTAATCATACTTCCATCCAATATCATTGGACGCAAGTGGTGTCCTCCAAAAATTTCTCTAGTTTCTCTATCAGTAATTGTTTTTAAAGAATAAACAAACACTAAATCAAAAGGTTTTTCATAATAAAAACATTCTTTTTTCTTGCAATATTTTATGTGTGCATCCATTTCTTTAATTTGTTCTATTAAATTATAGAGATGACTTCGGCTTAAATTCATTTGTTGAGCAAAATCTCTAGGGTTTCCTGTTTTTTCTGTCTGAATTAAAGAGTGCATTTTTTTGATTCGTTCAATTTGGGTTATAAAATTCATTGCAGTTTATAATTTCAATTTGAATAAGTTTTTGTTTACAAATGTGATAAAGTTGTATGGAAGTTGCAATACCCATTTTTAGTGATATTTCAATTAATTTTATAATCGTTCATTTTTGAATTATTTTTACCAAATATTTTAAATTCTATTAAATTGAAACTCTTAGAACTCACCGCCGTTACTGAAATGCTAGATCAAATTGGGACAATGCAACATTTGTATCCTATGCTTACTTTGGAAAAATATGAGGCCTATCTGCAAGAAATGGTTCCGCATAACTATAAACAAGTGGCAGTTTTTGATGCTGAAGTTTGTGTCGGTCTATCTGGTTTTTGGACAGCAGTCAAACTTTGGACGGGGAAGTATATAGAAATAGACAACTTTATTGTCCATTCTGATTATAGATCCAAAGGAATTGGTAAGATGATGACCGATTATATTGATGCTAAAGCCAAAGCCGAAGGCTGTAACGCTATTGTTTTGGATGCTTTCACAGGTAATTTTACCGCCCATCGTTTTTATTATAATCAAGGGTATGAGCCAAGAGGCTTTCATTTTGTAAAAATGTTAAACGAAGAGGGATTGACATAGTATAAATACATTTTGTTTATTGAAAAAGTTTATATTTATATTCTATATTTTAGTAACTTTTTAACAAGGTTAGCGTATAATAGTAGAAATTGTTTTACAACCTCTATAAACTAAGATTAAATAATACACAAAATGGCAAAAGAAAGTTTTAATTGGAAAAGTCTTTTTATTAATGAAGAAACTGAATCACCATCAGAAACAAATAAACCGCAGACACCAATAACTCCCCAACCTAGCGAGGTTACTAAATTTCCAAATCACGCTACTCAGCCAATATCCTATGAATCAGCTGCTAATCCTTTTTTAAAAGAAATTCTGGAAGTTTATGAAAAAGGTTTTGAATCTTTGAATGCTTCTGGTTTTGATTTTTTTGAATTGTATAAATCTGTTGTAGCTGTTGGGATTTCTAATCCTCAGAGTTATCAGATGGCTTTCACGATGGGTAAAACCATTCAGGCTGATTTGAGCAAACAGTCTCTTCTTGATAAAGCCAATTTTTATGTTACCGAAATTGAAAAAGTATATACTAAATACGATACTATTGGTAAAACGAAAAAAACGGATTTAGAAAATAATCTGACCAAAGAAAAATACAATCTTTCCAAAAGTATAGAAGAATTAAATACGAAGATTCTTCAGCTTCAGAATGAATTGGAAACCAAGAAAGCAGAATTTCAAAAAATGGATTCCAATAATATAGAACAGTTTTCGGAGATAAAACTAAAGATGGAAGCTAACGATTTGGCCAAACATAAAATCATCGATTCAATCAACACAGTAGTAACAGGAATTAATCAATATTTATAATTAATGGACAAATTTGAACAAGAAAAAAGTACTCTATTATCACTTCCAATATTAAAACATTTTGACGAGTCAAAAGGAGAAATAGCCTTAAAATCTGGAACCTTAAAAAAAGGCGAGCAGACTCTTTTTTGGGGTTTGGCTTTGGGTTTATTAGGTATTGGAGGATATTTAACCTGGACATATATCATTCCGCCTCTTTTTACAATGCTGGGTCAGGCAATTGCTTTGTCGGCAACCGGAGTTTTTTTGGTTTTTTTAGTAATGATGTTTCCTGTTATTATGAAAGGATTGAGATTTGCTACCAAAAATCTTCATAAAGCTTTAATTCAAAGCAACCCTTTTAATGAATTGGAAGAGCAGAAACAAAAAATGGTAAAAAACCGTGAAGTTTTTAAGAATACCAAAGCCAAGCTGAAAGGTCTTAAAAATGAAATGGAAATTGAAGCCAGTAAATCTGAAAAAGAGGCCAAATCTTTTCAGGAAGATGTTTTAAGCTTAAAACGCCAATGCGAAAAGCTGAAATCGGCAATGGATGAAATGGTTAGACTGAACGGAGCTGGCGCCAAAGATACTGATGAATATGTTGCTCTTCAAAGTGAGTTAGCCAAAAAGTTAAGTGATTCACAAAGGATTTCTACTCAATATGAGCAAAGCAAAAATTTCATTCAAAAGTATGGTGTTCGTGCCAATGTTTTAGGAAAAATGGACAGAAAACTGACGTTGGCAGGAACAGCAATTGATATAAAAATTGCCGATTTTGACGCAACAGTTACAATGCTTCAAAAAGAATATGAGTTTGCCAGAAATGCCAAAGAAGCTACAGAAAGTGCCAAAAGCGCAATGATGTTCACCAAAGATTGGGAACTGGAATATGCCCTTGAGGTTGTAACTTCAACAATTGCACAGGATATAGCCAGAACTTCCGAAAACCTAATCGATATTGATTCTCTTACTTCTAAATATTCTGTAGATAATGATGAGCTGTATTCCAGATTAGATTCATTGGCAGATGAAATTAAAACTGGAGACAACACCATTCCTGATTCAACGAAATATTCGAGTCCAAATTATAAACTGACCAAAGAAGACAAAATGTCTAGTGGCGGTTTTGGAGATATTTTTTAATAAATAATTTAAATTTTAAAAATAAAATGGGAAAAATTTTAAGAACGGAAAAGCTAACCACTTTTTCTGAATTATTGATTGTTATTATTGCAATAGGAGGAATTTTAGGAGCGGTATATTATATTTCTCCAGGAATCAAAACAGCTATTTCAAAACAATTGAACGGAATGGAATTGAATGGCACTGATGTAAATAATGTTACCAATGCCGAAAAAATTGCACTTCCTACTACTGATATATCTTCTGAAGTAAGCAGTAAACCTTTAGTAAGAATTGGAGGATATGCCTGGAATGCTCAGTCAGGAATTATCGTTGCTAATGGTGGACCAAAAACAACAAAGGGTTCTTTGATGGAAAAAAATGGAGTTAATCTTGAAATTGTACGTCAGGACTGGCTTTCGGAATTGCGTAATATGCAGATGAAATTCATCGAAGAATTTGATAAGGGAGAAGCTTTTCCTTCATCTGACAAGAGTGTTTTTGCAGTTATGATTATGGGCGACGGAGCACCATTTTATATTAGTTCTGTTCAAAAATCATTAGACGAAAAATATGGAAAAGATAAATTCCACTTGCAGGTTATGGGTGTAATTGGTATGAGTTATGGTGAGGATAAATTAATCGGACCGCCAAATTGGAAATCTGATCCAAAATCTATGAAAGGATCTGTTATTTCGGCTGTTCTTGGAGATGGTGACTGGGTTACGACCGTAAATTATTGTTTTGCAAACGGATTAAAAGTAAATCCTGATCCAACAACGTATGATGCTGAAGCAGTAAATATTTATCCTTCTGAAAATGATGATTACATCAAATCTGCAGAGGAATTGATTAAATCCCAAACAACAGGCTGGACTGTTACTTTGAAAGAAGTGGTAAATGGAAAATTAACCGGAAAATCGGTTAATAGAAAAATTGATGGCTGTGCTACCTGGACGCCTGGAGATAAAACGGTTTTTGATAAACTTTCTGGTTTTGTTGATATCGTTTCTACGAAAGAATTTAATAATCAAATGCCAACAGCACTTATTGGTGTGAAAGAATGGGCGGTAAAAAATCCTGATATTGTTTCCAATATTTTGAAATCGGCTTTGACAGCTTCAAATCAAATGAAAAATTATGAAGACTGGAAAGTAAGAGCTTCTCAGGCAGTTAGCGATACTTATAAAATGGAAACTCCAGAATATTGGTACAAAATGTTTAAAGGGCAACAGGGAACAAAAGCTGGATTGACCTATAATATGGGAGGTTCAAAGGTGTTTAATTATGCTGATGCAATGCAGTATTTTGGAATGTCAGACGGTGTAAACAGATATAAATCAGTTTATAATCAAGTTTCTGGATATTTAACTGAATTGAATCCGTTTGGATTTAATGAAAATGTAGGAGCAGTTGTTCCTTATGATCAGGCTGTAAATTTATTTTTCCTTAAAAACATCAACGACATCGAATCAACTTCTGCAGATAAAGCAGATTATTCTACACAAGCTACGGAGGTTATGGCTTCAGGAGAATGGAAAATCAATTTTAGTTCAGGAAGTGCTTCTGTTCAAAGCAGTTCGAATAAAGATTTAGAGAAAATTTATAATCTTTTGGTTCAGGCTGAGAATAGCAAATTGACGGTTGTTGGACATACAGATAATGTTGGAAACAGCGAATCTAATTTAGCTTTATCAAAAAGCAGAGCGCAGGCTGTTGTTGATTATCTGAAACAAAAAGGTATTCCGGAAAACCGTTTCCAGCTGATTGACGGTAAAGGTCAAAATGAGCCGGTTGCTGACAACGGTACAGAATCTGGTAAATCGAAAAACCGTAGAGTTGTAATTACGTTCTTGAAATAAACTTTTTATATAATAGCAAAGACACAGGAAATCCGTTAATGGAAAACTGTGTCTTTGTTTTTTAAAATATTTTTTATGATAAAAATTTTTACCCCTTTTGAAAAATTATCAAAAAGCCACAAAACGCTCATTTTATTAGGCTGGCTATTTCTTTTAATAGTGATTTGGTTTGTTGGAACTTCAGGGACAAAACACCTTTTCCCTTCTCCAGGCCAGGTTTTAACCGGTTTTACGGATTTGTATAATGAAGGCTTGGTTGTCCACATTTTTAATTCTTTGCAATTGTGTTTTATCTCAATTTTTTTGGCTACAATAATTTCGTTATTATTTGCTTATACATGGCCAATACCGGCTTTAAAATCTGTTTCTGAATTTGTGACTAAATTCCGTTTTTTGCCTTTTACTGGTCTGTCATTTTATATCACAATGGTAATCCATGAAGCGAGAACAATGCAGGTTTGGATTCTAGTTGTTTTCTTGACAACTTTCTTGACAACCTCTTTAATTGCTGTTATCAAAGACATTCCTCAAGAAGAATTTGACCATGCAAAAACTTTAAAATGCAGTCGATTAGAAGTGCTGTGGCAGGTTATTATTTTAGGAAGACTAGATTATGTTATTGATGTTATCAGACAAAATCTGGCGATTACATGGATGATGCTTGTTACAGTTGAATCCATAGTTGTTGCATCAGGCGGATTGGGATTTTTAATAAAAAACTCCGATAAATTCATGAATACCGGGCGTATAATAGCACTGCAGATTATTATTTTACTAATAGGCTTAGCACTTGATGCGGGTATAAATTTTTTAAGAAAAACAATATTCAGATATTCAAAAATATAAATTCAAATGAAACACGAATATAAAGAAACACTTTTATATGTAGAAAATCTTAGTGTTGCCTATGATGACACTGTAATTATAAAAGATATAAACCTTACCGAAAAAGATGTTATTCGCGAAGGAGTTGACTGTACAGGACAGGTAATTGCATTTGTGGGAAGATCTGGAAGAGGAAAATCTACTTTTTTTAAAGCTTTAACAGGATTAGTCCCTTGTACAGACGGGAAAATATTGATACGTGATTTTGAAAATCCTGAACCAAATGCTGCTAAGCTTGTTAAAGAAGGTGATATTGGTTTTGTAGATCAAAAATATACTTTGTTCAGACATAAAACAGTTCATCAGGCGCTTAAATTTTCATTGAGAAAAACAACACTTTCGGAAACTGAAAAAGAGAGTAAAATAAAAGAATATTTGAAAGTATGGGGACTGGAAAACTGTGCCGATAAATATCCAAATGAACTTTCGGGAGGGCAGAGACAAAGAACAGCAATTATTGAACAGTTGTTTTCTTCGGATAATTTTATTGTTTTGGATGAACCTTTCTCAGGTTTAGATGTTGGAAATATTGAAGAAGTGAAAAAATCATTTGCTTTGCTTTGCAAAACCTCCGATTATAATACGGTAATATTTTCTACCCATGATATTGAGCTGGCTTTGGAACTAGCACAATCAATTTATGTAATCGGGAATCCCACAATCAATGGGAAAAAAGAAAAATATGGAACTATTGTTGCAAAGTATGACCTTAGGGATATTGGACTGGCTTGGACGGAATTTGGAGAAGACCATAGAAAACTAAGTAAAGAGATTGTCCATCAAATGATGATTTCGTAATAGAGTAGATTTTTAAAAATGTAATTTGGTCTGTTGCCAAAAGATTTTAGAAATAGAAATAAAGATAAAACAATGGCATTAACCGCTTCATTTATTCAAGAATTAAGAGTAGAGACTTCTAGAATCCTTGCCATTTGTTCATCATTAAATAAAGAAAATTTATTTGTTCAAAAAATAAATCAGCTTGCAGTTCCTAATAATTCGAATGGACTGCTGATAAAAACAGAACATTTTTTCCTCTCAGATTGTATAGAAATGTACAATCTGTGTTTAGGAAAAGAAAATGATAAGGCCAGATTTACATTGGCCTATTATTATGATGCTTTGCGGAATGCAAGTTTTGCCGATGAAAAAGAGGTTAAATTTTTAAACTCATTAGTAGGTTCTGAAAATTTTAAAAAGCATATTTCAAAAATCAGAAGTGAAAACAGTCTGCTTTGGTCAAAGCCGAGTGATAAAAAATATTTCATTCCGAGTGTTTTATTGGAAATTAATAATCCTGACTGCGAAAGAATTTTAGAGAAATATCAAAACTTTCTGCAGTATTCTTATGAAGTTAAGTTTAAAAACCGAGAAGATTTCGGAGTATTTATTGGATTAGAAACAAAGAATAAAAAAAATGAAAATTCGGATGTAACTTTTGTTTCAGAGAACGATTCTTTAGAAATTGTGCTTAAGGAATTAGATCAATTAGTGGGATTGGAGGAAGTAAAAAAAGATGTTTATGAACTGATAAACCTTTTGAAAATTCAAAAAAAGCGTTCTTCCGAAGGATTAAAAAACATTGAGGTTACTTTGCACACTGTTTTTTTGGGCCCACCGGGGACAGGAAAAACATCAGTAGCCAGACTTTTGAGCAGGATATTTAAGCATTTGGGATTTTTATCAAAAGGACAGATGTATGAAACCGACAGAGAAGGAATGATTGCGGGCTATGTGGGACAAACCGCTTCCAAAGTGGATAAAGTGGTGGAAGAAAGTCTGGGAGGAGTATTGTTTATTGATGAAGCTTACGCTTTAACTCAGAATGCTTTAGGAAATGATTATGGTTCTGAAGCGGTGAATACACTGTTGAAAAGAATGGAAGATCATCGCGCAGATCTGGCAGTTGTTGTGGCAGGATATACAGAACCAATGAAAGAGTTTGTGGAATCCAATCCAGGATTGCGGTCTCGTTTCAACCGTTTTTTTAGATTTGACCATTTTACACCTGAACAGTTATTTTTAATCTTTGAGAATTTTTGCAAAAACTCTGATTTTATAATAGATGCAGATGCTAAAGAAAAATTGACCGATACCTTTGAATTACTATATTCTAAGAAAGATGAAAATTTTGGAAATGCCAGAGTTGTCCGCAATTTATTTGAAAAATGTGTCCAAAATCAAGCCAATCGAATAGTGAATTTGTCATTGCTTAATCAGGAAGTATTAAAAACTTTTACAGAAATAGATGTGCCAGAACCTAAAGAAACTCAAAACCAAGTCAGTTTTTTCCAAGGTTAGTTTTGATTTTGTATTGATACTGAACGAGCTGAAGATACATTTCAAAACCAAATTATTCAACTGCAAAACACAAAAAATAATCAAAGAATTGGTTATTTTTGTTTTTATAATAATTTAACATACAATTCATTTTGGGATTATATAAAAAGCTTTTTCAGCAAACAGCCATATATGGACTTGCAACAGTAATACCAAGAATGTTCAGTTTCTTACTGGTACCGCTTTATACTGGATTATTGCCTCAAGCAGAGTACGGAAAAGTTTCTATTATATTTGCTTGGATGATTTTTTTCAATGTCATTTTGGCTTATGGTATGGAAACGGCTTTCTTTAGATTTTATAACTCTGAGAAAAATAAAGACAGCGTTGTTGAAACTACGATTATATCGATTTTTTGGTCTACCATTCTTTTTATTTTTGTTGCCTTACTATTTCGAAATTCATTGGCTCATTGGTCTGGTGTAGACACACAATATATTACTTATTCAATTTGGATTTTAGCTTTAGACGCCTTAGTGATAGTACCGTTCTCTAAGTTACGTGCTAATCAAAGACCTAAGTTTTATGCGATAATAAAAATTGGAAACGTACTAGTCAATCTTATTTTCAATTTATTTTTCTTGTTGTATCTGCCAAGTATATCGGTATCTAAGCCAGATAGTTTTTTAAGCTCTGTTTATATCGAAAATTTTCAAATCGGCTATATTTTCCTTGCAAATATTATTGCCAGCTTTCTGACTTTTGTGGTACTTTTTCCAGATTATTTTACCATAAAATGGAAATTTGATTTTGATCTGTGGAAGAGAATGATGCGTTACGGATTACCCATAATGATTGCAGGAATTGCTTTTGCAATCAATGAGCAGTTTGATAAAATCCTTTTAGGTAAATTATTGCCAGCCAATATTGCTGCAGAAGAAGTTGGAGTATATTCGGCTTGTTATAAACTGGGACTTTTTATGGTATTGTACAGAACTGCTTATACTTTAGGAATCGAACCTTTCTTTTTTAGTCATGCTTCCAATGAAAATGCACAGCAGACGTATGCAACGGTTACCAAATATTTCGTGATTTTTGGTTCTTTTATTTTATTGTCGGTAATCGTATTTGCTGACCTTTTAAAACAAGTTATGATCCCAAATCCCTCCTATTGGGAAGCTATGAAAGTAGTTCCATTAATCATTTTGGCAAATTTTTTCTTGGGGATTTACACGAATCTTTCAGTTTGGTACAAGCTTATTGACAAAACCTTTGTTGGGGCTTATATTTCTATTGTTGGTGCCGTCGTTACATTAGTTTTGAATTATGTGCTGATTCCAAAATATAGTTATTATGGTTCGGCTATTGCAACTCTTGCGGCATACGGAAGCATGATGTTCATTTCCTATTATTTCGGGAACAAATATTATCCAATTCCATACGACAAGAAAAAAATAGGCGGTTATCTATCATTATCAATTGGTTTTTCATGCATCTCTTTTTATGGATTTAATCAAAATTATTACATAGGAGTTTTACTTTTGGCGGTGTTTATGGGTTTTATTTATTACAATGAAAAAGAAACACTTTTGCGAATTTTAAAACGGCCGGTTAAAAATTAGGAGTAATCAGGACTAAGACTTTTACAGACGATACAATTTATATTTAAAAAAATAATGACAATAAACATCATCAACAAATCACAGCATGCATTGCCAAATTATGAAACCATAGCTTCAGCAGGAATGGATTTGAGAGCGAATATAACCGAAGCCATAACATTGCAGCCACTAGAAAGAGCTATTGTAAAAACAGGTCTTTTTATAGAATTGCCGATAGGCTACGAAGCTCAGGTGAGACCAAGAAGCGGACTTGCTGCCAAAAACGGAATTACAGTTCTCAATGCACCCGGAACTGTAGATGCCGATTACAGAGGCGAAATAGGAGTAATTTTAGTAAATTTATCCAATGATGCTTTTGTTATTCAAAATGGAGAACGTATAGCACAGCTCATCATTGCCAAACACGAACGTGCCGAATGGATAGAAGTTGAGGAATTATCCGAGACATCAAGAGGTGCAGGAGGGTTTGGAAGTACAGGAGTAAAATAATTTAATAATTTAGCGATTAAAAGATTGAAAGATTTTTCTAATTTTTCAATCTTTTAATTTTTCAATCTTTTAATAAAAACATGAAAATAATTGTCCCAATGGCTGGACGCGGTTCACGCCTTCGCCCACATACGTTAACTATACCAAAACCATTAATTCCAGTTGCAGGAAAACCTATTGTTCATAGATTAGTCGAAGACATTGCCGGAGTTTTAAATCAGCCGATAGAAGAAATAGCATTCGTTATTCACGAAAGTTTTGGAAAAAAAGTTGAAGATGATTTAATTGCGATTGCTGAAAAATTAGGAGCAAAAGGAACTATTTATTATCAGAATGAAGCTCTTGGAACCGGCCATGCAATTATGTGTGCCAAAGATTCTTTGAGCGGACCAGCAGTTATTGCTTATGCAGATACTTTAATCCGTGCCGATTTTGATCTGGACACAACAGCTGACAGTGTTATCTGGGTAAAACAAGTAGATAAACCTGAAGCTTTTGGTGTGGTAAATTTAAATGAAGCTAACGAAATAATCGAACTGGTTGAAAAACCAAAAGAATTCGTATCGGATCTTGCTGTTATCGGAATTTATTATTTCAAAGATGTTGCCGTTTTAAAAAATGAACTGCAGTCAGTGCTGGATAACAATATTATTCATGGAGGCGAATATCAGATTAATGACGGAATTAAACAAATGATGGCTAAGGGAATGAAATTCGTTCCTGGTGAAGTGGATGAATGGATGGACTGCGGTAACAAAGATGTTACGGTTGAAACCAATTCCAGAATGCTTGGTTTCCTTCATAACGACGGAATTAATCTGGTGGCTCAAAATGTCAAATTAGAAAATTCAACTATAATTCCTCCTTGTTATATTGGAGAAAATGTAATTTTAATCAATACAACTGTCGGGCCAAACGTTTCATTAGGAAATAGCTGTCATGTACAAAACAGTACAATAAAAGACAGTTTGGTGCAGACACATTCACATATTAAAAATGCAGTTTTAGACAATGCAATGATTGGGAATCATGCCAGTTTTGATGGAAATTTTACCAGTATAAGCATTGGCGATTACTCAGTTTTAGAATAATTTTAAAAGAAATATTTAAAAATAACGAAGCAGCATTATTTAAGTTTTTATTATGCTGCTTTGTTATTTTTTTATTTTATTTTGCAGGAGTGTCTGTTCTGAAATAAAGCGTGTAAATTTGACGATAGTATTTTGTTTCCCAAGACTTCTTTTCAATGAAAAAAAAATGGACTTTCATATTCGCTTTTTCTGTTTTGCTTTGCAATGCTTTTTCGGTATTGGCACAAACAGAACCAGAGGAAATTAAAGTAGATGGAGACAAATTTCAAGATTTTTTTTACGAATCCATTTTTCAGAAAAGCATTGAAAACTACGATAAATCATTAGCAGCATTAGATCAATGCCTAAAATTGAAACCCAATAATGCTACGATTTATTTTGAAATGGGGAAGAATTATCTGGCTTCCAAAGATTACAAAAATGCCTATTCCTCATTTGAACATGCTGCGCAGATTGATCCTAACAATAAATGGTTTTGGGTTGGATTATATGACGTATGTTATGAGACCAAAGATTTTAATCAGGCTATAAATATTGTCAGTAAAATAATTCCTTTTGATGAAGAATATAAAGAAGACTTGGTTTCGCTTTATATGGTAACCAAGCAATTTGATAAAGCTTTGGCCGGAATTAACGAATTGAATGAGAAAGTTGGAAAAACCGAAAGAAGGGAAATGTATAAAATGGAAATTTTATCGGCAGGTAAATTTCAAAATGCAGAGGTTACTAATTTAAAAGATCTTATTGATAAAAATCCAAAAGAAGAATCCAATTATATTGCTTTGATTTTTTTGTATTCTAGTAATAATGAAGATGACAAAGCAGAGGAAGTTGCAAAAAAATTAGAAAAAGAAATACCGGAATCTGTTTGGGCGCAAATAAGTTTGTTTAAAAACTATATTGAAAAAAATGATGGTTCCAGTGCTGTAAAATCAATGAATGCAGTTTTGGCAAGTCCTAAAGTTGATCCAAAAATAAAACATAGAATTCTGAATGAATTTTTGCTTTTTGCCAATGCCAATCCGCAGTTTACAGCTGATTTGGACAAAGCCATTGGTTATTTCAAAAATGATAAAGAAATAAATGCAGCCAAAGAAATTGGTAAATTTTATCACAATAAAAAACAATGGGACAAGGCTATTAAGTATTATGAAATGTCTGAAAAAAATAATTCAGAAATCGATTTGGATACCAGTCTGCTTTGGCTTCAAGCCAGTACAGAACTCAAACAGTTTGAATCCTTAGTAAAAAAAGCTATGACGATGATTGAAACTTATCCGGCGGAACCCCAGTTTTATTACTATGCGGGTCTGGCTAATAATCAGCTGCAGCTTTTTAAAAAAGCCAAGGATATTCTTGAAATGGGAATTGATTATGTTGTTGACAATAAAGATTTAGAAATTAATTTCAATATCCAGCTTGGTGAAGCCTATAACGGATTAGGCGATACAGCAAAAAAAGAATTATATTTTAATAAAGCCAATCAATTATTAAAGGAAAAAAAATAATGAATCGATTTCTTGTAAGACTACTTTTTGTTTGTATAATCTGTGTAAGCAGCTCATCTTTGTTGGTCTCATGTAAAGCTAAAGGAAAAGTTGCGGAAGCCAGTAAAAAAGAGGATTCCAAAGAATTGTCTGCAGAGCGGATCGTGAAAAATCATTATGCTAATAAAATTGATTTCAAAACACTGTATATAAAATCCAGCGTTAAATATGAAGACGAAAAACAAAGTCAAAATTTATCGGCAGAAATTAAAATAAAAAAAGACGAACAAATTTTGGTAAGTATTCGTTTTCTGGGAATCACAATGGCCAAGGCATTAATAACACCAGCTTCTGTAAGTTATTATGAGAAATTAAACGGTACTTATTTTGAAGGGGATTTTAGCACCTTAAGCAAATGGCTGGGTACAGATTTGGATTATAATAAAGTGCAGAATATGCTGATTGGGCAAACTCTTGATGATTTAACTAAAGGAAAGTATCAGGATTCATTAATTGATCAGTCTTATCGATTAGAAGATCTTGCAGATAGCAATACAAAAAAATATTTCTTTTTTGACAAGGATTTATTTTTATTAAATAAACAGGAGATTTCTCAAACTTCGGAAAACAGAAATATTGAAATTTTGTATTCGAATTATAAAAAATATAATGAAAATCAATTACCAGCCGATATTGGCATAAATGCTGTACAGGAAAAAGGTAAAACAAGCATTGATTTGGAATACAATAATATAACCATAAACGAAGAACTTAATTTTCCATATAGTGTGCCAAGTGGTTATAAAAGAATTTTAATTAAGTAAATTTGAACCAATATATAATTGTAAAATGCAAAAATTTCTCTTAGGACTATTTTTTTTATGCACAACCTCATTGATTTGGGGTCAGGAGTCGCAGCAGGAAAAATTAGAAAAGCGTAAAGCCGAAATTCAGCAAGAAATTTTGGATAATGAAAAGCTGTTGAAATCGGTAAAGAATAAAGAAAGATCTGCCGTTAATGTAATTATTTTACAAAGCAATAAAATTAAACTCAAAGAAAAACTGATTCGTACTACAGAGAAACAAACAAAGATTCTCGGAAATGATATGTACATTAATCAGTTAAAAATGAACAAGCTGAACAGAGAATTAGTTGTTCTCAAGGAAGATTATGCTAAGATGATAGTCAAATCATACAAAAGTCGATCCGAACAAAGCCGCGCTATGTTTTTATTATCTTCGGAAAATTTTCTGCAGGCCTATAAAAGAGCCCAGTACATGAAACAATATACTGGATTTAGAAAAATGCAGGGAGAAGAAATTAAATCCAAAACAAACGAACTTTTGGGTTTTAATGAAAAACTGAATATTCAAAAAATTGCCAAGAAGAAATTATTAGCAGAAAATAATAAAGAGAAACAGTCTCTTGAAAAAGAAAAAAGAGAACAATTAAAGCTGGTGAATTCAATCAAAAAAGACAAGAAAAAAATCACCGCTGATATCAAAAGAAAACAAACCGAATCCAGAGCGATTGACCGTCAGATTGATCGTTTAATTCGTGAAGCAATCGCAGAGGCTAACAGAAAGGCAGCAAGTGAAAACCCAAATGCTTCAGCAGGAGCATACACATCGTCCAGAATAGTATTAACAGCCGAAGCTAAAATATTGGCAGACAATTTTAGAGCAAATAAAGGAAAACTGCCTTGGCCTGTAGAGAAAGGTTTTGTTTCTCTGGGGTATGGAGAACAGCCACATCCTGTTTATCCAAGCCTTGTGATTCATAACAGCGGAGTGGAAATTACAACAGAACAGGGAGCAAATGCCAGAGCGGTCTTTGGCGGAGAAGTAAGCAGTGTAATCGTTTTATCTCCGGTAAATAAAGCAGTAATGATACAGCATGGAGATTGTTTTACAGTTTATCAAAATTTGAGTTCTGTTTATGTAACCAAAGGTGAAAAAGTAAATATCAAACAAAATTTGGGAAAAATAAGAACAAACGGAGATGGAAGAACAATTTTGAAATTTACAATTTCACAAAATACAACTTATAACAATCCTGCAAGCTGGCTTTATAATATGTAGGCTTTCTGCAAAAAATAATGACAGCACTATTTTATTTACAAAAATGAAATAGTGCTGTTTTTTAATAAAATCATTCATTAAATTTGCATTATATATAATTTACGATGCCAAAATATTTTTTAAGCTTTATTTTTCTAATAACATCGGCTGTAATTTGGAGCCAGGACAATCAGCAAAAAAAATTAGAAGAGCGTAAAGTTAAAATTCAAGAAGAGATCCGCGAAAACGAGACCAAACTTCAAACGGTAAAGAAGAAAGAAAAAACAGCTGCTAAGGCCATCGTTTTGCAAAGCAATAAAATCAAGCTTAAAGAAGAATTAATTGCAACTACCGAAAAACAAAAAACACTTCTTAGAAATTCAATTTCTGTAAATCAAGCCCAAATAAATAAACTGGAAAAAGAACTCGAATTACTCAAAGCAGATTATGCTAAGATGATTGTTCAATCCTATAAAAGCCGTTCCGAAGAGAGCCGGGCAATGTTTTTATTATCTTCGGAGAGTTTTCTGCAGGCCTATAAAAGGGCGCAGTATATGAAACAATATGCAAATTATAGGAGAATTCAGGGACAGGAAATAAAGTCTAAATCATATGCTTTGTATACTTTTAATGCAAAATTAGATCTTCAAAAAAGTGCCAAAGAACAGCTGATTGCCGAGAATGATAAAGAAAGACTGTCTTTAGAAAAAGAAAAACAAGAACAGGAAAAACTGGTTGAGTCCTTAAAAAATGACAAAAAGAAAATTATTGCCGACATTAAGAAAAAGCAGCTAGAGTCTAAGGCAATTGACAGAAAAATAGATAAGTTAATCCGGGAAGCAATCGCTGAGGCAAACAGAAAGGCCGCCATTGCAAAAGCAGCGAGAGAAAAAGCTGCACTTGAAAAAGCCAAAGCCGAAGCAGCCGCTAAAGCCATTGCATTGGAAAAAGCCAAAGCATTGGAAAAGAAAAAAGAAATCGAAAAAGCTAATGCATTGGCAGCAGCCAAAGCCAAAGCCGAAGCAAAACCAAAACCAAAACCAATTCCGATTCCGAAGGAAGTTGAAAAAGCCATTGCAAAGGAAATACCAGTTGTTGCCAAAGAAGCACCTGTTGAACCAGCCGCAGCTGTTTCATCTACCAAAATAGATATGTCGCCTAAGGACAAAGTGGATTCAGATAATTTTAAAGCCAATAAAGGAAAATTGCCCTGGCCGGTCGAAAGAGGATTTATTTCTTTGGGATATGGCGATCAATTTCATCCGGTGTATAAAGAACTTAAAATCCACAACAGCGGATTGGAATTTACTACGGATTCGGGAGCTAGTGCCAGAGCTGTTTTTTCTGGAGTCGTAACGAGAATTAACGTTATTTCGCCCGTAAATAAATTGGTAATATTACAGCATGGTGACTTTTTTACTATTTATCAAAATTTGAGTTCGGTGAAAGTAAGTTTGGGTGATAATGTGAGCATAAAACAAAGTTTGGGAAAAATAAAGACTAATGGTGATGGTAAAACAATATTAAAATTTGTGATAACCCAAAACATGACGTACACTAATCCGAAACTTTGGCTGGCACCTAAATAGCAGAAAAAAATTAATAAAAAATTAAATCATCATCTCAGAATTATAATTTATATTTGGTAAAATTTAAACTAGAAAACATGAATTCGAACAATCCTTTTTTAAATAATAAAACATTTTCAACTGCTGTTTCCAGAAGAACGGATTCTTTTAACGCAGTCACTATTGAAGAAAATCAGGACATGACTTTGTCTGGAACTATCAATAGAAGTTTAATCCTTTTTTTGTTATTGATTGCATCAGCAACTGTAATTTGGTGGGCCACTTCTAATGAATTACTAAATCCAGCAGTTCCAATAATTGGCGGTGCCATCGTAGGATTGATTTTAGTTCTGACAGCATCTTTCAAACCAGAATATTCACCTTATTTAGCTCCCGGCTACGCTCTTTTCGAAGGATTGTTTATAGGAGGGATATCTGTTATTTTCGAAGCAATGTATCCTGGAATTGTCACTCAGGCAGTAGGGGCAACTTTTGTTACTTTTGCCGTTTGCCTTGGATTGTACAAATATAAAATTGTAAAAGTAACGGAGCAGTTCAAATCTGTAGTAATTGCTGCTACATTAGCAATTGCAACCTATTATTTAGTTTCCTGGCTGTTTTCTTTATTTACAAGTTTTGTACCTGTACATTATGGAAATTCTATGATGAGTATTGGTATCAGTGTATTTGTGATAGTAATCGCTGCGTTAAATTTGTTTTTAGATTTTGACAGAATTGAAAAAGGAGTTGAACAAAGAATGCCAAAATATATGGAATGGTACGGCGCTATGGGATTGATGATAACGCTAGTTTGGCTATATATCGAGTTCTTGAGATTGCTTTCTAAATTGAATAAAAAATAATAACAGCATTATTTTATAAAATGATACCCTTCCAATGCGAAGGGTATTTTTTTGCATTCAAAAGTTTTTTTGGAGCAGAAATATAGGGCATTTTCAGCCGGAATTGGTCCCGATTTCCGTTATAATCTTGCGTGCCGAACCCCGGCACACAAGGATTTTCACTGCAAACGAAGTTCACTGAACTCCTATAAAAATAAAAGTATAGTGAAGTAATCGGGGCTAAAGAGAGAGATTTTGCATTTTTGCAATGATGCCAAAAAAAGATAAGTATCCATCACAAGTTATTATTTTGTAAAGCTATAAAAGGATTGTAGCAGTCAAATCATTAAATTTGCAGTCTTATTTAAAGACATGCTAGAAAAAGAAACAATAAATTTCGAAAAAACAGCCATAGTTGGTATTGTAACCCAAAATCAAAGCGAAGAAAAACTCAATGAATATCTTGATGAATTAGAGTTTTTGACGTTTACCGCTGGAGGAGAAGTAGTGAAACGTTTTACGCAAAAAATGGAGCGTCCCAATCCTAAAACTTTTGTAGGGACAGGAAAATTAGAGGAAATATGTCTTTTTGTAAAAGAGAATGATATTTCGACTTTGATATTTGACGATGAGTTATCACCTTCGCAGCAAAAGAATATTTCCAAAATTATAGATTGCAAAATATTAGACAGAACCAATTTAATCCTCGATATTTTTGCTCAAAGAGCCGAAACCTCTTATGCTAGAACTCAAGTAGAATTGGCACAATGCCAATATTTACTGCCAAGACTTTCCGGTATGTGGACGCACTTGGAACGACAAAAAGGAGGTATCGGAATGCGTGGTCCTGGTGAAACCGAGATCGAGACCGACAGACGTATCGTTCGTGACCGTATAGCATTATTGAGAGAAAAAATTAAAACCATTGATAAGCAGATGGGAGTGCAGCGAAGCAACCGCGGAGCAATGGTGCGTGTTGCTTTAGTAGGTTATACCAACGTTGGAAAATCGACTTTGATGAATGCCATTGGTAAGAGCGATGTATTTGTCGAAAACAAACTTTTTGCAACACTGGATACAACTGTTCGAAAAGTAGTGATTAAGAACCTGCCTTTCCTGCTTTCTGATACAGTTGGGTTCATAAGAAAACTGCCAACCCAATTGGTTGATTCTTTCAAAAGTACCTTGGACGAAGTTCGCGAAGCCGATTTGTTATTGCATATCGTCGATATTTCACATCCCGAATTTGAAGACCATATCGAGTCGGTAAATCAAACTTTGCTGGATATCAAAGCACATGATAAACCAACGATTATGGTTTTCAATAAAATTGATGCCTACAAACATTTGACAATTGACGAAGATGATTTAATGACAGAGAAAACCCCAAGACATTTCACATTGGAAGAGTGGAAACAAACTTGGATGCACCGTTTGGGAGAGCAGAATGCTTTGTTTATTTCGGCAACACAAAAAGAAAATTTTGAAGATTTTAGAGAACGTGTATATGAAGCCGTTCGGCAAATACACATTACCCGTTTTCCATACAACAAATTTTTATATCCGGATTATAAAGATGCAGTGGAGAAAGAAGAGAAAGAAAATGATGAATAAACAAAAAGACCTTTTAGCAAAAAATTGTTAAAAGGTCTTTTCATTTTGTTTAAAGCAGTTTCAAAAAATGTTATTTTTTTGCCGATTTGTACAATGGCACCGCCGAGCAGGCTTCTCCATACATAATACTTCTGGCGTAGGGCTGCAGGTATTGCGCTGCCAAAACATAAGCTCTCATAGGAACAGGTTTTCTGGAACAGCCCTTTATAATAACAGGTTTATCTTTATAAACAGAATAATCAATTTTAGAAAGCAATTCATCGTACAAAGCCGAGTCTAAATCTTCTGTATAACCATTCACAATTTTTTTAGCATAAGGAGCCAGATGCATCGTAACTAAAATGATTGCCCATTGCGGAATAATCGCATCCGTTCCACAGGAAACGGCAACATACTGGTCTTGGTATTTGGACCAATCCTGATTATTAAGCTGTTCTCTAAAGTCTTTTTCCTTTAACAAAAAACCATCAATAAGCCATTGTGAAATATCGATCTGCACACGGTTTCCTGCCGGATAATAGTCTTCAAGATCGAAAACTTCCAGTACACTGTTTGCTACTTTATTGATTATTTCTTCCATAATTATTTCGAAAGTCTTAAGTCAAAAGTCGTAAAGTTAAATTTTTAGACTTTAAGACTTTTGACTTTATGACTAATTTAAAGCATTCCCAATTCTAATTTTGCTTCTTCGCTCATCAGATCTTTACTCCAAGGCGGATCAAAAGTGATTTCTACTTCGGCATCTTTTATATGCTCGATTGATTTTATTTTTTCCTCAACTTCTCTTGGTAGACTCTCCGCTACAGGACAGTTTGGGGAAGTAAGCGTCATTAATATTTTTACTTCATAATCAGTATTGACCATTACGTCATAAATCAATCCCAATTCGTAAATATCTACTGGAATCTCTGGGTCGTAAATAGTTTTTAATTTTTTTACGATTGATTCTCCTAATTCTTCGGTGTTTATTTCTTCTGTCATAATTTTTTGTTTTGTTTAAACCATATAAGTCATATGAGTTTTTTTTATTAATTTTTTTAGACCAAGATAAGGTCATTTAAATTTTTTCTAATCTTCAAGCATTCTATAATATTCATTTACTAAAGTTTTTTGGCCTTCGTAGTAAATGTTTTTCACATTAAAATTAATTAATAAACCCATTGGGATTTTTAACAAGTTCATATAAGTAAGTAATTGTGCTTCAAAAATAGGATTTATTTCTGTTACCGATTTTAATTCTACTACAAGAGTGTTTTCTATAACTAAATCGCATCGGAGCTTAGATTCTAATTCATGTCCCTTATAAACTAGTGGAATTTGAAGTTCAGAAGAAAAACTTATTTTTCTTAATTCCAATTCTTTTTTAAGGCATTGATGATAAATGTTTTCTAAAAGACCAGCTCCTAAATTTTTATGAACTTCAATCGCTGCGCCATTTACCTGATACACTAAATCTTTTAGAGAACTTCGAGTTATAATCATATTTTTATTAAATTAACTTATATGACTTATATGTTAAAATTATTCTTTTTTAGCATCAAATGCCAAAGCATACATTTTAATATTTTTTATCATCGAAACCAATCCATTGGCGCGTGTTGGCGAAAGATGTTCTTTCAAACCTATTTCATCAATGAAATCGGTATCGGCGTTTAATATGTCAATTGCTTTTTGGTTTGAAAAAGCGCGAATCAAAATTGCGATTATTCCTTTGGTCAAAATAGCATCGCTGTCGGCAGTAAAGACAATTTTGTCCTCTTTTTGCTCACCTTGAAGCCAAACTTTGGATTGACACCCTTTAATCAGATTTTCGTCTGTTTTTAATTCCTCCTTAATTAACGGAAGATTCTTTCCCAATTCAATGATGTATTCATAGCGCTGCATCCAGTCATCAAACATTGAAAATTCATCTATGATATCGTTTTGTATTTCTTTTATTGTCATTCTTCTTTTTTTGAAAAGGATAGTATTGTATTTACTAAGTTCTTTATTTTTTCGGGAGGAAAACCATTGTCGAAAGTCTGGCTTTCATATGTTTTTCCTTTGTATGTCACCTTTAAATTTGCCATTGCTGCGCCGTCATGAAATCGTTTCTGAGTGGGCGCTTTCAAATTTGGAATTTCTTCCAGATTCACCTTTTGAAATTCATTTATCAAAGTATTCCATTGTGTTTCTGTCAGAGAATTTGAAACTGGTTTTCCGTCTCTTGTTTTCGTCACGGAAACTGTTTTGTTTTCCACAGTAATGTTATTATACAAACCTCTTGAATTGGCCGTGTATTCGACTTTGGCGGAAGCCAAATCTACATTTTTTTGACCCTGACAGTTGTTACCAAGGATTATTGTCAAAAACAAGAGTGTTATAAATTTCATAATTTTCTAAATTTATGACAGCATCATTTGCGCTTTTTTCACAGCTTCGACTAATGCGTCGATTTCTTCTTTGGTATTGTAAAAAGAAAACGAAGCTCTTATCGTTCCTGGAATACAAAAGAAATTCATAATGGGCTGGGCGCAATGGTGACCGGTTCTTACGGCAATACCCAATTTGTCAATTATCGTTCCAATATCGTACGGATGAATACCATCAATATTAAACGAAATTACCGAAGTTTTGTTTTCTGAAGTACCATAAATTCTAATATCATCAATTTCTGATAATCGTTTTGTGGCATATTCCAGCAATTCCAATTCCTGCTTTTGAATGTTTTCAAAACCAATTTCATTCATATAATCAATAGCAGTTCCTAGAACGATTCCGCCTGCAATATGAGGAGTTCCTGCTTCAAACTTATGAGGCAGATCGGCATAGGTTGTTTTTTCGAAAGTCACCTCTTTGATCATTTCACCACCGCCTTGATAAGGAGGTAATTTATTCAGCCAAACTTCTTTTCCGTATAAAATTCCTGTTCCCGTTGGACCACACATTTTATGTCCCGAAAAAGCATAGAAATCACAATCTAAAGCCTGAACATCTGGTTTTAAATGCGGAACTGCCTGAGCTCCATCAATTAAAACAGCTGAACCAACTTCGTGTGCTTTGTCAATTATATACTTGATGGGATTGATGATTCCCAACGCATTCGAAATATGATTTACGGTAACGATCTTGGTTTTTGGCGAAAGTAATTTATCGTATTCGGCTATTATCAATTCGCCGTTTTCATCCATCGGAATTACTTTGAGCGTCGCTCCGGTTTTTTCACAGAGCATCTGCCAAGGCACAATATTGCTGTGATGTTCCAATGAAGAAACTATAACTTCATCACCCGGTTTTAGAATTGAAGCAAATCCATTGGCGACCAAGTTGATGCCAAAAGTAGTTCCCGAAGTGAAAAGCACTTCGTGGGCATATTTGGCATTAATATGATTTTTCACTTTTCCGCGTGAAATTTCATAAGCATCGGTTGCCAATTGGCTCAATGTATGAACGCCTCTATGAATGTTGGCATTTATTTCCTGATAATACTTTGCAATCGCATCGATAACCACCTGCGGTTTTTGCGAAGTGGCTCCGTTATCGAAATATACTAGTGGTTTTCCATTTACTTTCTGAGAAAGAATAGGAAAGTCGGCTCTTATTTTTTGAATATCTAACATGCGTTTATTTAGATTTTTTCTAAATACAAAAGTAACACAATTGATTTAGTTTTCTAGGAACAATAAGGAATAATTGTGAAATCGCTTCGGAAGAAAATATTGTTATTGATGAAAAATCGAACAGAATGTATCAGTCTTTATTTTTGTGTTCCTTTTTTTATTAAATTAGGATAAATATCTCCAGTTATGAAAAAATATTTAAAAATAATCATCTCTTTGGTTCTTTTGTTTTTGATTTATTTTGGCATTACAACTTACCGTAGGCTGGAATTAATTTCAGGATTTTCGGGCAAAAGCGTTGCAAGCTGTCATTTCATAGCCAATCGGTCACTGGAAAACATCGAGAAAAGTGATAATGATTTTGACGTTATCCGTTGGGCTTCCAATGAAATAAATGAATCAGAAACAACTGCTGAGGCTACTGTTTTTGGATTAAAAAAGCGGAAAGCAATTTTTAGAAATGGTTTAGGAGCTACATTAATTGATGATAATTTTGATATTACCAAGCCGTACGAAATTCCCAAAAGAGCGAAATCTAAAAATAATCTTCCTTTTCCGTATGGAGATGCAGAACCCAAAGACACGATTTTTGTCAATGTGGATTATGCCAAATTGAATCAGGCTGTCGCCAATGCCTTTGATGCCGATGAAGAAGTTGCTAAAAGAACTCGTTCCGTTCTGGTAATCTATAAAGACAAAATTATTGCCGAAAAATATGCTGTTGGGTTTAATAAAAACAGTATTCTTTTAGGTTGGTCAATGACAAAGAGTATTACGGGAACACTTTTTGGAATACTTCAAAAACAGGGTCGGTTTGATATTTACAAACCGGCTCCAATTCCTGAATGGCAAAATGACAATAGAAAGAACATTACAACCAATGATTTACTCCACATGAATTCGGGTTTGGAATGGGATGAGCATTATGACAGAATCTGTGATGCTACAGAAATGCTTTTTCACGATGAAGATATGTCGCGCTCACAATTGTTGAAACCGGCCGTTTTTAAACCCAATACGCATTGGAATTATTCTTCGGGAACTACGAATCTGCTGTCGGGAATTTTGCGGAAACAGTTCAAAACGCATCAGGAATATCTAGATTTTTGGTATTCAGCATTGATTGACAAAATCGGAATGCATTCGATGGTGATTGAAACCGATATGGCCGGTAATTATGTGGGTTCGTCCTATGCGTGGGCGACGACGCGAGATTGGTCTAAGTTGGGTTTGCTTTATTTGCACAAAGGCAATTGGAACGGCGAACAATTATTTAATGCCAGTTGGGCAAAGTATGTTTCGACTCCTACAAACACTTCAAAAGGTAAATACGGAGCGCACTTTTGGCTCAACGCCGATGGATTTTATCCAGATGCTCCAAGAGATATGTATTCCTGTAATGGTTTTAACGGGCAAAAGGTATTTATTATTCCGTCACGCGATTTGGTAATTGTGAGATTAGGATTGACAGGTGATGCCAAGTTTGATTTTAATGGATTGTTAAAGAGGATTGTGGGGAGTGTGAAGATGTAATTGTAATATTTTTCATTATATTGGCTGTAAAATTTTGGTGAAGCATGGATTTTAATAAAAATGTAATTTTTGTTGGAGGAATACACGGTGTCGGGAAAGGAACTATTTGTAATGAAATAGTATTAAAAACAGATTTAATACATCTAACTGCAAGTCAAATATTAAAATGGGAAGAAATTAGTGAGAGTGATAATAAACTCGTAAAAGATATTACTTCCACCCAAAACAGATTAATAATAGGTCTAAAAAAATTAATCAAAAAAGACAAAAAATATCTTCTAGATGGTCATTTCTGTTTACTAAATTCAAATGAGATTCCACATAGAATTGATGAAGAAACATTTGATTATATCAATCCAAAAATTATTGTAATCGTTATTGATGATGTTGAAAAAATTGCTAAAAGGCTAGAAGCAAGAGATAACAAAATTTACAATGTAAATATTTTGAATGATTTACAGAAAATGGAGATAGATTATGCTAGATATCTTTCAAATAAATACTCAATTCCTTACATCGAAATAAAAAACGGAAATTATAATGAATTAATGGAAATTATTTAATGATGAAAATTTTACTCGATACCAATATCATTATTCATAGAGAAGCAAACAAAATATATAAGCCCGAAATTGGCCAGCTTTTCAAGTGGATTGATAATCTTAAACATTCAAAATATATTCATCCTTTAACGGTTGAAGAATTAGAAAGATATAAAGATCCGAATGCTCTTGATACAATGAGTATTAAAATTAAGAGTTACAATTTACTTAAACATCAAGCTCCATTAGGTGAAGAGATTCTTAAAGTCAGCAAAAATATTGACAATCAAGATAATGATATAAATGATACTCAAATCTTAAATGAAGTCTATGAAGGCAGAGTCGATATTTTAATTTCCGAGGATAAAAAGATACACACCAAAGCAAAGCTTTTAGGAATAGAAGATAAAGTTTTTAAAATTCAAAATTTCTTAGAAAAGGTAATTTCTGAAAATCCAGAGCTTGTTGATTATAAAGTATTAGCGGTTAAAAAAGTAGATTTTGCAGAAGTTAATATCAAGGATGAATTTTTTGATAGTTTTAGACTTGATTATTATGAATTCAATAATTGGTTTAATAGTAAATCCGAAGAACCATGTTATGTATGTTATAGTGATGGCAATTTGACAGCTTTTCTTTTTGTTAAAATCGAAAATGAAAAGGAGAATTATTCTAATATAAATCCTGTTTTTGAACCTAAAAAAAGATTAAAAATAGGAACTTTAAAAGTTACTGGCAATGGTTATAAAATTGGAGAAAGATTTTTAAAAACAATTTTTGATAATGCTATACAATTTAAAGTTAAAGAAATTTATGTAACTCTTTTTACAAAAAGACCAGAACAAGAACAGCTAATTGAAATGCTTGAAGAATGGGGATTTTTTTATCATGGATTAAAAACAACAAAAAATGGAGATGAAAAGGTTTATGTAAGATCTTTTAATAGAGAAACACCAATTAATTTAGAAAATCCAAAACTTACATTTCCTTTTTTATCTAGAAAAACTGATAAATACATAATTAAAATTGAACCACAATATCATACAGAGCTTTTTCCAGATAGTATAAATACTAGGGAAGATATTAGAAAATATACAGAAAATGAACCTCATAGGAATAGAATAAGTAAAGTATATATTTCACATTCTCAAGATAGAAATCTAAAATCGGGAGATTTATTGATTGTATATCGTATGGGGGAAACAACACCAAAAAAATATTCTAGTACTATCACAACAATTTGCATTGTTGAAAATGTTCAAAACAATTTCAAATTTTTTGAAGATTTTTTTAATGCTTGTAATAGACGAACTATGATTTCAAGAGAGGACTTAAAAACAAATTGGTGGGATAAATATCCAAATAATAGACCTTTTGTTATTAATTTCTTGTATGCTCATTCTTTACCAACACCTAAGCCAACTTTAGATGATCTTAATAGATTAGGCATTATTCCTGATATATTGAATATGCCAAGAGGATTTATTAAAATAACGAATGAACAGTTTAATGTTTTGATTAAATTTGCTTATAAATTATAACATATGAAAGTAGTACTATCAATAAAGCCTCAATTTGCGAATAAAATATTTGATGGAACAAAAAAATTTGAATTCAGAAAAGCTATTTTCAAAAATCAAAATGTTACTTCGGTTTTAGTTTATGCTTCTTCGCCTGTTCAAAAAGTGATTGGTGAATTTCAAATTGACCAGATTTTTAATGATGATTTAGGAACTTTATGGGAACGGACAAAGGAATTTTCAGGAATAAGTGAAGATTATTTTTATCAGTATTTTGCGAATCGTGAACAAGGTTTTGCTATTCAAATAAAAAACCAAATAAGGTTTAAAACGCCTAAATGTCTAAAGGAAGATTATAATTTAACTCCTCCACAATCTTTTGCTTATTGGGAAAGTAAAGAATAATAAAAAGTAAAAAACCCGACAGATTTCCAAAAATCTGTCGGGTTTCATTTTTATTATGAAATTGAATTAATCCCTAAAAATTTCTTCTACATTGAAAGTCAGTTCAGGGAACAGTGGACTATGTACCCATCCTTCTTCAGCGATAGGTTTTAGTCCAATGTATTTGTCATTTTGCAGTGTATAAATTAATATTGATTTTTGAAATGGTTCGACTATCCAATATTCTTTAACAGCGTTCTCTTCGTATAAATCAAATTTGATATCCATTTCTTTTTTTGAATTTCCAGGCGAAAGAATTTCAATAATTAAATCGGGAGCTCCAATACATCCTCTGTCGTCTAATTTTTCTTTATCGCAAATCACACAAATGTCAGGCTGGACAACAGTTGTAATTTCTTTGTCTGAAGTGCTTTTTTTGAAATTTTTCAAACGAACATCAAAAGGAGCATAATAAATATTACATAATTTGTTTTCAAAATAACGATCAAATTTTCGAAATATCTTTGCTGAAATTTCTTGATGTTTTCTGCTTGGAGCGGGACTCATCTTGAAAATTTTACCTTTCAGAATTTCCAGTCTTTCTTGAAAATTCCAAGTAAGATAATCGGCGTAAGTGTATGATTTACTTAGGTCTAAATCATTTATGTCGGTTATGATAGTTGCCATCGTCGATTGAATTTAATATTCAAAGATACTCATTTTTTTAATCGATGTGTGTTTTGCCCCTGATGGAAATGGAAAGCCTTTTGCAGTAATGGTGCAATTTTTCTAAACAAAAAAGAGCGACCAGCGGAAGCTCCTTTTTTTGTTTTTAAAAAAATGCAACAGTGCCAAAAAGCTTGTAATGAACAGCAGGATTAGGCACATTATAAATTGTTACAAATCAAATCCAATTTTTACGCCCAATTTATTAGCGATAATTTTGGTGATTCGTTGTTTTAATTCCGGTATTTTGATGTTTTCAATTACTGAGTTTGAGAAAGCATACATCAATAATGCTTTGGCTTCTTTCTTTGGAATTCCGCGTTGTTGCATATAGAACATAGCAGTTTCGTCCAATTGTCCAACAGTACAGCCGTGAGAACATTTTACATCATCAGCAAAAATTTCTAATTGCGGTTTAGCGTTGATAGTAGCTTTGTCGCTCAAAAGGATGTTGTTGCTTTTTTGGAATGCATTTGTTTTTTGAGCTTCTTTTTCAACATATACTTTACCGTTGAAAACTCCAGTGGAACGGTCGGTGAAAATTCCTTTGTAATCCTGAAAACTTTCGCAGTTTGGTGAAGCATGGTTTACCAAGGTGTAATGATCAACGTGCTGTTTATCTCCAATAATTGTGATTCCGTTTAAAGTGCTTGTCAGTCTTTCTCCAAAATGATAGAAATTCAGATTGTTTCTGGTTAAGTTTCCTCCAAAAGAGAAAGTGTGTACCGAAACGTTACTTTCCTGTTTTTGAGAAACATACGTATTGTCAATTAAATTAGCTTCCAGATTGTCATTTTGGATTTTGTAATAATCGACAATGGCTCTTTTTTGAGCAAAAATCTCGGTAACCGAATTGGTCAAAACCGGATTGTTGTTCAAACTTTGGTGACGCTCAATGATTTGTACGTGTGAGTTTTCGCCAACAATAACCAAGTTTCTTGGCTGTACCAAAAGAGCAGTTTCGTTTCCTGTAGAGAAATACATGATCTCGATAGGTTTGTCGGCAACTTTGCTTTTTGGGATATTGATATAAGCGCCTTCATTTGCAAAAGCAGTATTCAAGGAAGTCAAACTTTCGTCTTTGCTGGCAATTTTATTGAAATAGGTATCAATCACCATTTTGTATTTGGGTTTGTTCAATGCCGATGACATTAGACAAACGTCAATTCCGTCGTGTGTTGTTGAAGATAAATGCGAACTAAAAACACCATCAATAAACACTACTTTGTAGGTGTCTATTTCGTGTAAAAAATATTTTTTTACGTCGCTGTATTGAATGGTGCTTTCTGTTTTTGGGAAAACGCTAAAGTCATTTTTTAGGATGGCGCTTAGCGAAGTGTATTTCCAGCTTTCTTCCTTTTTGGTTGGGAAACCTTTATTTTCGAAGTTTTTTATGGCTAAAGTTCGAACATCATGAAGTTCAGAGTGAACATCAACACGTTCTTCAAAAGCCATAAAAGACGATAGTAATTTTTCTTTTAAATCCATTTTTAATTAAGTCTTAAAGTCGAAAGTCGAAAGTCTAAAGACTTAAGATTGTCGACCATTCTGTTATTTATGAGTCTTAAAATTTGAAAGTCAGAGCAATTTGCTTATGACTTTGGACTCAAATATTTAATAAAACCACTTAACAATTTTGATATTTCTGTTACGGATTCTAATAATGTTTCAAATTCTTCTTTTGCAATATATTCTAAATCATATGCCAAATATAATTGGGACCGAACTTCACCCGCAGATGCTTTGGCAACATATAAAAAGTAAATAAACTCTTTATCTGTATTTCTTTCAAAACCTTCAGCTATGTTTGATGATATTGAAATTGATGCTCGCCTAATTTGTCTAACAAAATCAAAGTCTTTTTTAAAAGTTGAAGATTCAGTAATTAAATATATTCTTTTGTTGAATATTCTTGATTTTTGCCAAGAATTAATTTCTTCGAAAGAATTAAATTTACCCATTCACTTTTTCTTTTGACTTTAAGACTTTTGACCTTCGACTATTACGCTTCTTGTTCTTGTTTGATCCAGTCGTATCCTTTGTCTTCTAATTCGTGTGCAAGCGACGCATCACCAGATTTCACGATTTTTCCGTTGTAAAGAACGTGAACAAAATCAGGAACGATATAATCCAATAATCTTTGGTAGTGCGTAATTACAACTACTGCGTTTTTCTCGCTTTTCAATTTGTTTACACCATTGGCAACGATACGAAGCGCATCAATATCCAATCCAGAATCGGTTTCGTCAAGGATAGCTAATTTTGGCTCTAACATTGCCATTTGGAAAATCTCGTTACGTTTTTTTTCTCCTCCAGAAAATCCTTCGTTTAAGGAACGGGAAAGAAATTTTCTGTCGATTTCCAATAATTCCGATTTTTCACGAATCAATTTCAGCATTTCATTTGCTGGCATTTCTTCCTGGCCTTTGGCTTTACGGGTTTCGTTGATTGCCGATCTCATAAAATTGGTTACCGAAACACCTGGGATTTCTACAGGATATTGGAACGAAAGGAAAACTCCTTTGTGTGCTCTTTCTTCCGGAGCTAATTCGGCAAGATCTTCTCCGTCCAAAATTACTTCTCCATCAGTTACTTCGTAGTTTTCGTTTCCAGCAATTACAGCAGATAAAGTACTTTTTCCGGCACCGTTAGGTCCCATTATAGCGTGTACTTCTCCAGCTTTTATCTCAAGGTTAATTCCTTTTAATATTTCTTTGTCACCTATTGAGGCGTGTAAATTTTTTATGCTTAACATCCGTTTTATTTGTTTAAAGTTTAAAGTTTAAAGTTCTTGTAGTTACTGAAACTTAGTGCCTTTAAAATCTTTCTTGTTTAAATATGATATAAAATTGTTTATTTTACCACTTAAATTTTCAAAATCTGTTTTCAGAATTTCAAATTTATCTTCTTTAATATAACCAAAATCAAAAACTCTGTAGAGTTGAGATCTTGTTTCTCCTGCAGAACCCTTTGCGATTGATAAAAATTGTCGAAATTCTAAATTTCCATTTCTTTCAAATCCTTCTGCTATATTATCCATTACAGAACCTGAGGAAGCTTTTATTTGATCTTTAAATCTAAAATCATTCTTCAATTCTGTTTCCAAAGAAATAATTTGAATTTCTTTCGCTAATCGTCTGGCTTCTTTCCAAATTTCTAAATCTTCAAATCGACTTATTGTTGCCATATTTTTTGTTTAAAGTTTTCTTTGTTTAAAGTTACCGAAAATTCTTATAATTCAGTCCAACAACTTTAAACCTTAAACTTTAAACAATTCTTAACCAACACTTCCTTCCAATGAAATTTCCAATAATTTTTGTGCTTCCACAGCAAACTCCATTGGCAATTTGTTCAACACGTCTTTACTGAAACCATTTACGATAAGTGCAATTGCTTTTTCAGTTGGGATTCCGCGTTGGTTGCAATAGAAAACCTGATCTTCACCAATTTTACTGGTTGTCGCTTCGTGTTCTATTTTGGCCGATGGATTTTTGCTTTCGATGTAAGGGAAAGTATGCGCTCCACAATTGTTACCCATTAATAAAGAGTCACATTGCGAAAAGTTTCTGGCGTTTTCTGCTCTTGCACTAATTTGCACTAAACCTCTATAACTGTTTTGTGATTTTCCTGCAGAAATTCCTTTGGAAATAATAGTTGATTTACTGTTTTTACCCAAGTGAATCATTTTGGTTCCTGTATCTGCCTGCTGGAAATTATTGGTAACAGCAATCGAATAAAATTCTCCGATAGAGTTATCTCCTTTTAAAACAACAGATGGATATTTCCAAGTAATTGCAGATCCTGTTTCTACTTGTGTCCAGGAGATTTTTGCATTATTCTCACACAATCCTCTTTTGGTTACAAAATTGAAAACCCCGCCTTTACCTTCTTTATTTCCTGGATACCAGTTTTGAACTGTAGAATATTTTATTTCAGCACCTTCCAAAGCGATTAATTCTACAACTGCAGCATGCAATTGGTTTTCATCACGGGTTGGAGCAGTACATCCTTCTAGGTAAGAGACATAACTTCCTTCGTCAGCAACTAATAAAGTTCTTTCGAATTGTCCGGTTCCTGCTTGATTGATTCTAAAATAAGTAGAGAGTTCCATTGGACAGCGAACGCCTTTTGGAATATAACAGAAAGATCCGTCTGAGAAAACAGCCGAATTCAAGGCCGCATAGAAGTTGTCTTTTTGAGGAACAACAGTACCGAGATGTTTACGGACTAATTCAGGATGTTCTTTGATCGCTTCAGAAATACTCATGAAGATTATTCCTTTCTCGGCCAATGTCGCTTTGAATGTAGTCGCAACCGAAACGGAGTCAACCACAATATCCATAGCGATGTTGTTCATCTTTTTTTGCTCATCGATTGAGATTCCTAACTTTTTGTACATTTCCAAAAGTTCTGGATCTACATCGTCAAGAGTCTTGTTTGGATCCGCTTTTTTAGGAGCTGAATAATAGGAAATTGCCTGAAAATCGGGTTTTATATAATTAACATTTGCCCATTCCGGCTCAATCATTTCCTGCCAGGCGCGAAAAGCTTCTATGCGCCAGTCGGTCATCCATTGCGGCTCGTCTTTCTTTTGGGAGATCGCTCGAACAATATCTTCGTTTAAACCAATAGGAAAAGTTTCGGATTCTAATTCAGTATAAAATCCGTACTCATATTCTTTGGTCTCTAATTCGATTTTTAAATCGTCTTCGGTGTATTTATTCATTTTTAAGTCTTAAAGTTTGAAAGTCTAAAGTTAGAAAGTCATTATATGGTCTTTCGACTTTATGACTTTCGACATTTGACTAAAGTGAGAACGATTCCCCACAACCGCAGGTCCTATTAGCATTTGGATTATTAAAGACAAATCCTTTGCCATTTAATCCTCCAGAAAATTCTAAAATTGTTCCTGCTAAATAAAGGAACGATTTTTTTTCGACTGCAATTTTTATTTCGTTGTCTTCAAATATTTTATCATCTTCGCCTTTGTTTTTGTCAAATTTCAAATCATATGACAAACCAGAGCAACCACCGCTTTTTACACCTACTCTTACGTAGTCTATAGCAGCATCATAACCATCATCTTTCATCAAATCGATGATTTTCTTTTTGGCAGTATCAGAAACTTGTATCATCTTAGTTTTTTTTTAAATTTTTTTAGAATTAAATAACTTATTGTGAGTTCTGTAGTCAGCACAATTTCTGTAAGCTTCTCTAAATCCTAATCTTTATTTCGTCTAAATTAACTGCAAAGATACTATATAAAATGCTTTTTTTCATAACTGATAACATTTATATAACTAATATCCAGATAGAAATTTGTTATATGAGGAGGATTTAAGCCATAAGATTTTGGTAAATTGCATTGTTTTTTAACTTTAAAATATATTGATGAAACTTTATCCCATAGAAACCGGCAATTTTAAACTTGATGGAGGCGCAATGTTTGGCGTTGTGCCAAAAACTATCTGGAACAAAACCAATCCAGCCGACAAAAATAATCTGATTGATATTGCAGCACGCTGTCTGCTGATTGAAGACGGAAATCGATTGATTTTGATTGATACGGGAATGGGGAATAAACAGTCAGAGAAATTTTTTGGATATTACTCGCTTTGGGGAACGCATTCTATGGACAAATCATTGGCTAAATATGGTTTTCACCGCGACGATATTACTGATATTTTTATGACGCATCTGCATTTTGACCATTGTGGCGGCAGTATCCAATGGAACAAAGACAAAACGGGTTATGAACCCGCTTTTAAAAATGCTAAATTTTGGACCAACGAAAACCATTGGGAATGGGCAACAAAGCCAAACGCCAGAGAAAAAGCATCTTTTTTAGCTGAGAATATTTTACCGATGCAGGAAAGCGGTCAGCTCAATTTTATTCTGAAATCCGAAAGTGATTTTGCAGTTTCAGATGAATTGGGATTTGGAATTTTTTATGTTGATGGGCATACCGAGAAAATGATGATTCCGCATATTCAGTATCAAGGTAAAACGATTGTTTTTTGTGCAGACTTGATTCCTACAGCAGGACATTTGCCTTTACCTTATGTAATGGGATATGATACAAGACCTTTGTTAACAATGCCTGAGAAGTCAAAATTCCTGAATGCCGCCGCCGATAATAATTACTATCTGTTTTTGGAACACGATGCGCATAACGAAATTATTACTGTTGAGCATACCGAAAAGGGGGTAAGGCTGAAAGAGCGGTTTAGCTGCTCGGATATTTTTTAAAACAAAAAACCACATTTTCTAATTAATGAGAATGTGGTTTTTTTGTTCAACAAAGTAAATTTACTCAACTATAACTTTTTTGACAGAAGCGGCCTCCTGATTAATTAGATATACAAAGTAAACCCCTTTTGGAAGACCTGATAAATTGATTGTATTATTTGTGTTGCCTGAATCCAGGGTGAATGTTTTTACCAACTGTCCCCGCAGATCGTAAATATTAGCTTTCTCTAAAGAGATATTGTTAATGTTAATTTCGCCTTTTGTTGGGTTTGGATATACTTGAGCTTTGCTAAATTGAGAATCTTCCAGACCTAAAGTACAAGTTTCAGAATAGGTAGTTGTTGTTTCTTTGATTTTAGACCAATTTGCATTAGAATATTCAGCATTGTCAACTTTTACACAACCCAAAGTAGTAATTCCTAAAAAGGTTGTTCCGCCGGCACTGGATTTTTTTCGGCCTGTTGGTGATTTTACTATAAGATTATGGTTATTTCCATTTTGCAGATTTATGTACACAAGCGGATTACCAGTGACGTATAGAATCTGAAGATTAGTGTTTTTGGAAAGATCCAGGCTAACCAGCTGATTGTTTCTGCAGTCTAAAGTGTTTAATGCTGTAAAATTTTCAATTCCGGTTAAATCTTTGATATTACTATTTGAGAGGTCTAAAGTGGTAATTGAGTTTATGTTCGCTGCAGTAATTTTTCCATTTAGGCCATCTGTATCAATTCCTAAATCAATTAATTTCTGCTCAAAATTTGAATCCCGGATTGTAACAAAAGAAAGAGTACAATTAGTGCTGTAACTTGCAGTGGCATCTTTTTTACTTGACCAGTTTGTATTAGAATAATCAATATCATCAACTTCAATACAGCTTAAATTTGGATTTATTTTAAAATTTAGATAGGCAAGTTTAGTATTGTTTCCATTCTTCAGATTTAAATTCGTTAATTGATTAGAATTAGAATATAAACCGACTAAGGCTGTATTTACGCTTATATCCAAAGTGGTTAACTGATTTTTTGAACAGTTTAAAAATTCCAAAGCTTTATTTTTGCTTACATCTAAACTTGTTAATTGATTTGACTGGCAATACAGCTCTGTAAGAGTACCGATAGCAGAAACATCCAAGCTGGTTAATTTATTTTCGCGGCAATCTAGGAGCTTCAATCTAGTATTTTTGCTTATATCCAAAGTTGTTAATAGACTGGTATTGCAACCCAAAAATATTAAATCGGTATTTGTGCTTACATCTAGACTACTGATTTGGTTTGAACCGCAGTCTAATTTTTTTAAAGACTTATTTATTTTTACATCCAGCACGGTCAATCGATTGCTATAACAGCTTAAAGTATCTAAAGCAATATTTTTACTTATATCTAAAACCTCTATTTTGTTGTTGTTACAATCTAAAGTTTTCAAAAATGTGTTTTTACTTACATTTAATGCAGTTAATAGGTTTTGATTACAGTACAGATCGGTTAATTGTGCAAAGTCTTGAATTCCTGTTAAATCCTTAATTGCGCTGTTGCTAACGTTTAGCTGTGTTATGGTGTTTATTTTTGATGTCAGGACTTTTCCATCGATGGTTCCGTTGTCGATTTTCAAATCAATTAATTTTTGTTCAAAATATGGGTCAGGAATTAAAGTAACAGGTTCTTTGATTCCAGGTGTATACAAACCTGTTATTTCTTCTTGTGTAAGCACACGATTCCAAATACCGATATCATCAATTGCCCCTTCAAAATAGTTATTTAATTTATTTCGTCCTATTCTAAAAAAATTATTAAAACCGTTTGTATATAAACTGGCTGTTCCGCTCATTTTATATACTCCATTTATATATAAGGAGTAAGTGTTATTTGTTTCATCAAAAGTTAATGCAACGAAGGTCCATTCATCGTTAAAATAATTTTCCTGGGACGAAATAGTTTTAGAATCAAATTGTATATCTAAATAGCCTTTGCTATAGAAGCTAATTTTAAACCAATAATTAGGGTCATCTATATTTCCATAATTTAAGAGGCAAAAATCTGAATTTGGAGAGCCAATTTTAGATGAAGATTTGAACCAGGCTGTAATTGTTCGCGATCCCCCTTTAAGAGGATAATTAGCAATATTGGATTCAATGTTACTGCTTGTACCATTAAAAGAGTAAGCACTGTTGCTTTTTCCAAATCTGTCTTCTATTAGAGTAACATTGGAGGCAATTCCATTGTTTCCTTTTCCGCTTGTATCATTAGCATTTCCAGTAAAAGGGTAATAAGCAAGCAGACCATTTGTTGGAATTGATCCATTTGCTGAAACTGGCATAATTGTCACATCAACTGCTATTCTTGAACTTTCGCAGCCGTTGATGGTTTGCGAAACATAATATTTACCTGTCTTCAGTGCAGCTGATAAATTTAAAGCTGTTCCTCCTGTAAGATCATTATACCATTGAATATTAGAACCGACAGCCTGTAAGCTGCTAACTGTTGCGTTAGTATAGAGCGTCTGTGCAGTCGCGGTTGGCGGAGGTGTATAATTTAGGGTAATAGTAATAGTATTTGAAACGATACAGCCATTGTAGTCTTTTACATATAGTTCATAAGTTCCTGGTGATAAGTTAGTAAACACATTTGAGGATTGAAAAACCATATTCGAAATTCCATATTGGTAGGGTTCGGTTCCTCCATTCGCCATAATGGTAATAATTCCGTTGTTGCCATTACAGTCGGTGTTTATAATTGTTGTTGTGGCAAAAAGAGGACTTGGCTTTATAATGACAAAATTTTTAGTGATTGATAACATATCAGCATCTGTAATCGTACAAGAATAATCACCAGCTTTCAATCCAGTAATTGAGGATGTTGTAGCTCCATTTGACCAAAGGTAGGAATAAGGTGCTGTACCGCCTGAAATGGACGCTATATATGCCGAACCGCCGATATCATTTATACAGCTTATGTTAATTTGCTTTGTAGTAGCCATTAATGCTCCTGGACAGTCTATAAGTGTCGGCACTTTTTTATCCGTAGATGTGCCATTGCCCAATTGTCCATAGGAATTTCTTCCCCAAGTCAATATAGAGTTATCCGTATTCAATCCTATAGTTTGATAACTTCCTGCAACTGCTGTCTGCCAAGTATTTTCGCCTATTTGTATTGGAACAAGACTTTCAGTGGTTGTGCCATTTCCTAATTGTCCATAAAAATTTCTTCCCCAAGTCCACAAAGAGCCATTTGTTTTTAATGCGATTGAATGGTCGGTTCCCACTGCTATGGTTTTCCAATCGGTTGAGATTCCTATCTGAGTTGGAACAGTTCTGTTTATTGCAGTACCGTCTCCCAATGCTCCATTTGGGTTCCTTCCCCAGGCCCATAAAGTACCGTCAGTTTTTAAGGCAATTGCATGACCAGTTCCCAGAGCTACTGATTTCCAATTAACAGCTGTTCCAATTTGTTTTGGTACACTGCTATTTGCAGTGGTTCCGTCTGCTAATTGCCAACTGGAATTATCTCCCCAAGCCCATAAAGTACCGTCTTTTTTCAGAGCCATTGTACAGGAAAAACCAGCTGTTACAGTCTGCCAGTCGTTAGAAATTCCTATCTGAACAGGACTATTTTTACCTATGGTGGTACCATCTCCTAATTCTCCGTTATAATTTCCTCCCCAAACCCATAAGGTACCATCTTTCTTAACGGCAACTGTATGATGATTTCCAGTTGCTATCGTTTGCCAATCGTTTGCGATTCCTATCTGTGTAGGAATGTTTTTGCTCGAATTTGTGCCATCACCTAGTTGTCCATAATAATTATCTCCCCAAGCCCATATAGTGCCATCTGTTTTTTGGGCAATCGAATGATTATATCCAGTTATTATAGTTTTCCAATCTTTGTCAGTTCCAATCTTTTTGGGAATATTTCTGCTTGTCCATGAACCATCGCCTAGTTCTCCATTACCATTAAACCCCCATGTCCATAAGGTGCCATCTGTTTTAATGGCAATTGTATGTTCGGATCCTGCAGCCATTGTTTTCCAGCATTGAGCTTTTGTCGGAAAGTATGAAAGTATTATAAGAATGAATAGTAAAGTTTTTTTCATATAATAAGATTTGAGTTATTTAATAATATATTTTATTTAAAATTCATTTTCTAGTGATTTCTTAACGATAAAAAAATAAAATCCATATCCATGAACGGATATTTTTCAAATTAATTTGATTGTAACAAGAATGCCTGCTTATAGAAGGAATGGTGGAAAAATCCAGAGTATGTCCAGCAAGAAAAATTGCAGCAAATACTAAAAAAAGCAGGTTTACCGTCATAAACACGAGATAGTTTTTATATGATACAATAATACAATTTAATATTATTTTTCTACTATATATTCCAAGGCATTTGCTTTTAAAAATAAATATTGCTTTGTCATTTTGCAAAACAGCTAAATTAGCCAAGGATCCTATGGATAAAATAGATTAGAACGGATTTTTTAATAAATCCGTTAAGAATTTAGTTGGAATCTGTGCAAAATCCGTTTTAGCTGTGTGCCATTTTTTTATACTTTGGGTAAATGAAATTTAAAAGTTTTAAAAGCGAATGTCCTGTATATATTCATCAAGTCTTAAGTAATTAATTTAGCTACAAATTTGGCATCAGGAATACCTGAAAATTGGTTAAAACCATTGACCTCAATTAATAAGATCAGTAATAAAAGTAATTTCGTTTTTATAAATAATATGATTTTATTTAAAGACCTGCAATGTTACAATTCATTTGTTTTTGTACAGTCATCATTTATGGTGATTTTGCTTAATGAAAGATTGAGCAGTTTTGCAGCCACTTTTACCGAAATAACTTAGAATAATCTATGTTTTTTGCTAATTGATAGTTTTATGAAAGTTTTTTGTCATAAAAAAGCGTTAATGATTGCATATTTATTAATTTAGTTCTCCTATTTTTGAAGTTCATTACTAAAACTGAAAAATCAATATTTTATGAAATACATATACATCACCCCGTTGGCAGTGCTTGCCTCTTTGACTGTAAGCCTTTCGGCAGATGCTCAGACAGCCGCAGCCTATACTGGCAAAAAAGGAAAACTAACCGAATCCGAACTGCAGCGATGGTCACATCTGGATTTAGCGAAAGACAGTGTCCCTGGAATGAGTGTTGACAAAGCTTATGCCGAATTATTAAAAGGAAAAAAAGGGGTTAAAGTAATTGTTGGAATTGTAGATTCTGGAGTAGATATTGATCATGAAGATTTGAAATCAGTTGTTTGGACTAATAAAAAAGAAATCGCCGGAAACGGAAAAGATGATGATAAAAACGGTTTTATTGATGATATTCATGGCTGGAACTTTTTGGGAGATGCAGTGCATGAGACTCTTGAAATGACCCGAATCGTAAAAAAAGGGGATGACGGATCAGCAACATACAAAAGCGCTTTGGCTGCTTATGATGAAAAATATGGCAAAGCTTTGAAAGACAAAAAGCAGGTTGATTTTCTCGTGGGTGCTGATAATGCGGTTCAAAAACATTTAGGTAAAGAAAATTATACTATAGAAGATTTAAACGGAATTGTTACTACAGATCCTGATCTGACTAAATCTAAAGCGGTTATGACTCGTATTTTAACTAATGCGGGACCTGCTTTCAGGGATGAAATTAAAGAGTACAGCGATTATGTTGACGGACAGCTGAAATATAATCTTAACAAAGACTTTGATGGCCGAAAAGCAGTAGGAGACAATGTTGAGGATATTAAAAATACCAAATACGGGAATAATATTGTTTATGGACCAGACAAAGAAGAGGCACTTCACGGAACTCACGTTGCCGGAATTATTGCACAGGTAAGAGGCAATGGCATTGGCGGTGACGGAGTTGCTGATAACGTTGAAATTATGGCCGTAAGAGCAGTTCCAGATGGAGATGAATATGACAAAGATATTGCTTTGGCTATTCGTTATGCTGTCGATAACGGAGCCAAAGTAATTAACGGAAGTTTTGGGAAAAGTTATTCTCCTCACAAGCAATGGGTTTTTGATGCTATAAAATATGCCGAAAAGAAAGACGTACTTTTTGTTCATGCTGCCGGAAATGACGGAAATAATATCGATCTGCCGGAAAATGCAAATTTTCCTAATGATTCTGCAGACAATACAAAAGAGTTTGCATCCAATGTGCTTACTGTAGGTGCTTTGAACAATCAATATGGAGACAGTGTAATTGCACCGTTTTCAAATTACGGAACTTTTAATGTAGATGTTTTTGCGCCAGGTGACGAAATCTACGCTACGATTCCAAACAATAAATACAAATATTTGCAGGGGACTTCAATGGCTTCGCCAAATACTGCCGGAGTTGCTGCCTTAATTCGTTCATATTATCCAAAATTATCTGCCAAACAAGTAAAACAAATCTTGATGGATTCCGGTACACCGCTGCCGGCTGATGTTGTTGTGGGTGAAAAGCAAGATGTAAATGTTAAGTCTGATAGAACATCAAAATCGGCCAAAATGGTCAATGCTTATAACGCACTTTTGATGGCAGAAAAAATGTCAAGAAAATAATTCTTAATTACTATTAATTCAATGGAAGGGCTTTTGGTTCTTCCATTTTTTCATTTTAAATACCATGCGCAAACTCTTTTTATTCATCCTGCTTTCTGTGAGTGTCAGTAATCTGTCCGCTCAGAAACAAGGTTATTGGCAACAGCATGCTGATTACAAAATGGATGTCACTATGGATGTCAAAAGTTATCAGTACAAAGGAAAACAAGAACTGGTTTACACCAATAATTCTTCGGATACCTTAAAGAAAGTGTATTACCATTTGTATAATAATGCTTTCCAGCCGGGAAGTGAAATGGATATCAGAATTCAGACAATCAAAGATCCAGATGCCCGAATGGTCTCCAAAATTAAAGTGGATGATAAGGAAATAAAAGAAAGCCGAATCAAAAACCTGAAACCAAATGAAATTGGATATTTGAAAATTTCCAATTTTAAACAGGACGGCATTGCAGCAACTATTAAGGAAGTAAGCACTATTCTTGAAGTGACTTTGGCGAAACCAATTTTACCCAATTCAAAAACAACTTTTACTCTTGATTTTGATGGTCAGGTGCCGGTGCAGATCCGCCGTTCGGGACGAAATAATTCCGAAGGCATCGAATTGTCAATGGCGCAGTGGTACCCGAAAATTGCCGAATTCGATTTTGAAGGCTGGCATGCCGATCCTTATATTGCCAGAGAATTTCATGGTGTATGGGGAAATTTTGATGTAAATATTACCATTGATAAGGAGTATACATTAGGCGGTTCCGGTTATTTGCAAAACCCGAACGAAATAGGTCATGGTTATCAGGATGCAGGAGTAAATGTGGTTTATCCTAAAAAAGCAAAAACACTGACCTGGCATTTTGTGGCTCCAATGGTACATGATTTTACTTGGGCAGCCGATAAGAATTACCAGCACGATGTTGTAAAAGGGCCAAATAATGTTGATTTGCATTTCCTTTTCAAAAACACGCCCTCAGTAGTCGAGAACTGGCGAAAAGTAGAGCCATTATTGGTAAAAGTGATGGATTATTATAACAAAGAGGTAGGCAGTTATCCTTACAAGCAGTACTCCTTTATTCAGGGAGGTGATGGCGGTATGGAGTATGCTATGTGTACCCTTATGCTGGGCAACGGAACTCCCGACGGAATTCTAGGCACGGCTGCTCACGAACTCGGACACTCCTGGTTTCAGCATATTTTAGCTTCCAATGAGTCCAAGCACCCTTGGATGGACGAGGGATTTACTACGTATATAGAAGATTTGGCGCTGAATGAGCTAAAAGATAAAAAAGAAGAAAACCCATTCAGAGGGAATTATGGGGCTTATTATAAACTGGTTGAATCCGGCAAGGAGCAGCCACAGACTACTCATGGAGACCGTTATGACGAAAACCGTCCATATAGTATTTCTTCTTATGTAAAAGGAAGTATTTTCCTGTCACAGCTCATTTATGTAATCGGACAGGACAATTTGGACAAAACGGTAAAAAAATATTACCAGGATTTCAAATTCAAGCATCCGTCGCCAAATGATATCAAGAGAACAGCCGAGCGCGTTTCGGGAGCAAACCTTGACTGGTATCTGGTGGATTGGACGGAAACTTTAAACACTATTGATTACGGAATCAAAGACGTTAAGGAAAATGCAGATAAAACGTCAGTAACCCTTGAGAGAATCGGCCGTATGCCAATGCCTATAGATCTTCAGGTAGAATATACAGATGGCAGCAGAGAAACGTTCTACATACCACTGCGCATGATGAGTTTCGAAAAACCAAATCCCACACCCGCCATCACCAGAACTGTTCTCAGCGACTGGGCTTGGGCATTTCCAGCATATGAGTTTAGCATTTCAAAACCCAAAAGTGCGATCAAGAAAATCACCATTGACCCAAGCGGTTTAATGGCCGATGTTAAACAAAACAACAACGTTTACGAAGTGAAATAATATTTAAAAAATCATTGGGGCGTGCCTCCGTTAAGAAAAAGGTCTAACTCATCACATAGAAGAGTTAGGCCTTTTTCTTAACGGGGGTCGGACTATCCAAGCTGCGCTGGCAGCTTATTCCTATCCCTCACGCGTCATGTCCATAAGCCATCTAGACCAGCCTTCTTTCAGGGTGAGTCGAACGGCTTATGGCTGGAGTTCCCGGCGCAGACAGCATTGCAGACCAGTTCAAAAAACGCTTTGCCAGCAGTACAGGCAATAGTGCGACAGCACCAGCAGTACCCATACTGCTATAACCGGATTTCTATTTACAAAATCATCCTTTTAGATTCATAAAGGGCGATTTTTTTTGCAGTTTTTTTACGCATTAACAGCAAAAATATGCAGGACGTACCAATAGTATTAGTAGGACAAACCAATGCTATTACTGTGTCGAACCAATAAACCATCTAGGTCGTATTAATAGTATTAGTAGCTCGAACCAATACTATTACTGTGTCGAACCAATAAACCATCTAGGTCGTACTAATACTATTACTAGTACAAGCCAATACTATTAGTAGCTCGAACCAATAAACCATCTAGGTCGTACTAATACTATTACTAGTACAAGCCAATATTATTAGTAGCTCGAACCAATAAATGATCTAGCTCGTACTAATAAAACATGTAGGACATACTAATGCTATTACTACGAGCTACCACTTTTGCACCATCAAACACATAAAAAATAATATGACTATCCTTAAACTAATATCAAACAGATTGAGTTAGTTACAGATTAAAAAAAATAGTAAAGAAATCTGTGAGAATCTTTGTAATCAGTGGCAAGAAAAACACATGGTATTATTTGCGGACATAAAAAATGATACGCAACAGCACTAAAAAGCAGCTTGTCGAGAACGAGGCAATCATCCTTAAACTGGAAGGTCAGCACGAAATCCTGCGGGAATTTACAATAAAATAAAGCGGACGAAATGTGAGACAAATCATTATATTTGAAGAATAAACTACGCTTTGTAGCGCATATGAAGTAGTTACCAGAAATGGCCAAAAAAATCGTAAATTGATAAGCAAAAATGAAACACGAAATAGGAATTGAAAAAGAATCCCCGTTTGAAAATTGTAAACTAAATCGTAAAATTTATGCTGAAGTATTGACCGAAGTTGTTAAAAATAACAACCAAGGTTTTGTAATGTCTTTAAATAATAAATGGGGAACAGGAAAAACTACATTTGTAAAAATGTGGCAGTACCATTTAGAAAATCAAGACTTTCAAACAATAAATTTTAATGCTTGGGAAAATGATTTTGAAGATAACGCATTAACAGCTCTATTAGGTGAATTAAAACCTATTGTAAAACCACATACTGAATCTGTATTTAATAATGTTCTTGAAAAAGGATTAATTATTAGTAAACATATCTTACCTATATTGGTAAAATCCTTAATTGAAAAATACATTGATACTAAAAATTTAAAAGAAAGCTTAATTAATATAACTGATGAAGCAAAGGATATTTTTAAAAATGAAGTTGATGAATATTTACATAGAAAAGAAAGCATCATAGAATTTAAAACTTATTTGTCACAGTTTGTAGCAAATACAGTCAATAATGACAAACCATTAGTTTTTATAATTGATGAACTTGATAGATGTCGTCCAAATTATGCTGTTTCCCTTTTAGAACAAATAAAACATTTTTTCTCTGTTCCAAATATTGTATTTGTTTTGTCAATAGATAAAGAACAATTAGAGTATGCGATAAAAGGTGTTTATGGCAATGATAATATTGATTCGGAAGAATATCTCCGTAGATTTATTGACATTGAATATTCTTTACCTGCGCCAGATGGTAAAACGTTTTCGGAATATTTATATCAATATTATAACTTTGCTGAGTTTTTTGAAGAAAAACACTCACAGATGATTGGAAACGATAAAGACACTTTTTTAAGAATATGCTTTTACCTATTTGATAATGAGTCTGTAACTCTTCGACAACAAGAAAAAATATTTGCACACGTTTCAGCTGTATTGAAAACTTGTCGAGATAATCGGCAATTATTTCCGTTGCTTTTTGTAACGCTTATATATTTAAAAGTTCTACATCAAAAGTTTTATAATTCAATTAAATCTAAATCTTTATCAATTGATAACTTACAAGCAAATCTAACTAAAATTTTCACTTATGATAAAGATAGTTTACGTATAATAGTAGGTATTGAAGCAAATCTTATATTTTTTTACAATAATTTTATTTCCCCAAATAATAATCTTTTTGAATATAATCAAACTAATAATAAAGATGAACTGATTATTAATTTTTGTTATGATGCTAACCTATTATTGCAAAATCTTAATAATTTAGAGAATAGTCACTATGATTTACAAGTTAATTCAATTGAAAAAATAATTGCAAGAATTGATTTAATTAGCAGAGATTAGTGCTAAAGCCACTTCTGGTAACACTTGCTACAAGAGATTTGGACAATTGGCTTAGTTTAAATATGATTTTGTATTGGAATAAAAATGCTTTAAATTCATATACATTCATAAACAAAAACCACCACATAAGATACTTACAGCTTATGTGGTGGTTTTTTTTATAAAGTATTTAAAAGCTATTTTCTTCCTCATTCAGATGCCGGATAATTTCGGCAATAAGTCCAGTCCATCCCGTCTGATGATTAGCTCCTAGGCCTTTGCCGGTGTCTCCGTCAAAGTATTCAAAAAACAAATGATTTTTATTGAAAAGCGGATCTTCCTGAAACTTTATGTATTCGCCGTACATTGGAATTTTTGTATTGGCATTGGGTACAAACAGTTTTAGTAAACGTTCGGCTACACCTTTGGAGGCTTCCTGTAAATTTACTAATTCACCAGATCCGGCAGGGAATTCAACCTTGAAATCTTTTCCGTAATAGCTGTGGAATTTTTCCAATGAGTCCAAAATCAGATAGTTCATCGGGAACCAAATCGGGCCTCTCCAATTAGAATTACCGCCAAACATATCTCCAGTGGCTTCAGCCGGAGTGTAATCTACCTGAATAATACCGCCGTCATACTTGAATTTGTATGGATGCTCTTTATGGTATTTGGACAAGGAACGAACACCATAATCCGATAAAAATTCTTTTTCGTCAAACATGCGCTTGAGGATCATTTTCATACGATGTCCTCGGAGCGTAGAAAGCAGACGGGTTTCGCCCTTTCCGGGATTGTACCAGCTGGAAACCAGACTGGCCAAGTCGGGGCGGTTTTTTAAAATCCATTCAACACGGCGTTTAAATATAGGGAGTTTTTCAAGCAATTCAGGTGTTAAAACCTCGACAGCAAACAGCGGAATCAATCCAACCATCGAACGGATTTTCAGCAGCTGGGCATCACCGTTTTCTTTGTGAAGCATGTCATAATAAAACTGATCCTCTTCGTCCCAAAGGTTTACTTTATTGTCACCCAAAGCCTGCATCGCCCCCGAAATTTGAAGGAAATGTTCAAAAAACTTGGATGCCATGTCTTGATAAACAGGATTTTTTAGGGCTATTTCACAGGCTATCCGCAGCATGTTCAGGCAGTACATCGCCATCCAGCCAGTACCATCGGCTTGTTCCAGATGTCCTCCTGTAGGCAAATCGGCAGAGCGGTCAAACACTCCAATATTATCCATTCCGAGGAATCCGCCTCCAAAAATGTTGTTTCCGTTTTTATCTTTTAAGTTAACCCACCAAGTAAAATTGAGCAGCAGTTTATGAAAAATGCGTTCCAGAAAAACAGTATCTCCTGTGCCTCCATTGGCTTCTTTGTCAATTTTATAAACTTTCCAGGTAGCCCACGCGTGTACCGGCGGATTAACATCTGAGAAGGACCATTCATAAGCAGGAATCTGTCCATTAGGATGCATGTAATATTCCCGAAGAATAACCGATAACTGTCTTTTAGCAAAATCCGGATCCAGTCTGGCTAAAGGTAAGGTATGAAAAGCCAGGTCCCAGGCTGCAAACCATGGATATTCCCATTTGTCCGGCATCGAGAGAATGTTGGACGTATACATGTGTTTCCATGAACTGTTGCGGCCTTCTTTTCGGTTGGCATCAGGTCTTGGAGTAGAAGGATCGCCTTTTAACCATTCAAAAACATTATAGTAATACCATTGTTTGGTCCAGAGCATACCTGCATAAGCTTGTCGCTGAATGGATTTTAATGTTTCGTCTTTTACTCCTTTTTGCAGCGGTGCATAAAATTCATCTGCTTCTTCGATTCTTTTTCTGAAAACGGCATCAAAATCTTCAAAAGGATCATTTGGAGCTGTATTTGTAAAACGAATGCGGTATTCTTTTTTGCCAAGCGGCGGAATAAAATCATCAAAATGTACTGCGGCTTTAGTTCCAACAGCTTCGGGATTTATACCGGATTTTTCTTGGCTGATAATATAATCGTTAATACCGTCTTTGGCATAGGGTGACTGAGCAGGGGATTTGTATAGTTTTTCAAAATTGGTTTTATTGTCGCAAAACAGAAGTTCTTTTGCATTTTCGGCATACAGATTGAAACTTCCCACAAGGCGGTGCTGTACTTCAATATGTGATTTTCCTACTCCGGTCAATGTAGGTTTGTGCTTGTAATTGTCATATCCCCAGCTCCAGGTATTTCTAAACCAAATGGTAGGTAATACCGAAATAGGAGCTGCCAGCTTAGAACGGTTTTCCACCGTTACTTTAATTAAAATATCCTGTTCTTCGGCTTTGGCATATTCTATTGTGATGTCAAAATATTCGTCCTTGTCAAAAACGCCAGTGTCAAGCAGTTCATATTCGGGTTCCTGACGGCTGCGTTTTTTACTTTCTTCAATTAACTTTTCATAAGGGAAAGCTGCATGCGGATATTTATACAGCATTTTTTGATAGGAATGCGTAGGAGTTGCATCAAGGTAATAATAAATTTCTTTTACGTCTTCACCATGATTAGATTCGGCAGGCGTTAATCCAAATAGACGTTCTTTTAGGATGCGGTCTTTGTGATTCCAAAAGGCAAAAGCAATACATATATGCTGTTTATTGTCTGAAATTCCTCCAATGCCTTCTTCTCCCCAGCGGTAGGCTTTGGAGCGGGCCATGTCGTGTGTGGTGCTTCCCCAGGCATAACCGCTTTGCGAATAATCTTCTCTAACAGTTCCCCATTGTCTTTCGGATAAATAGGGACCCCATTTTTTCCAGCCTTTGTTGTCGGTTCTTAGGTGCAAACGCGTTCTTTCGGCGTTGTTTTCCGGATCTTTTTCTGGCATACCAATCTAAATTTGTTTCTAAATGCAATTTAGTCAAAACACGTATAAAAACGGGTAAATAATTGGCAAAAATCTTTGGGAATAATTAATGATAAAAAAAATATAAATTGTTTTTTTATTGTATTTACAGAATTGGAATAAACGTAGAAAATGCAGAAGCAAAAAAGTATGGATTATGTTTCTACAACAGATTTAATAGATCAAGCTAATTAAAAAAATTATAACCTCTATCTTGTTTAAGAGATTCGGCAGGGATTCGCTTTTAAAACTTTTAAATTCAATATACCCAAAGTATAAAAAAACGGTACACAGATGACACGGATTTAACGGATTTTGTAAAGACTCCAACTAAATTCTTAACCAATTTATTGGTCTCAAATAGAGTTTAAAACTATGCACTTTCAGTGCATCTCGCTTTAGTTTCTAAAAAAGTTTTTGCTACAGATTCAGAGATTTTAAAATCATTTTTTATCTGTGAATTTGTGGCAAAATTTCATCAATTTTCGCAATCCAACCTTGCAGATTCAGTCTGTCTAACCCAATCTATGGCATAGTGGTTTAGTAAAAAAATCCGTTCTAATCTGTTTTATTCGTGGCTAATTTAACTGTTTTACAAAAAGGACCAAATCATCAGTACAGTGAGTTTGGTCCCTTTTTTATAGAGATACGCTCAAAATTGTGTGTTTTATTACAAATCAATACTGTATTGCGGAGCAAGGTTTTTCAGCATTTCGGCAGTCATAGTTTCGAGATCAAATTTGTGATTCCAGCCCCAGTCTTCTCTGGCTCGGGAGTCGTCAATGCTTGCAGGCCAGCTGTCGGCAATTTTTTGACGGAAATCGGATACATAAGTGACTTCGAGTTCCGGGATGTGTTTTTTGATCTCTGCAGTAATTTCGGCTGGGGTAAAACTGATAGCAGCGAGATTGTAAGAAGAGCGGATTTTGATTTGCTCAGCCGGTGCTTTCATGATGTTAATCGTTGCGGCAATGGCATCGTCCATATACATCATCGGCATTTTGGTTTCGGAACTCAGAAAGCATTCGTATTTTTTTTCAGAAAGAGCTTTGTGGTAAATATCCACAGCATAATCGGTAGTTCCTCCGCCGGGCAGCGTAGTCCAGCTGATTAGACCCGGATAGCGTATGCTTCGGACATCGACACCAAAAAGATTATGATAATATTCGCACCATCTTTCGCCAGCCTGTTTGCTGATGCCGTATACCGTTGAAGGTTCCATAATGGTGTATTGCGGCGTATTTTCTTTTGGAGTTGTGGGCCCAAAAACAGCAATGCTCGAAGGCCAGAATATCTTTTTTATTTTTTTGGCTTTCGCCAAATTTAAGACATGAAACAGCGAATTCATGTTTAGATCCCAAGCAAAAGCAGGATTTTTTTCAGCTGTTGCCGATAGCAGGGCAGCCATCAGATATACATCGGTAATCTGGTGGATTTCGACTAAATGTTCGATTTGGTTAAAATCCAAAGCATTAATTACTTCAAAAGGACCAGAATTGACCACATCATTATTCAGTTTTCGAATATCGGAAGCAATTACATTATCGGTTCCGTAAATTGCCCGGAGCTGATGCGTTAATTCGGTGCCAATCTGTCCGCAGGCACCTATAATTAATATTTTTGGATTCATATCAAAAAGATTTGTTTTGCAAATATAATAATTTCGCAAATTATAAGATATAAATACTTTGTTTTTTGTGAATTTTTTAAAAAAATAATATAAAAATTTTAATATCGTAATTTTGACTCAATTAAGATACAGCCTGTTTACTGCAGATTTTAATATAAATATAATTATTTCCATTGATTTTGGAATTGGTTTTTATTATTGAAATTGTTATTGATTTTTGTCATTGATATTACTATTGTCATTGCCATTGATATTTGTAACTTTGCGGTTCAAAAATTTTGGAGATGAATAATAAATTAGCGCTGTTTTTTTTGGTGATTTTAATGCAGTTTTCGTGTAATAATAATAACGATAAGCGTCTTGCTGATCAATTAAGAGATGCAAAAAAGAAAGAGCTGATTTTTACCAATATAAAGAAAGGCTGGACTTTTTTTGACACTCCAATTAATGAAACTTCAGAAGCTTCAATTCTAACGTGGCCGCAATGGCGTGAGTTTATGGAGGAATTAGCAAAAAAACCAAGAAAAACAATTACTGATTATCAGAAGAAATCCAAAATATTGTCAACTAAAGTGATGGCTTTGAACAGCAGTATTCCTGCGCAGTTTGACACACCGCAGATACGAAGCAGGATTGCAGCTTTGATTACGCAGGTAAGAATGCTGGATTTGTATATAAATCTTACTGATATCTCCGATAAAAAAGTAGTAAAAATTGTTGCAGAAATTAATATTGAACTGGTTTCCCTGCAGCGACAAATGGATAAAATTGTAGAGAAAAGCAAAATCCCGATGGAAGCAGGAGAATCCGAATTGTTACAGATGATTATCGATACGACTCGGGCAATTCCGTCAGGAAATCCGATGATGCCTGGAAATCCTGGAAATAACGGAGCACCTGAAAAATATCATACAATGCCTGGTAATTCAGGAGGAGTAGCCAGTCCAAAAAATCCAAATCCATCACAGCCTTGAGTAAAGCCACTTTTATATATTCGGTTTATGATTCTTCTCCAAAAACGGCACAGATTGTAGCCGGTTTACAGGAAAATAATCAGGTAAAAATGCATTTGGGCGGTCTGCTGGGATCAGCAGTTTCTTTTGTCATTCAGTCAGTTTTCAAGAAATCGGAACTTCCTTTTTTGGTGGTTTTGAACAATAAGGAGGAAGCTGCTTATTATTTGAATGATTTGGAACAAATGATTGGCGAACAGGATGTGCTGTTTTATCCGGGTTCTTTCCGTCGTCCGTATCAGATTGAGGAAACCGATAATGCGAATGTTTTACTTCGTTCCGAAGTCCTTAACAGAATCAATTCCCGCAAAAAACCTGCAGTAATTGTTACCTATCCCGAGGCACTTTTTGAAAAAGTGGTGACCCGTCAGAATCTGGATAAAAATACTTTGAAAGTTGCGGTTGGTGATAAAATTTCGATTGATTTCCTGAATGAAGTTTTGTTTGAATATGAATTCAAACGAGTTGACTTTATTATCGAACCTGGTGAATTTTCGGTTCGTGGAGGAATTGTCGATGTATTTTCCTTTTCGAATGACAATCCATATCGAATTGAGTTTTTTGGTAACGAAGTCGAAAGCATCCGGACTTTTGACGTTGCAAGCCAATTGTCATTGGAACAAAAGAAAAAAATTACCATTATCCCGAATGTTGAGAATAAGGTTTTTCAGGAAAACAGAGAAAGTTTTTTGGATTATATAGCCGAAAGAACGGTGTTGTTTTTTCAAAATACGGAGAATCTTTTATACGAGTTGGATAAGCAATTTGCCAGAGCCGAAGAAGCTTTTGAGAAATTGTCCAAAGACATAAAACACGCCACGCCGGAACAATTGTTTTTGAATCAAAAGGCATTTGTAAAAAGAGCGTTGGATTTTTCGGTGGTGGAATTTAATTCAAAACCGGTTTTTAAAACGACTAAGAAATTTGAATTTCATATTCAGCCACAGCCGTCGTTCAACAAGCAATTTGATTTACTGCTGAATAATTTGAGCGACAACCATTTTAACGGGTATCAAAATTATCTGTTTTGTTCCAATGAAGCGCAGACAAAGCGTTTTCATGATATTTTCGAATCTTTGGATGAAGCTAATTCCGAGAATATCCGCAAGCAGTACAAGACAATTGTTTTGCCGTTGTACCAAGGTTTTATCGATCAGGAAAATCAGATTTGCTGTTATACCGATCATCAGATTTTTGAGCGTTATCATAAATTCAGCATCAAAAACGGTTATTCTAAAAAGCAGAATCTAACCTTAAAAGAACTGACTACTTTATCCGTTGGCGATTATGTAACGCATATCGACCATGGTATCGGGAAGTTTGGAGGACTGCAAAAAATACAAGTGGAAGGCAAAACGCAGGAAGCGATCAAATTGGTTTACGCCGATAATGATATTGTGTATGTGAGCATTCACTCGCTGCATAAGATTTCGAAATACAACGGAAAAGACGGAACGCCTCCTAAAATTTACAAATTGGGTTCCAGCGCGTGGAAGACTTTAAAACAAAAAACCAAAGCGAGGGTCAAACATATTGCATTCAATTTGATTCAGCTGTATGCGAAACGAAGACTGGAAAAAGGATTCCAATTTGCGCCAGACAGTTATCTTCAAAATGAATTGGAGAGTTCATTTATTTACGAAGATACTCCGGATCAAATTAAATCGACACAGGAAGTCAAAGCCGATATGGAGAGCGAACGCCCTATGGACCGTTTGGTCTGTGGCGATGTAGGATTTGGTAAAACTGAGGTTGCAATCCGTGCGGCTTTCAAAGCTGTTGATAATTCTAAACAAGTAGCAGTTTTGGTTCCTACGACTATTTTGGCATACCAGCATTATAGAACTTTTAGCGAAAGACTGAAAGACATGCCGGTTTCTATTGGTTACTTGAACCGTTTTAGAACTGCCAAACAAAAAGCGCAAACTTTAAAAGATTTAGCTGAAGGGAAATTGGATATTGTCATTGGAACACACCAATTGGTGAATAAAAATGTAGTTTTCAAAGACCTTGGTTTATTGATTGTCGATGAAGAACAGAAATTTGGCGTTAACGTAAAAGACAAACTCAAAACCATTGCGGCTAATGTCGATACGCTTACTTTGACTGCAACCCCAATTCCGAGAACTTTACAGTTTTCGCTGATGGCAGCGAGAGATTTATCGGTGATTACAACGCCTCCGCCCAATCGTTATCCTATAGAAACGAATGTGGTCGGGTTTAATGAAGAGCTGATCCGGGATGCGGTTTCGTATGAAATTCAGCGTAACGGGCAGGTTTTCTTTATCAATAACCGAATTGAAAATATCAAAGAAATTGCAGGAATGATTCAGCGTCTCGTGCCAAATGCGAGAGTTGGAATTGGCCACGGACAAATGGACGGAGCCAAACTCGAAGAATTAATGCTCGCCTTTATGAACGGCGAATTTGATGTTTTGGTAGCCACGACGATTATCGAAAGCGGATTAGACGTTCCGAATGCGAATACCATATTTATCAATAATGCCAATAATTTTGGTCTGTCCGATCTGCATCAGATGAGAGGGCGTGTGGGGCGAAGCAACAAGAAAGCATTTTGTTATTTTATCTGTCCTCCTTATTCGCACATGACCGAAGATGCAAGAAAGAGAATTCAGGCTTTGGAACAATTCAGCGAATTGGGAAGCGGTTTGAACATTGCGATGAAAGACCTTGAAATTCGCGGAGCTGGAGATTTGTTGGGAGGAGAACAAAGCGGTTTTATCAATGATATTGGTTTTGATACGTACCAAAAAATCATGAATGAGGCTATCGAGGAATTGAAGGAAAACGAATTCAAGGATTTGTACCCCGAAGAGAATAATATTGAGACCAAGGAATATGTAAAAGACCTGCAGATCGATACCGATTTTGAGCTGCTTTTTTCAGATGAATATATCAATAATGTCACGGAGCGTTTGAGTTTGTACAACGAATTGGCTGAGGTGAAAAATGAGGAAGAACTGGTTGTTTTCCAAAATAAACTAATTGATCGTTTTGGTCCAATGCCACCAAGAGCGAATGCCTTAATGAACAGTATCCGCATCAAATGGATCGCAACGCGTGTGGGAATCGAAAAACTGGTGATGAAAAAAGGAAAGATGATTGGTTATTTTGTCTCCGACCAACAATCGGATTATTACCACTCTAAACGTTTCCATAAAGTGATTCAGTTTGTACAGAATAACAGCAGTATTTGTGTTATGAAAGAAAAACAGACTCCTGCAGGCTTGCGATTATTGCTGACTTTTGATAATGCCAAAACCACGAGAAGATGTCTGGAATTGATGGAGATGTTGGGTGGGGAGTAAAATGTATATATGTTTTTTATTCTGTATTAAACAACTGTATAGTTTGTTTTTTTATTGATTAAGTCATAATTAACAACTACATGGTTGTTTTTATTGTTTTAATTCTTAACTTTGCCAAATCTTCAACGGTGAATTTTTAGCTATATGGATAAAAATGATGTCAAGAATTTTTTAGCGGAATTCAAAGCAAATATGAGTGCTTTTGGAGTCATTTATGCCAATAGAGATAAAAACACCCAAACATTAGCCGATTTAGAAATAACCGCAAAATTTAGAGATAATGTCTTGTCAAAACTAACAATTGAAGATTATTGTCAAGGACCTTTAACAAATGATCAATTTGGTACTAGCCCAATGTGGGTTTTCGGAGCCACTGTAAAGAAACAAGAGGTTTACATTAAAATTACAATACTGCCAACAAAATCATTTTGTATTTCATTCCATATTTCAGATTATCCCTTAAAATATCCTTTTAAAAACATTTAATATGAAAAGTCCGTTTACAGGTAATGAAATGACTCTAGTAAAAGAGAAGAAAAATTTAATTTTTAGGAAAGAAGAATTTACATATACCCATCATTCCTATTTTTGTGAGGACACTAAAGAAAGTTTTACAGACACACAATTAGATACATTAAATTTAACCCAAGTTTACAATCAGTATCTAGATAAGTATAACTTGCCATTTCCAGAGGAAATCATAAGCATTAGAAAAAAATATAATTTGCCCGCAAACAAAATGGGGCTTTCTTTGGGGTTCGGTGTTAATACCTATAGGAACTATGAAAGTGGTGAAGTTCCTAGCTTGGCAAATGCTAAATTGATACAATTAGCAAAAAATCCAAAATCTTTCAGATTGCTTGTTGAAGAAAGTCAAGGAGTTTTTGGAGATGTGGAGAAAGTAGAATTGTTAAAAAATATTGATGATTTAATTCAAGAAGAAAGAAAAAATCATTTTAAAGTTGGTTTACAAAACTATATTTTAGGAGATAGTAATCCTGATATTTATACAGGTTATAAGTCTCCAAATATAGAAAAGCTAACAGAAATGATTGTGTATTTTACGCAACAATTAAGTCCATTGAAAACAGTGATGAACAAGTTGCTTTTTTATGCTGATTTTTTAAACTTTAAAAAAACTTCATTTTCAATAAGCGGTACAAGATATGTTGCTATTGATTTTGGACCTGTTCCAAACAACTTTCAAACTATTTTTGAAAAACTGCAAAGAGAAAATAACTTTATAATAAACACCATAGACTATGGCAATGGCTATTGTGGTGAAGAGTTTAAACCTATTGAAAACAGAACATTTAACTCAGACTATTTTAGCGAGTCTGAAGTGAATACCTTAGAAGAAATTGTAAAAAGATTTAATAGTGTTTCCAGAAATGAAATTGTAAAATTAAGTCATGAGGAAGAAGCATGGATTAGAAATTATGAGGATGGTAAAAAATTAATCGGATACCATTACAGTTTTGAATTAAAACATGTTTAAAAAAATACACTTTGATCTATTCAACTCAAAAAGTAAGTGTAAATAATATTTAGATTATTCTGAGCTTTTTTTTAAATTAGATTTAAAATCAATTCAATTTTTTAAGACTTCTATTTGAAAATATTTTCTTTGTAAATCACTATATTTGATTTTTACAAATTTAATTCCAATGAAATCAAGATCAATAGAAAACTTTTACGAAGACATTTCTTCAGAATGTTTTATAGAAAAGAACGCATTGCTGCTGCCTAATGGGATTCAAAAAGAAATTGGACACTTTAATGTTTTTAATATCAAGGAACTTTATGAGAGGCTGAATGGGAAATCCTGCATGCCTTATGACAAGAGAGCCTATTATAAAATAAGTCTGATCAGTGGGAAGAATAGAGTGGAGTATGCCGACAAAGTAATCGAGGTTGACCAATATGCTCTTTTATTTGCAACACCCAAAATTCCATATAATTATCTTCCATTGGATATGCAGCAGTCTGGGCATTTTTGTGTTTTTACCAATCAGTTTTTGACCAAGGATAAAACGGGAATGGATCTTGATAAACTGCCTATTTTTCAAACAGATGGTTATCCGGTTTTTCAGCTGACTGAGGAAGAAGTTGCTGAAATCGATTTGATTTTCAAAAAGATACATCAGGAAATCAACTCTGATTATGTGTATAAATACGATTTGATTCGGAATTATGTGGCGGAGCTGATTCATTTTGGACAAAAACTGCAGCCCGTTACCGCTTTGTATTCCAAACATAATTCTGCAGCGAGAGTTTCTTCTTTATTTGTCGAATTACTCGAAAGACAATTTCCTATTGAATCTTCCCGTCAGCGTCTGGAATTGAAATCAGCCAAAGATTTTGCTGCCCGTTTGTCTATTCATGTCAATCATCTTAATAAAGTTTTAAAGGAAAATACAGGAAAGACTACTACTGAATTAATCAGTGAACGATTGATTCAGGAAGCCAAAACTTTGTTGAAAGAAACAGATTGGAACATTTCGGAAATTGCTTATTCGCTCGGTTTCGAAGAACTGGCACATTTCTCTAATTTTTTCAAAAAGCAGACTGCGCTGTCTCCATTGTCTTTTCGCGTTTAAATGGTTTGATTTGAATTTCGCAAATTCTGGATTGATATTTGCAACTAATGAACTTTACATCTGAATTAATTTTGTCTTAGATAATTTAAAACAAAATTTAAGATGGGAAATAAAATTGCTCTGGTTACAGGCGGGAGCCGCGGATTAGGAAAAAATATGGCTTTGAGTCTTGCCAATAAAGGACTGGACATTGTATTGACATATCACAGCAAAAAAACCGAAGCTGAAGAAGTTGTAAGCGAAATCGAAAAATTAGGCCAAAAAGCCGTGGCACTGCAGCTGAATGTCGCTGAGGTAAGCAGTTTTGATTCTTTTTTTCAAAATGCATCATCGGCTTTAAAAAACACTTTTGGTACTGATAAAATTGATTTTTTAATCAATAATGCCGGAGTCGGAACTTATGCAAGTTTTTCCGAAACCACAGAAGCGCAATTTGACGATATGGTTAACATTCATTTTAAAGGGACATTTTTCCTGACTCAAAAAGCTTTAAACATATTGAATGACGACGGTGGAATTGTGAATATTTCGTCTGGATTGGCACGCTTCTCATATCCTGGATATTCTGCTTATGCGAGCATGAAAGGGGCAATTGAAACATTGACTAGCTATCAGGCGCAGGAATTAGGCGCAAGAAAAATCAGGGTGAACATTGTTGCTCCGGGAGCGATTGAAACCGATTTTGGCGGTGGTGCAGTCCGTGATAATGAACAGCTAAATCAGCAGATTGCGTCTCAAACGGCATTGGGCCGGGTGGGGCTTCCTGATGATATTGGAAGTGTGGTTGCTTTTTTATGTACAGACGATTCAAAATGGGTAAACGGACAGCGAATAGAAGTTGCTGGAGGAATTCATTTGTAAAACTTATTAATTGAAAAAAACAAAAAAAGAAGCTTCAAAAGCTTCTTTTTTTTATTCCCAATGAACGATCCTAACCGAATCCTCAAATCTTGCAGCACTTGGGGGTATGTGGCAAGGATTTATTCATCGGAATTTGTCATTACAATTTAGCGGGACAAATGTTTTTATAATTTTTTCAATCCTTTCATATCGGCATCGTTTGCTTCTTTGATGCTGATGGCAACTCCTCCTCCCGGAGCTAAAAATTGTTTCAATACTGTTTTAGAATTTACAATTGCTTTAGTTACCGTGTATTTTTGAGGATTTTCATTCCAGTTTGCCTCTTTTGCATCGGCATACACTGTAGCAATGAATTTTTTTCCAGCAGGCAAATAGCCGAAAGTAATGTTAGCAGTTCTAGCATTTTCATCGGTAATTCCGCCAACAAACCATTCATTTTTCCCTTTTGCTTTACGGGCAATCGTGATATAATCTCCAGGTTCGGCTTCCAGTACATAACTGTTGTCCCAATCTACAGCAACATCTTTGATGAATTGAAAAGCATCTGGAAAACGCTCATAATTCCCAGGAATATCTGCAGCCATCTGTAACGGACTGTACATTGTTACATAATAAGCTAATTGTTTTACCAGAGTGGTATTGACACGCTGTTTGCTTCCCGTTCCATAATAAGAAAGGTCGGTTTGGAAAATCCCTGGTGTAAAATCCATAGGGCCTCCCATTAATCTTGTAAAAGGCAAAATAGTAGTGTGATCTGGATTTAATCCTCCCATAGATTCAAACTCAGTTCCACGGGCAGATTCCTGTGCAACCCAGTTCGGAAATGTACGGTTTAAACCTGTTGGGCGAACGGCTTCGTGGCTGTCAATCATGATTTTATAATCGGCGGCACGTTTGGCTACATTGATATAATGATTTACCATCCATTGCCCATCATGATGTTCTCCGCGCGGAATAATTTTGCCCACATAACCTGTTTTTACAGCATCGTAACCATTGTCGTTCATGAATTGAAAAGCACGATCCAATCGGCGTTCGTAGTTGGTTGCCGATCCTGAAGTTTCATGGTGCATGATAATCTTTACACCTTTTGCAGCAGCGTATTCATGTACAGCTTTGACATCAAAATCTGGGTAAGGCGTTACATAATCAAAAACTTCTTCTTTCCAATTTCCAATCCAGTCTTCCCAGCCTATATTCCAGCCTTCGATAAGGATAGCATCAAAACCGTTTTTGGCAGCGAAATCAATGTATTCTTTCGCTCTTTCTGTTGTAGCTCCGTGTTTTCCGTTTGGTGTTAATTTCGAAAAATCATCGGTCAGTTTTACGTTATTTTCTTTTCCGAATGCCCAAGTGCTTTTCCCAGCAACAAAATATTCCCACCAGATTCCGATGTATTTTACTGGTTTTATCCAAGAAACATCCTTGTAGCTCGTTGGTTCGTTAAGGTTCAATATTAATTTTGAAGCCAAAATATCAGTCGCTTTATCACTTACAATAATAGTTCTCCAAGGTGATTGTGCATCAGTCTGCATATAACCTTTATTACCAACAGCATCGGGTGCTAAATGGCTGCGCATTTTATAAGTCGCAGCATCAAGTTCCAGATACATTGCAGGATAATTGATTAGAGCCGCTTCGTGAATGTTTATATATAGACCATCAGTGGATTTCATCATTGAAGGTGTTTGTACCGCTAGTTCTTTGATTGGCCACTGGGAATTGATTTCGATAGTGGCTTTTTTCATCAACAAAGGAACTTCAGAAATTTTTGAAGTAGTGTAGGCATATTCATTGGTATCATAATCTCCTGGAATCCAGAAAATTTTATGATCACCGGCTAATTGAAATTCGGTACGTTCTTCTTTAATTACAAAATAATTCAAGTCATTCTGTTTCGGAAATTCATATCGGAACCCTAATCCATCATTAAATAATCTAAAACGGATGCGGATGTATCTGTTATTATTTTTGGCCTGAGCCAAAGTAACCAGCAGTTCGTTGTAGTTATTACGAATCGTTTTTTCCTCTCCCATAACTGGATTCCAGGATTCATCTACCGATTTTTGTTCCGTATTTGTAATAGAAAAACCATCCATAAACGAAGGAGCATCTTTGATCTCTAATCCCAATGAACTAGGCTTAATTACTGCTTTACCTTTGTATGTAAGCTGGTAGGAGGGAACTCCATTTTCTTTTAATTCAAATTTTAATGCAAGATTCTTATTAGGCGAATTTATTTCCTGTGCCTGTATTAAAAAAGGAGCAAGACAAATCAATAAAAACAATGCATTAAGCTGTATTTTTCTTAGGTTATAAATCATTTTTTATTTTTTTGGAGTAAAAAGAATAATGCAAAGGCACACAAAGACAAATAGTTTCGAAGTATTAAAAATTTAAACAAACCATACAATTAATTTAAACAAAAAGTTATATGAATTAAATTTTAGGAGTCTTTGTGGCTTTGCAATAATATGCTGTGTGTTACAAACAGTCTTAGTAACCAATAATCATCTTCTGTTACAAAGATAAGAAACAAGATTAGATATGACTATTTGAAAATTAGCTAGTTTATAATATTAATTTTTTAACACCATATACTGAAATGGCTGTAAAGTGATTTCAGATGTAAGAGTAACTGATGCACCTTCAAAAGCATTTTTCCAAGCTATTTTTGATAGTGAAGCCGGAACAATATATTTTGCTGAACCACTTGTCAAATTAGAAAGTACTAACACTTTTTCGGTATCTGTTTCCATAGTAAAGGCACTTATAGCGTCATTGCTGTATCCTTTGTAAGTTCCTCTTTTTATGGCATTACTCGTGTTTCTAAAAGCGATTATTTTTTTGTATTCGGTTAGCATACCAGCATCGGCAGTGCTCCAATCTATAGGAGTGTGTGTGAAATAATCAATTTTTTTAGCATACCCAATTTCTTGAGCATTATAAATCATAGGCACTGATTTCATATAAGCAGCAACAACAAAAGCAGCAACAGAACCTTGTTTTCCTCCAAATAATGTTACCGGCGAACCATCAGACCAGTTAACATCATGATTTGAAGTGTATCTTACAATACGCTGTGAGTTATCATAATTCGTAGCATATTCAGCAGCATTAGCATCTTGGATTGTAGTTACTGATTTTCCTTCGTTGAATACTTTTTTCAAAGAATCAAAAAAGCCGAAGCCAAAAGTATAATCAAAACCAGCTGCGAAATGATTCACTTTTGAACCTTCGGCAAGCATTAATATATTTTGATTTTTAATTTTTCTTAAAGCAGTTGTGGCTTGTGTCCAAAAATTCTGAGGCACAAAATCAGCATAATCGCAACGGAAACCATCTATGTTTGCATTGTAAACCCAATAGGACATAGCATCTACCATAGCTGCTCGCATATCCTGATTGTTAAAATCTAATTGTGCTACATCATTATAATTTGTTCCCGGAGGGATAATGATATTGCCTGAAGCATCTTTTTGGTACCAATTAGGATGAGCAGTAATCCATGCATTATCCCATGAAGTATGATTGGCAACCCAGTCTAAGATAACTGCCATGTTTTTTTTGTGAGCTTCATCAACCAGCTTACGAAGATCGTTTAGTGTTCCAAATTCGGTACTTACAGCTTTGTAATCTTTAACAGAATAAGGAGAACCTAGTCCACCAGCAGAGCGCACAATTCCAACAGGATAAATTGGCATTAAATAAATAACATTTACTCCAAGATCATGAATAGCGTCCAGTTTTTCGGTTACACCATTTAGTGTTCCCGCATTACTGAAAGCACGAATATTAACTTGATAAATAATAGCATCTTCTTTGGCCGGCATTTTATCAAATGGAGTGCCATATTGATCGTACGGAGACGGTATATTTGGAGTATCATCAGATGAGCTGCATGCGGCTATTACCAAAGTGAAGCAAACTGCAAAAACGATTTTGATGTATTTTTTCATTTGTTTTATTTTTTAATAAATAATCATTATTTTTTTGGTAATGGGTGCACCCCTCTTATTTTTTCAGCAAAGAGGGAATGCAGTTTAACTAACCAAAACCCATCGTATTGAATATAGATTATCTCTCTTTTTAGTTATATTTTTTTTACGGTGTAAGTACCTGTTGCAGGATAACCATTAAGAGCTGGATTGACATCATTTATTGTAAAAGTGATTTCATATTTCCCTGCTTCTCCCACATAATGTGCTCCTGAATTGTCTAGGTACATGATACCTTCATCATTATTTTTGGCACCGTAGTTGATTGTCCATGAATTGTTAAGTCTGAATTTTACATTTCCTGGTTTTAAATCGGCTGTAACTTTCCAAGTTTTACTTACATGATCATAATTCATTGGAGTGCTGGTATCCCAGCTTCCAGCGGTTGCATCACCAACAATTCCCCAAGAATAAGGAACAGCATTCCATTTTAGAGTTTTAAGGTTTACCGTCATTTGATAAGAACCTGCACCTGGCATTTGAAAATCGGTATCGCTCATGTTTTTTAAATCTTGATTAGAAGCTCCAGCACCATAAAATTGTGCCCAGTTTCTTTCTTGATTTAATTTAAAACCTAATCCAGCTCCAACTGGGATGGACACATACCCTTGATATATCCCTACAGATATTGGAGCAAATAATGCTGCCGTATCTACATTCCAGCCTTGGTAACTTCCTGGCATTATTATTTGGCCAGAAGGTTTAGCTTCGTAAGGAGTAACAGTCAAAATTATAGGCTCAGAATAGGCTGTATGATCCATATAAGATTCTACACGAACAGCAATTTTTCCGGCTGCATCTACTGGTAATCCAAGCAGTATTGCTATTTTATTAAGTTCTACCCCTAGTAAAGACTTACTTAAAACATCTTCACCTACTACTATACGGGTTGCTTTACTCCATGCTTTTTCGCCAGTAATGTCTGCTGGGATGTCAAATTGTAAAGCATAAGTAACAGGAGCTTCAATTGGATAAGCTACGGCTGGCCAAGAAAGAGCAACTACAGGTTCTGATGAATTGTCATCTGATATAACGATCGTTTTTGTTGAAGCTTCAACAGTCGATGTAAAACTAACCTCTTGCAAGGTGGTTAATTCGGCTGTTTCTTCACAAGATACAGCAAGCAGCGCTACAGCGCAAAGTACGAGTAACTTATATATATATGTTTTCATATGAGTTCTTTTTTAGTAACCTGGATTTTGTTTTAAACCTGGATTTGCATTAAGTGCAGGAGTAGGAATTGGGAACAATTTTCTAAAGGGTTGTGAAGCACCTCTAAATTCATTTGGCAATAAAAAAGTATCAAAACGGATCATGTCTTGTCTTCTGTGTCCTTCCCAGTTTAATTCAAATCCTCTTTCGTTATAAATATCAGTAAGAGTTGGATTAGCTGCCAATGCATTTAGTCCAGCGCGTTGTCTTACGGCATCGATAAATGGTTTTGCTGTTGCAGCATTTCCTAGTCTAACATGACATTCAGCGGTCATCAGCAAGACATCGGCATATCTAAAAATTGGAAAATCATTCGAAGCTCCTCCTCCAGTAGTTACTCCTGCTGGATAAAATTTAGTATTACGAACTCCTGATTGTGCTGGTGCACCAGGATTATCTAATGAACCTATTTCAATAGTATAATTAACACCTCCAGGCTGTTCTCCTACTAAAAATTGTTTTTTACGGATATCTGCATTATCATATTTTAAATAAAAGTCTTTTGGAATAACAGTTCCATTCCAGCCATTGTATCCAAATAAGGTAAAAGCATTGGATCCAGCCATACTGCGTACTGTAAAAATATTACGCGAAACAACATCAACAGTCGTGTAAATAGCTAATATTGTTTCGTCTTCTGGAAGTACGTCTCCAAACAATTCAAAATATTTATTTCCTAATGGGCTTGATGCATTTGCACTTCCTGAGTGAAGAGAAAATCCACCTTCATTTAATTTGTTACAAACTGCAAGACATTCATTCCATTTTGGAGTTCCTGTATAAACTCCCGCATTCAAATATACTTTAGCTAATAACATATAACCAGCCCATTTGTTGAAACGGCCATAGTATTCACCACCTTTGGTTCCCGAAAGTAATTCTACATTATCATTTAATTCTTTTACAATAAAATCATAAACAACTTTGCGATCAGCTTGAGGAATTTTATCTACAGTGATATTATTTGATGTATAAAAAGGTACATTGCCATAATCATCAATTAATAGATAATAGAAAAAAGCTCTTAATACTTTAGCTTCAGCAATTTTTGAAGGATCAGCCTTTGCTTTTTCTAATTGTTCTACAGCTAAGTTGGCACTAAATACAGATTTGTATAACCATTTCCAAGTATTGTTTACCATTAAGCTTGATGGCAGCCATTCGTGTTTGTACTGCTGAGCAAAATCCAATTGCCAGTCTCCTGTATTTCTATGAGGGATTACCTGTTCGTCACTCGACATTGCATTTAGGTCATACCAGCCATTATCGGCACCTGCATATCCAACACCATCCCAGTTTCCTCCTACTTGTGCATAAACAGCAGCTAGGGCTATATTTGCACCTTCTGGAGAATTATAAAAAGTATCAGTTTGGTATTTATCATAGACATTTTCATCTAAATCGGTGCAGCTTGCGAATGATAAAAGACTTAAACCTCCTATCAATACTATATTTTTGATTTTCATTTTCTTTACTATTTAAATTTAACACTTAAACCTAGACCAAATGTTCTAGTACGAGGATATATCCCGATGTCATCACCAAAGTGGGAATTAGAATCACCACCATTACCTTTTAAATTAATTTCAGGATCCATTCCAGTATAATCAGTAAATAGTAATAAGTTACTACCATTTAAAGTAAGGCGAAGTGATTCAAGGTATTTAACCTCTTTGAAAGTAAAATTATAGCCAAGAGTTATATTGTCTAATCGTATGAAATCACCTTTTTCAAGCCATAAATCAGATACATATGGAGTAGTAAACATATCTAAGGCAACTGAGCTTGTTAGAACATTGGATTTACCAATGCTTTCTTGATAGCTTAAACTTTTGTTCAAGGTATTATAGATTTTATTACCTCCGGAACCTCTCCAAAGCATTGAAATATCCAGTTTTTTATATCTAAAAGTAGGATTGAATGCAAAAGTATAAGTTGGCATTGCAGCACCATTGTAAGCTCTGTCAGGACTTGTTGATCCTTGATCTATAATGCCATTTCCATCACGGTCTAATACCGTTTCCGAGTTAGCATTGTCTTTCCCTGTACTATGCAAAGTGTAAAATGAACCTACTGGTTTTCCTTTAACCAAATAAGAATTTGGAGCACCCCATCCAACATAATCTGTATTCAATGGTACTCCATCGATAGATCCGCTCAGGTTCAATACTTCATTTCTCATGAAAGAGACATTTCCTGCTAAAGTAAGCGTAGTGTTCTCATTACTTATTAAATCATAGCTCAATGAAGCTTCTAGTCCTTCGTTCAAAAGGCTGCCCACATTGGCATATACTCTATCATATGGATAAGGAGGCTGTGGTACAGTGTAATTGAATAAAAGGTTTTCGGTAGTTGCGGTATAAGCATCAATTGTACCCCTAAGCCTATTCTCAAAAAGAGCAAAATCAATACCAATATTGGTTTGTTTTTTTGTTTCCCATTTCAAATCAGGATTAGCATTTTGAATCTGAATGTAATTAGTGATTTGTGAACCTCCAAAATAGGTAAGACTTGGACTTCCTTGCCCTACTAATGAAAGAGATTGTTGAGGATATAATCCTTGCTGGTTACCCGTTTCTCCATATCCTCCACGTAATTTTAATTGAGAAAAGAGAGTCTGATTGGCCATAAAAGGTTCTTTATCAATTGCCCAGCCTAAAGATACAGATGGGAAGTTACCCCATTTATTATTATCTCCAAATACAGAAGAACCATCTTTTCTAATACTTCCGGTAAGTAAATAACGGCCTAAATAACTATAATTAAAACGCGTTAAAAATGATATTAAGGTTCTGTCATTTTTATAAGAAGTTATATCACCTGGTTTTGCATTAGAAAAATCTCCTAACTGTAAAGCATTGAAAGTAGCAATATCATTTATAAAACCACGTGCTTGAGCAAAATTACCTTGGTAGATTTGATTCTGCCACTCATAAAGAGCTAATACATCCAGACTATGGTTGCCTAATACTTTTTTGTAATTAATGCTCACGTTCATAAGCCTTTCATTTACCTTATCGTTGTGGATATTGGCAACACCTTTTTGATCTACAGCATCAGCATCAGTTGATTCTGATGGAAGATAATAACCGTGAACAGTATTAGTATTTCTCCAGCTTCCAAATCCAGCTAAAGTCACACCGTCAATGATTTCTAATTCTGCTTTTAAACTTCCAAATAAATTGTTGTTTTCGTCATGATTAGTTACCGTTTCTGCAGCAGCATATGGATTTAAGTAATGAAATACGTTAGGATCACTAAAATAAGTACCATCAGTATTATAAACAGGATTAGTAGGACTTACAAAATAAGAGTTTGTAATTAAGTTTGACTTAAAGGATGCTCTACCAATTTCTGCAATACTATTATCAGTTTCAATAATACCGCTGTTAAGGTTAAAAGTCAATTTTAACTTATCATCCATAGCTAACTGAGTGGCTTGAATGCGTCCAATATATTTATTGCTTTTTGAGTTTATCACTACACCTTCTTGTAAAATAGCACTAATAGAAGCTCTATAATTAAATTTATCAGCTCCACCACCAAAGGCCAAAGCATGAGTTTGTGTAAAACCTGTTTGTGTCAAAATATTAAACCAATCGGTACTGGCACCATGATTTGCAGAGGCAGGTACACCTACTGACTGTGCTTGTTGCCACCATTGATCGGCATTAAGAACTTCTAACGGATTTGGAATTTGATCCACAGACATTGTTCCTGTATATTCTACGGATGTTTTACCAGCCTTGCTTTTTTTGGTTGTTACAAGAACAACTCCAGCAGCACCTCTGGCGCCATAAACAGCAGCAGCCGATGCATCTTTCAAAATATCGATAGAAGCAATTTCACTTGGGGGAATTTGGTTTAATAAATCCAGATTTCCCTGCACTCCGTCAATAACTACTAATGGATCACTTCCTCCAACTAATGAAGTTAATCCTCGAATTCTGATATTTGGCGCAGATCCTGGCTCACTTCCAACTTGATTGATGTTTACCCCTGCCATTTTACCAGAAATCAATTGCAAAGGATTTACTATAGTCCCTTGATTCATATCTTTTTGAGCTATGGAAGATACTGCACCTGTTACATCTCTTTTGGACATAGAACTATAACCTACTAATACAACTTCTTTCAGTGATGTTGTTTCAGGTGATAATTGTATGATAGGATTGGATTGACTGGCCGGAAATATTTTTGAGTCATAGCCCACATATGTAACTTTAAGCATAGCCGTATTACTTTGAACAGAGATTTCAAAGGCTCCGTCATAGCCTGTCAGTACACTATTTTTTGTGTTTTGCTCCGTAACGGTTGCACCGGACAAAGGCATTCGGTTTTCGTCTATTACTTTACCTCTTACGGTTTGGATGAGAAAAGGCAGAGCTTCAGAGACTACTGCTTTTGGTTTTTTGAGCATAATCTGTGTGTCTCTAATAATAATCTCAGTTGGAACATCTTTAAAGAGATAATCCAAAACAACATTTATGTTCTGGTTTTTTACATGGATGGATACCACGCGGTCTAAATCGATATCGTTTAATTTATAAATAAATTTAAAATCGGTTTTTTGTTCAATAGTTTCAATAACTTTCTCCACAGTAGAATTTTTTAATTCCAAGCTTACTTTTGTCTTTTGGGCATAAGTATCGGCTCGGGAATTAAAAATGGCAACTAAAAGCAGTAGTGTAGTTAGTTTCAATTTCAGGTCAATTTTGAACAATGAAAATTGCATTCCATCATTCTTTGGTTTTTTTTTCATAATTTTGTTAATTGATTGTATTTAATCTGTTAGGTCAATCACTTATTCAATCGGAAATTGTTCGCAGCTCTTTCCGATTTTTTTATTCCATAATGTTCAATTCATCTTTTTTTCATTGGTTTTAAAGGTTATTTAATAGTTATTACTTTGTCTTTGGTGGTATAATCAAAGCCATAGACATCTTTGAAGTAAGTCAGTACTTTATCTAAAGGTTTGTCTATAAAGCTGGCATTGAATTTTTCATTGGCCAATTTGCTGTTTTTTATGATAATAGTAACGTCATAACGTCTTTCCAGTTTTTTGCAGATATTGCTAAAACTTATATTTCGAAATATTAGTCCGCCATTTATCCAAGCAGTGTATAACTCAGTATTGACTTCTTTAGTACTAATGCGGTTATTGTCTTTATTAAAACTTCCTTTTAAACCTGGCTTCAGAATAGTGTTTTTATTGGCGTCAAAATTTTCATTTACCGAATACATTCCTACTGAGCCTTCAACCAAAACAACATCAGTCAAATCATCTTCGGGAAAACTGGAGACATTAAAGTGAGTTCCCAAAACCCGAATATTTAATTTATCTGCATTTACTATAAAAGGATGTGTTTTATCTTTTGCAACATCAAAAAAAGCTTCACCTTCTAGAAAAACCTGTCTGTTTTCACCAGCTATAAATTTTACAGGATATTTTAAAGTGGTACCGGAATTTAAGTGCACTATAGTTCCATCAGATAATTCCAATTCAAAACGTTTTCCATTTGGGATTTTCAAAGTGTTATATACTAGTTTTTCTAATGATGTTTCAGTGTCGTATGCAATTTTATTTCCATTTTGATTTCCTACAACCTGTCCATGAGCATCGGTAACTTTACTTTTTTTGCCTTCCGATATAACCTGTATTTCACCATTTTCTAATTGTAAGGTAATATCATTACTATTAATTACTGGCTTGTTTTTTGGAGCATTAAGATTATTTCTATATGAAAATCCAATAGAAAGTAAAACAACAATTGAAGCAGCAATAGCCATATATCTCTTGAAAGGGAATTTTCTAGTTTCCTGTTCTTCCATTTCTTGAGCTTGAACTAAAATTTTGGAAAAAATCTGGTCTGCTGTTGTTTTGTCCATTTTTGGAGTTTCAGTCAATAAAGCTTGAACCTCTTCAACAGTTGGAAAGCCGGCAGTGAGTTTATTTTTTTTACAATAGTCTACCACTTCATTAATTTCCTCAGTGGTACATTGGTTTAAAATAAACTTGTGAAGTAATGTTTGTATTTCCGGATTTTCATTCATCGTGAATAAGTTTTTATTTGCTGTTTTATATAATACAGATGAAAGACAGTTGTGTACTACTCAAACGTTATATTTTTTTTCGATTTTATCAAAATAAAACAAAAAATAAAATCAAATAATTGATTTTCAATTAATTAAAACTATAAATATTTTTAGTTTTAGACCAAAAAAAATCACTCATTTTTTGAGTGATTAGATTTATAAGCGCTTTTTTCTACGTAAAGCCATCATGCGCTTTTAAAAAAAGCCGTATTGATTCCAGAGCTTTACTCATTTGATTTTTAACAGTACTAATAGAAATTCCTAGCTCTTGACTTATTTCCTCATATGTTTTGCCCTGTTTTCTGGACATTTTAAAAATGCGTTTTCGTTTTGGAGGTAATTGTTTTATGGCTTGTTTTTTTAGTTTCTTACAATCGGCTTCGCGAATGGAATAATCTCCTTCTACATGTGATTTTTCACTGGTGTAAAAAACTTCTTCTTTCAAAAGTGCGTCGTTTGCAGCTTTATTCAAAAGATTAAAAGCCTGGTTTCTGGCAATTGTAAATAAAAACGATTTGAACGATTGTTCCAGATTCAAATTTTCCCGATGCAGCCAGATCTTCAAAAAAACATCCTGAACATTTTCCTCAGCAAGTTCTTTTGATTTTAAAAGACTGATACTGTAACCATAGATATCCTGATAATAGAAATCATATAGTTTACGAAAAGCTTTTTCGTTACCATTTTTGAGTTCGCTTACCAACAATTGTTCACTAAAGTCCTTTACTGCTGACATTGATTTGTTAAACCTTTAAATTTTTGGGATTAAAATAAGGGTATTCTTGTTTTTTTGCTGATTTAAGCTTAAATAATGGACAAATATATAAAAATATTATTCGCAATAGTATTTAAGAAAGAAGATGTCTTGTCTTTTTAAGAGTAAAAAAGGCAGTTAAAAAAAATTGTACTAAATATTTTATAAATGTATTATAAATACACAATAACATCTTTTAAAAAAATTGTTATATTTTGAAAATCAATGATTTATTTTTTGATTTGTATTAAAGACTATTTTATCAAAAAAAATTATTTATGTTACTTGCAGTAAAGAATTTTAGAAGATTAAATTCAATAGTTTTTTATTTAATAGAATAAATATAGCCACATAAAGTCTATTAAAGATAAATTGAAAAAATGCTATCTTGTGACTTCCTCAATCAGATAAAAAATAGATTTAAAATCGATACCGCTCATTTTTTCGAGTCCTATTTCGCAGGTTCTGCTGGTTGAAAAACCGTCTTTACAGCTGGCTGGAATCTGTGCTTTTAAATCTCGTAGTCCGTGTTCGTTTAGTTCAGGAATTAAGAAACCTCTGTCTCCGGCAAAACCGCAGCAATTGCTGTCAATAAGGGTTACGCTGTCTGCACAAAGTTTAGACAAGGCTGTTAATTGTTCTGTCATTCCAATTTTTTTAACGGAACAAACAGGAAAAACGGCCACACTGCCTTTTTTCTTTTTTACTGTCAACTGAGGCATTACATAATCCAGCATAAATTCAATCGGATCGACAATTTTTAGGCTTTTGGAAAACTCTTCTTTCGAATGATAAAAACACGGGCTCATATCATACAAAACAGGATATTTACCATTTTCTGAAGCTTTTAGCAGTTCTTTTTCCAATGTTTCGGATTGTGTGTGATTAGCTTCTGCATAGCCCTTGCTTGAAAAAGGCATACCACAGCAATGACTGTCTATCGATTCGGGATAAATTATTGTGAATCCGGCACGAACCAATAAGCGGTGCGTAAGTTCGGTCAATTGCAGATCGTCTGAGTCCTGAAAATGGGTTTTTCCCATGCTTCTGTTTATGCAGGAAGGAAAGTAAACGACTTTTAAATCGGTAGCTGTATTCATTGTTTTTTATTAAAAGGTTGACCGCGAATACTCAAATTTTTAATTTAGAACCCTTTAAAAATTAGTCATAAATTGAAAAAAGAAATTCACGGAATTGCGATTAATTTTTAGTGTTAATTTTGTTGGCACCTTTTGGCATTTCTGGAATCCATTTCGGCACTTTTCCAAAGCTGACAAAATGTGACACATTAGATAAGGCTGTCATAATGGTGGTTCCAAAAATAGAATGGAAAAAAGAAACCATTTTTAATCCGGTTCTCATAACCGATGTAGTTCCCGCCATGTGTGAACCAATGTAAGCGGCAGTTTTTTTATTGCCGGCACTTAGTTTATTGGCACGCCAGGTTTTTACAAATTTTCCGGTATCAATATGAACGGGGCAGGCCAAGGCACAAAGTCCGTCGGTAGCACAGGTTTCATCCAGCTGGTAAGTAACGTCTTTCCGAATATCGGCTAATCGCTGTGGGTCATCATTCGCTTCTTCCAATCGGTTGATTTCTCTTGCAATCACAATGCGCTGTCTTGGTGATAAAGTTAAACCTTCGGATACACAGTGCGGTTCACAAAATCCGCATTCCATACATTTATCAACGATGGCATGGGATTCCGGCATTGGTTTCAGATTTTTGAGATGTGCTTTTGGATCCGGATTGATTAATACGTCAGGATTTATTTTATTATTTGGATCAAAAATAGTTTTGATTCGTTTCATGATTTCATAAGCGGCAGAACCCCATTCTTTTTCTACAAAAGGAGCCATATTCCGGCCGGTTCCGTGTTCGGCTTTCAAAGAACCGTTGAAACGATCCACAACCAAAACAGATAATTCGGACATTAGTTTTTCGTAACGGTCTATTTCAGTCTGATTTGAAAAGTCCTGTGAAAACACAAAATGAAGGTTTCCTTCCAGTGCGTGTCCAAATAAAACGGCATCGTGGTATTCATATTTTTTAAATAAATTTTTCAATTCCAAACAGGCATCTGCTAGTTGCGGGAGGGGAAAAGCGACGTCTTCTATGATTACCGTTGTTCCGTTTTTTCGCAGTCCGCCAACTGTTGGCAGCAAGCCTTTTCGTGCTTTCCAATTAAAATAATACTGTTTAGGATTCGATGTAAATTCATATTCTGCATAGGTCGGAATAGATTCAATTTCTAAACGGACTTTAAGCTGTTTCAATAGCATATTGTCCAAATCATTATCCCGGCATTCAACTAATAAAGCGCTGGCGGATTCTGGTAATGTTTTGAAATAATCGGGAGCATCAGGATCATTTTCTACAGAACGGATGGATTCTCTATCCAGTAATTCTACTGCAGCAACAGGAGCCGATTTCAATAAAATAGTGGCATTGCAGGCATCCTGAATCGTTTTGAAAATTAATAAAGAACAGGATTTATGTTTTTCGTCTATAACCGTTTTGAAAGTCACATTCGAAATAAAAGCCAGAGTTCCCTCAGAACCGACCATCAGATGTTTGATGATGTCAATAGGATCTTCATAATCGACTAAAGCATTAATACTATAGCCGGTTGTGTTTTTTATTTTGAATTTGTTTTTAATCTGATGATAAAGCGTTTCGTCATTTTTGATCTGATCTCTTAGGCTTTCAATTTCTTGAATCAAGGCAGGCTGATCTTTCTTGAAGGCAGTAACACTTTGTGCATCGGCGGTATCAAGAATGGTTCCGTCATGGAGTACAATTCGAATGTCGGCTATGGTCTGATAGGAGTTTTGTGCCGTTCCGCAGCACATCCCGCTGGCATTATTGGCTACAATTCCGCCTATCATGCAGGCGCCGATTGAAGCTGGATCCGGACCGATTTTCAATCCGTGCGGAGCCAAAAAAATATTGGCACGAGCTCCCACAATTCCGGGTTCTAGTTTTACTTTTTCCTTGCTGTCAAAAAGTTCAAAGTTTTTCCAGCCGTGCGTGGCAACTACTAAAACCGAATCGGTAATTGCCTGTCCTGATAAACTGGTTCCTGCTGCACGAAAAGTCAATGCGATATCGAGTTTTTTGGCTTGTTTTATAATTTCGACAACCTCCGCTTCGTTGTGCGCGAGAATGACGATTTTTGGAATCAGCCGGTAAAAACTTGCATCTGTTCCGTATGCAAGTGTCTGCAGCGGATTGGTCAAAATACGTTTAGGATCAATAGTGACGGATAAAATGTCTTTTAACTTTTGATAGGAATGTGCTAGCATTGCGATTGCATTTTATAAAGAGGGCTCAGGTTTTTGTAATGAAAGTGTAAATTTAGGGATAAGTGTATGTTCTGCAATTTGAATTCTATTGAATCTTCATAATTCTTATTGAGAAAAAATAAGCAATCAGATTTACTTAGATTTTTTAAGGTTACTTGCAAAAAAATACAAATGTTTCTCTTTAGCCCCGATCGAAGTGAAAATCCTTGTTGACCGGGGTTCGGTCAACAAGATTGCAACGAAGAGCGGGAACCATTATTCCTAAAATGCCTAATCTTTCTGCTCCAAAAAAAAAACGAAGCCAATCAGCCTCGTTTTTTGAATATAAAAGATTCCTTTATCTAGTTTTTCAAATCTTTAATCACTTTGAAAGCTACATCCACTTCGTTTTCGCTTACCATGATTGTAAATTCATTTGATGTAGAAATTACCTCATTGATAATAATTCCTTCCCAGGCCAAACGCTGGAAAATGAAATAATAAATCCCTGGAACTACAATATTCTCTTTTGGTAATTTTACTGTGATCGAAGCCAGATTTTCCAGTTTTTGAATCAGTTTTTCGGATGAAAAATGCTTTTCTACCAAATGGTTAACGCTGTTGCTTACAACGATGTTTGTTTCGTTCACACCTTTGGATGAGGTATAAAAAATATCTGGTAACGAATTGATGTCTGTAATTAAGTCGGCCTGTTTGTTCAAAACCGTATCGGAAACAGCAAACGTATAATCTGTCAAAGCAGATCGTACCGTGATTTCTCCTATGTTTTTTATTACTTTATTGATTTTATGGTTCAATCGAAAGTCTAATTCTTCAGTCAGTCTTTTCAGAGCCATTACTACGGCACCTTGTTTTACTTCTTTACCAAATTCGCTTTCCAATTCGGTCATAATATTTCTTGACAAAGAAGTCAAGTTGATAATGCCCAGCGATAAAGCATTCAATAAAAAAGGTTTTGTTTTAATGTAGTTTTCTACAATAGACGATACAGTTTTCATAATTTCAAGTTGGTTATTTTTTTTTGTAGTTATACAGATATCGAAAAGGTTCAGTTTCTAATATCGGTGCAAATATATATAAAAAAACAATTTGTTACAAATATAACATTGTTAAATTTCTTTAAAAATGAAAAAAAGCATCTATAAGATGTTCAATAGCAAAGGATTTGCCTTCTTTATGAATGGCAATAATGTCAAAACGGACATCAATATCTAAGTTTTTTTGATTTACGTAGGAATCAACTGCTTTTACCAAAAGCTGAATTTTTTTTGGTTTCACAAAATCCTGTGGCAGGCCAAAATCGATTGACGAACGCGTTTTTACTTCTACAATGGCCAGCGTGTTTTCAATTCTAGCAATAATGTCAATTTCGGCTTTTTGGAATGTCCAGTTGGTATCAAGAATGGTGTAGCCGTTTTTTCGAAGATAATCTACTGCTAGGTCTTCTCCCAGTTTTCCTAGTTCATTGTGTTCAGCCATTTTTAGAAGTTAGATTTTAGAATACAGATTTCTGATTTGAGAGAATAGAAAATAGAACATAGAAAATAGATTTAAAAAGGAGTCTAAAACATTTTTTTTCTATATTCTATGTTCTTTACTTTATACTTCTTTTTACTCAAAAACCACCGTATTGCAGTTTTCGTTCACATCCATGGTAATGATATTTCCCATAATCAAGGCTCTGTTGTCATGAACGTGCCCTGCCGGAAAATTATAGAGTATTGGAATATTGTATTTTTGTGTCACGTCCTGAACAATTTCGTTGGCATTTTTCCCCCACGGAATATCATTGTCTTTCATTTTGGTCATGCCGCCCACGATAATCCCTTTGATGCTTTCCAGACAGCCGTTGCGTTTCAGGTTCATCATCATTCGGTCAATATGATATAGGTATTCATCAAGATCTTCTATGAACAAAATTTTGTCAGTGCAGTCAATAGCCGATTTCGACCCAAATAAACTATATAAAATAGACAAATTTCCGCCCACTAATTCTCCGGTGGCTTTCCCAAAACGGTTCATTGGGAACGGATCGATCTGATAGGATAATTTTTCGCCAAACAAAGCCGTTTTCAAAGTCGCTATCGATTCAGGCGCTGTTCTTTCTACACTCACGGGCATCGTTCCGTGTATCGATTTGTAACCCATTGTGTTGAGGTGGTTGTGCAGCACCGTCACATCGCTAAAACCCACAATCCATTTTGGGTGTTGTTTAAACTTGGTAAAATCCAACAAATCAATCATACGCACCGTACCGTAACCGCCTCGGGCACACCAAATCGCCTTAATATTCGGATTGTCCATCTGTTGCTGAAAATCGGCCGCACGCTGTTCGTCAGTACCCGCTAATTGATTCAAATCCAGTCCGATGGTACTCCCAATAACGACTTCCAAACCCCATGAATGCAATAAATCAATCGTAGGTTTTAGGTTATCATCAACATTTTTTCGGGCAGTCGCCACAATGGCAACGGTATCTCCTTTTTGCAAATAAGGCGGTGTAATCATAGTAGTTTGCGCTTGACTGTTCATAGATTGTAAAGTAAAAATAAGCAATAACATCGGATACAAAACACTTTGTTTTTGAATAAAAGAAAATGGATTTGTATACATACTGTTCTTTTTGAAAAATTTATAAATTAAGGACAATTTTTTTTTTTGGAGCAGAAATATTGTGCATTTTCAGGAAGTATCCTCCCGCTTTCCGTTACAATCTTGCGTTCCGAACCCCGGCACACAAGGATTTCCACTCTAATCCTACCGTGTGGGCACAAATATTTTATGTTAAAATAGCACGCAGATTGGGCAGATTATCGCTGATTTTTTGGTTGTATACTAAAAATATTATGTATAAAACTTATGTTTTTTTCAATACATTTTTAAAAAAAAACAACAAATTTATCGATTTAAATCCGTTCAATCCGTGTCATCTGTGGCCTATTAAAAGATGTGTCCACACGGTAGACTCTAATCGGGGCTAAATGACAGCATTTGCTTCGCCTGTTCGCTATTGCTCGGGTGTGCTTTTAGCCATTATCCGAAAAAGTAAAATCCGCCCCAAAGTAATATTGACCAAAGCAAATATAGGCATTTCTGAAATTAGGCCACAAATTTCACAAATTAACACAAATTATAGTTTGATATGTTTGGACTGCTTTTTTTAAAACATTGTTGAATTTGTTAATTCATCAAAATAAAAACAGGAATTCAAATTTTAACGAATAAGCAATTTGTGCTAATTTGTGTAATTTGTGGCAAAAATTTTCCACTCAAGCAATAAGAGAATAGACATTTTAGGGATTTTTCACTAGAGTTTGTCGCAATGATACAAAGAAATCCGATTTAATCTTTGCGTCTTCGTGTCTATTTGTGTGTGAAATATGGCTTAACTTAAAGACCTTTCGAGAACAAATAGTAAAAATAGATCCATTGTTTTTATTTGTAATCAAATTACTATATTTACAAAAATCTATAGCAATGCAAAAAAACTTTTTTTGTCTCATTTTGTTTCTTCTTTTTTCAAAAAACAGCGCACAAACCAAAGCTTTTGTGATACATACCGTGGCATTTTATAATTTTGAAAACTGTTATGATACCATCAACGATCCAATCATCAATGACGAGGATTGGACGCCTGCAGGAACCCAGCATTGGGACACCAAAAAATACCGTCAAAAACTTGAAAACTTAGCCAGAGTTTTATCCGAAATAGGAACTTCTGAAAACCCAAATTCTCCCACATTCATTGGCGGAGCCGAAATCGAAAATCAAACCGTCCTTGAAGATTTGATCAAACAGCCCAAACTCATTGACAAAGACTACGGAATCATCCATTTTGATTCCCCCGACAAAAGAGGAATAGACGTTGCTTTACTCTACCAAAAGAAACAGTTTCAGCCAACGAGTTATGTCAATATTCCGCTGTATATGTACAAAAATGAACAGCCACATAAAGAGGCTCAAAAAGAAGAAACTCCAGAAGATTTTGAAACCGAAGATGTAATTCAGGTCAGTGCCAAGAATCACCGAATTTACACCAGAGACCAATTATTAGTAACCGGTTTTCTGAACGGAGAGGAGATTCATATTATTGTCAATCATTGGCCGTCTCGCTCAGGAGGCGAGAAAAAATCAAGCCCCTATCGGGAAATGGCCGGAGCTTTGAATCGAAAAATTATAGATTCGCTACAACAGATTAATCCCGATGCAAAAGTGATAACCATGGGCGATTTAAATGACAGCCCGTTTAATAACAGCGTTAAAAAAGGACTTGGAGCCAAAGGAAAAATAAGGGAAGTCCAGCCATTTGACATTTACAATCCTTTTGAAGAAATGGCGAACAAAGGATTAGGAACAATTGCTTTTCGGGATGCCTGGGATATTTTTGACCAAGTGATGGTTTCCCAATCGCTGCTTCAAAAAGATTATAAAACTTTCCAATATTGGAAAGCCGGAATTTACAATAAACCTTTTTTAATCCAAAAAAACGGCAAATACAAAGGTTATCCGTTACGGCATTCCCTCACCGAAATTGGTTTTAGTGATCATTTTCCGGTTTATATTTATTTGATACGGGAGAAAAAGTAAAGCTTTAACCGCAAAGAGACCTAACAGATTTTTAAAACCTGTTAGGTCTAATGCATAAATTCAAATCTACAATTCAAATTTTCTCCCCTGTTCCGGAAAAACCAAATCAACGCCTAGAGCGTTTTCTTTCTTCAATTGTTCCTTAATCTTCTGAATATTTTTTGTGGGCGGTTTTCTATGCGTGATGATGATTTTTAAATCCTGCAGACTTCCTTTTCCGGCAAATTCCTCCAATTTGCTAAGTTCTTTCATTAAATGGTTGGGAGTTAAATGACCAAACAATGCAGTGTCTGGCTGTTCATTAGGAAACGAAACTTCAATAAAAATTCCTTTTAACTGTTTTTCTTTAATCAAAGGAGCAACGGCCTGCCATAATATCCGTAAATCATTGCTTTTTTCAATTTCATCTGGACCAGTGTCGCCTAAATACAGAACATAATTTTCTTGATATTTGATTAAAAAAGCACTGCTCTCAAAGGGATTTACATGACTTAAAGGAAATGTTTTTACAGTCATTTCAGTATTGGTTAATTGTATTTCTTCTCCAAGAGGAAGCGTTTGGAAATGATATTTTTTTATCTGAAAACCCACACCGTCATCACCAAAATTAGCCCAGGTTTCTCCATTAAAATAATGGTCTTTCATCATTTCCATGCATTTTTTGGCTGCATAAACGGTCTTGGAAGAATCAGCTGGGGAGTTGATAATCAAACCTGAAACATGGTCAAGATGTGCATGAGAAATTAAATAACCTTTGATATATTTTCGTAAAACTTCATCAGCCGAAACCGTGAATGCATTGTTTGAAATTGCTTTTTCAATCCCAGCGTTTATAGTTCCTGCATCGAGGCAGATAAAAGCATTGGTGTTTTTAGGGGCAACTAAATAGGCCGAAAGATTGGTTTCATCAAGACCGCCTTTAACCCCTAAGGGAACAATGTTAAATGCTGATTTTTGGGCAAATAGCTGTGTCGCTATCAAAAAGAAAAAAATACTGTATTTATTTATTGAAGCCATTGTCAAAAGTTTTATGTAACAAAATTAGTTTCTTCTTTTTTAATGAATGTGTTTTTTTGGATAAATCGGCAAGGAGCCCTAAAAAATGCCTTAATTTTGTTTTTAGACAATGACTAAGCAGGTTTTTAAAATACAAGTATAAGATCTAAATTATAGGAATAGTTTTTTTGAATAATTGTTTAATAATTCAGAAGTTTTGAAATTCATTGTAAAAGAATATCTTTACATAAAAATACAACAATTTTAACCAAAAAAGTTACAATGACAACAATGGCAGATCAGTTTGGGATGAAAGAGGCATTAGCGAAATTGGGTGTTAAAGCCATAAATGAAGGAACTTCAACGGGAAATAGTCATTTTTCAAGCGGAGAAATTCTAGAAAGTTTTTCTCCTGTGGATGGAAAATTAATTGCTTCCGTAAAAATGACATCTCCGTCTGATTACGAAAAAGTAATGCAGACTGCTACCGAAGCTTTCAAAACATTTCGATTAATGCCAGCACCGCAGCGCGGAGAAATTGTGCGTCAGTTTGGAGAGAAACTGCGTCAGAATAAAGAAGCTCTCGGTAAATTAGTTTCCTATGAAATGGGTAAATCTTTGCAGGAAGGTTACGGAGAAGTTCAGGAAATGATAGACATTTGTGATTTTGCTGTTGGACTTTCGCGCCAGCTGCACGGATTGACAATGCACTCGGAACGTCCTGGACACCGAATGTATGAGCAGTATCATCCGCTGGGAATTGTCGGAATCATTTCGGCTTTCAATTTTCCGGTTGCTGTTTGGTCTTGGAATACGGCTTTGGCGTGGATCTGCGGGGATGTCTGCGTTTGGAAACCATCCGAAAAAACACCTCTTTGCGGGATTGCCTGCCAGAATATTATTGCTGAGGTAATCCGGGAAAATAATCTTCCCGAGGGAATTTCATGTTTGATTAATGGAGATTATACAATAGGACAATTATTGACTGCAGATAAACGTGTGCCTTTGGTTTCGGCGACAGGTTCTACCCGAATGGGGAAAATCGTGGCACAAACTGTTGCGGGGCGTCTAGGGAAATCATTATTGGAGTTAGGAGGAAATAATGCCATTATCGTTACGCCGGATGCCGATATTAAGATGACCGTTATCGGAGCTGTTTTTGGGGCTGTGGGAACGGCTGGACAGCGCTGTACTTCAACCCGTCGTTTAATCATTCATGAAAGTATTTATGAAAAAGTAAAAGATGCTGTGGTTTCTGCTTACGGGCAGCTGCGTATCGGAAATCCATTGGATGAAAAAAATCATGTTGGACCGTTAATTGATGCACAAGCAGTTGAAATGTATAATAATGCATTGATTAAAGTTGTTGCCGAAGGAGGAAAAATTCTGGTTGAAGGAGGTGTACTTTCTGGCGAAGGTTATGAAAGCGGCTGTTATGTAAAACCAGCAATTGCCGAAGCACAAAATTCATTTGAAATTGTACAGCACGAAACTTTTGCACCTGTTTTATATCTGATTAAATATTCGGGAACTGTCGAAAATGCAATCGATATTCAAAACGGAGTGGCTCAAGGATTATCATCGGCAATTATGACAAACAATCTGCGTGAAGCGGAACAATTTCTGTCGGCTGTTGGATCAGACTGCGGAATTGCCAATGTGAACATAGGAACTTCGGGAGCTGAAATCGGCGGTGCTTTTGGCGGGGAAAAAGAAACCGGCGGCGGAAGAGAATCTGGTTCGGATGCATGGAAAATCTATATGCGCCGTCAGACCAATACAATCAATTATACTACGAACCTGCCATTGGCACAGGGAATAAAATTTGATTTGTAGTTAATTTTACCACATAAAAAAAGTGGCTTGTTTATCAAAAAACAAGCCACTTTTTTATTGGTATGTGAAAATTTAATCTAAATTAAACGAAGCACCTATGCTAAAGGCTGCCTGATTGTTTAAATGATCAAATACATCTTTATTGTCATTGTATTTTGCAATAGGGAAACTAAATTCAGTAAAAACACCAAAACCATCAGTAAAAAAGTAACGGCCTCCAATGTGGCCTCCAAAATTGCGTAATCCTAAGTTCAGACCAGGATAAATATCCAATTGTTCTGTTCCAATTACGCTGCTTAAATTGGCGTTGAATCGGAATTTTGCATCAAAACGATCTTGAAATTCTGGTTTTATGTTTTCACCATTGATACCGGAGAACTCATCTACTCCTAATAAATAAGAAGCCACAAATCCATAAGAGAAATTTTCGCCAAGACCAAAATCTGCAGACCCCTGAATTCCTGTGCCGCCATCCTGTATATTGGCTCCAATATTAATTTTTGCATCTCCTTTTCCCTTAAAAGCCTGTTGTGCATTGACTAAACCAAAAGATGCTGCGAATAACAGTGTAATAATTTTTTTCATTTGTTGAAAATATAAGTAGATAATTATTTTTTACAAATATAAGATTTAGATTCTATTTCGCCCTTTTTCTGTAGGATATAAAGCAGGTAAAAGTTCGCTTTGCCAAAACTCTTTTGTATCGACATCCAGAATTGTCAGCGGTCCTTTGAAAGCAGCACTGGTATCGATATTCCAGATATTTGCTTTTTGCACAGGAATTGTTTCTCCAATGCGGGAAACAGGTGTATGACCGATGTAGATTTCGCTGTATAATGTGAATCGTTTGGGATAATAAGGATTGTCGGGTTTCATTTTAGGATCTAATGCCAAAGCTGTTTCCCAAAGCGTTCTGTCCCAATAAAACAGCTTTGGAAAATATTCGTAATTTACACCATTCATGTTCGTAAAGCCTGCGTGTATGAACATTCGGTTTTGTTCATCTAAGTAATAATCTTTTAGCGATTCTAAAAAAAGGACATGCTTTTTTTTGGTTTCTTCATCTACATTTTCATAAGCCATAACGGTAGCTTCTCCGCCATGCTGATACCATTGTTCGTTGTCTTTATTATCCTTAAGCCATTCCCTTAAGAGCTCATCATGATTGCCGCGGATACAGATAACATCATGAGTTTTTTGTAATTCAATCAAAAAATTGATTACTTGCGGTGACTGGCTCCATCCGTCTACATAATCACCCAAAAAAATGAGTTTGTCTTCTGTGCTTACATTTGCTCTTTCCAGAATTTGATGCAGGGCTCTCAAACCTCCATGTATATCTCCTATTACTAATGTTCTCATATTCTCAATTTGTTCTTTTACAAAAATAGCAGAAAAGTAGAATCGATGGTTTTTTTTAAGGAGATAAAGCAGTTTATCAGTAAAAATGAAAATAGAATGTAAAGAGCTTGATTTTCAGACACAAAGTGATTTTAAAAACAATGTAAGAAATAAGCAGTAAATAAATTTAAGTTTTTATTAAGAATAAATCGGTCGAAAGGGCATTTATAACCGTTGAATTTCAATATGATAATGAACTAGGTATAGTAATTTTCAGTATTTTTGAAATCCAAAATATCATTATTTTTAGGGATTGTTTTGTATTAGGAATCATTGTAATTTTACTTAAAATTTTTCAAAATGAATGCACTTCTCACTTTCTTGCTTTTGATGACTAATTTTATCTGCCAAGTCATTGTTGATTTAGTTACTTGGGCAGCGGGGCTGTTCAGCTGATTAAAACTATCCGATGATGCAGTAATACAGTTATTGGACATCATACTTCATTTTTCTTAAAATTCGTAAAGCCTCTTTAAACGAAAGATATACTTGTGTAAAAGGTTTCAGCAATTCTTTGGAATCTATAAGCTTTTGTTTAGCATCTTCAAAATCATTGAGATAGCAGATCATAAAGGTGGAAGGCAGATGATTTAAATCCTTTTTTTCCCGCTCTGTCAGTTTAATATTTTTTTCGAGTTTATTTAGTAAAGCAATGTTCGAATTATAAACATGGAATAACATTTTTTTATCATATTGCGGCGGTTCAAAAAGTATTTTTCGGTCAATTTTATAATATCCGTTATCCTGAAAATGAATTGTCTGCTCTTCGAGAGGATAATAACTTGTCTTGTCATTCAAATCCAAAGGAACGTATTCAATAATCGTAAAACTGTCCTCATCATAAGTAATTTCAACTACATCCTGAGCTGAATAAAATAATTTAATCTGTTCGTTAATCAGCTCGATATCAACTCGGGACAAGTACGTTTTATTTTTGGATTTTTTGATAATTCCTGCCCAGCAGATAACGAATAATTCTTTGAAAACATAGTATTTTGGAGCCATGTCCTTATGGCGGTAATTCATAAAATCAATCACGCCGTCGAGTGTATATTTGATGCTGTTTCTAGAATTGTTTTCAATACCGATAACGGTTTCGGTATTCTGGAAGTTTTTTTCTACTTCACCCTCAACGGGCATTGTATTGCTTCCCTTTCGGATAAAAACAGTGTTGGCTGTAATTGTATGTATGCCTTTTTTGAAAAAAGAAGTTTTACTATTGGGTTTTATGGTAACCAAACCAATTACTTTGTCTTTTGGCAAATTAGGGAAAGGCACATTTTCATATTGAATTCTGGGCGGATTTTCAAGAAAAGCATTTACTAGATTCTGAATCCGGCTGTCGTCAAAAAAATCATCTCCTACAATCTGATTATTTTCATCTTCGACACCAACCACTATATATGAATTGTTTGTAGGATTAGAATTAGATAAAGCACAGATGTGTTTCAAGAATTTTGCTTTGCCTTCCCTGGTGTGTAAATTTAACTGTCTCTTTTTATCATAAAAACTGCTTTCATCATTGTGAGCAAGAAGATTTTTGATAAGAAGCCTTTTGTTAATCATTTGATTTATAATTACCGATTAGTTGCTAATGGTTTGATATATAGCAAAGTATTTTGAATTTGTAATCCTAATTTAAACCTAAAAACTTTAATTTACATCTTTTCCGGTACTCGCTTTCCAAAGAGAGAACCAGTCTTCCAGTTCCATTTCAATAGAGGCGGCCTGCATTAAATTGGTTAGCCTGTTTTTGTCGGAAGTGCCACAGACAGGCAAAATTCCGGCAGGATGTTTCAATATCCAGGACAATAAAATAATATCATTGGCGACCTCAAATTTCGAAGCTAATTCATCTGCAGTTTTTTGAATACGCTGTGACTGCTCATCGTCTTTTCTAAAAACAGTTCCTAAAGGCGACCAGCACATGGGAGTAATCCGATTGGTCTGCATGTGATCAAGACTTCCGTCGAGCATTGGTTCTAAATTGGTGATTGAAAATTCAATCTGATTGTAATTTATTTTGGTTTTTGTTTCAATCAAATTGCATTGGCTTGGCGTAAAATTAGATACGCCGAAATCGAGAATCTTTCCGGTTGTTTTTAACTTTTCGACAGCTTCGGCAATTTCGTCAGCCTGCATTAACGGACTTGGTCTATGTAACAGAAGCAGGTCTAAATAATCAGTCTGCAGATTTTTAAGCGACTGCTCTGCCGAGGCGATGATATAGTCTTTAGAATAGGAATAATGCTTAATTGTGTTATTTCTGTTTTCAGAAATCATCTGAATACCGCACTTCGAAATTAACTGAATGTCTTTACGGTTTATCCTGCTTTCGCTGAAAGCTTTTCCAAAATCTTTTTCGGTTGTATATCCTCCATAAATATCAGCATGATCGAAGGTCGAAATACCATTTTCGAGGCATGAGTTCATAAGACCTATCATTTGTTCCGTGCTGCAGTTTCTGCCCCAGATTCCCCATGTCATGGTACCGGCAATAATTTTTGAAAATGGAATTTTACTCATGGCTTACTTTTAATATCCCCTAATGATTATGGGGCTGGTTCTATGAAATTGAGTTTTATTTTTTATTGTTCTTAAAAATAGATAAAAGCAATCATAATTCGTCCTTAAAATTAGGGGATTCGCCGAAGTTTTAACCATTTTTTAACATCTTACTTCTAAAAAAAAATTCAATTTGCACCATCAAATAAAAGATGCCAAAAACAAGAGGCTTAAATATAATAATATGGAACAAAATTCAGCGACTTTAGACATTAGAGCAATCAATGAAAAAATCGAAAGAGAAAGTGCTTTTATAGACCTTCTCACAATGGAAATGAACAAAGTTATTGTGGGCCAGAAACATATGGTCGAAAGATTATTAATCGGACTTTTGGGACAAGGGCATATTTTATTGGAAGGGGTTCCTGGATTGGCGAAAACATTAGCCATAAATACACTTTCACAAGCTATTCAAGGTTCTTTCAGCAGAATCCAGTTTACGCCGGATTTATTACCTGCCGATGTTATAGGAACCATGATTTACAATATTAAAGCTAATGAGTTTTCTATAAAAAAAGGACCAATTTTTGCAAATTTCGTTCTTGCTGATGAGATTAACCGTGCTCCTGCCAAAGTACAGTCTGCTTTACTGGAGGCGATGCAGGAAAAACAGGTTACTATTGGCGATACTACTTTCAAATTAGATAAGCCGTTTTTAGTTTTGGCAACTCAAAACCCTATTGAGCAGGAAGGAACATACCAATTGCCTGAAGCGCAGGTGGATCGTTTTATGCTGAAAACTGTTATTGATTATCCAAAAATGGAAGATGAGCGTTTGGTAATCCGCCAGAATCTTAAAGGAAGTTATGAAAAAGTAAATCCTGTAGTTTCTGTTGAACAGATTTTAAGAGCTCAGGAAGCTGTCCGTGAGGTTTATATGGACGAAAAAATAGAGAAGTACATTCTGGATATTATTTTTGCTACTCGTTATCCGGAGAAATATAAATTAGCTGATTTAAAACCTTTAATCAGTTTTGGAGCATCGCCTCGTGGAAGTATTAATCTTGCTACAGCGGCAAAATGTTATGCTTTTATCAAACGACGCGGGTATGTAATTCCTGAAGATGTTCGTGCTGTTGTACATGATATTTTACGCCACAGAATTGGAGTTACTTATGAAGCTGAAGCCGAAAATATTACATCGGTTGACATCATCAATAAAATCATAAACGAAATTGAAGTTCCTTAGTAGCATTAAGCTATAAGCGTTAAGCTGTACGCCTAATGCCTAATGCCTAATGCCTAATGCCCAAAAAAATGGATACAAAAGAGCTTTTAAAAAAAGTACGTAAAATAGAAATCAAAACCAGAAGACTGAGCGATCATATCTTTTCGGGCGAGTACCATACATCGTTTAAGGGCCGGGGAATGACATTTAGTGAAGTTCGACAATATCAGTTTGGCGACGACATCCGTGCTATCGATTGGAATGTAACTGCCCGTTACAATGAAGCTCACGTTAAAGTTTTTGAAGAAGAAAGAGAATTGACCATGATGTTAATGGTTGATATTTCTGGTTCTGAAAGTTTTGGCTCTAAAAATCAGTTTAAAAAAGAAATTGTTACCGAGATTGCTGCTACAATGGCATTTTCGGCTACTCAGAACAATGATAAAATTGGATTGATTTTATTTTCAGATCAGATCGAATTGTACATTCCGCCAAAAAAAGGAAGATCGCACGTGCTGCGTATCATTCGTGAGCTGATAGAATTTGAGCCAAAAAGTTATAAAACAGATATTGCCCAGGCTTTGAAGTTTTTATCGGGTACCCAAAAAAAGAAAGCCATCGTGTTTGTCATTTCCGATTTCATGTCGGGTGAATATGAACATACTTTGAAAATAGCTTCAAAGAAACACGATATTACGGGTATTAGAGTGTATGACATCCGAGAAGAAAAAATACCAAATTTAGGTATTGTTCCTATGCTGGACGCAGAAACAGGCGAGACAAGACTGATTGATACAGGTTCGAAATCGGTGAGGATGAATTATGAGAAACATTACCATGATAATGTGAATTATTTCAAGGAGACTTTTAGCAAATCAGGTTCGGGTGTTGTAAATACTAGAGTTGATGAAAGCTATGTTACCAAATTATTAGGCTATTTTAAATCGAGGTAGGGATTTCAGATTGAAGATTAACGATTTTTGATTGCTGATTTTCTGAAATGAGATAAAGATTTTTGAATCATGAAAAATGATATATTAGGTAAACTAAATATATGTAATGAATAAACAAGAACTTGAAAACAGATTAATAGATTTTGCAGCTGCTATAATAATTTCGGCAAGTACTTTTAAAACAAGTTACGCAGGAAATCATTTAGGGGGACAAATAATTAGATCTGGGACTTCACCGGCATTAAATTATGGTGAAGCCCAAAGTGCAGAAAGTACTAAGGATTTTATTCATAAAATGGGTATTTGCTTAAAAGAATTAAGAGAAACGTTTGTGTGTTTAAAAATAGTTGAAAAAGCAAAGTTAAGTTCAGATTTAAATAATTTAATGATGGCAAAGACAGAAGTAAATGAATTGATTTCTATTTTCGTATCAAGTATAAAAACCGCAAAAACAAATTTGAAATAATATATTTTTTTGATTGAATAACAATTTTAGTTCAGAGAATAAATCTTAAATCAAGAATCGTTAATCTTTAATCAAAAATCAAATTTCCAAAATCAATGTTTAAAAAACTATTATTATTCTTACTCATTTCAACTTCTATTTTTGCCCAACAAAAAAAAGTAGAAACAAGTATCGATACCACAAAAAATAAAATTGGAGCAGAGTTTAAATTGACTTTAAAAACTTCTGTGGACACTTTGTCTAAAGTTGTTTTTCCAAAACTGAAAAACATTGGAGCGCTGGAAGTAATTCAGTCTTATCCAATTGATACTATCAAAAAAGACGACCGTTATGAACTAATTAAAAAATACGGTCTGACTCAATTTGATTCGGGGCGCTACACCATTCCGAGCATTAAAATCTTAATTAATAATAAAGAATTTTTGAGCGACTCCCTCAAAGTTGAGGTTGCCAATGTGCAGGTCGATACATTAAGACAAAAAATGTATGACATTAAGGAGATTGTAAAAGCCGAAGATTCGATAGGTGACTGGTGGAAATATCTTTTGGGAATTATATTAATCTTAGGAATTGGAGCTTTTGTTTATTGGTACACCAAAATCCGCCAGAAGAAGAAAATTGAAGAAGAAGTTTATAAAACGCCGATTGAAAAAGCAACAAGTTTACTTAATATATTAGAGAAGAAAGAACTTTGGCAGCATGGTGAAGTCAAAGAATACTATAGTGAACTGACTGATATTGCCAGAAATTATATTGAAGAAGCTATAGAAATTCCGGCAATGGAAAGCACTACTTCTGAGTTGATTGAAGGATTGAAAAAAGCTTCTTTAAAAAAGAAAATGAAGCTTTCGCAGGAAACTATAGAAAATTTATTTGCTGTTTTAAAACAAGCCGATTTAGTAAAATTTGCTAAGTCAATGCCTTTGGAATTTGAAATTACGGATGATAGAAATAAAATTCAAAAAGCGATTTTGACACTGGATGAAGCGATTCCGGTTGAGGTACCAATTGAGGAAGATACTATTTTGAATGAAGCTCAAAAGCAGAAACAGATTCAAATTTTGCTTAGAAAAAAGAGAAATCAGCGTATTGCAATATCAATTGGATCGGTTGTTTTCTTGCTTTTTGCAACTACAGCTTACTTTATTGCCACCAAGGGATTTGATTATGTAAAAGACAATATACTGGGACATCCAACCAAAGAACTGCTGGAAGGTGAATGGGTTAAAAGTGAGTATGGAAATCCAGGAGTTATTGTAGAAACTCCAAAAGTTTTGAAACGAATAGATTTGACAAAATCATTGCCAAAAGACGGTATGGCACTCATTAAAGAAATGCAGTCATTTGGATATGGCAGTCTGTCAGATAATTTTTATATTATGGTATCTACTATGAAATATAAAAAAGAAGGAGCATTGGATTTGTCAAAAGCTATTGAAAGTTCATTGAAAGTATTGGAAACTCAAGGAGCGCAAAATATGATTGTTAAAGAAGAAGATTTTCAGACAAATAAAGGAATAACAGGGAAAAAAGGATACGGAACTTTTTCTAGAATCGACGGCGAAAATCAATCAAGTTCCAAAATATATTATGAAATAGTGCTTTTTGGACAAGAAGGAGGATTACAGCAGCTGCTTATTCTTCATGAAGAAGGAGATAAATATGCAACGGAATTGACAGATCGTATAATGAATTCGGTTGAACTTAAATCAGCAGGTAACTAATGGAAAAAATAACCTTTTTAAATCCAGAATTTTTTTGGTTGTTTCTTCTAATGCCAGTTGCAATTGCCTGGCTATTTTGGAAAAGAAACCAGCAGACAGCGACCTTGAAAATGAGTTCGCTTCAAGGATTCAATGGATCAGAATCTTTATTAGCGAAATTAAAACCAGGGCTGGATATTTTAAGAATATTGGCATTGTCATTATTAATTGTTGCACTGGCCAGACCAAGAACGGTTGACATTAGTAATAGGACCAAAACCACAAAAGGAATTGATATTGTTGTGGCTGTTGACGTATCAGGAAGTATGCTTGCCAAAGATTTTAAGCCAAACAGAATGGAAGCGCTGAAAAGAGTTGCTTCGGTTTTTGTTGATGAAAGACCTAATGACAGAATCGGATTGGTAGTTTATGCTTCTGAAGCCTATACAAAATCGCCGGTAACAAGTGATAAAGCGGTTATTCAGCAGGCAATTCAAAGTATTAAATATGATAATGTCCTTCAGGACGGTACAGGTATCGGGATGGGATTGGCTACAGCCGTAAATCGTCTTAAAGACAGCAAAGCCAAAAGTAAAGTGGTTATTTTATTGACAGACGGAGTTAACAATGCGGGATTTATTGAACCCGAAACAGCTTCGGATATTGCACAGCAGTACGGTATAAAAGTATATACTATTGGTATTGGTACCAATGGAATGGCTGAATCACCTTATGCAATCGGTCCAAACGGACAGCTTCTTTTCCAAATGATGAAAGTAGAAATCGATGAGCAGTTAATGAAAAATATTGCTAAGAAAACAGGCGGTAAATATTTTAGAGCAACCAGCAATGATAAGTTAGCTGAAATATATAACGAAATCAATAAGCTTGAAACTACTGAAATCGAAGAATTGAAATTCTATGATTATGATGAAAAATTCAGACTTTTTGCTTTACTGTCAGGGCTTTTATTATTGATAGAAATAGGTTTGCGAAATACAGTTTATAGGAGTTTTATATAAAAAAGATTGATGAGTGAAGATTAACGATTTGTGATTTCTGATTTATTGCTGTCTGCAATCAAAAATCGTTAATCCAAAATCAAAAATTATTATGGAATTAGACGAACAAAAATATTTATACTTACTTTTTCTACTGCCAATTGCAGCGGTACTTTTTCTGATTAATTTGTATTGGAAAAGAAAAAAACAGCGTGAATTTGGTGACTTGGAGATAATTAAAAGACTAAGCCCGGAGCGTTCTGTTTTCAAACCATTTTTAAAATTAGGAGTAATACTTTTGGGATTAGCTTCTTTGATTATTGGTTTGGTTAATCCAAAAATCGGAACAAAAGTAGAAACAGTAAAGAGAGAAGGAATAGATATTGTTTTTGCAATGGACGTTTCCAAAAGTATGCTTTGTGAGGATGTAGCACCAAGCCGTTTGGAAAAAAGCAAACAGATTGTGTCGCAGATTATCAATCAATTGGGAAGCGATAGAATCGGGATTGTTGCTTACGCAGGAAGTGCTTTTCCAGTACTGCCTATAACTACTGATTACAGTGTTGCCAAAATGTTCTTGCAGAGTATGGGACCTGGAATGGTTTCTTCACAAGGAACATCGCTTGATGAGGCAATAAAATTGGCAGGGACTTATTTTGATGATAAAAGCAAAACCAGCAAATTGCTAATCATGATTTCTGATGGAGAAGATCATTCAGAAGGAGCTGAAGCTGCAGCTGAAGAAGCTAAAAAATTAGGAATGAAAATTGTAACTATTGGTGTTGGTACCGAGAAAGGCGGAACTATTCCATTAAAAAGAAATGGAGTCGTAGAAAGTTATCAAAGAGATAATAACGGCGAAGTGGTCATTACCAAATTAAATCCAAACAGTTTAGCCACCATTGCAAAAATTACCGATGGCGGATATGTAAATGGAAACAATACTCATGAGGTACTGGATTACATAAAAGCAAGATTGGATAAAATTCAAAAAACCGAATTTGAAGCGACACAAATGGCCGATTTTCAATCGCAGTTCCAATGGTTTTTAGGAATTAGTTTTGTGCTTTTATTTATGGATGTTTTCTTATTAGAAAGAAAAACCAGCTGGGTAAACAAATTGAATTTATTTAACGAAAATAAATAGAGTATTAGAATCAGGACGAATTAATGCGTTAATCGTTATTCAATACTTTGTAAGGAACATTTAATGATAATGAAAAATAGAATTATATATGTACTGCTAATGCTTCTGACTTTTGTGGCCAATGCCCAAGAGAAAGACAAAGTTATGCCTGAAGCAAATGAGGAATATGCAGCCAAAAATTTTGTTGATGCCGAAGCTAATTATAGGATATCACACTCTAAATTTCCAAACAGAACGGTAGCATCTTATAATTTAGGAAATGCAATTTATAGGCAGAATCAGTTTTCTGAATCCAAATATGCTTATACGAATGCGTTGAAAAATCTAAAATCTAGATCGCAAAAACACAAAGCTTTCCATAATATAGGGAATGTTTTCATGAAAGAGAAAAATTATACTCAAGCGGTTGAAGCGTATAAAAATGCTTTGAGAAACAATCCTGAAGACGAAGAAACCCGTTATAATTATGCCTTGGCCAAGAAAATGCTAAAAGATAATCCTCCTCCAAAAGACGATAAAAATAAAGATAAAGACAAGAATAAAGATAAGGACAAAGAGAAGGATAAAAACAAAGATAAGAAGGACGATAAAAAAGATCAGGACAAGAAAGATCAGGATAAAAAGGACGATAAGAAAGACGGAGATAAAGATAAAAAGGATAACGGCAAGCCTAAAGATGACCAAGGGCAGCCAAAACCAAAACCTGGCGGGATTCCAAAACAGCGGATGGAAAATCTTTTGGATGCCGTAAACAACGAAGAAAAGAAAATTCAGGATAAAGTAAATGCTAATAAGGTAAAAGGAGCACCTGTAAAAACAGAGAAAGACTGGTAAAATTTAAGTTGATTCGTTTAATCGTTTATTTGTTTATTGGGGCATTTAAACGATTAAACCGTTAAATAGTTAAACGATTAAAAAAGTAATGAAAAGATATTTAATTTTATTCCTATTATGTTTTCAAGGACTTTTGGCTCAGGTTCAATTTGAGGCAAGAGTAAGCAAAACGACGCTGGGGCTCAACGAGAGGCTTCGTATCGATTTTGTAATGAATATTGATGGCGATAATTTTGTGCAGCCTTCATTCGAAGGTTTTAGAATTATTGCCGGACCAAGCCAGCAGGTGAGCCAGTCTTGGATCAATGGAAAAACATCTTTCGAGAAAAGTTACTCATATTATTTGTTACCTGCTCAAAAAGGTATTTTGACAATCAGGCCGGCAGTGATCGAATTTAACGGTCAGATTTACAAAACGCAGCCAATAAAAATAAATGTAACTGCAGCGACAGAACAGCCAAGAGATCCAAATGATTCTCAAATTTCTGCAGACAATAATCTTTATTTAGTTGCTGATATTACCAATACAAATCCATACATCAATCAGCCGATTACTGTAGTGTATAAATTGTATTTCAGTTATAACATTGGGATTGATAATTGGAAAGAACTTAGCAAACCCAAATACAATGATTTTTGGAGCCAAAACATTGAAATTAAACAACTGGTTGCCGAAGAAGGAATGTTTAAGGGAGAGAAGTATCGTTACGTTGTATTAAAGAAAGTAATCCTGTATCCGCAAAAATCTGGAAAGTTAACAATTGAACCTCTGGCAATGGATGTCGATGTTAAACTGCCTACCAATCGCAGAAATATGTTTGGCCAAGTTGAAGTCATCGATGGAAATAAACGAGTATCGGCTGGAGCCAAAACTATCAATGTAAGAGCATTGCCAGAAGCAGGAAAACCAGTTGATTTTACTGGTGCTGTAGGTAAATTTGATTTCAAAGCCATTCCTTCTAAAACTACTTTAAAAAATGGAGAAAGCTTAGATCTTGTTTTGAGTGTTACTGGTACAGGGAATTTAAAATTATTTACTTTGCCAAAACCAGAAGTTCCAAATGCATTAGAAATGTATGATGCAGTTCACACTGAAAAAGTAAATACGCCATTATCAGGAATGAATGGTCAAATATCCGATTCTTACACTATAGTGCCACAATACAAAGGGGATTATGTTATTAAACCAATGCATTTTTCGTATTTCGATTTAGGTACTGGTACTTACAAAACAATCAGTTCTTCTGAGATAAAGATTAGTGTTTTGGACGGGCCTTCGCAAACGGCAGAAACACATAACACTGCAAGTGCAGGCAAAAATAAAATTGAACCAGCTGAGCAATTTAGATATATTGATTTAAGAACAACGCTTACATCTAGTAAAGAAGCAATTTTTTTCCAATCTAATAAATTCTATGCTTTATTATTTTTGCCATTCTTACTGCTTCCGATAATTGTATTGTTCAAAAAGAAAAAAGAGGCAATCGACAGCGATGTTTTTGGTAACAGAATTAAAATGAACAATAGATTGGCTAAAAAATATTTATCAGAAGCCAAAAAACAAATTAATAACAAAGAGCTTTTTTATATTGCTCTGGAAAAAGCAATGCATAATTTCCTGAAAGCGAAATTACATATCGAAACCTCTGAAATGAGTAAAGATAATATTCAGGAATTATTATTGTCCAGAAAAGCAAATCCTCAGGCGGTAAGCGATTTTATCTCCCTGACTGAGAATTGCGAGATTGCAAGATATGCACCGTCATCAAGTGCTGCAATACAGCACGATTTTGATAAAGCAATAGCTATCATTTCTGAATTAGAAAAACAAATATAAGTTACTAAATAAAGAGGCTAAGAATTTAAGATTCTAAGAAACTAAGCTTCTTAGAAACTAAAAATAAAATAAAATGAAAAATATTTTTTACTTATTATTATTTGTTTCGCAGATTTTCTTTGCTCAAACTGGCTTTGAAAGGGGGAACGATTTATACAATAAAGGGAAATACGATCTTGCTGCCAAAGAGTATGAATCGGTTGTGGCGGCAAATAAAGAATCAGTTGAGCTGTATTTTAATTTAGGAAACTGCTATTATAAACTGCACCAGACAGCACCGGCAATTTATAATTATGAAAAAGCTTTGGTTTTGAATCCGTCTGATAAAAATGTTTTAAACAATATAAAATTTGCTCAAAAACAGATTATAGATGAAATAAAAGTGGTGCCAAAAGTAGGTTTCGCTAAACTGCTTCGTGATTTTACGGGAATTTATCCTTTTGATACCTGGGCTTGGATAACGATCTCTTTTGCATTCTTGTTTTTGTCTTTTTTTATTGGATATTATTTTTCTCAAACAGTACTGCTGAAAAGGATTTTTTTCCTGGGAATGTTTATAATATTACTGTTGCTTTTAATGAGTCTTTCTGCAGCTTTTTTTGAAAAAAGCCATTTCGACAATGAAAAACCAGCCATTGTTTTTGCTGAATCTACTGAACTAAGGAGTGAACCGCAAAAATCAAGTTCAGTTACATTTGTCCTGCATGAAGGCACCAAAGTATATGTTGAAGAAACACTGGGAAATTGGAAAAAAATTCAGTTGACTGATGGGACTGAAGGCTGGATTGAAGCTAAATCGATTAAAGAAGTAAAGTAATAGTTCTCAGATGGTAGATTTCATTTCAGTTTGCAGTCACGTGTGTTGACAGTTTAATAAAAAAAAACAGCCTGTAGTATAAAACTATAGGCTGTTTTTTTTAGGTTTAATTGTCTTTCTATTTCACCTTCAATATTGTAAAAGACGATCCAATGTGTTAAAATGAACCAGTCTTTATTGTCGTAACTATAATGTAATTCCACCACCAAAAGTGACAAAATTGTATTTTGGTGTGCCAATTTTTAAGTTTTCATAACCGAAAGAAAAGAAATATTTTTCTTTATGATATTTCAGCCCCAATTCTAAGTTGTTTAAAGATTGTGAATTTACAGAACTCCATTTTGCACCGCTGTATAAATTAATGTTTCTGGCAAAAAAGATATCTGTGTTTAATCCAAAAGTAATTCAAGCTTTATTAATGTTATTAGAAATATAATTTACTCCAATTCCCCAACCCAGATTAAAGTTTTTGGTTCGGATTCTATCGTACCAAAAACTAGCATTAAATACCGAAAGACTAGTTGTGTTTTTTGTATTGGGTTCTACTTCTAGAAATTGATGATAATCTGCTGTAATATTAAAATAGGCTGAAGGATATAATTTGGCTCGAAAATGATTAGCATAAATACTATTGTTTTCTATCATTAGACAATCTTCGACATCCAGCAGCACCAAGTTTTTATTCACGTGTACTGTGTCTGGATTATAGTAATTACCGGTATTTGCTCTAAAAAAGGGATAAGGTGAAACCTCATTACTTAAATGAGATTCTCCACGATAGTTTCCTATCATGACAAAACCAACGGTGTAATAAGCGATGCCTACCACTATATCTCCAATAAACCCCAGACCATCATCATTAGTGTTATTGTAAGACGATGATTTTTTTGAACTGGAAGCTGTAGTGGAATTCCCTGTTGCCCCATTGTTCAATTGCATCTTGGAGCGTTGTAATTTGGTTTGAGAAAAACATATCGTAAAAGATAATAAAAAAACTATAAGCGAGAAGGTAATTTTAGTCATAAGATGTTTTTAAAATTATTTTCAAGATTGATCAAAGAAAATATAAAATAATCCAATCTTTGCCCCTCTCATTCCAAGAGTGCTGAGGTGAGGATAAAAGTAACAAATTATTTTACATTTGTGTTTGGTATAAAATCTTCCGGCTGTAAACTGTCATCTTACTTCCTCGCCTTATCGTACCATTTCTCGATAGAAGGGAAAACAAATCCAGCAATTTTTTGAACAGGGTTAAAGAAAATTGATTTGTCCAAAGTTTCTTTTTTGGCTAAAAAATTATGGTAATTTATTTTTTCGAAAACAGTAAAAAATATACTCATGATTAAAATGGTTTTCAGCACTCTGAAAAAACCGCCGCCAACACTGTTTATCCAGCCCAAAAAAGCGAAATCAGCAATATTAGTAAGGAATTTGCCAATCAGATAAATACCGGCAACCACAATAATAAAAGTCAGAATAAAAGCAAAGATTTGAATAGTGTAAGGATTCCAATGCAGCCAGCCTGATAGGATATTCCTCAATATATCCGAAAATTTGATGGCAATGTAAATGCCAAGAATAAGCGAAAAGAACGAAGCCATTTCTACAAATAGTCCGTTTCGGATTCCTTTATACAGCGAATAGCACAAGAGTCCGCCTACAATAATATCAAAAAAACTCATTTTTTTATTTTAAAAATTAAAGCCACAAAGATAAAAGAATTGGTGTGAATGAGGAGGGGAGAATAGAAAATAGAGAATAGAAAATAGAGAAGTCAGGATACAGTTGCTATCTTTGCAGAAATCTAATTTTTAAAAATCCAAGAATAAGGTCTTTATTCTATTTTCTATTTTCTAAAAAATGTCAAGAGATACACAACTAAAAGAACGCTGGGAACGGCTTGTCGATATACTTTCCAATCGGTTTTCACAAGGTGAAGATTTGGATTTGGATGCCATAATTTATTTAATAGGAGTACAGGAATTAGGAAAGCTACATCGTGAATTCAAAAAAGACGAGAAACTCAATCTGATGCATATTGCCATATGCCGATTACTGGAGCCTTATGGATTCTACGAATTTGATTATTTTGACGAAGACGGCTGGCCACATTATATCGTAAAAGAACAATTACCCGCTCTAAAGGCTGGGGAACAATCTGTTTTGATGAAAGAAGCAATCGTCAATTATTTTTTGGAAAAGGAACTTATCGATTAACGATTTAAGATTTTGGAACAGATGATTAGAAAAACTTCTAATTTCTAACTTCTAACTTCTAACTTTTCCTTAAATTCGCACTCTCAATTACGGAATGACAATGATAGACAAGATAAAAGAATATATTGGTGAAGCTCAGGCTTTCTCTACTCAAAATCCAGCAGAACTAGAGGCATTTAGAATAAAATTTTTGGGAACCAAAGGTTTGCTGAAAGATCTTTTTGCTGAATTTAAAAACGTACCAAACGACCAAAAAAAGGAATTCGGACAGGTAATTAATTTACTTAAAACTTCTGCCGAAGACAAGGTAAAAACAATTCAGGAAGTCTTAGCAGGCAAGGAAGAAATTAAAGGATTTTATGGTGATTTGACCCGCACGGCCGAGCCTTCAATAATTGGTTCCCGTCATCCTATTTCATTGGTAAAAAACCAAATTATCGATGTTTTTTCAAACATTGGATTCAATGTTTCCGAAGGTCCGGAAATCGAAGATGACTGGCACAATTTCACCGCATTGAACCTTCCGGAATACCATCCGGCGCGTGATATGCAGGATACTTTTTTCATACAGACCAATCCTGATATTTTGCTGCGTACGCACACATCATCGGTGCAGGTGCGTTATATGGAAAACAATAAACCGCCAATTAGAACTATTTCTCCAGGTAGAGTTTTTCGAAATGAGGCAGTTTCTTCACGTTCACACTGTATTTTTCACCAAGTGGAAGGTTTGTATATAGACAAAGACGTTTCTTTTGCCGACTTGAAACAGACACTTTTGTATTTCACAAAAGAAATGTTCGGTAAATCGAAAATCCGTTTGAGACCATCCTATTTTCCATTTACTGAGCCAAGTGCCGAGGTAGATATTTATTGGGGACTTAAAACAGAAACTGATTACCGTATCACAAAAGGAACTGGCTGGCTGGAAATTATGGGCTGCGGAATGGTAGATCCTAACGTTCTTACCAATTGCGGTATCAATCCAGCCGAATACAACGGATTTGCTTTTGGAATGGGAATTGAGCGTATCGCGATGCTGTTGTATCAAATTGGCGATATCCGCATGTTTTATGAAAACGACGTGCGTTTCTTAGAGCAGTTCAAAGCAAGTATATAAAAAGAAAATAGATAATAGACGGATAGATGAAAGAACGTTATCCATCTATTATCTTTCAGTCTATCATCTATCATCTCAAAATGAAATCAGACATTACCATCCCAGAAGTAGAAAACGTATTCCTAGCCGCCGTTCAGGAATGGAGCGACGATTTTATGGAAAAAGTATGGTATGCTTACTTAATAAATGACAGCGACTTTCAGCTTGACAGCGTTATGGTTGTTTCCAAAGCCTTTGGAACTATTGATGGTGAAATGAAGAAAACATCTCTTTTACGTCATGCATTTATGGAAGTTCCGGCGGTTTCGGTGGTGAAAATCGAAATGGTCGAAAAAAGCGTATTGGCACTTAACAATGAATTTATGGTAACCTACTTCATTGGAAATACTTTATACGACAAAAAATTTATTTTCAAAGCCAACAGCATCAATGAAACTGATGTGGAAGAAGTACCGCTCTTGTTTGTTGACGGAGTGATAGTGAAATAAAAGTTTATTATCAGACCTAACAGGTTTTTAAATATGAATAAAAAAGGCATTTTCTAATTTAAGAAAATGCCTTTTTTTATGATTTTATTTTATCTGAAATCTGCACTCTAATCAAGCTCCTCAGTTAGTTTTTTAAACACAGCTTTGGCTTCTTTTCCTTCGTACAAAATTGTATAAACAGCATCAATAATTGGTGTGCTCGCACCGTAACCCTGGTTGAGTTTATAGGCACTTTTTACGGCATAATATCCTTCGGCAACCATGCTCATTTCCATTTGCGCCGATTTTACGGTATAACCTTTTCCAATCATGTTTCCGAACATTCGGTTTCTGGAAAAAACAGAATACCCAGTCACCAATAAATCTCCCAAATAGGCAGAATCATTAATGTTACGTTTCATTTTGTGCACTTTTTTGATGAATTTTTTCATCTCCCGAATGGCATTGCTCATAATCACTGACTGGAAATTATCGCCATAACCCAATCCGTGTGCAATCCCTGCTGCAATAGAATAAATGTTTTTCAGCATTGCGGCATATTCAGTACCTATAATATCATCTGATATTTTTGCTTTGATATAATTTCCGGATAAATTTTTGGCAACTATTGAAGCTTTTTCAGGATCGCCGCAGGCAATGGTTAAATACGAAAGTCTTTCCAATGCCACTTCTTCAGCGTGGCAAGGGCCTGTAATTACTCCGATATTGTAATATGGAATATCATATTTATAGTGAAAATGTTCCCCAACAATTAAACTGGTTTCGGGAACGATTCCTTTTATAGCAGAAAAAATGATTTTATCTTTTAAAGAAACTGTTAGTTTTTCTAATTCAGCATTTAAAAATGCCGAAGGAATTGCAAATATAATGTAATCTGCATAAGCAACAGCTTCATTAATATCGTTCGTAAGTTTGAGTTTTTTATTATCAAACTCTACAGAGCTTAAATAATTAGGATTGTGTTTGTAGGCTTTAATGTGTTCGATGGCTGCTTCATTTCGCATATACCATGAAATCTCGGGAAGATTAACGCACAACATTTTAGCTATAGCAGTTGCCCAGCTTCCGCCGCCTATCACTGCAAATTTTAAATTATCGTCCATTATTTTATAAAATTTCACCAAAAGTACTTAAAAATATACCAATTACACAAATTAATTTTTTTGTTAGGTGTCTATTTTACAGGGGTTTTTAATGTCTTTTGTCAAAAAATTAAATTATTTATATTTTTTTTGATTTCATGCAATATTTACACAGCACTTACGTTGTAAGTGATTATAAATAAAATGTTTAAGTAAGAATATGAATTTTGAGTTAGTTAGTTTTGTTTTAGTATTTTAAAAAGGCGTCCATTGTGGTTAAATGAGCGCCTTTTTTTATGAATATATGTAATGTTTTGATTAGTAGCTTGCTAATACAATCTCTTTCACTTTTTCTAAAGTAATATTTTGTTTTTCTCCTAAAGCTTTCCAGCCTCTTTTTTCAAAACGATCAACAATAAAATCGGCAGTTTTTTCAATGTTTTCAGCATTTTCAGAAAGCAGGGTTTTCATTCCCATAGTTTGGAAAAATGCTATCGTTTTCTGAATGGCCTGTTCAGCAATTTCATCTTCGGTTCCTGTTAACTGAAACACGCGTTTTCCGTATTGAGCCAATTTCCCTTTTTTGGTTTCAAACATTACTTTATAGAGGTTAGGACCTATAATTGCTAGTGTTCTGGCATGGTCAATTCCGTAAAGAGCAGTTAATTCATGTCCAATCATGTGTGTAGCCCAATCGGTTGGAACTCCTTTTTGAATTAATCCGTTTAAAGCCATAGTACAGCTCCACATAAAATTGGAAGCCAAAGCATAATCTGTTGGGTTTTCTGCTACATCTGGACCAATTTGGATTAAAGTCTGTAAAATACTTTCAGCAATTCGGTCTTGTAAAAATCCCTCATGTACATACGTCAGGTATTGCTCCAGTACGTGAGTGTAGGCATCTACAACTCCGTTTTGTAATTGTTTTTTTGGCAGTGATTCAATTACGGTAGGATCACAGATAGAAAATTTTGGAAATAAAGCAGAACCGCCAAAATCCAATTTTTCATGAGTCGCTGCAATAGTTACCACCGAGCCCGAGTTCATTTCGCTTCCCGTTGCCGGCAAAGTCAAAACTGTTCCAAATGGAACGACATTTGCTCCTTCTTTAAAAAGAATTCTTTTTTTAAGAATATCAATTGGATCTCCTTCAAAAGGAACGGCAGCCGAGATAAATTTCACGCCGTCAATCACGCTCCCGCCGCCAACGGCCAAAATAAAATCAATATTTTGCTCTCTGATAATAGCAACGGCTTTCATCAAAGTCTCAAAATGCGGATTGGCTTCGATTCCGCCAAATTCCACAATATCGTAACCTTCCAGACTTTTGCGCACCTGTTCGTGAACACCATTTGTAAAAATACTACCTCCTCCGTAAGCAAGAAGAATTTTTGCATTGGCCGGAATCAGTGTGTTTAATTTTTCTATTTGTCCCTTACCAAAAACCAATTTGGTAGGATTGTATAATTCGAAGTTTAGCATGATGTATGTTTTTAATAAAGAAGTTACTAAGCAACTAAGTTACTAAGATTCTAAGTTTTTTAAATCTTAGTAACTTAGAATCTCAGAGACTCAGAAACTATTTTTTAGAATTTAATTGTGCTAATAATTTAGCAGCTACCAGTTTGGATGAAGCAGGATTTTGTCCTGTAATCAGCAAGCCGTCTTCTACTGCATATACTCCCCAATCAGCTCCTTTGGAATATATTGCGCCATTTTTTTGTAACTCGTCCTCTAGCAAGAAAGGAACAATTTTGGACAATCCAACAGCTTCTTCTTCAGTGTTGGCGAATCCTGTAACTTTTTTTCCTTTTACTAAAAATTCTCCATTTACTTTTACATTTTTTAGAACGGCAGGTGCATGACATACAAATGCAACTGGTTTTTTGTGTGTGTAAAAAGATTCAATCAAAGCGATAGATTTTTTGTCTTCGACTAAATCCCAAAGCGGTCCATGGCCTCCAGGATAAAATACAGCATCGTAATCAGCTTGATTTACGTCGGATAATTTTTTTGTGTTTTTTAGTTTTTCCAATAAAACTTTATCGGCATCGAATCGTTTGGTGTCTTCTGTTGCTGATGAAGGATCAGCACTTTTTGGGTCAATCGGAGGCTGTCCTCCCTTTGGAGTTGCGATGTCAATAATCACGCCTTTGTCCAATAATGCATAATATGGCGCAGCCAATTCTTCGGTCCAAAATCCTGTTTTCTCTCCTGTGTTACCCAATTGATCGTGGCTGGTAACTACGAATAATACTTTTTTCATCTTTTTGTTATTTTGCTTTTGCGCCGTTGCCATAAAGGAACCTGCAATTAATAATACGATTGTTAATAGACTTATTTTTTTCATAATTTGATGTGTTTAATAATTATCGATGAGCAAATTTATGGCGAATATGGTATCAGTAAAAATAATTTAAATTATGTTTGTGATAAATTTATTTATATCATGGTTAATCTAGAATGGTATCGAACATTTAAATCAGTGTATAAAAACGGAAACTTTTCTTTGGCAGCCAAAGAATTATTTATCAGCCAGCCCGCTGTAAGTCAGCAGATAGTTATGTTGGAGGCACATGTAGGCTACAAGCTTTTTAATCGAAAGTCCAAAGGGGTTGAACCAACGGAATACGCTAAGTTACTCAATAATTTAATTATCGATGCATTGGACCGTTTGGAAAATGTAGAGAATGGTTTTAGGGCTAAAGCGTTTAATTCCAATAGGTTAATTTCGGTTGGAATTTCAAGACATTTGATGAGCAGTATCGGGAGTGCATTGGTCTCAAAATTTGATTTTATCGATTTTAGTTTTCATATCAACGATGCGTTATTTGATTTGGTAAATACTAAAAAATTAGATTTTGCTATAATGACCAAACAATTTGACACCTTTGATACGATTCAGAAAAAAGTGGGGGAAATTAAGCAAGTGATTGTCGGTTCAGCCAATCTTGATTTTTCTGGTTTTGAATCAAAAAAGAAAAATCAAGATTATGCGGCTATTGAAAACTGGCTGAACGAGCAAAAATGGTACAGCCATGATGCGGGAATTCCGCATATAAAATTGTTTTGGCTACATGTTTTCGCTAAAAAAAGGCCATCAATGGTTGCCAATTATATCATTCCATCCGAATATGAGATGCTTGAAATCCTTAGTGAAAATACCGGAGTAGCCGTTACTTGGGATATCAATGCTAAAAATTTGATCGAAGAAAAGAAGTTGCAGTTGATATGGAATAGCGATGAAATGCCAAGTACAGCTGTGTTTTTGTTGTCGGGTAAAAACAGTAATTTGACTGCTGTTTTTGAGGATATAGAAAATGAATTGAAAGCGGTTTTGGGGAGTTGATTTGGTTTTAAATTCTAAAAAGCGAACTATAAAAATTGTGTTTCATTCAATTAGATTTTCTTTAAGAATTTCCGAAATAAAGTTCAATTTGTAAAACTATTTTTATATTTGTGTAAATCATACGCATTTATAAATATGAGTGAAAATCAGAATATCAGGGTTGCTGTTGATGCTATAGTTTTTGGCTACCAAAACAACCAACTGTACGTATTGTTAATTCAGCAAAAATTTGGAACCGAAAAATCCTATTGGGCGTTGCCTGGCGGTTTGGTCAAAAACGATGAATCTTTGCAGGACGCTGTAAAAAGGGAATTGAAAGAAGAAACCAACATTACGGTTAATTATTTTGAACAGCTTTTTACTTTTGGTGACGATGTATTTCGTGATCCTCGAAATCGGGTTATTTCGGTGGCTTATTTTGCGTTGGTGGATGCTGAAAAATTAAAAGTTATAGCCGATACGGATGCCGAAAAGGCACAATGGTTTAAAATTGATGAGATTCCTCCCTTGGCTTTTGACCATACAATTATTTTGGGCAAGGCAATTAAACGCCTAAAAGCCAAACTTACTTACGAACCCATTGGATTTGATTTACTGCCAAAAGAGTTCTTGTTCTCTGAACTCGAAAATTTATACTGCATCATTTTGGAAAAAGAAATAGATCGAAGAAACTTTAGAAAGAAAATATTAAGCTTCGAAATTATTGAGGAAACAGATCGATTTTCTCCAGTTAAAAGTGGTAGACCTGCAAAATTATTCAAATTCAACAAACAGAAATACAATGCTTTATTGAGCGAGGGTTTTCACTTCGAGATAAAATTTGCCTAAATAACATATAATGATAAAACCATTCCCATTTCATACCGATTTAAGAAATCATTTCAAGAAACAAGGCAAAACCTGGTCTTGGTTTTCTGAAGAAAAAGTAAAAGTAGAACAGCAGGAAGCCTATAAAACCGATCTATTAAAAAATGCTTATCGAATAGATTCCGAATCGGAACCGAAAGTGTATGAAATTTTAAGCAGGGCAAAGGATAAACTCGGAATTCTTATCCCGATTACGATTTATCAGTCACAAACGATTGAAGCCAATAATGCTGGAGTAGTTTTTTTCGAAAAAGAAGCGCACATCATACTTTCGGGAACGATTTTAAAATTGCTGAATGACAATGAACTGCTGGTTTTGTTTGCTCACGAACTGTCGCACATTTTATTGTTTAATTTGGAAAATGGTGATTTCGAAATTACAAACAGAATCATCAATACCATTGCGAGTGACCAAAGGAGCGAATTGTTTTATTATGAAACGGCAAGATTGTATCAATTATACACCGAATTATTCTGCGATTTGGGAGCTTTAAAAGTAAGCGGAAGTTTGGAAACCACAATTGGTACTTTGATCAAACTAAATGCTGGTTTGGAAAAAGTTTCAGCGGAAAGCTATCTAAAGCAAGCCGATGAAATTTTAGACAGAATTGATAAAGGTTCTGACGGAGAAACGCATCCGGAAAATTTTATTCGCGCCAAATCTTTGGAAATTTTTGAAAAGGATAATGCTAATTTTTACACTAGAGTTGAAAAAATTATTTCGGGAAAAACAGATCTTCATCAATTAAACTTGTTTACTAAATCATTGGTTTATGATATTACAAAAGAATTACTCTCTATTATCCTGAAACCAAAATGGACACAATCTGAATATTGCAACACACTTTACAAACAGTATTTTTCTAACGCTGAGCGAAACAGCAAAGCATTTATTGATGATAATTTCAAATTGAAAATAGAAAACAGCAGGAAAAATCTAAAAGATTATTACGCCTATGTGATGCTTGATTTTGCACTTTGCGATGCCGATTTAAAAGATGGTTTTATTGGACATATTCTGGATATTTCGGAGCAATTGGGTTTGGAGGACAATATGAAAACGGTTTTGAAAAAAGAACTGAACCTTACTGAAAAAACATATAAATCATTCTGTCAAAACTGCACCACTACTTTGAACAGCATTTTGGAATCAGAAAAAGAAAATACCTACTAAGATGATTACACCAATAAAGGAATCGGCTTTTTATCAATTTATTACCGAAAATTTTCAGAAAGGAACTTTTGCCAACGACGATATTATTGCCATAATGCTACCGCTGTTAAAAACGGTTGCCACCATTCATAATCAGGGGAAAGCAGCTTCCCTTCACGATATTTCTACGATTTATATTGACGATGAGCATCTTAATATCGATGATAAATCATTTGAAATAAAAAACAATTCGGCTCCTGTTTCGAAATTGTTTAAAAGCAAAAGCAGTGCATTCGAAATTACGGGAGAGCTTTATAATGAGGTCGAAATTGGCGAAGAAATAAGCAGTAAATATGATGACAAAAGTGTTGCTGACGATGATTCAGAAAATGTAAAAAAAGCAATTTACGTAAAAGATTACGGTTGTTTTGAGCTTGAATTTGGACATCATGACCCGCTGACGGATATTTTTATTTTGGGAATGATTTTGGCGAGTATCACACTGCGGTTTGATTTTACGGATATTGAAAATGTCAAAAAGTTTGTTGACTACAGAAAGAAAATGTACTTTTTGAACAGCAAAATTAATCCCGCCATTGCCAATATTATTTTGGGAATGACCGAACTAAACAGGGAAAAACGCTGGAAAGATGTAAACGAAATTACCGAAAAACTCAAAAATTACAGGGATTATAATCCTGAAACCGAATATGATTTGTCGAATTTAGTTGATGCTAAAACGCAAAACAAAAACCAATTTATTCACGAGAAACTCCGCAATAGACTTTTTGACAATAGCAAACGCAATAGATTATTGTATTTTCAGCCGAATTTAAAATTCCTTAATCTTACGGTTTCGTCGGTTCCGCAAGTGCTGAATTATCAGAATATAGACCCTAATTCTATTTTTTACTGGAATTCGGAAATTTCTAAAAAAATAAGTAAAACAAGCACGATTTCGCTCAATAAGTATTTGGAAATTGGTGATAATCCATACATTATTTCCACGTTGGATAAAATTCGTCTGGAGGCAAATAAGGATATAAATGAATATGGTTTTAGTCAATTAAAGCTGGCGATATGTAATTTAAATTGGTTCAATATTAAAGAAAACAGTTCCGAAAAAATAGTTTCGCCTTTGCTTTTGGTTTCGGTTATCCTGACCAAGAAAAAAGGTGTGAAAGACCAATATTCATTGGAATTTTTAGATTCGGAAGTAGAAGTGAATCCTGTTTTGGCTAACATGCTAAAAGAGTTATATGACATTCGTCTGCCGGAACGAATACAGCTTTCTGAAACCAAAATAGAGGAAGTTTATGAATTACTGCGACTGCAGGTAGAGGACAATAATTCGGGAATTGTTCTTGATTATATCGACAAACCCAAAATTAAACTGATTCATTCGCAGGCCAGACAGATTCTGACGCAGTTTAATAAACGTTCCAAAAAAAGAGAGGCAATTCAGGATCAGCGAAGTCTGAGTTATTCTTATCAGCAGGAAAATTTTCAGCCGTATGGTTTGGAGCTGTTCAGAAATTATGTTTTTACACAGGCCTCGTCTTTGGAATATTTGATAAACAGTGATATCAAAAGCAATCCGCAGTTTTTTAATCAAAATAAAACCATTGAGAGAGAATTTTATCAGCTCGACAATGGAGAAACAAATCCTTTTCGCTGGGAATTCGACACATGTAATTTGATCCTGGGAAATTTTAATTATAAAAAAATGTCATTGGTCCGTGATTACAATCAGGTTATTGAAAATGATGTCGAAAGCAATGTTTTCAAAAGCCTGTTCAATTCATTGGCACAAAAAGATTTTAAGAACGAATTGGAATCAAGCAACAGTTTTACAAAAACGTTTAACGTTGTTGCGAGCGATCCCACACAAAACAATGCGGTAAAATATTCGGAAACGGGCGAAAGCTATATTATTCAAGGGCCTCCTGGAACAGGGAAATCGCAGACCATTGCCAATTTGATCGCCAATTATGTTGCCAATGGCAAAAAAGTACTCTTTGTCTGCGAGAAACGTGCGGCCCTGGATGTAGTTTTTTATCGTCTAAAAAATCAGGGACTTGACGATTTATGCAGTTTGATTCACGATTCACAAGCCGATAAAAAGGAGTTTATTTTTGATTTGAAAAAGACTTTTTACGAGTTTACAGCCTCGAAAAATAGTTTTCAGTCCATAGAAAATAACCGAAATACTTTAGTTCAGAAAATTGACGAAGAAATCAATAAAATTTCAGGCTTTCATGATTTTATGAATGCAAGAATTGATTCTGAAAATGAGCTTACGATCCAATCGGTTTTTGATGTCCTGATTTCTAATTCCCATAAAGCTTTATTGGAGAATCTGAATATTTTGGACGATAATGCAGGTTTGCAGGATTGGGAAAAGAAGTATGAGTCACTAGAAAAATTATACGCCATCAATCAGGAAACGAACCAATCTGAGTTTTTTTCAGTGCATCCTTTCCGTTTTTTAAAGATGGATGTGTTTCGTAAATTTCAGCATGTATCCGATTTAAAAAAGGATTTGGAAAACAGTCAGGAAATAGTAGAAAATATTTCAGAACAATTGGATTTTGTTTCGATTCCAACAAACATTGATACTTTTTTTGAGATTCATAAATTTCTCCGAAAAGCAATGTCCTGTTTTATATATTTTGATGCTAATGTTTCTGAATTATTGGAACCGAACAGTACGCTGTTCAGATCGCTTGAAAATGATGTTCAGACTTTATTGAAGTTAAGAAATGAAATAGAGAAGCTAGCTCAGCAATATCCGCATTGGATAAAAACGGTATCTGAAACCGAGGCCAAAACTGCTTTGGAAATCATCAGAAAAAATGAAAACAGCTTTTTTAATTTTATAAATTCTGATTATAAAAAAACAAGAAAAGAAATTCTTGCCGTTTATGACATCAATAAACATGCAGTGAAGCCTAGTTTATCTGCCGTTTTAGAAAATTATAGCACCCAATTTGAACTGGAGGAAAAATTTAATTCCCTAAAAAGTGACTTCGAAAGCAAGTATAGTCTTGGTGATTTATTCGAATTAAAATACCATACCGAAACGTTAAGAAAAGAACTGGATTCTACAATTTTAGATTTTGTAAAAAACCTTAATGAGTCAGAACGAAAAGAAGTTGCTGTAATCAAAAATTTGTTTCTAAAAGTAAATTCTTCTTTATGCGACAGTATCGAAAATTATGAGAATTTAAGTTTGTCAGCTATTGAAAATGAAATTATAGAAATTAATAAAAAGAAAGCCTATTTTGATTTGTATGCTTCTTTTTTTGAGGAAATTCAGGATATAAATCCTTCCATAATTCAATTATTAAAAGGAAAGAAAATCCCGCTCGATCATTTGAAAATTACTTTGGCTGAAAGATCATTAGAGAAATATTATGCGATTCATTATACGCACAAGCGGTACAACATGGATTTGCTGCACGCATCGATTCAGAAAATCAAAAAAATGCATGTTGATTTATTGGAACTGAATGGTAAATATATCATTGCAAAGCAAATCAGTAATTTAAAAGAGCTGATTTTAACTTCTGAAATGTCAGTTTCTGGAATGACTTTGGGACAAAAAGAAAGAAAAAAATCGATAACAGAAGGGCGAAAAATTCTTGAAAATGAATTTAGTAAAAGCATCCGATTTAAATCTATCCGCGAATTGGCATCTTCAGATTCGGGGCAGATTGTCCGAGAAATAAAACCCGTCTGGCTGATGAGTCCTTTGAGTGTTTCGGATACATTACCGGTTGATGAAAACTATTTTGATGTCGTGATTTTTGACGAAGCGAGCCAAATTACGCTTGAGGAAGGACTTGTGCCTATTTACAGAGCCAAGCAAACAATAATTGTTGGGGACGAAATGCAGATGCCTCCGAGTAATTTCTTTGGAAGTTCTTCAGGCAATCAGGATGATTTATGGGCAGACGCAACGGAAGAGGATAACGATTCATTTTCACTTGATGCTGATAGTTTCCTGACGCAGGGCGCACGAAAATTCCCGTCGATTATGCTGGGCTGGCATTATCGAAGCAAACACGAAGCCTTAATTGGTTTCTCGAATGCTTCTTTTTATGACAGTAAATTATTGACGATTCCTGATTTGAAAGATCATGGAAAGTCAGCTAAACCTATAATTGTTGCTGATGTAATTGAGGCTAAGGACAATTTGGAACAATTGTTTTCGAAACCAATTTCATACCATTATATCGAAAATGGAGTATATAATGCGAGGTCGAATGTAAAAGAAGCACAATATATTGCCAATATGGTTCGGGAACTTCTGATGCAAAACAAGGAGCAAAGCATTGGAATTGTGGCTTTTTCGATGGAACAGCAAAATGAAATCGAAACTGCTATCGAAGCAATTTGTATTGGAGACAAGGTTTTTGAAAACTTGATTGAAGAAGAATACAAACGTATTGAAAACAATCAATTTGTTGGACTTTTTGTGAAAAATCTTGAAAATGTTCAGGGAGATGAACGGGACATTATCATTATGAGTACCTGCTATGGCTACAATCCGCGGGGAAAAATGCTGATGAATTTTGGTCCGATTAACAAACGGGGAGGAGAAAAACGATTGAACGTTATTTTTTCTAGGGCCAAGAAAAGTATGTGTGTCGTGAGTTCCATAAAATATTTTGACATTAAAAATGAATACAACGAGGGAGCCAATTATTTTAGAAAATACCTTCAGTACGCTGAATTGGTTAGTTTGGGGCAATTGGAATCGGCGAATAATGTTCTGAATTCAATCAACAGTAAAAACAGTATTCAAGTTTCAAGCCAAATAGCAGATCAGTTACTGGACGAAATTGAAAAAATGGGCTATTTCGTAACGAGAAATATAGGTCAGAGTAAATTTAAATGTCATTTGGGTATCAAAAAATCGGCTGATGACGAAGAATTTGTTCTGGGAATTATGGTTGATGATGAATTACATTATTCGAACAATGATATTTTGGAACAATATCTTTTGAGGCCTGAAATTTTGAAGGCAAATGGCTGGACTATCTGTCAAGTTTATTCGAAAGATTGGATAGAAAATAGGCCAAGAGTTTTGAAAATGATTGGAGCTTCGCTTAATAGTGAATTATTTTTTGATGAAGTTGAATTTGAGCAAAGCTCTGCCGAAACAGAAGATATTGTTGATGCCGAAGAAGAAATTCAGCCCGAATCAGGTGTAAATACTGATTTTGAAAGATACATCAACACTTCGAATGGCAGTAATAAGTTTTGGGAAATAGCTACGGAAAATAATAATGTAATTGTTCAATATGGCCGAATAGGAACCAAGGGACAGCGGATGGTTAAAGCATTTGAAACCGAAGATGATGCTATAAAAGAAAAGCGAAAACTGATTGCTCAGAAGCTTGCAAAGGAATATTTTAAGGATTAAAAATATATTTTGCGTAATTTTTACACAAAACAATTTGTAAGTTTAAATTTAATATTTATATTTGCGTATAATTAACGCAAAATAAAAAAATTATGATACTCAATTTAGATTCAAATTTCAAACCATTTACTACGGAGTCAGTAATCAGTTTTCAGAATTTTACTTTTTCAGGTGGTGAACCTCACATCAAAATAGAACCAAATTTTGACGTGACGCAAAAAGTCACTATTACCCACAGACTAAATTCATTCAATGATTTGGGATTATTGTGCATTGCCGTTGACGCGTTGCGCAGGATGGGTGTGAAAGACACGGAACTTTTTATTCCTTATTTTCCTGCCGCAAGACAGGACAGGGTTATGATAAAAGGAGAGCCATTATCTGTAAAAGTGTATGCTGATATTATCAACGGAATGCAATTCGATAAAGTGTTTGTTTTTGATGCGCATTCAGAAGTTACTCCGGCATTGGTAAACAATTGTGAAGTGATTCCGAATCATACTTTTATTGAAGCAGTTGTAAAAGCAACAGGTAACGGCGTTAAATTAATTTCTCCCGACGGTGGTGCTTTAAAGAAGATTTACAAAGTTTCAGAATTCCTTGGCGGAGTTGAAGTGGTAGAATGCAGTAAAAGCCGTGATGTAAAAACAGGAAGATTGTCAGGCTTTAAAGTGTATAATGACGATTTGCAGGGCGCAGACTGTTTGATTGTAGATGATATTTGTGATGGAGGCGGAACATTTGTTGGACTAGCCGAAGAGCTGAAAAACAAGAATGCCGGTAAGCTGTATTTGGCTGTAAGCCACGGAATTTTCAATAAAGGATTAGAAGTTTTGGATTGTTTCGAAAAAATATTTACTACCAATTCATTCAAAGATTTTGAAGGAGAAAGTGTTGAAGTCATAGGATTAAGTCAATTGATATGAAATACAGTTTGGAAAAATTGGTGGCTCAAAATAGTGAAAATAAATATGTTTTCTTTTGGGGACATCAGCCGTCAAAAGATGGAACCATTACGAAAACCTGTTTTAGTCAATGGTGGATTAGTCCATTTGTGGTAGAAGGCATAACTTATAAAACTGCAGAGCATTGGATGATGGCTAAGAAAGCAGAACTGTTTAATGATCAAGAAGTTTTAGAAAAAATAATTCAGGCAAATTCTCCGGCGGAAGCCAAAAAATTAGGAAGAGAAGTAAGGAATTATGTAGATTCCCTTTGGCTAAAGAACAGATTTGAAATAGTAAAACAGGGCAATTTCAATAAGTTCAATCAAAATCCAGATTTAAAAGAATTCCTAATCAATACCAAAGAAAGAATTTTGGTCGAAGCCAGTCCGGTAGATTCCATTTGGGGAATTGGTATGGCAACAGATCATAAAAACATTAATAATCCAGAAAAATGGAGAGGATTAAATCTTTTGGGTTTTGCTTTGATGGAAGTTAGGGATGAATTGAAATAAAATTAATAAAAGATGAAAGATATTCAATATATAAAAGGCGATGCAACATCTCCAGAAGGAATAGATAATAAGATAATTGTTCACGTTTGTAATGATATTGGCGGATGGGGTAAAGGATTTGTTATGGCTATTTCGAAAAGATGGAAAGAACCAGAAAAGCAATATCGTGAATGGTTCAAATCTAAAAATGATTTTGAATTAGGAAAAGTACAGTTTGTTCAGGTTGAAGAAAATTTATGGATAACTAATTTAATTAGGACAGCATAAAATCAATAAAGATGAAAACGGCGAAGCTCCAATTCGATATCATGCTATTGAAGAAGGATTAAAAGCAGTCTCTGATTTTGCAAAAACAAACAATGCATCAGTTCATATGCCAAGAATTGGATGTGGTTTAGCTGGCGGAAAATGGGAAATGATAGAACCAATTATTCTTAAAATGTTATCTAATCAAGATATAAAAGTCGTGGTTTATGATTTTTAAGCCACCAAAAATTAATTAAAGAACAAAATGCAATCACGTTATTGTGTTGTAATAAAATGAAAATAGAATTAAAAAAATATAGCGAGCAATTAAAAGAGTGGCCGAAATCTGGTTATCATATAATGGCTCAGTACGACGATGAAAAAATAATAGTATATCAGTCATACCGAAAAGAAATAGGCGAATTTGCCGTAAAAAATCAGTTTTTTGGAGGTGCTTTCAGTCTTGACCGAATGACTTGGATTAAGCCCAATTTTTTATGGATTATGTATCGAAACGGCTGGGGTACAAAAGAAGGGCAGGAAGTCGTTTTGGCAATCCATCTAAAAAGAGAAGCATTCGAAAAATATCTTCAAAATGCTGTTTATTCTTCTTATGCAATAGAATTTGAAGTGAGTTATGAAGAATGGCAGTCACAAGTAAAATCCTCTTCAGTACGATTACAATGGGATCCGGATCATAGCCCGTACGGAGAAAAATTAGAAAGAAGAGCAATTCAGATTGGTTTGCGAGACGAATTTACAAGATCTTATTCCAAAGAAGATATTTTATTAATTGAGGATATTTCAAATTTTGTAAAAGAGCAATATAAATTTGTTCAGAATAAAGAATTGGACAATCTGCTGATTCCAGCTGAAAAACCTTTTCTTTTTGAAGATGAAAAATTGAATAAAAAATTAAGACTTAAATAGAAAAAGATGAATGAAAAAATAGCAAAAAGCGTCAGCAAATTTTTGAGTCTAGTGCTTAGACATTCGCCTGAAACTATCGGATTAAAATTAGACAAAAACGGCTGGGCAGATGTTGATGAATTAATTGAAAAATGCCATCAATTTGGAAAAGAATTTGATTTTGAACTATTAGAGGAAGTTGTAGAAACCAATGACAAAAAGCGATTTACGTTCAATGAGGATTTAACAAAAATAAGAGCCAATCAAGGTCATTCGATAGATGTTGAATTAAATTTAAAAGAGTACGAGCCGAATGATTTTTTGTATCACGGAACAGTCGAAAAATTTATTGATTTAATAAAAGAAAAGGGCTTGCAAAAGATGAGCAGGCAATATGTTCACTTGAGTAAAGATAAAGAGACTGCTGTAAAAGTGGGCAGTAGAAGAGGAAAGCCAATTATTTTGAAAGTAGAAGCCAAAAAAATGTTCGAAAACGGATTTAAGTTTTATTTATCCGAAAATAATGTTTGGTTAATTGATGAAGTTCCTGCAGAATATATTGATTTTGAGGTTTGAATTTATAGAAGTTAGTAATCTATTAAACCAGTACATAAAATGAAAAAAATATATAGAGCTCCAGAAACAATCGACAATATAAGTCAGGATACCCAAACTATTTTTCTAGCGGGATCTATAGAAATGGATAAAGCTATTGATTGGCAAAAAAAATGTGAAGAGGTTTTGAGCACTCAATATATTGTGTTTAACCCAAGAAGAGAAAAATGGAATTCAGATTGGGAACAGTCGATTACAAATCCTCAATTTAAGGAGCAGGTAGATTGGGAATTAAACGCACTAGAAAAAGTAGATATCATTATTATGTTTTTTGCAAATAATACAAAATCTCCAATATCATTATTAGAATTCGGACTTTATGCTCAGTCAAAAAAAATGAAAGTAGTAGTAGAAAAGGATTTTTGGAGAAAGGGTAATATTGATATTGTATGCGAAAAATACAATATTCAACAGTATGAAAATTTAGAAGAGTTGTTACAAAATTTAACTAACAAATAAAATTATGAACCCATTATTATTAACAGATGGTTACAAAGTTGACCACAAAAGACAATACCCAGACGGAACTACATTAGTATATTCTAATTGGACTCCTAGAAAATCAAGGATTGAAGGCATTGACGAAGTTGTATTTTTTGGATTGCAGTATTTCCTTAAAAGATATATTATCCAAGATTTTGATCAACATTTTTTCAAACAGCCAAAAGAGGCAGTTGTGAAAAAATATGCCCGCAGAATCAATAATTATTTGGGTGAAAACCAAGTAGGCACAAAACATATAGAGGATTTGCATGATTTGGGATATATTCCTATGGTTTTTAAGGCTTTGCCAGAAGGTGCCAGCGTGCCTGTCCGTGTGCCTATGTTCACAATGTACAATACAATTCCTGAGTTTTTTTGGCTGACCAATTATTTCGAAACACTGCTTTCCGCAGTAATCTGGCTGCCTTGTAATTCGGCTACTATTGCAAAACAATATAGAAAAGTATTGGACAAATATGCCAAAGAAACTTCTTCAATGCCCGAATTTGTTGATTGGCAGGGCCACGATTTCTCGATGCGCGGCATGGGCTGTATCGAGGCTGCAGTAACATCAGCAGCTGGACATTTATTGAGTTTTACAGGAACTGATACGATTCCGGCAATTGATTTTTTAGAAGAATATTACAATGCCAATTCAGATACTGAATTAATAGCAGGCTCTGTTGCAGCAACCGAGCATTCTGTAATGTGTATGGGTACAACTGAAGGAGAATACGAAACTTTCGAAAGATTAATCTGCGAGGTGTATCCAAAAGGAATAGTTTCTATCGTTTCTGATACTTGGGATTTATGGAAAGTACTTACTGATTATCTGCCTCGATTAAAAAATCAAATAGTTTCCAGAGCAGGAAAAGTAGTCGTTCGTCCAGACAGCGGTGATCCGGTTGATATTATCTGTGGTAACCCAAATGGCAAAACCGAGCAGGAAAGGAAAGGGGTAATCGAATTGCTTTGGGATGTTTTTGGCGGTACAATAAATGAAAAAGGGTTCAAAGAATTAGTTCCTCAAATAGGAGCTATTTATGGAGACAGTATTACCGTGGCTAGAGCAACAGCCATTTGTGAACGATTGAAAGCAAAAGGTTTTGCATCTACCAATATAGTGCTTGGAATAGGTTCATTTACTTATCAATACAATACAAGAGATACTTTTGGATTTGCGATGAAAGCTACGTACGGAGAAGTAAACGGTGAGGGAAGAGCTATTTTTAAAGATCCAATTACAGATGACGGTACCAAAAAATCAGCCAAAGGATTAATGAAAATTGAATTGGCTGATGGCAGATATATTTTAAAAGATGAAGTGTCTTGGGAAGAAGAGCAAAAAGGAGAATTGAAAGAAGTTTTTAGAGACGGAAAACTTTTAATTGATTTAAGTTTATCTGAAATTCGAGATCAAGTCAAAAAGAATGTACCGCAACTAACGTTATAAAAACTAATAGCCTAAGTGATCAACTCATTTGGGCTTTTTTACTTTTTATAAAAATTATTGTGATCAATATATTCCCAAACTTTATTAGGTAATAAAGGCTGTACATTTTTTCCTTTTTTGACATTCTCTCTGATAGAAGTCGAAGATATTTCCACAACAGGAGCATCAATCAAATGGATTTTAGGATGATTTTTTAGTTCTAAATTTTCAGCCTCAGACGAAATGCGGGGATAAACATAAATGTTGTGATGTTCCAAAATCGCTTCATAATTTTTCCATTTGTGAAATGACTTCAAATTGTCTTCACCCATGATTAGGGAAAACTCGTGATTAGGATATTTCTCTTCTAAATGAACCAATGTATTTACCGTATAATTCGGTTGTGGTAATTTGAACTCAATATCCGAAGGTTTTATTTTAGGAAAATCTTCGGTGGCCAGATAAACCATCTGCAAACGATGGTGATCATCGAGCAAACTGCTTTTCTTTTTGAGTGGATTGTGCGGTGTAACAACCATCCAAACCTGATCCAAATCGGAATGTTCTGCCATGTGATTGGCAATGATGAGATGCCCAACATGGATGGGATTAAACGTTCCGAAATAAAGTCCGATTTTCATGTAGTTTCGCAGAATTTCACAGAGTTTTTTCGCAAAGATTCGCAAAGACTTTTTGTGTATCTCTGCGTTTTCTTTGTGAACCTTTGTGTAATAATTATTTTTTCACAAAATCCTTTACCAATTGATGTGCTTCTTCAAGGGCTACTGCCAAATCATAATTTTTGATAATTACGTCAAATTGGGGAGCAGTTGCCAATTCTACCGAAGCCTTTGCAATTCGCATATTGATTTTGTCTTCGCTTTCGGTGGAGCGTTCTTTTAGTCTTCTTTTAAGTTCATCAACACTTGGAGGTTTTACAAAAACAGCCAAAGTTTCCTCTGGAAATTTATGTTTGATACGCAAACCGCCGGCCACATCAATATCAAAAATCACGTTTTTGCCTAAAGCCCAAATGCGTTCCACTTCGCTTTTTAGCGTACCGTAAAAATTATCGCGATACACTTCTTCCCATTCAACAAAATCTTCCGCGCGGATATGGTTTTTAAATTCTTCAAGGGACATGAAGTAATAATCCTTTCCGCTTACTTCTTCACCGCGTGCTTCGCGTGTGGCAGCCGAAATGGAAAATTCCAGATTCAAATCTTCCTGTTTTAATAAATGTCTAACTATGGTGGTTTTCCCAGATCCTGATGGAGCCGAGAATACGATTAATTTTCCTTTTTTCATTGTTGTACTATTTTATAAGTCTTATAGATTCAGTATCAATCGTGATAATTTTACTGCTTTCTTTATCATCATTTGAATCTGTAATTTTATATTTGAGTATTTTTTTATTGCTTTCTTGTAAATCTTCTGAATGAATAAATGCTCGACAATTATCTGTTTCTATTTCTTCAAATTGAATCAATTCATTTTTATTGTTAATCACTAAGATTACATAACCGTAATCCATTGCTCCTCCACACATACCTTGGATATTTGGATTGCCGTATTGTTCATATTTTAATAACAATCTTATCTCAGAAGCCGATATTTTTTTTGAAACTATTTCTAAATCTTTATAATCTAAATGATAATTGGAAAGGTTGATTTTTGAATTACCAATTTTTAAAAATTTGAAATCTTCAAAAACATATATGTCTTTTAGTTCATTATTAATAGTTAATTGTAAATTTTTAGTATTATTTGACCATATGTTTTCTTTTGGATTATTTGAGATAAAAAGTTTCTCATTATAATTTTTGAAAGTTTCAATTTTATCCAATTTATCCCAGACAACTCCTGAAAAATCAAAATCCAATATTTTTTTTTCAAAAGATTTATCATTAGTATTAAATAAGGTCAATCCTGTCATTGGATTAAAAACACCAACCAACGGGATGTTTTTCTTTACTTTATCATAATAATACCAGCCTTTAACAGAATATACATATAAATGATCTTCTGAAAATTTTTCTACTTTTAAATAAATAGTGATATCATATTTGCCATCAATTGAACCGTAAAAAATTCTGTCATTTGTTCTGAAACTTTCAATTGAAATGTTTTTTTGTTGTGAAAAACAAGTTAGTGTTGTTAGAAAAAAGAACAGTAAAATATTTTTTTTCATTTCAAAAAGGTTTTAACTAAAGTACATTCAGCACCTGCTCCTTAATTTTCTCCAGTTCATCTTTCATCTGAACGACCAATTTCTGCATCTGTGCGTGATTAGATTTTGAACCCATAGTGTTGATTTCGCGACCCATTTCCTGTGTTATGAAACCCAGTTTTCTACCGTTGGCTTCTGTTCCGTTGATGGTTTCAAGGAAATAATCCAAGTGATTCGTCAACCGGACTTTTTCTTCAGTAATGTCTAATTTTTCGAGATAATAGATCAATTCCTGTTCAAAACGATTCTCGTCAACATTGACTTTCAATTCAGAAATGGCAGTCTGCAGACGGTCTTTTATCGCCTGAACACGCTCCGGATCAAGTTCCAAAGCCTCATTCATATATTGACGAATGTTCGCAATTCTCAATTGGAATTCATTTTCCAAAGACAAACCTTCGTCTCTACGGAAATTTAAGATATTTTGTAAAGCTTCTTCGATTGCGGTTTGGATTTGAGCCCAATCATTTTCGTCGATTTCCTCACGTTCAATTTTCATCGTGTCCGGCATGCGCACGGCCATTTTCATCAATTCGGTTTCATCGGCATCGGCATAGACTTCTCTCAATTGGCTGATATAAGCCTTTACGATAGGCACGTTGACTTTGGTCGAAGTCTGTTCGGCGGTACTTTCGATAAAAATCGAAAAATCCACTTTCCCTCTCTCCAGTTTCAGGGCGATTTGGTTGCGTAAACCTAGTTCCATTTCGCGGTACAGTGAAGGCATTCGCACACTCAAATCCAAACCTTTGCTGTTCAGGGATTTTACTTCTACCGTAATTTTTTTGGTTGGTAACTGCAAAGTCGCTTTACCAAAGCCAGTCATCGATTGTATCATATATTTTTCTAAAAGTGTTCAAAGATAAGAAAAAAGTGGTCAGTGCTCCGTTTTTAGTAATCAGTGCGTCACAACGCAGATAATTTTTCATTAATTTATCAAAAAGATAGAATTGATTCTTTTTCTGGAGCAGAAAGATTAGGCATTTTTAGCAGGCATTGGTCCCGCTTTTCGTTACAATCTTATAAGCCGAACCCCGGCTTATAAGGATTTTTACTGCAAACGAAGTTCACTGAACTCCTATAGAAATAAAAGTATAGTGAAGTAATCGGGGCTAAAGAGAAACATTTGTATTTTTTGTAGGCATCTCAGACCTAACAGGTTTTTAAAACCTGTTAGGTCTCCATAAAAGACCAAAAAAGCATATTACCCCAATACTTTCATCACCTGATGAATATTCTGCTGAGAATTACCAATGTATATTTTCTCGTCAATGATAAAAACCGGACGGCTCAGAAACGTATAATGCTCCAGAATGTATTTTTTATAATCGTCCTCAGAAAGGGATTTGTTCTTCAAATCCATCGATTTGTATAACTGTGCCTTTCTGCTGAACAGAGCTTCATAACTTCCCGAAAGTTTGTGCATTTCCTCCAGTTCTTCAGCAGTTATTGGGTTTTGCTTAATATCGTGAAAAGCCAGATTATGTCCTTCAGGCAGTGATTTTATAATTTTTCGGCAAGTGTCGCACGAAGCGAGATAGTATATTTTGTTCATTATTTTTTCTGTTTTCTAAATGCAAAGGAAAACATTTGATTTTAAAATGTTTAATTTTATGCAAAAAATAAAACTATGCAAGATACATTTGAAGTTGCCAGAACAGGAAGAAGAATGCTGAATTCTTATTTTGAAAACTATACGTTAGAACAGCTGAATAAAATTCCTGATGGATTTTCTAATAACTTAATCTGGAATATAGGTCATATTGTAGTGACACAGCAATTATTAGTTTATAAATTATCAGGACTGCCGATGATGGTTTCGGATGCAATGGTAGAGAAATATAGAAAAGGGACCAAACCAGAACAAGATGTTACACAAGCAGAAGCAGATGAAATAAAAGAATTATTATTTGATACGCTTCATAAATTAGAAACAGATTACAACAATGGAATTTTTGTAAATTATCAGGAATACCCAACATCTACAGGATATATTTTGAAAAGCGCAGTAGGGGCAATTGAATTCAACAATTTCCATGAAGGACTGCACATCGGAATTATGATGAGCATTAGAAAGTTTGTGTAAACTTTTGAAAGAATAAAATAAGTGTACTAAATTTTCTTGCCACAGATTAAAAAGAGTATGTATTTGTAATCTGTGGCTGGTTTTTTGTCACCAATAATTAAAAAGCTGAACAGCAGAAAAAAATAAAACGATGAAATTTAATACCAAAGTCATCCACGGAGGCCAGCATCACGATCCAAGCACTGGAGCAGTAATGCCTCCCGTTTATCAAACTTCTACTTTTGTACAGACAAGTCCCGGAAAACCTTTAAATCCGGATTATGAATACAGCCGTGCGGCAAACCCAACGAGAACAGCTTTGGAAGATGCTTTGGCGAGTATCGAAAACGGAACCCGCGGATTAGCATTTTCATCAGGACTTGCGGCTACTGACTGTATTTTACGATCCTTTAAAGCAGGGGACGAAATCATCGCGATGGACGATTTATACGGCGGGACTTATCGTATGTTTACCCGAATTTACAAGGATTCTGGAATTAAATTTCATTTTGTCGATATGAACGATTTGGATAATTTCAAGTCCCTGATTAATGAAAACACCAAAATGGTCTGGGTGGAAACACCAACAAACCCATTAATGAAATTGGCTGATATTGAAGAAATAGCCAAAATAACTAAAGCCAACAATATTCTTTTTGCAGTCGATAATACTTTTGCAACACCTTATCTGCAAAAACCTTTAGACTTGGGGGCAGATATCGTTATGCACTCAGCTACTAAGTATTTGGGCGGGCATTCAGATGTGATTGCAGGTGCCTTAATCGTAAAAGACGAAGACTTAGGGAATCAGCTGCATTTTCAGCAGTTTGCTACCGGAGCTACTTTGGGGCCAATGGACAGTTTCTTGGTGCTTAGAGGAATTAAAACCCTGCATTTAAGAGTACAGAGACATTGTGAAAATGGAGCCAAAGTAGTTGAGTTTTTGAATAATCATCCTAAAATAAAAACAGTTTATTATCCAGGACTGCCAGATCATCCATACCACGAAATTGCCAAAAAGCAAATGAGCGGTTTTGGCGGAATGGTTTCTTTCACATTTGTATCTGGCAAAAAAGAAGATGCAATACAGTTTTTGGAAAAACTAAAAGTGTTTACGTTGGCAGAATCTCTAGGCGGTGTAGAATCATTGGCCAATCATCCGGCTTTAATGACTCATGCTTCTATTCCTGAAGAAAAAAGAAAAGAAGTTGGAATTACTGATGACTTGGTTCGACTGAGCGTAGGTATAGAAGATGCCGAAGATTTAATATCCGATTTAAATCAGGCATTAGCATAAAACTAAAAAATCCCAACTAAAATTAAGAGTTGGGATTTTTTTGAATATGTTTTTATTACTAATTGTCAAGGTAAAAGATATACCCCACACCTATAAAAGTGAGCCAATCATTATTTTTATTTTCTTTAAATAATTCAGCATTAGGATTAAGACCGTCAACCCAATCCGAATTAAAATATTGAGCCCTCATATCAAATACAAGATCAGACATTGGAGTCAGTTTATAGCGGGTTCCAATATTTAGGACTCCGGAAAAAACCATTTTACTTTCGTTAGAAAACCCATACGGGTGTCCGTCTGAAGGGACTAAATATTTTGGATTAGTGGTAGCTGTATTTCCAAGTTCTCCTAATTCAGAAGTAGCTGTTGCGGTATAATAGCCTATTTGTGGCCCTATAGCGATATATGGAGCAAAACTCCCTATTGTTCTCTCAAAATCATGAATGTGAATGAAGCTGTATTCAAGCTGGAAACCTAAATTAACCACTTGAGTCGAACCCCGCATTGCTTTTAGCTGTTTCGATCCGATAGTGTTTTTTTCAACCCATTTTCCGTAATGCTTTAAATCGGTTTTACTGTAGGAAAGTTCATTTCTCACTTTGAAATGTTCTGCAAAATAATCATTTACAAAGTCAGTATAGGAGAAACTCATATAGTCAACAAATGTAATTCCAAACCCCATATTATTTAAATTGGTTTCGGTATCGTTACGCAACCCGTAATCGGAGCGAAACTCAATTCGTCCAGCTATTACTCCTAACTCATGGCTTATTCCTGCTTGCGAAAAAGAATTAAATGGTAAACCAATTAATAATAGTAATGCAATTTTCTTTAGTTGAGTCATAAGTCCGTGGTGTTTTAGTGACTGAGCAAAGATAATAAAACCGCAAGATAGGATTTATTAAATTATAAAAATAAAATAAAATTTTAAAAAATGAGTGTATCTTTATAATTATTATTAATACTATATCGATTTCGTAAAAACATTGTTTCATGTGTTTGATTTTTTATAAATGATTAATAAAAAGATAATTTTGTCATAATACAGTGTAAAAAAAGTTAAAATACCTTAATAAGATGTATATTTGTAACAACTAACGAAAGCGTTTGCTAAACGTTTATAATTTATTAATCCATGTCAAAAAGTATTACAGATTTTATAGAATTGGTTGCCAAAAAGAATCCGAATGAGCCGGAATTTATGCAGGCTGTTACAGAAGTTGCTGAAACAGTAATTCCTTTCATCGAAGAAAATAAAAAATATCAGAATAAAATGCTTCTGGAAAGAATGGTCGAATCAGATCGTATCATTATGTTCCGGGTAGTCTGGACAGACGATAAAGGTGATACACAGGTAAATAGAGGGTATCGTATTCAAATGAATTCGGCTATCGGACCATATAAAGGAGGGATTCGTTTTCATCCATCTGTTAATTTAAGTATTTTGAAGTTTTTGGCTTTCGAACAGACTTTTAAAAACAGCTTAACTACACTGCCAATGGGCGGCGGAAAAGGAGGAGCCGATTTTGACCCAAAAGGAAAATCAGATAATGAAGTAATGCGTTTTTGTCAGGCCTTTATGACCGAATTATCAAAACACATTGGAGCTGATACTGATGTTCCTGCTGGAGATATAGGTGTAGGAGCAAGAGAAGTGGGATACATGTTTGGTCAGTTCAAAAGATTGAGAAACGAGTTTACAGGGGTTTTAACCGGTAAAGGAATTTCTTTTGGAGGATCATTGATCCGTCCGGAAGCAACTGGATATGGTGATGTATATTTTGCACAAAGCATGCTGGCAACTAAAGGAGAAAGTTTTGAAGGCAAAACAGTAGTTATCTCCGGGTCAGGAAACGTAGCACAATATGCAGCTGAAAAAGTAGTGCAGTTAGGAGGAAAAGTAGTAACTATGTCTGATTCTGCTGGATATATCTATGATGCTGACGGAATTGATGCATCCAAATTGGCTCACATAATGCAGATTAAAAATGAGCTGAGAGGAAGAATCAGCGATTATACTGCGAAATATCCAAATGCCAAATATGTGGCCGGCAAACGTCCTTGGGAAGTAAAATGTGATGTTGCTCTGCCTTGTGCAACTCAAAATGAATTAAATGAAGACGAAGCCAAAACTCTTGTTGCCAACGGATGTATCTGTGTAGCCGAAGGAGCAAATATGCCTTCAACTCCCGAAGCTGTTCATGTTTTTCTAAAGGCTAAAATTTTATTTGCTCCCGGAAAAGCTTCCAATGCAGGCGGAGTTGCCACTTCAGGACTTGAAATGTCACAAAACTCACTGCGTCTAAGCTGGACTTCCGAAGAAGTAGACGAAAGATTAAAATCCATCATGAAAGACATTCATGCTTCATGTGTGAAATATGGAACAGATGAAACAGGTTTTACAGATTATGTAAGAGGAGCTAATATTGCCGGATTCGTAAAAGTTGCCGATGCAATGCTTGCTCAAGGTGTGGTTTAGAAACTATAGATTGCAGATCGCAGAATTCAGTCTGCAGAATTTAAATAGTAAAAATGCCTTTTTTCTGTATAAGATTAAAGGCATTTTTTTTGTACTTCTACAATATCTGATTTCTCCAGACTGCAATCTGCAATCTAAAACCTGAATTCTGCAGTCTAAAATCTGTAATCTAAAATCTCTTGTGCTATATTTGTGAACCAATTTGTTGTTCAATGCGAAAAAGACTTTTATACCTGTTTTTTTTATTTGTGGTTCAAATCACTTTTGCCCAAAGTAATTTGTTGTGGCAGGGATATTTTTCTTATACCCAGATCAAAGCAGTTTCCGAATCACCAAAAGCAATTTATGCTGCTTCTGAAAATGCCTTGTTTTCTAAAGATAACAGCACCAGTATTATAAAAACCAAAACAACAATTGACGGGCTTGCCGGCGAAACCATCACTGCACTGTATTACAGCCCAGCCTTTAACAAAACGATTGTAGGATATCAAAACGGCTTGTTAACGGTAATCAACGAAGCCGATGGTTCTATGCTTAGAGTTGTGGATATTATCAATAAAAGTCTGCCGGCCAATATAAAACGAATCAATAATTTCATGGAATACAACGGAATTGTTTATGTTTCCACCGATTTTGGAATCGTACAGTTCAATTTAACTACTCAGAAATTTGGCGACACCTATTTTATCGGCGACAATGGAGCCGAAATCAAAGTTTCGCAAACAGCAGTCCACAGCGGATTTATTTACGCATCAACTTCTAATGGTATTCGAAAAGGAGATATTACAAACCCGAATTTAATAGATTACAAACAATGGAATGTAATAGCAGCAGGTAATTGGTCTGGAATTACATCATTTGGAACTGAATTGTATGCTGTAAATACAGCTGGTTATGTTCATAAATATGATTCGGCATCTAATACTTTTAGTAGTTTTTTGCAATTATCAGAACCAGCTGTTAATTTTCGTTCCAACGCTGATTATTTGATTATAGCAACACCTAATTCTGTTTTGATTTACAATAAACAAATGGTACTCCAGCGTCAGATAAATCAAAATCAAATTACAGAAATGCACGGCGGATTTAGCTGTGCATCAGTAATTGGAGATACTATTTTTATGGGTACTAATGAAAAAGGGCTGCTTACAGCTTCACTTTCCGGCAGTTCAGCATTCGATAATATAACCCCAATCGGGCCTTCACGCAATAATATTTTTGCTCTTCAAGCATCACAAAATCAGATTTGGACAGTGTATGGTGATTATGATATTTTTTACAATCCTTATGATTTAGATGATTTTGGAATTAGTAAATATTCAACATCAGGATGGTTAAATATTCCTTTTGCTGAGGTGCTTGGAGCCAAATCCATGACCCGAATTGCAATTAATCCAGCCAATGAAAAAGAAGTATATGCGAGTTCTTATTTTTCAGGCTTATTAAAAATACAAAGCGATATTCCAACGATTTTATACAATCAAAATAACAGCAGTTTAGAATCTTTAACAATCAGTCCGCCGGATCCTAGTTATATCGATATTAGAATCGGAGGGACAGTTTTTGATAAATCGGGAAATTTATGGGTCAATAATTCCAGAGTTGTAAATGGTTTAAAAATGCTAAGTTCTGGCGGGCAATGGAAGACTTATGCTATGGATAAAATTATAAATACGCCCGGAAGTAATGATTTTGGCACTATGGTTATTGATAAGTATGGGACAAAATGGATGTCTACCAATATAAATGGTGTAATAGCATTTAATGAAAGCAGTAATACGTTCAAAAAAATGACTTTTGGAGCCAATCAGGGAAATTTACCTGTACAAGATGTTCGAGCGCTGGCCGTTGATACTAAGAATCAGCTTTGGATAGGAACTACAAAAGGATTGAGAGTTTTGACTAATGTAAACAGTTTTCAAACAGAAAGCCAGTTAACTGCCGAAAGCATTATTATTATGGAAGATAATCTGGCTCAAGAACTGCTTTACGAACAATTTATAACCGACATCGAAGTTGATGGAGCCAATGAAAAATGGATTGCAACTGCAGATGCCGGCGTATTTATGGTTTCTTCAAACGGTCAGGAAACCAAATATCATTTTACAACAGAGAATTCACCACTGCCGAGTAATACAATAAATGACATTAGTATCAATAAAAGCACAGGTGAAGTTTTTATAGCGACTTCCAAAGGTTTGATTTCTTTCAAAGGAATTGCTACCTCGGCTAGCGATAATTTAAACAATGTATATGTTTATCCGAATCCTGTTCGTCCAGAATATACTGGGACAGTAAAAATAAATGGATTGCTTAATAAAGCCAATGTAAAAATTACCGATGTGGCTGGTAATCTGGTTTTCGAGGCCATATCCGAAGGAGGAACAATAGAGTGGGACACCACCGCATTTGGAAAGTACAAAGTAGCATCAGGAGTATATATGATTTTTGTATCGGCTCAGGATGGAAGTGAAACCAAGGTTAAAAAGGTAATGATTATAAGGTAGTAGTAAGGCTATAAGCAATAAGCTCTAGGAAGTAAGCAGAAAACTACAAGGGTCAAAAATCTAATAATCCAACAATCTAATAATCTAATATTGTTAGTAAAAACCAAAGCCATAGTAATTTCGTCCTTAAAGTTTCAGGAAAAAAGCTTGATTGTAAAATGTTTTACGCTCTCAAATGGCTTGAAATCTTATATGGTTCGTGATGCTTTTTCTTCCAGGAAAGGAAGCTCTAAAATAGCATATTTTCAGCCTTTGAGCATTATAGAAATTGAAGCAGTTCATAAAAACAAAGGTACTCTGGAAAACTTCAAGGAAGTAAAAATCTCGTACCCTTTTCATTCCATACATTCGGATATTTTTAAGAGTACAATGGTTTTGTTTCTCTCCGAAATTCTGCATCATTCGATTCATGAAGAAGAGAAAAATGAATCTTTGTTTACTTTTCTAGAAACTGCTTTGCATTGGCTGGACCAGCACGATGAGATTTCCAATTTTCATTTGATTCTGATGCTGGAAACTACAAAATATCTTGGATTTTATCCAGACACTTCAGATATTGATATGTCTTTTTTCGAAATGACTGAAGGTGTTTTTACGCCTTTTCATGCTATTAGTTCGCTCACAGAACATGAAACACAGCTGTTCAAAAAACTGATTAACCTAAAATTTGATAATGATCAAAAAACGTTTCATGTTATTGAAAGGCAATTGCTTTTAAAAATTTTAATTGATTATTATAGTTTTCATCTCGACGGATTCAAAAGACCTAAATCTTTGGATGTTTTGAAAGAAGTTTTTTCCTGATCCCTGTAAAGGCGACTCATTGTTATCCCGTTTTGGAAACCAAAGTTGCGGTAATAAACAGTTTTTCTTCTTTGCTGTATTCTAATTCGATTCCCTTTAAAATGTGTTCAGAATCGATTATTGTGGTGTTTTGGTCAAGTGTCTGCAAGCAGGCAAAAGCCATCGCTGAAACTATTTGGGCACCATTGAGTTCATAATTTTTAGCAGCTATCTCTAGAATGTTATGATCTTTTAGTTTTGTTTTCTTAGGCATACAATTCTCCCATAATTGCAAACGTTCTTCGGCTGTAGGTTTGTTAAAATGAATAATGGAATTGAATCTTCTTAAAAAAGCATCATCAATATTATTTTTGAAATTGGATGTCAGTATTACTAATCCATTAAAATTTTCGACTCTTTGTAATAAGTAACTAACTTCCTGATTGGCATATTTATCATTGGAAGATTTGGTTTGTGTCCGCTTGCCAAACAGGGCATCGGCTTCGTCAAAAAGGAGAATCCAATTTTTGTTTTCGGCCTGAACGAATATTTTTTCCAGATTTTTTTCTGTCTCGCCAATGTATTTAGACACGACTTGGGATAAACTGATGCGATAGACTTCTTTCCCGAATTCCTTTCCCAATAAAGTAGCAGTAAGTGTTTTTCCAGTTCCCGATGGACCATAAAATAAACACCGGTAGCCAGGAGCAATCTGCCTGGACATTCCCCAGTCATGACGCAATTGATCCTGATGTTTTAGCCAAAGTTTAATTTGGCTGATCTGATCCTGTGTATTCTGATTTACAACTAAGTCTTCCCATTGCATTTGTGTTGTAATCTCCTGAGCAGGAAAGTTTGTGCCAAATTTTGGTTTTAATTTTTCGCCATAAAACAAAAGATGTACTACTTCTGGAGGTAAAATAATACGGCCGCTCATTAAGGGTTCTCCTTCTTTTACATCTTCCAGAAATAAAATATTTTCTTTGGAAAACCAATGCGAAGGCGAAAATAACTGCTGTATTTCTAATCGGTAATTGATATCTTCTTTTGCTAAAACATATTGTGCAGTTTCGCCTGTAGGAAGCATTCCTCTATGATTCTCAAGTCGGATTCCTCCTAATTCAGGGAGTTCACCACCATCAGGATAAATTTCTTTTATGATTTCGTCAAAAAAATGAGGGAGGATATTTGGCACTAATGCCAAAAGCAAAATCACAGCTTCCTCATGACTTGTTTGTCGACCTAAAGCTTCAGAAAAAGAGTTTTCGAAATTATAGGAAACAGCTTCTTCTTTATTTTCTGTACGAAGTGATTGGATGAGATATGATTTTAAAGTCTGAAAAGGCATAAATTAATATTTTATTATTTTTAAAATTGAGAAATTCCAGTATAAGTCGGATCTTTTGCTTGAATTTGTGCTAATAAATTTTCTTTTTCACAACCAATTTGTTCTACGTAGTTATTTAAATGGGTCTTCCCAGCTTTAGTAAAGTGATCAAATATTTTGAATGCATATTTTAATTGAATTCCACTTTGTATGAGTTCTGTATATGATTTCCCATTCAAAACAAATATTTTATCAGGTTTTGATGCTTCATAGTTATCGTCTATATTTATTTTTATAGATTTATTAGAATAGAGTGCTTTATTTTCATCACTTATTTTTAAAGACAAACTAGCTTTCAAACTAGTTGGAATATGAACTTCTGCCTTTTTAATCTCTACCACTTCACTTGAGTCATTAGTATTAATTTTAGGAGTTGTTCTTCCGTATACAAATTGCATATTAAAATTTATAGAAGCTCCAGACTGAACGGATTTTTTCGCTTCGTTTTCTATTTGAGGTTCCATTTCACCAGTATTAAATGCTCCAGGAATTGGAGCCATATTATTCCAGGTACCAGGTCCAAAAATTTTATCGTTTAATAAATGGCCTCTTATGTAGTAAGTTCCTCCTCCCTTTTTCCTCTTCCTTAAAGTTTCCCATATAGTATTTGTAGCGCCAGGAGCAGAACCGGTTACCTTATCTTTTCTTCCTTTTTTTGAGAGATGTTTCACTTCAACGCTTTCTCCCAGACTAACTCCACCACGATTAACGGTTTTGTGTGTTACGTCTCCTTCTTCTAAAGTTCCAAAAAAAGAACTAGTCACTTTACTCAATCGCTCTAATTGAAATTCAATTATTTTTTTTCTCTTTAATTCCTCATCTTTTCTTTTTGGGTCACCTTCCGAATAAACATATTTACTACCTTTCAATGTGTCTATTTTACCAGCAATTTCAATAGCAAAGTATTTATCTTTATTTGAATTAGGGACTACCTTTTCAAGAAAACTTTTATACGTTTTTTTATCGCTAGCGACCATTAAGGTTGGATTATCTTCTTTTCCTTCAAAAAATAAAGTATGATTATTACCATCATTCCCTTTAAATTCTTTTCTTAATCCCAACCAAGAAAATAGCTTTCCACCTATAGCTTTCCCTAATTTCAATAGTCCTTTTACTGCTTGTCCCGCTTTTTCGAGTACCCAGTCGATGGCCTTATTAATAGGAGCCTGTATTTTATCGAGCAATGCCTGTACTTTTTTGCTTAAATCTCCAAGACCTAACAATCCTGCCAGAAAACCAATGGCAATAGGAACTAATTTGGCTAATGAATTTTCTACAAATGTGGCGGCTTGAGTTATTTTTCCAGCTACAATTAATGCGGTACTATCGACAATACTGTTTATTAAATCCAGTATTCGTCGGGCATTATTGATAAACCAGCTAATTACATCATAAATGAGTTTACAGGCTTTTATAAAAGCGCCCACAGGATTGAACAAACTGATAACCCAGGTAATTCCTGCTTTAATTACGGTTTCGATAAGCATATTTTGTATGGCATCTACTACCATGACTTTGAGGTCGCCGATTTTTTCTTTAATATAATTCCATAGTCCGCCAAGACCTTCCTTTCGGATGATTTGAAAAATTTCGAAACCAGTTTCTAATGCAGCTACTACAGTTGCACCATACATCTTAGTAGCTCTGGCTTTAATGTTTTCCCAAGTAAGGCCAAAAACCGACATTATGAATTCAAAAATTCCGCTTAAATCCCATTGTTTCGGGAATTTTATTGATGGAGGCATGTTTCCCATCAGCCATTCAAAAAATCCTTTTTTGAGATGTTCTAATGCATTTTTGCCAAAATTTTTGAAACCCAAAACAATTGCACCCAGTAAATTGGATAGAAAACCAATAGGATCCAAAATTATTTTTCCTACCACATCTGCCACTTTTGCTAATATGTTAAGCAGCAGATTTTTCATTTCTATTATTGCTTTGATTACCCCGACAACAGCATCATAAGCACGTTCCAGCCAGCTTTTGTTTTCTTCTTGTATTTTATCAAAAGTTTCTTCTAATTTGGCAACGGCAGCATTAAATTTTGTGGTAATGCTTTGTTTGAGTCCCTCATTTGCTTCCTCTACCTTGGAGTCAAGTTCTGTAAATCTATCAGTGGCATGTGCAAATACATCGCCTGCAATTCTCTGCGTGTCCTTGTCCTGATTTTTCCAGTAATTTTGAGTTTTGAGCTTCCCATCTTCAATGTCTTTGGTAGCTTTGTTTAATTCTTTTTCGACAAAATCACCAATTTTGCGCACTACAGGCGCCAGCGAATTGATAAAATTATCCTGCTCTTCTATAAAAACTTTCTTGATATCATTTGGAATTCCAGCAGCCCAATTGGCTAAATCTTCCAGCCAGTTAGTGTCCGTTCTTTCTTTTACATTTTTTTCAAATGCTTTGTTGGCAATATCCAGTGCTTCATCAAAATCCTTATTTACTTTTTCGGTCAGGTTTTTCAGGTTGGTTTCAACCAAAAGCTTGGTGTCATCATAGATTTTATTTAAATCTGTCGCGACTTTGGTTCTAATCTCTTCCTCTTTCTGTTTTTTAAGTTCTTTATTTTTATCGACCTGACTTAATTGTTTATTTCGGGTAGCATTCATTTTTGCAAGCCCTCCTAAAGTGAGAGCATTGGTACTGCTTTTTGTAGAACCTGCAATGGGGTTTGCCGATTTTAAATACTGCTGGTGTGTCCCTTCAGCTTTTTTCTGGCTTTCTTTTTTTTCTGATAGTGAATGGTCAAAAGCGGGCTCATTACCATTTTGGAGTTGTGTTTCGGAAATATCATTATTAGCCAATTCATCATCTATCTTTTTAGAATCGGAAGAAAGATCGTTGTCCTGTGCCGTTTTTAGCGGTGGCGCAAAACCAGGATTGGAAACAGTTGGATAGGCTCCAATATCTTCTTTTGGTAATGGAGTAGCAACTTTTGTGACAACACTATTTTGATCTGGACTAGCACTAACGGAATTAGATAAATCGCCATTTGTATTTTGTTTTTCTTTTTCTAAAGTATCTGTAATACCTTGTTGTGCATTGCCCATTTTTTCAGAAGAAGTCTGGTCTTTCTCCATTTCTTCTTTGTTTTTGGGAATCACTTTTTTAATATTTTCCAGAATAGCATCAGAGAATTTTTTGGAATCAAATTTTTTAGTTTTTTGATTTGCCATGTCATCCACCTGATTGGATTTGGCCACACTCGATTTTTCTAATGATGGATCTATAGCAACCGATTTTTGCATTTCCTCTTTTTTCTCGGTTGCGGTTCCGTGTTTTTTTTGAGATTTTGCGGTTTTGGCAATTTTAGCTTTCTGGATATCAAGAATAGATGCTTTTTTTAGATTAATCACAGGATCTGGAGCTTCTTTTTTAACCTTTACAGCTGCGGGTACAAGAGCAGTTACCTTCTTTTTCTTCTTTACTGCAGAAGGAAAAAAAGGAATTGTTTTTCGCTGTGGCTTTTTAACTGGTTTAAATTGAAGTCCTGTTTTAGACATTTTATCTAATGATTAAGGTATTAATTCATTGTGATCGTTTTCTTTAATTCCAATAACAGTTTAAAAAATCTTCCATCCATGGGGTTTTGATTATTTCGATTCCCCATGGCAATTGATTCAGTAAAACATCGACACCTTCCTGTTTTACCCATAATTCTATTTTTTTATTCTCGGTCAGCAGGATTTTTCCCTTTCGTTGTAAAAATGTTTCCCGTAAACCGGCAATCGAGGTATCTCCAAGAATTTTCCAATGCCCGATAACAGCCAGCAGTAAACTTTCACATTTTTCTATTTCTCTCTGGCTAATTTCGAGTTTTGTATTTACTGCATTTTCTGTAGGAAAACCACATAAAATCTTATTGAGAACCAATTCATTTTCTCCTATTTTGGTTTCTCCGTTAATTAAAAACTGTGTCAATAAAATGGCTTTATGCTGATTGATTTTATTTGTCCAGCTTCCATTTTCAATAAGATCTAATTGTTCGAATAAGCGTTCTAGGAAAGGATGAAATAATATCAGACCCGCATTTTCAACATATATAAGATTTTCGGTTTTAGAATTGGGACTTTCCAGTTCATCGTTTCCTAGAATTTCTAAAGTGTTTTTTTCTTCGACTGCTGCTGCTTTATTTTTATTTAAAGAAGTAAAATCGTTTAAAACCGCTTCCCAAAAAGCTATAAACTCAGAATTCATAAACTTTTGATGAGTATTATAACTGATGATTTCTGGATTTAATAGTTCTTTTAACACCAAAAAAGAGCTGATTTTTATATCCCAATATTCTGATGAAATAATTTTAATTGTATTATAAACTTCAAAGCGGGTAATTTTTTTTTCTTTTAAAAAATAAAATTGCCAGGCCATAAATTCGATCCAGGTTTCTAAAATTGTCTGAGAAAAGTAAGTTGCTTTTGAAACCAGTGCCGATTGTAATAACTCTCTGAAACCATTTTGAAAACCTTCAAGCCGGTTTTCTATTTTCGATTTAAATAATTCTGAAAAAGTGTATATAAAACGAATTAAACTATTTGGGTTTTCAAGAAAAAGTGATAGCAGTTTCTGCATCATAGAATCATTTATCTCTAACTTGATAATTAATTCTTCAATGTTTTGGAACTGTCCATTTTCTGGAATAAATCCTTTTTTTAAAAAATCAAAAAATAAATTCTCAGCTATTATTTCTTGCAAAAATAGTGTCTGCGGATTATCAGTTCCATTTAAATGCTGTTCCATATTCTCGAAATGTAATTTTAAATAGGCATCAATCTGTTGTAAAGAATGTGTAACGATTTCTTCCTTCCAATTTTTTTTGGATAAAGGCGGAAGTTCAATTTCCAGTTTGTCAATTTTCCAGATATAGTCTGGCAAAGAATAAATATTGAGTAATGATTCAAGTTTTGGATAAAACTCTTTTTCTAATACCATCGCAACAGTATTTTGTACTTCTTTCCCGAAATCGACAGAAGTACAATTTATTTGTAAAGTATGTTGCTGAACCAAGTGCATTATTTTTCTTCGAAAATTAAATCATTATCTTCTATGATACTGCTAAGCATTTTGTCTAAGGATTCTTGCATTTCTTTAGAGAATAGACCATATTCAAATTTGTTTGGTTTATACAGCAGCGCCATTGATGTGGAAATATGTCCTGCGGAAGGCAGAATAATATGAACTCCAGGTTGTTTTTGTCTGTCTACTAATAAACCAACTCCGATAATCATCATTGGAAAATCAGATCCGCTTTTTGAGTTTGCTCTAGTCTCAACATGGGTTATAACTTCTCCAGTTGCAGGAGCGGTACTGCTTATTTTGTCCTGAGCTTCAAAAAAAGGAACCATAAATGTGAGATACATTTGTTTCTTATTGATGTTGGGTAAAAAAGATAACAAAATCTTATATTCCTCTTCTTTGATAGGAATAAACAGCCATTCGGGATTATCTCTTCCTTCTTTTTGGGGATCACGCAACATGGCTTCAATACAAAGATACAGGGAACATGAAAGTTTTTCGATTCCGGTAAAATTCACTTTCACTGATGCAAGTTGCTCTGTTCTTAAAGGATTATCCATATTTCCAAAATCAAAACTATTAATTGCCGTTGAAGGTTTATCCGAAAAATCCAAAATGTCTTTAAGAATCTTGTTGGTATCAACAGCGCTTATATTTCCTTTTGCAATAATTTTGCCGTCAATTGCTGTAATTATTTCTTGTTTGGTTGCCATAGCTTTATTTTTTTAGGATTATTGTCTAGGTGTTAAAATCATCATTATTAAAGTCTGCTTTTTCAAAATCTCCAAGCTGTGTTTCCGTATTCCCTATAATGATATTGATATTGTTTCCCTCGGGATTTTGGATGTAAGGCAGAAAAAAATCGGCAAGTACTACTTTTTGCGGAGCGGTATTTTCTATCAGTACCAATGGCTCAAATTGAAACAAGCTTGTGATATTGGTCATGAAAAACTCTTGTAAATGTGCCGGATAATTGGCTGAGAGATTTTGCTGAGCCACCTTAATCAAGTTCGCTTTGAGATTCTCCGTTTCATTTTTGCAATCTTTGAGCGCATTTGCATCATAGGAATCGATAGCGGTGAATTTTGTTTTGTTTAATAATACACTTTTGGTAAGATCGTCTTTGATGGTTTTGGTTTCTTCAACAGTTCCAAAAGAAAAACTATCGGTATAATTTTTTATCGAATTAAGAAGCACTTGATACTTGGGCGCAGTTTGCTGTGGTTTGAAAATGGTAGTATCCGAGTATATCAAAATAAATGTCCCGCCTACAGATACTCCCGCATGGTGCTCCATTCCTTTGTTTTTTTGTAAAAAAGAGGATAAAAACAAATCTTTATAACTGGAATTCCATCTTTTTACAGCTTCATCATAAATTACTGTAAAGGCATCTTCCAGAAATAATTCATTAATCTGATCCAAATGGTCGATGAGATCTTCAACCAAAATGGTTATGTCTTTTTTGCCCCATAATAAACAAAACCGATGAAACAAAAACAGCACATTCAGGTTTTTGAAAATTTCATAAAAGCTTTTATAATTAGGCAAAAATTCACTTAAATCATCTGTCAGCAATGATTTTACTTCATTCAAGATATTTTTCAGAGAAGTAATCGTGGCATCCGTCATGATGGTTTGCTTGACAATTTCGGTCTTATTAGAACTTATCCAGTTAATTACAAACTCAGTAATATTGTATACTTTCTTTCGGGCCAGATCATAATCAACTTCCAAATCGGACCAATCGCCCTGATGTTTGGTAATATCTACATCCTTACCCGTAAAATCTACTGCATTGAGTGCAATTGTTTTAAAAGGCAGATTGTAAGTATCTTTTAACGAAGACAATTCGGTAAGTACTTCCAGATAATTTTTGCCAATATGGCCTTCTATTCTAAAAAAATTATAAGGTTCCAAGTCATATAACAATGGTTTTTTGACCCATTGTAAATCGGTATAATTTGGTTTTTCGGATTGATAAGAAAGAATTTCATTGGTTTTATTTTTTACTGTTTTATCCGGATTCCATTTTTTATTGAGTTCCAGAAAGTTAGAGTAATAGTATGGAATAGATTTTTGTGATAAAGGATTTTTACCATAAATAGTGGGAGTTATCCGTAAAACAGTATCCGAAATTGACCATGATTTTATCATAAGAACCAATCGCTCAAACAATATATTGAGTTTGTTTCTTAGCAGAATCTCTTTATCAGTATTTCCTGTTTTTACATAAGGAGTTCTGAAATTATTTTCCAAATTGATGTTGCCCAGAATAATATGAAAAGGAAATTGACCTTCGTCAAAACAGCAAAAAGTTGGATTTTGATTCTGAAAATCTACAATTTCATTGTAAGCAGATACAATATCGGCAATCCAGTCGCATACGTATTGAACTTGCAATTTGTCTTTATTTGCATTGATGATCTGCAATAATTGCGTTTTGCAATTGTTTAATGAAGAAAAATCAGAAGTGGGTTTGAGTACATTTTTATTTGTATTATAAATTTCATTTATTTGGTTAGAAAGCGTAGTCAGGAAAGCATCATCATACCAGTTTTTAAAACCATTAAGCACTTGCTGACCCGTTATTAAGTTTTTGAATGGGACATTATATCTGGGACTAACGAGTTTTTGGGAAGTTTTTTTAATATCAAAACCCTGCAGTAACAATGGTGCAATATCTGCATTGTTTATAACCAGTGGCCGAATGTTAAACTCAAGTCTTTTGCCTTTATCATCACAGTTAGTATTGACACAGTTTTTTTCGTCTATTAATGCAGTTTCCAAAATAAATAAAACTGTTTTATCATTGAAAAAACCGTTGGGAATTGCTGTTTTTAATGGCTCGGTAGTATTAGATTCCAGTAATTCAATGGCATTTTTGAATGGCAGATATTTGGATCCGTATTTCAAAATGGGTTCCAAAAAAGGCTCTTTACTGTAATTGGCTCCCAAAAAATTGGCCGAAAGTTCTAAATTATGATAAAACGTAAACAGTTTTTCCTCCCAGTTTATTTCATAACCCAATGAAGTAACTGCTGTTCCGCAGCTTATTTTAATTTGATTGGGTTGTGGATGCGAAATCTCCAATCCACAAACAATTCCCATCCCTAAAAGGCCTGTTCTTGATAAACGATCCTGCTCCTCAAGATAACTTACAACAGTATTAAGATGTTTTTGGCTTAGGACTTGATCGGCCTCAAAAACGGGATATTTGGAGTTGTTAAATGCTTTCATATCTGTAAAATTTATTTTTTAGAAGTCATATATGGTATCGTCTTCTTATTTATTTGGTGTTTATCTCACAATAATTTATTTTCATCGGTGTTCGATGATTATTCAATTGTTTGCAACAAACTTATTAATAGTGGCGATTTCATAGTGCTATTTTTAAAGTGTTCCTAATGCTGTATTTCCTAATAATATCGGGTTGGCTGTTTCACTCAGATGACAATCGAATAAGTTTCCTTCGGGGTACATAGTGTTCAATTCATTGAGAGCAGTTATCATTTGTTTATGACAGAGTAAAAAACTGGTTTCATCTTTTGGTAATAGTGTTTTAGAACATTGCCTGATCCTAAAATACCGATAGTTTTCGAGCCAGTTTTTATACGCTTTCTGAAACTGAATCATATCACTTGCATTTACCCAGCAAATTTTCAGCAAAACATGAGCGGGAGCTTCCTGCCTAAAAATTTTCTCTGCATATTTTCTAAAAGTCAAATTTCGAAAACGGGTCAAATAACCTGGCAAAACAATCGTCGCTTTGAAAGAATAAGGATCATTATTGGCTTCATCCCTGCAGTCATCCTGTAAACAAACGGTGAGTAAATCACTGTCTGTGTGGGTTGCCAAAAAAGGGCGAAGCAATACATGCTCTATCGAATAAAAGTTCTCGAAAGTTTCATTGAGAGCCTGCAATAATGAATTGTAATAGTTGTACGCTTCTGCAAATGAGTTAAATGATTTGTCAATTTTGGCAATTTTAGCGGTGTCCTGTTCCAGATAGAGATAATATTTGGAACCCGATTTATGAATTGCATAATCATTGGGTTCAAAAATATGCTCTTGCAGCCAGTTCCATTTAATTATCAAATCGGTGCCTGGATTTTGTATTTTAAAATGAATTATTCCCAGTTTTGTGGATATCGATAATTGAGACTGAGGGCTGTCATCATTGGCAATATCTCTCAAAATAATACTATTGATGCCTAATAATTTGGCAACTCGCTTTTCATACCCGCCACGGGAATTGGAATTCCAAAAATCGGGTGGAGTCAGTGTATTTGGATGTATGTAATCCATTCCGACGCCTCGTTTACTGCTTATTTCGGGATAATCATTAATGAAGTTCTGTTTGTCCTGAATTAAATCTTCGTATTGAAAACTAAGTTCACCCAAACCTTTTGCATCCTGATTGACCTGATACATCATAAAAACATACTCATTGAAGCTTTCTCCAAAACGCGACATCAAATGGTCCAATGCGCGATTGCGTCGCTCGTAAAAATTAGTTTTGTTTTCGTAAATAGTTACATGATCATCGTTTGGAATCCACAAATTCTCCTCAAAGGAACTGGTGTATACTTCATTAGAATAAAATTCTCCTCCGTTCCAGTCATTTTTGGAAAGAAACTTTGGAAAGTATGTCCGGTCTATTGTCTTTGTGTCCAAAATGTTTTTGGAGTTGTATAACTGATTGAAAAAATCAGCCAAAATCTGATCATAAAAATGCAGGTAACCCTTGAGCTGTTTGACCTGTGCTTTTCGCAAATCGGATTCTTTATCTGTTAATTGGTTTTTTCCTAAACCATAATTTTGAGGAAATTCATCCTGAATACTGTAAAACTCATCCAGCTGATAAAAAGTTCCAGACGGATAAGGAAGTTCATTATTAGTATTGAGCAGTTTATAATTTTTTTGCTGTGACTTATATATTTCTATTTTTTGATCTACCAGCATCTGATTATTTTCAGAAAGCAGAAATGGGATCTTTTTTTGAAACAAAAGTATTTTGGACTTTTTAGGAGTAAAAATAGGATTGACTTCCCCAGAAAGATTCAGACTCCAGGGCTGACTGGAATTTCCAGGCACAGGCTTGCCATTTTTGTCATAAGCTGTCAGTAAAAGATTGCTTACCGAAATCACTCCTTTTACGTCCATCAATACAGCAATAATATCCGAAGAATGAATCGCCGTTGGTAACGAAGAATGGATTAATTCTTCATCTTTCAGGAATCCGTGGTCGAGTTTGGGACCTAAAAATAAATCCTCTGAGTGATACCCTTCATTGAGTAATTGTGCTAATGTGTAAAAACGGATAGGAGGATTGATGACATCAAAAACAGCAATTTGAATTTGTGCCATAACATCAACTACATTGCTTTGAGCCTCTATTTCAATATCAACACAAATTCCTATTTCAATACTCTCGATAGTGGAGAGACATAAATAGTCTTCGGTAAAATTTCTATTTTGATGCAGTTTTTGATGTACTTTTTGAAAAGCAGCATCGACCTTATTTTTTTTATCTTTAAAAAGTGTTACTAAATCAAGATAGTTTTTTGAAATAGAAAAATGAGCGAATACAAGATCTATTTCACTTGGATCATAACAGCTAATCGTAAAAGTCAAAAATTCTGTTCCGTTTGGAGTTTTAAAAAGAGTAAGAACAATTTTGTTATCAATTTTCTCTATTTTTTTACTTTTTATTTTGGCGGGTTTGCTTAATGCTTCCAGCAGATTGGCTTTTGGACTGCTCCACGTGTCAAACATCGGATTGACATTTACCTGAATCCATTGATCCTGATTTAAAAATTCAAAATCCAGAAGCGTCGAATTTAAATCGCCAAGTATCGGATCTTCTTCCAGTTCCAATACTATTTTGTTTAAACCTCTGAGCGGTAATTTGTCTAAAGCGGTATTGTTTTTATCAACCGGTTTTAAACTTAATTTATCCTCTACCGGATTTATATAAATTGGAATTTCATTATCATGCGGAGCAGGAAAGCCTGAAGAATCAGCAGTTTTTCTGGCAGCCAAAAACCAGGCGTTCGAAATACCATCGATATCAATGAGCAATTTTCTATAATCGATTTCGGTAAGGGGCGCATTGGAGAAAATAGTGCTGGCGGGAAAAAAACTATTGTTTGAAATTTCTCCAAACTTGTTGCATAAAATGTTTTTGATGTCAAAAGTGGTTCGATATCCCAACTCGGTAATAGCGTAAGACAAAACTTCAAGAATGGTAATACCCGGATCATGGGCATTGTAATCTGTCCAGAATTTGTTTCCCAGTTTTTCTATATATTTCATTCCCTCTTTTCTCAAAAAATCATAATCCTGAGAGAGAGGAAGCTTTCGGTCTTTTGCTATAAAATAATCTGTTCTCATAGGATCAATTATTTATTTCTTCTATAAAATGAGACTCATTGGGTACAAATAAGGTAAAATCGGTCATCGGGGTAATTTCTTTTACTTTATAAAATATATTTTTTATGCTGTCGTTCGTATCATTGAGAATAATTTGATTGACCTCAAAATCAGTAATATAATCGACAAAATGCTGATTGTCTATTAATTGAATCAGCTTCGATATTTCGATAGCATTGGCAAAAACGAGTTCAGTATTCTCAAATGCCCAGGGACTCAAATAAGAATTGATGATTTTAGTCAGTTCTTTTGCATACATAAGTGTATCGGCACCCGGAATTTCGTGGTATTTAACTTTAAATCTGACTTCTATTTTTTCTAATGTTGGCGTTTTTACAGCAATTCTGGCATGAGGCGAAGCTATTTTGGCAATATATTGCTGAATTTTTTTCATAATTCCCAAACTCAAAAGCGGTTTCCAGGAAACAGGATTTTGATAATTATTTGATTTTGCTATAGGAATTAATGTAATGTATCCCGCCGAAACATTGGATAGGATTGTGCTATTATAGCGGTAATGATTCAGGCATTTTATGCGATGCACTTCGGGAAATTCGTCCAAAACAAGGCGTTCGTAATCCCATAAAGTAATCGCTCGTTTTTTATGTCTTAGCCTTTCGCTGGAGCGCTGATATAATAACAGATCATCTTCTTTTTTCCTGCCCGAAAAAGAAGCATACGGCTGAATTACTTTTTTTATAAAATCTATTGGCTCATTAAATTTGGAGATAATTTCTTTGGGTGTATTTTCAATAAAAACACTACCGTTTTGTTCGAAATCTGTCAAAACTGCTTTTAAAGCCTGGGTGTGAATACCTATAAAATTACAAATAGCATCGATCCGGTCTATTGTAATTTTTACCCAAAAAAGTGATTTTTCCAGAATAGTAGTGTCACTGGTGTCAAATTCGGGTATCGTTAACTGAACCAAACCAGATTGGGACAATCCATTTGTTTCATCTCCCATTTCATGGGTATTAATAAGAGTCCATGAATTATGATTGAGATAAAACCATTCGACATTTGCCGTTTCTTGTCTGGGATTGGCAGTTCCCTCTGCAAGCTGAATCAAAAGTGATAATCCATTTCCTGGAATTACTTTATCAAAACCCAAATAAATTTCCCCGCCCAGAGGTGCATCATGTGGAAATCTGGAATCATATAATTCATCTTTTTTATATCCAAAAGGCAGAATGTGATATACTTCAATTGGGTTATTGGAAACACCATTACTGTAAGTGTCATCCACAAAGTATCCCAAACTGATGTCGTTAATTGTGGGTGCTGTTGGCAAAACGATAGGAAGGGTAGTACTCTTGCTTGCGCCAATGAAGTCCTGCAGAAATTTTTCTCCTGCAAAATCGGTATCGTTTAGTATAATTTTGGTATAACCAGAAACAGAAGAAGAGTCTGGTAATGCATTTTTTTCCTGATATTCCGGTATGGGGTTTGTATTTTCAATATAATAATAAAAATTTTCCGGGGATGTCCATAGTCCATCAGCCAGATTTGATGTTTGCATCGTTACAGTATTATATAAACTGGGATTGATATCAAGGTATATTTGAGAACTTTTTTTGACAAAAGCTTCGTTACAGCCTATCACAAAAGCATTACCATTTTTTGGAAATTCACCAAAAGGTTTGAACGATTTACTGGTATCAGCTAATCCGGTATCCGTTCCTAAAACAAAGTTTTTTAAACCGTAAGCGTAAACACTAATTTCTATTTTGTTTATATCAATCTGTTTAGCTTCATTTTGTGATACAATTTTTAGAATCGGATAGTTTGTATTTATCTTGATAGTGTTATGAATTTCCGGATTATAAGCGATTATTTTTTTTTCGGATGGCGGAATTTCTATTAATATGGATCCTTCACGATTAGTGATATTAGTAATTTCTATTACTTTTTTTTCGCCAGTCATAAAAAACTTGTAGTGTGTTAAATCTAACTCTTCATCATTAATTCTGAGTGTGATTTTTCTGTGGCCGCCACTTAGGAAAAACAAAGGGCTGGCAATAAGCAAACCTGTTTCTACCATTGCACCTGTATCGGGAAAAGCACTGAATGCTTTATTTTGTGCATTCGATTTTATAAAATCATTTTGTTTCCAAGGAATATCCAGAGTTTTATAATTGCTTAAAAAAGAATGCAGAACCCCGTTGTTGATTACCTGATCTGATGTTGAAGCATAGAATTTATTTTTGCCCAGACTATTTTTGCCCGCAGGAAAAACAGTCCCTTTGGGAATCAGAACCGTTTTATCCGGATTAGGTTCAAAGAGCAGATGTACATAATCAGGACGCGCATTCGCAGGCTGTATTTGTAAAACGTCTTTGTAATAAAAATCAAGATGCCTGTTTGTAAATTCGTTAAGTTGAGTTTGGGCAATACCCAAAAGTTTCAAAAACGAAAGATATAATGTAAAATGAGGTTTGTGATTGGAATAATTTTCCAGCTGATTGTCAATACTTTCTCCAGAAATCTGCTTCCAGTTTTGAATTAATCCATAAAGCTGTTGTACCGTTTTGTCAAACTGACTATTCGAGAATAATGCCAATGGATTTGATGCTGCACTTATTTTGTCTTTTAAATCCTTTATTTTTTGAATAAAATAAGGCTGAGTTCCCTGTAGTGTTTCTTTGACTGAAATACCTGAATCAAGAAAATTTATTTTTCGGGTAAAATCTAAAAACTGACTGTTGATGGTTTCAAAATAAGATAAGAGTATGTCTTTTTGATCTGTTACAATTGTTGCAGATCTGACTTCGGTTTTGGTAATTTTATATTGCTCCTGCAGTTTTTGGACATCCCACAAATACAGTTGTACCAGAATGGAAGTCGATTCCCATTGAAAAAAATTAGCCCAATTTCCGTCCTCGACATTCGTATCATTATAAAATTTTATATGACTGGCCATTTTTTGGGCAAATGCAATAAAATCGATTTCCTTTCTTTCATCTATAAGAAAATGATCGGGCTTAAGGGCCACCAAAAATCGCTCTTCCTGGGTAGTTCCCATTCCTTGATGAATTGATATGTTTGATGAGCAATCGTCCATTTTTTTATTTTTATTATAAATAGTTCAGCAATAAAAAATCAGTTTTTATTTAATGTATGTTCCCTCTTCCAGATAAAAAGGATAAACGTAATTCTGTCTTGAGTTGGTAGTTCGTATTGTGTAATCTATTTCTAATTTTATAAGTCCTTGTGATGTTTCTTCGGAACCAAAAGAAACGTTATTGAGATCTATTCTGGGTTCATATTTGAGTATTGCCATCTTTACAATCTCTTTTATTTTAGTAAGCAGTGTTACTGTAATGTTTTCAAATAATAAAGGGGAAAGATTACATCCAAAATCAGATCTTAAAATACGCTCTCCAAGTTTTGTTCCCAAAAGAATCTGCAGACTTTGGTTGATATCAGTGGCTCCGTTTACCGTTTCAACTGAACCGGAAATGGAATTAAATGTGGGCGGAAAACTCCAGCCTGTTCCTATAAATGTTTCGTCGTTCATATTTTCTAACCTCCTATTAAAACTGTTGGACAACCTAGTATTATTGTTCCTCCATGTGCTGTTGAGTCTCCCATTCGTGTGGCCGCTTTACCGCCAATGGTAACTGTTCCCGAACCTTTTGTAATCGAATCGGGTGGACCTGTACACAGACAGTTATCTCCCACAACTGCTGCTGGCATGCCGCCTATGAGCACAGTACTATTTCCTCCTGGCAAAATGGGTCCGCCTACATGAGGAACTGAGCCTGGTCCTACCGAAGGGCAGACATGCATATCTGATACTCTTGCTGCTGCTGGCATATTTTATTAATTTATTTTTATGATACCTCCTTTTAATTCCATATTTCCAGAAGCACTGACACTGCAGCCTGTTCCATCTATTTTTACATCTCCAGATGCTTTTACTATAAAATCTTTACTGCTTTCTATCGTAATTCCATCTTTGTTCATAGTAATTTTATTTTTGTTTTCGTCTTCCAGAACGAATCCTTTTTCATCATCGCTTATAAGAAGTTTATTTCCCTTTTTGGTACTTAGTTCAATAGCTTTTTTTTCATCATCCAGAATCACTTTAGTGCCTTCTTTGGTTACAAAACCTTTAAGATAATTTTCCTTTGCGATGGGAAAAGGCATTGGTTTGGCACTGCTATATAAACTTCCCAAAATAATTGGTGTATCAGGATTATTTCCCAAACAGCCCAATATGACTTCATCATCCACGCTGGGAATAAAATAACTGCCCATGTCTTTTGAAGCATTTAGAGTAGCGAGCCTTGCCCATACTCCTTCTCCTTTTTCAGAGAGTGTAGGAATGCGGACTTTGATTCTGAACTCCTTATTTGGGTCTTCTTCAATTTGAACCACAACACCTATCTGCAATCCGCTGATTGAATTGGTCTGACCCATTTGTGCCTGAGGGCTTGCCGTTTGTTTACTGGCATTTTCTGCAAATGAAGGTTCTCCTTCAAAACCCAAAGTATATTCGGTTTTCCAGCTGCCATTCTCAATAGTATGTTCTATGGCGCTAATGATAATAGCCTTATCATCTATTTTTTCATTTACTTTATTACATTTTATAAAATCTCCTGTATGTGCTTCCAGATTGCCAAAAGTCTGGATTTTGCCATTGATGGTCTGGAGTTCGCTTTTCTTTAAAATTGCTTTGAGCATCCTTTTTACAGTACCCTCGCTAAATCTGTTTTCATTGAGTTTTATTAATTTTTCAAAGGGATTTATGGCTTCTTGTGTTTCTTCTGTTTTCACTATTTTTTGAGTAGCGGGATCCCAATGCTCAATAATTGCTTTTTTTAATTTTTTTGTTTCATCTGATTTTCCTGTAAAGGAGAAAACATTAATTCCATTTTCGGCCAGATATTTTTCTGAGGGTGGGGATTTTAATAAGTCTACACCATTAAACTCCCCATTTTTTATCGAAACAAAAACGCCAACCGAGTCCAGATAACCCAAAACAAAATCCCATGGCAGCGTAGCTGGGTTGTGTGTTATTTTTTCTTTCCCCCAATCTTTTCCAGATAATTCATCGTTGAGCTTTAATTTTTTTGTAAATAGTTTTAATTTATCTTCAAACGTCTGATTGTTAGTCTCAGCTTCCGTACTGGGCAATGTCATATCAAAGGCAATGTCTTTGCATTCTATTTTTATATCGATAAAATTGCCGTTCTGCACTTTTTCAGTAGCTTTTATAACTCCTTTAAAAAGTGTTTTTTTCTCTTTTTTAATAGTAACATTAAAAGTGATTTCATCATTTTCTTTTAAGGCGTCACTAGGAAAAGTTTCTTTTTTGTCGACATCCCTATTCGAAGCAATAAATGTGAATTTTGCCGATGGAATTTTATTGAGCTCAAAATGAACGTGCGCTTCTTTGAGTAAGGTATCCAGTCCGTCGTTTTTGTCCTTCACCAGGATTTCCAATTTTAGGACTTCATCTTCGTCTATATAGGGTTTAATAGGCATACTAAATTATTTTATAGGCGGGAAAATCAATTTTTTACCTAAGCGGATATTTCTAAAACTCAATATGTTATTAGATTGTGCTACATCTATATAATAATTGGGACTTTCATATATGTTTTCGGATATAAGAGTGAGTTTGTCATTCATTTCAAATTCGCGTTCATGAGTAAGATCTGGAGAACTCTTCTTTTGTTCCTTGACCATTATTTTATAAGCGACTGTTCCTTTAAAAGTACATTTGGCTTTGGCTCGAATGGGTCTTCCGTCTTTTCGAAATAAATAATATTCAATTTCCATGTTTTTCAAACGGCATTGCAGACTATAACCGCCCCATAAAAGCTGTAAATATGCGGTATGATGAGTTTTGCCATTGTAACCTAATAGCAGGTTTTTAAATTTTTCCAAATCTTCTTCTACTGATTTTACTTCGGCAAAAGGGTTTACAATTGCCGGTTTTAGTGCATCCAAAACATCGCCTGCTTTATCCAAAAATGACATTTCTCCTTTCCCGTCTTTAATTTTACCTGGAGGAACAACACCCGAACTGTCAAAAAGGAATTCAAAAGTCACCTCTTCGCCTTCAATTTTGTTAAATTTCAAATCGTTGCCGGTGGCACCCATAGGCTGGCTTTCATTAAAAACAACATTCTGTTTCATGGTGTACTTCTCTGGGTTGAGCTGTACAAAAATGGTATTCTTGGGATCTTTGTCGTACTCATTGGTCTCAAAAACCTCAATTCTCATTTTGTCTATTATACCTAAAGCTGCCTGTATCATCGTTCGGATTTTTCTTTTATTTTTTCTAACACTTTAGTGGTACATTCACGGATAAGCTCTGATTTTATAGAATCTAACTGCACTTTATCCAAAGGTGCCTGAGATTGGAAAGATTGTTTTTCCTCCTCAATTTTCACGACAATGCGCAATTCTTTGATTTCTATTGGCATAATTTTTAATATGAATAAACAGTTGATTTTTTTAAAAACTCGGAATCGGAATCTCTTTAAAAAAATTATATTTTAAAGAGATAGTTTCAATGACAATTTTGTTTTCTTCGGCATTAAAATCCCCATAATCTATAGACAATGGAATAGCATGTGATACATACCATGCTTTTACGGGGTTTCCATTTTCATTTAATAAGGAAACCACCAGATTAGCCGGACTGAAATTGAAATTTTCGATAGCATTCAGGCACCACATCGATACGCCCGACATATCCGAAGTCAGCCCTCTTTTGAGTACCAAATCCTGATATCCAGATCGTATGGGTAATTGATGTGTGAACCTATTTTGACCGCCTTCTTTTATCGATTCCATTTCCAGAGTTGCTTTTAAACCGCCCACACTTTGAAACTTGGTATCAATACTAAACTGGGGTAACAGTTCAAAAATTACCGAAAAATGAAAACCTACTATAGGATTTGAACTCGCCATAGGATTAAGCTACATGTTCCATCGTAAAACCATGATTAGCAATCTCAACGGTGTCTATTGCTGCTTCATTGGCATCAGATTTCATGTCTGAACATTTTAACGAAACAATAAAACAGTCTTTCACTTTCCAAACAACAACTGGTGCATGAGCTTCGTTCAAAAGAGAAATGGTAATATTTCGTCTTTCGACAGTGTTCATGGCTACGGTATTGTACCATTGATAAAACTCGTTATCACCAGCAAAAACACCTCTTTTAAGGGAAATATTACTTAGTTTTTGCAAGCCAGGCATTTTTTTCTTGAAAAATTCAGGACTGGAACCCACTCGGTGTTCTATAACATCCATTTCTTTATTTAAACCCGAAACCTCGGTAAAAGCTATTTTTGTACCGCCCCATTCAACACTAAAATGGAACTTTGGTATTGGGAAGTCTGTATTAGGCATAATTTTATTTTTTAAATATTAATTGCTAAAAACTATTTTGTTCGAATGATTTCTCTTTACGAGGCGTTATGATTTTTGCTGCATCTGCTTGAATTCAAGAATAATAAACTCAGCAGGTCTGGATGGGGCATATCCTATTTTTACGATCAATCGTCCTTCTAGAATATCTTGGGCAGTCATCGTCTGGTTGATTCCCACAGCTACAAAAAAAGCGTGTTCTGGTTTGGCTCCGGCCAATGCACCATCATTCCAAATCAAGGTCAGATAATTTTCAATCATACCTTTTACGTTGACCCATGTTTGAGAAACATTAGGCTCAAAAACATAACGCATACAGGCTTTTTTTACCGATTCTTCAACCATAATGGCCAGACGTCTTACGTTTACATAGCGCCAATCATTGCTGTTTCCATCGAGTGTGCGGGCACCCCAAACCAAAAATCCTTTGCCAGTAAATTTGCGTATGGCATTGATGGATTTACCAGTTTCATGAATATTCATAGGTTCCTGGTCAAAGTCGTTGATATCTCTGGTCAATCCAATAACTCCATTGATACTGACATTGGCTGGTGCTTTCCAAACGCCTCTAGTGCCGTCGGTTTGTGCATAAATACCAGCTATGGCACCACTTGGAGGAACAGTATTCATGCTTTGAGATAATTTAGAAATAATGCTTCCGTAAATTGGCATTTGAGCGATGAGGTTGTTTTCTTGTACTAATCCGTATTTGTAAACAGCATTTACAGCAGTGTCTAATGTATTTATTACGAGAGTATGTAATTTATTGAGCTCAGCCTGAATTTTTACAAAGTCAGGTTCATTATGTGGAGAAGGAGTTGCAACCGGATTGCTCAATTTGCCATCATACTCGTTTACTGGAGATTCTGTAATTGCCGAAATGGTACCCCAATTGCCATTAAAGTTTGCATCAAGAATTGTTGCTAATGGCAAAGGATCAACATTAGTGGTACCATCGACTTTTTTTAGTTTTTCATATGCTTTTCTAAAATCGATTAATTTTTGAACCACTGGTTTCAAAGAAATCGAAACCAAATCTGCATTGACATAAGTGACCAAATCTGAATTAGTATAATCATTTGGTTTTGCAAAAACTTTGATGAGATTCCAGCTTTTTATTAAGTTGGCATTCAGTTTTGTTGCATTTACTGTTGGTGTCCAATCCAATAATTTATTGGCAGAAATTGCATCTTTATGACTTGATTTTAAACCAGAAACATCTGTATGAAGTGCTTCGAATGAAGTGATGTTCGCTTTAAGATTTGTGTCATTAGGGTAAAATTGTTTGAAACCGCCTGTAGAAGCTAATGCAGTACTAATATCGGACAGCCTAAAGGACTGCGGAAAACTGCATGTCAAATACGGATAATAAGCTGCGCCATATTTTAGATTATTAGTTCCGATGTTTTCTCTAAAATCAGCATTATCAGCAAGAGCTGTTTTTGCTTTATCATATTTTACATCCATAATAACAAAGCGGTCCATGAGCTTTTGGCATTGCATTAATGCTTGTTTTTGAACCTCGCCAAGATCTGCAGCGTTCAGATTCACAGCGTCGGGGAACAAAAGCAATGTTGGCTCATCAAATTTTTCCAGAGCAGCAACACCTGCAATGAATTTTGTTTTGGTAGCAGCGTCAAAAGCAGGAGCATCTGAATACAGCCCGATAGATTGAATATAGCATTCTCCACCGCCGTTGCCATAAAATAATTGTAAGCTGTTATAGAGTTTAAACTGGCTTTCCAGAACCGTTGAATTATCGGTTGGAAGCAGATTAGCATCCAAATCGACTGTAATACCAGTTGGTCGGGGAGCTCCGCCATAGAGTTGTTCAAATTCCAAAAAAGAAGATACTCTGGTTGGAATATTTGGAGTGGGTGCATTTTCAGTAAAACCCACAAATGCTGGTACTGCAGTCGCTACTTGAGCAACAGAAGGCGGGAATGCATCAATCTCATTGATGTAGACTCCAGGTGTTTTGATAGAGCTAATATTCATGACTTATTATTTATTGGTTTTTAAAAATTATTGGAATATTAATTTTAATCTAATAGAAAGGAACTGGCTTCTATTTCTCCCGTTATATCACTTTTGTCATTAGTCCATAATTGAGCTTTTGCATTGTTGATGACAGGATCCGTTGGCAGGCTGTTTTCATTTTGTATGCGGATCATCCGCATGGAGTATAATACTGAGGGCATATATCTGCTTCCCAGATAAGACCACATCTGATTGAGATGTTCTGGCTTCAGGCTAACCAGATCTAATATGATTTTATTCATAGACTTAGCCTGATTTTCAGAAACTTCGGTTTGTTCAAACAAATTAGTAGTATCATAATAAAACACATTGTTATACTGAAGGCATTTGATGATGTATTCTAATTTATCAAGACCTTCTGCATATTTTGCCTGATCTTTATTGTAAGAAGTAAACAATAGAGACAAAATCAGATTTTGAGCAGGTTTTTTGTATTTTTCAATGGAGCTGCCATTTCCAGAATATTCTTTGTATAGACTTTGATTTTTTAGTGTTTTGTCTTCTTCAATATTTACTACAGAAAGGATCATTGAAGATTTTTCCTGTATAAAATTATCTCCGTCATTCAATGTGGCAACATTTGTCAATTCGATACTTACGGCAACTCCATTATTCAATACAGCAATTTCAGTAGTGATTTTTTTGCAAAGTTTGTCTAGTATCTTAGTTAAATTCATGAGTTGTTATTGGTTTAACATGCTGATTAAGAGGTTCAAACCTACAAATATTTTAAAAATCAAATGAGCGTAGAAATACCTGTTTTTTGATACGTAAAGTGCTTTGTGTGAATTCATTATAAGCATTATTATTAATTAATGTAAAGTTTCTTAAAATTGTGAGGAAGGAATAAAAAGCCGTAAAGTGTAACTTTTGACTTCTGACTTTCGACTTTCGACTTAATTTTATTACTTTCGCACCTCGATTAAGAAAAGGATAAAATGAGCACAAAATTTACTGAATACAAAGGACTTGACCTGCCTACAGTGGCATCAGAAGTTCTGGATTTTTGGAAGAAAGAAAATATATTTGAAAAAAGTGTAACCACGCGCGAAGGAGCAGAGCCTTACGTGTTTTTTGAAGGTCCGCCTTCGGCTAATGGATTACCAGGAATTCACCACGTGATGGCGCGTGCGATTAAAGATATTTTTTGCAGATATAAAACTCAAAAAGGTTTTCAGGTTAAAAGAAAAGCCGGATGGGATACTCACGGTCTGCCTGTTGAATTAGGAACCGAAAAAGAATTAGGAATTACAAAAGAAGATATTGGTAAAACCATTTCAATCGAAGAATATAACGAAGCGTGTAAAAAAACCGTAATGCGTTATACAGACGTGTGGAATGATTTGACCGAAAAAATGGGTTATTGGGTAGATATGGAAGATCCGTATGTTACTTATAAACCAAAATATATGGAGTCTGTTTGGTGGCTTTTGAAACAAATCTATGATAAAGGTTTGTTGTACAAAGGATATACGATTCAGCCATATTCACCAAAAGCAGGAACAGGATTGTCTTCTCACGAAGTAAATCAGCCGGGGGCTTACCGCGATGTAACGGATACTACAATTGTAGCGCAGTTTAAAACTTTACCTGAAACATTGCCTTCGTTTTTACAAGGTTTTGGAGATATTCACATTTTAGCATGGACGACAACTCCTTGGACACTTCCGTCAAATACAGCTTTGACAGTTGGTCCAAAAATCGATTATGTTTTAGTAAAAACTTTCAATCAATATACTTTTGAGCCAATCAATGTTGTTTTGGCTAAAAACTTAGTTGGAAAACAATTCGGAAAAGGATTTTTCTTAAGTGAAGATGACGCTGATTTTGACAATGTGAAAAACGGTGATAAAAAATTGCCGTACAAAATCTTAACCGAAGCAAAAGGAGCAGATTTAGTTGAAATCCGTTACGAGCAATTATTGCCTTATGTATTACCATACGAAAATGCCGAAAATGCATTTAGAGTAATATCAGGTGATTTCGTTACTACAGAAGACGGAACAGGAGTCGTGCATACAGCTCCGACTTTTGGTGCAGATGATGCTAAAGTTGCAAAAGAAGCAAAACCGGAAGTGCCGCCAATGTTGGTTTTGGACGAAGATGGAAACGCAGTCCCTTTAGTAGATTTACAAGGAAAATTCACTTCTCATTTAGCTGACTTAGCCGGTAAATACGTTAAAAACGAATATTACGATGCAGGACAGGCTCCGGAGAAATCTGTAGATGTTGAAATCGCTATTCGATTAAAAGAAGAAAATAAAGCATTTAAAGTTGAGAAATACGTGCACAGTTATCCACACAGCTGGAGAACCGATGAGCCGTTATTGTATTATCCCCTAGATTCATGGTTTATTAAAGTAACCGATGTAAAAGATAGAATGTTCGACCTGAACGAAACTATCAATTGGAAACCTAAATCTACTGGTGAAGGACGTTTTGGAAACTGGCTGAAAAATGCCAACGACTGGAACTTATCTCGTTCTAGATATTGGGGAATTCCGTTGCCAATTTGGAGAACTGAAGACAAAAAAGAAGAAATTCTTATTGGTTCTGTTGAAGAATTGTACAATGCGATCGAGAAATCGATCGAAGCTGGTTTTCAAAAAGAAAATCCATTCAAAGGTTTTGAAATCGGAAACATGTCTGAATCAAATTATGATTTAATTGATTTGCACAAGAATGTTGTGGATGAAATTACTTTAGTTTCTGCTTCAGGGAAACCCATGAAGCGCGAAAGTGATCTAATCGACGTTTGGTTTGATTCTGGAGCAATGCCTTATGCACAATGGCATTATCCTTTTGAAAACAAAGACAAAATTGATGAGAATAAAGATTTCCCGGCAAACTTTATCGCTGAAGGAGTAGACCAGACACGTGGATGGTTTTATACGTTACACGCAATCGGAACCTTGGTTTTCGATAAAATAGCATACAAGAATGTAGTTTCAAATGGTTTGGTTTTGGATAAAAACGGACAAAAAATGTCCAAACGTCTAGGAAATGCCACAGATCCTTTTGAAACCATTGCAGAATATGGTCCTGATGCAACCCGATGGTACATGATTTCGAATGCAAATCCTTGGGATAACTTAAAGTTTGATATTGAAGGAATTGCTGAGGTTCGCCGTAAATTCTTTGGAACTTTATACAACACTTATTCATTCTTCTCGTTATATGCTAACATCGATGGGTTCAAATATGCCGAAGCTGAAATTCCGGTAAACGAAAGACCTGAAATCGACCAATGGATTATATCAGAATTAAATACTTTGATAAAATTAGTAGATGAAGCGTATGCGGATTATGAGCCTACGAAAGCTGCTCGTGCTATATCCGAATTTGTACAGGAGAACTTAAGTAACTGGTACGTTCGTTTATGCCGCCGTCGTTTCTGGAAAGGCGAATATGCACAAGATAAAATAGCCGCTTACCAAACGCTTTATACCTGTTTGGTAAGTATCAGTAAACTAAGTGCGCCAATTGCTCCGTTTTTTATGGATTCCCTTTACAGAGACCTGACAAAAGCTGCTGAAACAGAAAAATTTGAGTCGGTACATCTAGCTCAATTCCCAGTTTCAGTTGAAAAGTATGTTAATAAAATGTTAGAGAGCAAAATGCAGAAAGCGCAGACAATCTCTTCTCTTGTTTTATCACTGCGAAAAAAGGAAATGATCAAGGTGCGTCAGCCATTGCAAAAGGTAATGATACCAGTACTTGACGAGAATCAGAGACTTGAAATTGAAGCAGTTTCTGACTTAATCAAAGCAGAAGTTAATGTAAAAGAAATCGTACTCCTTGATGATGCTTCTGGTATATTAATCAAGCAGATCAAGCCGAATTTCAAAGCTTTAGGGCCACGTTTTGGAAAAGATATGGGATTGATATCCAAAGAGATACAGAATTTAACCAGTGAACAAATCTCACAATTTGATAAAGAGGGGGCCTTAACCATTGTAATTGCTGGAAATAGTGTAATTTTATCATTAGAAGATGTAGAAATATCGTCACAGGACATTGAGGGCTGGCTGGTTGCCAACTCAAATGGAATAACGGTTGCGCTGGATATCACAATTTCAGATGAATTAAAACAAGAAGGTATTGCTAGGGAATTGGTGAACAGGATCCAAAACATCCGTAAAGATGCGGGATTTGAAGTTACAGATAAAATTAAAGTTCATTTGCAGAAAAATGATTCTTTGGAAATAGCAGTAAACGCCAATAAAGACTACATTAAATCGGAAACACTGACAGAAACGCTTGTTTTCGAGAATGTTATGGAGAATGGCACGAAAATTGACTTTGATGGAATAACAACAAGTATAATAATTACAAAAAATTAGTATTATGGTAGATGAAGTAGCAAGATACTCTGACGCTGATTTAGCAGAGTTTAAGGAAATCATTCAGAATAAAATCGTAAAGGCTCAGGCTGATTTGGATTTGATTAAGAGCGCCTACATGAATGACCTTAACAACGGTACGGATGATACATCTCCAACGTTCAAAGCATTCGAAGAGGGGAGCGAAATAATGTCTAAAGAAGCTAACTCGCAGTTAGCCATTCGTCAGGAAAAGTTTATACGGGATTTGAAGAGTGCATTATTCAGAGTAGAAAACAAAACGTACGGTGTATGCAGAATCACCGGAAAATTAATTGGAAAAGAAAGACTAAAAATTGTTCCTCACGCTACAATGAGCATCGAGGCAAAAAATCTTCAGAGATAAAAAAGACTTTTAAAAAGTTGCTAAGATTCTTAGTCGCTAAGTTGCTAAGATTTTGGAAGATAATTTTAAAAAACTATCGTTAAACCTAAAGAAACTTAGAAACTTAGTATCTCAGTCACTTAGTATCTGTTCTTAACAATAATTAACGCTCCTTTAGGAGCGTTTTTTTTTCTTAATTTATTATTTTTACGCCTTTAAATTTTTATAGATGTCATTAGTAAAAGCATACTTACTTATTGTTCTTATATTGTTAGTAGATCAAGTATCTAAAATATATGTAAAAACAAATTTTATTTTAGGGGAAGAGGTTCATGTATTCAATTGGTTTCAGATTCATTTTATCGAAAATGAAGGAATGGCTTGGGGAACTAAAATACCTGGAGAATATGGAAAATTAATCCTGACTGTTTTTAGGCTTTTTGCGGTAACAGGAATTGGCTATTGGCTGTGGGACTCTGCAGAAAGAAAGAAAGGTTCAAATTATCTTATTGTTGCCATAGCTTTAATATTTGCAGGTGCATTAGGAAACATAATTGATTCCGTTTTTTACGGAGTTATTTTTGATAACAGTCATCAGCAGCTCGCTACTCTGTTTTCAGACAATCCTTATGGAACCTGGCTGAACGGGCAGGTAGTTGATATGTTTTACTTTCCTTTTGTAAAGGACTATCCAATGCCGGAATGGGTTCCTTACTTTGGCGGACGTAATTTTACTTTTTTTAATGCCATTTTCAACATTGCCGATATGGCCATATCTACTGGAGTTGGTATTTTGATAGTATTTAATAAAAAAGCTTTTCAGAAACATCCATAAATACTTTTTTGAATCATAAAAAAAATAGGCTGTTCGTAATGAGCAGCCTATTTTTTTATTTATGTATGAGTCCTATATAAAATCACTTAAAATTTAATTCACAAAATCTGCACGATAGCTAATTGGCCTAATGAGAGTAATTTTATTAGATAATACCTTAAAACCGATATATTCCATTTGGAGTAACACAATAATCCAGCAAAATGTCACTTTCAAAAAGATCCAGAATTGATTCTTCCGGTTCAAAGAAAGACAAGCCAATTTTAATGGTTTCGGGTTTGCATTGTGAGAGGAATTTGTCATAAAATCCTTTTCCGTACCCCACACGGTTTCCTTTTATGTCATAAGCCAAAAGCGGTACAAAAACCACATCGATTTTTGTAGCTGGTACTTCCAGTCCGTCAATGGGTTCGGGAATATTATATTCGTTTTTTTTGATTTTGGTATTATCTGTCAAAAGAAAATGAGTCATTTCCCTAGTCACAAAATCACTTTTTGAAATCACGATTTCTTTATCTTTTCCAGAAAGGAGGTGAAGAATAAATTCGGTATTGACTTCTTTTTGTTCTTCAATGGATAAAAAAACATGGAAATAGGTTTTGTCCCAAATCGGGAGTTTAAGTATTTCATTGGCAATAGCCAGACTTTTTTCTTCTATTTCAATTTCCGAGAGACCGCTTCGTAATACTTTATACTTTTGTCTTAATTCCTTTTTCAGCATACAGTGATTCCTTTTTTAGATCGGTTATAAAAGTACTCAAATGATTTTAACCAATAAATAAATTTAAAAGATATTGACTCCTTTTATTACCGTTTGGCTTTTATCAGTTCCAATCAATATTTTTATTTGAAAGTTATTGTTTCCAGCTTTTTAGTTTTCATCTCTTTCTTAAGTTTACTTCAATCCACTTCAGGATTTTTTACTAATTAGGACACTTAAAACAATTTTTTTTGTTGTTGTGTTTGTGTTTAAATTATTGTAAATAAGTTATTTAATATTTTTTTATTTGGAAAGAATCGGTCTTAGATATGCCTTAGAGCAGCGTATCCTTTTTATTAAATATCACTGATTTTGGGGATTGTTTGTTGTAAGAAAACACTATATTTTTGTAAAATATTTCAATAAAAAATGAAACAAATTCCTAAAATAATGTTTTTTTGCTTTATTCTGATTCTGTCAAGTTGCGAAAAAGATGATTTGACACAAGTTAATGATGGCGAAAGTCCGACATCTGCAATAATCTATAAATCCAAGATAGAAGATTATTGGGGTAAATTAAAAAAAGGTTCTAGTAATGAATCGATATCCAAAATCGAAGAGTTATCGACTGCAGCAGATCTTAATAGTTTAAAAATATATGATTTAAGGACAACCGAAAAATTAGTGATAGCTGATGTAAAATCATTACAGGGATTAGATGGGATTATCAAGATTATTTTTTATCTAAACGGTGATAAAATGGTGCGATCAAACATTGTCACATTAAAAACCAATGAAACGAATATAGATTATAATAAAATAATACAATCAGTAGTAAATGCTGATAAAAAAGGTTTTA
>NZ_JADKPR010000009.1 GCF_015351475.1 Flavobacterium sp. HJJ | reverse complement strand
GCCTATTGTTGCAAGACTCAGAGACGATATGCTTGAGTTTGCCGAAGAGCCGAGAGAAATCCAGATTCTGGACGAGAACGGACAGTCCCTGCTGGCAGGAGACAATGACCGCCGTTTCTTTGAAGCTTCATGGGTTCATAAATACAATGGGAAATATTATTTTTCCTATTCCACAGGCGATACGCATTTTATCTGTTATGCAATAGGAGACAGCCCATACGGACCGTTTGTGTATCAGGGACGCATCCTGAATCCGGTTGTGGGCTGGACCACGCACCATTCAATATGCAGGATTGAGAATGACTGGTATCTGTTTTACCATGATTCGAGTCTTTCCAAGGGTGTTACTCATCTGCGGAGTATGAAAGTTACCAAAATTGATTATAATGATGACGGGACAATTGTGACTATTGATCCTTATGATAGAGAAGGTTAAAAAAGTTTTTGGAGCTGCAGTCAAAATTCAGATTGGCTAAAAGATTAAATTACCGCTTACTTAATTAAAAAACAGATATAAATGATAGTTCAATATCATTTTGAACATTAAAAAAAAGAGTTGCTTTTCGATTAGGAAATAGTACATAAAAGAAGGTTAGCCTCTTTTTGCTTGAGCTGAAAATTTCTATCGATTTCGTTCTTAAATATTCTTTGCCAATAAAAAAGCTTAATAAAAAGGCAATAATGAATTTGATTGTTTGAAAGAAAAATATTCGTATTTTTTCATTTTTGTGAATTAATGTTTTTATTTTATATATTTAGAGAGAAAATCTTACTTTTTAATAATTACAAAATGCTTAAAATAGAAAAAAAAATATTTTTTATATGTTATTTGTTTTTTGTGACGATTTCTTATTCACAAAATGACTTCGAAAATTTTCAATTTCGTTCTATAAAAGAAGGTATTTCTAAACGGGGAGTCTGGACTATTGTACAAGATAAGAAAGGGTATATCTGGATAGGGACAAATGGTGCGGGACTGTATAAATATGATGGGATAAATTACGTCGTTTATGAATCCAATTGGAATACTCCGAAATCTATAAATAGTAATCTTATCTACACTGCCTATGTTGATTCTCAAAATAAATTGTGGGTAGGAACTGAAGAAGGTTTATGTTTATACGATAGAAATTTAGATAGATTTGAGACAATTGATTTAAAAAAAGCTCTTAAAATTCACAAAGACGATATAGTGACAGTTAGGAGTTTAATTGAAGATAATGAGGATAATTTATTAGTTGGGACAGAACAATACGGTCTTTTAAAATTAAATAAAAAGACATTTCAGGCAATTACAGTTAAATCGAACATTCCTTCCAATATTGATTTATTTATTCGGAGTCTTGCAAAAAACAAACAAGGGAAAATCTTTGCTGCAACAAATTTTGGATTGAAGTATTTTGATAGTAAAACAAATAGTATACAGCAGGTAACATTAGTTGAAAATGATAATTCTAAATCTAAAATTACAGACTCATTAGAGTCATTGTTTTTTGAAACTAACAATGATTTATGGATTGGTACTACAAATAATGGACTAATAAAGGTTGTAGAAACTACGAAAGGCTACCAGCAGAAAAAAATCGCAATCACAAATAAAAGAATTTTTTCGATTATTGCGATAGATGCAAAAAATATCCTTTGCGCTACTGAAAACGACGGTCTTTTTTTGATAAATAATTCGGGGGCAGTAATAAAAAAATATTTGCCAAATAAGTTTGAAAAAAATGGATTAAAATCAAACTCCATCTGGTCTTTGTTAAAGGATAATGATAATAGAATCTGGCTGGGATATTATAATAAAGGGGTTTGTATTTTTGATAAATTATCAGAACAGTTTAATTCAATCGAAAGTTTATTGAATAATACAAATTCTTTACAGACAAGTTCTGTTACATCAATTGCTGAGGATTTTTCTGGAAAGTTATGGATAAGCATGGAAGGGGGAGGGGTTGATGTATTTGATCCAAAAACTAAAAAATTTATACATATCAATACTCATGACAGTTCTTATATTTCTGGACTGACAAACAATAATGTGCAGGAAGTTTTTTTTGACAGTAAGCAGAATTTATGGCTAGCAGTCTGGAATGAGGGGATTTTTTTCTTAAAAAAAGGAACCAAAAATTTTATTAATTACAATACACATAATACTAAAGGACTTAGTTCCGACAGAGTTTTGAGTTTTGCAGAGGATTCAAAAGGCAATATCTGGATAGGAACTTTTGAAAGAGGGCTGAGTTATTTTGATTCTTCAAAAAAATCTTTTTTTCAATGTAATTCTAAACCATTTCGAGATTATTTACTGCCTTCTTCACTTGTTCGCAAAGTATTTGTTGATTCAGATGATACTATTTGGGTAGGAACTATAAGGGGACTTTATGGCGTAAACAAAAACGGAAATACTTTCTCTGTATTTTCTATTAAGGATAAAATGTCCAAAGTGCTGAATAATATTCGGACGCATACAATATTGTCCATTTACGAATCCAAAAACAAATTAATTTGGATTGGAACTGATGGTTCAGGTCTTTTTAATTATAATAAAAAGACAAAAAAAATAGCTTGGTACAGTGGTAATGAATCTCTTAAGGAAAAATCAGTCTGTTCAATTATTGAGGATAATTACGGTTCAATCTGGGTTAGCGGCGGAGCAGGAATTACAAAATTGGATGTAAAAAACAATAAGTTTTATAATTTTACGACAGAAGACGGACTGCTGGCCAATGATTTTAATAACAATTCGGTACTGAAAGATAAAAAGGGGACAATTTATTTTGGAAGTTATGAAGGGATCAATTATTTTGACCCAAATCAAATGTCCAAAACTGCCAAACAGCCTCAGTTGTATTTTAAAGATTTCAAGCTGTTTAACACTTCGGTTATACCTGCTGCAGCCGATTCTCCATTACAAAAAGTTATTTCCGAAACAAAACACATTACTTTAAATCATAACCAGTCTGTTTTTACAATAGAATATGTAGGTATTAATTATTCGTACCCAGGTAAAAATGAATATGCCTATTATCTGGAAGGATTTGAAAAAGAATGGAATTATGTAGGTAATAAACATATAGCAACTTATACCAATCTTGCTCCGGGCGATTATGTTTTTAAAGTAAAATCTGCAAATCGGGGAGGGGCCTGGAGTCAAAAGCCATTGGAATTAAAAATCACAATTCTGGCTCCATGGTGGAAAACATACTGGGCATATTTAGTGTATTTAATTATTGCAGTTTTGGGAGCCTATTATGTTATTACTTACTATCAGAATAAATTTAAGGCAAAACAGGCAATCAGTTTTGAAAGAGACAAGAGAATCCAGATTGAAAAACTGAATAATAAAAAACTGCAGTTTTTTACAAATATCTCTCACGAATTCAGAACACCGCTGACTTTGATAATGAATCCGCTGGATGATTTGCTTAAAAATAATGTATACAATTTAAATGGTGAGGTTCTAAACAAACTGAAGGTAATTCATAAAAGTTCTGATTTATTGTCAAGACTGATTAATGAGCTGATGGATTTTAGAAAATTACAGTTTAATCAGGTACAGCTTCAGGTTCAGGAAATTGAAGTAATCAGTTTTGTGAAAGATATTTTGAGTCACTTTGATGAAGAAGCTAATTTTCGCAAAATAGAGCTAACGTTTTCTTCTCCCCTTAAAAAATTAAACGATTGGGTTGATCCTAAAATGTTTGAAAAAATAATATTTAATATTTTGTCTAATGCTTTTAAGGTTACACCAGATTATGGAAGCATTAATGTAAGGATAAAAGAAAGCAATAAACCTGTTTACTTTCCTTTGGTAAATCTCGGGAAAGAAGTTAAAAGCTATGAAATAACTATTGAAGATACAGGATCTGGATTAGATAAAAAAGAACTCAAACGAATATTTGAACGTTTTTATCAGGTAAATAATTTAAACAAAACCTATTATGGAAGTACTGGTATTGGCTTAGAAGTTGTAAAAGAATTTATTGAATTAAATAAAGGAAAAATAGAAGTCGACAGTGTTTTGGGTGACGGTACAACTTTCCGAATTATATTTCCTTTGGGCAAAGATTTTTTTGAACCAGATGAATTTGCTAAGGTTTCCAATAAACCGGCATTGGAGAAAAAGAAGATATTGAGGGATATGACAGCAATGGAAAGCAATTCAGAGCTGCCTGCCAATGAGGTAAACCCAGAGAAGCCCCATACTGTACTGATTGTAGAAGACAATGCAGATTTAAGGAGTTATCTAAAAGCAGAACTAAAAAAGGAATATAAAGTAATCGTTGCCGAAAATGGACAAAAAGGATATGATTTAGCAGTGCATAAGCTGCCCGATTTGATTTTGACAGATGTCATTATGCCTGTTATGGACGGTCTTGAAATGTGTAAAAAGATAAAAGGAAATATTAAAACCTCCCATATTCCTTTGTTAATGCTCTCTGCAAAAGCATTAGTAAAAGACCGGTTGGAAGGCATAGATTCGGGTGCAGATTTGTATCTGAGTAAACCCTTTAATATGGATATTCTAAAATCAAGTCTTGCTCAATTAATAAATAGCAGACAAATTATCTTTAATAAGTTTTATGACGGCATAACTAAAAAAGCACAGCAGAAAACTACAACAATAGATAATGATTTTATGCAGAAGATATTAAATTATATTCATGAAAACATTAGCGAACCTGAACTTAGCGTTGAGCTGCTGGCTTCTATTGTTTTCTTAAGCAGAAGTCAATTGTATCGAAAAATAAAAACACTTACAGGAGTTTCTGTAAATGAGTTTATAAGAAATGTCAGGCTGGAGAAAGCTAAACAGTTTATAGAATTTGGGAATGATAATATTAATGAAATAAGCTATAAAGTTGGTTTTGCAACTCCTTCCTATTTTACTAAATGCTTTAAATTGAAGTTTGGTCATCTGCCAACAGAAGAGAAGAAAGTATAATTACTGAAAAGTAATTTAATAATTAACTATACTTTATTAAACTAAAATAGCTGCCTTAGTTTTAAAATTGAGGTAGATATTTTGGTTTTTTTTTGCTTTTGGGCCACTTCATTCTGTCCCAATTTATCCATCTTAATAAACAGATTCTGCATTTTAAAAAGCTTAATTCTTTTAATCAACAAGCAAAAATGTGTAATACTACAAAACCCTCTGCCTGTTTATTCATTCTTATATTTTAAAGAAAACATTTTATTGACCAAATTCTAGCTAAACCTTAAATTTTGTCAATTTTGATAAGTTTAAAATTTTAACATATTAATTTTTTATATCAAAAATTAAGTAAAATTTTTTTATTGATAATATATTTTTTAATTATTTAATGAATTAACGTAACATTCGGTAAATAGTAGGATTTTTGGTGTTTTTTGCAACATGCGTGCGGTAATATGCTTCATTTGTTGTATAAATACAACGTCCAAACAGAATAAATTTGTTAAAGTTTTTGTAAAAATTGTTTGATCATTTATTTTAAAGTTATGAAGAAATTTTATGCAAAAAAGAATGCATTTAATTTATCCTAAAATTATTTAATTGATAAACAAGACATAAAAAAAACTAATGAACACTTTAATTATTATAAACTAAAATCAATTTAAATGAAGAGAACCGCCTACTTCTAAATGTGAATTTAATATTCAAAAGAATTTTAAAAGATTAAAAACCAATTTTAAAAAATTAACCAAACTAACTATGAAATTAAAAATGAAATTCGCAATTATTGCACTGCTGTTTTTTTGTGCACAAGCTGTCTTTTCTCAGAGCAAGACAATAAATGGTGTTGTTTCTGACAAATCGGGTTTACCCCTAAGTGGTGTAAGTGTAAGTGTGCAAGGAAAATCTAGCAGTGCTATTACAGATTTTGACGGGAAATATGTAATTAATAATGTCGAATCAGACAATAAATTAGTATTTGCATATATAGGTATGATTTCTCAGGTTGTTGCTGTTGGAAGCAATAGTTCGATAAATATCACTATGCAGGATGCTTCCCAAGATTTAAAAGAAGTTGTTGTTGTTGCATATGGTGTTCAAAAAAGAGGAAATGTTACAGGTGCAATTTCAACAGTAAGCTCTAAAGACATAGCTGCCTTGCCTATAACAAATGCTGAATCTGCACTTCAGGGCAGAGCCGCTGGAGTTACGGTAATTAATAATGGTTCACCAGGATCTACTCCAGAGGTAAGTATTAGAGGTTTAGGAAGTCCAAATAACAATAGTCCATTGTATGTAGTGGATGGTGTTATTGTTGGGAATTTATCAAGTATCAGCCCAAATGACATTGAAAGTGTATCGGTTCTTAAAGATGCTTCTACAGCGGCACTTTATGGATCTCGCGGATCAAATGGTGTTGTTATTGTAACTACCAAAAAAGGTAAAAGCGGTGTAGGTCAATTATCTTTTAATACTTATACTGGTTTTCAGAAAGTAGGAAAAACATATGACTTGCTTAATTCAGAGCAATATCAGCAATATGCTAAAGATTGGGGGGTAACTATTAATAGGCCAGCAGATTTCTTGAAGAATAATGTAAATTATTTGGATGAAATTTTTACAACTGGAGCTATGCAGGATTATAATTTAAGTTATTCTAGTGGTACGGATCATTCTACTAACCGTTTTTCTGCAGAATATTTAAAGCAAGATGGTGTTATTGTTGATTCAGGTTATGAGCGTTACACCTTTAGAGCAAATAACACCCAGAAAATTGAAAAATTAAGATTAACAGTAGGTAGTAATATGGGGCTTTCTTTTGGAAAGCAAAATCCTGAGCGTATATCTGGCGGACGTACTTTAATCGAGCACGCTATAAAAGCTGCTCCTTATCTGCCGGTATATAATTCGACTAATTTGGGAGGTTTTCAAGGACCAAGTAATGCAGCAGACGGACAGGATGCTGAAAACCCTGTAAGAGTACAAAGTTTAGGTTATACAATCAATAAAACATTAGGTATAACGGGGAACATTTTTGCAGAGTTTGAAATTATTAAGGACTTGAAATTCAGATCACAAGTTTCTTTAGATTATTATGATCTTGATAATAGAAATTTTATTCCTTCTTATGATGATGATAGTGTTCCTAATGGTTCAACGCATTCTGCGGCTTATTCAGCTACAACAAGAGTTTATGGAAGCGGTCAGACTATCATGTTTAATAATAGTTTAAGCTATAAAAAAACAATAGCCGAAAAGCACAATTTTGACGCAGTAATACTAGTTGAAAATAATAAATCTAAAGGCGAACAAGTTAACGCTGGGAGCCGTTACTCAATATCTGATGAAATTGATCAGTTAAATAGTGCAACAGTAACAGCTTTAAGCAGTACTTCATTTGAAGATTATAGAGTTGGATATGTAGGAAGGTTGAATTATAATTATGATGAAAAATACCTTTTTGCTGTTTCTGGAAGAAGAGACGCTTCGTCTCGTTTTGGCAGCAATTACAGATGGGCCAATTTTTATTCTGTTGCAGGGGGCTGGAATATAGCTAAAGAAAATTTTCTTCAAAATACTCAAGTAAGTACTTTGAAATTAAGAGCCTCATATGGTACTACTGGTAACGATGAAATTGGACGTTATGCATATAGTGCTGCCTTGGTAGGGAATTTAATTTATCCTATAGCAGGTAATGCAGCTGTTGGTACTACAGCTGGATCATTGGCAAGTCCGGATTTGCATTGGGAATCTAAAACAATGAAAAACATAGGTTTAGATTTTGGGTTTTTAAATGATAAAATTACAGGTAGTTTTGAAATCTATGATAATAGAAGCGATGATTTATTATTAAACTTACCAGTTGCACCTTCAATTGGATCTTTTTCAGGAAGCCAGCCTAAAAATGTTGGATCAGTTAGTACCAAAGGGTTTGAAGTTGTACTAGGTTATAATGATAATGAAGGTGATTTTAGATGGTCTGCTAACTTTAATTTAGGTACTAGCAAAAACGAAGTGTTAGATTTAGGAGGAATTGATAAAATAGCTGGAGGAACTGCATTTAGAGCTGGAGGTGACGCCATTTCACAAACTACTGTTGGTGATCCGTTATTCTATTTTTATGGTTTAGTTGCAGACGGCATCTATAAAAATCAGGCCGAAGTTGACGCCGTTTTTACAGCCACACCAGGGCAGACTACAGTTAAACCAGGTGATATAAGATTTAAAGACTTAAATGGTGACGGTAATATAACATCAGCAGACAGAACTAAAATTGGTAATCCTCTTCCGGATATTACTTATGGGATGAATTTTAATGCTACTTATAAACAATTTGATTTTAATTTCTTCATAACGGGAGTTCAAGGAAATGACATTTTCAATACCAATCGTTATGATTTAGAAGGTATGGCAAAGTTGTTTAACGCTGGTACAGCCGTATTAGACAGATCAATTGTTGCAAATGGAGTCGTAACTAATCCGGATTCTACAATACCAAGACTTAACGGGGCAGTACAAAATACAGCTGTAAGCAGCCGTTTTGTTGAAGATGGTTCTTTTGCAAGATTAAAAAACATAAGCATCGGATATACATTACCAAGCAGCATCAGTAAATATTTTTCTAAGCTTAGAGTATATGCAAGTGGTCAAAACCTTGTAACAATAACTGATTACTCTGGATTGGATCCTGAAATAGGGAATGGAAATTCTAGTATTATTGGAGGGACTAATTATGACAAAGGTATTGATAGAGGAAACTATCCGCAGCCAAAATCGGTGTTACTAGGACTTGAAATTTCATTTTAATAAAATAAAACAAACATGAAAAATATAAAAAATATAAAATTTATCTTGGTAATATTCGCAGGAATATACATAATAAATTCTTGTTCAGATAAAGATTTAGAATTGACAAATCCTACTACTTTATCTCCTGAAACGTATTTCAAAACTAAAGACCAAGTAGAGTCATCTGTAAATGCAGCATATGCTAATTTGCAGACTACGGCACTTTATACGCGTTTGTATTTCTTTGAATTGGATAATATGTCTCATGAAAATGCAGGCAATCCACAGTTGGAAGCTGATAAAAAAGAATTTTTAGAGTTTTCTTTTGATTCAGGCTCTGCTGATATTTCAGATTATTGGACAGTTTGTTATTTGGGAATTAACAAATCAAATTTTGTAATTTCTAATTCAGACAAAATAAATGCAATCGATAATTCTATTCTGAATCAGGTTACAAAAGATAAATACATCGGTGAAGCAAAATTCATGAGAGCATTTTACTATTTTCTATTGGTTAAACGTTTTGGCGGGGTGCCATTATATGATGCACTTCCAAAAGGAGCAGATGATGTTAGGGCTAGAGCTACCGTAGCTGAAGTTTATAACTTAATCGTTTCAGATTTAAAAACTGCTGCTACTACTTTATTAAGCAGAACTGCTGAACAAAAAGGAAGAGCAACTAAAGAGGCTGCACAGGCCTTATTGGGGAAAGTTTTATTATATCAAAAGAAATATGATGAATCATTAGCTGCACTTAATGGGGTTACTGGATTTTCGCTTGAACCTGTTTACTATGATAATTTTGTTGAAGAAAAGGAACATGGAGTTGAATCTATTTTCGAAGTTGAGTTTGATGCAAAGCTGGGCACAGGAAACCTTTGGGGTGCAGGAAATGGAGCTCAAGGCGGTAATGAATCTACTTTAAGAGGTCAGGAATATGGTAATTTGAACTGGTTTAACGTGTATCCATCGGACAATATATTAGATGAATTTGAAGCTAATGATAAAAGATTTGCAGCAACATTTTATGTTGTAGGTGATAAGTATAATAATGGAAATAATACAATGGTAGCTGCCAATTTTGGATCTGGTGGCGGAACGAGAAGAGCGGGCTGGAAAAAATATTCAAACTACTATAAGAAAATTGATGAGGCAATCGACTCGGGAATTAACTTCAAAATCATTAGATACTCTGATATTCTGCTTATGAAAGCAGAATGTGAAAATCAAAGAGCAGGTGGTGATCAAGTTGCAGCTATTGGTTACATCAATCAAGTTCGTGCTAGAGCAGGTGTACCAGCATTATTAACTACTCTTACAAAAGATCAAGTATTTAAAGCTATCATTCACGAACGCAAAGTGGAGTTTGCAGGTGAGCAAAGCCGTTTTGACGATATAATCAGATGGGGTAATGCTGCTACAGAATTAGTTGGAACAAAGTTTAAAGTAGGTAAAAACGAACTTTGGCCAATTCCTAATAATGAGACAGGTAAAAATTCTTTGATTACAGGAAACAATCCAGGCTGGTAATTTTATTATTATAGTTTTTCTAAAATTAGGTTAGGTTTTGTTGTTAGGACAGCGTATGAAAATACGCTGTTTTTACTACTTAATTTGAGATTACGTTTTTTGTTTTCTTAAAGCAGTTTATGAAATTTTAAAATTACTTTTCTATTTGTTAATCTTCCATTTTTAGCTTATTACAGTAATAAAAAATTAGAAGCAGAATCCCAATTTGAAATTAAAACTTGATGGCTTCTGAACAGCCATTCTATGTTAATCCCAATTTCAGACCAATAAAAAAAATTGATAGAGACAGGCATGCATTTTAATATATAGTCAATAATGTTTCCTCTTTTTTGCCCAAAAATAAAATTATCAGAAAAAATAGATTCTTGAAATACTTTAAAAAAATAGCTGTCTTTTTTTTGCTCCTGACATTTTTCTATAATGTTTTAGGAGTATATGTGCTGGTTACTGCTCAGAAAGAGCAGACATGGGTGGCATCTATGGAAAATGCAGATGATTCTAAATTTCAGATAATTGAATTGAATATTAATCCTTATGCATATGTTGTAGATTCTGGTTTTGAAGAAGTAAATGAGGATATAATAATCGATCACACAGTGTATCATGTTTTTAAAAACAGAATACAAAATAATGTTTTAAAATTATATTGTTTAAAAAATACCCATCAGGCTGTTGTAAATAAAAAGTTAAGGGATCTTGTAGATAATCAGTTAATCGACACAAATTCAAATAAAGAAAATCCAGCAAAAAAACTTTTAAAATCATTTGAAAAAGATTACATCTCAAATGATGCTGCTGTTTATGAATTCAATTCTGAATTTATCCCTGATTCAATATCATTTTCGTTTGTTTTTAAAAATGATTTATTAGATGGGTTTTTTACTTCCCATTATCCCCCTCCAAATGTGGCTTAGATACTTTTTATGTTTCTGAAAATCATTATGCTTAATGATTATTTAGTGTGAATTAAATGCTTTGCTTCTGCAATTGCATGTCTTTTTACGTACACGATTTTTAGAACATTTTTCAATAATCAGCTTTATTGAAAAACAAATCATCTATTATCAACCACATTTAAAACTATCAAAATGAAGAATTCTTTTTCTTACTATATAATTGTTCTATTGCTTGTTTTCACTTCTAGTTTATATTCCTTTAATCCGGAAAAAAATATAAAAACACTTCCAGAACCTCTTGGTAAAGATAACATGGCCTATAGATGGGGGCAGATGGCAATACAGGCAACAGCAAATGATACCGAAAAATTCAGACCAAGACCCACAGTAACTTCCCGTCTTTTGGGACTTACTTTTGTTGCCATTTTTGATGCATGGAGCCGTTATGATAAAGCTGCAGTTCCTGTATATTTAACTGATACTGCAAGAAGACCTGATGAAGAACAAATCCTTAAAAATAAAGAGATCGCAATTAGTTACGCCGCTTATAATGCATTATGTGAGTATTTTTATTCAGACAAAGCATTATTTGCATCTTTTATGACTGAATTAGGATTTGACCCAAATAACAAGTCGCTTGATCCGTCAACTCCAGAAGGAATTGGCAATTTAGCTGCAAAGGCAGTAATTGAAGCCAGAAGACATGACGGGTCAAATCAATATGGAGATGAAAGCGGTTCAAACGGAACTCCTTATTTTAATTATGTTAATTATAAGCCAGTTAATTCTCCAGATGTAATGGTTGATATTAACCGCTGGCAGCCAAAATATTTCTCTGATGGTAAGGGAGGTAAATTTTCACCAAACTGTCTGACTCCTTTTTGGAACAAAGTAAAACCAGTAGGAATGCTGTCAGGCGATCAGTTTCGTCCGGTTCCTCCGCCGTTAGTTGGTTCAGAGCAGCTTAAGAATGAAGTAAAAGATCTTATTGACCTGCAGAATAATCTAACAGATGAACAAAAGGCATTAGTAGAATTTATGCGTGACGGCCCAAAATCGGTGCAGCAGGCAGGACACTGGTTAAAATTTGCTCAAGTTGTTTCAATACGTGATAATCATACATTAGATCAGGATGTAAAAATGTATTTTTTAAATCAGGTAACAGCTATGGACTGTTTTATAGCCTGCTGGGATGCAAAAATGTTTTATGATTTTGCCCGTCCTTATGCTCTTGTTCATTATTATTTTAAAGACCAGACTATAAAAGCCTGGGGTGGTCCAGATGTTGGCTACAAAGAAATGAAAGGACAGGAATGGAGACCTTATTCTCCGGATACTTTTTTATGTCCTCCTTTTCCAGGTTACGTTTCGGGACATAGCACCATAAGCGGCGGCTGTGCCGAAGCATTAAAATTATGGACAGGCAGTGATACTTTTGGCGATTCTGCAACTTGCATTCCGGGAGCAATGACTGAGCCAAATAACATTGGAAAACCTGTAGTTCTAAAATTCCCAACTTTTACTGAAACAGCTGAAATGGCAGGTATCTCAAGGGTAATGGGCGGTTATCATATTCAGGCTGATAATTTGGAAGGTCTGAAACTTGGCAGAAATGTAGCCCATGAGGTTTGGAAGTTTTATAATATTCATATTGGAAATAAAATAGTTGACTAAAAAGAGAGCTTTTATTTTTAGTAAACTCGAAATTTCGTTTTAAGATTAAAAAATTAAAAATATGAAAATAAAACTGTTATTGCTGTTATCCGCAGTATCCTTATTGATGCAGTCTTGTGACTTTTTTTCTAATCCAAATGACAAAATGGTTAAGGTCTTGGAAGCTAGAAGCAAGATGTATGATGTAAAAGACAATGTTTTTTCTCCAAAAGCAGAGATTGTTTTTTATGATTCAATCATTTTAAATTCATCTTATGGTCATTTTAAACTGCTGTATGAATTAAAGAAAGGGGAAAGTCTGCTGAAATTAGGGGATGAATATGATGCCGTAAAAATATTTGAGACGATGTCAAACTCACCAATAGTAAGCGGTGCTGAAAAATTTGAGATTTCCAAAAAATTAGCAATTGCCTACATGCGGCTTGGCGAGCGTCAAAACTGCTTAAAATCCCACGTTTCAGAATCGTGTATCATGCCGATAGTAAAAGCTGGAATTCATGAAAAACAATTAGGATCGCAAAAAGCTATAGAGGTTTATAAAAAGCTCTTAATCAATGATCCTGGAGATTATGAATCACAATGGCTGCTCAATATTGCTTATATGACACTGGGCGGTTATCCGCTAAAGGTTCCAAGCCAATGGCTGATACCAAATCTGGACAAAGATAATTCAGGATATTCCATAAAACCTTTTACTGACATAGTTTCGAATTTGGGCATAGTGAAAAAAAACATGGCTGGAGGCGTTATTTTGGATGATTTTAATAATGATGATTATTTGGATATAATGACATCTGATTGGAGTCTGGACGGGGTTATGCAATATTATCAGAATAATAAAAAAGGGGGATTTACTAATTTATCTAAACAATCTGAGATAGGACGGTTCAAAGGCGGACTAAACATGATTCAGGCTGATTATGATAATGACGGTGATACCGATTTATTTGTTTTAAGAGGAGCCTGGATGAATGTTTACGGAGTACAGCCCAATTCATTACTGCGTAATAATGGAGACGGCACTTTTACAGATGTAACTGTAAAAAGCGGTTTGTACTCAGAATTACCAACTCAAGCCGGAACTTGGAATGATTTTAATAATGATGGTTATCTGGATTTGTTTATAGGGAATGAATCAAGGCCTCAGGATAATTTTCCCTGCGAATTGTATATAAACAATCAGGACGGAACATTTACAAATGCTGCCAAAAAAGCAAATTGTGAAATAGTCACTTTTGTAAAAGGAGTCACTTCTAGTGATTATGACAATGATGGAAGAATTGATCTGTTTTTGTCCGGGATGAATAATCGAAAAACATTATTGAAAAATATGGGTTCCAAAAACGGCATTCCACAATTTATGGATGTGACCGAAAAAGCAGGACTGGCTAAGCTTAATGTCATGACTTTTCCAACTTGGTTCTGGGATTATGATAATGATGGCTGGCAGGATCTTTTTGTGTGCGGTTATCAGTTTGAAGGTTCTATTGCAGGAACGGTTGCCAAAGAGGCATTAAATATTCCGAACGAAGGCAGTAAAATGTATTTGTATCATAATAATCACAATGGTACTTTTTCGGATGTTTCAAAAGCAGCCGGGCTGAATAAGTGTGTATTTGCTATGGGTTCAAATTTTGGAGATATTGATAATGACGGATTTTTGGATATGTATCTTGGTACTGGAAATCCAGATTATAAATCGCTTATTCCAAATAAATTATATCGAAATATGGGAAATGGCAAATTTGCTGATGTTACTGTTTCTGGGCGTGTAGGAAATCTGCAGAAAGGTCATGCTGTTGGTTTTAGCGATATGGACAATGATGGAGATTCCGATATTTTTATAGAAGTTGGCGGGGCTTATATCGGCGATTCTTATACCAACTCCTTTTATCTTAACCCAGGTCAAAACACAAACCGCTGGATTGGTATTCAGCTCGAAGGAACTGACACTAACAAATCGGCAATTGGCTCAAGAATTAAGCTTAGTTTCAAAGAAAAAGGTGTTTCTCGAAATGTTTATCTCGAAATAAACTCAGGAGGCAGTTTTGGTTCATCGGCTTTAAGAAAAGAAATAGGAATCGGGCAGGCATCAGTAATTGATCAAATAGAAATTACTTGGGCGAAGAGCCATAAAAAACAATTTTTTAAAAATGTTAAACCCAATCAGTTTATTAAAATAAAAGAAGGGGATGAAGAATTTGTGAAAACGAATATTAAAAAGATTGTTTTTCCGACTGCCAAAATGAAATCTGCAATTTGTATTTAAAGAAATTTATTAAAATTTTAAAAATGAAAATTATAAAAATAAGAACTGTTTTTTTTAGCATTACATGCTTATTACTGCTTGTTAGGTGCTCCACAAAAGAATCAGAAAAAAAGATATTTACTGCTTTAGAACCTTCAGACACTGGAATTGATTTTAGCAACAATCTCACAGAAAATGATTCTCTGAATTATTTTACCTATTCATACATTTATATGGGCGGGGGAGTTGCTGCTGGAGATGTCAATAATGATGGATTGACAGACATTTTTTTTACTGGAAACCAAGTGTCTAATAAGCTGTATTTAAACAAAGGAAACCTTAAGTTCGAAGATGTTACCAAAAAAGCAAAAGTAGGAGGAGATTCCAGATGGTACACCGGAGCTACGATGGCCGATGTTAACGGGGACGGTTTCCTAGATATTTATTGCAGTGTAGGAGGAAAATTTGGTCCCCGAAACAATGAACTGTATATCAATAACGGGAACGGCACTTTTACCGAAAGAGCCAAAGAATATGGCATCGATGATGCCGGAAACAGTGTACAGGGCACTTTCTTTGATTATGATAAAGACGGAGATTTAGATTTATATGTAGCCAATTACCCGCCTACTAAGTTTAATATACCAACATTTGTTTACGTACAGCTGATGCGGAATGTAAAAGATGATGAATCCGGACATTTGTATAGAAATGACGGAAATCATTTTACCAATGTGACCAATGAAGCGGGAGTGAGAGCATACGGCTTGTCATTAAGCGGTACTATCGGGGATTTAAATAATGATACCTGGCCGGATATTTATGTGTCCAATGATTTCAATTCTCCTGATTTTATGTACATAAATAACCATGACGGCACTTTTAAAGAAGTTATAAAAGATGCTGCAAATCACACTTCTTTTTATGGAATGGGTGTGGATATCTCCGACTTCAACAACGATGGTTATTTAGATATTTTTCAGGTGGATATGGATGCCAAAGACAACCGTCGTAAAAAAGCAAATATGTCAAGCATGAATCCGCAGTTATACTGGGATATTGCTGATGCTGGATTTCAAATTCAGTACATGCACAACTGTATGCAGATGAACACTGGAATTGTTGAAAACGGAATTCCGCAGTTTGAAAATGTTTCGCGTATTACAGGAACTTCTTCAACGGACTGGAGCTGGGGACCATTGTTTGCTGATTTTGACAATGACGGTAAAAAGGATTTGTTTGTTACCAATGGAACCAGAAGAGAAATAAATAATAATGATTTCTTTCACAATATTGAAAGACAAAATTTGAAGCCTAAAGATTTACTAAAAGTAGCATTGGAAATTCCCAGCGAAAAAATCGACAATTTTATGTTCCAAAATAAAGGAAACTTTAAATTTGAACAGGTTAATAAGCAATGGGGAATTGAGTTCAAAGGATTTTCTAACGGTGTTGCTTATGCTGATTTGGATAATGACGGAGATTTAGAAATTATCATAAATAATATAGATGATTACGCTTCAGTTTTTGAAAATACCAGTTCCGAAACCAATAATTATTTGAAGGTAAAGTTCAAAGGAAGTTCAAAAAACAATCAGGGATTAGGAAATCGTGTGTACATAAAAACAAATGGTGATGTTCAGATGCAGGAACTTACTCTGACACGAGGATTCCAGTCGTCTGTAGCTCCAGAACTGCATTTTGGAGTTAATAAATTAAAGACAATTGATGAAGTGAAAGTGGTTTGGACCAATGGAAAAGTTCAGAAATTATTCAATGTAAAAGCAAATCAGACATTAACTTTCAAAGAACAGGATGCTAAAGAAGATACAGAAAAAACAGCTGTTTCAAAACCATTATTTACTACAGTAACATCCATTTTTCCAGTTTTTAAACACGAAGAAAATAAATATGATGATTTTAAAGATCAGGTTTTACTGCCACACAAGATGTCCACTTTTGGCCCTCCTATTGCTGTTGGCGATGTAAATAAAGATGGATTAGACGATTATTTTATTGGCGGTTCATCTACTTTTTCAGGGAAACTGTTTTTGCAGACAGCCAATGGATTTGTGGAGAAAAAAACGGGAGCTTTTGAAGCAGATAAAAAAAGTGAAGATGCTGGAGCTGTTATTTTTGATGCGGACAATGACGGCGACAATGATTTATACGTTGTAAGCGGCGGTTATGAATTTTTATTAAATGATCCCGCACTGCAGGACAGACTGTATATCAATAATGGCAAAGGTGATTTTACAAAGGCATCCAAAGAAGCACTGCCTGTAATGCTAACCAGCGGTTCCAAAGCATATCCTGTTGATTATGATAAAGACGGTAAACAAGATATTCTGGTTCTTGGCAGACAAGTACCTGGACAGTATCCTTCACCAGCAAATACTTATCTGCTGCATAATATAAGTACGGTCGGTCATGCACAATTTGAGATTTCAAAAAATGCTCCTAAAGAATTCAAAAATATTGGAATGGCAACAAGTGCTGCTATAACTGATTATAATAATGATACTTTTCCAGATATAATAATTGTAGGTGAGTGGATGCCGATCCGTGTTTTCGAAAATGTAAAAAACGGATTCAAAGAAGTATCTAACGGTTTAGGCTTGTCAATAGATACCACTGGCTGGTGGTGGAGCATTCAGCAGGGGGATTTTGATAAGGATGGCGATATGGATTATATCGTTGGTAACAATGGGCTTAACTATAAGTACAAAGCCACACCCGATGAGACTTTTGATATCTTCGTTAAGGATTTTGACAATGATAAGCATAAAGATATTGTATTGAGTTATTACAATGACGGTAAGCAATACCCTGTACGCGGTCGAGGCTGTTCTTCACAGCAGATTCCAAGCATAAAGAAAAAGTTCAAAAATTATGAAAGTTTTTCTCAGGCAACGCTAGTTGATGTATATACAGAGAAATCACTTAAAGAGGCTCTGCATTATAAAGTGAAATCATTTGCAAGTGTATACATGGAAAATAAAGACGGGAAATTTATTCTGCACGAACTTCCTGTTGAGGCACAGCTGTCCTGTATCAATCAGATTATAGTTGATGATTATGATAAAGACGGCAGTCTAGATGCTTTGATTACCGGAAACATGTTTAATTCAGAGGTTGAAACTCCAAGGAATGACGCTGGTCATGGCTTATTTTTGAAAGGGAATGGCAAAGGTAAATTCAAGCCGGTTTCTATGGTGAAAAGTGGATTTTTTACTCCTGGAGATGTTAAAAACATGGAAGAAATAAAAGTAAAAGACAAAAGTTATTTCTTGGTCACTAAAAACAACTCGTATCTGCAGAGCATTAGAATTAACTAATGTTTTTTAGAAAAAGTACCTATAACTGGGCGTTATGGCTCTAGAAATTACTTCCCAATAAACTGTAACAGATTATTTTGGAAAGGATAATTTTAGAGCTGTACACTCAGAGTCTTTCTAACGTGATAAAAAAATCTAAAATTTCATTCTCAAATATTGTTTCATCAGTTTTTGAAAACAATCAAGGCGGGTATTTTATGAATTAGAAAAATCAATCCATCATTTATGTCTTATGGGACGAATCAGAATTTATAAAAAACTGATTTGCAATTCTGTTTGGCAGTAATCAATACAAATATTTTGAGCTTTTTTATTGTAATGACTTTCTATAACTAAAATAGATATATCAATATTTATGCTCGTTCAAAATAAAACAAATCATGAAAAAAATTGATTCATTTTATACCGCATTCATTTTTATAATATTCATTTTAACTGCTTTTCAAACAGAAATAATTACTGCTCAGGGCTGTGTGGCAGTCCGGCAGATGGGCGGGCTTTATATGAATTCTGCCAGTTCTTATAATTTAGACAAAGGCGAATTTCAAGTAGGAACAAATTACCGTTATTTTCATTCCTGGAGGCATTTTATAGGTAAAGAAGAACAATTGGAGCGTCAGACGACAGGCGGCGGACATGATGCAAATGGAGTAGAGCAGGGCAATGCCGTAAACATTTATTCACATGCTGTAGATTTTAATTTTTCTTATGGAATAAGCAATAGAATCCAGATAAATGCCACTTTGCCTTATGTACACAATGAGCGCTCTCAGGTGCTGAGACAAACAAGCCCTGTAAAAGATACTATAAGGTACAGCGTTTATGCCCAGGGTTTTGCAGATGCAAGGCTTAGTCTAAATTACTGGTTTTTTGATCCAAAAACGGCTCATAAGGGAAATGTAATGTTAGGACTGGGATTGAAATTAAATACAGGAAGTCATGAGGAAATGGATGAAGCACCACAAGCTGACGGAACAACAAAAAGTGTGATAATGGATCAGGCTATTCAGCCTGGTGATGGCGGAGTTGGAATTTCGTCTGAGGTTCAGGTATTCAGACAATTAACAGGACGTCTTTACGGATTTGCAAATGGATATTATTTATTCAATCCAAAGGAATCAAACGGCACATTTAAATCAGCACCAAAAGCTGGTTTAGAAGGATATGAAATTTATGCCTGTCCCGACCAGTATTTTGCAAGAGCAGGATTATCTGCTGCAATTGATAAAAAAGAAAATTTTAATGTTTCGCTGGCAGGAAGAATCGAAGGTATTCCTGCATATGATGCTTTTGGAGGTCAGGTCGCTTATCGCCGTCCGGGATATGTTATAGCAGTAGAGTATGGTTTTTCATATCACATAGGGAAGCACACTTTGAGTTTATTCATTCCTTATAATATCGTAAAAAACCGCATTCAGAGTGCTGCAGATATTGCCAGCCAGGATCTGCAGAATTCTGTAATCACTAATCCTGCCAAGTATGTTCATGTACAGGGAGATGCCGCTTTCGCAGATTATTCTATAAATCTAGGATATTCCTATAGATTTAAATTGGGTAAAAAAATGACCGTAATGATGCCTAAATAGTTACTATTAAAAATTTTGAAACAGATGAAAACTATTTTTAATTCTTTCTATTTTTTATTAAGTAAAAAAATGGAAAAACACAGTATTAACTTGATGCGTATTGCTCTTGCGATTGTCTATATCTGGTTTGGTGCTTTGAAAATCTTCGGATTGAGCCCGGCAGGTGACTTAGTAGAGAAAACCGTTTTTTGGTTCAGACCAGAAATTTTTATTCCGATTCTTGGAATATGTGAAGTCCTGATTGGATTTGGGTTATTGATAAAAAGAATGATTCCGCTGACAATAATTTTTTTATTAGTGCATATGTCTGCAACCCTTTTTCCTTTTTTTATTTTAAAATCCAGCTGTTTTGACGGTTTCCCTTATGAACCGACTTTGGTTGGCCAATACATTATCAAAAACATTGTTTTGGTTGCGGGAGCGCTCGTTATTGCGGGAAAATATAATGAAGATTATTATGCAGAAATGAATTTTAAAAAAAGAATAAAAAATTCTGCAGCAAATGAAAACATTTCAACAAAGTATATTACCGATATAATAAAATGATAATTACAATTAATCCCCAAATCAGATTTTAATTTTTAATCAAAATATACAATATGTTACCAGAAAAATATATAAAATTACTGTTCTGTTTTCTCTTTTTGCTTACTGCACAGTCGTATGCGCAGCAGCAAAATTTGAAAGGGATAATAGTAGATGCCAAAACCAATTTGCCATTGGGCGGAGTGACGGTTAAGTCGGATGCTGAAGAAGTTACCGCCAATGAAAATGGTGAATTCGTTATTCAAAATCCAAAATTACCAATTACATTAAAATTGAGTTATATCGGATATAAAACACAGAAAATTGTGGTTCAGTCTTTTGATTTATTAACAATAAAATTGATTAATGACTCCAGTCAATTAGATGAAGTCCTTATTTCAAGCGGGTATTTGACCCAAAGAAAATCGGAGTTTTCGGGTTCAGTATCAACAGTTTCAGCAAAACAACTGCAAAATAGACCTGCCGCCAGTTTCGATCAATTATTGGGAGGACAAGGAACAGGAATAGATGTTATTCAGTCTTCGGCTGTACTCAATAATACGCCTGTTATCCGTGTCCGCGGTTTAAACACTATTACTTCAGGTCTTTTTCCTTTAATTGTTGTTGATGGAGTAGCCGTTTTTTCCGGTTCTTTAGGAGGATTTATTGGGAATAATCCATTGTCAGCGATTAATCCAAATGACATACAGTCTATAGATGTTTTGAAAGATGCTTCGGCAGCAGCAATTTACGGTTCCAGAGCTACTAATGGTGTTATGGTGATTACTACCAAAAAAGGTAAAAAAGGAGCAACAAGATTTAATTATAATAGCTGGTACAGCAGAAGCACGCCTTATAATTTGCCCGAATTATTGAATGCAGAAGATTATACCGCCATAAAAAATGAAGCTTTGGTCAATGCAGGAAAAGCGCCAGGTTTTTTCCTGTCAAAAAATCCGGATGGAAGTACAGTAGACACAAGCTGGTATGATGTTGCCTATGAACCGGGTTTATCGAGTAATCATAATATAAATATCTCAGGAGCAAATGAATCAACACAGTATTATTTTTCGGCAGACTACAGCAATCAAAATAGTTTTATAAAAAACAATACGTTTCAAAACTATATGGCACGATTAAACATTGGTCATGAAATTAATAAATACATTCGCGCTGGTGTTAATTTTTCTTATAGTAACGCCAAAAATGTAGGTCCAAATACTGGAGCCGTTGCTGGGAACACTATGTCGGCTTCTACTTACAATACAGAATATATTACCAATGAACCTTTGGGAAGAATGACCTATGTTTTGCCTCCTAATGTTCCTGTTTACAAACCAGATGGTTCTTATAGCATTCAAAACGGAATAAGTGTGGGTTACGGAAACAATATTCCATCCATTATTGGAACTATCAATGCCTACAATCTTGCAATGGTACAGGTTCTTGATTTAACAACTTCAGTGAGTAAATCCATTTTAGGAAATATCTACGGTGAGTTTGATATTTTGAAAAATTTGACTTTCAGAACTAGTTTTGGATTGAACAATATTGGCGTTGAGAACAAATTATTTTTAAACCCAACCCACGGCGGCGGGTATGCCTATAATGGTGTAGCAACAAACATAGAAACCGATCTTCTAAGAACCGATTGGGTAAATACACTTACTTATAAAGCTTCTTTAAAAGAGAACCACAATTTTGTAATGCTTTTGGGTTATGAGCGCATCAAAACGACGGTGGATAGCTGGGGAGCTTCGCAAAGTAATATAACTGACCCTTATTATACCAATTATCAAGGGAGTTATGCCAATATATCTCCAATAGGGAATGTATTAATGGAAAATGCCTTATTGTCTTATTTTACCAACCTAAACTACAATTACAAGAACAAATATTTTTTGAGTCTGAATTATAGAATCGATGGACTTTCCGCTTTATCTGAGGGAAATAAATATGGTGATTTTGGAGGAGGAGCTTTGAGCTGGAATGTTTTTGAAGAGTCTTTCTATAAAAATTCCGGTATTACTAAATACATTGATAAATTCAAAATCAGAACGAGTTACGGTATTGTTGGAAACAGCGAAATAGGCAATTATCCATCAATAGGAACTTATGATTCTTCTACTTATGCGGGGACTCCTACCTTGGGATATTCACAAACTGCTAATCCCAATTTAAAATGGGAAACCAGTTCAAAATTTGATTTAGGAATCAATTTTATACTTTTAAATAATCGTATTTCAGTCGAAATGGATTATTACAAAAACACCATAAAAGATTTAATTCTTAAAGCACCGCAGTCTCTTTCGGCTGGAATTCCAAACAATTACATCAATGAAAATGTTGGGGGAATGTACAATACTGGTTATGAGTTGGGTGTAAATGCTCTTGTTGTCAGTTCAAAAGATTTTGGTTGGAACTTAAATTTAAATCTTTCGACACTCAAAAACGAGGTAACTTCTTTGGTAAATGATGTTTTTGTTCCCAGCGTATTTGGAGTGCAAAACATGACAAGGGTAGGGTACTCAGTAGGTTCTATTTTCGCTGTTCCTTCTCATGGTGTAAATCCTGCTAACGGTCAGATGATTTTTGTAAACAGTGAAGGAAAGGAAGTTCAATACAATCATATTGGTTCTCCAAAATGGACTTATCTTGATGGATCAGCAGCTCCTGCGATAGACAATTACAAAGATGGAAGAATGCAGGGTTCGTCACTGCCTAAGGTTTTTGGCGGATTCAATAATACATTCAATTATAAGAATTTTGTTTTGGGAGTTAATTTGACTTTTTCAGAAGGAAATCAGCTCTACAATGGGACTAGAGCAACAATTTCGGATCAGCGTTATTTTAACAACGGAACTTTTATCAAAAACAGATGGACAACACCCGGTCAGATTACCGATATTCAGAAATTGTATTATGGGGACAATGTTTCGGCTGGATTTTCATTTTCGAGTACTTCCAAAGTGGAAGATGGCTCTTATCTGAAATTCAAAAATGTTTCTTTGGGTTACAATGTACCTGTTAAAGAGACTTTCTTGAAAAATGCTTTTACTTCGGTCTATGTTTATCTGCAGGGAAATAACCTGTATACGTTTACCAAATATAGAGGTTCGGATCCAGAGGTTTCCATCAACGGGAATTCTATCAATTCTGGGAAAGATCAAAACGTGCCGCCCAATGCACAGGTTTATACAGTTGGTTTAAATGTTGGGTTTTAATTTTAAAAGTATACAAAATGAAAAAATATATTCTAATCAGTTTGTTCTTTCTTGTGGCGATGACAGCCTGCAATGATGATATATTGGACACCGTTCCTGAGACAAGCATCCCAGAAGAAGCAGCATATAGTACACCTGGCAAAATTTTGGCACAGACCAATAATTTGTACAAACAGTTACAGAATCAAAATTATTACGGAGGAAGATTCATTATTTTTAATGAACAGAGAGCCGATCAGTTTGGGCAGAATGACGGTAATGCAGCAACAGGATCAGCTGTGTGGAATCAAAATGTGGCTTCGACAAATGATTTTGTAAACAATGTTTGGTCAGTTTGTTATACCGCTATAAATGCTTCTAATATTTTAATTAGCAAGCTGAACGGCACAACAGTAGTTTCAGAAGTATTGGCAAAAAACTACATAGCCGAAGCTAAATTCATCCGCGCTTTCTCTTACTTTAGTCTGATTCAGACGTATGCCAAACCATATAATTTGGACAAAAACGGATTGGGTTTACCATTGCGTCTGACGCCTATTACCACATCAGGGAACAATGATTTGGCGCGCAGTTCTATTGATGTTATTTATACCCAGATTCTAAAAGATTTGGATGAGGCCGAAATTGATCTTCCTATTGAATATACAACTCCGCTGTTAAATGTTTCCAGAGCCAAAAAAAGTACGGCAATAGCATTGAAAATCAGAGTGTATCTGGTGCAGGCCAATTATGATAAAGTGCTTGTGGAGTCTCAGAAAATAGTATCCGCAACAGCTCCTTTTCAATATAAGGCTGGAAATTTAACGCATAAACTCGAAGCTAATTTCGCTGTAATTTTTGGAGGAAGTTATACGGGAACAGAAGCTGTTTTCAGTATCCCTTTTGCGAATACCACAACCGAAACTCCTGCTTCTCAGTATGCATTGGCATTTAACTATCTGGCACAGCCAATTATATTTTTGACAGCAGCTGGCATTTCAAGTGATCCGGCCTTGAATTCAAGTGACGATGCTCGTTCGGGTTTGATTGGTATCAATTCAGCAAATCAAAAAGTGCTGAAAAAATTCAGTATTACAACTGCTCCGTTTCGTGACTATGTGCCGGTGATTCGATATGCCGAAATTTTATTGAATTACGCCGAAGCTGCTGCCAATAAGAATGATTTAGCTGCTGCGACAGCTTTATTGAAAGCGGTTAGAAATAGATCTAATCCGAGTTATGTATTTTCAAATGCTGAGGTTGGCACCAAAGATGCATTGCTGGCTTCGATATGGAAAGAAAGAGATATTGAACTTTTAGGCGAAGGTTTCAGACTAATGGATTTGCAGAGAAGACTACAAACTTTGCCGGCCAAAAAAGGGTCTATTGGTACAGCTCCATTGGTTTTGGTATCAAGCAGCAATTATATCTGGCCAATTCCTAGCGGCGAGATTTCAGCCAATAAATTGACGGTGCCTAATCCCTAAAGATATAATAAAACTTAAATTAAATTAAAATCTATAAAAATCAGCCATTAATTAATAAAGAAGTATTGGAGGAAAAGAATCAGTAGTTTGGGCTGTTTTATATATGTAAATGATATAAAATAGTTGTCTTTACTTTAAAAAAAGGGGAAGTGTAAGCCTGGCAGTTATTTTTTCTGCTGGGCTTTGCTTTTACTGTTATTTAGAAATATAAAATAATCCAATTTTACGTCTTCCTTTGTAGCCGCTATCTGGAAACACATCTAAAAAATAGAACACAGATTGAACGAATTTAAACAGATAGGATTCGTATATTCAAAGCTGACTATTTTTTTAGTACTAATTTTTTACGCATAAAGAATCCGTGTCATCTGTTCAATCTGTGTTATAATTTAACGCATAGCTATTTGTCCACACGACAGTCTTTGGAGAAGGCTAGGATTGAGCTTGAATTTTTAATACTGCAGTTTTGAAACTGCTTTTATAACATCAGTTTCTGGGAGTTTGCAGGCTCCTTCTACACAAATATAGATGTAGGTTTCATTTGGCATAAATCGGTCTTCCATGATGGGTAAACTGCTTTCTTTGGCTGATCCGGCAATCAGAATATTTGGCAGATAGTACGTTTGTAAGGTGTTAATTTTTGACAATGCTTCTTTTCCTGATACGGCAACTTCAAAATAATTTCCGGTGTAATTTATCATTAAGTTCAGCCAGTTGTAGTATTCTGTTGGAGATTTTACAGCATCATCAGCTACATTATGAAGCATTTGTCTGGCTGTTTTAGAATACAAAGCATTAGAATAATAATGTCCCAGAAGAAATAGATTTTGTGCAAAAACCGAGTTGGATGCCGGAATGACATCATCTCTTACTTCCATTTTTCGTGCAATCAGATTTTTAGAGCTGTTGGAAGTAAAATAAAGCATACTGGTTTTTTTATCGAGAAAATGGCGTAATGAATAATCAGTAAGTTCTTTGGCTTTTGTCAGCCATTTTTCGTCTAAAGTGATTTGATAAACAGCAATAAATGCATCAATAACATTTGCATAGTCTTCTGAAAAACCATTGATACTGCTTTTTCCGTCTTTATAGCTATGGTATAAACTGCCGTCTTTTTGGATTTGATTATTGAATAGGAACGAAGCATTTTTTATTGCTATTTCTTTATAATGCGGGTTTTTAAAACTGCGGTATGCATTAGTATATCCTTTTATCATTAAAGCATTCCAAGACGTTAGGGTTTTGTCATCAAGATGCGGACGAGATCTTTTTTCCCTTTGCTGTAAAAGAGTCTGTTTCCAGTTTTTGAGTTTAGTATTAAGTTCGATTATTGATATATTGTTTTCTTTTGCAAAATCAATATCTGATTGGGTTTTAAATAAGATGTATTTATTGTTTTCCCATAATCCGGTGGCATTGATATTGTAATACTTTTGAAAAAGCGTAAAATCGGATTTCAATATTTTCTGAAGTTCCGCTTTTTCCCAAGTGTAGTAGGCACCTTCTTCTAATTTGCCTGATTTGTTTCTGCTGTCAGCATCGATTGAAGAGTAAAATGCTCCATTGGAAGCCATCAGTTCCCGTTCTACAAAAGTAAGGGTTTCATCAGCCTTCTTTTTATACAATTCATTTTTGGTCACAAGATATGCATCCGAGTATAAGCTAACGAGCTGTGCATTATCATAAAGCATTTTTTCAAAATGAGGAATATGCCATTTTGAATCTACTGTGTATCTGTAAAAACCTCCGCCGATAGGGTCGTTAATCCCCCCGTTTGCCATATTTGTTAATGTTGTATTAAGATATTTTTGCAATTGCTTATCATTGTTTTGAACACTGTAACGCAATAAAAAGGGCAGTGCTTTTGGCATCGGAAATTTAGAATCACTTACTAAACCCCCATATTGAAAATCCAGTACTTCTTTCCAGTTTTTTACAGCTGTATTTACATTCGAAGCTTTAAAATCAATTGCATTAGTATTCAATTGAATCAGATCTGATTTTTTAATTCCTTCGATTAATTTGTCTGCATAGGATATTACTTTTTGAGGATTATTTTTGTATAAAGCAGCAATGTCGGTCAGCATTTTTGTCCATTCCTGTTTGGTAAAATAAGTGCCTCCAAAAATAGGACGTCCGTCAGGAAGTGCGATGCAGTTTAATGGCCATCCGCCTTTACCAGTCATCAGCTGTACCGCATTCATGTATATTTGGTCTATATCCGGACGCTCTTCTCTGTCCACTTTTATGCTGATGAAATTATCATTCATCAATTTGGCTACCGAATCATTTTCAAAACTTTCTTTTTCCATGACGTGGCACCAATGACAGGCAGAGTAGCCGACAGAGATGATAATCAGTTTGTTCTCAGATTTGGCTTTTGCCAGGCTTTTGGTATTCCAGGCCGTCCAGTTTACAGGATTGTGGGCATGCTGTAAAAGATAGGGACTTGATTCATTTATTAATTCATTTGTATGTTTGAACTGCTGTTTTTCTGCTGTTTTTTGATTACAGCTAATAAAAAAAAACACTGACAATAAAAGTAAAAGCTGACGAAGCATAGTATATTTGAAATTGAATTTTTATTAGGAATAACTAATATAAAGTATTTTCAGCTGTTACTGCTTATTTTTAAAAATATTTTCTAGTGCAAATAAAAACAATCCAAATAGCATTTTACAGATTTAAAATGGAGATCCTAAAATAAAATCCATATACAATAAAAGAATTCTCTAGTCAGATTACTCATTGAAAGAATAATATATACTGTTTTAGCAAATCAGCAGCAGACGGTTTTCTCCTTCATTCTCTACGGGGGCTCTATGAATACAGGCTGCGACCTGCTGTTCGGGATGATCTACCGCTAGACGCCAAAGATGTCTTAATCCTAAATTAACAGGTGATGCATTGGGTTTCGCCTGATAGTGCAGATCAAAATAATTTTCTTCCAGAAAGCTTTCAAAATCCTCGGATGATTCATCGTGCAGTTCTTTCAGCTTTTTCCGAATTTCAGGAATCAGAATTTTTTGTTCTGCCTGGTCATTCGAAATAATATCGCTTGCCACTCCGTGATAGGTACACAAAAATGTATCCGTTGCGATGGGTGACCGGTCAACATGGAACGAATACACATCAGTAGAGATAAAATCAAATTCATGATCCCGTTCGTAGCATTTAAGTAAATTAAGAGAAGGAGAAGCTCCGAAATCGGTTAATAACTGTAAATCATTTAAAATAATTTCCCTTGCTTTATTTCCCTGATCGGATAGTTGAAGTGCCAGTAAATCTTCAGAAGAAACCGCAGTTATATTTTCTTTTAGCTGCAGTTTTTCTGCAATCTCTTTAAAATCGCCTTCCAGTTCTCTAAACCAGCACAGGGCATTCATTTCTCCCTTAAAATCGGTATTAACAAGTTCCAAAAAAGTGTTTGCAATACCTATTTGACCGCTGTTAGAAAATATATTATTCATTAGTTGATTGTTAAGAAGCTAGTTGCTTCATCATTGCAAAAATAGGGAATTGCATAGAGCTGCAGAGTTATAATTGTTTTTACTTTACAAAACCAATATTATTTTCAATTGAAGTGTTTTCAGGAAGGCTCAGGCTTGCCAGTGTTATATAGAATAAATGGAGCCATTTCCTTTTAGTACTGAATAAAAAAAACACGTTCGGTAAAAGAACGTGTTTTTTGAAATGCGGATGATCTTTTTATTTGTCGATAGACCCTAAAACCCGTTTCATAAACGCATTAAGGGCTTCTTTTTTGTCAGTTCCCTGCTGTATCATTTTGTGAACTTCTAGGGCGCCGTACATATTCGAAATTAATTCGCCTATAACATCTAATTCCTCGTCTTTCAATGAAGGGATTTCAGTCATGGCTTCCAGTACTTCGATGGTTTCGATGAGGTAATCCTGATCGTTTTCTTCGATGAATTGGGTTAAGTGTTTTATTACGGGTAGCTTCATGTTTTGTTGTTTATTTGTTTAATCGTTTATGCGTTAATTCGTTTATTCTTTTGTCAATGATTTATTAGTACATTAAACGAATCAACGATTGACCGACTTAACGGTTAAACTATCTCATTAACCAATTCGATCAAAACTTCCTGCTTATTGGTTTGGGTTTCGTTTACTAATTTTCCGTTTACAAAAGTGGCAAATGTAGGCAGGTTGCTAACGTTAGCCAGTTTTCTTGATTCAGGAAAATTTTCAGCATCAACCAAAACAAATGAAATACTTTCGTTTTCTGAAGCTAGTTTTTTGAATTTTGGTTTCATGATTCTGCAGTTACCGCACCATGAAGCCGAAAATTGAACTACCACTTTCTCATTCTGAGCTACTACGGTTCCTAATGTATCTTCGTTTAATTCGATTAACATGTTTTTTGAGTTTCTAAGTTACTAAGTTTCTGAGCTTCTAAGTTTTTGATTATTCATGTCTTAGTGACTTGGAAAATCAAAAACTCAGAATTTTTGCTTATGTTTTTAAATCTTAGCGACTTGGAAACTTAGCGACTCAGAAACTTAAAAAAAATTAGTTTAGACTTAAATATTCTGCAGTACTTTTTCTGTCAGCATTCATCGCTTCTTTACCAGCTTCCCAGTTTGCAGGGCAAACTTCACCTTTGGTCTGTATGTGCGTGTAAGCGTCAACCATTCTTAAATATTCGTTTACGTTACGTCCTAATGGCATATCGTTTACGCTTTCGTGGAAGATTTTTCCAGTTTCATCGATTAGGTAAGTAGCTCTGTAAGTTACGTTTGAGCCTTCAATGATTACTGAATCAGTATCTTCACTGTAGCTTGTAGATTCGATATCAAGAATTCCTAAAATGTTAGCTAAGTTTCTGTTAGTATCTGCAAGAATTGGATACGTTACACCTTCGATTCCTCCATTGTTTTTTGGTGTGTTTAACCAAGCAAAGTGAACTTCGTTTGTATCGCAAGAAGCTCCGATTACAATTGTGTTTCTTTTTTCAAATTCCGGTAAAGCAGCCTGGAAAGCGTGTAATTCTGTTGGACATACAAAAGTGAAATCTTTTGGGTACCAAAACAAAAGTACTTTTTTGTTGTTTTTTACAGCTTCTTCGAAGATGTTGATTTTTAAATTATCACCCATTTCTGAGATAGCATCTACTGCAATACTTGGGAATTTTTTACCTACTAATGACATATTTATTAATTTTAGTTATTTAAATTTTTATTGGTGCAAATATAAGGCTGACACTCAGTGATAATGAATAAGTTTTTATTATAAATATTTATAAAGCAATAACTCTTGATTATTGCATGTTTTAAACGCCTGTAATCGAAACTGGTAAGATTCCTTTTCCTTTTTTATCTTCCAATAATTGTTCGGCTGCACTTATTTGAAATTCATTAAAATCCTGATACATCTCTACAATTCCAATAGTTTTTTCCAAATTTGGAATCACTTGTAAAGCATATGGATTTCCAAAAACATAAAGCACACATTTTTTGGTTTCAAATAATTCACTTAAAAATGCCAAAACAGTATCTTCTAAATCAAATTTATTAAGCGGTTTTGCTTTTGGGATAAATAATGAAATGAGTATGGTGTCAAATGAAGCCAGATCTTTTTTTATAGTTGTTTCTATTAAATCGGCTGCGTTTTCAACAGCATATTCAGGAGCTGGTAAAACCGTTGCCAAAGTTTTAAAGAAAGAATTATTAATCGATTTATAAATGCTTAATTTAGCAAGACGCTCTCTGTTTTTGGCATCAAAAAGAAGTATAGAACTATTTTTATCTTTGATTTCGGTAATGCAGTAGTCAGCAATTTTACGATTCAATTGTGAGCTGATCTCAAAATCAAAATTCTGGACTGCGGCTGAATCTGTGTCAAAAAGACCTGCTTTTTGTTTGCATTTCATGATACGGTCCAAACTAGCATCAATACGTTCAGGTGAAGCATTTTTTAGAATCTCCTGAATGCCTTCGGCTACGTTTTCGGCAAAGCAGAGCACATCATTTCCAGCGTTAAAAGCTTCCCATTCCAGCTGGCCTTTTACATCATACAATTTAGAAACGCTGTGCATGTTCAAAGCATCTGAAATAACTAGACCATCATATCCCAAACGCTCGCGTAAAAGAGACTCGATAATGTTTTTTGATAATGTAGCCGATGTTTCTTTTCCATCATTCAATGCGGGAACAGCCAAATGGCCTATCATAATAGAATCGACCTGATTTTCTATTCCTTTTATGAAAGGGACTAATTCATTTTCGAGTAGCTGTCCTAAATTTTCTTCTAGAACTGGCAGTCCCAAATGTGAATCGACACTCGTATTTCCATGTCCGGGAAAGTGTTTTAAACATCCCAAAATGCCCACGTCAGACATACCGCGGAGATATTCTAATGCGTACTGAGCCACTTTTTCTTTGTTGGAACCAAAAGAGCGATACCCGATTACAGGATTATGAGGGTTATTGTTAATATCTGCCAAAGGAGCCAGATTATAATGAATCCCCGCCGATTTTAAGTCTAGTCCAATTTGTTTTCCTACTTCATATACCAGATCTTTTTTTCTTTCAGGCAGTGCGCCAAGAGTAATGGCATAAGGATATTGCGGTGTTTTTTCGACACGCATGGCTAAGCCCCATTCGGCATCGATGCTCATTAGTAGGGGAGTAGATGCGCATTTTTGGTAACGAACAATCAGGTCTTTCAAACGCTGAAAGCTATCGTCGTTAAATTCTACTTTTTTCTTAGACTCATAATTGGTAGCAGCACTGGCCCGGCTGTGAAAAAATGTCAGTCCGCCAATGTTGTATTCTTTTATTAAACGCTCCATTTCCTGAATATTTTCTTCAGTGTCGTTGATAAAAACGGCAGGAAAAAAGAATTGTCCTATTTTTTGTTCTAGTGTCATTGTCTGCATATTAAGCTTCTGTTTTCTTTCCATAATCTTTTGGAAAAACTAAAAATCGAGATAGGATTATACCTGGAATAGTGGCTAATAATACCCAGATAAAAAAGTTGCCATAGCCCAAATATTGCTGGATATAACCGCTTAGCATGCCGGGAAGCATCATTCCCAATGCCATAAATCCAGTTGCAATAGCATAGTGAGATGTTTTAGATTCTCCCTCAGCTACATAAATTAAGTACATCATAAAACCAGAAAACCCAAAACCATACCCGAATTGCTCAATGATTACTACAGCACAAGTATAGGCATTAAGCGATGAATCTATTGCAAAATATTTTAAATTCAAATGTACATAGATGAGCTCATCTGGCTGAAAATGGGCCAGCATTACAAATCCAATAATGGGCAGATGCATAATCAGTATCATAGGCAATAGCCATTTAGTCAATCCATGTCTGGAAATCGCAATACCGCCAAAAATACCGCCAATAGTAAGTGCAATAAGCCCAAAAGTGCCATAAATGATTCCGACATCTTCGGTTCTTAAACCCATGCCGCCAATAGCAGTTTTATCTACTAGAAAAGGAGTAAGCATTTTCAGCAGCTGCGATTCTCCTAAACGGAACAAAAGAATGAAAGCAAGGACTATTCCGATTTGTTTCTTCTTGAAAAAACTGGCAAAAACAGTGGCGAAGTTTTTTTCTTCCTCTTTTCCTTCCGCAATAGGCAGCTCCGTTTTTGGAGTAGCAAAATAGTTGTAAATCGTTAAAAAACACATTACCAATCCAACAAAAATCATTGTATAGGACCACGCTTGCTTATTATCACCAAATTGATCTTCCAGATAGCCAGCCAATAGAATAACTAATCCATTTCCAGTGAGCATCGACGCTCTGTAAAAAGTACTTCGGATTCCCAAAAAGAAAGACTGCTGCTCTTTTTCCAAAGCAAGCAGATAAAATCCATCACTCGCCACGTCATTAGAAGCCGAAGCAAAAGCAGCGACCCAAAAAACAGCTAAGCTCAAGATGAAAAAATGGCTGGTTGGAATAATAAAACCTACAATTAGAAAGGCAATTGAAATAAATAACTGCATCGCTAGAAACCATTTTCGCTTAGTTCCGTGCAGATCTATAAATGGACTCCATAAAGGTTTTATAACCCAAGGCAAATACAATAAGCTGGTATAAAGCCCGATGTCTTCATTGCTTATTCCTAAATTTTTGTACATCAATACCGAAACGGAAATTATAATCACATACGGAAATCCCGAAGCAAAATTCAATAGCGGAATCCAATACCAAGGCTTGTTGTCTTTCATTATTTAGGGAGGTTTTTAATTGTTTTGTTTAAGGTTTAATTGTTTAAGGTTTAATTGTTTAAAGTTTAAAATTGTTTAAAGTTTAATTTTTTTGTAGTTAAATCATATTTAATCAACTTTAAACAAACTTTATTTCATTTGCGTTTCAGTTTCAAGATCAACCCCAGTTTCAGGACTTTCGTTGGCATAATAATCGATGTAAGTAAATGCAAAAGCAGCTTTACCAATCATTTTGTAAGCAGGGACTTCAATGCTGAATTCGTTATTTTCTTCGGTAACAGCAATTTTTTCTATGATTTGAGTGGCATCATTGGTTTTTATTTTGGACGAATTTTTAGCGCCATATACAACAATGTAGCGTACTTGTGCTGGAAGATTCGGTTTTTTAAAAGTAATATAATAATTGTCAGAATCCTTGGAGATTGAATTAATCAGCAAAGTTTCGGTAAGTGTTTTTTTAAAGTTGGGAACAGGCAGCGGCAGGGCAGGATATTTGTATTGGTTCTCTTTGAGATATTTTACCACATCCTGATTTTTATTGATAAACCATTTGGCACTAAAAAAACCATTTCCCTGCACATTTGGATAGTTTCGGGTAAGGTCAATCTGATTCGTAATTTCGTACATGTTATTCCAGTGTTTATCTGAATCTGATCTGATTTTATAAGAACTGTTTCCAATGTATAAGGCAGTATTGACAGGTACATTCTCAGACCACCATTTCATTAATTTGGCATACGAAGCTGTCTTGTGGTCAATACTCCAATACAATTGCGGAATAATATAATCGATCCAGTTGTTATTCATCCAGTCCACAGGATCAGCAAATAAATCATCATAATTGGTTTGTCCTGATTGTGTATCGGAACCTTTTGGATCAGCCGATTTATTGCGCCAGACACCAAACGGGCTGATACCAAACTGCACCCACGGTTTTAGTTTTTTAATACCAAAAGAAATATTTTTGACAAAAGCGGTTACATTCGAACGTCTAAAGTCTTCCAGAGAAAGACCGTTGCCATATTTTTGGTACGATGCTGTATCATTAAAATCAAGCCCTTTTATTTTGTATGGATAGAAATAATCATCAAAGTGTACAGCGTCAATATCATATTTAATTACCACTTCTTCCACGATTGCAGTTAAATGTTTTTGAACTTCTGGCAGCGCAGGATCGTAGTAATATTTACCGCCATACTCAATCATCCAATCGCGATGTTTATTATAATCATGATCAATACTTAAGTTTTCGGTTTTTAAATCCATTGTAGCGCGGTACGGATTCATCCAAGCGTGAAATTCAAAACCGCGTTGGTGGCTTTCTTCGATCATCCATTGGAGAGGATCAAAATTTCCGGCTGGGGCTTTTCCTTCAGATCCAGTTAAATAACGGGACCAAGGTGCTAATATGGTAGGATATAAAGCATCGCCTACTGAACGTATCTGTACAACGACTGCATTATAGTTAAGTTTTTGATACGTGTCTAAAATCTGGATAAAATCAGCTTTTTGCTTTTCTACCGAATCGCCGCTGCTTTTTGGCCAGTCAATATTGACAACGGTAGCAATCCAGACAGCTCGAAATTCATTTTTAGGATGCATCTCTCTTTTTTGGGCAAAACCAAAGACAGTAAAAAACAGGAGATATATAGTTGGAAATAACAGAGATTTCTTCAAAATCATTTTAATCTTTTTATAAAGAAATCAAAAGTAGTTTTTTTAGCTAAATTTATTAAATTAATTGCCAATAAATTTGGATTAGCGCTCATGTTTTGGATTATCTCTAAAATGAATAATAGTAATGTGCCTTATCCTGCTATCCGCTGTAGCTCTCCATTAGAACCCTTTTTTTACTTTCCCGTACAGGAGCTTCCGCTGGCCGCTCTGTAAAGGAAGTAAAAAATAGTGTTTTAATAAAATGAAAGCACTTACAAAAAAGTATTTAATTTTTGTAATTTAATTGCATTGCAATTAGCCAGCTGAACTTCAAAATTGGCATTGCGTTTCTAAAAGATTATTGTTTTCTATTAAAGTTTTTACAGCTGTTTCAGTATCTAAAGATATTTAAGAGAAAATAATGTTTTTTATATGATTAATTACAATTTGTATGTTATTTAATACTGCTTTTTTAAATTCAAAAATAAATTATATTTTATTTTAATGTTGGTTTTAAATATGTATTTGACTTTTTTTGGATTTAAAAAGGAAAATATTTTTTTTAGATCTCAAATATTGTAAAAAAATGAAATTTTGATTTTAAAGATTAAAGTTTTTATATTTGGACTTTATTGTTTTTTCTTTTAGATAGAAAAAATGTTGAAAAAAATGCAGCTTAACAGTGGTTTCTAACGATAAAATTAACAACATGGCATTAAAAGGACTTTTTAGAAAAAAAACAGTTCAGGATATTTTAAAGCAGGTCGAGAAAAATAATTTAGAAGGGCATGAAGCGCTTGGAAAACATCTGACTACGAAAGATTTAACTGCTTTTGGAATTGCCGCTATTGTAGGTGCCGGTATTTTTAGCACGATTGGGAAAGCCAGTTTTGATGGAGGCCCAGCTGTAATTTTTCTGTTTTTGTTTACTGCTATTGCCTGTAGTTTTGCCGCTTTTGCTTATGCTGAATTCGCTTCGATGGTTCCAGTTTCGGGGAGTGCCTATACGTATTCGTATGTAGCTTTTGGAGAATTAATTGCATGGATTATTGGCTGGGCTTTGATAATGGAATACTCCGTAGGAAATATAACCGTCGCCATATCTTGGAGTGATTATTTTACGGGACTGCTCTCCAGCGGAGGGATAGATTTACCGCAATGGGTACAGATGGATTATTTAACTGCTTCCAATGGTTTCAAAGATGCTGCTGCTTTGATGGAAGGAGGGAAGTCTTTTGAAAATTTAAGTGCAGGACTTCAAAATGCATATACTGCTTGGACAACATCTCCAGTAATTGGTTCTTTTCATTTTGTTGCCGATTTGCCCGCACTTTTAATCATCGTTTTGATTACAGCATTGATTTACCGTGGAATGAAAGAATCCCGGAATGCCAGCAACATAATGGTTGTAGTAAAACTTTGCATTGTTTTATTGGTAATCGCCGTTGGTATATTTTATGTTGATACAAAAAATTGGCATCCGTTTGCGCCAAATGGAGTTTCGGGAGTGCTAAAAGGAGTTTCGGCAGTGTTCTTTGCTTATATTGGTTTCGACGCTATTTCGACTACTGCCGAAGAGTGCAAAAACCCGCAGCGTGATTTGCCAAGAGGGATGATGTGGGCAATTATTATATGTACCGTTCTTTACATCGCCATTACATTGGTGCTTACCGGAATGGTAACTTATGATAAACTGGATGTTGGCGATCCATTGGCTTTTGTTTTTGATCAATTGGATTTAAAATGGATGTCGGGAATTATTGCCGTAAGTGCTGTGGTTGCAATGGCTAGTGTTTTGTTGGTTTTCCAGATGGGACAGCCGCGTATCTGGATGAGCATGAGCCGGGATGGTTTACTGCCTAAGAAATTCTCTAACGTGCATCCGAAGTTTAAAACGCCATCTTTCGCAACAGTTGTGGTTGGTTTTGTTGTTGCCGTGCCAGCATTGTTTATGAACCTGACGATGGTTACCGATTTATGCAGTATCGGTACTCTGTTTGCCTTTGTTCTGGTTTGTGCAGGTGTTTTGGCTTTGCAGAACAGAACTGATATTCCGAGAGGAAAATTCAAAACGCCTTATATTAATTCAAAATATATCTTTCCATTATTGATTGGAGTTTCTTTGATCATAGCTTTTACTTATAACAAAAAAGCAACTATGGATTTTATTACCAATGAAACCAAAATCAATGCACCAGAATTTATCATCACTTCCATAAATAAAGATGAAACTCAAAAAGTATATGATTACTTGCTGCATATTGAAGGAAAAACAAGTGTGACCGAGAAAATGGATGCTGAGCATTTGTTAAGCCAATATCAGGAAGATGATGCTAAATATGCTACTGTAGTTGCTGGCTTGCCAATTTCGGATTCTATAAAATACGAAAGCGGTTTTGATTTATTCAAGCACAAAATTCCGATGTGGATTTTCTTATTTGTGGTAGTTGGATTGGTATTTTGGTCTTGGAAAGAGAACTTGTCTTTGATTCCGCTTTTGGGTTTAATCTGCTGTTTGTATATGATGGCTGAACTTAGTGTTTGGAACTGGATTTACTTTACCATTTGGTTGATAATTGGATTGGTAATTTATTTCGGTTTCAGCCGTAAGAATAGTAAATTGAATTTAGATAGAGAGTAGGTTTTTTTAAAGAATATAGATGATAGAGGAAAGAAAATAGACTTTGACTTTGGGAGAGTATTATAAAACGCTGCTGGAAATGCTTTTCAGCAGCGTTTTTGTATTATGGAATTGCTAATTTATTAAGGAGATATAATGGAATGGTACATCTGTTTATTGTGGTGAATTTATCTTGAATATTTTAAAATCACTCCGCCTGTTGTAAGCTGTTGGGTTGAAACAAGAGATAGATTTTTAGGAACAATGCCTTCTCTGAATAGTGGCTGTCCATTGCCTAAAAGAACTGGTGCAATGCAAATTCGGTATTCGTCAAAAAGATCGTCATTTATAAAAGTCTCTGAAAGGTTTGCACTGCCAAAAACATACATGTCTTTTTCTCCTTGTTCTTTAAGTTTTTTAATTTCGGCAGCAGCGTTCTCACTGATAAGCGTTGTGTTGTTCCAATCGGCAGATTTTAATGTTTTGGAAACAACAATCTTTGGAATTCCATTCATCAAATCGGCAACTTCGCCTTCTTCGTTAGTCCAATAGGCTGCCATTCCTTCATAGGTTACTCGCCCGAATATAATGCAATCCGCAGCATTTAATTGTTCAATGCTTAATTGTTCAAGCTCTTCTCCATAAACAGTACCATTAAAGAATAAATCCCAATTTTGGTTTCCTTCAAAGCAGCCGTCGAGGGTCATTACGTTCCACATTATCAGTTTTCTCATTTTGCTGCTTTTTTAGAAATAGCTTTTTGCTTGTATATTTCTATTTTGTTTGAAAATGAATATCTTCACCTTTTGCCCTTGCCTTTCTGACCATTTCTTGTAAATCATTTGGCAATTCATATATAGAAACAAAAAAATCATCTACCGCTACCATTTCGTTAAAATCATCAAACATTGTTGTTATTTGATTGAATGGGTGTGATTCCATTATATTTTGTGTAGAAAACTCAGAATCAAAATGAGACAGTTTCAACATATCCCTAATTTCACGGGCTTTATTAGATACTGTTGCGTTTTTTGTTCCAAAGTAGTCGCTGATTTGATTTGCAGTGACATACGGTTCAAACGATTTGTCAAATAAAAAATTTATTGACCCTATGGCATAAATGACAGCTGCTGCCCAAATCTCAATTTTTCCTCTTTGAAAAGGGACATCTCTTTTTCGTCCAAGTTTTTTGATTAATTTTTCACATAGCTGGAAGTAATCGTCATCTAATTTTTGAGCGCAAAACGCTCCTGTCAGTTCTAGAAGTTTTTCTTCTATTTGTTTTATTTCTTGTTTGGTCATATTGTTCTTGCGTATTTTTCAATATTTTTAAAAGTATAAAACTAATAAAAGTCCTGACTTTTTCAGGTAAATTTTATTAAAAATGTGACTGTGACTTTTTTTAGAAAGAATTGAAATTAATTGGTTTGCAAAGGTTTTGCGAAAAGAGTCGGGAGACTTTTTGATTGATTTATGTTATTAGGTGCATTAAAAAAAACGCAAAGTCAGTCCCGAAAGCTTTCGGGATTGTGGAGTTTTTGATGACGACTTTTGTACATTTGGAAGAGTTGGAACCCGTTTTCGAAAGGGTATTTTGTTTGCCCACATCATTTATCCCAAATAAGCCCATGGATTACGTTTTGAACCCCATTTTTGGGGTTGTACAACCCCAAATTTTACGTCTCGAACTCTAAAATTGGCGTTTTGAACCCCATTTTTTAGGTTGTATAACCCCAAATTTGGCGTCTCGAACCCCATCGATGGGCTCTTTGACGTAAAATTTGGGGTTTTTTACTGTTTTTTTGCGTGATACGCATACTTGGTGGGGTGTGAGAACACTTCCTATTCTAAATCATTCACTGAAAAAGTCGGGAGACTTTTGACGGTTTTCTTGTTTTGGCTTGTTTTAATTGCTCAACTTTGTGGGAACGGATTGCAAATCCGCTCTATCGTTGCCGACATATCCGAGCGATAGGGCTTTTTATTTAATAATCCCAATATATCCTACTTCTCCATTCAATATTACCTCTGCTCGTCCATTATGAAAACTTTCCGCTTTGTTAAATTCAGGTTTAATAATCCATTTTCCGGTTGTGTCCATAAAACCCCATTTTCCGTTTTGCTCCACTCCTGCAAGACCTTCAGAAATAGTCAACACGCAATCATAAATAATTGGAACTATACAATTGCCTTTTCGATTTATAAATCCCCATTTATCATTTTTTCTTACTCTCGCTAAACCCTCAGAAAAACTATTAGCAAAATCATATTGGAGTGGTATTACTTGATTTCCTTTCCTATCAATAAATCCACAGCTTTTATCTTGACTAAAACCTTGGGCATTTTTGTTTATATGTACAGTTGCCAATCCCTCGGAAAATTCATCTATCCAATCATATATTGGTTTGATTACCCACTCCCCAGACTTATTTATATAGCCAAACTTATAGCCCTCCAAAGCTCTTGCTTTCGCCAATCCGTCTTTAAATTTATACGCAATACCCCGAAATTTTGGCTTGATTCGCCATTCTCCTTTTTTATTTATATAGCCAACCAATCTGTTTTTTGCAACACCTGCCAATCCCTCAGAAAATTTTACATAACAATAATCAAATGGAGGATTTCCATCAAATACAGGTTGAATGACCCATTTTCCCTTTTTATCAATGAATCCTAATTTATTATTTTGTTGGGCTGCGGCTAAGCCTTCAGAAAATTCTCCTATAATTTCAAATTGAGGTGGTATTACCCATTTTTCAGTAGTGTCAACCCCCCCCCATTTGCCATTTTTGTCTCTCACTCCGGCAAGCCCTTCAAAAAAAGGAGTGCGTGAAAATCCGCATCCAAAGGTTATATTCATAGTAGTTGATGGTGTTGTTACCCATCTCCATGTTACATCTCTTTGCGATCGAGCAATGAATCCGCTAGATAAGAGAATAAAAAAAATAGTGGTTTTGAGTATTTTCATAATACATATTTTAAAAAATGACACGTCAAAAGTTCTTCCCAAATTTTTTGATAAATATTTTTCTTTTAAACAACTGCAATTTATATAAATAACAACTTATATCAGTATAATAGAACCAAAATTGGATAGATTGTACTCCTTTGGAACAAAAACTAAAAAACTATATAGTTATTGTTTTTATTAGAAATTATCATGCAGACTTTTAATATGTTAACTTTTTGAACTTATTTAATTGGTTTTGTTATGAAATACAAAAGCTCCTAATCTAGCCCCGAAATGCAAATCCTTATAAACCGGGGTTCGGTTTATAAGATTGTAATGTAAAGCGGGACAAATCTTGTGATGAAAAGCCAAATTTCTGCTCCTAAAAATAATTAAGAATCGGTTTACTGAATTTGGTTGAGTTATTTAAAGGGTTTGTGGGGAATCCTTGAAGAAATCGTTATAATTCGAACAAAAAAGCTTAAATTTTAAACTTTAAACAAAACATTATTCCTTACTTTTGCTTCACTAAAAATATAAAAAACATACTATGAGTTCATTTGACGTAGTCATTATAGGTTCTGGGCCAGGAGGATATGTTTCGGCTATCCGTTGTGCACAATTGGGTTTCAAAACTGCAATTATAGAAAAATATTCAACTTTGGGCGGAACTTGCTTAAATGTAGGCTGTATTCCATCTAAAGCGTTGTTGTCGTCTTCACATCATTATGCTGAAATTAAGCATTTTGCCGATCACGGAATTGAAGTTTCTGGAGAGGTAAAAATCAATTTGGAGAAAATGATTGCTCGAAAACAAGCAGTTGTAGATCAGACATCTGGAGGAGTTAATTTTCTGATGGAGAAAAATAAAATTACCGTTTTTAATGGTTTGGGTTCTTTTGTGGATGCGACTCACGTTGCTGTTGCAAAAGCGGATGGAACGTCAGAAACTATTGAAGCTAAAAATATAATTATTGCTACCGGTTCGAAACCATCTTCTTTGCCTTTTATCAAAATAGACAAAGAAAGAATCATTACTTCAACAGAAGCTTTGGCACTTAAAGAAGTTCCGAAACACCTTGTTATCATTGGTGGTGGTGTGATCGGGATTGAATTAGGTCAAGTGTATTTACGATTGGGAGCTGCCGTTTCGGTTGTGGAATTCATGGACAGAATTATTCCAGGAATGGACGGTGCTTTGTCTAAAGAATTGACTAAAGTGCTGAAAAAACAAGGAATGAAATTCTATACTTCGCACAAAGTACAATCGGTTGAGCGCAAAGGTGATGCCGTAATCGTTCAGGCTGAAAATGCAAAAGGTGAAGTGATTACTCTGGAAGGAGATTATTCTTTGGTTTCTGTTGGCCGTCGTCCTTATACTGATGGTTTGAACGCAGAAAATGCAGGAGTTAAAATTTCGGATAGAGGGCAAGTAGAAGTGAATGACCATTTGCAGACTTCTGTTCCAAATATTTATGCTATCGGTGACGTGGTTCGTGGTGCAATGCTGGCTCACAAAGCGGAAGAAGAAGGAACTATGGTTGCTGAAATTCTTGCTGGTCAAAAACCTCATATTGATTACAACTTGATTCCTGGTGTGGTTTACACTTGGCCAGAGGTTGCTGCTGTTGGACAAACTGAGGAGCAATTGAAAGCTTCGGGAACAAAATACAAAGTGGGAAGTTTTCCTTTCAAAGCTTTAGGACGTGCTCGTGCGAGTGCCGATCTTGACGGATTTGTAAAAATCCTTGCTGATGAAAAAACAGATGAAGTTCTTGGTGTTCACATGATTGGTGCCAGAACTGCTGATTTGATAGCAGAAGCGGTTACTGCGATGGAATACAAAGCTTCTGCCGAAGATATTTCCAGAATGTCACATGCGCATCCAACATTTGCGGAAGCCGTAAAAGAAGCAGCATTGGCAGCAACGGACAACAGAGCTTTGCACGTATAATAGAAATGCACTGAGGATTTTTACAGCGGTAAATCTTTATAATTTTGCACAAAAAGCGACTCGATTTAAATCCGAGTCGTTTTTTTTGTTTTTAATCAGAGGTGAATTGTTTTTTGCATAAAAAATCACCTTATCTATTAATTTTGAGATGGATGATTTCTTTTATAAAAATGCTAATTACGCTTTGAATAAGCTTTTATAATTTTTCCAATAACTGTAGATTAGAAATAAATTACCCGAGAAAACAAAGATAGCTAATGGTATTCCGTTTGGATTTAGGAAAAAATTTATGAATAGTATATTTATGCTGACGGGGAGAACCATAATATTTGACAAAGTAACATACTTTCCTGTGATAAATGAAATGCCGCATAATAATTCCACCGTTTTAACCATTGGCATTAAATAGACTGCAGAAATTAAGCCCAATTGAAAAGCTTTAAAATCTCCGCTGCTTGAGAGATCTGGCATTAAATTAAAAAAATAGGCGAGGGATACTAAAACTAGCAATAAGCCAATTATTGTACGGATAAAGAAAGTAGCAGTTTTCATATTTTTTATTTTTTTTGGTTAAATGTTTAAGTGATAACTCAAGGGCAGCGGGAGTTGCTGCTGTAATGCCTTATTCATCCATTTACCATTGATAGTTTTTAGAGGCGGAAAAACTAAGTCCTTAATCTTCATAACAAATTTAGTTAATTTTTTTATTAATCTTTAATTTTAGAGTCTTTTTATTGTGAATAATATCTTAAAATTGAAGGTGTTATGTTTTTTGTCATTGATTTCTTGTTTAGCAGTTTTGTAAAACTTCTGCTTGAGAAGCGATATTTTTTGTTGTAATTTTGAATTTCATAAACAGATTGATTTTTGAGAACTTCTATTTACAAATTTATTGAGGATCCAATAGCTTTTAAGCGAAAGCTGGTGAGCTGGGGACAGCAGTTTCGGGAAATAACTTTTCTGGATAGTAATTCATTTTCCGATGAATATTCCAGATTTGATTGTGTTCTGGCCACTGATGCTTTTACTTCTATAAAAACCGATTATGATAATGCTTTTGATGATTTAAAGCAATATCAGCAGACAGCAAAAGACTGGTTATTTGGTTATTTGGCATATGATTTAAAAAATGATACAGAGCATTTAAAATCCGATAATTTTGATGGTCTGGATTTTCCGGATTTATTCTTTTTTCAGCCTAAAAAATTATTTCTGCTAAAGGAAGATCAGCTGGAAATTCAGTACCTCAATATGTGTGATGATGAAATTGAAGAAGATTTTGAAAACATCATTAATTACAAAATTGAGACAAATGTTCCTGCTGATGCCGTTTTGATACAGCAACGGATCTCAAAGCAGCATTATTTAGATAAAGTTTCTAAATTATTAGCTCATATTAATCAGGGAGATGTTTATGAGGTTAATTTCTGTATGGAATTTTTTGCAGAAAATGCCAATATAAATCCTTTGGAAAAATTTCTGAAACTTAATGAAATTTCGCAGGCACCGTTTACCGTTTTCTTTAAGAATAACAAGCAGTTTCTGCTTTCTGCCTCTCCTGAAAGATATATTAAAAAAGAAGGCGATATTCTCATTTCCCAGCCTATAAAAGGAACTTCAAAACGTTTTTTAGATCCTGTTGAGGATGAACTGTCTAAAAATAATCTGGCACAAGATCCTAAAGAAAGAGCAGAGAATATCATGATAACCGACTTGGTTCGTAATGATCTGTCGCATACCGCTCAGAAAGCATCTGTTATTGTAAAAGAGCTTTGCGGAATTTATTCTTTTTTGCAGGTGCATCAGATGATTTCTACGATCACTTCCAAAATGGATCCGAAATATGCACCCGTCGATGCACTCAGAACTACATTTCCTATGGGGAGCATGACTGGTGCTCCTAAATATGCTGCTATGGAAATCATAGAAAAGCTGGAGGAGACCAAACGCGGTTTGTACAGCGGTGCAGTGGGATATTTTTCGCCCAATGGAGATTTTGATTTTAATGTTGTAATCCGCAGTATTCTGTATAATCAGGAAAAGCACTATGTGTCTTTTTCGGTTGGAAGCGCAATAACTTCGCTGTCTATTCCTGAAAAAGAATATGAAGAGTGTCTGCTGAAAGCAAAAGCGATGCATGAGGTTTTGCAGTGAATGGCTTGATATGATATCTTATAGCTCTTTAGTGTATTTGTCTTTCACGTTCTAAGAAAGCTATCTTGAATTGCATAAACCAACACTAATTAATTTGTGCAATTTGTGGCAAATAAATACGCTCAACAATCTTTGCAGGCTTTATGTAAGCTAATCATATTATAGAATTTAAAATTCATAATTCATAATGGTTTATTTATTCCACGCATATTTGCGTTATCTGCAGACTATTTTGTAATTTTTGGATTAAATAATAATCAGTATTTTTGATGTATGAAAAACATTCTGCAAAACCATATCGATAATGAAATCCCGTATTTGAAGAAAAAAAAACTGCTTCTAGCCGTAAGCGGCGGTTTGGACAGTATGGTTTTATTGCGTTTGTTTCAGGAACTGCAGTATGATATTGCTATTGCTCACTGCAATTTTCAGCTTCGGGGAATGGAAAGTTTTGGAGATCAAAAATTTATTCAAGACTATGCAGATGCAAATAGAATTCCAATTTTTGTAACACAGTTCGATACACAGGCTTTTGCAAAAGATTATAGATTGTCAACACAGGTTGCGGCGAGAGAATTGAGATATAATTGGTTCTATGAACTGTTAGAAGCTGAAAAATTTGATTACCTGCTGACAGCCCATCATGCCGATGACAATCTGGAAACTTTTTTGATAAATCTCACGCGGGGAACCGGATTGGAAGGACTGACCGGAATTCCCGTGCAGAATAACAGAGTTGTAAGGCCTTTACTGTTTTTCTCCCGCCAGGAAATTGAAAATTATGCTATTGCAAATGCTGTTGAATGGCGTGAAGACAGCAGTAATGCCTCTGATAAATATGTGCGGAACAAAATCCGTCATCATTTGATTCCGGTTTTAAAAGAGCTGAATCCTAATTTCATGACCTCCTTTCATAATACCGAACGCTATCTGCAGGAATCTCTGGCAATGGTTGAAGATGCAGCTATTATGGTGTATCAGCAAGTAGCAAATGAAGTGGGTGATCAGATTCATTTTGATTTAAATCAATTGATGAAACTTCCCAATTATCAGTCGTATTTGTACCAATGGCTTAAAGAATTTGGCTTTACAGCTTGGGATGATATTTATGACTTGGTTCACAGCCAGTCCGGCAAGCAGGTTTTTGCTGCTGATTTTCGTTTGCTGAAAGACAGAGATTCTCTTATTTTATCGCCGATTGATGAAACTGAGGAAGTGGAGTTTTTGATTGATGAAAGTACGAAAGAAATTAAGATTCCCTTAAAAATGGCCTTTTCTAAAGTTACTGCCATTTCTGTTGCTTCAAATACAGTTATATTTGTGGACGCTGATCAATTAGTGTATCCATTGGTTTTGCGAAAATGGAAAACAGGTGATGCATTTATGCCTTTTGGAATGGGCGGAAAGTCAAAAAAAGTGAGCAAGCTTTATAAAGACGAAAAACTGTCTTTAATCGAAAAAGAGAACACCTGGCTTTTGTGTTCCAATAATCAGATTGTCTGGGTCATTGGAATAAGAGCAGACGAAAGATTCAGAACCATAAATTCGACCAAAAACATACTCAAAATAGAATTAATTTAGAAACTGATAATGAAGAAAATACTTTTTATACTGTTTGCTTTTCTAGCTTTCACCAAAGCAGATGCACAAGTTCTGGATCCTGCAAAATGGACAACATCTATTGAAAAAAAATCGGAAACTAATTACATTTTAACTTTTAATGCCGTAATCGAAAAGGATTGGCATATTTATTCACAGTTTACTCCAGACGGAGGACCGCTGCCTCTGGAAATTATTTTTAAAGACCAAAAAGGGAATTTTGATTTAGTAGGCAAAGCCAAAGAAAGCAAGACAACTAAGGCTTTTAACGATGTTTTTGGTGTTGATGAAATTTTCTTTCATGATAAAGCTCAGATTCAGCAGGAAATAAAGCTTATAAATACTAAAGTTACAGCTATTCAGGCAGAATTGAATTATCAGATATGTAAAGAGGTTTGTATCAATCTGGAAAAGAAATTTACTTTCAAAATTCCAGGAGCGGCAGCAACAGCAGTGACAACAGAAAAGCTAGCCGTTACAGATACAAAACTTGATAATGTTAAAACTGATACGGCAGCTGCAATTACCGTAACTGCAAAAGAAGATATAAAACCGGTTGAAAATAAAACTGCAGAGCAGCCAAAACCTGCCACAGAAAAAGGATTATGGTCGATTTTCTTTATAGCTTTCTTCTCTGGATTTGCTGCGTTGCTCACACCTTGTGTGTTTCCTATGATTCCAATGACGGTTAGTTTTTTTACTAAGCAGAGCAAAACTAAAGCAGCAGGAATTAGAAATGCCATTATTTATGGAATTTCAATTATTTTAATTTATGTACTGTTAGGGTTTGTTGTTACTTGGATTTTTGGGGCAGATGCATTGAATGCTCTCTCTACTAATGTGTATTTCAATATTATATTCTTCGTTTTGCTGATTGTTTTTGGAGCATCATTTCTGGGAGCTTTTGAGATTATGCTGCCTAATTCATGGGCGAATAAAGTAGATAGTCAGGCTGATAGAGGCGGAATCATTGGTATTCTGTTTATGGCATTAGCTTTGGCAATTGTTTCATTCTCATGTACCGGGCCTATTGTTGGGACACTTTTAGTTGATGCGGCTTCCAAAGGGGGAATTGCTCCGATAATTGGGATGTTTGGGTTTTCATTGGCATTGGCTTTGCCGTTTATGCTTTTTGCAATGTTCCCGGGATGGCTGCATTCGTTGCCAAAATCAGGAGGATGGCTTAATACGGTAAAAGTAGTGCTGGGATTTTTGGAGCTGGCTTTTGCTTTTAAATTTTTATCGAATGCTGATTTAGTTTTACAATTGCATTTGCTGGAAAGAGAAGTGTTTTTGGTAATCTGGATTGCTGTTTTTGGAACATTAGCTTTCTATTTGTTCGGAAAAGTAACACTGCCTCACGATAGTCCGTTAACGCATATTTCGGTTGGAAGATTGTCATTAGGGCTGCTGGTTCTGTCGTTTACAATTTATCTGATTCCCGGTCTTTGGGGTGCGCCGCTTAAACTGATAAGTGCTTTTCCGCCGCCAATGGAATATAGTGAAAGTCCGTTGGGTGTTGGTGGTTCTAACGCTGGAAATACTGCTTTGCCCGAAGGAGCGAAATTAGGGCCTAATCAAATTGTGGTGTTTGATGATTATGACAAAGGACTGGCATATGCCAAAACGGTAAACAAACCTATAATGCTTGATTTTACAGGGCATGCTTGTGTGAATTGCCGAAGAATGGAAAACAATGTCTGGTCAACAGTAAATGTGCTTCCGATTCTTAAAAATGATGTTGTGGTGATTTCCCTGTATGTTGATGACAAAAGACCATTGCCTAAAGACGAGCAGTTTACATCCAAATCCACAGGGGCAGAAATTGAAACGATAGGCGATAAGTGGACTGATTTTATGATTTCTAAATATAATACTAATACACAGCCTTTGTATGTGCTGACTGATTTGCAGGGAAATAATCTGAATGAAAAACAGCCAACAATTAGTTATGTAAGCGTTGAAGAATATGAGACTTGGCTAAAAGCTGGTATTTCAAATTTTAAGAAATAATTTTAGATGCAAGATTTATAAAAGCATTCCACTAAGAAGTAATTAAAAATTAGCTTTTTGGTGGAATGTTTTTTTTAAGAGAGATTTACTAATGTTGTAAAAGCATCGATAAATCTTAGTAAATCTTCTTTTGTTTTGTCGTCTGTGAGCTGTCCTTGCTCGTTAATTTTACCTTTCGCGCCTTGAATCAATAAAGTAGTCTCATCAGTGAATTTGGACATCAAAGTTCTCATAATAAGCTGTAGTTCTTCGTGTGCTTTTTCTCCGCTTGCAGAGGCAGTTATAAGTCCAGTTGGCTTGTCTAAAAAAACAGTTGTCGAAACACACCATTCAATTGCATTTTTTAATCCGCTTGGGATGCTAAAAACATATTCAGGAGTACATATTAATAAGCCATCAGCTTTATTAATGTTATTTCTGAACTCAGTTATTGCTTCAGGTGGGCTGTCTGCTGAAAGTTCCGGATCAAAATGAGGCAGTATTTTCAAATCTTTAAATACAGTAAAACTGAAAACGTCTTTAGTTAAACGGATGAAAATATCAGTTAATTTTTCGTTTACAGAATTTTTACCGGCACTTCCAATTAGTATAAAAATATTTTTTCTGCTGCTCATTGCAATTTTCTCTGGTTTATTTGTTTTGTGGCGTATGTGTTTCTATGCCAAATATTTTTGTATGGCTTCTTTTGGCTAAGATAACAGTTTATTGAAGAAAATTTGTAAATAAAACATTGGCAGATAGGCATAAAAAAAACACTCTGAAAATAAATTCCAGAGTGTTAATTTGTAGTATTTGATATTTGACTTTTATAAATATTCTCCGTGTTGCGAGATGTCTAATCCTAGTTCTTCTTTTTCTTCAGTAACTCTTAATGGAGTGATTTTATTCACAATAAAGAATAAAGCGTAAGAAGCAGTGAAAGCAAATATAGAAACGATAACTAATGCTTTTAATTGAATTAAAAACAAAGTAGGATCTCCGAAAATTAAACCTTGGTTATCACCCACGATTGGGTTAACAGCTTTTGAAGCAAAAACACCAGTTAAAAGCATACCTACCATACCGCCGACACCGTGACAGGCGAATACATCCAAAGCATCATCAATTTTTCCTTTAGGAAATTTGCTTACAACAAGATTACTTACAATACTTGCGATGATACCTATTGCCATAGCGTGAGGAATGCTTACAAATCCGGCAGCAGGTGTGATAGCAACTAATCCAACTACTGCACCGATAGAAGCTCCCATTGCAGAAAGTTTGTGTCCCATAATTTTATCTAGGAATACCCATCCCATTGCAGCAGCAGCAGCAGCTACAGTTGTAGTTCCTAATGCCTGTGCAGCAAGACTTCCAGATCCTACAGCAGAACCTGCATTGAATCCAAACCATCCAAACCATAATAAACCAGTTCCTAATAATACATAAGTAATACGGGCAGGGTTAGTCTTTTGAACTTTTCTTTTTCCTAAGAAGATTGCTCCAGCAAGAGCAGCCCATCCAGCACTCATGTGTACTACAGTTCCTCCTGCAAAATCCAATACTCCCCATCCAAAGAATAATCCGTCAGGATGCCAAGTCATGTGGCATAATGGAGCATATACAACTAATATAAATAAGACCATAAATAATAGGTAGGCCCAAAAACGAACTCTTTCTGCAAAAGCTCCCGTAACCAAAGCCGGTGTGATAATCGCAAATTTAGCCTGAAATAAAGCAAATAAAATCATTGGGATTGTCGGAGCCAATTCCCAAGCAGTGTTGGCGCTTACATTATTGAATAATAAGTTTGAGGACGGATCTCCGATAATACCTCCAATTGACGGTCCAAAGCATAATCCAAATCCAATTAGAACCCATAATACTGTTACCACGACCATTGCCATGTAGCTTTGCAGCATAGTACTGATGACATTCTTTTTGCCAACCATTCCTCCATAAAAGAATCCAAGTCCTGGCGTCATTAATAATACGAGGGCGGTTGCTACAATCATCCACGCTGTGTCTCCTGTGTCTAGTTTTAATTCAATAACATGAGCTCCTAATGTTTTGGATTCACTAAGAAAATGAATTGAAAAAATGGATAATACCAGAATTGTGATAAGTATCACACTTAAAATAATTTTTCGCATAGTTTTTTGATTTTAATTTTTTATAAATGTATCAAATGATTTAATAGCTACCAAAAAATAAGGGTGTAATGGGTTATTTTTACAAATATTCTATTTAGCACCCCAATATTTTGAGGGGTGTTTATTTTTTGAAGCAAAAAAGAAGAATGTGTTAATGAAGTTTTAAGTTTTTTTTAAGGTTTGTATTTTAATTAACAATTTTTGGGTGAAATAATCGCCTATTTTGGCAATTCAGCGAACATTTTGTTAATGATTACTTAAAATTGTTTCAAAAAGAAGATTGTTTAAATGTGGTTTAATCTTCCTTTTTAGGGAGGTTTGCAGGGGAAGAGGAGGTGTTTTTTAAGATTCAGACGCTTTATCATTATACTTAAATTTGTTAAATTTATTTAAAAAATGTTAAATAGCGTTGTTTTTTTATACTTATTTATCTGATTTATAGTGTTTTATTTGCTGTATGCGTTTTTGAATGAGTCTTTGTTGTCTGTTCTGAGAAAAGATTTAAATGTAAGCTAATAATTAGAGTAAAAAAAACACCCTGAATTTCAGGGTGTTTTTGTATGTGCTGGTGAATGAATATTTATAGGTATTCTCCGTGCTGTGTAATATCCAGTCCAAGTTCTTCTTTTTCTTCGGATACTCTTAGAGGAGTGATTTTGTTTACAATATAGAAAAGGAAATAAGACATTGCAAAAGCGAATAATGAAACTCCTGCTAAGGCAATTATCTGGTGTGTAAATAATTTAGTTTCGCCAAAAGCAAGGCCTTGATCGATAACAGCAGGATTGATGTCTCTAGAAGCAAATACTCCGGTTAGTACCATTCCGACCATTCCGCCTACACCATGACAGGCAAATACATCTAATGCATCGTCAATTTTGAATTTGTGAAATTTGCTGACAGTTATATTACTTATAACACTTCCTATAATTCCTATTGTTATTGCATGAGGCATGCTTACAAATCCTGCGGCTGGCGTGATGGTTACTAGTCCTACTACTGCGCCGATACAAGCGCCCATGGCGGAAAGTTTGTGTCCCATGATTTTATCAATAAATACCCAGGCCATAGAAGCGACTGCAGCAGCAACGGTTGTTGTTCCCAGTGCCTGTGCAGCAAGACCATTGGCTCCCATTGCTGATCCGGCATTGAATCCAAACCATCCAAACCATAATAAACCAGTTCCTAGTAATACATAGGTAATACGTGCAGGAGTTGGTTTTGGTGATTTTCTTTTTCCAAGAAAGATAGCGCCGGCTAATGCTGCCCATCCTGCGCTCATGTGTACAACGGTTCCTCCGGCAAAATCTAATACTCCAAAATTAAACAGTAATCCATCTGGATGCCAAGTCATGTGTGCTAATGGAGCGTAAACAAAAAGTATAAATAAAACCATAAACAACAGGTAAGCCCAAAAACGGATACGCTCTGCAAATGCTCCTGTTACGATAGCTGGTGTTATAATGGCAAATTTAGCCTGAAATAATGCAAATAATAAAAAAGGAATTGTAGGGGCAAGTTTCCATGAGGAGCCTATTCCTACGTTCTGAAAAAAGATATAAGGCACCGGGTTTCCGATTATACCTCCAATTGAGGGGCCAAAAGATAATCCAAATGCGATTAGTACCCATAAAACAGTTACGATAATCATTGCCATAAAGCTTTGCAGCATCGTGCTGATGACATTTTTTTTGCCGACCATACCGCCGTAAAAGAAACCTAAACCAGGTGTCATCAATAATACCAGCGCAGAGGCTACAAGCATCCATGCAATGTCACCAGTATCAAATTTTGAAATTTCGGAAAGATTTGTTGTATGGCTTGTTAAAAAGTAATTAGAGAAATAGGATAATACCAAAATTGTGACAAGTATCACACTTAAAACTATTTTTCGCATTGTATTTTAATTTTTTTTCTGCAAAAATAAAAAATCATTTCGAACACCTTGTTAAAAAGGGTGTGTGTGTGTTATTTTTGTCATTTCTGTATTTTACCTCCTGTATAATAGGGGTAGCTGATGTAAAAATGATTTAAAAATAATAATAATTTAAATTATTGCATTTTTTATTTAATATTAGTGATAGCGTTTTCTAAAAATTGTAGCTGTTAACTTAATTTATTAGGATTAAACAGTTTTGACGTTATGTATTCAATAATTATATAATGTATTGTTATAAAAAAATATCGTTTTTGGATTACAATACAAATCTCATGTCACCTTTTAAATCTGAAGTCAGCTGTGTGAAAATATTCAGCTGTTGAATCATTTTGTCTAGATCGGACAGGGTATGATGTGCGCTAATTACAATTCGGCTCAATTTTCCTGAAGCTGTTGGGTATGGAAACGAAGTTGGAATAATATTGTTTTCCAAAAGCATTTGGAGTAATTCTTCCTGATCAAAATAAATGACTGGATAATTTTTCGTAAAAGTCAAAGCAACATTAGGCAGTAAATGTTTGGCAGTATAATTTAAATTATCTTTTAGCTGCTGTCTCTGTGACTGATATAGTTTTTGTGCATTTACAAAAGTTTCCAAAAAAGCAGGATTCATTCCTGATGCCCCAATGAAATTCTGCTGTTTTTTTATTGCATCGATAAATTGAAAATCACCTGCGATAATTCCTCCTGAAAGTCCTAATGCTTTTCCTAGTGATGCAATGATTATTTTCTGCTTTACGTTTGGAAGTTCGTATTGATGCAGTACTCCTTGTCCTTGATTTCCAAGAACTCCAATACTGTGTGATTCATCTAAAAGGAGAACGATTTTTTTATCACTCGGAATACTTTGGAGTACACTCAAATCAATAGGAGTAACTTCCAGCGACGGAATCGCATCGGCAACAATCCCAATTCTAGTTACGGCAGGATCCAGAAGAAAAGAATTCAGTTTTCCGTTTTGAATAAGCGGTAATGAAGACGGATGCATTAAAGCAGGATGCGTGCTCGGAAAATGAAAGAGTAAATCGGTTGTATGCTGTAACTGCTCCAAAGCCAATTTTCCTGCAAGCATGCCTGATGAAACGGTAACTGCCGATTCCGTTCCAATTTGCTTGGCTAATAAATCTTCGGCTGTTTTATAAATTTCCAATTGAATATTGGCAGAACGGGAGCTCCCATAACTGGTTCCCCATTTTTGAAAACTTTTTAATAGAATATTTTGAAATTCCGGCAGAGTGGTTACGCCAAGATAATTAGTGCCTCCAAAGTACAGAAACTCTTCACCGTCTTTATGAAATACTCTATTTGGAATTTCGTTTACCTGCATTGGTTTAGTGTTTTATTAATGAAGCCCCAAGACCATTCGAATCTGCATAATGAACAATCCCATCGGTAATCGTAACACCGGTCGCAATATCTTCAGAAAGCAGTAAAGCACCATCCATATCAACATAATCCAGCTCTGGTAATAAATGTGCAATGGCCGAAATCCCAACAGTAGATTCTGTCATACAGCCCACCATCGTTTTCATGCCGTATTGTTTAGCCTCTGCAATCATTCTTCGGGCAGGAGTAAGACCGCCGCATTTTACTAATTTTACATTCACACCATGGAAATGATTATAGCATTTGGCAACATCTTCTTCTATAATACAGCTCTCATCAGCAACAATTGGCAGAACCGAGTGTTTAAAAACCTCCTTGTGCGCAGCCCATTGATCAGCTTTAATTGGCTGTTCCAAAAATTCAACGCCTAATTTTTTCAAAGCAACCGCATTATTGATCGTTTCGGTAACCGTCCATCCGCAGTTGGCATCAATCCGGAAACGGGCATCGGTGTGCTTACGCAATTCGGTAACAATCGCAATGTCGTCTTTGGTTCCCAACTTAATTTTATAGATTGGCCACGGCATTTCTTTGAGTTTCATTACCATTTTATCAATTTTGTCAATCCCAATGGTATAATCGGTTTTTGGATTGTGCAATGGAGAATTTCCCCAAAGCTCGTATAACTTTTTGCCTTTTTTCTTGGCATACAAATCATTGTAAGCCATATCCAAAGCACATAACGCAAACATATCATCCTTTAATAAAGCCGAAGCACTGTCCCAAAATTCCTCAGGAGTTTCATCATTATGAGATTCTATAAACGGAATAATGGCTTCCAGATTAGCTCTCATGCTATCGACGGTAATATTATAATACGGATTTGAAGTAGCTTCTCCAAAACCTGAAAAACCATCACTCTGCAGTTCTACAATAAGTGTAGGCTGTACATCGTGCGATTCTCTCGAAATCGTAAAAGTATGCTTTAATTGAAGCTTAAAAGTGCGGATGATTATTTTCATAGGATAAGTCCTTAGTGATTATTTATTGACTTTTAGTACTTAGTCCTTAGTGATTAATCTTGTACTAAGCGTACTAATAACTAAGGACTTAAAAAAAAGCTACTTCAATATATGCTGGCTCAAAATCTGATATACTTCATTAATATTATTCCCGCCTTTCCCAAATTGTTTTGAAATAGGCACATCTTCACCAGAAAGCCAAATCTTCAATTCGGCATCCATGTCTAGGATTCCGGCACTTTCCTTGGAGAATTTTTTAATAGAAGAATACGGAATCGAAAGATAATCCACTTTACTTCCCACCAATTGTTTTTCGACCAAAATCAGTCTTTTATTGGTGAAAACAAACATGTCCTTGATGACTTTATATCCCTTTTCGATTCTTTCGCCTTCAATCAGTAAAGGTTCAAATTCCTTCGATAGATTTTCAAGATTTACTTCAGATGCATTGCCAAGTATGGCATTAAATAGTCCCATGAGATTCTCTTTAATATTGTGAAAACCAAATTTAAAGATTTTAGTTGTCACAGCATTATAATTTTGCCCAAAATCATAAAAATCATCTAGGTGTAACCCCATCCCGATAAGAGGGCAAATTTACTTTGCGGTGATACGCCCTCTTTTCGGGATGCGGTCGGGCTATCCGCTCCGCCGCGGCGGATTGCTTCTATCCCAATGTCATTAAGTTAGGGGTTTCTTATTAAAGTTTGTCCAAGATATAATTCTCGCAAAGGCGCAAAGACGCAAAGAAATCCGATCTTAACTTTGCGCCTCTGCGTCTTTGCGAGAGTGAAATAAAGCTTAACTTAATAACATTGGCTTCTATCCCTTACACGGATAACGAGAAATTTAGTCTTTACTATCAATTTTAATTTCGATTAGAATTAGTGACAATTAGTGAAATTCGTGTTTAACTTTTTTTAAAAGCTAATGTCCTGCTGAAAAATCAGCATTTTAAATTTTGAAAAAATATTTAATACATTTGAAAAAAGTAATTTAAATTCAATGGAAAATACTTCAAAAATAAAATGGGGAATTGTAGGTTTGGGAAATATTGCCAAACAGTTTGCAAGTGAATTACAGCTGATTGATTCAGCCGAACTTTGTGCTGTAGCTTCAAGAAACATTGAGAAAGCACAAGATTTTGCCAGTCAGTTTCAATGTCCAAAAGCGTACGGTTCCTATGACGAGCTTTTTCAAGACGAAAATATCGACATTCTCTATATTGCCACACCACATGATTCGCATGCTGAGTTGACCATTAAAGCATTGGAAAACAATAAGAATGTCCTGTGTGAAAAGCCATTAGCCCTGCATTATTCCGATGTAGAACAAATGATTGCCGCTGCCAAAAAAAGTAACAAATTTTTCATGGAAGCATTCTGGACGCGTTTCAATCCTTCGATTCGTGAAACTTTGGAACATATTCAAAACGGTTCAATTGGAGAAGTAAAATACGTCAGTGCCGATTTTTCCATTAAATTCGAAAACCCAGATAATACCCGAATGACAGATATGAAACTTGGTGGCGGAGCACTTATGGATATTGGCGTTTATCCTTTGTTTTTGGCTTATTTGATATTAGGAAAACCTAAAGAAATTGTAGCAAAATCTAATTTTTATTCCACAGGAGCCGATACACAAACGTCTATTATTCTGCAGTATGAAAATGCACAAGCCGTACTGCATTGCAGTTTTTTATACACTTGCAATGTCGAAGCCACAATAAGCGGAACGAAAGGTAGAATCAATTTGGATCCGCTCTGGTTTATGACCGAATCTTACAGTTTGACTCATGGCACTTTGGTTGAGGGTGAGCAAAAATCAAAATTTGAAAGACCAACATTAGGCAAAGGCTATACTTATGAAATCGAAGAATGTCATGCCTGCCTCAGAGCTGATAAAACAGAAAGTGAACTCTGGTCTCATCAAAACAGTCTGGAACTTGCCGCAATTGTAGAGGCGGTTAAAAATCAGATTGGACTGATGTATTCTTAAAATTATTTTAATTCTATAAAAGAATATTTTTTGTGATATATTTTTATAAAGTAAGAATTTGATTAAATATTTTTGGTTTGAAGTAAAATAGTATTTACATTTAGAAAAACTATTTTATATGTTAATCAAAGTTTTCGGAAGTGCTGTTTTTGGAGTCGAAGCAACTACAATTACTGTCGAAGTCAATATGGATAAGGGAATTGGCTATCATTTGGTAGGTCTGCCGGACAATGCCATCAAGGAAAGCAGTTACCGCATTGCGGCAGCACTCAAAAATAACGGCTACGAAATGCCGGGCAAAAAAATCATTATCAATATGGCGCCCGCCGATCTGCGTAAGGAAGGTTCCGCTTATGATCTGACATTGGCAATCGGAATTCTAGTAGCCTCGGGGCAAATAAAAACTGATATTTACGAACAATTTGTAATCATGGGCGAGCTGTCCCTTGACGGCAGTTTACAGCCTATTCGCGGTGCTTTGCCCATTGCGATTAAAGCCAAAGAAGAAGGTTTTAAAGGTTTTTTTCTTCCTCTTGAAAATGTTAAGGAAGCAGCAATCGTATCAGGACTTGATGTATACGGCGTTTCCAATGTGCAGGAAGTGATTGATTTTCTGGAAGGAAAAGGAATGCTTGAACCCACTACTGTCGATACAAGAGCCGAATTTTATAAAACACTTGATTTTCCCGAATTTGATTTCAGCGATGTGAAAGGGCAGGAAAGCATCAAACGCTGTATGGAAATTGCGGCAGCCGGTGGCCATAATATAATTCTCATTGGGCCGCCGGGAGCTGGAAAAACGATGTTAGCCAAAAGACTGCCCAGTATTTTACCGCCAATGACATTACGTGAAGCACTGGAAACCACCAAAATTCACAGCGTTGCTGGAAAACTGAAAGAAGTTGGATTGATGAACCAGCGTCCGTTTCGGAGTCCGCATCATACCATTTCAAATGTTGCGCTTGTTGGGGGCGGAAGTTATCCGCAACCAGGAGAAATTTCGATGGCGCATAACGGCGTTTTGTTTTTGGACGAACTGCCGGAATTCAAGCGTGATGTTCTGGAAGTAATGCGCCAGCCTCTGGAAGATAGGGAAGTGACGATTTCCAGAGCCAAGTTTACAGTGACATATCCATCGTCGTTTATGCTGGTGGCAAGCATGAATCCAAGTCCGAGTGGTTTTTTTAATGATCCAGATGCTCCGCAGACTTCTTCACCTCACGAAATGCAGCGTTATTTGAGCAAGATTTCAGGACCATTATTGGACAGAATTGATATTCACATTGAAGTAACTCCTGTTCCTTTCGAAAAATTATCCGATGACCGAAAAGCTGAAAGCAGTGTTGATATTCGCAAAAGAGTAACTTCTGCCCGAGAAATACAGTCTAAACGATTTGAAGAAATGGAACATATTCATTACAATGCTCAAATGAGCACTAAGCATATTAGGGAACATTGCGCTCTTGATGATGCTTCCAAAGAGCTACTAAAAACCGCCATGGAACGGCTAAATCTTTCGGCTCGTGCCTACGACAGAATCCTAAAAGTTGCCAGGACTATCGCTGATTTGGATGATGCACCTCAGGTAGTTTCTGGACATATTGCAGAAGCAATTCAGTACAGAAGTCTGGATCGTGATGGCTGGCTGGGGTGATATTTAATGTTCAAACTGAAATGGATTACAAGTCCATTAGGTTACAATAAATAAAATCAGCTATTAATATTTAAACCATTTTTTACATATTTGTAAAAAATGGTATTCTAAGTTATATGATAATTTCTTCTTCTTAAGATTATCTAATCTTTGCTTAGTAATATGCATTTTGTCAGTTTTTGGACTAAATGTAAGTAGGAAAAATTTAGATATTAGATTGATTTTGCCATTGAAATTATATAATTTTACAGCATTAAAATCTCTTTATAAAATAACAGCAAAGTCTGCAAAAGTATATTAGCTTTTGCCTGATCGATTTTCTCTTTCGGAAAAGACGAACAGAAAATTTATGTTTAAAATTTTATAAAGAAAAAAATGAAACAAAATATAAAAGTTGCCGTCATAGGCGGTACCGGAAAGTCGGGAAAATACCTTGTAAGAGAATTAATCAGACAAGGTTTTCATATTAAACTTCTTCTAAGAAATCCTGATAATTTTTCAATTAAAAGCAGTCTTATAGAAACCGTAGCGGGAAACGCAGCCGATTATGATTCGGTTTATTCACTGCTTACTGATTGTCAGGCAGTCATCAGTACTTTGGGTTTGGGAATTCCTGCAAGTGAACCCATACTTTTTTGCAAGTCCAGTTCTAATGTTATTCAGGCAATGATCTCACTGGGTTTAAGCCGTTATATTGTAACCACTGGGTTGAATGTGGATACTTCTTCGGATAAAAAGAGTCCTAAAGTTATCTTTGCAACTGACTGGATGAAGAAAAATTATCCAGTTTCAACAGAAAATAAACAGGCCGAATATGAACTGCTGAAGGCAAGCGCAATAGATTGGACTCTGGTTCGGCTTCCTTTGATTGAGCAGACAGATGAACGATTTGATACCAATGTCAGTTTAGAAGATTGTTTAGGGGATAAAATCAGTGCCACTGATTTGGCAGATTTTCTTATTGAACAATTGTATGACAAAACATTTATTGGAAAATCACTGTTTTTGTCAAATGTTTAAACAAGATATTTAGGTTTTAACCACGAAGTTCACAAAGAATTACCAAAAGTTCGCAAAGCGTTATGTTCTTTGTGAGCCTAGTGGTTTAAATAACTAATTCAATTCCGAAAAAGTATTTCCTTGGTGGATATCTCCAGTATTGTACCCTTTCATAAACCAGTATTTGCGCTGCTCAGAGGTTCCGTGGGTAAAAGATTCTGGAACAATATGTCCTTGCATTCTTTTTTGTATTGCATCATCTCCAACTGCTTGTGCTGCACTCAGTGCTTCGTCAATGTCACCAATATCAAGATTTTCCTGATTGTGTTTTGCCCATACTCCAGCATAAAAATCAGCCTGCAGTTCTAAGGCTACAGATAATTTATTTGCTTCAGCCTCATTTTTTCCTTGCTGGGCTTGACGCATTTTTGCAGATGTACCTAACAGTGTTTGTATATGATGCCCTATTTCGTGTGCAATAACATAAGCTGTTGCAAAATCTCCTCCTGAGGCTCCAAATTTTGTTTGTAATTCATCAAAAAAAGCCAAATCCATATATACTTTTTGATCTTCTGGACAATAAAATGGACCAGAGGCTGACGATGCACCGCCACACGCAGTTTCTACAGAATTTGTAAATAAAACCATTTTTGGTTTTATGTATTCCATATTGTTTTCTTCAAATATTTTAGCCCATACAACTTCAGTATCTTTAAGGACAACTTTAGGAAACTCTCCTAATTTTTTTTCCTCTTCGGTCAATGGCTTGCTTTCAGTCTGTGTTGTCTGCAGCTGGTTAAACTGTTCTAATATTGGAGTAATCATTTGAGCATTTTCTCCGCCAAAAGCATTTATAAGTAAAATAATAATCCCAATTATTCCTCCGCCTACAATAGTTTTACCTCCGCCAGACATTCCTCTGCGGTCTTCAACATTGTCGCTTTGTCTTCTTCCAATCCATTTCATTGTTAGTATAATTTATTGGTTAGTCTTTAAAAATTAAGATGTTTTTAAAATAAAGATAAAGCTTATAAAATGGTATTTTTTGTTTTTAGCCATTTTTCTAAAATATCTTCAAGCGTTTTCTTTACAATAGGTTTTGAAACATAGTCATTCATGCCGGCTTCTATGCATTTTTCTTTTTCACCCATTATAGTTCCCGCAGTGAGGGCAATGATAATAGTATTTTGTAATTGCTGTATTTTTCTAATCGCTTTTGTGGCTTCATAACCATTAATTAAGGGCATCTGAATGTCCATGAAAATGATGTCCGGCATAATTTCCAAGACTTTTTCTAATGCTTTTTCTCCGTTACTAGATTCATAAATGATGCATTTTGGGATAATCTGTCTGACTAATGTTTTAGTCAAAAGCATATTGATTTTATTATCCTCTACAATTAATATTTTTGGTTCTTCATTTTCAAATTGCAGTATGCGGTTTTCTGTAATTACTTTTAAAGGATCGATTAACTTGTTTTGCTTTAATTTATTACTGCTTTTTAATTTTATGTCAAAGAAAAAAGTACTTCCTACATTATACAGGCTGTCAATCTGCAGTTTACTGTTCATTAAACTTAGTAATTGATTTGAAATTGTTAATCCAAGTCCTGTTCCGCCAAATTTTTTGGTTGTAGAACTGTCTTCCTGCGAAAACGCCTGAAAAATGATTTTTTGATTACTTTTTCGGATACCAATACCTGTGTCTTTTACTGAAAATCTTAAAAGAGTTTTATTTTTATAGACTTCTAATGTAGAAATGGTAAGATCAATTTTACCGGCATGAGTAAATTTAATTGCATTTGTCAATAGATTAATGAGTACTTGTTTTAATCGGATATAATCGACCCAGATGAATTTTGGAACGTCATCATTAATTATATAATTTATTACTAAATTTTTGGAATGAGCCTGATAATTAACCAATTCTTTTATTTGAAGAATAATGTCATTTATACAGTATTTTTCTACGTTAAGCTCTAATTTCCCAGACTCAATTTTAGAAAAATCAAGTATGTCATTAACCACCTCTAATAAAATATTTGCGGATTGGTTAATGGTATTCATATATTGTTTTTGAGTCGTTTCGAGCTTAGAATTCATCAGCAGATCGGTATAGCCTATGATTCCGTTTAGAGGCGTTCTAATTTCATGACTCATATTGGCAAGAAACTCTGATTTTGCCTTGTTTGCCGCTTCTGCTAGTTCTTTTTCTTTAACGATGGATTCGTTTTTCTTTTTTTCGGTAATATCGATAAGAATTCCTTCCATAAAAGTAATTTCTCCATTTTTTAAAATCGAATCTCCAAATTCTTCTACCCAGACAATTGAACCATTTTTATGCGTAATCCGATAAATAATATGCAATGGTATTTTATCCTCCAGAGCAGTTTTGTTTTTTAATATAACATTTTCTAAATCTTCATCAAAAATTAAGTCTATGAAAAATATTTTATTCTCTAAAAAATCAGATTTAGGATATCCGGTCAGTTTTTCAATTTCGTCATTGAGGTAAATTTTTGTGTATTTTTCATCGTAATTGGATAAATACACAGTTCCGGGGATATTATTGGCTAATAAACGGAACCGTTCTTCACTTTCCTCAATAATTGATTCATTCATATTTCGTTCAATGGATGTGGAAATGTTTTTTACTAATAACTGTAATATTGAGATTTCATCCTGACTCCAAATACGTTCTTCTGTTGAATTATCAAAAACAAAAAAGCCATCAAATTCATTTTTTATGAAAATAGGAAAAAACAGCATTGTTGCTGGATTTAATCGGCTTAAAGCAGCACTTACGGTTTCATTTTGGACATTGTTTTTAATGATTTCAAAAAATTCTGCTGGAGAGAAATCCTTTAAAGTGTTGTCAAATTCAGAGAATTCCAGATTTTGCAGGATAGGATAAACAGTGTCGAAATTCTGCAGTTCATTTGTCCACATACATTTTTGGTCAAATAAATTGGTTTTTTTTTCTTTTTTAAAAAATGAGATTCGTTCTGATTTTGTTACTCTTCCTAATTCATTAATTATTCCTCTAATAAGTTTTTCAGTACTTTTTTCTAATAAAAACTGATTAGTATTTTTATTAATAACTAACAGCAATTCGCTTTTGTAAGCTAAATTCCGTTCTATTTCTAATCGTATATGTGATGCTAAAGCAATTACAATTAAATCGGAAACAGATTTCACAAAATTGATATCTTCATTGTCCCAATTTTTAATTCTATGTGTGGATTCGTACGAAAGGATACTTTTTAACTCTCCGTCAATAAAAATAGGAGTGTCCAGTGTTGAGTATATGTTATTGCTGTAAACATAATTGTCTTTTATTTTGTTATTATCAGTATAAGATCTAATATCCGACTGTACTACTTGAAGTTTACTTTCAATTTTTTTAAAATACTCCAGATTTTCATTTCTGAAAAAGCGAATGTCATTTTCCAGAATATTTTTTTTGGATTCATAGAGTTTACTGCAGATTATCTTATCCGTGTCATATATCCAATAGCCTACTCGGTTTACTCCTAATGCAGCAGAGGTAATATGCAGGATTCTAGTAATCGTCTGATCAAAATTTTCATTACTGGAATGGTTTGAAACCGCTATATCTTTTAAGGTTTTGCTGTATTTTCCTATTTTATACTGTCTCTTAGATTTTTCATCTTCGATGTTTTTTAATAGTGTTATATCTCTTGCAATTCCAGAATATCCATCAATTTCTCCACTACTGTTTCTTCTGACAAAAACATTTTGGGAAATCCATAACTCACTGCCGTCTTTTTTGATAATAGGGAATTCGAGTGTTGTAAAATTTTCTTCAATATCAAGAATGTTTTGGTAAAAACTCATGGTATTGGTTATGTAATCTTTTCTTATTAATGAAGAGAAATCTTTGTTGAGAAATTCATCTTTTGAATATCCTAAAGTTTTTATTGCATAATCATTGACAAAAGTAAATCGGCCTCTAGCATCTGCTTCAAAAATAATATCAACAGCGGTTTGAATTAAAATTTCATATTGTTTTCTGATTTTTATTTCATTGGTAACATCTTGGCCAATTCCAATGATGGAGTTTTCATTGAACTTTTTATCAATCCACTGAATGAATTTGTATTCACCGTTTTTACATTTTAACTTCCTTATATATAAACGATTGTCTACAAAGGTTTTATGGTAGTCGAAGCCGATAAATTCAGGGTCTTCTGTTAGTTTCCAAAAACCATACCCCATCACTTCTTCTGGAGTGTATCCTAAAATAGCCGTTATAGTATCACTGCAGAAGGTTACTTCTCCCATTTTGTTTGTGGCAATGGTCAGTGAGTTCCCTTTGTTTACAATTTCATTTGTAAAATTGACCTTTTCCTGAATTTTATAAATAGCGATATGCTTAATATGATTTATTATAAATATCATTATAGAATAATTGATAAGTATAACAGCTTTGGAGGTAGGAACTATATTAAAGGTAAATATTGTAATTAAAAAAGCGCAGACGAATCCACAGAAAATCCAATATTTTTTTATAGGCTTTATAATAAGATAGGAAAAGAAAAATGCTAAAATGAAAGTGTAAGTTGGTATATTATCTGTTGGTAAAAAAACGATATTGTATGCCGTAGTTATGAAATGTATATAAAATAAGACCGTAAATATTGTTTGAACTCTATTGTATAAATATTTTGATTTTTCACTCAATATAAAGAACAATAAAAAAATAACTCCAACAGAAAAGTAGTAATTTAATAAGCTTTTGGGCCTAACCTTAAATAACTCAAACAATATTTCTATTAATGGAAGAGATAGTCCGAGAAATAATAAATAGAGTAAATATTCTCTTTTGTCTAACTCTTTTGATGTAAGATTATTTGTGTTTTTTAGAATACTGTTTATTTTGTGGTTGGAATAAATAATTGCAAGTAAAATGACAAAAAACAGTGCCAGTAAAATGGTATTCCGATTCGTAATGTCTATTAATAAATTTTGTACCAGATTTAATGCCATGGGCGTATAAACTGAACTTGATAAAGAAAAGTTGAAGTTGAAAAACAGTAAAATTTCACAACATAATAGCATAGTTTTCGGGGGTGACTATTTAATAAAATGTTTTAATCGTCTGCAATTTAATTTTAATAGTTAAAAAGTTATTCATTTTCGGCAATACTGTTTATTCCTATAACTGCACTGTAAATGGCATAATTCATAGAATAAATAAAAGGTATTGTAAAAAACATACCGACACAGCAAGCCATAAGACCTATTAATGAACCAATAATTGCTACAACTATTAACCCTAATAAAACAATTGGCTGTTTGAAAACAATTTGAATACTGTATTTTATTGCATCCATTGCCTGTAAGTTACCAAATATAATCAGAGGAATGGTAAGAAGTGTTATAAACGATATGAAATAGTTAGTTATGATGCCCAGAAACTCAAATTTTATATATCTGAATAAAGTAGCCTGAGCAAATGCAATTGTAGTAATAATAAGAGTCGAAATGATAATTTCTTTTAAATAAGGTAATTTATAGAGTGAAAATAAAGAAGAAATCGGGAAATTTTCATCTCTGTCTCCATGATCTGCCATTTTTAAGAAAGCCGCCTGAAAAGGACTGAGCAAACAGGAAATAATTATGGAAATAATTCCCACGGTATCTATATTAGACTCAATAAGTTTTTCAATTTTAAGCTGTCCCGAAGAAAGTTGCTTTGTCATTTCGGTTACACCAACAATTGAGATTAATGAAAAAGCGCTGAAAGCAATGAATAATATGCTGAAGATAACTATAACTGATCCAGCATATAAAGCAATTTTCTTGTAATTTTCAAAGGCATGATTGAATACATCTCCAAAATCAATCTGGTATCCGTTTTTTTCAATTTCCTGTAATTTTTCTAAAGTTTGGTTCATTATATATTGTTAGATTAGTTATTCGTATATTTAAAAAGACTTTTTAAATGAAGCCTCGAGATCAATGATATTATATTCTAAATCACAATTCAATTATTATAAAGGTATGTATTAGTGTACAAATTTACTGTATTTTTTTTTATTTAAATGAAGAAGTTTTTTTGACACTTTTATATCTTTTTCTGAGTGTTTATAGCCAGTTCAATAATTTTTTTAAAGTACTAATTTTGCTGTCTGTATAAGGAGCATATCTTAGGTTTAAATCCAGCCAATTTGCTTTTTTTACAATTCCTTTATGATGGGAAAAAGTGTCAAAACTCAATTGACCATGATAAGCACCAATTCCGCTGTGGCCTACTCCGCCAAAAGGAAGTCTTTTGTTTGCAAAATGAATTATAGTATCATTAATACAGCCTCCGCCAAAAGAATGATTCAAAATTGTTTTTTTTGCAAATTTTCTGTCATCAGTAAATACATATAAAGCTAACGGCTTTTCATATCGTGAAATTATTTTATCAATTTCTTTTTCATCTTTATAAGTAATTATAGGAAGTAAAGGGCCAAAAATCTCTTCCTGCATCAGAGTGCTTTCAAGATCATTTTCTTCAATTAAGGTTGGTGCAATATAGCAGTCTTCAATATCAGTTTCACCTCTGAAAATTACTTTCTCCGGCTCGATCATACTGACTAAACGATGCCAGTTTTTTTCGTTTACGATTCGGGCAAAATCGGGAGAGTTTTTTGGGTTTTCTCCATAAGCATTTGTAATTTCATTTTTTAGGAAATTTACAAAATGACTTTTCATTTCTTCTTGAATCAAAATATAGTCTGGTGCAATACAGGTTTGTCCGGCATTCAGAAATTTCCCCCAGACAATTCTTTTAGCTGCAAGTTTGAGATTTGCAGTTTCATCAATGATGCAGGGGTTTTTACCGCCTAATTCAAGGGTGACCGGAGTAAGATGTTCTGCAGCGGCTTTTGCAACAATTTTTCCAACAGCAGCACTTCCAGTAAAAAAAATATAATCCCAGCGCTGTGCCAATAATTTTTTAGCAGTTTCAATACCGCCTTCAATTACTTTTACATGCTGATGATGGAATACTTTCTCTATAATTTTTAGAACTATAGCCGATGTCTTTGGCGTTAATTCAGAAGGTTTTAATACTACTTGATTTCCTGCCGCAACAGCCGCTATTAAAGGACCTACCGCTAATTGAAAAGGATAATTCCAAGGTGCTATAATTAAAACTTTCCCATAAGGTTCTTTTACAATGTAATCTGTCGAAGGAAAATTAAATATAGAGGGGATTACGTTTTTAATTTTGGCCCATTTTTCAATATTCTTTATTGTATCCTTTAATTCCCAAATAATATAACTGATTTCTGTAGCAATTGATTCAAATGGAGGTTTTTTGAAATCCTCAAGTAATGCCTGGATGATTTCATTTTCATTCTTGATAATTTCATCCATTAATTTTATTAAAGCTTCTTTTCTGGTACTAATATTTAATTTGTAACTCATAGTAAAAAAAGATTTAAGTCATTATCTAAGTGCAAGTTAAATTTAAAATTCAATATAAAATACTTTTTATACGAAATTTAAATAGCTTTCCAGATTACTTCATCTGGAGTTGGAGCAGTTATAATAATCTCTTCTTTCGAAACAGGATGAACAAAGACCAGCTTTCTGGCATGCAAATGGATGCCTCCGTCAGGATTGCTTCGGTCAAAACCGTATTTTAGATCTCCTTTTATTGGTGAGCCAATAGCTGACAGCTGTGCCCGTATCTGATGATGTCTGCCCGTGTGTAACTGGATTTCAAGTCCAAAATAATTATCCAGTTCCTTGATGATTTTATATTCCAGACTAGCTTTTTTACTATCTGGAACTTCTTTTGTATGGGCTTTTGAAGTATTATTTTTCTCGTTCCTTTTGATGTAATGAATCAGCGTATCTTCGCTTTTTGAAGGTCTGTTTTTGACTACTGCCCAATAGGTTTTTTGAGTTTCCCTGCTGCTGAACAATTCGTTCATTCGTGTCAAAGCCTTGCTGGTTCGGGCAAAAACTACAATTCCGGTTGTAGGCCGGTCCAGTCGATGAACAACTCCAAGGAATACTTCGCCAGGCTTATTGTATTTGTCTTTTATGTATTCTTTTACAACCTCGCTCAATGGCTTGTCACCCGTTTTGTCCCCTTGGACAATGTCGCCCACACGTTTATTTACAACAATCAGGTGATTGTCTTCGTGAAGGATTTGAAGATTATGTTTATTTGAAATTACTTTCATTGCTTTTTGAGTTGCTAAGATACTCAGATGCTAAGTCCCTAAGTTATGGAAAAACTTAGAAACTTAGCATCTCAGAGACCTAAAGTCTTAGTATTGTTCTTTCTCGTTTGGAAAATCCTGTGATTTTACATCGGTTACATATTGGCTGATAGCCGAAGTCATTCCTTCGTAAAGATTCATGTAGCGTCTTAAAAAACGAGGGCTGAATTCATTATTCATTCCCAGCATATCGTGGATCACCAATACCTGTCCGTCAACTCCGCCTCCGGCACCAATTCCGATTACCGGAATGGAAATGCTTTTTGCAACTTTTTCGGCCAAATGAGCAGGTATTTTTTCAAGAACTAATGCAAAGCAGCCCAATTGTTCTAGTAGTTTAGCGTCTTCAATTAACTTTTCGGCTTCTTCATCCTCTTTGGCGCGAACGGTATACGTTCCAAATTTATAGATAGACTGTGGTGTTAATCCCAAATGTCCCATTACCGGAATTCCAGCGTTCAGAATTTTTTTTATGGATTCTTTGATTTCTTTACCGCCTTCCAATTTTACAGCGTGACCACCGCTTTCTTTCATAATTCTAATGGAAGAACGCAAAGCCTCTTTAGAATCAGATTGGTAACTTCCAAAAGGCAGGTCAATTACAACCAAAGCTCTCTCTACAGCCCTCACAACAGATGAAGCATGATAAATCATCTGATCCAAAGTAATTGGCAGTGTTGTCTCGTGACCAGCCATAACATTGGATGCCGAATCCCCAACCAGAATTACGTCAACTCCGGCAGTGTCCACAATTTTAGCCATGGTATAATCATAAGCTGTAAGCATGGAGATTTTTTCGCCATTGGACTTCATGTCAATTAGTGACTTGGTGGTAACTTTTTTGTAATCTTTTTTAATTGCAGACATGTAATTTCCTATTTTATTTCCGAAATCTCGGGATTGAAATTGTTTTGAAAGTGTAAAAGTAATAAATAGAATTTTTCTAAATTGAGTTTTTAGAAAGAATATGTGGTTGAGAGCTAGTCAAATTGTGACATTGGTAATTTATTATATAGTTTTGGTGAATTTTGTTAAGATATGTAGTTTTTTAAGAGAAGGATTTCAAGGATTTAGACCTGACAGGTTTCAAAATCCTGTAGGTCTTACAATTGAAACCAAAAAATCACAATTGCCTGTCTCTACAAAAGATTGCAACGAAGAGCGGGAACCATTATTCCTAAAATGCCAAATCTTTCTGCTCCTGAAAATAATGATTGGTTTCAGGGAATTTGAAATCTTTATAAAATCTTTATATCCTGCTTCGTTATATTATAAAATACTTATAGGATATGATTTAACTTTGTCATATCAAATAAATACAGGGATTATGAATAGTATTTTGAATCAGATGAAGATTAAAAATCAATATTTGATAAGCGTTTTATCAGTTGGTATTGTTGCATCATTGTGTTTGTTTATCAGGGATTATTTAGACTACAAAATTGTTGGTTATCTGCTGTTAGTGGTCGTTTCAGTATTGTCGATGTTTTTGACAATTTTGCCAATAGTACTCAGCGCAGTTTTGAGTGCATTGATTTTGAATTTTTTATTTATTCAGCCATATTATACATTTCACATCAGCAATGCCGAAGACTCCTTATTATTGTTTTTGTTCTTCATTATTGCTCTAATCAATGCAGTTTTAACACACAAAATCAGAAGAGCTGAAAAGATATTGCAGGTAAAAGAGGTTAGAATTAATACGATGAAACTTTACAATGCCCTTCTGGATTCATTGTCTCATGAATTGCGAACACCGATTTCGACGATTATGGGAGCGATTGATACTATTCAAACCAAATCGGTGCCTATTTCTGAAGAAAATAAAGAAAACTTATATGCCGAGATTGAGAAAGCATCCTTGAGACTGAATCATCAGGTAGAAAATTTACTGAATATGTCCCGGCTGGAGTCAGGTGTTATTGAACCCAAGCTGGATTGGTGTGATTTAGAAGAATTGATTTATAATGTTTTGGATCATTTAAAGGATGATTTACAGTTTCATAAAGTGGTTGTGAAAACAGATGAAAATTTACCGCTTTTCAAGTTAGACTATGGTTTGATGCAGCAGATAATTTATAATTTGGTTTTTAATGCTTCACAGTACACGCCCAAAGGTGCCAAAATAGAAATTAAGGTTTCCTATAATGCAGATGTCGATTTTGAATATAATCCAGATAAAGTATTTCCGTGTGTAATCACAATTGCCGACGATGGCATTGGTTTTCCCGAAAGCGAAATTGATAAAGTATTTGACAAATTTTATCGACTTCAAAATTCCAAGACTGGAGGGACAGGACTTGGATTGTCTATTGTAAAAGGATTTGTCGAAGCGCAGCACGGGATAGTAACGCTTGAAAATAGGGAAGAAGGAGGATCGGTTTTTATCCTTCGTTTTCAAACCCTGATTATGAATACTAAAGAAATTTCAAATGAATAATGGTGTCCAAATTTTGGTAATTGATGATGAAGTTCAAATTAGAAAACTACTTGAAATCACATTGGATTCCAATGATTACAGAACAATTTTTGCCGTGAACGCAAAAGAAGGATTGTCGACTGCAGCCAATCATCAGCCTGATTTGGTTATTCTCGATTTGGGTCTGCCTGATGAGGACGGACAAGCTGTTTTGAAACGCCTGCGCGAATGGTATAAAAATCCAATTATTATTTTAACCGTAAAAAGTGCCGAAGATGAAATTGTAAAAGCGCTTGATAACGGAGCCAATGACTATTTGACAAAACCGTTCCGCACGCAGGAATTACTGGCTAGAATCCGGACAGCATTGCGGAATAATGTAACGGAGGAAAAAGAACTGATAATTGAATTTGGTTCGGTTTCAATCGATTTGGCTTCCAGAATTGTCAGGCTGAACAATGAAATTTTGAAACTCACGATGACAGAATACAATCTGCTTTCCATTTTTGCAAAAAATGAAGGGCGCGTATTAACTCATCAATATTTATTAAAACAGGTTTGGGGAAACAGTTATGCTGACCAGACACAATACCTCCGGGTCTTTGTTGCCCAGCTCAGAAAAAAGATAGAAGAAGACCCAAACCGTCCTAGGTTTATTATTACTGAATCTGGTGTAGGCTACCGATTCAATACAGGTTAAAATCAGCTAAGAAAGTTTAAAAAAGAATACAATTTGAAGTGTGTTATACGCCTCATACAGGACTTTCTATGTCCAAAAATTAATGAATAAATAAGAATAAATTTTAAATAAAATGAATAAATCAACGGTTCAAAAAGTTACAGCTGCATCACTTTTAGTGGCACTCGGAATTATTTACGGAGATATAGGAACCAGTCCGTTATATGTTATGAAAGCCATTATCGGGCAAAGAGAAATATCGAAACTATTAGTTTATGGAGGGATTTCGTGTATATTTTGGACACTTACTTTTCAGACAACTTTTAAATATGTTTTGCTGACACTTTCGGCAGACAATCATGGAGAAGGAGGTGTGTTTTCCCTCTATGCATTAGTCAAACGATTTGGAAAAGGAAAATTGGTGATTCCGACTATTCTGGGAGCCACAACGCTTTTGGCTGACGGAATTATTACACCGCCTATTTCTGTAGCTTCGGCTGTAGAAGGATTAGGTGATGTAGTTCCAAATATTCCAATACTTCCAATTGTTATTGTAATCCTGTCTGGTCTTTTCTTTTTTCAGCGTTTTGGCACCCAGAAAGTAGGATTCTTTTTTGGTCCAGCCATGGTGGTTTGGTTTTCCATGCTTTTGGTATTGGGATTTGTACAGATTTTGGAGCATCCTGCGATTTTGACCGCTTTGAATCCAGTGTATGCTTATGAGTTATTGGTTGAGTATCCTCATGGATTTTGGCTGTTAGGCGCTGTTTTCCTTTGTACCACTGGAGCCGAAGCCTTGTATTCGGATTTAGGACATTGCGGAAAAAGTAATATTAGAATCACATGGGTTTTTGTAAAAATTGCTTTGGTTGTCAATTATTTGGGACAGGCCGCTTGGTTAATGAATCAAAGCAACCCTTTTCTTGAAGGCAAAAATCCTTTTTATACAATAATGCCTCAATGGTTTTTGTTTTCGGGTGTTGTGATTTCGACTTTTGCTGCAATTATTGCTTCACAGGCATTGATAAGCGGTTCGTTTACATTGATTAATGAAGCGGTGTCACTTAATTTTTGGCCTCGGGTGACGATGAAAAACCCAACCAATTTGAAAGGACAGATTTACATTCCGTCAGTGAATACCATTTTGTGGATTGGCTGTATTTTGATGGTTTTGTATTTCAGGACTTCATCTAACATGGAAGCGGCTTACGGATTTTCGATTACGATCGCCATGCTGATGACGACAGTTCTTTTAAATTATTATTTGATTTACATCAAAAAAATGAACAGGATTCTCATTACTGCAGTCATAACAGTTTTTGTGGTTATTGAAATCGCATTTTTTGCGGCCAATATTGTCAAAATCAAAGAACGATGGATGTTTTTGTTTTTTGAGCTGTTTATATTTATGACAATGTATGTTTGGTATTTTTCAAGAAAAATTAATAACAAGTTGGTGAAATTTACCAATCTGACTGAGTACTCGGCAAAATTTAAAGAATTGAGCAATGATATTTCAATCCCGAAATATTCTACCCATTTGATTTATTTGTCAAAAGCCGACAGGGACTATGAAATTGAAGAGAAAATATTGAATTCAATTTTTTCTAAAAAACCAAAGAGAGCCGATGTGTATTGGTTTTTCCATATCAACCGGACAAACTCTCCTTTTGATCTGAATTATGAGGTTATAGAGCTGCTGGATGATAAAGTAATTAAAATTGTGTTGAATATCGGTTTTAGGATTCAGCCAAAAGTGGAATTGTATTTTAAACGAATTGTCCAGAATCTGATTGATAACAAAGAGTTAAATCTGCACATTCGTTCTGACGGTTCTACAAAATACAATGCGGAACCTGATTTTAAATTTGTTATTATTGAGAAGTTTTTGTCTGTAGAAAATGAGTTTTCTGTAAGAGACGAACTTTTACTGAACTCTTATTATATGCTGAAAAACATGTCTTTATCAGATACCAGAGCTTTTGGACTTGACAAAAGCGATGTTGTCATCGAAGAAATACCAATAGTTTATCATCCGATTACTAAACTGGAATTGGAAAGGAAGGCAGTTAGTTAGCAGTTTTCAGATTACAGAAGGCAGATTTCAGTCTGTGATAAACAGATAAAAAAGATTTCAGAATAAGAATATTAGCATCTTATCTGAAATCTTTTTTATGCTTCTATAATTTTCGATATTTCTAAAATCTGCCTTCTGCTATCTTAATTCTTTTGTCTGCTTTCTTAAACCTAACAATCCGCCATATTTACGGCAACTGCGAGTCCGCCTTCGGAGGTTTCTTTGTATTTGGAATTCATGTCTTTGGCCGTTTGCCACATAGTATCAATGACTTTGTCAAGAGATACTTTAGCATTTTTTGCATCAGTTGCCAAAGCAAGTTCTGCTGCATTTATCGCTTTTATGGCACCCATTGTATTTCTTTCAATACACGGAATCTGTACCAAACCTCCAATTGGATCACAAGTTAGTCCTAAGTGATGCTCCATGGCAATTTCTGCAGCCATTAAGACCTGCTCTGGAGTTCCGCCTATTAATTCGCATAAAGCGGCGGCAGCCATAGCACTCGAAACACCAATTTCGGCCTGGCACCCGCCCATTGCTGCCGAAATAGTAGATCCTTTTTTGAAAATACTGCCTATCTCGCCCGCAACCATCAGGAATTTTTTGATTTCGTTTTCGCCTGCCTGATGGTTTTCGATAACTAAATAATACATCAAAACGGCAGGAATTACACCTGAACTTCCGTTTGTTGGAGCAGTTACAACCCGGCCTAATGCAGCATTAACTTCATTTACCGCTAATGCAAAACAGCTTACCCATTTTAGAATCTGGCGGAACTTTACTTCGGTTTTTCTGATTTCTTCCAGCCATTCCTGCGGTGTAGAATAATTACATAGACCAATCAGATTTTGATGCATGTCAAAAGCGCGTCTTCGTACATGTAAACCTCCGGGAAGTATTCCTTCGGAATGGCAGCCAATATACATGCATTCCAGCATAGTGTTCCAAATACGCAGTAATTCGTGATGAATTTCTGTTTCGGGGCGCATGGATTTTTCGTTATCATAAACGATTTCAGAAATGGATTTATTTTCTTTGGCACAATAGGCCAAAAGTTCGCTTGCTTTGTTAATAGGGAAGGGGAAGGCGCATTTTATTGCAACTTTATTTTGGGCATTTTCCCGTTCTTCTTTGACAACAAATCCGCCTCCTATGGAATAAAAAGTAGAACTGTATTCTGCTTCGTTATTAAAATATACAGTAAATGTTAATCCATTAGCATGAAAAGGAAGAAAGTTTTTATTGAAAACAATGTCCTGAAGAATATAAAAGGGAATATTGATTTGGTTTCCCAAATGGATTTCGTTTTTGGCTTCAATCGATTTGATGATTTTGTTAATATTTTGGATAGGAATGTATTCTGGGTCTTGGCCGCTAAGTCCAAGCATAATTGCCAAATCGGTGGCATGTCCCTTTCCGGTTAATGAAAGAGAACCGTACAGATCTACTTTTACCCTGATGACAGTATTGATGTCGTAATCGCTTCTGAGTTCATTTAAAAAACGTTCTGCTGCACGCCAAGGTCCAAGGGTATGCGAACTGGATGGACCAACACCAATTTTTAACATATCAAAAACAGAGATACATTCTTCCATAAATTTTTATTTTATTGATGAACAAATATAATTATTAATTTATGTAATATTGACTATTTTGTTTTAATAAGTGTGAATTTGATAATATTAGCATGGGTTTTTGTTGATGCTTTATTGGATTGTTAAAAATGAAAGATAGGGAAAGAGCTGTTTTGTTTTTTTAAAGAAAAAAAATAAAGATATAGTGGAGAGCAGGACGGGTGTTTCCTAGAATTTATAATGTTTCTGCTCCAATAAAATATTAATTGTTCTTTAGTTAAAAGCCTGCCAGTCATTCCTTAGTTTTAGGAACAAAAAATATTTTGATAAAATGCTGTAGTTTTTATTGATTTTATTGGTCTGAAAAGATTTAAAACCTATATTTGTCGCTACATTCAAAAATTCCGGAAAACATGTTTGAATTTCAACAGTATTTAGGCTTTTTACTTTTCTTAACCATCCTTACAATGGGATTCTGGTTAATGTTTTTCTTAGTTGGTTTCGTATCTTACTGGGTAGGTGGAGCAACTTGGGAAGCATATAAAGAAAAGAGAGCAAAACAAAAAGAAGAAGAAGCTTAGTCTTTTTTTTGCTTTAAAATAAAAAAGGATTCGTATTACGAATCCTTTTTTTATTGTGTCTACTGAGAAGATTATCCAGGGAAATCGCCGCCTCCGCCATCTCCTCCGCCATCATTTCTAGGCTGAGCATTCTTTTCTCTTTCATTTTTCGCTTTGTTGAAACGGTAAGTAAACGATAAATTGAACTGACGTTTACGGAACTGCATTTCGCCATATGAGATTTGATTATCAAGATAGGTGTATGATCTCATTTTTCTGGTGTTGAAAATATCACTGATATTGAATGCAATTGTCGCTTTATCTTTCATTAGATCTTTACTGAAAGCGGTATTCATAGAAAACTGATCTAAGTTTTTTCCTTGTGCAGTTTTTTGTTCCCCATTATATGTGCCGTTCAGCTGCCAGTCAATTTTGTATGGCAAAGTTAATTTTGAACTTACTCTTGCAAACCAAGAGGTAGCTTGATTGTCAAGATTTTGTACTACAAGTTTTCCTGTCGTATCCGTGTAGCTGTGTTCTCCGGTTGTTTTTACATTGTATAAATTGAAATTACTGTTTATTCTCCATATTTTGAACGGATTATAATTTAAGGTAAATTCAAAACCAAATTTTTGTTCTTTTCCTAAGTTTATAGGCTGGCTTTTGATTACTGGAACTCCATTCACTTCATCACCTGTAGGTGACCGTACAAAGCTGAAAACATCTTTGGTGTCTTCAAAATAAGCAGAAGTATTAAAAGTTACTTTTTCCCAGCGTTTGATGTATCCAAAATCAAATTTATCTGTTAGAGAAGGATCTAAATCTGGATTTCCTTGAAAAATATTGACATTGCTAGAATAATTTACAGCAGGGTTCATGAATCGCCCTCTTGGTCTAGTTAAACGTTTGCTGTAACTTGTTGTTAAGTTACTTTGATCTGAAATTTCATAACTGATGAAAGCACTTGGAAACAAATTGCTGTATTTTTTAGTATTGAAATCTTTAGGGTCTTCTAATAAGTTAACTTCGATATTAGTGTCTTCCCAGCGCAGTCCAAATAAATAAGAGAACTTATTTGCTTTGAAACCATATTGAGTATAAAGGGCATTGATATTTTCTTTGTACTCTAAAGTATTTGATAAATTATCGATTCTTGCTCCATTTTCATCAAGAACGTAATATTCGTTGTTTAAGTCACCGAAACTTCCTTTATATCCAGCTTCAAACTGACTGCCTTTTCCCAATGGAAGAACATAATCAGCCTGAATTTGTGCTTGCTTTTGAATTTGGTTGTTTAAGGTGTTATTGTAGTTATTAGAACCTGTAATTATACTTTGGCTGTCATCAGTATTTCTTGAGATAGAAGCATCAACCGTAAGTTTGTGTCCTTTATCGTTGAAGTTTTTAATTAAGTTTGAAGTATAGGAGATATTTTCACTGCCTGTATCTCCAGTATTCAAACGATACGTTGAACCTGTGTAAATGCGGGAAGCGTCATAGTTATTGTAGTTGATCAAATCATTAGAATCGCCTGTATATTTTTCATAATTAATGGCATTTGTCCAATAAGTATTTGGAGCAACTGTCCATTCAAGTCCAGCTCTTCCATTAAAACCATCATTGGTTCTTTCTGTATCACGGTCTTCATTTAAATAATTTTTAATAGAACCGTCGTTATTAAAATACTGAGAATTCGTTTTACCGCCGCCTTCGTTCGTTCTGTGGTTGTAACCAGCAGTAGTGAAGTAGTTTAATTTTTCGGTTTTATAATTCACATTAGCAGTTAAACCATATGTTTCAGGAATACCTGTTGAAGCGATAAGAGTTCCGTTAAAACCCTGGTTTTTACCTTTTTTAAGTAAAATATTGATTATACCCGAACCGCCTTCGGCATCATATCGAGCAGATGGATTGGTAATTACTTCCACTTTATCAATAGCATCAGCAGGGAGCTGTCGTAATGCTTCTGCGATATTTACGGCATAAGATGGTCTTCCGTCAATTAAAATTCGGACGTTATCACTTCCTCTTAAACTTACATTTCCTTCGGTATCAACAGAAACAGAAGGGACATTATCCAAAACATCACTTACAGTACCGCCTTTTACCATCATATCCTGACCAACGTTATAGACTTTTTTGTCCAGTTTTATTTCAACTGATGACTTTTCGGAACGGACAACAACTTCATTCAGCTGTGAAGCATCATCTTCAAGTGCAATTGTGCCTAATGAAGTTTTTTCGGTTATGCTTTTTCCTTTTATGTCGACTGATTTAAAGGAAATAAATTCGATAGTAATGTCATAAACGCCAGGAATAACATCAGCTTCGTATTCTCCTTTGTTATTAGTAATTCCGCCGGAAATGGCTTTTGGATTTTTTTGATTCTTTAAGGTGATAGTAGCAAATTCTAAAGGCTGGTTACTTTTTTTGTCTACAATTTTTCCAGTAACCTTAACTTTGTTAAAAGAAGGAGGTCTTTGCTGGGCAAAATTGGTTAATCCTAAAAGTAAAAATAATAGGACTACATTAAATTTGAAATTTTTCATTTGTAATAAATAAGATTTCTGGGTAAGACGCAGAAATTTGAAAATAGTTTAAGTTAGGCTTCTTAAACTTATGTTAATGTTTAAATAAAAGGAGAAACCTTGTCTAAATCTCTGCCAATAATGGCCTGGCCATCTTTAACAATGATAGGTCTTTCGATAAGAATTGGATTTTCGGCCATTGCCTGAATAATCTGATCGTCAGTTAGTGTTTTTCCTTTGAAATTTTCTATCCATATTTTTTCTTTTTGGCGCACTAGTTCAATTGGACTGAAATTCAGCTGTTTTAATAACACAGTTAATTCGGCAGCTGTCGGAGGTGTGCTAAGGTAATTGATAATCTCAAAATCTTTATTTGATTCTTCTAAAAAAAGCAGGCAGCTTCTTGATTTTCCACAGCGCTGGTTATGGTAAATTTGTATCATTTTTGTATCATTTTTGGGTTGTTCTAAAATAAAAATGGCTACTTTAGTTTCGGCAAAAATAAGATTTGAAAAGCCATTTGAATTATAATTTAGAAAAAAATAACCAATGTTTATAAAGCAGGGAATTGATAAAGAAAATAAATTTTGGAAGTACCTTTTAGGGTTATTAATTATTGTCGGAGCTTCTTTTTTAGGACAGATGCCTATGCTGGCAGTAATTTTATATCAGACTTCTTTTAAAGGGAAGTCATATCCAGTGACAGATGAGGAAGTATTTCATTTTTTAGAGCCTAATTTGAATTTGTTTCTTTTATTGTTTTCCTATGTAGTTGCTTTGGGCGGTGTGTTTTTTGCAGTTCGATTTTTACATCGGCAGACTTTTATTTCAATTGTTACCGGCCGAAAGGAAATCGACTGGAAAAGAGTATTGTTTTCATTCTCAATTTGGTCTGTATTTACCATTGTTACAACCTTGGTTTCGTATTATTTAAATCCATCTGATTTTGAAATCAATTTTCAGCCCGTTCCCTTTTTAATTTTATTCATTATAGCATCTTTATTGATTCCAATACAGACAACAGTTGAAGAATTAATTTTCAGAGGTTATTTAATGCAGGGCTTTGCTAATTTGTCTCGGAACAAATGGCTGCCATTGTTAGCTACTTCAGCTATTTTTGGATTACTGCATTTGTCTAATCCCGAAGTTTCGAAGATTGGCAATATAATTATGGTGTATTATATTGGAACCGGACTGTTGTTAGGGATAATGACTTTAATGGATGACGGAATGGAATTGGCATTAGGATTTCATGCTGCAAACAACTTGATAGGAGCTTTATTAGTGACATCAGATTGGACTGCTTTTCAGACGTATTCTATTTTTAAAGATGTGTCAGAACCTGAAGCCGGATTTGATATTATCTTCCCTGTAATAGTGATTTATCCTTTGCTTTTGATTATATTTGGGTATAAATACAAATGGACGGAGTGGGTAAAAAAACTGACAGAAAGTATTTGATTTTTAAATAAGTAACATAAAATTATCAATATTATTATGAGTGCAATAACATACAAAAACGTACACAATCATTTTAAAATAAATGGACATCATTTAACAAAAGAGGATTTATGCAGAATTGCTTATAGTTTTATAAAAGAAGGAGCAGATTTCGAGCAGGCAGTCGGAGATTTTTTACTGGATTGGTTCGATGATAAATCTTATATTGATATGTATACTTCGGGAACTACAGGTGAACCAAAAACAATAAGAGTTGAAAAAGAGGCCATGGTTCAATCAGCGATTTCAACAGGAGATTTTTTTGGACTAGAGCCTGGAAATAAAGTGCTGCATTGTCTGCCGGTAAATTATGTTGCAGGAAAAATGATGTTTGTACGTTCATTTATTCTAGGTCTGGATATGGATTTTGTAGAGCCTAGTTCACATCCTTTGGAATATAATGATCAAAAATATGATTTTGCAGCTATGGTGCCGCTTCAGGCCAAAAACTCAATCAATAAGCTGACTAATATCAAAAAGATAATTATTGGGGGAGTTAAAGTTCATAAATCATTGGAACAGGAATTGGTTAAATTACCAGTCCAGATTTATGAGACTTATGGAATGACGGAAACTATTACTCATATAGCTGCTAAAAAAATTGGTACAGAAGCATTTACAACATTGCCAAACGTTACAGTTTCTATAAATGAAAATCAATGCTTGGAGATTGTTGCTAAAAATATCAGAAGCGAAAAAATTGTTACAAACGATATCGTGAAGTTAATTTCAGATACGCAGTTTATCTGGTTAGGACGTTTTGATAATGTAATTAATAGCGGCGGTATTAAAATTATGCCGGAGCAGGTCGAGGGTAAACTATCGACATTGATACCTAGACGTTATTTTGTAAATGGTGAGCAAGATGATAGTTTGGGTGAAAAAGTGGTTTTATATGTAGAAGGAGAAACTATTAAGATTGATAATTCAGTATTTGATGTTTTGGATAAATATGAGAAACCAAAAGACATTATTTTTATACCTAAATTTAAAGAAACTGCTACTGGCAAAATAATGAGAGAAGAAAGTAAAAAATTAGTATTAGCTAATTAAACTTTAAGTAAAGTTTCGGGAAATAAAAAAGAGAGGACAATGTTCCTCTCTTTTCGTTTTTGATATTTTCTGCTGATTCCGGATTGCTATTATTGCTGCATTTTAAAATAGTAATCTGCCGAATTTTTTCCGCTTCCATAAATTAGAAAACCCACACACACTGTTAGAGTTAGTATTGCTAAAAGTAAATTTTGATGGTGCATTTGTCCCATAAAGTTGATAATAATGGCACTAATTAAAATAGGCAGCTGTCCTGCTATGGCCCAGCGTGTCAATAACCCGAAGAATATTAAAATACCGCCGATCAAATGAGCAGGAGCTATATAATGAATCAAGAACATGCCTCCGCCAAATTTGTCAAACTTGTCTATAGGTGATAATAAATCAACTAAATATTGGGTGTTTGAAAAAAAATAAACTCCTTTCATAAATAAAAAAACACCAAGAGCCATTCTAAGGATATCTACAGGTAAATAAGTATGCGCATTGGCCCACTTATTCAAGCTTTTTACATTGTTCATAATATCAAGAGTTTTAAATTGTTACTACTAAGATACTAATAATTAATGATGTATGTGTATTTTTTTTGTGCTTTTAATTATGGATGCCGTTATTTTAGAGTAATATCTTCGCTATTTTGATTTTCGCTGAAAATTATGGGGTTCTTTTTAATGTCTTCCAAGATCCAGCTCAGTTCTAAATCTTTACTGCTTTTAAAATCAGCTGGAGTTGGGATAATTTCTTTATCTGGAAAAATACCGCGTCCTTCGAGTGCTGTTTTATAAGATGGAGCAACAACCATTAATCCTATTGTTATTTTTATATCAGAATTTGGCAGTTTAACAGTCGGCATGATACCTGCAACAGTTCCGTTGTATGCACCGCCTGTTTCTTCACCTACAAAAGTGGCTCTCTTTGATCCTTTTAAATTAGAAGAAATAATACTGGACGCTGAAAATGTGCCTCCGTTTATCATTACGTATATCTTTCCTCTGAATGCATTTTTATTTATTGGTTTTCTCTTTGATGCAGAATTAGGAATGTAGTAATCGCCGTCTTCATTTTTATGAACATTAAGATACATATAAGGCGCATAAAAAGGAGTTATGAAAAATTTTGCAAATAATGGAGCTTTGCTAAAAGGTGTTTTTTCGATTAGAGCCGTTTTTGAAACCACTTGAAAAGGATCTGTAAAAGCATAAGATGCATCCGATAAATAACTGTATAGAATCTCAATTTCTTTTAAGGAACCGCCAGGGTTATTTCTTAAATCAATTATTAATGTTTTTGTTTTATACTGCTGCATTTTCATAAAGCTTTCTTCATAGAAACGAGAAGGTTTTCCCAATGCAAAATGGCTGATTTTAAGTAAAGCAATACTGTTGTCTTTTTCGATGAACTTTAAATCACGATTATTCATTTTCGTGTTTTCATTATAGCCGTACGTTTTTTTATCCTTACTTGTTAGGAAGTTAATTTTCGCTTCATGTCCAACTACTTTCATTAAAGCTCCGTTTCCCTCTTTTTTTGGTGCCGCTTTTCGTTTAATAGATGTTGTGTATAAAGAATCACTTTGTTTAAAAACATATTTTAAACTGTTTTGAGGGCCATTTTCATTGGTGTAAAATGTAGAAAACATTTTGGAAACTCTTTTTCTTTTAAATGTTTTGTTATATCCGTCTGAGGCAAAAAGCGTGTAATATTCATGAATTAATTCACTGGTTTTTTGGTCATTAATGGATATAACTTCTGCTCCTGTCTGTATTGCTTCATCGTCTGATCTGTTTTTAGTGACATACATTTTGTCATTAAGAATTTCAAATTCAAATTGCGAAAAAGGACCAGCTCCCAGTTCTTTGATCGCTTCTTGTTCCGATTTGCTTAATATTTTTACTGAAGGGGAAACAATCAAATGACCTTGACGGATCGAAGAAACCACAGGACTAAGTTTTTTGTAAAATTCATAGCTGGTCATTGGTTTTGTAATGGTACTTTTTAAGCTGTCGAATTTAAAATCGAGTTCTTTTTTTGAAATGTACCAATACAATTTAGGCTGGAGTCGCTGCAGTTTTTGATAAGTAAAATCGACGTCTTCTTTTAGGTCACTTTCCGGTATTAAGTCGTTTAAATGCTCATTGTGTTCTTTCACAGAAGTACATTGTATAAGCAGTAAACTGAAAAATGAAAGTAAGAGAATTTTCCTCATAAATGAAACGTATACAGAGTTTTGTGAAATCAATTTTATCTTACTCGATATAGAAATGCTTGTTTTTTGCAAATATAAAATTTATGCTTATGGTTGGAAAGCTAATTTATGTTAAAAAAAAACATTTTGTTAAAGAATCTAAAAATACTGGTTAATTATGAGTTTACAAACCTAAACCTGAATTACCCCCAAATTAAATTTCTTTTCAATAGGGGAGTGGTTGGCGGCTTCAATACCCATCGAAATCCAGGTGCGGGTTTCCAGCGGGTCAATAATGGCGTCTGTCCATAAATGAGCGGCCGCATAATAAGGCGAAACCTGTTCGTCATACCGGGCTTTGATTTTTGCAAATAATTCGGCTTCCTTGGCTTCATCCACAACTTCCCCTTTTCCTTTTAGCGAAGAAGCTTCAATTTGTGCCAGAACTTTTGCAGCCTGAGTGCCGCCCATTACGGCAAGTTCAGCACTTGGCCAGGCAAATATTAGCCGTGGGTCGAATGCTTTTCCGCACATGGCATAGTTACCAGCTCCGTATGAATTTCCAACAACGACTGTGAATTTTGGTACAACCGAATTGGAAACGGCATTGACCATTTTGGCACCGTCTTTTATGATGCCGCCGTGTTCCGATTTTGAGCCGACCATAAAACCGGTTACATCCTGAACGAAAACCAATGGGATTTTCTTTTGGTTACAGTTGGCAATAAAACGGGTCGCTTTATCTGCCGAATCGGAGTAAATAACACCGCCAAACTGCATTTCGCCTTTTGTAGTCTTAACTACTTTTCTTTGATTGGCTACAATTCCTACAGCCCAGCCGTCAATTCTTGCATAGCCGGTAATTAAGGATTGTCCGTAACCGTCTTTATAAGCTTCAAATTCTGAATTATCGACCAATCGCTTGATGATTTCCATCATATCGTATTGCTCGTTTCTGGCTTTTGGCAGAATGCCGTAGATTTCTTTTTCGTCCAATGCAGGTTTTTCTGTTTTGATACGGCTGAAGCCAGCTTTATCGAAATCACCAATTTTATCGACTATGTTTTTTATTTTGTCCAAAGCATCTTTGTCGTCCTTTGCTTTATAATCTGTCACTCCCGAAATTTCGCAGTGCGTTGTCGCTCCGCCCAGGGTTTCATTATCGATGCTTTCGCCAATGGCCGCTTTGACCAAATAACTTCCAGCCAAGAAGATACTTCCCGTTTTGTCTACGATTAAAGCTTCGTCACTCATAATCGGGAGGTATGCACCGCCAGCAACACAGCTTCCCATAACTGCTGCAATCTGGGTAATTCCCATACTGCTCATTATGGCATTGTTCCTGAAAATGCGCCCAAAATGTTCTTTATCCGGAAAAATTTCATCCTGCAAAGGCAGGTAAACGCCTGCGCTATCAACTAAATAGATAATGGGTATACGGTTTTCCATTGCTATTTCCTGAGCTCTCAGGTTTTTCTTGGCAGTAATCGGAAACCAGGCTCCGGCTTTTACAGTTGCATCATTGGCGACAACAATACATTGTTTTCCTTTGATGTATCCAATTTTTACAACAACACCTCCCGATGGACATCCTCCGTGTTCCTTGTACATATCTTTGCCTGCAAAAGCACCGATTTCAATGGATTTTGCATTTTCGTCCAATAAATAATCAATTCGTTCCCGAGCGGTCATTTTGCCTTCAGTATGCAGTTTTTCGATTCTTTTTTCACCGCCGCCAAGTTTTACTTTGGCAAATTTTTGTCTGAGTTCAGACAGTAAAAGTTTATTGTGATCTTCGTTTGTATTGAAGTTTAAATCCATAAGTGTAAATAGTATTTTTTGTGACGCAGGCTAATTTAAGGAAACGTTTGAAATTATTCGATTTTGCTAAATTATTTCTAATTATAGGAATTTGTGATGCAAAAAAAAGTTATATTAAATTTTTTCTTTGTGTAAAAGATAATTATTTTTTGTCAATTATATTTCCATTTAAGTCAAATAAGACACAAGGATATTGAATTCCTATATTTTCTCCAAATTTTGAATAGTTGTAATTTAAAACTTTCTTCCCTTGCATTACATAAAGTAATAAAGTATTGTCAGGTAATAAAAACCAAATAGAGTTTTCTTCTATTTCTTTATTTGTTAACTCTATAAATATTGCTTTTTCTACAAAATCTTTTTTAAACCTATAATTACAGCCGCAGTGATTTCTTTCAGATGTTTTTATTGCTTCATTTATATCGAAAGATGGTTTGATGTTATTTTTTTTATACCAGTTTAAGCTTTCAATATAATCATCTTGTTTTTTCCACTCAATTGGATTTTTATTAAAGTTGTCAATATTATAGTCATTTATTGGTTTATTGTTAAAATAATAAATATCAAGTTTAACCGATGGATTTTTATTGATATAGTTAATTATAAAATCAATGCTTTGGACTCGTTTGATGATATCTTTATAATTAGATTTAATACTGTCTCTTGAGTAGATGGATTCTCTTTCTTTTGTTGCTAAAAACATAATATTTATTTGAGACAGCATTGATGCGTTTTTTAATCTTGAATAGTATGTCTTTGGTTCGTTCCAGATATATCTTCCACGGCCGTAAATTTCTCCGATTTTTAAAATTTCAAAATCTGATTTTAGTTCATTTAATTCATTAATGTAATCATAAGCTGAAAGTTCATATAAAGTTGGAGTGTTATAGTCTATGATTCTTTTAATTAAATATTTTGTTAATTCTTCGGTTTCAATAATTTTTTCATATTGCTTTTTGTTTTCAAATAAATTAAAAAATAATTTATCAATTGAAGGGTTGTAATTCAGTGTATTATTTGTGTTTACCCAGGGGATTTTTTTTGTATTTGGTAATGATTTTCTAGAAGAATATGTGTTAATTAGAATATTGTTTTCAAATAATCTGATAATATATTCATCTCTATATCTCTGATGCATATTGACACAGCAGCCTAATCCAAGGTAATCAGTAAAGAGCTTCTTGTAGGTTTGGAGTTGAGTCAATTTATCTGAAATATAATCCACTTGTTGACTATTCCATCCGATATATTTATTGTCATAATACTTTAAGAGATGTTTTGGATTTTGAAGTATGGTGATAGTATCAATCTTTGTTTCTGTAAAAAGTTGGTTAATAGACTTAATATTTTTGAGTTCGCTTATAAGCTGATTTATTTTTTTTGAATTCTTAATATCGATTTTGCTTGTTCTATATAAATATTCATTGTTATCAAAGTCTGTTGCGTACAGATTGCGGTTAATTTCAATAGTATATTTTGTATTTTGAGCAAGTAATGTCCCTGAAAAGAATAATATGGATATTAATAAATGCTTCATTAAAAAATAGACATAATTAGTAGTTAGTATCTTTTATTTAAAATCCCAAGCAATTTAATCTTCTTTAAAATCATATAAAAATAAAACCCCGCCATTTTTTGAAAATAACGAGGTTCAGTATCTGTAATCTAATTTTTTGCCTTATTTCAAAACTTACATCGCCATTGAAATTGAATTTTACCATTGAAATTCTTAATTGTAAACTTTGTTGTAATATTCATCAACCATTCGTGCCGAATCAAAAAACGGTACAATTTGTTTCATACTGGTTTCTACCAAATCCCACCAGTCATCGGGATTGTCATAATACAAAGGCAGTATTTCTTCCTCCAGCATTTGGTATAAATTATACAAATCCATTTGGTCCTGCTGGTAAACAGGTAAATTATGGTCAACAATCGGCAGTACAAAAGAATTTTTGGTTTCATTCAAATCTTTGAATTCACGAACCCATCCATCATTGGTTGAAAAATTAATCGCACCGTTCATAGCAGCAGTTACTCCCGATGTTCCGGAAGCTTCCCTTGTTACCCTCGGATTGTTGAGCCAGACATCGGCTCCTTTTTTTAACTGGCGTGATAATTTTAATTCGTGTCCGATAAGTACAGCCATATTCTTGAAATCCTTGCTGATATGAGTAAGATTGTCAAAATTGTGAATCGCACCATAGTCAGTTGGATACGGTTTTCCTGCAAAAATGATTTGAATTGGTTTTTTAGGATCGTTCATTAAGCTTCTGAATTTTTCAAAATCTCTGGTGATTAGATCGGGTCTTTTGTATTCTGCAAAACGCCGAGCCCATACAATTGTTAAAATGTCCGGGTCAAATATTTTTCCCGTTTGATCGGCTACAACTTCAAAAAGCTTGGTTTTCAGTCTCTTTTTTCGGCTGATTAATTCCTCTCTGTCTTTAGTTGCGTGCGCATCATCAAGCCATGGATCTACCCAGTATTTTTTGTTTTGAGCATTGGTAATATGCGTTATGGGGCAAATACCGCTGAAATCTTTCCACATATCTCTGGATACTTCTCCGTGCAGTTTGGAAACGCCATTGGCTTTGTGGCTTAAACGAAGTGCCACCAGCGAATGATTGAAAGTATTGTCTTGGATCCCGGTAATTTCCCGAACGGTTTCCAGTGGAATCCCGGCAAAAAAACTAAGGTTTTCCAAAAAGTGAATATCGTGTTTTTCATTTCCGGCTTCTTCGGGAGTATGTGTTGTAAAAACCATTTTTTCTCTGATTTTTTCAACGCTTTTGTATTTGTTGTACAAATGAAAAACCGAAGAAACGGCGTGAGCTTCGTTTAAATGATAAATGTCCGGTTCATAGTCCAGGGCGTCCAGCAGTTTGGCACCGCCCAATCCTAAAACCATTGTTTGAGCAGCTTTGGCACTTGGATCTGAATCGTATAATCTAAAGGTAGTTGATTTTGCCAGATAATCGTTCTCTGGTACATCTGTGGAGAGGAAAAACATCGGTACAGTTCCAAAGGTTTCCGGATCTAAGAAATAGGCTTTAATCCAGACATCGTGATTGTTTATCTTTATGGTAAATTTGATATTGGTGTCTTCAAGGAAGCTGTAATTTTTCTCTCTAAAGAGCACTCCCATCGAAAGATCTTCTTTCAAATACTGGTCATAATATCCTTTTTTCCATAAAATACCGATTCCAATTAAATTTTGTTTCAAATCATAGGCACTTCGCATATGCGATCCTGCGAGGAAACCCAGTCCGCCGGAATAGATTTTGAGAGATTGGTCGATGGCAAATTCCATAGAGAAATAAACCGCCGATTTTTTATATTTTTTATCAAATGTATAGGGATGTCTGTATTTTTCAGGTAAATTATTGCTCATATAGTATAAGAGTTTTGAGTTTGATACCAAACAAATTTAAATAATTTGTTTGTCAAATTGATGATTTAAAGGCTGTATATGAAGTCAGTAATGTGTTATTTATCAGTTTTTTGAACGATATCGTTTTAGAAATAATTTATTTAAAATGGGAAGTTGGTTTTATTGCATAGACGTCATTTGACGGCAATTTTTTTTGCACTATTCTTAATCGTATTTTGTGGTGTGGAAAAAGTAAATGCGGGATGTGAATTATGAAATTTTCCTGTTTAATGATGTAATGACGGCTGTTTTGTCTGAATCTAATTTTAAAGAGTTAAAAAATGGCTAAGATTTGTTTAAAAACAGTTTTATTCTTTTTCTATGTTTTTATATTTTTTTTACTTTAAATGTGTTACTTATTTTTTTGAGTTGCTTGATAAATAGTTTGTTTAGTGGTATTTGCGTACTATTTGTCAAGTAAAAGAAAATGCCTTTCAGATTTGAAAGGCATTTTTTCTATAATTTGTTAATTGATTAACTGAAAACTATTCTTCTTCACGCTGTCCCATCATCATTAGGTAGGCTTTTAGGAATCCGTCAATGTTTCCGTTCATAACGCTGTCAACGTCACTGGTTTCTTGTCCCGTTCTTACGTCTTTCACCAGTTTATAAGGCTGCATCACGTAGTTGCGTATTTGTGAACCCCACTCGATTTTCATTTTGCCTGCTTCAATGTCAGAGCGCTGTTCCTGCTGTTTTTTTAGTTCAATTTCATACAATTGAGAACGAAGCATCTGCATAGCCCGGTTTCTGTTATCGTGCTGTGAACGCGTTTCCGAACACTGAATCTGAATACCTGTGGGTTTGTGGGTCAGCTGTACTTTGGTTTCAACCTTGTTCACGTTCTGTCCTCCGGCACCACTGGAACGGGCGGTTGTGATTTCTATGTCAGCTGGGTTGATTTCAATCTCGATGGTGTCGTCAACAAGCGGATATACATAAACGGAAACAAATGATGTATGCCTTTTGGCATTACTGTCAAAAGGAGAAATACGTACCAAACGGTGCACGCCGTTTTCACCTTTTAAATATCCAAAAGAATAATCGCCCTCAATTTCTAGTGTCACAGTTTTTATTCCTGCCACATCACCTTCCTGATAATTTAGTTCCCTGATTTTGTAACCTTCTTTTTCAGCCCACATCATGTACATCCGCATGAGCATCGAAGCCCAGTCACAGCTTTCGGTACCGCCGGCACCGGCTGTAATTTGAAGAACAGCACTTAAACTGTCACCTTCTTCCGAAAGCATGTTTTTGAATTCTATCGCTTCAATATGATTTTCAGCAATAGCGTACTGATGGTCCAATTCCTCAACAGAAAACTCACCTTCTTTGTAAAAATCATAGGCAAGCTGCAGCTCGTCTGTCATATCAACAGCTTTGTTGTAATCTTCAATCCACTTCTTTTTACTTCTAAGATTTTTTACAAGAGCTTCGGCTTCTTTGGCGTTGTTCCAAAAGTCGGGAGCGAAGGTTTTCTCTTCTTCGTTAGCAATTTCGATAAGTTTGGCATCGACGTCAAAGATACCTCCTCAACGCACCAAGGCGTTCTACAATACCTTTTATTTGTTCGGTAGTTGTCATAAATTTATAGTAATTTTGTATCGCAAAATTATTGGGTCAGCAGTTTTTTAGTCCTGGCAGCAGTGAAAATCCTTTTCTGTTTTTTCTTAAAAATAGAAAAGATTATAACGGATAGCAGGATTAGCTCCTAATAATAATTTTACTAGTTTTGAGTTACAAAAATAGGATATAGTTTTTAGATTATGGAAATAAATTTGATAAGCGATACGATTACCAAGCCTTCTTTGGAGATGCTGCAGTATATGTTCAATGCCCAAGTGGGTGATGATGTGTATAAGCAGGACCCTACGGTTATTGCTCTTGAAGCGAGATTGGCAGGAATGTTTGGTATGGAAGCTGGGCTTTTTTTTCCGTCGGGAACTATGGCAAACCAAACAGCAATTAAACTGCATACGCAGCCTGGCGAACAGTTAATTGCTGACAGATATGCTCATGTTTACAATTATGAAGGAGGCGGAGTTTCGTTCAACAGCGGAGTTTCCTGCTGTCTGCTGGACGGAAACAGGGGAATGATCACAGCTGAACAAGTGGCAGGTGCAATTAATGATCCGGAGTTTTACCACAGTCCGCTGACAAGTTTAGTATGTGTGGAAAATACCACTAATAAAGGAGGCGGAGCCTGCTATGATCTTGAAGAATTAAAAAAAATAAAAGCTGTTTGTGATGCCAATGCTTTAAAATTTCATTTGGACGGTGCTAGAATCTGGAATGCCGTTGTTGCCAAAAAGCAGCATCCAAGGGAATTTGGAGCATTATTTGATACGGTTTCAGTTTGTTTGTCTAAAGGACTGGGAGCACCAATTGGATCTGTGCTTTTAGGAGATAAAGAAACCATTCACAGAGCATTGCGTGTTCGCAAAATATTGGGAGGCGGTATGCGTCAAGTAGGTTATTTGGCGGCAGCCGGAAATTTTGCTTTGGATCATAATATCGCCAAATTGCTCGATGATCATAGAAGAGCTAAAGAAATAGCAACTGTATTGTCAAGACTGTCATGGATAGACAGTATCGAACCAGTGGAAACCAATATTTTGATTTTTTCGGTGCGTGAAGGGCTTAGCGAAAGACTGCTTATCGAAAAACTGAAAGAGAAAAATATTTTAATTAGCTCACTCGGACATGGGAAACTCCGAATCGTGACGCATCTGGACTATAAAGAAGTGATGCATACTTATGTTTTGGAAACTCTGCAGAAGATTGTTATTTAGTACTTACCTGTTAAGTATTTAGTCCTTAGATGAAAAAGCGAATGAAACTTAATATTAAGTTTTATTCGCTTTTTTGATTATGGTTTGAAATTCTGGCTAAGGACTAAACTATTTAAAAAGATTGTCCATTCCTGGAATCATCGGCATATCCATTTTTGCGACAGCGTCCAATTCAGCTTGATTTGTTTTAGAAGCTTTCTCGATGGCTTTGTTTAGTACCAAAATCAAGTAATCTTCCAGTTGTTCTTTGTCTTCCAAAAGGGAATCATCAATGGTGATTGATTTTATTTTTGAATTGGCGGTCAAAGTCACTTTTAATAAATTATCGCTGCTTTGTTCGTCAATAAGCACGGTGTCTAAACGTTTTTTAGTATCTTCGATTTTTTGTTGGGTTTCTCTAAGTTTTCCCATCATTCCCATTAAATCCATTTTGTTGTCTTTTAAATTATTGAAAAACAAAATTACTGAATTTGATTTTTAATTAAGTTAAATAAGATAAAAAACGAATCCGTTTTAAAATTGCTTTGTGTTACTTTTGCATCAAATTGTTAAAACCAACCGAAAACAATGTCAGAAAACAGTTTACCTCCCGTAGCTAAGATAATCCCTAAGAAATTAAAGAAATTTAACCAAGTCAGAATCGATAATTATTTTTGGTTAAACGACCGGGAAAACCCTGAAGTTATTGACTATCTGAATCAGGAAAATGCTTATTATCAGGAAAAAACGGCCCATACCAAAGATTTTCAAACTGCACTTTTTGAAGAAATGAAAAGCAGAATTAAGGAAGACGACCAATCGGTTCCTTATCTCTACAATGGGTATTATTATATCACCCGTTACGAAAAAGGGCAGAATTACCCAATTTATTCCCGAAAAAAAGAAAGTCTTACCGCAAAAGAAGAAATACTGTTCAACTGTAATGAAATGGCTAAGGATAAGTCCTATTTTCAGCTGGGAGCATTAAGTATCAGTCCGGATAATAAATTGGCACTTTTCAGCTGTGATATTGTCGGGAGAAGAATTTATACCATTCAGATAAAAAATCTGGAAACAGGTGAAATTTTAGAAGATAAAATAGAAAATGTTACCGGAAGCGCTGTCTGGGCCAATGATAATAAGACTATTTTTTATTCTGATCAAGACGATGTAACCCTTCGTTCGGATAAGATTTTTAAACATAAATTAGGAACTAAGCAGGCAGATGATGTCTTGGTGTATTTTGAGGAAGATGAAACTTTCAATGTTGAAATTGCAAAATCCAAATCGAAGAAATATCTAGCTATTGAATCTAACAGTACTTTAACTACAGAATACCAAATTCTTGAAGCAGATAATCCTGACGGTGAATTTAGGATTTTTCAGAAACGTGTCCGTGGATTGGAATACAGTATTAGTCATTATGAAGACAGTTTCTATATTATGACCAATAAGGATAAAGCTGAGAACTTCAAACTGATGAAAACTCCGGTGAATAAAACTTCAAAAGCCAATTGGGTTGAAGTTATTGCACACCGAAACGATGTTTTGCTGGAAGATATTGAGATTTTCAAAGATTTCTTAGTTGTAGAAGAACGTGAAAACGGCCTGAATAAAATCCGGATTATGCCCTGGAGCGGAGAAGGGGAGTATTATCTGCCTTTTGAAAGTGAAACGTATACCGCTTACACAAGTTCCAATGTTGATTTTGATACCGAAATATTGCGTTACGGATACCAGTCTATGACAACACCGTCGTCAATTATTGATTTTAATATGAAGACAAAAGCCAAAGAAATTAAGAAAGAGCAGGAAGTCTTAGGCGGTAAATTTGATAAAAACAACTATGTTGAAGAACGTGTTTGGGCGACCGCAGAAGATGGGTTGAAAATTCCAATTTCGATGGTGTATAAAAAAGGCCTGAAAAAAGACGGTACTAATCCGCTGCTTCAGTATGCTTACGGTTCTTACGGGCATTCTATGGATGCCGCTTTTTCATCAACCCGGCTGACACTGCTGGACAGAGGATTTATTTTTGCAATCGCCCACATACGCGGAGGTGAAGATTTAGGAAGACAATGGTATGAGGATGGGAAATTATTGAAAAAGAAAAACACTTTTACCGATTTTATAGATTGTTCTAAATTTTTAATAGCAGAAAAATATACTTCACCGCAGCATTTGTATGCCGAAGGCGGTTCTGCAGGTGGTCTGCTGATGGGAGTTGTAGTGAATACAGCACCCGAATTGTATAATGGTGTTATCGCTCAAGTCGCTTTTGTGGACGTTATTACTACGATGCTTGATGACAGTATTCCGCTTACCACTGGAGAATATGATGAATGGGGGAATCCGAATGTTCGAAAATATTATGATTATATGCTGTCGTACTCACCCTATGATAATGTGCTTCCGCAAAAATATCCGAATATGTATGTGTCCACAGGATTGCATGATTCTCAGGTACAATACTGGGAACCAGCTAAGTGGGTGGCTAAATTACGCGCTTTAAAAACAGATAATAATCTCTTGTTTTTGGATACAAATATGGATGCAGGACACGGCGGAGCCTCTGGCCGCTTTGAAGCAATTAAGGAATTGGCAAAAGAGTATAGTTTTTTATTAGATTTAGAGAAAATTAAAATCTAATTAGATTTTTTTTGTTAGATTTGCATAATATCGGGGTCTATTAAAAAATGCTCTCAGATAAACTATTTTTTTATGAAAGAAGAAATAAATGCTTATAATAATGTTTTAGAGTTAATAGGGAATACGCCGCTTATTAAACTAAACAATATAACCGAGAATTTAGAAGGTAATTTTTATGCAAAAGTAGAATCCTTTAATCCGGGTCATTCTTCGAAAGATAGAATTGCTTTGTATATTATAGAAGAAGCAGAAAAACAAGGAATTTTGTCGCCAGGCGATACCATTATCGAAACCACATCAGGTAATACTGGTTTTAGTTTAGCAATGGTAAGTATTATAAAAGGATACAACTGTATTCTGGCAGTAAGTTCAAAATCTTCAAAAGACAAGATCGATATGTTAAGGAGCCTGGGTGCGAAGGTTTATGTTTGCCCTGCCCACGTATCTGCAGATGACGATCGGTCTTATTACAATGTAGCAAAACGACTGCACGAAGAAACCAAAGGATCGGTTTACATTAATCAATATTTCAATCAATTAAATATTGATGCGCATTATAAGTCAACAGGGCCGGAAATTTGGAAACAGACTAATGGTAAAATTACTCACCTTGTTGCTTGCAGCGGAACTGGAGGAACAATTTCAGGAACCGCAAAATATCTAAAAGAACAGAATCCAAACATTAGAATACTTGGAGTTGATGCATTTGGTTCGGTTTTGAAAAAATACCACGAAACCAAAGAATTTGACAGTGACGAAATTTACCCATATAGAATAGAAGGTTTAGGTAAAAATCTGATTCCTTCGGCGACTGATTTTGATATCATTGATAAATTTATCAAAGTATCAGATGAAGAAAGTGCTCATTCCGCAAGAGAAGTAACCCGAAAAGAAGGTTTGTTTGTAGGTTATACTTCAGGAGCGGTAATGCAGGCAATCAAACAGTATGCAGAGGAAGGGGAATTTGGAGCCGACAGTAATGTAGTGGCAATTTTTCCTGATCACGGTTCGCGTTATATGAGTAAAGTGTTTAGTGATGACTGGATGAACGATCAGGGATTTTTTGACAGTGTTAACGAAGAAGAAGAGCAAAAAATAGAATTTATTAAATAATATTTTTTTAGATATCAAAAAGCCGCAGAATTTAATCTGTGGCTTTTTTTATGGTTTTGACGTAAAAAAAAGCTCCGGTATGACCTGGAGCCTTTTGTTATTGTTATGCCTGTCTGGTTTTTTTATTCTTCCATAGTATGATACACGTTCATTACGTCATCATCCTCTTCCATTTTTTCAATTAATTTTTCTACGTCAGCCATTTCAGCTTCAGTTAGTTTTTTTGTGATTTGAGGGATTCTTTCAAAACCAGAAGATAATATTTCTAAACTTCTGTTTTCCAATTCTTTTTGGATAGTTCCAAAACTTCCAAAAGGAGCATAAATTAAGATGCCGTCTTCGTCTTCAAAAACTTCTTCTGCACCAAAATCGATTAACTCTAATTCTAATTCTTCAGGATCAATTCCTTCTTTAGGAATTCTGAAGTTACAGGTGTGGTCAAACATAAATTCTACAGAACCTTGGGTTCCTAGAGTTCCATTGCATTTATTGAAATAACTTCTTACGTTAGCAACTGTTCTGTTGTTGTTGTCTGTGGCAGTTTCTATCAAAAGGGCAATACCATGCGGAGCATATCCTTCAAATAAAACCTCTTTGTAATTTGCAGTGTCTTTATCTGTTGCTTTTTTGATGGCTCTTTCAACATTGTCTTTTGGCATGTTGGCTGCCTTAGCATTTTGAATAACAGCTCTTAGTCTTGAATTGGCTTCAGGATTTGGACCTCCTTCTTTTACAGCCATTACAATATCTTTACCAATTCTGGTAAATGCTTTGGCCATTGCAGACCAGCGTTTCATTTTTCTACCTTTTCGGAATTCAAATGCTCTTCCCATTGATTGTTTTATTTTGAATTACAAAAATACAGCTATTCCTTATTTTTCCAAAAGCTATGGAAAAATCTTTTTGCAAAATATGTTAATTAGTCTTTCTCATTGTCATATAGTCTGATATAATTGAAATTGACTCATTCAGATAATGATTCGATTTTAAGCTGTCGAGCTGTATTTTGTTGTATTCTGTAAGCGACGGGTAGAGCAGGAGTAACGATTTGTTGTATTCAGAATTATATACGTTTAAGCTGAGGTTATCTGTAGAGAAATTATTGATTTCCTCAGATAAAATGTTGATGCCGGCCTGATTTTCAAAAATGGCATCTAAGGTCATTGGTATTTCAAATTTTGCTTTGTTGATTATAGTGTCAATATTTGAATTGAGTGCAATAATGGAATTAAAATAAGGATCCAGTGCAACTCTGTTTCTGCTTTTTTTAGCAAGCGATTCGATTAATTCATTGCTTACATATGGCGTAAACCGGATTCTGGATTTTAAGGAGTCATTTTTTAAGGCTGTTGGAAATTCGCTTTCTTTCTGAAAAACATCCTGATAAACTGTAGGAATGAGTACATCAGGAACAACACCAACGCCCTGATGGCTTTTGCCGGTGATTCTGTAAAATTTGCTTACCGTTAATTTTATAAAATGCTGATCATCATTTTCTTCCAAAGGAAGGATGGTCTGCATAGTTGCTTTACCCAATGAGGTGCTTCCTATCAAAATGGCACGATTATAATCCTGCATTATATCGGCAAAAAATTCGCTTGCTGAAGCTGAATTTCCATTGATGATAATCACTATAGGACCTTTGTAGATAACGCCTTTATACGGGTCGTTTATTACTGATAATTGTTTTTTATTGTCTGCTACTATCGAAATAGGACCGCGGTCTATAAATAATCCTGCTAATTTTACAGCTTCTTCCATTGAACCGCCTCCATTGTCAGTAAGGTCAAGAATTAGTCCTTTTACATCGTCCCGCAGTAGTTTTACTGTTTCTTTTGCAACATCCTGTGCGCATCCTTTGCTGTTTTCTTCTTCAAAGTTGGAATAAAAGCTGGGTATTTTTATATAGCCGACTTTGATGTCTTTATCAGCGATAAAACTGTAAACGGTATTTTCTTCGTCTTTCAAAACCTGCTTTTCAATGGTTACTTTGAAGTTTTTGCCAGAATTTCGCTTAAGTGTTAAAGTTAGGTTTGTGTTTAGTTCTGAAGACATCATTGTCGCAATCGATTCTAATGAAGAACATGAAACTTCGAGGGTTTCTTTTTGATTGGAAATAGCTAATATCTGATCTCCTTTTTTGATTTTACCAGTCTTAAAAGCAGGGCCGTTTGGATCAATTTCAATTACATTGATTTCGTTTTTTTCATTTAAGCTGACTTCTAATCCAAGTGAAAGTTTTTCTTTGGATAAAGTCGAAACAAAACTGGATTTAGTGTCATTGCTGAAATAATTGGTATGCGGGTCAAAATAGACACAGAAAATATTATAAAAATCATCTTCGAAAAGTTTACTGCTGGTTAATGATACATTGATTTTGCAGAGTTCATTTTCGATAATGCTGTTTTGAGATTTAAGACTCATCGAATTGAAATTGAGTTTGAGTGAGTCTAATTTTTTACTTTTTCCGGCAATATCATCAAATATTTCATAACGGATTTTTTTATTCCAGGCTTTCTGCACTTCATTTGCCTTTAGATAAAAAGTGAAATCTTTCTTTTGAAAACGAATGGTGTCTTTAGTACCGAAATTTATAGTTTCAGTTTTAAGTTTCTCTAATACCGCTTTGTTTCTTAAAAGTGATTTTCTGTATTCGCTTTTGATATCGTCCAAAAAGGAACAGTCTTTTTTTAAGATAAGATCATCCAGCTGAAACCGGTATTTATTTGCAAGTGAATCTGCTTGTGATTTTAAGAAAATGTTTCTTGCAGGATCTAAATTGTTTAATAATTCATCAAAAACATAAGCCGATAAACTGTCGTTCACCGGCTTTGGTCTGTAATGTTCTTTTTGGAGTAATGTGTTTATTTTGAGCAAAATTTCACAACTAGTACTGCTATTTTGAGCAAATAGTGAGAATGTAGACAATAGCAATACTAGTGCAGTTTTTTTCATGTAAATGTCTTTCTTGTTAATTACCAAGATTCTAAGTTACTAAGTTTCTAGCTTTAAAATAAAAAATATCCTTTTCAAGTTATTTTTTATTTATCAAATTATAATAAAATGAGCCTTAGATTCTCAGAATCTTCTAAAAAAGAAATTATTTTATATGACTATCCGCAAAGCATACTAAATGTTTTTTTGCCACAGATTACACAGGTTCTCACAGATTTTACATGTATTTTTTAGAAATCTGTGTTAATCTTTATAATCTGTGGCCAATTTTATCGATTTGGTATTAGTCACGGATAGTCATATTATTTTTTATAAAAAGGAAGTTTTACTACTTTGGCAGGAACATCATTTTTTCTGATTCGGATAAAAATATCACTGTCAACAGCACTGTTTGGCGTGGTAACATAGCCTAAACCAATTCCTTTGTTCATGGATGGTGACATAGTTCCCGAGGTTACAATGCCTATTATGTTTCCTGAAGCATCAACGATCTCGTAATCGTGTCTTGGAACAGAACGTTCCTGCATTTCAAAAGCTACTAATTTTTTGGTAACACCAGCTTCTTTCTGTTTTTTCAGATTATCTGAATTGGTGAATTCTTTAGTAAATTTAGTAATCCATCCCAAGCCGGCTTCAAGCGGAGAAGTAGTGTCGTTGATATCGTTACCGTATAGACAGAATCCCATTTCCAAACGGAGTGTATCTCTGGCGGCCAAACCAATTGGTTTGATTCCGTATGAAGCTCCAGCTTCAAAAACTTTGTTCCAGATCGTTTCAACTTCCGAGTTTTTGCAGTAGATTTCAAATCCGCCTGAACCTGTATAACCCGTTGCCGAGATAATAACATGCGGAAAACCTGCAAAATCAGCCACTTCAAAATGGTAATAAGTAATTGCAGACAAATCGATAGAAGATAAAGACTGCATCGCTTCAACCGCTTTTGGTCCTTGGATTGCGAGAAGAGAATAATCATCAGATAAATTTTTCATCTCAACGCCTAAATCGTTATGTGCCGAAATCCAATTCCAGTCTTTATCAATATTCGATGCATTTACTACCAGTAAATATTGTTCTTCTTTAATTTTATAGATAATCAGATCATCTACAATTCCGCCTTCATTGTTAGGCAGACAGGAATATTGGGCTCTCCCGATTGTTAAAGCTGATGCATCATTCGAAGTCACTTTTTGAATCAAAGCCAATGCATTTGGACCCGAAAGTATAAATTCGCCCATATGCGATACATCAAAAACACCTACTGCATTTCGAACCGTTTCGTGTTCTGCATTTACCCCTTCATAAAGAATAGGCATATTGTACCCGGCAAACGGCAGTATTTTCGCTCCCAAACCCTCATGTATGTGCGTTAAAGCAGTATTTTTCATTTGTTTTTTTATATAAAAATTAAAGTGCTAATTTATAGCTTTTATTTTGCCTGACAATGGTTATAAATATTCAAAATATAGCTTTTTGGAATAGTGTATTATTATGTTTTCGAAGTGTTTAAAAAACTGAATGTAGGATACTTAAGGAGAGATTAGTTAGTTTTACCACCCATTTACCATGCCTTGACCTCTTCTCACAGCTTGACCGTTTTGTTAAAATTGGTTTTGAAACCATTTTGGTGCTTCAATTTGATTATCATAAATATATGATGTTATTTTTGCTAAATCATTGAAACTTATTTTAAAATTAAATTTTCTAAAATCCCTCAGCAATAATTTCAAGTATTTTATGGTTTATAATTTCAAAAGTTCTGCCCTTATTTATTAATACACCTTGTTTTTCTAAGTAACCAATAACTCTGACCACTGTTTCTTTTGATGTTTCGCTGTATTTTGAAATGTCAGATTTAGTCATAATGATTTCAGATATCCCATCTTCATTTCTATACTTTTCGTTTAATATTAACAAAATTAAAGCAATTTTTTCTTTTGCAGATTTGTGTGAAAGCGATGAAATCAAGTTAATCCAAACATTAAATTCAAAACTTAAAATTTCGACTAAATTAAATGATAAATTAGAGGACTCTTTGGCAATTTTAATGAATTCATTTCCCTCATAAATCTCAATTTCACTATCTTCAAGAAAAATTGCGGTTACTGGATGTTTTTCATTGCTTAACAAAGGTCTAAAACCAAAAAAATCACCATGAATATATACATAAACAATTCTGGTTTTACCATCTTGACCAAGCTGCTCTATTTTTACCTTTCCTTTTCTTAGATGGTATACTGCCTTTGGTTCTGAACCCTGCTCATACAAAACATCATTTTTAGTAAACAATTCAACACTCTTTATTCCTTCTAATTTTAACATATAATCAGGTTCTATTGAACCCAAAAGTAGGTTGCTTTTAAAAGAGTATTTTAAAATTTCAAAGGCCATAAATAAATTATTTAATATAGGATTGACGACTGTCAACTTTAATCGTACAAATATAGGTTTACTTTGTAATATCTAAATTGAAAATAATTACAAACCTTAAAAAAGATTAAATGAATTTAAAATTAAAAATGAATCTAGTAGTGACAAGTTTTAAAAACAGCATATAATTTTTTTAAATGCCGCCTAATACATATAAAACAGGATGTTAATAATAAGATGATTGATATTTAAAAGCAATTAAATTTTAATATTAAAAAGAGTATTGTAATGCAGTCAATTTGTATTAAATAAGGCATCACTAAAAAATTGAGCAAGTATTTCAGAAAACATTAAATTAAAATCCTTTAAATAATTATGAAAAAAAATATCTTTTTATCCTTTTTAATTATAATAGCAGTAAACAGCATCAATGCACAATCAACAGGAGTAACAAAAAGTCTTATTAGTTCTTCAGCAATAGTTAAGAAGTATCATCAAAAAGCCGAGCTTGAAAAAATGAAGAAAGGGGAATTGATTGATTTGTATATTGAAAGAATTAATATAATCATAAATAGAGTCCCATTCATTGCATTAACAAATAAACGCGGTGTCTCTATAAATGATCTTGGAATTCCTAGTACTTCAAATAATATTAAGCTAGTAGAAAATCAACAAGAAAATATTAAGGTTTTTTTGGAAGGGACTGAAAAATTTGAAAGATCACTTGCTCCATTTGCAGATACGCCAGACCTCATAAATGCTATCATATATTTAGAATCTATGCTTAAAGAATTAAAAATGATTAGAGAGTAAAAAGCAAGTGAAATTTTTCAAATGTTTAAATTTGAAAAAACCGACTATTTCATTAGTTTACTTTGAAATGGTCGGTTTTTATTTTTCAAATTTTATTTAAGCCTAGATCGTTTCATTAATTTGAAAGCAATGATATACTTGGAAAAAAGCCTGTAAAGTATCTAATTAAAAAGGCAAATCAGCATAAAAAAGCACATCTAATGGAGTGCTTAAAAAAGAATATTGATTTTAACTTCCTTAAGAAATATTTAGTTTTTCAGAAACTATTGTTTTATTTACTATCCCTTACACAATGCATTTTAGTAGAAATTGTTGGTTTTGTTTAAATTATTGAAAATCAGAAATATTAAGCTATTTATGTAAAAGGATTGTTTGTTGAGAAATCAAAATGTAATTTAGATTTCTCTATTAAAGAAGAAAACCCTTTTTGGTTTTAACTATTACTTTTAATGATTTCTTTTATAATATTGAATGAAATTAGGCAGGGTATGCAATTTTATAAAAAGATTGCGGAGTTTTAATAGCCAAAAAAACTATTGCCAGTTAAAATAGAAAATGAAATCTTATTATTTCTTAGAAAATAAATTTTCAGCAACCCAGGCTGGGCCAATCAATAAAAACTGAATGTCTTTAAGAAATGACGGCTTTTTACCTTCTATATTATGTCCGTAAAACTGTCCGATCCAAGCCACAACAAAAACGGCTATTGAAAATGCCCAAAGCGGAACAAACTGACTAATGTAATAATTAATGACTAAGCACAGAATCGAAAATATCGCTATTTTAACAGCCATTGTAACGGATAATCGGAGGTAAAAGAATAATACAAATACCAAAATAACTGCAGCCCAGTTTTCGATTATTGGCTGGTTCAATTGCAGTAAATTAGTTAAAAAAACGCTCGGAATACTCATCAATAATCCCACAATAGAAAAGAAAATCGCCGGTACACAGACATAGTGTATTGCTTTGTTTTTTGGATTTTGATGACTTACTGCATATTCTTCAAACCATTGATCTAATGTTTTCATAATTAGTGTTTTTTTTACTAATTTATGAAATAATAATTAATACGGATTAATGCTAAAGTGTTTTTTCTAAGACTGCAAATTCCAGATGCCGGTCTGTAATTATGGTATCTGCATCATTGAGCGCAAAAGGTTCTCTTACTCCAGTGTCGATATACCCATGGCGGTTATACCATTCAATCAATTTTTCTCTAATCGTGATTACAGTCATTACGATTTTGGATAAACCTAACGAACGTGCATGAACTTCGGCTTCATGTAAAATTTTCTTTCCAATGCCTTTATTCTGCAGTTCAGGTGAAATAGCCAGCATTCCCAGATAGAGTTTGTCTCCTTTATCAGTAAGCAAAACCGATCCGATGATTTGATTGTTTTCTGTAAATTTTAAAATAGTATTGTTTTTATCTTTAAATATTTCATTCAGCTGATCTAAAGTAATTCTTTTACCTGCTAAAAGGTCTGCTTCGGTAGCCCATCCTTTTTTTGAAGTTTCACCGCGATATGCAGAATTGATTAACTTTTCTAATGCCGGAATATCATCTGAGGCAGCTTTTGTAATCATGAAGAATAATTTTAAAGTCTATATATTTATTGTCCAAAGGTAAAAAAAACTACAGCGAAATTGTCTTAAGCTGTAGTTCTCAGAATGTATTATTAGATTTCTTTTTAAATTTCAATTTTTGCTCCCATAATTTTTAGAAATTCTCTGATGAAACTTGGATGCGCAGGCCAGGCCGGTGAAGTCACCAGATTACCGTCAACAAATGCTCCATCTACCGGAATGGATTGGAACTCACCACCAGCCAAAGTTACTTCTGGACCAACGGCTGGGTAGGCGGTAAGTTTTCGGCCTTGTACTACGTTGGCAGCCGTTAAAATCTGGATGCCGTGACAGATGGCAGCAACAGGTTTATTAGTGTCAAAGAAATGTTTTGTTATTTCGATTACTTTGCTGTTCAATCTCAAATATTCTGGAGCTCTTCCGCCTGCAATGACCAATCCGTCATAATCGTTTGCATTAACATCATCAAAACTGTAATTTAAAGCGAAGTTGTGTCCAGGTTTTTCAGTATAAGTCTGGTCGCCTTCAAAATCGTGAATGGCAGTTTTTATGGTGTCTCCCTTCTTTTTGTCAGGGCAGACGGCATGAACAGTGTAACCAACCATTTCCAGCATTTGGAACGGAACCATAGTTTCATAATCTTCGGTGAAGTCACCGGTTAAGAACAATACTTTTTTCATTTTATCTCAATTTTAAAATTATTATAAAGAAGGAAATTAAAATTCAAGCATAAATATAAGATGAATCTGATTTATTTTAATTATAAAGTTAATGAAAAAGAGATTATTGTTTTGATTTTTAAGGAAGTAAGTTTTGTTAAATTTAAATCAAAAACAAAAAACTACAAAGTAAAGTTTCCTTTTCTTTGTAGTTTTGGTGTATCTATAAAAAGAGATTTTTTGTTAATCTTCCTCAATTTCAAATTCGGCATCTTTTTCCCAAATCTCCATTTCGCACGGTTTGCAGTTGAATTTTAGTTTGTATTCCAATTCTCCCTGTTTCAGTACCAAAGGCTCTTTCAGTTTGCCTTCCATAGTGTCTTTATGGTATTTTGGACATTTGGCCAGCTCGTATTTGATGCAGTATTTGGTTGTCATCACACGAGATTTTCCGGGATCCCACTGCAGTTCAAATGCTTTTTCTATTTCGGTAACGCCGTGACGCTCATAGAATTTACGTGCCAGTTTGTTCGAAACGTTATACATGAAATCCAATTTGGTTTCTGGGTATGGATGACTTGTTTTTTCGATTTTGCGTTCTTCGCGTTTGTAGTTTTTCAAACGAGTTTCAGACAATTGTTCGTACACCGTTCTGCGCATTTCATTGATTTTTGAAATAGGTAAAAACCAATTATCCGAAAACTGAATCGTTATTTCATCGGCTGTGTAAGGTGTAAAACCTGTTTTTGCCAATTGTGCTTTGATGTTTTCTTCAATGGATTGATTGTTTTTGGTCTGCTCTTTTGGATGCGCCAATTGAACCGAACTTGTATTGCCGTCTTCATCGGTGGCAAGCAGTTCAAAACCAGTTTCGTTTTCGAACAATAACAAAGTAGTGCTTATTTTACGGACTGCACTGTCTTCACGTTCTACAATTCTGATGAAAGCAGCGTCATTGTTGCGGTATATAAAAGTTCCGTCTTTAATTTCTTTCAGAACGTTTGGATATGCCAAACCATTTTCTGCTTTATTCACATAAATTCCTTCTGCTTCATTGTTATCGTTTATGAAACAAAGTCCGTCACCATTATTGAGCAGTTCTCCATTTTCAATTTGGTAAGCGCCTCCAATGGTTTTAATTAATTTTCCAATGTATTGCCCTTTGGATTTTGGACTTTCCCAAGAACCAATTGTATCGTGGCGTTCATTTACAAAATAATCGGTATAACCGCGGTTAAATGTACGGTTCAAAGCTGAATCAAAAGTGTAAGTGCATTTACCCGAAGAAGCTTTGGTATATTTGTCATTACCTTCAAGAAAATTATCCAGTTTTTGTCTAAGGTAGGACACGTTGTTTTTTACATAAACGATGTCTTTCAAACGCCCTTCGATTTTGAAAGAACAAACACCAGCTTCTACTAAACTTGGAATTTCGTTCGAAACATCAAAATCTTTGATCGAAAGTAAGTGGGTACTTTTGATAAGTGTTTCTCCGTGACCGTCAATAAGGTTGTAGGGCAAACGGCAGTTTTGCGCGCAGGAACCGCGATTAGCAGAACGTTCTCCATTGGCAACACTCATGTAACAGTTTCCGCTGAAAGAAACGCATAAAGCTCCGGTTACAAAGAATTCCAATTCCACATCAGTAGCATTGCTGATTTCTTTGATTTGGTGCAGATTCAGTTCGCGGGCCAAAACCACACGTTTGATTCCGGCATCGGCAAGGAATTTCATTTTGTCAGCGTCTCGGTTATTGGCCTGTGTGCTCGCATGCAGAATGATAGGAGGGAGATTCATTTCCATAATGGCCATATCCTGAATAATCAATGCATCGACACCAATATCATACAATTTCCAGATCATCTGACGGCAGGTTTCCAGTTCGTTGTCGTAAAGAATGGTGTTGATTACCACAAAAACCGGAACATTGTACAGGTGAGCATATTCTACCAAAGCAGCAACATCTTCAATAGAGTTGGTAGCATTGGAACGCGCACCAAATTGAGGAGCACCCACATAAACAGCATCGGCACCGCTGTTAATGGCTGCTATACCGTGAATTAAATCTTTTGCAGGCGCTAAAATTTCTATTTTCTTTTTCATCAGTCGATGATTTTTTTAATTTCTAAAAAGCGTGCAAAGGTCTTATAAATATTCCAAGATTTCTAGCCTAAAGGGATTTTTTTTGGATTTGGTCATAATGGACGTAAAGAAAAGCTTAGTTTTAATAATTAAAAATGCAAGGTTAGTAAAGTTTTGAGGACTTTGCACTAAATTTTCGCGTTTTGCGGTTAAATTAAAAACATTGAATCCTATCAAATTTTCGTACTTTTAATAGAAAAAATCAAACTTATGAATGCTCCAATTTCTATTGATAGAAACGAAATTTTAAAACGCTATAAACCTATTGCGAAGCTCACGCATAAAGGCCTGCAGGGACACGCTCTGATAATTGGCGGTAGTTATGGAAAGATAGGAGCGGTATGTCTGGCTGGTAAAGCTGCACTGAAAACTGGCTGTGGACTCGTAACTGCTTTTGTGCCAAAATGCGGTTATCAGATTGTTCAAATTTCAAATCCAGAACTGATGGTAATAACCGATACTGATGAAAATCATCTTTCGGATATTCGTTTTGATTTAAAACCAAATGCCATCGGAATCGGTCCTGGAATGGGACTGCATATTGAAACTCAGAAAGCGTTTCATGATTTTTTGTCGAATAAAAGTGTTCCGATGGTTATTGATGCCGATGCATTAAATATTTTGGCGCATAATCCGTCTTGGATGGCGTTGGTCTCGCCTAAAACTATTTTGACACCGCATCCCAAAGAACTGGAACGGCTGATTGGTAAATGGCATTCAGAGGCAGAAATGTTTCAAAAAACTATTGCTTTTTCGTTAGTCAATCAAGTGATTATTGTAATGAAAGGAGCGCCGACTTACATCATAGACGGTGAAATGGTTTATCTCAACACTTCAGGAAATGCTGCTCTGGCAACCGCAGGGAGCGGTGATGTGCTGACAGGTATAATTTCCAGCCTTTTGGCGCAGTCGTATAAACCTTGTGATGCAGCTATATTAGGTGTTTATCTGCATGGATTGACCGCTGATATTGCGCTGCCGGAAACAGGTTATCAGTCTTTTATTGCTTCATCAATTATTGACTATCTTGGGAAAGCGTATTTGAGTTTGGAGTCTTAGGCTTGTTTAAACTGTTTAATCGTTTAAAGGTTTAAATTGTTTGCAAAAAAAGAGACAAGAATTAACTTGCCTCTTTGGAATTCTTTAAAAAAATGCAGTTTAATAATTATATGCAACAGCTTCTAATTGAGAATCAGTTTGATTGGTAATCACAACAAAAGGAAAACCTTGTTTGGCAGCTTGTTTTTTTATTCTGATTGAAGCATCTGCAATCCAATCAGATTTCATCTGTCCTTTTGGTTTGTGGATTGTGGTTTTCAAAGCTGTTCCCTGATATAAACCGTTGGCCTGACTGTTTGTTATAATCTGTACATTTTTATATCCGGTTTTACCAGAAACATCTGCTTTGCGATTGTCAATAAGTATTGAATTTGTCTTCTTATCAATCACTTTTTCAATAGCAAAAAGACTGATTTCGTTAACAGTACTGCTTCCTGGAAGCGAATAAAAAACAGTGTTGTCTTTTGTGGTAACATAATTTACTTCTAGTTTTTCTCCATTTTGTTTTACAATAATGTGAGAATCAGCAAATATTAAAGAGGTAAATAAAGCAAGTGCAAGTGTGAATATCGTTTTCATATGTATGTTTGAATTTAAATTTAATTGTATAAAAGTCTGTTCCAAACCTTACAGGTTTCGAATAGCTGATTTTAGGCAGTTAAATAAAATTCAGGTGGTGGATTTGTTAAATCCAAAATTACTGATTGTGGTATGGCATCCACTTTGCTAAAGTGCAGTTCAGTCGAAGGTATAATGTGAAAAGGAAAGCTGAAAGTTGCTGGGAAGTCTAAAACTATTTCGAATGTTTTTTCTTCCACTTCTGATTTTCCTTCAGGCACTGCTTCTTTTTTATCAGAAGCTTTCTTTTCGGAAGCTGTTTTTATAATAGTAGAAACAGACGGCGCTGCCCAAGTAAGGGTAAGCAGTAAGCAAACGGTATAAAATGCTATTTTGCGTGCTGTTTTCATGTTGGTAAATTTATGGGAAAGTCCAGTAAAATCAAAGGTTTTAACAGAATTTTGACTATTTATGTATGCAATAATTAGAGGCTGAAAATTGAGATGTTTTTTGAGAATGATACCCTGCTGAAAACAGGGGTGATCTTGAAAATAATACTTAAAATTCTGGTATGACCCCTTGTTAAATTCAAGCAAGATGCTTTTGTTTGAAATTAATTTTAATTGTATGAATCGCGGCTAATTATTTTTCAATGGAGAGTTCTCATTTTTTTTTTTTAACTGGTGATTCTAGGAGTGCTTAATTTTTCGAAAGAAGTTATTGAAAATTATAAAAAACAGTTCTGGCTTGCATTTTGATATTTTATCTTTGTCCTGTCAATTGCATTTGAAATAAATGGATACAAAAAGAAACATAATGAAGAAGCTGTTTTTTATAACTGCTGTGATTTTTTTACTGCATAGCTGTAATAAAAAGCAGAACAAAACTTTTAGAAAATTTTACAAAGCTTCAAAAGGAGATTCAACAGCTTTTCTGTCAATGGTATTTACAGAAAATACATTTTATGGAGAATATGAAATCCGATACGGTCTTTTGGGGAAAGATTCAGGAGCCGTTAGAGGGAACAGGATTGGTGATACTTTGCGGGGTGATTTTTGTTACAGATCGTATGGCGGCGATATAAAAAGAGCTCCTTTTGTTTTACTGCAGCGCAATCAGAAATTAAAATTAGGAACGGGATTAATTTCTACTTATATGACCATACCTTTCTATGTAAAAGGAACATTGGAGTTTAAAGATTCCAATTTTTTATTTGAACCAATAGATAAGAGCCAATTCGGAAAATGATTCTTTTTAAACCATTAAGATATTAAGCTTAATGATTCTTAATATCTTAATGGTTAATTTTTTTAACTAGTTTTTATATTTCCAGACCAATACATCGGCAGTTTTCATTGATGGTGTTCCAATGATTATTTCAGCATTGGCTGGGAGTTTCATTTCATACACCTTGTCAGAATAATTGACTGCAATTCCAAAACCATCGCGGTATTCTGTCGTTACACCTTCTGGGTAATTTTCAATCGGAATGTTCTGCTGCTGATACAATTTAGTTAAAACTTGTTTTTCAAGATCTCCTTTTTTTGAATCAACACCAATATAAGTCACAGTTCCTTTGCCTAATTTACGAGAAGTAACTGCCGGTGTTCCGGCATAAAAGTCACCCTGAAAAGTTCCCCATACTTCTGTTCCTTTATTAGGTTTCAGTAAATCGCCCCAGCTTGTCCATTCAAATTCCTGATTGTTGAATTTGATTTTATCAGGAGATTGTGGCATTAATAGATCATAAGATTCAATTTCAGAACCAATTAAATTCCACATCGGCTGATAAAATTTAGCTTCCCAAAGGTGTCCTTTTCGGTTTTGGATTCCTGTACGGCAGCTTAATACTAAGTTTCCGCCATTTTGTGCATACGCAGTCAGTTTGTCAATCATCTGCTGGTCAATCATTTGATAGGCAGGGACAATTAATACAGGATAATTTGAAAAATTAGTAGTGTCACGTACAAAATCTACAGGAGCTCCAAACGATTTTACGGCTTTATAGTATTTTGTAAAATGGCCTATTGTATTCCATTGATTGGTCTGTCTGTTTAATTCAATTCCCATTACATTATCAGCATTGAATAAAATTCCGGTTTTGCGCTGCAGATAAGCTTTTGGTAATTGCGCTTTGGCATCATATTTTTTGCGGAGCGTATTGATGTCTTTGATAAACTGGCTAAATTCCAATCCGCCGGTAGTAGGAGTAACACCGTCCGTTCCTACGATTCCGTAATGATACTGCTCGTAGCCGTATAAAGGTGCACGAAAACGGTAGGTACAGGTAAATTTGCTTCCGCCTGCGAATACATGCCACAGCCACATGCGTATTGCTCCAGGTAATGGCTGCGGATTAATGCTTCCCCAGTTTACCTGTCCTGGCTGCAGTTCCATCACGCCGTAAGCGCCTTTCAGCGGACGGAAAAAATCATTAGACATCGGGATTCTGGAATATTCTCCTACGCGAAAGCCTTTTGGGCCAATGCCAAGATCGCTGCCATAAACCATGTATCGGGTGTAGCTGACAAAATCAAGTTCTTTGCTCTGTCCTACATAACCCACATCATACATTGGAATATAATTGGAAGTAATCCATTGATTTGGATTTGAGAATTTACGGATTTCTTTGGCCTGGTCGTCCAAGAAGGTTGCCGTTTCATTGTCGGCAAAACGGTAATGATCAAGCTGAGAGTGCAGATTCATTCCCCACACTGAATGCAGCGGAATATTGATTTCGTCAAAACTGCTGTAAGTGCCGCTCCAGAAATTGTTGCCCCATGCTTCGTTAAGCGTACCAATAGTTTTGTATTTGTCTTTCAGCCAGTCACGATAGCGCTGCGGAGCATCTTTTCCATAATCCAGAAAACGGCGTGGTTCATTATCAATCTGCCAGCCCATAATACGTTTGTCATTACCATATCTTTTGGCGAGTTCAGCAATCATTTTCATCGAATAAGAGCGGTAGTAATTACTGGAGAAAGTGGCATGCTGGCGTGTGCCATGATCCATTTTGGTACCGTCTTCATTAGTAGCAAGCACTTCAGGATGTTTGCGGACAAGCCATACAGGAGGTGTCGCGGTCGAAGTACACATAACAACTTTCAGGTGATATTTTTCGGCCAGTTCCAATGACTTATCGAGCCATTTGAAATCGTATTTTCCTTCTTCCGGCTCCAGTTGCGCCCAGGCGAATTCTCCAAAATGAGTGAATTCAAAACCCATTTTTTCCATGTTTTGAAAGTCACGCTCCCATTGCGAAGGATCCCAATGTTCAGGATAATAGTAAACTCCCACAGAAGTTAAATCTTTTGCAGGAAAGAATTTTTCTAATTTTTGTGCAAATGAATTAGTACCTAAAAGAAGCACTAAAGCCAGAAAGTATTGCTGATACAATGCTGTGAATTTATATTTCATAAGAAAATATTTAGAAGTGTATGGATTACAAATATAAGTTTTTTGAAGAATGCTAAGGGGGAGAAAATCGTTTAATAGAAGGTCTAATTGGTTTAATTGTCTAATGATTTTGATAATTTAATTAAATCTTAAAATCTTAGTTTCTTTACTGCATAGTATTTTAAAAGAATATGACTGTCCAAAAATAATACATGTATTTTTTTTTCGCCGCTGATTACACAGATTCTCACAGATTTCATTATTTTTTTAATCTGCGGTTAATTCGATCTGTTTGGTATTAGTTAACACGGCATTCGCATTTAAAAAAAGATAAACACGAATTTCACCAATTAACACTAATTCTTATCAAAAATGAAATCAAATTTTACAACTTTTTACAGTTTCGAATATTTTATGTAATTAAACAGCAATCTTAATTCGTGCAGATTAGTGTAATTAGTGTCAGAAACTTTTAAAAGCGAATGCCGTGATTAGTTAAGGATAGTCATATAAAAGAAAATTGTTATTTGTAAGTTTGTAGTTCATGAATTGAATTATGAGAAAACCACTTGAATTAAGAACAGTAAATGTTACGCGTTACATTTCACCGCTGCGGGAAGGCGGTTCACTGCCGGCTCTTGCCGAAGCCGATGATGATTTTAAATATGTTTTAAAATTCAGAGGTGCCGGGCATGGTGTAAAAGCCCTAATCGCCGAATTAATTGGCGGAGAAATCGCAAGAGTCTTAAACCTCAAAATGCCCGAATTGGTGTTTGCTAACCTTGATGAAGCTTTTGGACGTACCGAAGCCGATGAGGAAATTCAGGATCTGCTTCAGGGCAGTCAGGGGCTGAATCTGGCTTTGCATTTTTTATCTGGAGCGATTACTTTTGATCCCGTGGTGACAAAACTTCCTGCGGATTTAGCTTCGCAGATTGTTTGGCTGGATGCTTTTATTACCAATGTTGACCGTACTTTCAGAAATACTAATATGCTTATCTGGCACAAAGAATTATGGCTTATTGATCACGGTGCGTCCTTGTATTTTCATCACTCCTGGAACAGCTGGGAAACGCATGCCAAAAGTCCTTTTGCATTAATAAAAGATCATGTTTTACTGCCGGAAGCAAGTCTGTTGAAAGAAACAGATGATGCTTTTAAAAAACTGCTCACCAAAGAAATCCTGCAGGATATTGTTAATTATATTCCAGAAGACTGGCTCCATTGGGAAGACAGTGAACAGACTCCAGACGAAATTAGAGGCGTATATTTTCAGTTTTTATGGACTAGATTGAATCATTCAGAAATCTTTATAAACGAAGCCGAAAATGCAAGAGAAAAACTTATATGAGTATGCCGTTGTTCGCGTTGTGCCAAGGGTTGAGCGTGAAGAATTCCTGAATGTGGGCATTATTCTGTTTTGCAAAAAGGCAAAATTTATAAAAATGCTTTATTCAGTCAATGAAACTAAATTGTTGTTGTTCTCTGAAGATTTTGACCTTGAACAACTCGAATTGAATTTGGAATCTTTTCAAAAAATAGCCCAGGGAGGCAAAGCCGGAGGACCTATCGGCGAGTTTGATATTCCGTCCCGTTTTCGCTGGTTAACTGCTATCCGAAGCTCGTCTATACAAACTTCAAGGCCGCATTCCGGTTTCTGTGATGATTTAGACAAAACGATTCAGCGCTTGTTCGAAGAATTGGTTTTGTGATCATCCGTGAAATTTGTCATTCCGCGTTTCTGCAAATGACTTTTTTTAAAGCTAAACAATTCGGCAAGCTTGTCATTCCGACGGAGGAGGAATCCCCGCAAGTAATTCCGCTATCAAAATCTCCAATCTTTGTCGAGCTTCTAACGGAGATTCCTCCTCCGTCGGAATGACAAACTATATGAGTAATACGATGCGTACTACTTTGCTTTCATAGCCTTAATCCGTTTATCGGCTCTGGAGTTTTGCAATGAAATAACAGCCCAAATGACCGTGGAAACCTCTAGATTACATGGATTTTCAATCCGATCCGTTCCATTATCTATTGAATTTAAATTCAAATAATTTATATTTTGCATCATTTTTTGCAGTAAGATTGACTAGATAGCTTGTCTTTGCCTTTGTGGATTGCCAATCCGCCAATCGGGGAATTATCTTGAGGGATTTATTTTTTCGATACTTGTGACAACCGTATGTCCCCATTCATTAATCTTTTCAAGGGCTGGGATAAAGGTTTTACCAAATTCTGTCAAGTTATAAATTACTTTTAAAGGCGGCTTAGTTCCTGTGACTTTGCGGTTTATTAAATTATTTTCTTCTAACTGTTTTAATTGTATGCTAAGCATCATTTCCGTTATAATCGGTATTTCTTTTCGTAATTCATTGTATCTCTTTTCCCCTTCAATTAAATGATATAAAATGACACTTTTCCATTTGCCTCCAATTAAGTCCATTGCTAAGCTCACGGTACAGGGGTAAAATTTTCCATTATATTCAATATCTTTTGCCATATCCTTTATCCTATCCTTTATGATAGTTATTGCAAAGTTATGGGTAGTTATCTAATTTCGCAACTATAAAAATAATAGTATTATAAATCAATAGATTAAAGTAAAAAAAATATGTACGAGAAACAAAATGCGATCGTTTTCCCTAATCAATATACACCGGGCAGTACAGATAATTTCTGTTCAAATGAAGTTATTGTAAAAGGCTTAAATACAAATCAGATTTGATCGTTACTGGTTAATCCCTTCATCTGGCCAAAATATTATCAAAACTCAAGTGATATTGAATTCGATGAACCTGCAATCACTGAGTTGTATCCAAATGCTAGATTTCGATTTAAAACTTTTGGATTTCCAATCGAAGCCCAAATTACAGAGTTTGTGCCATTGGTAAAAGGAGAGGCAGCTCGTTTAGCTTGGCACGGCTGGGCAGAGGGAGATTCCGAAACCCGATTAGACGTTATCCATGCTTGGTTAATCGAAGATTTATCTGGAAATCGTGTACGCATCCTTACTCAAGAAAGTCAAATTGGTAAGCCTGCTATAGACTTAGCCAATGCAAAACCCAATCCAATGATAAATGGTCATCAAGATTGGTTAGATGGTTTAGTTACATATGCGAAAACCAATTTGTAATTTTGGTTTGCAACAAGTTTTTAAGGCTAGATTAAAAAAAGGAGCAAATGATTTGTATAAACAACTCTCTGAAGTTTGTAACTTATGAGGGAACAAAAAATTATATATAATTATAACCTTTACAAATACAAAAAGCTGCAAGAGTGAATTTCTTGTGGCTTTTTTTGTTGTGAAAAATTAACTTGATTGGCTGTCTTTACTGACACGGATTGCTTCTTCAGTTCGCTATCGTTTGCGCAATATCATTAAGTTTAGGACTTCTTACTACACTTTGTCTAAAAATAATTCTCGCAAAGTCGCAAAGAAACCCGATTTTAACTTTGCGGCCTTGCGCCTTTGCGAGAGCGAATTAAAGCTTAACTTAATGAGATTGATCGCTCCTGTTAAAATCTGCCATCTGCATTTTTATTTGTTGAGGGGGTTGTTGAAATTTATTTAAATCAATATACTTACGTATAAATACTTAATTTTTTTTGAAAAACTGCGTTTTGGCAGTTTTTGTTCCAAACAAAGCCTTTAATTTTGCCTTGTAGATAAGTAAAATACTTAGACGTGAGTTTGATACTTAGAAAAGATAAACAATACTAAACGATTAAATTTTTTTGATATGAGTTCAATTTCAACAAATCAACCGCTTTCGAGTTTAAACATTTTTAGTGGAAAAGGAGTTCAGATGCGTACCTTCCACATTACATGGTTAACATTTTTCTTTTGCTTTTTTGCATGGTTTGGTATGGCATCACTTATGCCGATCGCCAAAGAGCAATTGCACCTGACAAAAGACCAATTAGGTAACATTCAAATTGCATCGGTATCGGCAACCATCATCGCCAGATTATTAATAGGCCGATTAGTCGATAAATTTGGACCAAGAATAATTTATACTTGGTTATTAGTGATCTGTTCCGTACCGGTTTTACTGATTGGTACTTCACAAACATATGAGAGTTTCCTGTTTTTTAGATTAGCTATTGGAGTTATTGGTGCTTCTTTTGTTATCACGCAGTTTCATACTTCGGTAATGTTTGCCCCGTCCATTAAAGGAACTGCCAACGCTACGGCAGGAGGATTTGGAAATGCAGGTGCTGGTCTGGCTAATATTACCATGCCTCTTATTGCAGCAGGATTTGTGGGATTAGGAGTGTGTACTAAGGAGGACAGCTGGAGATATGCCATGATTGTTCCTGGAGTGATGTTATTGGTTTTTGCTTTTTTATATTTCAGATTTACCAAAGATTTGCCAAATGGTAACTATAAAGAACTTGGAATAGAAACAGCGAATAAAGAAAATACCTTTATGTTGGCTGTAAAAGATTACCGTACTTGGGTTTTGACCATTGCTTATGCAGCTTGTTTTGGTGTTGAGATCACTATTGATAATTTTGCTCCTATTTATTTTACGGATACTTTTGGAGCTACTTTGAAAACGGCAGGAATCTGCGCAGGTATTTTTGGATTAATCAATCTTTTTGCAAGACCATTAGGAGGAATAGTTGCTGACAAAGTTGGTAAGAGATATGGTTTTTCGGGAAAAAATTTATTGCTTGCGTTACTGCTTCTTATAGAAGGTGTAGGTGTTATTTTCTTTGGAATGACAAATCAATTGGGAGTTGCTATCTTTTTAATGTTCTTGTTTGGAATGAGTTTAAAAATGGCTAATGGAGCAACATACAGCTTGGTACCATTTGTAAATCCAAAAGCAGTAGGCAGTGTTGCCGGAATTGTAGGGGCAGGCGGGAATATAGGAGCGATGTTGATTGCTTTCCTGTTCAAAGCCAAAGCGGTTAAATTTACCAAAGATGTGATTGACGAAAGTGGAGTATCACAAACTAAGGATTTAATTGATTACACAAGTGCTTTTTATGTGTTGGGAATCATTATTTTATTGACAGGATTTGTAGTTTTGGCTATAAAACTTTTGGTTAAAGATAAAGAAGAAGTGAAATTACCTGCTGGTGTGAATTTAGTGTATCAAACAGTAAAATCTTAAATCTGGAAAAACAAAAAGAGTATATGTTTTTGTTTAAAAAGAAAGGTTGTCCGGATAAGGACAGCCTTTCTTTTTTTGTTATTTTTATGGTAAGATTAATTTAGATCGCTTTTTTTGCGATACGGATTGCAAATCTGTGATATCGGGGTTTAACTGAATTGTAAAAGAAGAATACTCGGATGATTATATAAATGTGTAAACTTTTTTTAGGACGAAATAGGGAGTAGCGTGGCTAAATTTAATTTCGAGACTTCATAGCAATATCTTTCATAATCACTTGATAACAGCCAATTATAATTCCTTTGATTGGTTTTGAAGTAGTCAGTCCGCCATTATCCCCCAAAGTCCCACGCACTCTTTGAGAATAAATAATCTGACCGAGATTTAAATCATAAACTTCTAATTGAAGAATATAATAATTCCAATTTTTTGCATAATAATATTGATCAACTGTAAAATTGTCAATATATTTTCCAGCAATAGAACTCAGAGAATGGCTATTCTCATTATGGTATTTAATATTTATAAAATAATCATAATTTGTTCCTTTTTTTAAATCTAAAATCACAGATTTACTTGGATTTAAGGGAATGTTATTTGCAATTAAAAGTGACTTATCATTTGAAGAATTGACTAATCTATTATTCAAATACTTTGAAAAGTCTTTAACAACTATTTTTGTCAGTTTGTCTTTGATACTATAATCCGCATCTATATTTCCTAAAAGCCATTTTCCATTTGAAAAATCAATTCCAGTTGTTTGAGTTAGAATTTCTTTTTGATAAACTCCACGGCTGCACGATGAGAAACAAATATTAAGGGACAACAGAAGAAAGACAATATTTTTTTTCATTATAAATGTTTATTTTTTATAAAACTACGAAAACAATAAAATAATCTTATAAAAAAATAAACCAATAATTTCCTGGCACATTTGATCATTTTAATCATGCTAAAACTAATGAAAAATACTAGCAAGACGCAAGTTTAATTTCAGAAAATATTTCTTTTATATATCCTGACTGATTTTGCTAAGAACATTGACGAAATGGATAATGTTGAAATTCAAACTTCATCTTTTTGCATGATAAAAATAAAAGGCAAAAAGTTAAAAATATGATTTTATTCATTCCTGTATGTTTAAGAATTGACAGTAACTTATATATTCGCTCCAATTATCGGTTATCCGTTTAATTTAGGATTTGAATAATTTATATTTAATGTCATTTTTATAATGTAAAATTAGCTTTATGGTTTGTCTTTGTGGACACGGATTACACCCGAGCGATAGCGAACTGACGGAGTAAATCCGCGCGATCGGGTTAATTGGCATCATTCAATAACGTGTTATTTCTTTTCGAAAGATAATAAAACATTCTTACAAAATCTAAAAGACAAATCTTTTGGTATTCCCTAAGTCTAAGACAACCCGTTCAGCCACTTGAATTGCCTCCCGTAGCTCGAAAGTGCTCGTTCAACCACTTTGACAGACCACCTTTTTTGAAAAAAAGGTTTTTTTGAATATTTTGCGATAAAAATCCCGTGTTGCTTTTTTATATGCTTTGTCGATCTCTCTGCGGGTACAGAAAAAATTTCTGCGCTAATGTGGGTTACATATCAAGGATGTTCGGGTAAAAAGTCGGGAGACTTTTAAGAGATTTAGAATTTATAAGAGCATAAAAAAAATGCGCAAAGTCAGAGACATTTGCGCAGCAGTGTAGTTTTTTTATGGGAACACTTAGGAGAGCGGGGAGTAAGATATCCAGTTATCAGGATTTACCAATTATCATTTAGTAATCTGTCGCTCTTTCTTTAAAAGTTTTTTCCCATTTTTCATTATGTTTATTTACATATTCTTCTAATTCATTAACTGGATAAAACGAGTAAGTGAAGCTATAATCACTGTTTTTGTTATTGTATAAATTATCGAATAAATGATGAATGTATCTATAATAATACTTTTTGCTTAATTCTAATCCTTCATTTATGTATTTATCATATTCGTCGTTTTTAGATTCCTTTAAGTATTTGCAATAAAAATAAAGTGCTTCTAAATAGTAATATTTTATATGAGACAAGTTGTGTAAAGCTTTTTTAAATAACAAATGTTTTTCGTCTATAGAATCAGAAATAAATGCAAGCATTAAATCTTTTAAACCTTTTGTATATGGATTAGTTACAACCAACTTATTTAACTCTTTTCTATCAATTTTTTTAATTTTAGATAGAGTATAAGTTGATTGCATTATCTCTAAATGTTCTTCAAGATATAATGAGCTTATATAGTTCTCTAGTTGTTCTACATTTAAACGATTAAACATTAATTCATATTCAAAAAAATAAAAGCCATCCTTTTGTCTTGAGATAGTGTTTGGAATACCTAGATAAAAAAAGCTAGCGTCTAAATATTGAGAAAAATCATCATTGGCAATATGAGATTTTATTTTACTGATTGTATGACCCTCCATATTATGTATACTTGCTATAATATTCTTGTATCTGCTCTCTATATATTCTTCATTTTTCAAATTTCTATTTTCCAATTCTTCAGGTGTAAATAAAAGGGATAGTTGCGAATAGGAATTTTCAAATTCTTCAAAAAAATATGTTTTATTAAGCTTGATTACCTTAATTAAAGTTTCTGCGTGTGGCAAATCATTAAAATATTCTTTAGTTGAATTTAATTTTTTGTAAAATTCTTTTATCTGTTTTTCATTAACTATGAAATCTTCTAAATCATAAATGTAATTTAATAAGTACTTTTTTTCTGGAACTGGTCCTTTTTCTTGTAATTGTATATTTGGTATGTAGCTAAATACATTTAGCAGATTATTTTTAAAATAATTGTAAACTTTTAAAGCTTCAGAAGTATTTTTCTTTCTTTCAATCAATTCAATTAATTCAAGTATATGGCAATTAAACATATAGGCGTCTAAACAATATATTTGTTTAGACTCATTTTGTTTTTTTGAGAACTGGTATTCTGCAAATCTTCGAATTATTGGTTGTAGTTGTAGAGTGCCATTGTAGTCCTCGACAAGAGATTTGTTACGTAATATTCGTAATTCTTTATCGCTTATATTATTTGATGATGTTTTTTTCTCAAAACACTTTTTAAAGTTAGATAAACCAATTCCATCAGGGAAAAGACTCAAAAGTTCAAACGCAATTTTTTCTTTAGAATTTAGTGTTGTATATGAATAATTGATTGATTGATAAATTGATTTAGTTCTTTCTATGTTTAGATCAGCTTTATGCTTAAATACAGAAGAAAAATCTTCGTTTAGAGACTCAAAAAAATGTTCTTTTATTTGATCACGAAGCTCTGAAATATGTTTAAATCTTGTTCTTGATTTCGTTACTAATTTTATTGCTAAAGGATTATTATTGAGTAATTCTTCTAATATTTCTTGTCTTAATATTCTTATTTCTGACTCGTTTTCTACTTTACCATAATCTAATTCAAATAAAGATAAAGCATCATCTGTGGCTAGGGGAGCTAAAGAATATAAGTCTTCAAAATCATCTAAATTCGGAATTTTTTCTCTAGAAGTAATGACAATATTTGCAAAATCTGTAGCAAACTTAATTAAATCTATAACTTCATTATATTCTAAATCATTCAATGAGTTAGCAACAGTTTCAAAATTATCTAATATGATAAGAGCATCTAATTTTCTTGAGCTATAGTTTTCAATTAAGTATTCTTTGAAATTTATAATATTCCTTAAATTAAAAGCATCATTCAGAAGTTCTTCAAAGTCCTCAAGGCTTTTTATGTTTTCACAAGAATTAAATGAAACCCCTTCTTTAAAATATCCTCTATTATATAATTCATAAGAGACTTTTTTAATTAATGTTGTTTTCCCTGTTCCTCCTGAAGCCTTAATATTTAAAACCTTATTACTTCGAACGATGTTATGAAGTTTTGAGATTATAGATGCTTGTTCTTCAGTTCTTCCAATTATATTTTTGAGTGATTTTTCACCAATATCCAAAACCCTATTGTTCGAATATATTGATGATTTTTTTGAAGAACCTTTTGTGAACTCTAACGTTGTCAGTTTAGACAATCCAATTGAAATTTCTTCATTAGGATTGAATTCTAAATCTTTGTTTCTTAAAGCTTTATAGGCAAATTTTCTTATTATAGCTCTTTTGTATGTAGATATATTAATAGTATGGAAATTTGAAACAAGTTCAATTTTATCATTTGTGATAAATATTATTGGAATTTTATCATTTGGAATGTGATTGCAAATCTCTTCTGCAGTCATTAAATCGCTTTTGAGATTGTCATCTTCAATATATAGTTTATCCTTAAATACTTTTGTTGCAATTATTAGAATATCATAATCATCTATCGACTCTAAGGTCCTAGTATTTAAATAGCCTGTAAAGAGATTGATGTTTAGATCATCTAGACAATTTTCTATTACTGATAACTCTGAATCAAGTAAGAGGTCTAAAGGTAGTGGCTTCAAAAAAGCAATTCTAGGTATTTTAGAAAATTCTTTCTTGTTGGTTATTGCAATTTCGTCAAAAGAATTTTTTAATTCTTTTTTAAAATCTAAACAATTTTCAAAAAAGGTATCAATGTCGGTTTCATAATCCTGAATAATCAAAGACTTTAGAAATTTATACTTTTCAAAACCATTTTCTTCTTTTGTTAAAATATAATGATGATTGTGATTATCAAAAATTGTATCTAGACTTGAAAAAATCAAGTTTATGTCAGGGTCATTGAAGCTGAAACCTACGAAAAGAATCGTTTTGTTTATAAAAATAGATTTTAGCTTTTCTTTAGATGAAGTGTCACCGCCATATAATTTCCTATAATCATCACTAAAAATAATACAATTATCTGGTTCTGTATAACAGCCGTGTAGTTTGAAAATGTAAGATTTACTTGATTTAGTTATTTCGCTAATGTTAAAATTAGAAGTAGATTTCGAAGGAATAATCGAATTTGAACAAGCTTCCTCAAAAGCATTATCATAATTGGTTGTAATTATTGCATCAGTTACTTCTAAGATTTTTTTATGTAATAAAAAGTCCTGATTTTTATCTATTTTAAAGTTTTGCTTTATGTAGGAACGAACTTTTGTATGTTCACTTTGAATCTTATCTAAAACTTCAATTGGAGTTAATATTCCACTTTCTAAGACTGGGAGTAAATCATCAAATTTTTTTTCATTTATATTATTTATTACATTCTTTGTTAATTCTTTCCAAGACGGCAATTTGAATTTTGTAGATAAACCAGAACCTGCAAAAATCACAAGTCTATTATTTTTTATTGCTTCTTGAATTTCAAGAGGTATATTCATTTTATTAAAGTTATTTTATTCATGTAATATGCTAATAAATATATACCTAAATTTGATTATATAGTTAAAATTTTATTACTTTTTTCAAATATATATTTTTTTCTTACTATTTTTTAAATTTTATATTGAATTGTAGTCTTTTAACTTTTGGACAAGAATAAAAAATGTTGTTATTTGAATCAATGTCCCTTAAATATATAATGTCGTCATAGCCCTGATGGAAGCGACATCCTGTGTGCCTGGGGTTCGGGCACACAGATACAGCGGACAGCAGGATTAGCTCCAAAAAAAAACGACTGAAATAATTCTCAGTCGTTTTGTATGTGGTGCTATATTTATGGGTTATCCTAAGAAAGCTTTCAAATCATCGTAAGTTTTAATTTTTACGCTTACTTTTTCTTTGTTCATCACGCTTTCAATTTGTTTAGGAAGCGGTAAAGTAACGCCCAAAGCAGGTTCTACTACGTCTAGGAACTTGATAGGATGTGCTGTTTCCAAGAAAACACCAATGGCGTTTGGCTTGTTTGCCAATTCTTTTTTCAATCCTAAATAGCCAACAGCTCCGTGTGGTTCTGCGATATATTTTCTATCGTCATTATAAATATGCTTCATCGCTGTTAAAGTTTCAGCATCGGTGAAAGTATAGGAAGTGAAATCTTTTTCGAATTGTGCCAAATCATTGTTGTACATTTCTTGGATACGAACAAAGTTGCTTGGATTTCCTACGTCCATAGCGTTTGAAATCGTTGCGATAGATGGTTTCGGGTCGTAAATTCCGTTCACAAGGAATCTAGGAACGGTATCATTTACATTGGTAGAAGCCACAAAATGATCGATAGGCAAACCTAATTTCTTGGCAATGATACCCGCGCAGATATTCCCGAAGTTGCCGCTTGGACAAGAGAAAACCAATGGTTTGTTTTGACTCTTTAATACTTTGTAAGCAAAGAAAAAGTAGAACATTTGCGGTAACCAACGCGCAATATTGATAGAATTCGCCGAAGTCAGGTTTTTGTGCGTTAAAGTTTCATCCAAAAACGCTTTTTTCACCATATCCTGACAATCGTCAAAAACACCATCTACTTCAAGTGCTTTAATATTTTGTCCCAAAGTGGTCAACTGTCTTTCCTGTATGTCGCTCACTTTTCCGGAAGGGTAAAGGATTACGACATCAACGCCGTTTACGCCAAGAAAACCGCTCGCAACAGCTCCTCCCGTATCTCCGGAAGTTGCCACAAGAACCGTGTTTTTAGCATCTTTTTTGTCTTTGTTGAAATAACCCAGGCAACGGGACATAAAACGCGCTCCTACGTCTTTGAAAGCCATTGTTGGCCCGTGAAATAATTCAAGGGAATAGATTCCGTTTTCAACTTCCACAACAGGGAAATCAAAGCATAAAGTTTCGGCAATGATTTGTTTTAAAGTTTCTGTTGGGATTTCGTCTCCCACGAATTGTTTGATAGCTTCAAAAGCAATTTCTTCGTGCGATAAATTCTCAATTGAATCAAAAAAACTTGATGCTAATGGTGTAATGCTCTCAGGGAAATACAATCCTTTGTCGGCTGCTAGTCCTTGTATTACTGCTTCCTGAAAAGAAACGTTTGGGGCATTATGGTTTAAACTGTAATATTTCATTGTTATTTACGATGTTTGATATACGATGTGCGATATTTTGGATATATGATATGTGATAAAGGAATTTTAGATTTTGATGATTTATGAAAGACGATATTTGATTTTTAGTTTTAACATTTATTATTTCAAACATCGTCTATCGGATATCGTACTTCTTAAATTATTGATATTCCTTCGTCATTCACTTTCGAAACGTGAATTTCGTAAGGCAGATTCATTTCTTCGTAAACGGCACTCATGGCTTTGGCAATTTTATCGGCGTTTTCTTTTCCTTTGCTTAAAGCGAAAATAGAAGGTCCTGAACCCGAAATTCCTGAACCCAAAGCTCCGTTTTCATAAGCGGTCTGCTTGATTAAATCAAATCCCGGAATCAGCATAGAGCGGATCGGTTCAATGATTTCGTCATGCAGAGAACGCCCGATTAGTTCGTAATCCTGAGTGTAAAGACCGGCTACTAATCCGCCGACATTTCCCCATTGCGTAATGGCGCTTTTCAGCGAAACGGTTTGTTTCAATACCGAGCGGGCATCTGATGTTTTCAACTCAATTTGTGGATGAACCACCGTTGCATACAATTCGGATGGGCTTTCGATTTTGATAATATCCAAAGGATTTGAAGATCTTACCAACGTAAAACCTCCCAAAAGGGCAGGGGCAACGTTATCTGCGTGAGCGTTTCCGCTGGCTAATTTTTCACCTTGCATCGCAAATTTTACCAATTCTTTTCTAGTGAAAGGACGACCCAATAATTCGTTGATTCCAAAAACAGCTCCCGCAGAACTCGCCGCACTGCTTCCGATACCGCTTCCGGCTTTGATGTGTTTGTAGATTTCGATTTCAAAACCAAATTCGGTTTCCACTTCTTCCAGCATCGCCAAAGCAGCAACACCTGAAACATTGTTTTCGGTTTCCATTGGCAAATCGGCACCTACGATTTTGGTAATGCGAACTCCTTTTTCATTAGACTTGCGAACAATCATTTCGTCGCCTTGAGTAGCCAGACAAAGCCCAAGTACATCAAAACCACACGAAAGATTCGCGATGGTGGCGGGGCAGAATAGTTTTATTTCTTCCATTTTTATTGCATGCGTACAGACGCGATTAATCGCGTCTCTACCGATTTTATATTACACATTACCTATTCTAATCACATCGGCAAAAATTCCTGATGCTGTAACCGCCGCACCGGCACCGGCACCTTTTATCAATAATGGCTGATCCACGTAACGATCTGTGTAGAATAAAACGATATTGTCTTTTCCTTCCAGATTGTAAAATGGATGATCTTTTGGAATGAATTGCAAACCTACGCTTGCTTTTCCATTTTCAAATTGAGCGACAAATTTCAATCGGCTTTCTTTTGCATTGGCTTCTGCCAAAATAGATTCAAAGTGTTTTGCATGTTCTTTTAACGAAGCGAAAAACGCATCATTATTAGTTGTTCCCATACATGCTGATGGAAGGAAAGCTTTGTTCTCAATATCTTCAATTTCCATTTGATAACCGCTCTCACGAATCAAAATCAGGATCTTTCTGGCTACATCAATACCGCTTAAATCAATTTTTGGATCAGGTTCTGTAAATCCCTGAACGCCGGCTTCTTTTACAACGTCATGAAAAGTATTGTTTTCATCAAAATTGTTAAAGATAAAGTTTAAACTTCCAGACAAAACAGCTTGAATTTTATGTACTTTATCACCAGAAGCGATTAGGTTTTTAACCGTGTCAATGATTGGCAATCCAGCCCCGACATTCGTTTCAAAAAGGAAAGGCGCATTGAATTGACGCGACAAACCTTTTAGTTTTTTGTAATTATCATAAGCCGATGAACAGGCAATTTTGTTACAGGTTACTACAGCAACATTCTGTTTTAAATACTGCTCGTATGTTTTAGATACTTCTTCATTGGCAGTAATATCAACAAAAATACTGTTGCGTAAATTAAGTGCTTTTACTTTTGAAATAAATTCTTCCTTGTTGGCTGTTTCTCCTTTTTCCAAAAGTGACTGCCATTCTTTCAAAGAGATTCCGTCTTCGTCAAAATGCATTTTTCTGGAATTAGAAACCGCAATAACTCTCAGGTTTATTTTCAGGTTTTCTTTTAAGAATTTCTTTTGCTGGTGGATCTGCTCGATGAATTTTTCACCCACATTTCCAACACCCATTACAAACAGGTTTAACTGTTTAGTGTTTTCTTCAAAGAAGTTTTCGTGTAAAGTATTCAGTGCTTTTTTAACGTCTCTTTCGTTAATAACTACCGAGATATTTCTTTCCGAAGCACCTTGGGCAATCGCACGGATATTAACATTGTTTTTTCCTAAAGTACTGAACATTCTGCCGCTTAAACCTTGGTGGTTTTTCATGTTTTCGCCAACTAAAGCGATGATACAAAGATTTTGCTCTACAATACAAGGATCAATTTTGTTTTGGACAATTTCGATTTGGAATGCTTTGTTGATTGCAATTTCAGCCGTTTCAGCATCCGAATTTGAAATACCAATACATATAGAATGCTCTGATGAAGCCTGAGTAATAAAAATTACATTGATGCTTTCATTAGACAACACTTCAAACAATCGTTTTGAAGAACCGGCAACACCAATCATTCCGGAACCTTCCAGAGTAATTAAAGTAATATTGTCGATATGTGTAATTCCCTTTACAGGATTGCTGTGGTCAGCAGCGTTGTTTGAAATCAAAGTTCCTTCGGCTTGCGGCTCGAAAGTATTTTTGATATATATTGGAATGTTTTTTCTTAAAACCGGCTGAATTGTCGGCGGGTACAATACTTTGGCACCAAAATGAGACAATTCCATTGCTTCTTGGTACGAAATTGTGGCAATTGGCTGCGCCTGTTTTACAATTTTAGGATTAGCAGTAAACATTCCGTTTACATCAGTCCAAATCTCTAAATCACTTGCGTTTAATGCTCCTGCAATGATTGCAGCAGTATAATCAGAACCGCCGCGTCCCAAAGTAGTATGGATTCCATCTTCGGAAGTTGCAATAAAACCAGGCATTACAACCACTTGATTTTCATTTGAAGCAAAAAAATCAGTGATTAATTTATTTGTAATCTCAAAATTCACCGCAGCTTTACCAAACTGATTATTGGTTTTAATCAATTCACGGCTGTCTTTGTAACTGCTGTTTTTTAGTTTTTGTTTTAAGGCTTCGGCAATGATGAATGATGATAATAATTCTCCAAAACTTAGGATAGTATCCAAAGTTCTTGGAGATAATTCGCCCAGAAGAAAACAGCCGTCAAGCAGTGTTTCCAAATGGTTGATGATTCTTTTAATATGACTTAATAAACCGCTCTGCTCACTAACAGGAGTCAGCTGTTTAAGTGCTTCTAAATGTTTTTTCTCGATTTCGGCAGCAATTTCTTTAAAGCTTTCGTCGTTGGATGCAGCTTTGGAAGCGGCTAACTGCAGTAAATCGGTTACTTTGCTTAAAGCGGATACAACAACAACAAGTTTTTCATCTTGTGCTTTATTAAGAACTATGTCTAAAACTAATTTTATGTTTTCTGCATTGGCTACCGAAGTACCGCCAAATTTTAATACTCTCATAAGAAGTTTATTTGTTTTATGTAATTTTTAAACCGCTGTTTTAATTGTTACTATTTGAAAATCAGCAATTTTGTATTTTTATTTTTGATTGTAAAAAGATTTCTATACACCCATGACTTTCTTTCTTTAAAGAAAAAGTACAATAGCTGGATTATATGTAAAATGTATACCCCTAAGGGGTAGTAATTGTTGTAGTAGATGTAGTTGTAACAGCAAGAGCAACCCAAATTTGAGTTGTTACCGAAGGATGATATGTGCTGTTAAAATTCTTCATTTTGATTTTCCAAAAGTACTGTTTTTTATGAAAAAAGAAAGCTTTGTTGTTCGTTTTTGCGAATAGTTTAATAATTAAAATTCAATAGTGATTCAAATTCAATATTGCGCAATTTATTCATTTGTTTATTGAGATTATCTTTATTTTCTGCTGAAGTTTTTTGCAGTTTTGCCACTGATGTAATGGCTGAATCGTACCAGTTTTGCTTTAAAAACGATAATCTGGTCTTTGGAATTTTTTAAAATTTAAGTAACAATCAGCTTCTGTGGCGGTTTTTAGACTTTGTATCGTCTTAAATTTTAAATTATTGTTATAAAACGTTGTTTTTTAACAAGGTTTTGTGGAATTTTGAACACTTAAAATCAGATAAAATGGAGAATACACATTATATAAGTACCGAATTGCTTTCTTTTGAAACACTGCAGGAGATTATTTCCCATCATAAAACCATTGTGCTTTCCGAAAATGCAAAAACGAATATTCTAAAGTGCAGAAAATACCTTGATGCTAAAATGGCTTCGCATCCAGAACCTATTTATGGAATTAATACTGGTTTTGGTTCGCTTTGTAATGTGAAAATTTCAAACGAAAATTTGTCAAAACTCCAGGAAAACCTTGTGAAATCACACTCTTGCGGAACAGGTGAAGAAGTGCCGAATGAGATTGTAAAAATAATGCTGCTTCTTAAAATACAATCGCTGAGTTATGGTCATTCGGGCATACAATTGGAAACGGTGCAGCGATTGATTGATTTTTACAATAATGATGTTTTGCCAGTAATTTATACTCAAGGGTCACTTGGAGCATCAGGAGATTTAGCCCCTTTGGCTCATTTGTCACTGCCTTTATTAGGAGAAGGGGAAGTCTGGTTTGAAGACAAAAAAGTAAATTCGGCAGAAGTATTAAAACGTTTTGAGTGGAAACCGATCGTTTTGAAATCCAAAGAAGGTCTGGCGTTGTTAAACGGAACGCAGTTTATGAGCGCTTATGGAGCTTATATTGTGATGAAAGCCAATAAGTTTTCTTTTTTGGCTGATTTAATTGGAACAATATCTTTGGAAGGTTTTGACGGCAGAATCGAGCCTTTTAATGAGCTGATACATTATATAAGACCGCATAACGGGCAGATTACTACTGCTAAAAGAGTAAAAGAATTTCTCGACGGCAGTGAAATCATCGAACAGCCAAAAACTCATGTTCAGGATCCGTATTCGTTCCGCTGTATTCCGCAGGTTCATGGCGCTTCCAAAGATGCTTTTGATTATGTGAAGAAAGTATTCAAAACTGAAATTAATTCAGTAACGGATAATCCTAATATATTTATCGAAAGCGATCAGATTATTTCCGGAGGCAATTTTCACGGTCAGCCATTGGCTTTGGCACTTGATTTTATGGCGATAGCTTTGGCAGAATTGGGAAGTATTTCCGAGAGAAGAACCTATCAGCTGATTTCCGGACTGCGCAATCTTCCTGCTTTCCTGGTAGATAATCCAGGTTTGAATTCCGGATTTATGATTCCGCAGTATACGGCCGCAAGTATTGCCAGCCAGAATAAACAGCTGGCAACTCCTTCAAGTGTGGACAGCATTGTTTCCAGCAACGGGCAGGAAGATCACGTGAGCATGGGAGCGAATGGGGCAGTAAAATGTTTGAAGGTAATGGAGAATCTGGAACGTATTTTAGCCATTGAGCTGATGAATGCTTCACAGGCAATTGAATACAGAAGACCTTTAAAGTCAAGTGATTTTATTGAAATGTTTTTAAAATCCTACAGAAATGAAGTGCCTTTGGTTAAGGAAGACAGAATTTTACATTATGATATTGAGCAAACAGTGGACTTCTTAAACAGTTTCCAAATCGAAGATGATTTGTTAACATTGGCTTAACATTAGCTTTAAATAATGAAGTAATTTTGCACTACATAAAAATTAAACAAATGTCATTAAATAGTATTTTTCAATTTCTGGTTCCAAAGGACAAAAAATTCTTCCCTCTTTTTGAAGAAGCATCAAGTAATTTAATTGAATTAGCTTCAAATCTGCACGAAGCTGTAAATCTTCCTTTAAAAGAAAGAGAAGCTTTATTTCATAAAATAGATGAATTAGAGCAAAAAGGTGAAGATATTACCCGTCAGACTAATTTAGAGTTGAGCCGTAACTTTATTACTCCTTTTGACAGGGAAGATATTCACTCTTTGGTAACTTCGATAGATTATGTAGCGGATTATCTTCATGGAGCTGCTTCAAGAATGCGTTTGTATCAGGTGGATAAAATCACAAAATCAATCCGTAAAATGACAGAAATCAATCTGGAAGCCTGTCAGAATATTGATGTTGCTGTAAAAGAACTGAAAAACCTGAGCAACATGAAAACGATTACCAATGCTTGTGCAAAAATCAACAAGCTGGAGAATAAATCGGATATGGTTTATAATAAAGCAGTTTTTGAAATTTTCGAAAACGAAACTGATGCTAAAAATATCATTAAATATAAAGAAGTATTGTCAGTTTTAGAATCAGCAACTGATAAATGCAAGAGTGTTGCCAGTGTGTTAGAATCTATTACAGTAAAACATTCTTAATTTAATCTATTCATTCTGAAGATATTGATATGACTTTACTATTAATTATTATAGTTCTAGCATTAATTTTTGATTACATCAATGGTTTCCATGATGCTGCCAATGCTATTGCTACTGTTGTTGCAACCAAGGTTTTATCTCCTTTTCAGGCGGTGCTTTGGGCTGCTTTTTTTAACTTTTTGGCTTATTGGGTTTTTGGTTTAGGTGTTGCAAATACCGTTGCGAAAACTGCAGATTCAAGCCAAATTGATTTAACAGTAATTCTTGCAGGTGTTGTTGCAGCTATTATCTGGAATTTAATTACCTGGTGGCAGGGAATCCCTTCTAGTTCTTCACATACTTTAATTGGCGGTTTTGCTGGAGCAGCGGTTGCTCATGCAATCTCAATTCACGGATTTTCAGACTATACAATCCTAGAAGACGGTGTACAGCATACTAAACACTGGTATGATATTGTAAGCTGGTATAAAGCAGGGAAAGACGGCGGTATGCCTTCCGGAGTTGTGATTATCATAGCATTTATTGTTTTGGCACCTCTGCTTGGAGCATTAATTTCATACTTAATTTCTATTTGGTTATTAAATGCCTCAAGGAAAAGTATTCTGCCTAAACTTTTTACAATTGCATTGATGATAGCGTCAATATGGTTTGTATATGGACAGATGGTTCCTTTTGAGAAAATTGAAAAACCTCGTTTCGAGTCTCATTTCTGGAGTATTCTATTCGAGTCACATAATATCAAATGGTTTTTAGTAGCTTTTATAATACTTTCAATTTCTACATTTGCTTTGCTGTTTAGCAGTTTGAATTTACACAAAGCCGATGCAGTTCTGAAAAAAATGCAGCTGCTTTCTTCTGCAGCATTTAGTTTAGGTCACGGAGGAAATGATTCTCAAAAAGTAATGGGAATTATCGCAGCAGCGGTTGCGGTTTATATTAAAACCAGCGGTGTTGATATAATGAATCTGCCGGAATGGCTGCAGGTTGTTCTTCCAGATGACGATAAAGGCATCAAAGGAGTAATGCCGGAATGGATTCCTCTAGCATGTTATACAGCTATTGCGGTTGGAACATTAAGCGGTGGCTGGAAAATTGTAAAAACAATGGGTTCCAAAATAACCAAAGTAACCTCTTTTGAAGGTGTTGCTGCCGAAACTGCAGGAGCTTTGACACTTTATTTTACTGAGCATTTTAAAGTACCGGTAAGTACAACACATACTATTACAGGATCTATTATCGGGGTTGGATTAACGAAACGCATCTCGGCAGTTCGCTGGGGAGTAACAGTAAGTCTGCTTTGGGCTTGGGTACTTACGATTCCAGTTTCAGCATTGCTGGCTGCATTGGTATATTGGATTCTAAAAGTATTTTTGTAAAATCTATACTTAACATATAACGAAAAACCATTCATATTCGAATGGTTTTTTTATGCTTTAAAATGAATTTTGCTATTTTTTTGGAGCCAGAAATTTTCTGCAAGAAGCAACTGTTGTCCCGCTCTTCGCTGTAATCTTTTGTAGAGACGGGTTTCAAACCCGTCTCTACAAAAGGATTTTTACTTCGATCGGGGCTAGATTAGAAATTTAGTATTTATTTCAACTTTCTTAAAATTGAATTTAAGTTAAACGGGGCGGTAGTTTTTATAAGTAATACGTTTAGTAATCTTTTAAATAAAGTACTAATTACCCCGAACTAGATTTTTGTGATTTTTTCTTCGTTTGTAATGAGTCTGCTTTAAGTTTTTATCACCAGTAATGATGCTTATATTTCCATCTATTTCAAGCATGGCTAGTTTTACATCCTTAAAATATTCGACACCATGCTCTCGCATTGCTTCTTTTAATTCATCTGAAGTAATATTTAATTTGCTTAGGTTTTTAAAATCTAAAGTCCCGTTATGAATTAAAATTTCTGGTTTTTCGAGAAAGAAATCACTAAATTTTTTATAACGGTATATTAATTTCTTCAATACAAAATTAATCACAAACAGAATTGTCGCAGCGGCCAAACCTCCCCAGAGTGTTGTGTTGTTTCCAACCATTGCATTTTGAACCGAATTACTTATCAGCAGAATCAAAATCACATCAGAAGTATTAAGCTGTGATAATTCTTTTTTGCCAAAAAGACGCAGTGCAATGACCATAAATAAATATACGGCTGCACTGCGGATGGTGATGTCTAAATATGGATTCATTTTTTTAGATTTAAGTATTCAGATTCCAGGTTTAGTATTTAAGTAACAGATGATATTGTAATCTGTTATCTGCAATCTGCAATCTAAAATTTATCTTATTTTAAAGTTCTTCTCAATTGCTTTGATCATTTCACCAGCAATATCTTTATTAGTAGCACCTTCAATACCTTCAAGTCCTGGCGAAGAGTTTACTTCGAGCAGCAATGGTCCTTTAGAAGAACGGATAATATCTACACCGGCTACTTTTAAGTCCATGGCCTTTGCAGCTTTTATAGCAATCTTTTTCTCCTCTGCGGTTACTTTTATGATAGAAGCAGTTCCTCCCAAATGGATATTCGCTCTAAATTCTCCAGGCATTGCTTCTCGCTGGATAGCGGCCACCACTTTGCCGTCAATTACAAAACAGCGGATATCTTTTCCATTGGCTTCTTTTATAAATTCCTGTACTAATATATTGGCATTTAGGCTTTTGAAAGCGTTAATTACACTTTCAGCTGCTTTTTTTGTTTCTGCCAATACGACACCTTTTCCCTGAGTTCCTTCAAGTAATTTTACAATAAGCGGTGGTCCGCCAACCATTTTGATTAGATTGTCGGTATCCAAAGGTGAATTTGCAAATCCAGTTGTTGGAATATCAACGCCGTGATTCAGTAATAACTGCAGTGAAAACAGCTTGTCTCTCGATTGTGTTATAGCGGTTGATGAATTTAAACAAAACACTTTTAACGCTTCGAATTGTCTTGTTAAAGCACAGCCGTAAAAAGTAATGCTGGGACGGATTCTTGGTATAATAGCATCAAACTGATTTAAAATTTTACCACCGCGGTAATGAATTTCGGGAGTTTTAGCATCGAGTTTCATGTAGCATTCCTTAATGTTTAAGAAATGCATTTCATGGCCTCTCATTTCGCCGGCTTCCATAATTCTTTTATTGCTGTATAATTCAGGATTGCTCGCTAAAAGGCCAATGCGTAAGCCTGAACTGGCTTTCTCTGAGTTTACGTATAATTCCTGAAGACTTTCGATAGTAGGCTGTCCTAAGAGGTATTTTTGTTCTGGATCAACAAGGATTCTCCCGCTCATAGCTTCTCTTCCTAAAAGCATTCTGAAACCCATGGAATCTCTATTGGTCAGTGTCATTTCGATAGGCCATTTCGATTCGCCAATAGCTATACTGGTTTGAATGACATAACGGTGTTCCCTAAAACCGCTGGAGCTTTTTACGATACGTTTGCCAACCAAAGGAGCCTCACAGTGAATAACTGTTTTGATATTATTTTGTATGGGGTTGATGTCAAATTTAACCCAATTGGCATCATTTTTTATAAATGGAGCAATATTTATGGCATGCAAAGCAGATGTTTTGGCACCGGAATCTACTCTTGCTTTTATTGTAGGAATTCCTAATTCTGGAAATGAGCACCATTCTTCGCTGCCCAGTATGACTTTATTTTGTACCATAAATTAATTTTGGTTGTTTTTTTATATAATTCAAATGTAAATATTTGTTTTTAAAAAATACGAAATTATCCTATAAAGAATAAACCCGTTATGTTATTAAAACGTAACGGGTTTGTTATGGATTTTTTTAAATTTAAATTATTGATTAGTAGGTTCTTCTGCTTTGTGAACTTTTATAGTCAACTCTTGAGAACCATCTTCAATATCCATGAATATTTCGTCACCTGAAGCAATTTTTGAAGTGATAATTTCTTCTGCAAGAGCGTCTTCAATATACTTCTGAATTGCTCTTTTTAAAGGTCTTGCTCCAAATTGTTTGTCAAATCCTTTATCGGCAATAAAAGCTTTGGCTTTGTCAGACAGTTTCAATTGATATCCTAATTCATTGATACGGCTGTATAACTTTCTCAATTCAATCTCGATAATTAAATTGATATCTTCTTTTTCTAAAGAATTAAATACAATTACATCATCAATTCTGTTCAAAAATTCAGGAGCAAAAGTTTTCTTCAAAGCATTTTCGATAATGCTTTTAGAGTTATCATCGGCTTGAGCAATTTTGGCAGCAGTACCAAATCCAACGCCTTGTCCAAAATCTTTCAATTGACGTGCTCCAACATTTGAAGTCATGATAATTATAGTATTCTTGAAATCAATTTTTCGTCCTAAACTGTCAGTCAAATAACCGTCATCAAGCACTTGAAGCATCATGTTGAAAACATCTGGATGTGCTTTCTCAATTTCGTCAAGCAATACCACACAATATGGTTTTCTTCTTACTTTTTCAGTCAATTGTCCGCCTTCTTCGTATCCTACGTATCCAGGAGGCGCTCCAACTAATCTTGAAATTGCAAATTTCTCCATGTATTCACTCATGTCAATTCGAACCAAAGCATCTTCGGAATCAAATAATTCTTTTGCAAGAACTTTGGCTAACTGTGTTTTACCAACACCTGTCTGTCCTAAGAAAATAAAAGAACCAATTGGTTTGTTCGGATCTTTTAATCCAGCACGGTTTCTTTGAATAGAACGCGCAATTTTTAAAACAGCATCATTTTGCCCGATTACTTTGTCTTGAATCAGTTCAGGTAATTTAGCCAGTTTGTTGCTTTCAGTCTGTGCAATTCTGTTTACAGGAATGCCAGTCATCATAGAAACTACATCAGCTACATTGTCTTCGGTAACAACGATTCTGTTGCTTTTAGAGTCTTCTTCCCATTGTTCTTGTGCTATGGCTAAATCTTTCTCTATTTTTTTCTCGTCGTCACGAAGTTTAGCTGCCTCTTCATATTTTTGTTTTTTAACAACCAGATTTTTCAATTCGCGCACTTCTTCCAACTGTCGTTCTAAGTCTAATATCTGCTTAGGAACATCAATATTGGTGATGTGAACTCGGGATCCGGCTTCATCCAATGCATCGATAGCTTTGTCTGGCAGGAAGCGTTCCGACATGTATCTGTTTGTTAATTTAACACAGGCTTCGATAGCTTCGGGAGTATAAATAACATTATGATGATCTTCATATTTGTTTTTGATGTTGTTCAAAATAGCAATTGTTTCCTCAACAGATGTAGGTTCTACAATTACTTTTTGGAAACGTCTTTCAAGAGCGCCGTCTTTCTCAATATATTGTCTGTATTCGTCAAGAGTTGTAGCTCCAATACATTGGATTTCTCCTCTTGATAAAGCAGGTTTGAACATGTTTGAGGCATCAAGAGAGCCAGTAGCGCCACCAGCACCAACTATAGTATGAATTTCGTCTATGAAAAGAATGATGTCGTCATTTTTTTCCAGTTCATTCATAACTGCTTTCATGCGCTCTTCAAACTGACCTCTATATTTTGTACCAGCAACTAAGCTGGCCAAATCTAGAGTTACCACTCGTTTGTTAAATAATATGCGGGAAACTTTCTTTTGAATAATGCGCAAAGCCAAACCTTCAGCAATTGCTGATTTACCCACACCAGGTTCACCTATTAATAATGGGTTGTTTTTTTTGCGTCGGCTCAAAATCTGAGAAACACGTTCTATTTCTTTTTCACGCCCAACTACAGGATCTAGTTTTCCTTCCTCGGCCATTTCTGTTAAATCTCTTCCAAAATTATCAAGAACCGGAGTTTTTGATTTTTTATTTGATTTATTGGCTGGATTATTAAAGCTGCCTTCTTTGAGACTGTCATCTTGTCCTGAATCATCATTATATGATTCGTTTTTTGGCAAGTTTTCTAAAAATTCTTCTTCGTTTGGAGTCATATTAATGTATTGTTCTTTTGCTACGTCATAATCTATTTTTAGTTTATTCAGCAGCTTGGTTGTAGGATCGTTTTCATTTCTTAAGATACACAGCAGCAGATGTGCTGTGCTAATGGAGGAGCTCTGGAAAACTTTTGCTTCCAAAAAAGTTGTCTTCAAAGCTCGTTCGGCTTGACGGGTCAGATGTAAATTTTTCTTTTCTACACTGACATCAATGCTAGGGCTGGCGGGGCTTAGTATCTCAACCTTTCGTCTTAAATGATCAAGATCAATAGCGAGGTTGTTCAGGATGTGAATAGCTTTACCATTACCATCCCTCAGAATGCCAAGCATCAAATGTTCAGTACCTATAAAGTCATGTCCAAGACGTAAAGCCTCTTCTTTGCTATAAGTAATAACGTCTTTTACTCTAGGTGAAAAATTATCATCCATAATATTAAATTTGTTTTTATGTAAATTTAGTAAACATGAAGTTTAAAAGCAAAAATCATACCTTATAAATCTATTAATGCTAATTGACAAAAAAAATGAAGAATATACCGTTAAAAGGAGCTTAATTTATTAACTAAATGACAATAAAAATTTGTTAATAAATCGGATAAATTTATGGTTGCTTTATGGCTGAAAAAATATTGAGAAAGCTTATATTAGCAGGATTTTTTAATACAAAATAATTTTAATTTAAGAATATATTTATGTCTGACGGAGAAAAGTTAATTCCAATTAACATTGAAGATGAAATGAAATCAGCTTACATCGATTATTCGATGTCAGTAATTGTCTCGAGAGCCCTTCCTGATGTAAGAGACGGTTTGAAACCAGTACATCGAAGAGTACTTTACGGAATGTATGATTTAGGAGTAACTTCAAGATCTGCCCACAAAAAATCTGCAAGAATAGTCGGGGAAGTTTTAGGAAAGTATCACCCTCATGGAGATACCTCAGTTTATGATGCAATGGTGCGTATGGCTCAGGAATGGAGTATGCGTTATTTATTGGTTGACGGACAAGGTAACTTTGGATCTGTAGATGGTGATAGTCCTGCAGCAATGCGTTATACTGAGGCTAGAATGAAAAAGATTTCGGAAGAAATCATGGCTGATATAGAAAAAGAAACAGTTGATTTCCAGCTTAACTTTGACGATACTTTATATGAGCCAAAAGTAATGCCGACAAGGGTTCCTACATTATTAATTAATGGTGCTACAGGAATCGCAGTAGGTATGGCAACAAATATGCCTCCTCATAATTTAACTGAAGTTATCAATGGTACATTGGCGTATCTTGATAATAATGATATTGAAGTTGATGAATTGATGAATTATATCAAAGCTCCGGATTTTCCAACAGGAGGTGTGATATATGGTTATGAAGGTGTTCGTGAAGCTTTTAAAACGGGTCGAGGTCGTATTGTCATGCGTGCCAAAGTTGGCTTTGAAGAAGTAGACGGAAGAGAATCAATCATTGTTACTGAAATTCCGTATCAAGTCAATAAAGCTGATATGATTAAACGTACAGCTGATTTGGTAAATGAGAAAAAAATAGAAGGTATTGCTAATATTCGTGACGAATCGGATAGAAATGGTATGCGTATCGTTTATATTCTGAAACGCGATGCAACGCCAAACGTTGTTTTGAATACCTTATATAAATACACGCAGTTACAATCTTCTTTTAGTGTAAATAATATTGCATTAGTAAACGGACGTCCTCAAATGCTGAATCTGAAAGATATGATTCATTATTTTATTGAGCACCGTCACGATGTAGTTGTCCGCAGAACACAGTTTGAATTGCGTAAAGCTGAAGAAAGAGCACATATATTAGAGGGTTTAATTATTGCGTCAGATAATATTGATGAAGTTATTGCGTTAATTAGAGGATCAAAAAATACTGAGGAAGCCCGTGATAAATTAATCGAGAGATTTAGTTTGTCTGATATTCAGGCAAGAGCGATTGTTGAAATGCGTCTGCGTCAGTTAACAGGTCTGGAGCAGGATAAATTAAGAGCGGAATTCGAAGAATTGATGAAATTAATTGAGCATTTGAAAGCTTTATTAGCAGATGTTAATTTAAGGACTGCATTGATTAAAGAAGAACTTGAAGAGATTCGTGATAAATATGGAGATGAGAGACGTTCGCAGATAGAATATTCCGGTGGAGATGTCAGTATTGAAGATTTAATTGCTGATGAAAATGTGGTAATTACTATTTCTCATGCAGGTTATATCAAACGTACAAATCTTACCGAATATAAAACACAGAATAGAGGAGGAGTAGGTCAAAAAAGTGCAGGAACTAGAGATCAGGATTTCTTGGAGCATATGTACGTGGCGACAAACCATCAGTATATGATGTTCTTTACTCAAAAAGGAAAATGTTTCTGGATGCGTGTTTATGAAATTCCGGAAGGAAGCAAAACTGCAAAAGGAAGAGCGATTCAAAACTTGGTAAATATTGAAAGTGATGATAAAGTAAAAGCTTTCATTTGTACACAAGACCTAAAAGACAAGGATTACATCAATAGTCATAATCTTGTGATGGTAACTAAGCAGGGTCAGGTGAAGAAAACATCTCTGGAGAAATATTCTAAACCAAGGGTAAATGGTGTTGCAGCTATTACTATTAAAGAAGGTGATGAACTTTTAGGAGCTCAGTTAACTAATGGTGAAAGTCAGATTATTTTGGCTGTTAAATCTGGAAAATTAGTTCGTTTTGAGGAAACTAAGACACGTCCGATGGGAAGAACAGCTTCTGGAGTCCGTGGAATTACATTGAAAGATGATACTGATGAAGTAATTGGTATGGTTACTGTTGATAAAAACGATATTAATGATTCTCAGATTTTAGTGGTAACTGAAAATGGTTATGGAAAACGTACCAAATTAGTTGACGAAGACGGTGAAGATGTTTACAGAATTACAAACCGTGGAGGTAAAGGTGTGAAAACACTTAATATTACTGAAAAAACTGGGAAACTAATTTCTATTAATGCTGTTACTGATGCTGATGATTTGATGATTATCAATAAATCTGGATTAACAATAAGAATGGCTATTGAAGATTTACGTGTAATGGGTCGTGCTACTCAAGGAGTCCGATTGATTAACTTAAAAGGTAAAGATTCAATTGCAGCTGTTACAAAAGTTATGAAAGATGATGTTGAGGAAGTTGTTGTTGATGAAGACGGTAATGTTATTGAATCTGCTATTGAAAGGGTCAAGCCGGATTTAGAAGTTCTTGAAGATGATGGTTCAGTAGATGAAGACGAGGATGAGGAGACAGATGAAGAATTAGAAGAAAATGAAGATGATGATTCTGATGAGGACAAATAATAAATAAAGTAATTTTAAACATTGATACTTTATGATAAAAATCATTAAGAATCAATGTTTTTCTTATTAATTTTGAATTTAAATTAAAAACTATAAATATGAAAAGTAGATATGTAATAATTGCGTCAGCATTATTTTTATCAGTAACGAGTTTTGCTCAAAAAAATGAAATTAAAGCTGCGGAAAAATTATTAAAAGATGGTAAGTCTGAGGAGGCAATTGCAACTTTGACGGCTGCTGAATATTTAACGGCTAATGCTCCTGATGCTGAAAAGGCACAGTTCTTATTTGTAAAAGGTAATGCGTATTATGATTTATCTAATAAAAAAGTAGATACGGATAAGAATTTGATTTTGGCAGCAAAAGCTTATCAGGAATTAATTGAGGCTGAAAAAGTTTCAGGTAAAGCAAAGTATTCTTCACAAGCGGTGGTTTCGGTTACTCAGATTAAAGGGAAATTGGTTAATGCGGCAATTGAAGATACTAAAGTTAATAAAGATGCAGAAGGTGCAGAAAAACTATACCAGGCTTACTTGTTGGAGAAAAAAGATACAATCAATCTTTACTATGCAGCTTCAACTTTTGTAAATGCAAAAGAATATGACAAGGCTCTTAAACTTTACGAAGAATTAAAAGTTTTAAATTATTCAGGAAAAGCAACTTATTATTATGCTGTTAATAAAGTAAATAATCAAGAAGATTTTTTTAATACTGCTGCTGATAGAGATAGAATGGTTAAGATGGGAACCCATGAAAAACCAAGAACTGAAAATGTTCCTTCTAAAAGAGGTGAGATATACAAAAATGTTGCTTTGATTTATGTTCAGCAAGGGAAAATTGATGAAGCTAAGAAGGCTGTTTCTGATGCTAGAAAAGCGAATCCGGAAGATAATTCATTGTTGTTAACTGAAGCTAATTTATATCTTGAGACCAAAGATATGGATACTTATAAAAAGTTAATTTCTGAAGCTGTAGAAAAGAATCCAAATGATGTTGATTTGATATTTAATCTTGGTGTTATAAGTGCTCAAGCAAAAAATTCTAGTGAAGCTGAAAAATTTTATAGTAAGGTCATAGAATTAAACCCAAAATACACTAATGCATATATTAATATGGCAGCGATGAAGTTAGAGGATGAAAAAAACATCATTGATGCAATGAATAAGTTAGGTACTTCTGCTGATGACACTAAGAAATATAATGTTTTGAAAAAGAAAAGGGAAGACTTGTTTAAAAGTACTATTCCTTTCTTGCAAAAAGCGGTTGAGCTGGATCCTACTAATCCAGATGTTTCAAAAACATTGCTGAATGTTTATAGTGCTCTAGAAATGACAGCAGAATACAAAGCTTTAAAAGCTAAAATGTAGACTCTGTTTTCTAATAATAAGAGTGAAGTCCCGCTTGATATCAGAGCGGGATTTTTTTTGTTTTTGTTACATATTGTTTTTATAGAGTGATAAGTTATGCCATTTATAAATATAAAATAACCTAATTTTTATTTATAAATGGTATTATAAGTGTATTGATATTCTTATGATGAATAAGTATTTAACAAAAAAAACTAAAGATTTAAAAAGACATTTTTATTATGTTTACGAAATCGTTATAATTAATTTAAAAAATTGTTTAAAAAATACTTGTGTTATCAATTTTTAATTTTATTTTAGAGGCAAATTAAAAATTCGATAAAAAAATGCAATAAAAAAACGTTGTAAATTATATATTGTTAAAAAAAATAAATTTTGAAAATTTTAAATAATTTGATTGTCTAATCTTAATAATTGTAAAGTATGATAAAACATTACGCTTCATAGTTGATCTCCTCTATCAGCTAAAATTTGGATTTTAAATACAGTGATGTTGTTTCCATACTGTGAATTTTCAGTTTGGAAATTATTATTTGTTTTTTAAAGTCTGAAAAAAAACAAAATCTATAATAATCTAAAACTTAACCTAATGAAAAGAAAATTTGTAATACTATCAATGGTGTTATTGATAAATGTTTGCGTTAATGCCCAAAAAGGACAAATAAAAGAAGCTCAATCTGTTTTTGCAAGCGGTAAATCTCAAGATGCGCTAGGACTTCTGAAAAAGACAGAATACCTTATTGTTAATGCAAATGATGAAGATAAGTCTGATTTTTATTTTTTGAAAGGAAATGTATTGAAGGACTTAGCAACAAAAAATATTGATCCTGCTAATAATTTTGCATTAGCATCTGAAGCTTATCAAGAATTGATTAAGGCTGAAAATGAAGGGGGTAAGTATAAATTTACTTTACAGGCTAATACTGCATTAAAGGACATGAAATCTAATTTAGTTAATGGTGCTGTAGATGATTTTAAAAATGGAAAATATAAAGAAAGTGCCGAAAAGAGCTATAAAGTTTATTTGTTTGATAAAAGAGATACTTTGAATTTGTTTAATGCTGCAGCGGCTTCTATGACGGCCACGGATTACGAATCTGCTATTAAATATTATGAGGAATTAAAAAAGATTAATTATTCTGGAAAAAGAATGCTTTATTATGCAACAAATAAAAAGACTAAAGAGGAGGATGCGTTTGTTTCTGCAGGTGCTAGGGATTCTGGAATTCTAGCGGCTCTTTATGAAAAGCCTAGAGATGAATTTTCTCCTTCAAAAAGATTAGAGATCAACAAGAATCTGGCTTATATTTATTTGTCAAAAAATGATTTTGAGAAATCTGAAATCTGCTACAATAAAGTAGTGGAATTAGATCCTAAATACATAGATGCTTATATCAATTTAGCTTATGGTAAATTGGAATCAAAAAAAGTATATGTTGATCAAATGTCAGCTCTTGGTAATACTCCAAAAGAAATGGAGCAATATGACCAATTGAAAATTAAAAAAGATAACTTGGTTAAAAGTGCAATACCGTATTTAAAGAAAGCATTGACTATTGATCCAAAAAACCAAGATGTTATTAAATCTTTGTTAAGTGTTTACCGCTCGTTAGATATGACTAATGAATATAATGCTCTTAAAGCAACAATGTAGAGTGTAAATGATAGGTTTTTTTAGAGTTTTCTAGAAAAAAAATATCAATTTAAAGCCATTATTCGATGAATATTAGAATATTTCATTGAATAATGGTTTTTTTATTTGGATCTGTTTAAAGAGTTTGTAAATCAGTAACAACTTTAGAATATGTTTAAAAAAACGCTGCTATGAAGGTGTGGAGTAGTTTGTCTAAATTATTTTTTTAATTACTCTAAGTTTATGGGTATGTTTGTTGTTTTCGGCATTGTAAATTCCTAAATGGTCTAAGCGGTCAATTCGTACTTTTCCGCTTGCATGGATAATATAATTGTTTTCCATTATGATTCCGACATGTGTAATGTTACCTTCGTCGTTGTCAAAAAAAGCTAAATCACCAGGTTCGCTTTCTTCTATGAAACTTAAAGCTTCCCCTTGAGTTGCTTGCTGCGATGCATCTCTGAGTAATTTATAGCCATTAAGTTTGTATGTCATTTGTGTAAATCCTGAACAATCAATTCCAAAAGGAGTTTTTCCGCCCCATAAATAAGGCGCATTCAAATACATAAAGGCAGTAGTGAGAATGCTGTTTTTTGGTTTTGTGCCACTTGTTTTTGTTCCTTCAAAATCAAAATTGTTTTTATTTATTTCTGGATAATTTAAAAATGATAAAGAAGATCCAAGCGGTATTGGAATTAATAAATTAGATGGAGCTAGGATATACTCTATGAGATCAGCATTCAAAATTATGGCATCTGAAGAAAGCTGTGTATAGTTTGATTCGGTAATTATTTGAAATTGTTTTGTATCTATCCAGCCTTCGTAATGGTCAAATTGTGTTTTAATGTGACTCCATTGTTTGTATTGTTCCAAAACTTCAAAATGCTCTCCAAATAGAATTTGGGAAACAATTTCACTTTTATCACTGGCTTCAGCCCGAAGTGGAATCATGGCTAGATTACAAATTCCAAACATTTATATAAATTAGTTTAAAAATAAATACGAATCAAAAATGACTGTAAAAATAGTGATTTTCAATTCGTATTATTTAATTATTTTCTATTATTTGGATGCTTATGAAATATTTCTTTCTATAATTAAAGCAGATGCACCGCCGCCACCATTACAAATAGCTGCCGCGCCATATTTTGCATTATTTTGTTCTAAAATATTTAATAAAGTAACGATAATACGCGTTCCGGAACAGCCAAGCGGATGTCCTAGTGAAACTGCACCTCCGTTAATGTTTACTTTTTCATTGTCTAATCCAAGTATTTTTGAGTTTGCTAATCCAACTACTGAAAAAGCTTCATTGAATTCGAAATAATCAATTTTATCTAATGTTAGATTGGCTTTCGCTAATGCTTTAGGAAGTGCTTTTGCTGGGCTGGTTGTGAACCATTTTGGTTCTTGGGCTGCATCAGCATATCCTTTTATAAATGCTAATGGTTTTAAACCTAATGCAATTGCTTTTTCTTCACTCATTAATATGATGGCTGCGGCACCGTCATTAATGGTTGATGCGTTTGCGGCTGTTACAGTTCCATCTTTTGTAAACACTGCATTTAAAGTTGGAATTTTTTCTAATGTAACATTAGTGTATTCTTCGTCTTTCGAAATGATAATTGGTTCGCCCTTTCTTTGAGGAACAGCTATGGGTGTAATTTCGTTGTCGAATTTACCTTCGCTCCATGCTTTTGCAGAACGCTCATAAGATTGAATGGCAAAATTATCTTGCTCTTCTCTTGTAATCTTGTATTCTGACGCACAAAGGTCTGCAGAAACCCCCATGGCATTATTGTCGTATGCGTCTGTTAGTCCGTCTTTTTGTAAGCCGTCTACCATTGTACTTGGACCAAATTTTGTTCCGCTTCTCAAATGCATATAATGAGGGATTAAGCTCATGTTTTCCATGCCTCCGGCAATTACAACCTCTGCATCGCCGCATTGAATTGCTTGTGCACCTAACATAACTGCTTTCATTCCTGATGCACAAACTTTGTTAACTGTGGTGCAGGCCACTTCATTGGGAAGTCCTGCGTAAATTGCAGCTTGACGGGCAGGAGCTTGGCCTATGCCGGCTTGAATAACATTGCCCATGAAAACTTCGTCCACTAAATTTGGGTCTAATTCTATTTTGTCTAATGCTCCTTTTATAGCGGCTGCTCCTAATTTTGGTGCAGTTACAGTAGATAATCCTCCCATAAAACTGCCGATAGGTGTTCTAACAGCAGAAACGATAACAACTCTTTTACTCATGTTTATTATTATGTTGATTTGTATAGCAAATTTAACCTCTTTTTTATAATATTAAAATTTTAATCTGGTTTATATTAGCATATATTTAATGAAATTGTGTTTTGTGATTTATTTTCATATGAAAAATTCAATAAGTGACTGTTTGCTTTGGATTTGTTGTAATTTGTAAGTGGTATATGATTTTTTAGACCTTGCTATAAAATTTTCTATTGTGTTTTCCTTTTAAATCTAATATTTTGCTTCTAAAATTAAAGTTTTGTCTAAACTGTTTAGTGAGGTGAGATTTTTTTGTTTTTTTTTATTGTTTGCTATATCTTTGATTGTGAAGTTATTTAGGTGAAAAGCTAAAAAAAATTAAAAAAATATGCAGAAATAGTTGTGAGAAACGTAAACATGTCTTAAATTTGCAACCGCAAAACAGGACACGTTTCCTGAGGTTTTGGAGAGGTGCCAGAGCGGTAATGGAGCAGATTGCTAATCTGTCGACGGGTAACCGTCGCCAGGGTTCGAGTCCCTGTCTCTCCGCAATTTATTTGTAATTAAGAATCATAGCAAGATTCAATGTTTAGAACATTTTTACAAATAGATTCAGTTTTTTTCGGGGTGTAGCGTAGCCCGGTTATCGCGCCTGCTTTGGGAGCAGGAGGTCGCAGGTTCGAATCCTGCCACCCCGACAGATTAAAATAATGGACGCATAGCTCAGCTGGATAGAGCACCTGCCTTCTAAGCAGGCGGTCGAAGGTTCGAATCCTTCTGCGTTCACATAAGAGGACAAATCAGTTTTTTGCTGATTTTGTCCTTTTTTTTTAGCGTATAATTCCTTGTAAAACAATAACATAAGTCGAAGTGATTCGTTAACTTTAGTGGTTCGAACTTCATTTTTTTCAAAAGTGATTTTTTCAGGAAATATCGAACCAATTATCTTTCTTTTACCTTCTATTGAAGCTTCTTCATAAAGTTTATCAAGTTGTGAAATATGGCTTAGGGCTTTATTTAAAAGAGATTCCACATTAGTAGTTTGATTGTTTTGGCTTGTTAGCTGTGCTTCTAAACGATTTATTATCTCTGCGGTTTCGATTTTTATTTTTCTGTAATCGTCAGCATCTAAATCTCCGGATATTAATAAATCTCTTGCCCTTGTTAATCTTTGATTTGTTTCTTCCAGTTGTTTTTTTAGTAGATCAGTATCACTTCGATTGTAATTTGTTTTATTATTAAATACAGAAGTAATTGTTTGCTTGTATAGCTCTAAGAAGGGTAGTGGTCTAACGTATTTTCTAAGCCCCTCAGTAATTTTTTCATTTACTAATGGTGCCTTTTCGCGAAATGTACAATCCTTTACACAATGATAATGTTGAATATATAAATGATTTAAAAATTGATTACGTGATTGATTTACTAAAAAAAGATAAAAAAGCAAGAAACTATACTAATGCTGCATTAGCGGATGAAGGAGGATTTAGCAGTACACAACGTTTTGCCTCAGCCTTCTTTGCCAGAACAAAGATGCCTACCTCCTATTTTATTGATCAAATTAAAAAAGGCTAGTTTTTACTCTATTGAAATTAAACATGTTACAATACCCTTAATATCTAATAAAGGAAGTTTAACATTCTTTTTAATAGGATTGTGGTGGATTTTGGTTGGTGAACTGTTATTTTTACATCCTTAATTAAAAATAAAACACATTATGAAAGACTTAGTTGCAAAAATTAATGCCGAATTCGAAACGTTTAAAACTGAATCTGACTCACTTGTAGAAAAAGGTGTAAAAGCTGCTGGAGCAAGAGCCCGTAAATCAACTTTGGAATTAGAAAAACTTTTAAAAGAGTTTAGAAAAGTTTCAATTGAAGAATCTAAGAAATAATTTCATCTTTACTTTAATTATTAGTCCTTTCAGAATTCTGAAAGGACTTTTTTGTCTATTCCGACCATAGTAATTATTGGAATCTACCAATCCTGTTATTCATCAGTTTCAAATACTTTTCTTTCATAACATTTGATAAAAAAGACATTTCGATTAGTTTATTCCATTTCGATACACTTTTGTTCATGTCTGATAAAATTGCATCAATTGTCTTATCATTTAGTTCCAACCGCTCTTTTGCAAAATAATCAATCCATTCTGCAGCTTTGAAATTGCTCTTTTTACCTTTAAGTGATAGTGCAACTTCTTCCTGTGGATTTTTAATGGAAATTGAAGAATTTAAGAAGTCATACACCGGTGTCAAAGTTGTTTTTCCTGCTTTTGTGATTACCGAAAAGTTCTTCAGGTGCATATCTTCGTTTCCTGTTATGAAACAGAACAAGATCCTTTTAAAGAAATCGGCTTTGGCTATGGCAGGAAAAGTACAATACTCATCGATTACCTTTACCAATTTTTCCATAGTATAATTATACTTGGTATCCCTGGAATTACCGGTCAATTGGGCAAAATCTTCTGTAGCGTATTTTCTTCCTTTGCCGTATCTGTCAAACCGTTTTATAAAATAGGAAAGGCTTCCATCTTTTGAGTAAACCATTCCATGAAAAGGAACATCAAGACCATAAGCTGCTGCCATTTTCATAGTTACATCTTCATTTTCCGGTAATTCAGGAAACAGATCATTTTGAGGTTTAATAATAAAGTTACCAAACTGATCTACAATTTCAAATTGATGATTTGCTACTGATATAACTGCACTCAATTTTGGCTGTACTCCCTGGATAGATAATTTCCTTGCACGATTGGCCGCTTCTTGCCTCTGCTCAACTGCCGTAAATGGTAAATCGGTTAATGCACTAAGTTTAGGTGCAATCATTCGAAGTCCTTTTTCACTGTATTTTTCCGATCCGCACAATTCATAAGTTATAGGACATCTATTCATCTTTCCACTCTTTTACCGTTACTGCACCCACTAAATCATTTCCCGTGGCCACTAGTTGCGAGAAATAATCGCTTTTATCAATCTTGCCTATTTTTAAAAGCCCCTCTAACATTATTCCTTCAGGTAATAATCCTTCAAAAAAAGATGGAAATTTTGCAAAGGAATACTTTTTATGAGTCAATGGCATCGTCAACGATACCGCTTCTCCTTCATATTGCTCATCATAAAGAAATTCATAGCTGCCGCTATTTTCCTCAATCAAGACCCCCGCCCTTTTACCGTGTACCAATATTATTGCTTTTCTCATGACTATTTATGGATTGGACTTTTAAACTGCACTACAATATTCAACACTTTCAATATGGCCAAAAGCTTACTCCAAGTAACAGTCTCTTTATTTTTCTCAATATCAAAAACTGTAGTCTTTCCTACTCCTGCCAAGTTTGCCAATTCCAATTGTGTCAGTCCAGCTAGCTTCCTATGCTCTTTTATGAAGAGTCCTAAATCAAAATCATTCATATTTTACCGTTTTGACAGTAAAAATAAACAAATAGATGTTATATTGGGCTATTTTTATTAAAAAACTATTGTTTTTTTACTGCTAAAACAGTAAATAATACATACGTTAGTAAGAATAGATTAAAAAGAGATTCATAACACTTAGTAATTACTGTTATAACAGTAATTACTAAGTGTAAAGAAAATAACTAGAAAAACTTTTAAAAGAGTTTAGAAAAGTTTCGATTGAAGAATCTAAGAAATAAGATTTTCAATATTTGCTCTTTGAATATCCAGAGGGCATTTTTTTTCAATGGCAGTACACTAGTGTCACACTATAATAAAACAGGATTGAAGAAGCTTCACTTTTTCTTTTCTTGATCAACAACCAGTTTTAAGGAATTTATATAATCTGTATCAAATTCTATAACTCTTATTTTGTTCAGCTTAAAACTCATTTCACCTTCAAACTCCCCTTCAGTTCCCATAAAATCTATTATCAGCTCTTCCTCATTTAATTCTATGAGTTTACCAAGGTAAACAGCTTTATCTGATTTTGTTGCAATTTGAAAAATCTCATATTTGTCCGCTAAAAAAAATATAATTGAAGTCAGATCTTTAAGTGGAATTATTTCCTCCGCACTTGTTTTTAAACCTTTAAGTTTAATTACTTTTTCTGTGAATTCATGATCCTTGTCTTGAATAATTGATTTTACATTCTTGTTTTTTAATATGGTATAACCATCAATTATAAAGTCAACTGGATTGTTTTTCAGTAAAATCCAATCTTCAGTCCAATCAATAAGAAAACCGCTGAAGATGTCTTTCTTGTCTTCAAATTCTATTGAAATTAATTGTCGTAAATATTTTTCCATTATACTTTTTAAGTTTAGCGTGTGTATTCCTGCTATATCAGTTCTTTTGTCCTGTTTAATTTTTGCTTTCAGATGAGCTGCTGGGTTCAAAAAAATCTTTTTTTGATTTGTGTTACCAAAGTATCACGCCTCCAACCTTGTTCCAAATTTTACTGCATATACCAATAGCGCATGGACAGATCCTTTACTTTCTGCAAAAGAATAGTATGTTTTGTATAACCCCCTAATATAATTAATTTAGCCTGATTTCCTGTAATTGCGCAATTGCGGTATCGTTAAAATGAGCAACGGGATAATTCACATTCTATCGTCATTTTGTAAAGATATTGATTTGTAAAATAATAAAAAACAACTTCACTAAATCAACAAAAAAAGCGTCAACTCAAGAATATTCACACAGCATTTTATTAAAACAGTTCAGGGAACCTATAGAGTGTTTTATTTTCATTATTTAAAGTCATTCGGACTAACCCACTCTATCGTGATTTCATACACTATCCATGCCTTTGAGTAGGCTTTGACTAGCTTGGACATGGCACCTGACCCGTCCTAAATATTTTGCTAGTGCAGTCCTGTGAAATAATTAGTTTGTTTGATTTTTAAGAACAAATAAAAAAGCGCAAAAGTCGGGAGACTTTTCGGAGGGGGAAAATCGGATAAGTTATTGCGGTTAACTGCTATTGGTCGCTGTCTTGATTACTTAAATTCTCTTTTATCATTTTTACCGTTTCATACAAAATGTCATTCTTTGTTATTTTGGAATGACAAATTGGACAAAGCATTAAGAGATTTGAAAATTCATTATTTAAAGGATTTTCGTCAATGTGATGTATATGAAAGTGCTCAACATCTTCATTAGGACATATTGGACATTTTGATTTGATTTCTTTTTGTAAAATTGCTCTTGTTTTGGTAGGAATAGTTTTTCTAGGTTTTCCTGAACTTGAATTTGACTTTCCTTTCATTTTAAGCTCAAATACATATTTATTGAACTCTGCACATTCAGAATAATGTTGAGTTTTTAAAACTCTGTTTTTTGGTGGTTTGTAACAGTCATCATATTCAGCAGAAATACATGCTTGATTTGGAAATAAACAAATAAATTTACTTCTGGACACATACCATCAAAACACCAAAAACTATTGCCATCAATCCAACTTGGGGCTTCTCCTTGCACATCTATTTTTTTTACACTGAAATCCTTTGGCAACTCACTATCTTTTAATAATGCCTGCTCTGGAGGGACTCTATTAGCAAGTAACTTAGTAAAGAATTAAATGGAGAGCTTTGGTTTGAGAGCTTTGAAAATATAGGTAAAATATTTTATTTGTCTTTGCCATTAGCAAGATATTTAGACCAAGATGTAAATGTTAAATTTTAGTTAACTTAAATAAACAAGAAGATTTATAATAAAGCGACAGTAGAAATAGGTTATATAAATCAAGACAACATCCAAAAAATTCAAAATTTAATTAATCTATTCGGGTCTAAAATGGAAAACCATAAAAATGATAAAGGATTAGAAGCTGATATAAATTGGAAAGCTTCAATATTTTTTTCAAAAATCATAATTAAAGCTAAATCGCCTGATTAATATTGATCAAAAGCTAAATTAGTCAGTTTTCTATTGATTAACTATACGACCTTTTCTGCTAGGAAAGCCTTCTAAACGTCCTTCAATAATGTCAAAATCCGAAGTGATTACAATTTATTTGCTTTTCCATTTGGGTGGTTTTCGTTGGTTTAAGCATTATTACATCTTTTACGTTCAAAGCATACACCAAATGAGTTTCCAAACACCGTTTCTTATAATGGTTTTTAAGAACTGATGCAAAGTGTTAACTATTTTTGCAAAAACTTGCTGTCTAGCCAATTGTACAGGAATTTCATTTATAGACTCAAAACCAATAAGAATTTGTAATAACAAACGATACAGTTAAAACTAACCATTATCGGTGTTTTATTAATTGAGTTCAAGTTTTAAAGATTAGTGATAAAATGTATACTGAAATTTATAAAAGCTAATTTTGTTTGAAAATAACTTGCTTTAGTTTATGTCAGCTCAAACCAAAATTTAAAATGAGAATTAATTAAATTTTGATTTTTTGTAATTTAAAAATTGTTTTATTTTATTAGCTTTAAATCATTAAAAACTTTCAAAAGATTCCACTAATATTTTCAAATCTTCAAGTAAAAGGTTCGAATTTATTACTTCTGCGTTCACATAGAAGCCCGCTATTTAGCGGGTTTTCTTGTTTTTATGCCTTTTTTAATTCTTTTATTTTCGAAAACTAACGAAATTGAGGATTTAAATTTGTTACTGCTTAAAAAAAACATAAGAGCTCTTTTAATTCATGATTTCGGATTAAAATGATGCAGAATCAGTTTTATTTCATTGGAAACTTCTGCGCAGCATTCGTCTTTTGAGTTGAAAAAGGAGCTTTTAATGCTGATTTTATAATCAATGAACCAGTAATAATTTCATTTCGACTAAAAAATGTTCGGTAAACATCAGATTTTTATGGTGAATCAAAATGTGATTTTCTGATTGCAGTCCTAAATGCATAGTATTAAGTTTTACTTTCGAAAATCCGTTATTAAATAAAAAAGATATATAATCGAAGTGTATAGAAAAGAAATACAGTATTTTCCATTACCATAACATCATTTACGTCTTCTCCTGTAACAACGTAATTTTTGCAGACCATTAGACCATTTTATATTTATTAAGGTTAATAAAAAGAGGTCAGTCTAATTAAAAACTGACCTCAAAAAGGAAATAGTAATGTTTAGCTCTTCAAATAATTAAAATGTTTTAGCCAGTTAGAATTTATTGGTAATTGTGATTTCACCAGATGCTTAATTTATTTGGTGATACTTATTTAAGCAATGTAAAATTGTAAGTAATTTTTATTTTGTCAGCGATTTTTTTACTGACTACGCTTGGTATTTCAATATCAAAATCTTCAGGCTTTACTTCAAACGTGCCGTTTACAATAAGCCCGTTCGGAGATTTGGAAACTTTTACAGGTACAGAAACAGTTTTTGTTTTACCATGAATTGTCAAATCTCCATTTAAAGTAAAAAATTTAGAGCTGGCTGTTATTTTTGAGGTATCAAAATCTTCAATTTTTCCTTTTAGCGTGGCCTTAGAAAATTTTTCAGATTCCATATAATTTTCATTAAAATGTTCCTCCATTAAAGCAACTTTGAAACGAAAACCTTTTATCAAGACTAAAGCAGCAAAATCTCCAGTGGATTGTTCTAAAACGGCTGACACGCTTTTATTTTCTGCAGCAACTTCTTCATACGAAGGCACAGATGCCTGAAATTTTATACTGCCGGTTTTTGTTATCACTTTTTGTGCAGATATGTCTGTATTTACAGCAATAATCAGCAGTAATGCAAAGAAATTGATAAATGATTTTTTCATAATAATTAATTCTCTTTAAGTCCGTCGGTATTCCATTTTAAAATTAAATCAATATTTGTCTGAGACATTCTTCCGCCTTGAGGCATAAGTCCCTGCTGACCGTTCTGCAGCTGAATTCTGCTTAATAGACCAGCACTTTGAACAGCTGCTTTAACTCCGGCATAAGTTGTTAAAGGCCTGAAAGATGCTGCTCCTGTGCTTGAATGACAGCTTATACAATTAGCATCAATAATTGATTTTATATTTTGAGTATAAGTAATTGTGGTCGTTGGTGTCCCAGGATCTGGTGTTGTTGGTGTTGTTGGCGTCGTTGAGATATCATCATAAGTGTCAGAATTACTGCAGCTCGTAAGCGCAGCCAGTAAAAATGTAAGTGCAATTGCTTTTTTCATAATTAGTTATTTATAGTTGTTAAAATACTCTGTATAAGTTAAATCCAAAAAAGAAGTCTCCTTTGTTCCATTCGCCAGCTGCATTAGTGAGGTATCCGCTCTCGCTCATGGACTGTGAATTGGTAAAGATGAGCTGAAAAACATGTCCGCCGGTTTCGACATCAAGTCCTACAGACAGTGGGTTTTCATAAAAATTTGGCTTGTCAAAATTGTGCATGTATTCTAAATTCAGAGATAGCCTTTTTGTTAATTTATAGCGTCCGCCTCCGCCAAAAGAAAACTGATTGTCGTTTTCGATATCGGGATTGTAAAGATTTTTATGTACAAATGAAGGAATAATTTCTAATGAAAGCTTTTTGCTGATTTTTCTTGAAATCAGTAACTGCTGCACAGAAGTAAGCCTGTGTTTGAATTCCAGCCCTGGATATTGATCTTCTTCCAGATAAGTATTTATATCTGCTACACTGTACCCGACAATATCAACTGGAAAATTAGCATCTTGTCTGGCCAGTCTGTATTTAAGTCCTGTTTCATACATTTTATTTAAGGTATGTCTAGAAAGACTGACAGAAAGCCAATCTGTAACTCCGTATATACCGCCCAGTTTTGTGGTTGCATTATCAAGTCCAAAGAAACTGTTCAAGCCATCTTTTACAGTTCCAAATCGGTGAGAGACAACAAAATAAAATTCTTTCTTGGCGGGCATTTTTGTTGTCTGCAGTGTAACAAGCTGTAAGGCTTTAAATGTTGCTGTAGAATGACTGTCCTCAACCTGAGTAGAATCAAGGCTTTTTAAAAGATCATCTTGAGAATAAGCCATAGTAGCCAATAAAAGGCATATTGGAATTAAAAATTTCTTCATAAATTGTTTGTTTTTATTATTTATTAATGGTGCATTGATCTAGTTTTACTTCTTCAAAAAGTTCATCATAACCAATGCATTTGCCCTTTACGGTCAAGTTTTTGCTGATTGGCTTATTTTTGATTTCCTTATTAAAAACACAAAAAACACTATTTTCAAGAACTACTGCCGAATCTGTTTTTTTTGTAGCCAAACCAGTTATTTCGATAGTTTTGTTTAGGTATAAAGAATCTGCTTTTTGTGGGTCAGCGGTATAATCAGCAATTAATTTTGTTGCAGCTATACTGCGTTCCGGCATTTCTGATTCTATACTTCTGGCTTCCTTAAAGAGAAATCCGTAATAAAAATAAATGCCCCCTGCAGCCACTAAAAGCGCTCCTGCAATTACATATGCTATTCTTTTTCTTTTCATTTTTTAAGCTTTAATTTCATGAAGAACAATTTCCGTTAGATTTCAAATACTGAATCTTTTAATTTGTGTTAAGCGATTTTATAGTTGAAACATTTTGGCACTGTTTTTTACCAAAAAAATCTGAAGTCAGTTCTTGCTGATTTAGTACTATTTTTTTCATTTATATATTCCTGTTAATGGAATCCAATAATAAAACAGTATTGATACGGATTACCCTACCAAAAAAATGTATTTTTTAGAAAAAAAAGCTGAAAGAAATATTGAGGTTTTTACTATCTAAAGTTTTTTGGATTAAAAAGAAATCCTAAAACTCAGGTTTGGAGTTCTTTGCAGAGAAAATGTTTCGACTTCCTCAATAGAATTTGACAGAGAACTTATTCGATAATTTTCGCTGATTTCATTTTTTCTATTCAGAATGTTCAGGATGGATATTCCTGCTTTATATTGAATTCCGTTTGCAGTTTTCCATTTGTAAGTTGTAGAAAAATTAACCTGCGAAAAAATGGTCAAATTTGTATTGTTTGGTTTATTATAAATCAATACAGGGTTTGAAAGATCGATTCTAGAGAAGTCAGGAGATGTTTTTGGTCTTCCAGATGACCATTTTGTTCCCAATGCAATTTTAAAATTGTTTTTTTCAAAGATTCCTGCCCATGATACCGTATGTGTCAGCTCGAAATTGTTCGGGAAACTTGGGTATTCATAATCGGCAAAATTGTAATTATTGTTGTTGTAAGTGTAATTCAGCCAGGTCAGAAAGTGATTCATCTTTTTTTGAATGAGGATTTCTGTACCCACTATTTCATAATCACCAGTTGTTCTCACAAACTCTAATTGGTTTTGAAATCCCTGGCTTGAACTTGTAATTCCAATTACTTTTTTATAGAAATTTTCTACATCAAGCAGCCAGTCATTCTTTTTATAGAATAAATTTAAAGATAATTGTCTGCTTCTTTGTATAGGGACTGTTGTATTATTGGAGACAATCCAGCGTCTTTTTTCAATACCAAAATAATCCTTCTGAAGGTCAATAATCTGTTGGGAATTTTGGCTTTTTAATTCTGCTAATAGTTCTAAATTCAGATTTTTGCTGAATCCATAGTTAAACCGCAGGCGGGGTTCAGGAATGTACTTTTTGAACTTATCAATGTAGTTCAGCCGCACTCCTGCATTTAATATTATTCGGGAAAGCGTATCATTATATTTACCTTCTAATATCAGAGTATGGGTTCTTAAAACGTCTTTAATTTTGCGGTAAAAACTCGGAATGTTTACCTGCTCTAAATTTGTAATGCCAATTTCATTGAACTGATAACCAGTATTAATACTAAGTTTAGAATTGAGGGTATGATTGTTTTCTAAATTAATTCCATTATTACCAACCGTGTTTTCCTGGGTAACTGTCTGGTTTTCATTCGTCGTTTTCTGGTCTCCCAAAAGTTCATAAGCAGAATTGTAAATGTTGATTTTAGTTGTGTTGAAGCTGTTCCAGTTTCTCTTCCATGACAGATTTCCTCCATAATTCTGCTGGCGCAGAATATTAGTTTCTGATTTGTTTGTGTTGTTTACAGATGCACTTTGAAAAACCTTGAGATTATCTTTTATTGTTATTAAATCAACAATCATTAGATCTTTGTGTCCTATTTTTTGAGCATATTTGAAGGTCGCATCGTAGAAATCAAATTCTTTGTCACTTTGATAATTAATGTTCTGATTTTTAGAAAAATCAGTGATTGTCGTGTTTTGAAATACTTTATTGAAATACTCTTTATATGTTGGTGTTTCCAGATAATCAGTTATTGACTTTCGTGCAGAAATTTCAATATAACTCTTTTTTGAAAGGTTGTATTTGGCATAAATATCAGCATTAATCATGTTGATTCCTGCACTAAAACTATTTTTTTCTGCTGTTTCAGGAGTTGAAGAAATGGCAACTACACTGGAAACGCTTTCACCATAAAAAGCAGAACTCCCGTTTTTATAGATAGAAATAGTGTGCGCCAGATTAGGATTAAAAACAGATATTAAGCCAAAAAAATGCCCTGTTTGGAAAATTCGTATTCCATTCCATAAAAACAAGTTTTGATCGTGTGTACCTCCGCGTACATTGATGCTGGACACACTTTCATCTATACTGTTTACTCCCGGAATCTGCTGCATAGTCTGCAAGGCATCAGGTTCGATAAGTCCTGGCAGAATACCAAACTTTTTTGGTTTAATTTCAAAAGAGCCATCACTGTTTTTGGAAATTCCAGAAGCAAGAATAGCGTTAGTTTTAATTTCTTCCAGTTCTGTAATTTCAGATTCTAATACTATTTTTAGACAATCTTTAGAATCTAAATTTTCAGAAATGATTTTTTTGGTTACAAACCCAATATGACTAATCGAAAAAATATTTTTAGGACCTTTCTCAAATTCAAAATAACCCTCAGAATCTGTTGTAATTTGTGTACCGCTGTTTAAACGAACATTGGCATTTTCAATAGGTTTTTTATCAATATCAGAAAAAACATAGCCACAGATTATCTGAGGCCGACTTTCTTTTTTATAAATATTAATGAATTTTCGTTTAATAAGCTCAAATGATAAATTAGTATTTCTTGAAAGATACTGCAGTTTTTGATCTAAAGAAAGTGATTTCCCGGGTGGAATTAACTGCAGTCCGGTAACATTATCTTCCGTATAATTAAATACAACTTGATGCTGCTGTTCTATATTGGTTATTATTTTCTTAAAAGGCATGGCTTTCTCTTTGTCTTGAGAAAAAAGATTCAAGGCAAGAAAAAATATAAAAAACAAAAAATGAAATTGTTTGGGGAGGAACATTTATTTTCCGTCAATAATTATTTTATTTTTTGAGACTTTTTGAACCTTCAAATTATAGGTTGTGTTAATGATATGCAATGCTGTATTTAGATCTTTAGCGGGCAATTTACCAGTAAATATAGACAATGTGTCTTTGTTATTTAGTTCGATCGTAATGTTGTACTGCCTCTCGACTTCGTCCAATAGAGTTCTGAGATTCTCCTTATAAAAACATATTTGATTGTCCATCCATTCTGGTTTCAATGAATTAATTTTCATTTTAACCTGTTTACCGTTTTCAAAACTAACGCTTTGTCCATGTGTTAATAGAATTTGAGTATCGGCATAATTTACTTTAACGCGTCCTTCATAACATGTTACATCAAACCTGTTTTTTCTGGCTTTAACGTTAAACTGAGTTCCTAAAACCGTTACTTTTCCCAATGAAGTCTGTACTTCAAAGCGTTTTCCTTTGGATACCCTGAAATAAGCCTCTCCCTTTAGTTCAAGATGTCTGCTGTTGTTCCAGTTCCATTTTTTATAGTTTATTTCAGAACCGGAATTTAAAACTACTTCAGAATTATCAGGTAATGAAAAAGTCGTTTTCTGGCCAAAACCTGCCGTCTCCGTTTGAGGTACTAAAAATTTCAGAACAAAGGTAATTCCAAGCGCAATAACAAAGACTGCGGCTGCGCGAAACATCCATTTTTTATATAAAGGAACTGCTTTTGGTGCTGCTTTTTTCTGCTTAAGAATATTTGACAGCATGCTGTTTTCATCCAGATCGCCAACTTCTAAATGCTCTGTATAATTTTTTATTTTTTGGTATTTTTCGAAATCGGGACTAGCTTTAAATACAGCTAACTCATCCTCAGATAAATCATTGTTGAGCCATTTGGCTAATAACTGATCTTTTTCCATTGTACTGGTATTATTTGATTAAAACAATTTGGGCTTAATTTACCCTACTTTAATATATCAATTTCTTTGCGTAAGCTTAACAAAGCTAAGTGGATGCGTTTTTCAACAGCCTTTACGCTAATATTTAAATCGGAAGCAATCTCGCTGTATTTTTTTCCGTCAATTCTATGCATCAAAAAAGCAATACGCTGTTTTTCGTTTAAGTTTTCTATAGCTTTCAAAAGTTTGATCTGAAATTGTTTTTCTTCTAGAATATATTCTGGATTTTCATTTGTTTTGTCTAAACCTGTGAAGTTTTTTTCATATCGCAAGACAACTTTTTGATGTGCAATCTGATTAAGACTGCTGTTATTTGCAATTGTATAAACATAAGATTTTGCTTTTTCCAGCGGTACTGAAGCACAGTTCTGCCAAAGTTTTAAAAAAGCTTCCTGTGCTAAATCTTCTGCTTGGTCTGTATTGCCAAATTTGTAAAACAGAAAATTTCGAACAGCTTTTATATGACTTTTGAAAAAAGACGAAAAAATTATTTCGTCACAAGTGTTTGATTGGTTTTTATCTGGCATTTATATTTTCAATTTGTGCGGTGTAAAAGTATTTGTTTTTAGTTTACGTAGGGTAAAAGTAAAGATGATTGTTTTATAGTAATCAAATGTTATTTTTTCTGAAATAATTTGAAATGTAAAGAATGCATCCAAAACCATTGAAGCCGAATTTATTAAAAACAGTTTTAAATTTTATTACCTTTGTAAAAATATAAATATGTTTACTTTAAAAAAATATTTATCATTAATACTATTTCTGTTATTATTGTCTTGTCAAAGCGAAATAAATGAACAGGATTATGATATGCAGGGAACAGTTACCAATGTATCTCCTCTAACTACTTATCTGCAAAGGGTTGCAATGGTCAAAACGGTGCAGGATAATATAATCGATAATTCCAATTACTGTACTATAAAACTACCCTATACAGTTACCGTTAATGATGTGAAAATTGCTGTCAACACTATTGATGACTATCAAAAAGTATCTGATAATATTAATGCAAATTCGTATGATGCTGATATTGTAAAAATAGATTTTCCAGTGACAATGGTTTACTATAATTACATTGAAAAATTAATTCCCACTCAAGCTGATTTTAATACTTTAATTGATTATTGGAATCTTTATCCTGATCTTTTATCTAAAATTAATGGGCTGAATATTAATTATCCTATAACAATTAATATCTATAACAGTTCCAGTCAAATTGCAAGTTCTGTGTCGATTATAAGTGATCAGGCGTTTTTTAATTTCATAAAAAACATGAATAGCAGTGAGTATATTTCGTTAAAATATCCAATTTCTGTAGTAGATTATAATAATCAGTCAAAATTGATTACAAATAATTTAGATTTTGAAAATGCTATTAAATATGCTATCGATTACTGTCCTGAAAACAACATTGTGTCACTCGATTTTACAGAAACGATAACAAAAGGTTCTTGGGAAATTCCATATTTTTTTGCTGATTCTGAAAAAACATCTTCTTATAACGGATACTTATTTACTTTTAAAACTGATAAATCGGTTGTCGCTGTCAAAGATGGTATTTCAGAAACAGGTCAATGGGAATGCAAAACACTAAATGGCGTGTGTGAATTAAAAATAAACTTCAATTCAAAATTATTAGGCGAGCTCAATAAAACCTGGAAGCTGTTTGAGTTTAATAATTCGCAGATACGGATGCGTAATCTAAGCAGCAGTACTAGTTATCTTTATTTTGAAAAAAAATATTAAATGTTTAATCAAAATTCCTCAAGGCTTTTGTCTTGAGGAATTTTTTTGTTTGGTTTCTTGTTTTAAATACTTTTTTACTGCATTTTTAATTTTCTTATTTTTATGAAAATTTATCAGATATGACATTTTCTTTCAGACCTTTCTTGTTTTCCTTTTTTCTTTTAATCCAATTGAATTGTATTTCTCAGACTACTCTTTCGAATACACCTACGGCAGCGGAAATCAGTGATACTGCTTTTGTTAATTTGAAAGATTTCAGCAAGGATTTTGTTTATGATATGAAATATGCAGCAGACGATAATTTTTTGAAATCTAAAGTTTATGATTGTGCCGAATGTTATCTGCGTTACAGAACTGTAAAAGCATTAATTCTGGCCAATGAAAGATTCATGAAGAAAGGTTTTAAAATTAAATTATTTGATTGTTACCGTCCGCTGGATATTCAAAAAAAGATGTGGGCGATTGTTCCAAATCCTGAATATGTTGCAAATCCGGCAAAGGGTTCAATTCATAACAGAGGAGGAGCTGTAGATATAACACTGGTGGATTTTGATGGGAAGGAATTAGATATGGGAACTTCTTTTGATTTTTTCGGTAAAGAAGCCAGCCATGATTTTTCCGGCTTTTCAAAAGAAATCAGAAACAACAGAAACCTGCTCAAGAAAATTATGATTAAGGAGCATTTCAATTCGTTTGATTCAGAATGGTGGCATTACAATTTAAAAGCAGGATTGAATGATTCCGTTTCAAATTTTAAATGGAAATGCATATAGCCTATAAGTTATTTTTTGTTACAATCCTCAGAAATGTTTTAGTTTTTTATTCTTTTTTTGCTCTTCCTTTATTCTTAGTGTATTACAAAAAGAGTGTGTTATCCCCTAAAAAAAATCCTATAAATTTTTAAAACCATAAGTAGCTAATTATGCGTGCTTTGCATTTTTGGTAAGATTATGCTTTAAAAATAATGAAAAAAGTGTATTTCATCGATTAAATTGTTGTTTTATTAAAAAATGTATTTACTTAGTATTACAAATCATTTGTAAACAGTGATTTAAAAGCCCCAAAAAACAAAAACAAATAACCGTTAATTGGATTTTAAAAAAAGAACTTGAAATTCAATTTTCTGATGTAATAAAAATAAATCCATAAGATTCATTTTTATTTATCATTAAAACCTACAGAATTTATGAAGAGAATTTTACAAAAATGCGTTGATTTAGATAATAAATCAGGAATTACGTTTGTTGAAGTTGTGGTAATCGGTGTACTGATTCCCAAGGTAGTCCAAAATATAAAGGACTATGTAATTAATTTTGATAAGGATCACGATAATACCAATCAAAATGTTTATACTTCATAAAAAGTAAAAAACCATCTCAAATCAGTTTGAGATGGTTTTTTTATTTTTTCAGAATAAACTATCTGTCATTTTTTTCTTTTGGAGCAATGTAACCATCCGCTCTCATTTGCTTTGCACTGGCTTCCATTATTTCATCAACAGTTATGTTTATTTTAATAAAATTAAGAGCAGTTATTTTTTGATATAATAACATTTAAAAAAAACAAAATTCCACGAGATTTTTATTTAATAAGCCTTTTTGATTCTGTCTAAATCTCTTTTGGTATCCTGCTCTTTCAAAGATTCTCTCTTATCATATGTTTTTTTACCACGGCAAAGCCCGATCTGTAATTTGGCCAGACCTTTTTCATTAGTAAATAATTTCAAAGGCACTATTGTCAGACCTTTGGCCTGTACGCTTCGGGCCAATCCTTTAAGCTCTCTTTTATTCAAAAGCAGTTTGCGCTCACTGCGCGCTTTGTGATTGAATTGGTTCCCAAAACTATACTCTTCTATATAAGTATTAATGGCAAAAAGTTCCGTGCCGCTAAATTCACAGAAACTTTCGGTAATATTAGCTTTTCCTAATCGAATGGATTTTATTTCGGTTCCGCCCAAAACAATTCCGGCAGTATAGGTTTCCAGAATTTCATAATCGAAACGGGCTCTTTTATTGAGTATGTTGACAGTTTTTTGCATAGTAGGGCAAATTTAGCAACTAATTAATGAAAGTACAATTGTTTTTGGGAAAATGCCATAAATTTGCATCATGGAAAAACATCAGTCAAAAGATCCGCTTCACGGCGTTACACTTCAAAAAATAGTGGAGACATTAGTAGAATATTATGGTTTTGACACCTTGGGAGAACTGATTAAAATAAAATCGTTCAACGAAAATCCAAGCATAAAATCAAGCCTTACCTTTTTGCGAAAAACAGATTGGGCAAGAAAACAAGTCGAAGATCTGTATATTAAAACACTTCCAAAAATACAATCCAGATAATTAGAAGCTTAATCCAGCTGTTCACTATATCTCTTGTCCCGAACCCCGGGACAACAGGATGCCGTTTCCATCTGAGCTAGGGCATTAGTTTTCATAATAAAGATTTAGTGTTGAATAACAAGTGATTTTTACTATTTAAAGACTCATTTCCATAATTGGCATAAACCTGTTTTTTATTGAGGTTTCGAACTCTCCAATTTTTTTGAATCCAAATTTCAGATAAAACCTTTCAGCATTTGGTTCCGAATCTAATGTTATTTTTTCGAATTTTTCATTTTTCATTCGATCCAAAAAATCATTCATTAAATATTTTCCGAAGCCTTTTCCAATATATTCCGGCAAAATAAATAAGTTGTCAAGAAGCACATTATTTTGTTCTTTGATGATGTATGAATAGTAACCGATAATTTCATTGCCATTTACTAATTTATAAACAGAATTATTTTCAATATAATCTTTGGAAATGGTCAGGTTATTATTCCATTTCAAAATCTGCTCTTCAGAATATCCCCAATTTGCTTTTGACTTTTTTGTTATTTCTGTCAAAATCTTATGATCATCTGTGTGCGCTTTTTTGATTCCCATATTCAAAATTATTTATTCAATTTAGAATAAATCATGCTGTCTAGAAATCGCCCTTCGTAAAATTCATTTTCAATTAAATGAGCTTCTTTTATAAAACCATTTTTAAGTAAAACTTTTTCTGAACCTGTGTTTTCAGGATCCAAAATAGCTTCTATAGAATGCAGCTTCATATCTTTAAACCCATAATCAACTACTCTCCGCAGGGCTTCCGAAATAATTCCTTTCCCATTGTATTCAGGAAAGAGCATGTAGCCCACTTCGGCTCTGTAGTGTTCTGGTTTCATCCGATAATGACCAATGATTCCAATAATTTTTTCAGGTTTGTCCAGGAATGCTATTCCCCAGTTGATGCCGATGCCATTTTCAATTTTGTCATCAAACATGGCAATAAGCTCCAGAGCGTCTTCTTTATTTTTAAGATATGGCCTTGGAATGTATTTCATAACTTCGTCGTTTGAACGCAGAGCCAAAATAGCTTCAGCATCATTTTCTATTACCCGACGCAATACTAATCGCTCCGTTTTTAATACAGGAAAAGGTAAAAAATTAACTTCAAGCATACTCTCTGTTTTTAATTGTTTTATAAAATCTCAATACTGAAAGCAGCGTGGAAACTTTCATCTGCATCCAAAACCTGAATTCCTTCTTTGTCCAAAAGCGCACCAGATTTGTCTACAGTGTCCGAATAACCGAACCATGGTTCAATGCATATAAATGGTGCATTTGGTGGTGTCCAAATTCCTAAGTCCGGAAAATCAGAAAAACTTACTTTCAAAAACGGCTTAGAATTCTCTAAAATAGTAACCGATTTGGATATTATGTTTTTAAAAACTAAAGCATCATTTGCAAATAAATCATAATTTAAATGCAATTCATTTTTGTCTAGCGCTATTTCATTTGTTGTATTCGAAATCAAACCGTCTTCCAATAAATAATAGTTCAAAGAATCTTCTTTTTCGAATGCTAAAGAGTAATTTTTAAAATCATTAGGCAAATCAAATGCAGGATGTGCACCAATAGAAAACGGCATTTTAGATTTTCCGTTATTAAATACTTTGTATTCAATTTTCAATGTTTTGTTCTCCAGCGTGTAAACTAAATGCAGATCAAAATCAAAAGGATATTTTTCTTTGGTTTCCGGAGTAGCGGCTAATGAAAAAGTAACGCTGTTTTCATGCTTATCAATCAATTCAAATTCCATTTCGCGCGCAAAACCGTGACGGGACAAATGGTAGTCAGTATTGCTGTACTGATAAGTATTGTTTTTTAAAGTGCCTACAATTGGGAATAAAACAGGGGAGTGCTTTCCCCAAAATTCTGGATTTCCATTCCAAATATATTCTTTGTTTAAATTATCTTTCAAAGAGCATAATTCAGCTCCTGTATGTTTTATTTCTGCAGTTAAAACGGCGTTTGATATAGCTGTAGTCACAATTATGGTTGTTTTTAATAGTTAAAATGTTATTGTAAAGGTATTTTATAATTCTTATTTAAAGAAGGAAAACGAGAATTTATTTGAAGCTAAAATCAATCAAATTCTTAATTTTAACTTGAAAATCAATTTTTTTTCCATTAATTTGTTTTAGAATGATAAAAAACATGAAATATATACAAAATAGATAATAAAAGTGCTTTTGGATACTATTTCACCGCTAAATGCAAATTCAATAAAAAACAATAACTACCTACATATGAAAAACAATCGTTTTGGAGCCTTACTTCAAATGGCTTTATTAATTGTATTTAATGCCTCATGGAGCCAGGAAACTCCCGCAGCAGGAACTGCAAATACCGCTCCTGCCTCAAAGTATAATTATAATGATGCTTTTGGGCCGTTTTTTTATACAAAAGATGCCACAGCAACCCGATCCGCAAGCGGTGAACCAGGTTATGGATACTGGCAGAACAGAGCAGATTATAAATTGACTGCGAAATTAAACGAAAAGACAAATGAAATTACTGGTACAGACATTGTAACCTATACTAATAACAGTAATGATAAACTGTCTTTTGTCTGGATGCATTTAGATCAGAATTTATTCAAAGCCGATTCCAGAGGAAATGCACTTATACCGCTTGACGGAAGCCGTAACGGAGCTAGAGGCGAAATTTTTGACGGAGGACACAAAATTAAATCTGTTAAAATCGTCAGCACAAGCAAAGGAAAATCGGTTGAGAAAGAAGCTAAGTTCATTATTACAGATACCAGAATGCAGGTTTTCCTTCCAGATGATCTGAAACCAAAAGGAGGAACTGTAAAAATTAAAATTGATTTCTCTTTTATCTCTCCAAAAGAAGGTTCAGACAGAATGGGGGTTCTGGAAACTAAAAACGGTAAAATTTTCACCATGGCACAATGGTATCCGCGTATGTGCGTGTATGACGATTTAAGAGGATGGAATACTAATCCTTATTTGGGAGCATCTGAATTTTATTTAGAATACGGTGATTTTGATGTTAATATTACAGTACCTTCCAATCATATAGTGGTTTGTTCAGGCGAGCTGTTAAATCCAGCTGCGGTATATACTGCTACTGAACAAAAAAGGTTTGCTCAGGCTAAACAAAGTGAAAAAACAGTATTTATCCGTACTGCCGAAGAAGTCGCAGCCAATGCATCAAAAGCAGGAACCGCTTCTGAAAAGACATGGCATTTTAAAATTAAGAATTCAAGAGATCTTTCCTGGGCATCTTCGCCGGCATTTATATTAGACGGAGCCCGAATTAATCTGCCAAGCGGTCAAAAATCACTTGCGTTATCCGCTTATCCTGTAGAAAGTCAAGGAAATGAAGCATGGGGACGTTCTACTGAATATACCAAAACTTCGATTGAAAATTATTCTAAAAGATGGTTTGAATATCCTTATCCAGTGGCTACCAATGTGGCAGGAAATGAAGGCGGTATGGAATATCCGGGCATTGTTTTCTGCAGCTGGGAATCAAAAGGAGAGGATTTATGGGGAGTTACAGACCATGAATTTGGCCATGGCTGGTTTCCAATGATTGTAGGATCTAACGAACGCTTATTTGGATGGATGGATGAAGGATTTAATACTTTTATCAATTCGTTAAGTTCGGCTGATTTCAATAATGGCGAATATAAAAGCAAAGTAACCGATCTTCATAAAAATGCGGATTATTTTACCAGTCCAAGTAACGAACCTATTATGAGTTCACCGGATAATATGAAGGAAAGAAATATTGGACTTTTGTGTTATTTCAAACCAAGTGCAGGGCTGATAATGCTTAGAGAACAAATCTTAGGGCCAGAGCGTTTTGATCTGGCTTTTAGAACTTATGTAGAACGCTGGGCTTTTAAACATCCGGCTCCGGATGATTTTTTTAGAACCATAGAGAATGTTGCCGGTGAGGATTTAGGCTGGTTTTGGAAAAGCTGGTTTGTTAATAACTGGCGTCTGGATCAAGGTGTAAACTCTGTTAAATATGTAAAAAATGATCCAAGCAAAGGTGCGGTAATTACTATTGAGAATCTTGAAAAAATGCCAATGCCAGTGATTTTGGACATAAAAACCAAAAGCGGTAAAGTCAGCCGTGTCAACCTGCCTGTAGAAATTTGGCAGCGCAACACCAGCTGGTCTTTCAAGGCAGATACGACTGAAGAAATTGAAAGCATTGTTATAGATCCGGGTCACGTATTTCCAGATGTAAATGAAAGTAATAATACATGGAAATCTGATAAAGGGGTAATTGAAAAAGATATTATTCTGGATGCTTACTTAGGGAAGTTTTCTACCAAAGCTGCTCCATTAAAAATTGAGTTTACTGAAAAAAACAGTGTGCTGTACGCAGAAATCACGGACTATCCTAAATTTTCACTGACACTAATTGGAAAAGATACATTTGAGTCTAAAGAGGCGGGCGTTACATTCCAGTTTAACGAAGCTAAAAACGGATTTGAGATGATTATCAGCTCCAACCAAAAATTGTCTTTTACGAGAGATTAAAAAGAAAAGACTCTTTGTTATTAAAAAAATATAATTAAGCTTATAAAAAGCCATTATTCAATGAATATTCTAGTATTCATTGAATAATGGCTTTAAGTTTTATAATTTGAGAATTTTTTTTCTCCTACTTTGTTATATCATGCCATTTAGATATATTAAACAGTCTGATTTAAATAAAGAAATAGTCAAAACTGCATAGATTTTTCACACACCAAGTACTGTTATCCCAAGACGTACAGATGAAATAAATTTAATTGATTACAGGTTCTTATATATTTCATGTTAAAAAATAATGATTATGATATTAAAAACAAATTTTAAAATAGCGATATTAATTTTCTTTTTTAGCAGTTGTAATAGTCAGACCAAATCTAATAAGGTTCAGGAAAAACAGCAACTAAATTTCAATTTATTGGGTGAGTGGAAGTTGAAAAAAAGGCTTTTACAAGATGAAAAAACACCTCTTTCTCAAAAAGAATCTTTAGAATGTGCGGGTAATATTACTACATTTAAAATTAATTCTTTTATAAGTCCTAAAGATAAATGTTTTGGAGGATATGCATGTTCTTCCCCAAATTATAAAATTCAAAAAGTTAATGCATATGAATACTTTGAAAATGATTCAGCATTTTTAGAACTTTTGGGTATTACTAAAAAATATATAGAAGTTATAACTTCTGATTGCGGTGTACCTTTTAATTCCATTATTATTTTAGATAAAAACAATATATGTTATGGAATGGATGGCTATGAATATTTTTTAGAAAAAGTTTTAGTTACTTCTAAATTAAAGAAAGTGAATACAATAAATAATCCTGTTGGTAGGTGATACTGTAAGATGTTTAGTGCATGAAAAAAACGCTTGTAGTGGTTTTGTTATTCAGGGAACACGTAAAAGTGGGAAAGCACTCCATGTGAAGTCAATAAATAAAGATGTGCCTTTGGAGGTAAGATAACCCGAACGTCCTTGATATGTAAACCCAGATGGCTCGGATATATCCACGCAACGATAGGCAGAATTGCATTCTGTGCCCACAAAGTTGAGCAGACAAAGCCTATAAAAATAAAAAAGCAACTCATAACTGGGTTGCTTTTATTGTTTAAAAATAAAATTATAAGTATTAAATGGAAAACCAAATACATTTTATGCCTCTAATTATTTTACAAATCCTTAATTTCTGAATATTTGGGAACAAGCATTTTCATGATAAACCATGCCGTTAAATAAGCTAAGGCACAAAGAACAAACATTATTGTATATCCAGTTTGAACATGTCCCAGGTTTTCATAATAATCAAAAAGAGCACCGCCTAATTTTGAAACCAGAACACCGCCAATTCCACCTGCCATTCCGCCAATTCCGATGATGGAACCAATTGCTTTTTTAGGAAACATATCGGAAACAGTTGTGAATATATTTGCTGACCAAGCCTGATGTGCAGAAGCGCCAACACCAATTAATAATACTGGTATCCAATAACTGATATTGCCTAAAGGCTGTGCTAATAAAACCACTAGCGGAAACAAAGCAATAACAAACATTGCTTTCATTCGGCCTTCATAAGCATTGTACCCTTTATTGATGAAATACATTGGGAAATAACCGCCATATATACTCCCAAACATTGTCATAGTATACAATACTGAAAGCGGAAAAGCAATATCGGTTTTAACAAGACCAAATTGTGCCTCCAGATATTTTGGCAGCCAGAAAAGGAAGAACCACCAGATTCCATCTGTCAAAAACTTTCCAATTACAAATGACCAGGTCTGTCTGTACTTTAAAAGTTTTAACCATGAAATTTTTTCTTTTGGAGCTGCATTTTCAGCTGGTTCTTCAGTGGTTTCTCCATCCAGAATATATTTTAATTCAGCTTGAGATAATCTCTTTTGTTTTTCAGGTTTTTCATAAAGGATATACCAAAAAAACATCCAGATAAAACCAATGGCGCCAATAATAATAAATGCGCTTCCCCATCCCCAGTGAACTGCAATCCACGGAACTGTCAGCGGTGCCAAAATAGCGCCGACGTTTGATCCTGAATTGAAAATACCTGTTGCAAGCGACCGCTCTTTTTTTGGGAAATATTCGGCAATTGCTTTAATAGCTGCTGGAAAATTTCCTGCTTCGCCAATAGCTAAAAATGATCTGGATATCATAAATCCGGCAATAGAAACAGGAACGGCTACAATACCTGCCCATGCCAGCATTGAATTAAATGCTGTACCTATAGGAATTGCGTATGCATGCATAACCGCTCCGACTGACCAAACTGCTATAGCTAAAATATATCCTATTTTGGTTCCGATTTTATCTATCAGTCTTCCGGCAAAAAGCATCGAAATAGCATAGACAAATTGAAATATGGCAGTAATATCTGCATAATCAGAATTACTCCAATGAAATTCTTCTGAAAGACTTGGTGCCAGTAAACTCAGCACTTGTCTGTCTAAATAATTGACTGTGGTTGCAAAGAAAAGCAGCCCGCAGATTGTCCATCGGTATTTTCCAATGACTTCGGCTTTATTATGCATTGTTTTTTAGTTATTATAGTTTTTAACAATAGTTTAAATAAAGCTATTTCTGATCAAAGCCGAAATAGCTTACTGCGTTCTCACTGCATATTCTGATGACTAAAGCACCAATTAATTTGATGTCATTTGGTAACTCTGCCTTTTCCATTTCCTGTCCTAAAATATTACACAGAATACGTCTGAAATATTCATGTCTTGGAAAAGAAAGAAAACTTCTGGAATCTGTAAGCATTCCGACAAAACGGCTTAATAATCCGAAATTAGAAAGTACATCAAGCTGTTTTTGCATCCCGTCTTTTTGATCCAAAAACCACCATGCTGCGCCGTACTGCATTTTGCCAGGTGTCGATCCGTCATTAAAATTTGCTGCCATTGCTGCAATCATTTCATTGTTACTTGGATTCAGGTTATAAACGATGGTTTTGGCTAATGCATTTTCAGAATTTAATCTGTCAAAAAAACGGCTCATATAAGGAGCCATAGTTTGATCATCTATAGAATCAAACCCTTGGTCCGGGCCTAATAACTGCATCATTTTGCTGTTATTATTACGAATTGCCCCTACATGAAATTGCTGTACCCAGGATTTTTCAGCATTCATGACAGCAACTTTGTGCAAAACAGCTGATTTGTATAGCACTATTTCGCTATTAGTAAGCGATTCCAGCTGTATGCCTTTTTTGAATATTTGATCTACTGCAGCATCTGTATAATCAGATCCAAAGTAGTTTTCATGTCCATGATCAGATATTCGGCAGCCGGTTTCATGAAAGTATTGATGGCGTTCTCCCAAGGCTTTAATTAAAATTGAAAATTCCTTGATGGAGTAACCAACAACTGTTTCTAATTTTTTTACCCAATCCACAAATGCTTTGCCTTTTTCTATTTCAGCAGCTTTGTCTGGACGAAAAGTTGGTAAAACTGCAATTTCAAAGCCTTCATTTTTTAGCTGCTTGTGGTAATGTAAATCGTCGGTGGGATCATCAGTAGTTCCTACCATTTTGACATTCATCTTACGAAGAAGGCTTCGAACACTATATTCTGGTTTTTTAAGTAACTCATTACATGAATTATAGATTTGTGAAGCGGTTTCAGAGTTTAATAATTCTGTTATGCCAAAATAGCGCTGCAGTTCTAGATGAGTCCAATGGTACAAAGGATTACGCAGTGTATATGGAAGCGTTTCGGCATATTTTAAAAATTTATCACGGTCGGAGGCATCACCGGTAATATATTTTTCGGGAATACCGTTGGCACGCATTGCTCTCCATTTATAATGATCGCCATTAATCCAAAGCTGTGTAATATTTTCAAATTGACGGTCTTCAGCAATGTCTTTTGGAGAAAGATGTGAATGATAATCATAGATTGGCTGTGCTTTTGCAAAATCATGATAGAGCTTCTTTGCAAAATCGTTATGTAGTAAAAAGTCGTCTGTTATAAAGCTTTTTTGCATACTGTTGTTTTTAATGTTTTATTTCTGAACTGTGAAATCTTTTTGCAATACTTCATAACTGTTACCGCCAACCATTAGCGTAAACTTGCCGGGTTCAACAGTTTTATTGTTATTTATATCCCAAAAAGCCAGTTTTTCGACAGGCAGTTTAAATTCTGCTTTTTTTGTTTCTCCTGGTTTTAAGCTGATCCGCTTAAAATCTTTAAGTTCCTTTACCGGACGGGCAATTGAACCAAATAAATCAGCTGTGTACAATTGCACTATTTCGACAGCCTGATATTTACCTGTGTTTTTTAAATCCACAGTAACGGTTAAAGTATCAGTCTGTGATAAAGAAGCTGCAGACAAAGTTAGATTGGTATATTCAAAAGTGCTGTAGGACAATCCATATCCATAATCATATAAATTATCAAAAGCCGCATCAAGGTAGTAAGATGTTGTGCCTAATGAAGACTGTTAATATAATTTCAGTTTTTTTTGCAGGTCTTCCTATTTTGTCATGGTTATAATATGTTGGTATCTGTCCCACATATTTTGGGAAAGTAACAGGTAATTTTCCGCTTGGAACTGACTTACCAAATAAAATATCAGCTACTGCAGGACCTCCCATAGTTCCTGGATGCCATAAATACAATACTGCATCTGATTGTTCTATTTCTTTAGCAATTGTTAATGGTCTTCCGGCCATGACCAAAGTAACTAATGGTTTCCCCATTTTGCTTAATTCTTCGATTAACTGTGATTGTGCACCTTTTAAATTTATATCGGCCAGACAATGTGCTTCTCCGGACAATATGGCTTCCTCGCCTATAAATACAAGTATGGCATCGGCTTGTTTTGCTGCCTCAACAGCTTTGGAAAAATTAGCAGTATTATTGTCTCTGCTAAAAGCAAGTCCCTGTTCGTAAATGAATTTAACATCTTTTCCATATTGTTTCTGTAAAGCTTTTAATGGCGTCTGTGTCATTGTTTTTTCACCATCAAAACTCCAGGTTCCCATTTGATCGTGAGGTGCATCAGCCATTGGTCCAATAACTGCAACTGTTTTAATGTTAGAGGTTAAAGGCAGAATGTTGTTTTTGTTTTTTAGCAGAACAAAAGATTCTTCTGCCGCTTTTTTTGCTGCCTGCAGATGACTTTCAGAATAGATAGAAGATTTAGCTTTTAAATCAACATATGGATTATCAAATAAACCTAATCTGAATTTCAATCTAAGTATATTTCGAACTTCATCATCAATTGTTTTTTGCTGTACTTTTCCTTCTGCAATCAGCGTTTCAATATTTTGCAGGTAAGTGCCCGAAGCCATTTCCATATCTACTCCAGCATTCGCCGCTTTCATTGCGGCATCTTTATTGTCTTCGCAGAATCCTATCCGCACCATATCTCTGATGGCATTATAATCGGTAACTACCACACCGTCAAATCCCCATTCTTTTCGCAGTACATTTCGCAAAAGAAATTCATTTCCGCTGGCAGGTATACCGTCATTGGTATTAAAAGAGGTCATTAAAGTAGCACAGCCGGCATCTTTAATGGCTTTTTCAAAAGGAGGCAGGTAAAAATTCCTTAATTGTCTTTGGGTTATGTTCGTCAAATTATAGTCACGTCCGCCTTCTGCAGCACCATAAGCAATAAAGTGTTTGGCACAGGCGGCAATAGAGGAGGGGGTAGACAGATCATTTCCCTGAAAGCCTTTAACCATAGCCACAGCCATAATTTCTGACAGATAGGTATCTTCCCCAAAACTTTCTGCGATTCTTCCCCAGCGTGCATCTCTTGCAATGTCCATCATAGGAGCAAAAGTCCATCTGATTCCTTTTTCAGATGCTTCTCTTGCTGCTATCTGAGCACCAGTTTCTACAATTTCTGGATCGAATGAAGCTGCTTGTCCCAATGGAATTGGAAACATCGTTTTGAAGCTGTGAATAACATCTCTGGCTATTACTAATGGAATTCCTAATCTGGATTCTTCTTTTGCAATTTTCTGCAGTTTATTTACCAGTTCAGGATTTTCGACATTTAACATGGAACCCACTTCACCGGAGCGGATTTGTCTATATAATTCCTCCGAAGGATTACGGCCGTTGATTTGATTCATCTGTCCGATTTTTTCCCTGAGTGTCATTTTAGATAACAGAGCTTCGATTTTGTCTTCTGTCTTTTTATCTTGTGCAAAACCTGCAGTTATTGCAAAGCAGCTAAAAATTAGGATGCAGCTTAACTTTTTTGGAAATTTCATATTTATCAGCTGATATACTATTGAAATAATTCCGCCTTTCACAAATTTGTTTCGCAAAAATGTGAAGACGGAATACAGTTATTTATAAACTTCTTTTGATTCCCAGTTCCAAACCGCGTAATTCGGCTAAACCTCTCAAACGCCCAATTCCTGAATAACCGGGATTTGTTTTTTTCTTCAGATCATCCAGCATCTGATGACCGTGATCCGGGCGCATTGGAATGATTCTGTTGGTTTTTCTTTCCATTTTCACGATAGATTTAACTACTTCATACATGTCTACATTTCCTTCAAGGTGATTGGCTTCATAGAAGTTACCTTCCTCATCGCGCTGTGTGCTTCTTAGGTGGATAAAATTCATTTTTTCTCCGTTGCGGTCAATCATTCCGGATAAATCATTTTGAGCAATTACACCATAAGAGCCAGTACACATACAGAATCCGTTTGAAGGAGAATCAATGGCGTTTAACAGCTGTACTAAATCAGCTTCAGTGCTCACGACTCTTGGCAGTCCTAAAATCGGATAAGGAGGATCGTCAGGGTGAATAGCCATTTTTACGCCAACACTCTCTGCTACAGGAACAATTTCGCGAAGGAAATAGTATAAATTTTCTTTTAGTCTATCAGCATCTATACCGTTATATCCTTGAAGCACTTTCAGGAAATCTTCTACAGTATACGATTCTTCAGCACCTGGTAAACCAGCGATAATGTTTTGCTGTAATTTTATTTTATCGGCATCTGTCAGTTTTTCAAAAGTGGCTTTCGCCTTCGCTTTTTGTGCTTCTGTATAGGTATCTTCTGCTCCCGGACGTTTTAGAATAAATAATTCGAAAGCAGCAAATTCATTGATGTCAAAACGCAAAGCTTTGGAACCATCCGGCATTTCATATGATAAATCAGTTCTTGACCAGTCTAAAACAGGCATGAAATTATAACAGACAATATGAACACCGCAGGCAGCAAGATTTTTGATGCTTTGCTTATAGTTTTCAATGTAAGTCAAATAATCACCTGATTGTTTTTTGATGTCCTCGTGCACCGGAATACTTTCTACAACCGAAAAAGTTAATCCTGCTGCTTCCACTTCATTTTTTCTTTTCATGATTTCATCCACTTCCCACACCTGTCCGTTTTTAATGTGGTGCAGGGCAGTCACGATTCCGGTTGCGCCGGCCTGTTTAGCATCTGATAATTGTACTGGGTCATTTGGTCCGTACCATCTCCATGTTTGTTCCATAATTTCTATATTTTAATTTTAATTTATATACTTTTCGCCCCGAAACCGCCATCAACTTTGATAATGGTTCCTGTAACGAATTTTGACATATCACTGCACAAGAAAAGCAATACTCCATCTAAATCTTCAGGAACTCCGAAACGTCCCATTGGAGTATGTTCAATAATTGTAATACCTCTTGGTGTTAATTCACCTTCTGGAGTCAGTAATAAAGCTCTGTTCTGCTCACCGATAAAAAATCCTGGAGCAATAGCATTCACGCGGATTCCTTCTCCATATTTTGAAGCTAATTCTACAGACATCCATTTAGTAAAGTTGTCAATTGCCGCTTTTGAAGCCGAATAACCAACAACTCTTGTCAAAGGACGTTCTGCAGATGCTGAAGAAATATTGATAATCACACCGCTTTTTTGTTTTGCAAAAAGCTCAGAGAATACCTGAGAAGGCAAAATTGTTCCGATGATGTTAAGGTCAAGAACTTTTTGTAAATGATCTTTCTTCAAATCATAAATTGCCTGATCCGGTCCGATAGTAGCACCCGGCATATTACCTCCTGCAGCATTGATTAGGATATCCAGACGGCCGTATTTTTCAATAATGAAATCGCGAATGGCTTCCATTTCTTCCTGATTTAAAACATTTCCTTTTACGGCAAATGCTTTTCCTCCTTTGCTTTCTATCCTGTCTACAGCTGTTTGTGCTTCTTCAAGAGTAAGTCCGACAATTCCTGTAGTAACTCCCTGCTTAGCTAATACTTCAGCCATATTACTTCCCAATACACCGGCACCTCCTGTAATAAGGGCTATTTTCCCATCTAAATTAAATATTGAATTCATTTTTTTTATTATTTATATTAATTAATTATTTTATGTTTTCTATTATGCGGAGTACATCTTTAGTTTTGTTTTCAATAGTCTGATAGTCGCGTGCTTCCATAAGTTTTTTGCTGATTAACTTGCTTCCCATTCCAACAGCTGAAACCCCTGCATTAAACCAAGCCTGTATACTTTCTTTAGTTGTATCGACTCCGCCGGTTGGCATAAAAATTAAATTTGGAAAGATGTCTTTTATACTCGCAAGGAAGTCTGGTTCTATTTTGTTTCCCGGAAATAGTTTTATAAACTGGATTCCTTTATTCTCGGCGGCAATTATTTCGGTAGGTGTCATGCAGCCTGGGATATACAGAATCTCTTTGCTTTTTAATAAATCTGCTACCTCGGGTACAAGGCCGGGGCTTATAAAGAAATCGGCTTTCAGTTCGAGATAGGTTTCTGTCTGAAGTTCATCTTTGATAGTTCCAATTCCAATAAGCAGATCAAACATTTCTGCATCGCGTACAGCAATTAATTTTTTAAAGTTTGCCGTTGCTTCGTTTCCTCTATGTGTGTATTCGATTGCTTTAATACCTGCTCTGTAGAGCGCGCGCAGTATTTCGATACTTACAGTTTCATCCTGATTAAAGTATAAAGGCAGTATACCTTGTTTTGTAATCGTTGTTATTACCTGGTCAATTTTAGTCACTTTTGTACGTTTTAATTAGTTTATGGTTATTATCGAATAACTCTTCCGCCTGTTGATCCATTCATTAAAGCAGAGATATCATTTGAAGAAGCCAGATTAATATCGCCGGCTATCGAATGTTTGAGGCAAGAGGCAGCCAAAGCATATTCAACCGTTTTCTGTGAATCATCGGGCCAGCTGGTCAGTCCATAAATAAGGCCAGCCATAAAAGCATCACCAGCGCCAATACGGTCAATGATGTGCGATATTTTGTATTCTATTGAATGATATAATTTTGAATTTCTCCACAAAACCGCACCAATAGTGTTGGCAGATGCATTGGCATCATAGCGTAGTGTAGAAACAATTGTTTTTAACTTTGGATGGTGCTGCTGCCATTTTTTATAAACTGTTTCAAAAGATTCATCTGGAGCTGTCTGTATAGCCAAGCAGTTTTCTGAATCATCAATACCGCCTAGTAAAACATCACAGTATTTTACAAGGTTTGGCATAACTTCATTTGCTTTTTTGCTATAATTCCATAAAGTTGGTCTGTAATTTAAATCAGCAGAAATTGTCAGCCCCATTTCTGAAGCAATGATTAAAGCTTCTTCGCATACATCTGCCAAATCCTGAGACAGGGCAGGAGTGATGCCTGACCAATGAAACCATTTGGCATCTTTAAAAATTGTTTTCCAGTCTATCATTCCCTTTTTCAAAAGTGAGAATGAAGAACTGTTTCGGTCATAAAGGACTCTCCCCGGCCTTTCTGAAGCACCGTGTTCAAAATAGTATACACCTAAGCGGTCACCTTGTTTTACAATATTAGTTTTCATTCCGTACGAAAGCATTTCGCTTTCAGCAGAAGCACCAAGCTCATTTTGAGGCAGTGCAGTTACTAAATTTACATTATGTCCCATTAAGGCTAATGATGCTCCAACATTTGCTTCAGCACCGCCATAATGCACCTCAAATGTTTTAGATTTAAACAGCTTTAAGTGATTTGGAGGAGAAAGACGAAGAAGTATTTCTCCAAAGACAATAATTTCTTTTGACATAATTTTTATATTTTTTTCGTGTGCGCACACGGGTTTTGATCTGAAATCTGAAATTTAAAAATTTTCGCCTCATTTAGAATAATAGAAACGAATAATATTATTTTATAATATAAAGTTCTGTTTGATGTATTATGGTTTTCGTGTGCGTACACGTACATTGCAAATATATGTAAAAACTTAAATAAAAAAAGCGATTTTTGAAATAAAAAAATTATTTTTGTGACTTTACTTAAAATTTTAACTTAAATCTCGAAGAATATCATAACAATAAAGAAAATAGCAGAATTAGCGAATGTTTCCCCGGGCACAGTGGACCGAATCATTCACAAGAGGGGACAGGTATCACAGGAAAATATTGATAAAGTAAATGCTATCATCAAAGAGCATGGTTTTAAGCGAAATATTTTTGCTAGTAATCTGGCTTCGAATAAAAAATCTAAAATAGCTGTTTTTCTGCCAAAGTTTGAAAAACTGGAATATTGGGAAAGCCAGCTGAACGGAGTTAAGAAAGCTGGTGGTGATTTTGGTAAATTTGGTATTGAACTGCATTACTTTCTTTATGATTTTGACAGTATTTCATTTAAGAAAATGTTTGCTGATGTGCTTGATTTTGAATGTGAAGGATTGCTTTTTTCACCTATTTTTCATGAAGAGTCCCTTATATTCCTAGCCGAGTATAAAAAGAAAAATATACCGGTGGTTATGATTGACTCGGATATTAAAAATGAAATTCCCCATTTTTATATTGGTCAAGATGCTTTTAAAAGCGGTTACTTAGCAGGAAGGCTGATTAGTTTTGCTGTAAAAAATGAGCGGAATGTACTTATTGTTAAAATTACTAAAGAAATTGACAGCACTTCAACTTATTTGCAGCGTATTAAAGGATTTTATGCTTTTTTTGAAGATCATCCGGAATTAACTAATTTTAGTTTTTCTGAAACAACGATTAGTACAGATGCGGGCCAGCTTACCTTGGATATGTTTAAAAACTGCAGCAGTATATTTATTCCTAACTCCAGGGCATATGTTGTTGCACAATTTTTGGAAGAGCATAAAATCAAAGGAATTAGAATAATCGGGTATGATCTCTTAAAAGAAAATATTACGTATTTAAATTCGGGAGTGATTGACTTTTTGATTAATCAAAAACCAGAAGAACAGGGATATATGGGGATCAATTATCTTTATAAGAAAATCATTCTGCATGAAAATTTTGACGATGCCCATTTTATACCGCTTGATATAATTGTAAAAGAAAATTACAGCATGAGTCTAAATAAATAAACACAACTTGGAACCTACAAACCAAGTTGTGTTATCAACCAAAAATTAACCCCAAATTTTATTTTTAGCTGTTCTATTTGCCAAATTGTGCCGGAAGCTTATTTGACTATTAATTTTTTCGTTGTAATTGTTCCGTTAGATGTTACTGAAACCATATATATTCCTGTTTTCAAAACACGGTCAAGATCAACTGCCTGCGAGCTTTCTCCGTTCAATTTTTTTGAATAAACAGGAATTCCTGTACTGCTAAATATGCTTAATGAATCATATTTTACATCAAAGAAGTTAATATTAAATACTCCATTGTTTGGATTTGGATAAATATAAAAACTGTCATTATTTAAAGAAGAATCTGTTGATTCAGCTTGGTCAGCAGCTTTAACTGCATTCACTTCATCCTTTTTAACCAGTGCAGCTGGTTTAGCAGTATTCACT
>NZ_JADKPR010000008.1 GCF_015351475.1 Flavobacterium sp. HJJ | reverse complement strand
TAGAGAAATTCAAGAAGAATTAAGTGTCGAAATAATAAGTGAATCTATCGAATATATTGGAACGTTTAAAGCTCAATCAGACGGAGCTATTGAAGGAGTAATTGTAAAAATGACGTGTTATAAAGCTAATTACATTGGAAATGTAAAAGAAAATAATGAAATAGAAGAAATTAGATGGTTAAATTATAAAGATTTAAACATAATATCGGAAGTTGATAAAATCATATTTAAGCATCTGAAAGAAAACGGATTGCTAATTTAAACGAAAAAATAAATAGAATAAAAAAGTAGCCGATCGCATAACACTTGTGGCAGTTGCACAACTAACTCTTTGTTTAATTTTAACTACTTTTAACAAATATTAAATTCGCAATATGTTAGAAATCAATTTAAACGTTTTGCATTTTTTGACCAATACTACTTATTTTTTAAGTTGTGAAACGGCCATACATGCTACAAGAGATTTGTGTGAAAGCTGATTTTGTATTTGGGATGATTTAGGCTTCTTTTCTTTACGGAGGCGCTCCAAAATGAGAGTTATTTTATTGAATCAACAATCAAATGCGCCGTTTTTTTGCTCGCACCAATTCCGCCCAATTTTTCTTCGAGCAGATCGTAGTTTTCGAGCAGGGTTTTGCGGTAATTGGGTTCGAGGATTTTGGTTAATTCTTCGCGGATGCGTTTGCTTGAGCAGTCGTCCTGAATTAATTCGGTTACCACTTCTTGGTCCATGATTAGGTTGACAAGCGAAATGTATTTCAGCGTGATGATGCGTTTGGCGATTTGGTAGGAAGCCCAGCTGCCTTTGTAGCAAACGACTTCGGGAACTTTAAAAAGTGCCGTTTCAAGCGTAGCCGTCCCTGAAGTTACCAGTGCGGCTGTAGCGTTGCGCAATAAAGCATAGGTTTTATTGGAAACAAATTTTATGTTTTCGCCTGATATGAATTGCTGGTAAAATGATAATTCCTGACTTGGCGCTCCTGCAATCACAAATTGATAATCTGGAAAATCCTTGACAATACTTAGCATTACCGACAGCATTTTGCTGATTTCCTGCTTGCGGCTTCCCGGCAAAATGGCGATGATTGGTTTTTCGGATAAATGATTTTCGGCTCTGAAAACATTGGCATCAATACTCGATTGATTGTGGATGGCATCAATTAAGGGATGACCGACAAACTCAACCGGAAATTTGTGTTTAACTTCGTAAAAGTCTTTTTCAAAAGGTAAAATCACGTACATTTTGTCTACGTCGTGTTTAATTGCTTTGATTCGGTTTTCTTTCCAAGCCCAGATTTGGGGAGAAATATAGTAATGGTTTTTGTGTCCAATTTCTTTGGCCCATTTGGCAATCCGCATGTTGAAACCAGGATAATCAATGTAAATAATGACGTCCGGTTTGAACTGAGTAATATCATTTTTGCAGATAGTGATGTTGTTTAAAATGGTTTTCAAGTTGAAAAGCACTTCAACAAAACCCATAAAAGCCAAATCGCGATAGTGTTTTACCAATGTTCCGCCTGCATTCTGCATCAAGTCGCCACCCCAAAAACGGATATCGGCATTTGGGTCTTCTTCGTAAAGAGCTTTCATTAAATTGGAACCGTGTAAGTCTCCTGAAGCTTCTCCTGCAATAATGTAGTATTTCATTTTTTATTTTTTTGGTAAACAAAGAAAGTACGAATATACTAAGTTTCTAAGATTTTTCATTAGCATCTCAGAAACTTAGCGTCTTAGCGGTTTTATGGTTAAAGAAACAGAGTAACAATGGTCAGGATAATAACTGCCAAAACGACACCTCTTGCCATAAGTTCTTTATTCATTTTCAGTAATATGCCAAAGGCAATTAAATCAAGTATGGAACCGAGAGTTACTATTTTTCCGAGGTGGCCTTCTCTTTTCATGGATTGAATTCCGGCTGTAAAATCCGAGTGGGTTACAAGCGTGATGTAGAGAAACATTCCCAGAAAGGAAGCTGCAATTCCTATTATAAATCCGATGAGTAAATCTTTTTTATTCATTTTAGTCTCTTTTATTTAATCCAGTCTCTATTGGTCAGGTTTTGTATGGCGTAGTGTGCCGTTAAGTCAAATTGTACAGGAACTATGGAAATAAATCCGTTTTGCAGTGCCCATTCATCAGTGTCTTCCCCTTTGTCCTGATTGACAAATTCTCCAGTCAGCCAGTAATAGTCTTTGCCCTGCGGGGTTTGGCGTTTGTCGAATTTTTCGGTCCAGATGGCATTCGCCTGACGGCAGATTTTGATTCCCTTGATTTCTTTTTCCTTTAATTTTGGAAAATTCACATTCAAGATGACACCTTCTGGCAGTTTATTCTTCAAAACTTCTAGTGTAATTGTTTTGATGTAGGATTTGATTTGTGTAAAGTCGGCATTCCAGTCATAATCCAATAAAGAAAAGCCAATCGCCTGAATACCTTCTATTCCTGCTTCGACGGCGGCACTCATCGTTCCGGAATAGATAACGTTTATTGACGAATTGGAGCCATGATTGATACCCGAAACGCATAAATCCGGTTTTTGTTTTAGAATTTCGTGTACTGCAATTTTTACACAATCGACAGGTGTGCCGGAGCAGCTGTATTCAGTAATTGCATCAGTGTCTTTGGAAATTTGATTGAGATGTAAAGTGTCGTTTATTGTGATGGCATGACCCATAGCGCTTTGAGGTTTGTCTGGAGCGACAACAATAATGTCGCCTATTTCGGCCATTACTTCGATTAAAGTTCTTATTCCGGGAGCAGCGACTCCGTCGTCATTTGTTATTAGTATTAAAGGCCTTTCATTTTTCATTGGAGGGATGTTAAAAAGAATAATTTTTTGATAAAAATTGTATTTGAAAACAAATGTACTAACACAAAATCTTATATTGCGAACAAATAAAATATATTTTTGTGCCAAATTTGAAGAAAGAGAAAAAATCTATTTTATACCTTTAACAAAAAATTATGTAGTATTGTAAGGGGTTGGCATGGTTTTTAACGTAACTTAGTTTAAAAAAATTGATGAATTCTATTGTAAGCTTTATGAAAAGAAATTATAAAATACTTATAGCAGTGGTATGCCTATCGGTTACCTTATTTGCGTTTAATATTAATTCTAGAAAAGCTATAGATCCGGATAGAGACAAACTGCTTTTGGAATTATTAACTTTTGTAATTGAGAAAGGGCATTATAATCCTGCTATTGTTGATGATGATTTTTCAAAAGGAGTCTACAAAGATTATATTGCAGCATTGGATCCGTCCAAACGTTTTTTCCTGCAGTCAGATATTAATGAGTTTTCCAAATTCGAATTGGAATTAGATGATCAATTGAATAATAAAGATTTAACCTTTTTTAATCTTACATATGATCGTTTAATGCTTCGTATGGATGAAAGCAAAAAAATATTTAAAGATATCTTAAGCAAACCTTTTGACTATAGTGTTGATGAAGATTTCAATGTGGATTATGATAAAGCGCCATATGCTAAAAACAGCACTGAACTAAAAGAAAAATGGAGAAAACAAATTAAATTATCTACTCTTTCGTCTTTTACAGATAAGAAAAAACTGGAAGAGGATAAGAAATTGAAAGATCCAAAATATGTAGAAAAAAGTGATGCAGCTTTAGAAGCAGAAACCAGAGAGAGTTCTTTGACTTCATTGAATGATTCTTTTGGGTTTATGAATGAATTAAAAAGAGACGATTGGTTTACATTATATATCAATTCAATTATGTCTCGTTTTGACCCACATACTACTTATTTTGCTCCAGAAGAAAAGGAAAGATTTGACGTGAGCATGAGCGGTAAACTTGAAGGAATTGGTGCCAGACTGCAAAAGAAAAATGATTACACTGAAATTTCAGAATTAATATCAGGCGGGCCGGCTTGGAGAGGAAAACAGCTGGAAGCAGGAGATTTAGTAATGAAAGTCGCTCAGGGTAATGGTGTGCCGGTTGATGTGGTTGGAATGCGTCTGGATGATGTTGTTAAAAAAATTAAAGGGCCAAAAGGTTCTGAAGTTCGTCTGACAGTTAAAAAAGTTGATGGAACTATTCAGATTATATCTATAATACGCGATATTGTTGAGATTGAAGAAACGTATGCGAAATCAAGTGTGGTTGAAAAGAATGGTAACAAATACGGAGTAATTTATCTTCCTAAATTTTATATCGATTTTGAAAACAAAGACGGCAGAGATGCTGGTAAAGACATTGCACTTGAGGTCGACAGATTGAAAAAAGCAGGCGTGAAAGGTATTGCTCTTGATGTTCGCGATGATGGCGGAGGATCTTTGTCTACTGTTGTTGATATTGCAGGCTTGTTTATTGAGCAGGGGCCAATTGTTCAAATAAAATCAGCAGGAAAGAAAAAAGAGATTCTGTATGATACGGATAAAAAAATCGAGTGGGATGGTCCATTGGTAATCATGGTAAATGAATTTTCTGCTTCTGCTTCAGAGATTTTGGCTGCAGCTATTCAGGATTATAAAAGAGGAATTATCATTGGAAGTAAACAGACTTATGGTAAAGGAACTGTTCAAAACGTGATAGATTTGAATCAATTTGTACGTAATAATTCTACAGGAGATTTAGGTGCGCTGAAAACAACCACTCAGAAATTTTACAGAATTAATGGAGGTTCAACACAATTAGAAGGAGTAAGCAGCGATGTAGTTATGCCGGATCGTTATGCATATTTAAAAATGGGTGAACGTGATGAGGAGAACGCAATGAAATGGGACAAAATTGATCCAGCTCCATATACGGTATGGGATAAAAATTCAAAATTTGATCAGGCGGTTGCTAATAGTAAACAAAGAATTGAGAAAAATATTCAATTTCAATTGATTGAAGAAAATGCAAAATGGATCGATAGCAGAAGCCATGAGAATACTTACAGCTTGAATGCAGATAAATTTAAAGTAGCTCAAAATCAAATAGAGGAAGCTGCTAAAAAGTTTAAACCTATTATTGATTATCAAAACAATTTAAAATTCACTTCATTGCCATATGAATTAGAAGGATTTAGCAAAGATCCAGTTCTGAAAGAAAAAAGAGATAGATGGCACGAAAGTCTGTCAAAAGACATTTATGTTGAAGAAGCTTTAAATGTTTTGGAAGATTTACAGCCAAAAGCAATTGTAAAAACCAGTATTCCTGGTGATAAAAAAGGAAAGCTGGTTAAATCATAAATTTAAATTATTTTATAATAATAGAAAGCGCTTCAATTTTTGGAGCGTTTTTTTTTGTTAATAGAAGTGATAAATGTTAAATAATAGAATAAACGGTCTTTCGTTTGATTGATTTTTTTAAGTTAGAAAAACTAATTTATATCTTTAGCGAAATATTTTTGAGATTTAAAAATTAAGAAGCTGTTATTATAATGTGTTTTTTTAAAAGAAATATTTTAGTTTTATCTAAAAACATATTAATAAAACAGTATAGATGCTAGTATTTATAAGTGAATTTATCTAGTTCCAAGTGCTGTTGGGAGTCAAAAATAAAAGGTTTTATATGAAGAAAAATTACAAAAAACTCATAGCTGTAGTATGCCTTTCGGTCAGCCTATATGCATTTACAAGTGATTTAAACAATTCCAAAAAAGCAATTGATCCCGATAAAGATAAACTGCTGATGGAGGTATTGATGTTTGTAATAAACAAAGGGCACTATAGTCCTGCAGCTATTGATGATAATTTTTCAAAAGGAGTTTATGGCGAGTATATAAAAGCTTTGGATCCGTCCAAACGTTTTTTCCTGCAGTCGGATATAATAGAGTTTTCTAAATACGAACTGGAGCTGGATGATCAGTTAATGAACAAAGATCTGACTTTCTTTAATCTGACTTATGACCGTTTGATGCTTCGTAAGGGCGAGGGAAATAAAATATATAAAGAAATATTAAACACTCCTTTTGATTATAAAATTGAAGAGAGTTTTAATGTCGATTATGATAAGGCACCATATGCTAAAAATAATATAGAATTAAAAGAAAAATGGAGAAAACAAATTAAATTATCTACGCTTTCCTCTTTTACAGACAAGAAAAAATTGGAAAACGAAAAGAAGTTAAAGGATTCAAAATATATAATAAAAACGGATGCCGTTCTGGAAGCAGAGACAAGAGAAAGTTCTATGAAGTCATTGAATGAATCTTTTGGATCTATGAATGAATTAAAAAGAGAGGATTGGTTTGCATTGTATATTAATTCTATTATGTCGGGATTCGATCCTCATACTACTTATTTTGCTCCAGAAGAAAAAGAAAAATTTGATGTAAGCATAAGCGGTAAATTTGAAGGTATTGGTGCTCAATTACAAAAGAAGAACGATTACATTGAAGTCTTAGAGCTTATTTCTGGAGGTCCGGCATGGAGAGGGAAACTATTGGAGAAAGGAGATTTAATTATTAAAGTAGCTCAGTCAAATGGCGTTGCTTTAGATATTGTAGGTATGCGTCTGCCAGATGTTATAAAAAAAATTAAAGGTCCAAAAGGTTCCGAAGTCCGTCTTACTGTAAAAAAAGCAGATGGTACGATTCAAATTATTCCAATCATTAGAGACATTGTTGAAATTGAAGAAACGTATGTAAAATCAAGTGTTATTGAGAAAAACGGTCTAAAATACGGCATTATTTATCTGCCTAAATTTTATGTCGATTTCGAAAACAAAGACGGAAAGGGAAGAGACGCCGCTAAAGATATGGCTCAGGAAGTAGATCGTTTAAAAACAGCTGGCGTGAAAGGAATTGTTCTTGACGTACGTGACGATGGCGGAGGTTCATTGGAAACAGCTGTAAAAATTGCAGGTTTATTTATAGAGGAAGGACCCATAGTTCAGGTTAGGTCAGCTTTAAAAAAAGAAATTCTGTATGATACTGATAAAAAAATAGAATGGGACGGTCCCTTGGTAATTATGGTAAATGAATTCTCTGCTTCTGCTTCTGAGATATTGGCAGCAGCAGTTCAGGATTATAAACGCGGGATAATAGTCGGCAGTAAACAAACCTTTGGTAAAGGAACCGTTCAAAGAGTAATCGGCCTGAATCAATATATTAAGAATAATATTTACGGAGATTTTGGAGCTTTAAAGACAACTATTCAAAAATTTTATAGAATCAACGGCGGTTCTACTCAATTAGAGGGAGTAAGCAGTGACGTGGTAATGCCGGATCGTTATGCTTATTTAAAAAAGGGGGAACGTGATGAAGCGAATGCTTTGACTTGGGATAAAATAGATTCAGCTGTTTATAAAGTTTGGGACAGCACTTCAAGATTTGATGAAGCTGTTATCAATAGCAAAAAGAGAATTGAAAATAATGTTCAATTTAAATTAATCGAAGAAAACGCAAAATGGATTGACAGCAGAAGCGCTGAAAAAGAGTACAGCCTGAATATCGATAAATTTAAAATTGCCCAAAATTTGACTGAAGAAACGGCCAAAAAATTTAAACCAATCGCTGATTATAAAAATAATTTAAATTTTAATTCATTGCCATATGAATTAGAAGCAATAAGTAAAGATCCTATTCTAAAAGAAAAAAGAGAAAAATGGCATGAAAATTTATCGAAAGACATTTATGTTGAAGAAGCTTTAAATATTTTGAATGATCTACAGCCAAAATCAATTGTCAAAACCAATATTCCTATCGATAAAAAAGGGAAATTAGTTAAAAGATAAATGCGACAGAGATTATTAAACTAATTAAACACTTGTAAATTATTTTGCAGGTGTTTTTTTTTGAAATAAAAAAGCATCCTATGACTAGAATGCTTTTTTTAAAATGATTAGCGGAATGACCTATTCCTGTACTACGATTTGATAACATAATATACAAATCACAAATATCAATATTATCCCCGAGACGAGGACAATATAATTTGATAATTTTTGAGAGTACAACTCAAAAAAACCTTTAGTACCAAATACCACGAAGGTACTAAAGGTGAAGAAAATTAAAATTTCCAAAAACAAATTTAATCCTAAGAACGTATTTTGCGCTTTTAAAATAATACAGCCACTGCTGACAGTACCTTCAAAAAACAGTACAAGAACAAATGAGATAAACAGCGCAAGAAGAATCCATTTGGTTTGGGCCATTAGTTCCCGTCTAATCATTTATAAAACATTTAAATTTAAAGTACAAACATCAGTAATAAAATCAGTATCCACAATACCCACTTTTGGTGATATTTCAATTATTTTTGTTTTGATAATTTGTAACTGATTTAAAATTACATAGGCAATTTCGTATAGAATAAAATTCTGTACAGTAAAAAAAACACATTTATAGTTTACACAGTTTGTTTATATTTGTAGAAATTAAAAAAATGCCAAAAGAAATTACCCCATATAAAGATTCTTCTCTCAGTAAAAAAGAACAAGTTGCCCAAATGTTTGATACAATTTCTGGCAACTATGACAGTCTAAACCGCGTAATTTCGTTTGGAATAGACGTTAAATGGAGAAAAAAAGTTTTGAAATTAGTTTCAGAAACTAACCCTCAGACTATATTAGATATTGCTACAGGAACTGGTGATCTTGCTATTTTAATGTCACAAACCAAAGCAAAAAAAATTATTGGTCTTGATATCTCTGCAGGAATGCTTGAGATAGGGACTAAAAAAATTCAAGAAAAAAATCTCTCACAAACTATCGAAATGGTATTGGGAGACTCAGAGAATATGCCTTTTGAGGACAATTATTTTGATGCAATAACGGTTGCGTTTGGTGTTAGGAATTTTGAACATCTTGAAACAGGTCTTACAGAAATCCTCAGGGTATTAAAGCCTGGCGGAATATTTGTTATTCTGGAAACATCCGTGCCTGATAAGACACCATATAAACAAGGATACAATTTTTACAGTAAAAACATTTTGCCTCTAATCGGAAAAGTTTTCTCAAAAGACAATGCAGCTTATGGATATTTATCTGAATCTGCGGCTGCTTTTCCTTATGGTGAGGCTTTAAACAATATTTTGAGAAAAACTGGGTTTATAATGGTGAACGCATTGCCTCAGACATTTGGCGTTGCAACTATTTATTCTGCTTCCAAAAAATAATGCTGAAACATTCAGCATAAATATTCAGCACAAATATGAAAAAAATAATTGTTTTAATTTTATTGTGTATTGCTGTAAAAGGGAACTCTCAAAATTCTAAAGGAATTTTTAGTAAGGATCCGATAATTAATTTAGAAAATTGGCAAAAGAAGAGACTCTATTTTGGTTTTTTCTTAGGATTCAATTCTTATGATTTTAAAATTGATTATAAAACTGTAGGTCCTGATGTGCAGGTGGATAAATCGGGAGGTTTCAATGTAGGACTTGTGACAAACTTCAGGCTTCAGGAATATTTAGACTTAAGGTTTGAACCAGGTCTCTATTATTCAGACAGAACTCTGCATTATCCTTCAAACGCAGCTTTTGACACTCCGAATGATGCAATAAGAAAGGTAAACAGCACCTATGTTAATTTTCCGTTACTGCTAAAATTTTCAGCCCTTAGAACTGGAAATATAAGACCTTATTTACTGGGGGGAGTATCTGCAAATTTAAATTTGTCGAGCAATGCAAAATCCCCAGATGACAATCTCGAAGAGCGGTTTAGAGTAAAGACCTGGACAACCAATTATGAATTGGGAATTGGAATTGATATTTTTTCAGAGTATTTTATATTCTCGCCTTCCCTTAGAGGACAATTTGGATTTTCAGATGAATTAATTCGGGATAAAAATCCAAACAGCCCTTGGACCGGCAATATAGAATCTATGAAATCGAGAGCAATTTTAATTAATTTCACCTTTCATTAGGATCAATTCAATTATTGTTTTTTTGAGTAACAGAAAAAGCTTTTTTAGTAATTGAGAAATCAGGGCTAAAGATAAGCATTGGGTATTTCTGCATTTATTTATAATTATTACCGAACCAGACTGGAAATTTTAATTCAAACCCTGTCTCCTGAATTCGCTTAAAATAATGGCAGTTGCTGTAGCTACATTCAAACTTTCGGTGATTTGGAGTTCTCCAAAACGAGGAATGGTGATTCTTTTTGCAATCAGTTTTTCTATGCTTTCAGAGATGCCGTTTGCTTCATTTCCCATAACAATAATACCTTCCTGAGGTAAAGCTGTTGTGTAAATATTTTCACTGTCCATAAAGGTTCCAAAGACAGGCAGTTTAGTTTTTTCAAGAAAAGAAACTAAATCGACATAATTAACGTTTACTCTAGTAATTGAGCCCATAGTTGCCTGAACTACTTTTGGGTTATAAATATCAACTGTTTCTTTTGAACACACTAACTGCTGAATTCCAAACCAATCGCACAGCCTAAGAATCGTTCCCATATTGCCAGGGTCACGGACAGAGTCTAGAGCAAGCACGAGTCCGGATTCAGTTATTTTGTTTTCAACAGGAATTTTGAACACTGCCAAACACGTATTTGGAGTAGTTAAGGCGCTTATTTTGTTCAGTTCATTTTCAGAGATGAGTGTCTTGCTGTGAGAAGAAATTTCTTTGAAATCTTCTTTGATTGTGTAAAGATGTTCCAGTTCAAAATTTGATTTTACTAATTCTTGAATTACTTTTACACCCTCAGCAAAAAACAGCTGATTAGCAAAACGATATTTTTTTTGCTGCAGACTAGATATAAGTTTTATTTGGTTTTTACTAAGCATAAAAGATGTATTTTTGAATTAAATATACTATAACACGAATTCCCACATGAATAAATGTTTTTTTTTCTTTAAAATAAAAAATAGTTTTGCCAAAGATGTAAGGCGGTCTATACTTTTTAAGGAGAAAAAGAATGTGGCAAAAATAGCAGCATTTATTCTAATTAGTGTTTTTTTCTATGCTTGTAATTCAGAAAAAAGAGTTCCTGCCAGAAAACAGCTCCTTGTAAAAAACGAAATTTTTGAGAATGATAAATTACTCAAAAACCAGACTATTTATGATCAGTTATATCAGCAGCCTAACAGTGATATATTAGGATATCGAATGCTGCTGAACATCTACAATCTGGCAAATCCTAATCCTGATTCTACTTTTAATCTGAAATATTTAAATAATAAAAAAAAATACGACAGAGAGGTTAAATGGCTTTCGGTAAAACAGATTGAGGGACTTCGACATTCGTTTTGGTATCTTGGGATTCACAATTTTTTAAAAGAAACGGGAGAAGCACCAGTAATAGCAGATACTTTAAAAGCTATAAAATCACTTACAAGGCTCAAAAGTTATTATTTTAATAACGGTTATTTTGATATTAAAGCGTCATACAAACTAGATTCTCTGACTCCTAAAAAAGCTCAGATAAAGTACTATTTGGCTACTGGAAATCCTTATTTTATTGATTCTGTAAAGACCAAAATAAAAACGCCTGCTTTAGATTCACTTTATCAAGGTGTAAAATCGGCATTGATTCCTGGAAATCAATACAAAACTGAAGATTTTGAAAATGAAAAAAATTATATCAGTACTTATTTTAGAAATCATGGAGCTTATCGTTTTCAGCCCAATTATATCAATTTCGATATAGATACTATCAATAAAAAAAACAAAGCAACAGTGGTTTTAAATGTTGAAAATTATTCGTACCAAGAAAACGATTCGACGAAAACGGAGCCCTTTAAAATATACAAAATCAGCGGAATTAAAATTTTCACAGACTACTCGACAGCAAATCACAATAAAGCTGTTAAGGATAGTGTGACATATAATAATATGACTTTATACGGTTTTGAAAAAATAAAGTATACGCCGCACGCCATAACCGATGCTATATTTATCACCAAAGGAGATGTGTTTACTGATACCAAAACTGTTTTGTCTACCAGATATTTGAATAATTTAAAAACCTTTAATTATCCAGTTATCCAATATGAAATTGATAAAAAAGATATAACAGCACAGTCTTTGATTGCTAAAGTTTATTTAACTCCCCGAAAAAAATTCAGCTTTGGCTATACTTTAGATTTTACACATTCTAATATTGAAGATTTTGGTATTACAGGAAGTATTACAGAGACAGTGCGGAATGTATTTAATGGCGCCGAAACATTAGAACTTTCGGCTAGAGGTAATATTGGAGCATCAAACGATATTGCTAATTCTAATGATAGTTTTTTTAATGTGTCTGAATATGGTGTAGATGCAAAATTGAATTTCCCTCGGGTGTTATTTCCAGTCAAAACCGAAAAAATAATCCCAAAAAGCATGATTCCTTCTACAGTGATTAGTCTGGGGCTTTCCAAACAAACCAATATTGGACTGGACAAGGAAAACTTTACAGGATCTTTTTCGTACAATTGGACTCCAAAAAAAAATACAACCACGCGTTTGGATCTTTTAAATTTTCAGTTTGTCCGCAATCTGAATCCTAGTAATTATTTTCATGTTTATACCAGTTCTTATGATGCTATAAATAGTATTGGAAAAACCTATAATGTAAATCCGCTCAATGTGGACACCAGCGGCAATTTAATTATAGAGAATGGAACAACAGGTTTTACAAATGATGTTTTAACACTCAAGACAGCGCTGACACCAAATGATACTGAATTTCAAAATGTAAACAGTATTGAACAGCAGCGAGTAAGACTTACTGATAATGATTTTATACTGGCAACTAATTTTAATTTTACAAAAACAAGCCGAAAGGATTTGCAGGACAATGATTTTTATACTTTCAGAACAAAAATAGAATCTGCGGGTACTATATTGTCAGCAATATCTGCAATTGGAAATATTCCTAAAAACCAGAACGGAAATTATGAGCTTTTTAATTTAGAATATTCTGAGTATATAAAAACGGAATTTGATTTCATAAAACATTGGAGTGTTGGTAAAACGGGCATCTTTGCCATGCGCAGTTTTTTTGGAATTGCTATCCCATACGGGAACTCAAATACAATCCCGTTTACAAAAAGTTACTTTGCAGGAGGATCAAATGACAACAGAGCATGGCAGCCTTACAATCTTGGACCAGGGAGTAGTTCCTTTTCTAATGATTTTAATGAAGCCAACATGAAAATTGCTTTTAGCAGCGAATATCGTTTTCCAATTGCTGGCAAATGGGGAGGAGCTTTTTTTGCAGATGCGGGGAATATTTGGAACGTTTTGGATGCAGTTACATATGAAGCGGCAAAGTTTAGCAGTGTAAAAGACTTGAGCGAAATCGCTGTAGGAACAGGATTTGGTCTCCGATATGATGTGAGTTTCTTCGTTGTTAGGATAGATTTAGGATTTAAAACCTACAATCCAGCCAAGGAAACTGGGGAAAGATGGTTTACACAATATAATTTTGCAAATTCTGTATTTAATTTTGGTATCAATTACCCTTTTTAAGTGCTAATTAATTCTTATTTTTGCAAATTATAATCTAAAAACTAAAAAAACAATTAAAAGAAAATTACAATGGCACACAATATTAAACCCGGAGTAGCTACAGGAGACCAAGTTCAGGAAATATTTAGATATGCAAAAGAAAAAGGCTTTGCCCTTCCTGCAGTAAATGTTATAGGATCTGACACAATTAATGGAGTACTGGAAACTGCTGCAAAACTAAATGCCCCAGTTATTATTCAATTTTCAAATGGAGGTGCGCAATTCAATGCAGGAAAAGGACTTTCTAATGCTGGTGAAAAAGCAGCTATTGCAGGTGGTATTGCTGGAGCAAAACACATACATACATTGGCAGAAGCTTACGGTGCAACTGTTATTTTGCATACTGACCATTGTGCAAAAAAATTATTACCATGGATTGATGGGTTATTAGACGCTTCAGAAGCACATTTTGCAGCTACTGGTAAACCTTTATTCTCTTCACACATGATTGATTTATCTGAAGAGCCTATCGAAGAGAACATCGAAATCTGTAAAGGATATTTAGAGAGAATGAGCAAAATGGGAATGACACTTGAAATCGAACTTGGAATTACAGGTGGTGAAGAAGACGGTGTTGACAATTCTGATGTTGACAGTTCAAAATTATACACACAGCCAGAAGAAGTAGCATATGCTTACGAAGAATTATCAAAAGTGAGTCCAAGATTTACAATTGCAGCAGCTTTTGGAAATGTTCACGGAGTTTACAAACCAGGAAACGTAAAATTAACTCCAAAAATCTTGAAAAATTCTCAAGATTACGTTCAGGATAAATTCAAAACAGGTTCAAACCCAGTTGATTTTGTTTTCCACGGAGGATCTGGTTCTACACTAGAAGAAATCAGAGAAGGAATCAGCTATGGCGTTATAAAAATGAATATCGATACTGATTTGCAGTTTGCATTTACTGAAGGTATCCGTGATTTTATGGTGAACAATATTGATTACTTAAAAACTCAAATTGGAAACCCAACTGGTGCAGATGCTCCAAACAAAAAATTCTACGATCCAAGAAAATGGCTTCGTGAAGGTGAAGTAACTTTCACAGCAAGACTTGAGCAGGCTTTTGCTGACCTGAACAATGTGAATACATTGTAAATTTCAAATTTCAAATTACCAATTATGAATTATGGGTCCAACTCATAATTCATAATTTATAATTCATAATTACAAAAAAAATGGCTTGGTTTAAAAGAAAAGAAAAAGGAATCACTACGGCGACTGAAGACAAAATGGATATCCCAAAAGGGCTTTGGTACAAATCACCTACAGGGAAAATTATTGATGCTGAAGAATTAGCACGTAATCTATTTGTAAGTCCCGAAGATGGTTTTCATGTTAGAATTGGGAGTGAAGCCTATTTTGATATTTTATTTGACAACAATGAGTTTGTTGAATTAGACAAAAATATGACTTCCAAAGATCCATTGCATTTTGTTGACACCAAAAAATATTCAGAAAGATTAAAAGAGGTGATGGACAAAACCCAGCTAAAAGACGCTGTGCGTACCGGAGTTGGAAAATCCAAAGGAAAAGAAGTTGTAATCTGCTGTATGGATTTTGCCTTCATTGGCGGGTCTATGGGAGCAGTTGTTGGAGAAAAAATTGCAAGAGGAATTGATCATGCAATCAAAAACAGACTTCCTTTTGTGATGATTTCTAAATCAGGTGGAGCCAGAATGATGGAAGCGGCATATTCTTTGATGCAGTTAGCAAAAACATCTGTAAAGTTGGCACAGCTGGCCGAAGCTAAATTACCGTATATTTCACTTTGTACTGATCCAACAACTGGAGGGACAACAGCTTCATATGCAATGCTGGGAGATATCAATATTTCTGAACCAGGAGCCTTAATTGGTTTTGCGGGTCCGCGTGTAGTAAGAGATACTACTGGTAAAGATTTACCAGAAGGATTTCAAACTGCTGAGTTTCTTCTTGAACATGGTTTCTTAGATTTTATAACACCAAGAAAAGAATTGAAAGATAAGATCAATTTATATCTTGATTTGATTCAAAACAATCCTATTAGATAATTTACGAGTTTTCTAAAACACAAAAACCCAAGAAAATTTTTCTTGGGTTTTTTTTACATCTTTATTTTAAATCATTTAGTTTATGGCGAGAATTTTTACTGTTTTACTGATTTGTTTGCTTTTTTTTAATTGTAAAAAGGAAGAAAGCGAACAGAAAAACATTTCTTATATAATCTCTAAAGAGAATAAAGAGAGAATTAAAGGTAATTATATAATTCCTCCTCCTCCGCCTATTCCTGGTTGGTTGTTTTATGGAACAGATACATTTATCATTAATTCTGATACTACAGCATATTATATGAAAAACAAAGGGGTAGGATTTGTTTGCGGAACAGTGACAGCAGATACAATTCCTTATTTTGCGGATTTAAATCCTCGAGATTTAATTGAAATTTCAAATAAAAATATTTTTGATTTTATAAAGTTGAATTATAACGATGACTTTAGAAATGCAACTTTTATTGCGTCAAATTCTGATACAATAGATTCTGAAATCTTTTTTGATTTATATAAAGCTTTAAAAATTTTCAAAAAAGATCGTGATTTTATAGCTATTAGACGGACAACACAAGAAGAAGATACTGTTATTTTTTATAAGAGAAACAATAAGACTTATTATTCAGGAAGCATTCAATGGGACAAGACAAAAATCAAATTTCCAAAATAATAAAATCTCAGAAACTTAGAAATTCAAAGACTTTGAAGCTTATTTCGGTCTGTTCTTGTTTAATTCTTTTTCGGCAATTTTAAAAGCTAATTTTTTACGCCATTTGGCATATCGTTCACTGAAAATTACTTTTATAGCACTATCAACAGCACCATGCATGAATAAGCTCCAGACACTGGCGGCTTTTCTGGTAATTGATTGGTCCCAAGCACGAAGCGTCAAGGAGAAAGAGCCGTCAATATAGCGCATCCAGTGCCACATTCCAGTCGGCATAAATAAAGTATCGCCATGTTCCAGAAAAACCTCATAACCTTCAACTCCTTTTAGGGCTGGGAATTTTTCAAAATCCGGATTGGCAACATCATAATCTTCTAAGGCATAAGTAGTATTGGGGATACAATAAAGTCGTTTTTTCCACTTATAATCGAATAGTATAATATGTTTTCGGCCTCCAAAATGTGTGTGAAAAAGATGAGGCAGATCAATATCGTAATGTAAAAAAGTAATGGCTTTGGATCCTCCAAAAAACATGGCCGGCATACTTTCTATAAAACCTCCCATTAAATCCTTGGGAACTTTTACATCATTGACTAATTCTGGTATGTGCTTGAAAAGATTAAAGAAAAATATACGCAGATCTGTAGGCTCTCTTTTAATTAAATCCAAATATTCGCCAAATTTCATGCTGGCAATCGATGCATTGATTATTTTGGCAGGATGAGCCTTGGAATTGTCCACAAGTTTCACTTCAATATCTCCAGCTATTTCTTTGAAATAATCGATTGACCATTTATCTCGGGCTGGCCAATCTTTTGTCAGACCTTTTATGATTAGAGGTTTCTTTTTGTTTAAATAGTTTTTTTTAAAATCCTCTCTACTAATAGAGTCAACTATATCTACATTTTTTAAAATAAAGCTCATTTATAAAAAATTTAATTAATTGGATTCTATATCCAAAACTAACTAAATATTCATCGCTCTCCAAATTTACACTTAAATAACAATAATATAATGAATGAGAATAATTTTACATTCCAGTCCTGATAGCTTCTACTGGATCTAGCTTAGAAGCTGCAATCGCTGGGATAATCCCGGACACAACTCCTACAATAATTGATAGTCCCGAACCTATCAGTATGTTCCAGAAGCTTAGGATGAATTCAAAATCTAATGCCTTGGTAAGAACTATAGATACAATCCAGACCATGAAAAGACCTATTAATCCGCCAATTACGCAAAGAATAATAGCTTCGAATAAAAACTGGAATAAAATGAATCGGTTCTTAGCGCCTAATGATTTCTGGATTCCTATTAAATTGGTGCGTTCTTTTACAGAAACAAACATAATATTGGCAACGCCAAAACCGCCTACTAAGAAAGAAAAGAAACTTATAAAAATTCCTCCTATACGGAGTGAGCCTAAAATCTCATCTATAAAATCCAAAAAACCAGCAAAAACATTAATGAAAAAATCATCAATTTCTCCCGCTTTCAATCCTCTGAAATTTCGAAGTTTTTGAGAAATTTCACCTTTGTATTCTTCTATGTCCACTCCTTTTTCTGGTTTGAATATGATCACATTCGTTAAATTAGGATTGTTGTCGCCATACAGTTTTCGGACAAAATTAACAGGGATGTAAGCTGCGGAGTCATTACTTCCTCCAAATGTAGATCCTTCTTTTTTTAACACTCCAATAACGGTAAACCGCTGGCCGTATAATCTTACGTTTTTTCCAATTGCTTCAGTATCTTCAAAAAGTGATTTTGCAATATCGTCTCCTAAAACAATGACTGCAGCTCCAGAATTTGCTTCGGACTCATTATAAAATCTTCCTTCTTCAAATTTTAGTCCTTCTATGTCAATAAATTCATGTGAAACTGGCAGTATCTGTACAGCACTTACAATGTTTGAGCCGTATTTTATTGATTCGCTTCTGGTAAATATGCGGTATCCCAATTCATCAGTATGTGTCATTGCATCTTTCAGATAAATGTATTCGGAATATTTTACATTAGGAAACTGCTCTCTTTTCCACTGCGGGATGTCAGATGGGCCAAAAGGGAATTTTAATAAATAAATTGTGTTTTTGTCCATGCTGCTCAGATCTTTTGAGATTTTTTTATCCAAAGAATCAACTGCAGCAAGTACTGCTATTATTGAAAATATTCCAATGGTTACCCCTAATAAAGAAAGAAATGTTCTTAATTTATTGCTCCGCAGTGCATTCATGGCAAAACCGAAACTTTCTTTTAATAACCGTAAGTAAACTAGCATATTTTTAAAATTTGTATTACTGTAAAGTTCTATCTTTTTATTTCTTTTGAAAAGTATTTAAAATTACATCGCCAGGAACTGTTTTTTGTATTTTAACAAGAAGAAATTTCGTCCCGGCGGTTTCAAAAACCTAAAAAAATACATTTAACAATAGGTATGATATTTTAAGAGATTGTTACATCTTTTTTATTGAATTATATTATCAAAAAAAACTATTTTTGCACTTTAAAATTATAACTACTAAATGAACACAGCAAAAACAATCCAATCTGCATTAATTTCAGTCTTTTCAAAAGATGGTCTTGAGCCAATTGTTAGAAAATTACACGAACAAAATGTGACTTTTTATTCTACAGGAGGCACGGAAGAATTTATTAAAAATTTAGGCATTCCTGTAATACCTGTTGAAGATGTTACATCTTACCCATCTATTCTTGGCGGACGTGTGAAAACTTTGCACCCAAAAGTTTTTGGAGGTATTCTAAATCGTCAGGACAATGAAAGCGATGTGCAGCAAATGAAGGAATATGATATTCCTCAGATTGATTTGGTAATTGTTGATTTGTACCCATTTGAAAAAACAGTTGCTTCTGGAGCAAGTGAAGAAGATATAATCGAAAAAATAGATATTGGCGGTATTTCATTAATTCGTGCTGCTGCAAAAAACTTTAAAGATACTGTAATTGTTCCTTCTATGGATCAATACGGTTTGTTTTTGGATATGATTTCTGCTCAAAACGGTGCTACAACATTGGCAGACAGAAAATTATTAGCTACTAAAGCATTTCATGTTTCTTCACATTACGATGGAGCAATTTTTAACTATTTCAATACTGATGAAACAATCTATAAAGCAAGCATAGAAAACGGACAAGTATTAAGATATGGTGAAAATCCGCACCAAAAAGGATTCTTCTTTGGCGATTTTGATGCAATGTTTACTAAAGTTCATGGAAAAGAATTGTCATATAATAACTTACTTGATGTTGATGCTGCAGTGAATTTAATTAACGAATTCAAGAATGACGGACCAACATTTGCTATTTTGAAGCATAATAATGCCTGCGGATTGGCGACAAGAGAAACTATTAGCGAAGCTTATAATGTTGCTTTGGCCTGTGATCCGACTTCTGCTTTTGGAGGAGTTTTGATTGCTAATGCAACAATTGATTTGGCAGCTGCCAATGAAATCAATAAGTTATTCTGTGAAGTTGTAATTGCTCCGTCTTATGAGGCAGAAGCTATTGCTGTTTTACAGGAAAAGAAAAATAGAATTATATTGATTCAGAATGAAGTGGAACTGCCTCAAAAACAGGTGAGAACCTGCTTGAATGGATTGTTAATTCAAGAAAGAAATAATATCACAGATACTAAAGCGGACTTAAAAACCGTTACTGTAAAAGCACCGACAGAACAGGAAATTGAAGACTTAATTTTTGCTTCTAAAGTGTGTAAGAATACTAAATCAAACACAATTGTTTTTGCCAAAAACGGAACTTTAATTTCTTCAGGAACCGGACAGACATCAAGAGTTGATGCTTTGATGCAGGCTGTTGAAAAAGCAAAATCTTTTGGGTTTAGCCTAGAAGGTGCTTCTATGGCCAGTGATGCATTCTTCCCTTTCCCGGATTGTGTTCAGCTTGCAAAAGAAGCTGGAGTAACAGCAGTAATTCAGCCGGGAGGATCAATCAAAGACGAATTGAGTATTAACTATTGCAATGAAAATGATCTTGCGATGGTATTTACTGGAACACGTCATTTTAAACATTAATTTGTTTAACTTTGTGCGTAATTTATTTATAACTTTTTAACCCTTAAAAGGCATATGGGATTTTTTGATTTCATGACCGAGGATATTGCGATAGACCTTGGTACAGCAAACACTTTAATCATTCACAATGACAAAGTCGTAATTGACAGTCCGTCTATAGTTGCGCGTGATAGAATATCAGGCAAAATTATTGCAGTTGGTAAGGAAGCCAATATGATGCAGGGGAAGACGCATGAAAACATTAAAACTATCAGGCCTTTGAAAGATGGTGTAATTGCTGATTTTGATGCTTCGGAGAAAATGATAAATATGTTTATCAAAAGCATTCCGGCATTGAAAAAAAGAATGTTTACTCCTGCTTTAAGGATGGTGGTCTGTATTCCTTCAGGGATTACAGAGGTGGAGATGAGAGCGGTAAAAGAATCTTGTGAAAGAGTAAATGGAAAAGAAGTATACTTGATTCATGAGCCTATGGCGGCAGCTATTGGTATTGGAATCGATATCATGCAGCCAAAAGGAAACATGATTGTGGATATAGGTGGAGGAACAACAGAAATTGCCGTAATTGCATTAGGCGGAATCGTTTGTGATAAATCAGTAAAAATTGCAGGGGATGTTTTTACAAATGATATCGTGTACTACATGCGTACGCAGCATAACTTATTTGTTGGAGAAAGTACCGCTGAAAAAATAAAAATCCAAATTGGTGCTGCTATCGAAAACTTAGAAACTCCTCCAGAGGATATGTCTGTTCAAGGAAGAGATTTATTGACAGGTAAGCCGAAACAAGTAGAAGTATCTTATAGAGAAATCGCAAAAGCATTGGATAAATCAATTCAGCGTATTGAAGATGCTGTAATGGAAACATTATCTCAGACACCTCCAGAATTAGCTGCTGATATTTACAATACAGGTATCTATCTTGCGGGCGGTGGGTCTATGTTAAGAGGTCTTGATAAAAGAATTTCTCAAAAAACTGATTTACCGGTTTATATTGCAGAAGATCCATTGAGAGCGGTTGTAAGAGGCACTGGAATGGCTCTTAAAAACATTACAAAGTTTAAAAACATTTTGATTAAGTAATATAACCTCTTTTTACTGAAGTTACTTTATATCTAACATTCAATATACCGTCAAAAAATGCAGCAAATATTTTCATTTATTATAAAAAACAGTAATAGAATACTGTTTTTGCTGCTTTTGGGTATTTCGTTGTCGCTTACTATACAGTCTCATTCTTTTCACCGAAGTAAAGTAATCAGTTCGGCCAATTTCCTGAGCGGAGGTGTTTATGAAAGGATAAATTCTGTTGAAGAATATCTTAATCTAAGAGAACAGAATGATGAATTGGCTAGGGAAAATGCCAATTTAAAAAGTCTGCTGTTTAAAACTAAAGATTCTGCTGAAATTCCAAATTTAGACAGTTTAAAAGGAGTTCTGCCGAAAGACATTGTTGTATGTAAAGTAATTCGTAACTCCTACAATGTATATGAGAACTTTTTAACATTGAATGCTGGTGCTAAGTCTGGAGTAAGACCAGACATGGGGGTAATTAACAGTTTAGGAATTGTAGGGATTATAGATGATGTTTCAGCTAATTATTCAACAGTAATAAGTATTCTTAATACTAAATCACAGATAAACGCAAAGATTAAAAACTCGGATCATTTTGGTACATTGAATTGGGATGGAAAAAATACTGGTTTTGTACAATTGATTGATGTGCCAAGATTGGCTACCATAAAAAGAGGTGACACTATTGTTACAGGAGGGCAATCAGTGATATTTCCAGAAAATATAGGAATTGGTACAATTGATAAGATATACATTCCTGATGATAAAACACATTATTACAGAATAAACGTAAAATTATTTAATGATATGACCAGCTTAGGTCATGTATATATAATAAAATCGGGTAATAGCGAAGAAATTAGAAACTTAGAAAACCAACATAAAAAAGATGAATAGCACGTTACTAGTGAATATTTTTCGTTTTGTGCTTTTATTAGCTTTACAAATTCTAGTTTTTAATAATATGAATTTTGAAGGTTATGTAAGAGCGTTTCCTTATATCCTTTTTATTATTCTTTATCCAGTAAACGGAAATAAAGCTAATCTTCTTCTCGCTAGTTTTTTTCTTGGTCTGATGATGGATTTATTTTGTAATTCAGGAGGTGTTCATGCCACTGCATGTGTTGTTTTGGCACACTTAAGACCTTCGTTTTTTAAATTTTCATTTGGACTTAGTTATGAATATCAAACCGTTAAACTAAATGATGTACTTACACCAGAGCGGTTTACCTTTGTTTTATTGTCAGTTATCACACATCATATTATATTATTTCTATTAGAATCATTTCAATTCTCTTTTATATTAGACGTTTTACTTCGAACTCTTTTAAGCACGCTATTTACTATATTAACCTGTATTATTCTTATTTACTTAATAAAGCCAAATAAACGATGAGAAAAGTCTTGTTGCCAGCTTTAATTATTATTGGTGCATCTTTGTTAATCATACGTGTCTTTTATTTGCAGATTATTGATGATTCGTTTAAGCTGAAATCAGAAAATAATGCCATAAAAATCAAATATGATTATCCAGAGAGAGGTTATATTTATGATAGAAATGGTGTTTTATTAGTTGCCAATCAGCCTTCTTATGATATCATGGTTATTCCGAGGGAATTAAATAAAACAGATACTATTGAGTTTTGTAAGCTATTGAATATCACCAAAGATGATTTTATCAAAAGAATAGAAAAAGCCAAAGTATACAGTCCAAGACTGCCCTCTGTATTTTTGGCACAATTAAATAAGACTGAGTTTGCAGCTTTTCAGGAAAAAATCAGAAAATTTGAAGGTTTTTATTTTCAAAAGCGTTCTTTGCGTGATTATGAGGTAAATTATGGAGCCAATATTTTTGGTTCTATCAATCAGGTTAATGATAAGCAAGTTGAAAAAAATCATTATTACAAGAGCGGAGATTTGATTGGTGTCCAAGGGGTTGAGGAAAGCTACGAAGAAGTTCTTCGTGGAATAAAAGGAGTAAAATATTTTCAGAAAGACAAATTTAACCGGGAAATAGGTTCCTACAAAGAAGGGAAATTCGATACTATTGCTGTTCAGGGTGAGGATATAAATCTGACTATTGATTCAGAGATTCAAAAATACGGAGAGCAATTAATGGTTAACAAAAGAGGCGGAATTGTTGCTATTGAGCCAAAAACCGGGGAAATTTTAGCTCTTGTTACTGCTCCTTCTTATGATCCTGGGATTTTGGTAGGAAGACAGCGTTCCAAAAATTTTACCAAATTGTATCGTGATTCTATAGCAAAACCACTTTATGACAGAGGTTTATTGGCTGAATATCCTCCTGGATCGCCTTTTAAAATTATGACTGGTCTTGTTGGGCTGCAGGAACAAGTTGTCGATGAAGAAACCAAATTTGTATGCAGTCATGGTTTCTATTATGCTCCTGGACGATTTCAAAGATGTCATTGCGGTGGTGGAGTGCTAAATCTGCATGTTGGAATTTATAAGTCTTGTAATGCTTATTTCTCTAATGTGTATCTGAGAACTATCGGGAAATATAAAAGTACTCCTTATGCTGTTGATGTTTGGAGTAATCATATTAAAAGTTTTGGATTAGGAGAATTTATGGGATATGATTTGCCGATAGGAAGAAGAGGAAAGATTCCGACTTCAAAAACCTATAAAAGAATGTATCCTGGATGGGGCTATAGCGGGAAAACAATTATTTCCAATGCAATTGGTCAGGGAGAAGTTTTGGCAACTCCTATTCAATTGGCCAATATGATGGCTACTGTAGCTAATCAAGGGTATTATTACACTCCTCATATCATTAAAAAAATAAAAGGAGAAAAAATTGATTCCAAGTTTACAACAAAACACGTTACGACCATTGATCAAAAATATTTTCCTCCTATGATAAGCGGGCTTTTTGATGTTTATAACAGAGGAACAGCTTATGCATTACGCGTTGAGGGTATTGATATATGCGGAAAAACAGGAACTGCCGAAAATTTTGCTAAAATTGACGGCAAAAGAGTACAGTTAAAAGACCATTCTATTTTTGTGGCTTTTGCGCCAAAAGATAATCCAAAAATAGCTATAGCTGTTTTGGTTGAAAATGGAGGTTTTGGAGCAACTATAGCAGGTCCTATTGCCAGTTTGATGATTGAAAAATATCTTAAGAAAAAAATCACTAGAACTGATTTGGAAACACGCGTATTAAATACGAGTTTACAAAGCCGATATGCAATATTGGGAGGACTTTCGGAAGAAGTAAAAAAGGAATTAAGAATTAAAGATTCTATTACCCAAAGCAAATTAAAAACAGCTGCTCAAAAAATTGACACAACCAAAACCAAAAAATAATACATTCATATCAGATGAAAAATCAAAGTTTATCGAGTAATATTGATTGGATATGTATCATTATCTACATCGCACTTGTGTTTATGGGCTGGTTAAATATTTATTCTTCTTCATTGTCGTCTACCGATGGCACCTATGAAAAACAAGCCATATTTATTGCTTTAACAGTTCCAATGATTTTTATCTTATTGTATATTGATGGCAAGTTTTATGAAAAGTATGCCAGTATCATTTTTGTTATTTCTTTAGTATCGCTTGCTGGTCTGTTTGTGTTTGGTAAAACAATTGCGGGTCAGCGCTGCTGGTATGGATTTGGAAGTTTTACAATACAGCCTTCTGAATTTGCAAAAGCGGCTACCTCGTTAGCTATTGCAAAATACCTCAGTGATACCCAGATAAATCTAAAGGAAGTTAACAGACAGGTACAGGCACTGGCTATTGTTTTTTTGCCTGTTATGCTTATTTTGCCTCAGCCTGACCCCGGAAGTGCCTTGATTTACAGTGTTTTTATTATTGTTTTATTTAGAGAAGGATTACCTGCCTGGTATGTCTGGACTGGTTTTATAACTGTTCTGCTGTTCATGATGACATTGGTGTTAGAGCCTCAATATGTTATTTTGATATCTCTTTTAGTCATTGTTCTAATTCATTATAAGTCAAGACTGGCTGATAGAAATATAGTGATGAGCGGTATCCTGTTTACAATTATATCTGGCTTTGTTTTATCAGTAAACTATGTTTTTACAAATGTTTTCAAGCAGCACCACCGAGATAGATTTAATATATTGTTAGGGAAAGAAGTTGATATGAAAGGTATTGGGTATAATACTAACCAATCTGAAATTGCTGTTGGCTCTGGAGGCTGGTTAGGAAAAGGTTTCCTTGAAGGGACTCAAACCAAAGGGGGGTTTGTTCCGGAACAGCATACCGATTATATTTTTACTACAGTTGGTGAAGAATGGGGTTTTGTTGGTTCTTTGGTTGTAATAGCACTTTTTACGGGCTTGTTTCTTAGAGTAATTTACTTGGCCGAAAGACAAAAAACTAAGTTCAGCAGAGTTTATGGATATTGTGTCGCAGGTATTTTATTTATTCATTTCTTTGTGAATATTGCAATGGTTATTGGTATTTTTCCAACCATTGGAGTACCGCTGCCTTTCTTTTCGTATGGAGGATCAGGACTTTGGGGATTCACTATTTTACTGTTTATTTTTATTAAAATGGATGCTAATAAAGTGAATGAATGGTAAAATTAGAACCGAAAAAAAACTTTCAATTTTTTTTCTTCTGCGATTTATTTTTTTAGCCCCATATTACATAATAAGCCTTTTTAAAATATTTTAGTTGCTTGAAATATTATACTTTGACAAATGTCTGATAAGTATATGCAAACTGATGTTTCTCATCTATCGGATTAAATTCAGTTTGAACTTCTTTCCAGTCATTAGAATTGATTTCAGGAAAAAAAGCATCTGCTTCAAAATTATGGTGGACTCTTGTGATTTCCAGCTTATCAGCATACGGAATTCCTAAATTATAAATCTCTCCTCCGCCAATTATAAATGAAGTTTCATTTTCCGGACATACAGCAAGAGCTTTTTCAATGCTGTCAACCACAATACAGTCTTTTGGATTATAATCTTTTTGTCTGGTTATTATAACATGTGTTCTGTTTGGGAGCGGTTTTGGGAAACTTTCAAATGTTTTTCGTCCCATTATTATATGATGGCCGGTAGTTAAGGATTTGAATCTTTTAAAATCATTAGGCAGATGCCAAACCAATTCATTATTCTTTCCTAGAGCATTGTTTTCTGCAACAGCAGCAATCATAATAATCATAATGTTGAGATTTATTTTGAATTATTGTCTTCGATTTTGGATTGTAATTGGGTTATTTTTTTTTGCTGTAAAGCCACAAGCCGATCAATTTGATCTCTTTCCCAATATTTATTCATAAATCTATCAGTAATAAAGACTTTTATAAAATGCAGGACAAAAATAAATAGCCATATAGTAATAATCCAGATACACCAATTTAATTCTATGGCTGTTTCAAAAAAATATACTGCAGTGAATAAAAAAATACTGCTCAATGTAAAGAAAACAAAATGGTAATACAGTCTTTTTTTTTGCTTTATGCGATTTCTTGCATACTCATATTGTTCATGTAATTCCTTTTCCATAATGTAGAATTTTGCTTATAAAGGTAAAATTTATTTTTAAATGTAACTATTTTGGCTGTTTAATATTTAATGGGAAAACGTTTTCTTGAATTGAAAATAAAATTTAAGAGATTTAAAATTTTTTTAATGATAAAAAAGGAATGCTTTTTTTGCTATTATGCTAAAAATGAGGTGGTTTGTGTTTTTTTGAGATTATTTTGCTTACTTTGTTATAACCTTAAAAATTAAACAGTTATGTCAGTAAAAAAACAATTTATAAAAACAAAGCCTGTTGTTAAAGTTACTTTTTCTTTAGAAGCAAAAGAGGCTGATCAAGTATCTGTAATTGGTGATTTTAATGATTGGAAAATTGAAGATGGCATTTTAAGTAAATTAAAAAACGGCACATTTAAAGGGACCTTTGAATTAGGTAAAGATGCAGAATATGAATTTAAATATGTAGTTGACGGTACTTATGTAAATGAGCCGGAAGCTGATTCGTTTAAATGGAATGATTTTGCAGGCGCTGAAAATAGTGTATTAGTAATATAACATAAAAAAATCCGCTCGAAGCGGATTTTTGTGTTTTATACAGCAACATTTCCTTTGATAAGGGCATGAGGTTCATATCCTTCTAGTGTAAAGTCATCGAAATCAAAATCGAAGATGTTTTTTATATTGGGATTTAAAATCATTTTTGGCAATGGTTTAGGCTCGCGGGTAAGCTGTAATTCCAATTGTTCAAAATGGTTATTGTAAATATGTGCGTCTCCAAAAGTGTGGATAAATTCACCTGCTTCGAGATCACAGACTTGTGCAATCATCATTGTCAGCAAAGCATAGGATGCAATATTAAAAGGTACTCCTAGGAATATATCTGCACTGCGCTGATACAATTGACAGGAAAGTTTTCCTTTGGTTTCTCCTTTAGATGTATCTGGGGAAGCAACATAAAATTGAAAAAAGGCATGACACGGAGGCAAGGCTGCTTTATTATTAGCAACATTTTCTTCAAAAGACTTACTGGTATCCGGCAATACTGATGGGTTCCAAGCCGATACAAGCATTCTGCGGCTGTTTGGATTCGTTTTTAATTCTGTAATAAGCTCTGAAATTTGATCAATTTCTTCGCTGTTCCAATTACGCCATTGATGACCGTAAACAGGACCTAAATCGCCGTTGCTGTCAGCCCAGGCATCCCAAATTTTCACCCCGTTTTCTTGAAGGTATTTAATATTAGTATCACCTTTTAAGAACCAAAGCAATTCATAAATGATCGATTTAAGGTGCAGTTTTTTAGTAGTTACCATTGGGAAACCTTCGCTCAGGTCAAACCGCATCTGGTAGCCAAATACACTTTTTGTACCAGTTCCTGTACGGTCTCCTTTTTGATTTCCGTTTTCTAAAACGTGTTTTACTAAGTCTAGGTATTGTTTCATTTGCGTTTAATCGTTAAACTGTTTAATCGTTAATTTGTTGATTTGTCTAACGATAAACGATTAAACAAATCACCGATTAAACTATTTTAAATTTATCTTTTTGAAATTTCGTCCCGGATTTTAGCCGCTTTTTCATAATCTTCCTGTTCGACGGCCTGTGTCAATAGCTCATTTAATTCCTGCAGGCTGTGATTAGAATAGGTGCTGCCCGATTCGTTACTTTCAGCAGAGCCGAAAGTTTCAGGATTTGAAAGAATATCTTCTATTTCGCTAGACGTATCACTTTCAAGAGGATTGGCTTTTAGATAAATTCCAGCTTTGTCCAATATGTTTTTATAAGTAAAAATAGGAGCGCTGAACCGAATAGCTAAGGCGATTGCATCTGAAGTGCGGGCATCAATTATTTCTTCGATTTTATCTCTTTCGCAAATGATACTTGAATAAAAAACACCGTCAACTAATTTGTGAATAATTACCTGTTTTACAACTATATCAAAACGTTCAGCAAAATTCTTGAACAAATCGTGTGTCAAAGGACGGGGCGGCTTAATTTCTTTTTCTAAAGCAATCGCTATAGATTGAGCTTCAAAAGCTCCGATGACGATAGGTAATTTTCTTTCTCCGTCAACCTCGTTTAAAATTAACGCATAAGCGCCATTTTGAGTTTGACTGTATGAAATCCCTTTTATAGATAATTTAACTAAGCTCATGTTGGTGTAGTGAAAAGTACGAAGTACTCTATTAATTGTGTTTTATTTTTTGTTTTAAATAAAGTGCAATTTTAATCAAAATTTATGTAACAAAAAAACTGCCTAAAACAAAGATACGATTATCTTATTTTAGGCAGCTAATTATAAGAGAAATTAAATCTGCAGTTATTAGGCCTTAGTAATTGTGAAATGTGATTAGTTTTTTATTAAATCACTCTTCCAGACCAATTGCTAATTACTTATGACTGCTGTTCTTTGAAAGTTTTGAATTTGGCGATTAATTGTGGTACAATTTCGAATGCATCACCTACAACTCCATAATCTGCCACTTTAAAGAAAGGAGCTTCTGGATCACTGTTGATAACTACTTTCACTTTAGAAGAGTTGATTCCGGCAATGTGCTGTATAGCTCCGGAGATTCCAATAGCAATATATAAATTGGTCGATACTGGTTTTCCTGTTTGCCCTACGTGCTCTCCGTGAGGTCTCCATCCTAAATCTGATACTGGTTTTGAACAAGCTGTAGCGGCTCCAAGAACACCTGCTAGTTCTTCAATCATTCCCCAGTTTTCAGGTCCTTTAAGACCGCGTCCTGCAGAAACAACAATATCTGCATCAGCAATTGAAACTTTTCCTGATACTTTTTCTACAGAAGCAACTTTTACTCCAAAATCAGCATCTCCGATTGCTGGATTAAAATCTTCTTCGGTTAATGAAGAGGCATTTTCAAAAATGCCATAAGAATTTTTGCCTATGGACAATATTTTTACATCGGTATTGATTTCTGTGATATTGAAAGCTTTATTTGAAAAAGCAGTTCTTTTTACCTGAAACGGTGAAGTGTTTACTGGCAATCCAACAACATTTGAAGCATAACCGGCTTCTAATGCTACTGCTGTTAATGGTGCTAAGTAAATACTGTCTGTTGTTGAAGAGAGTAAAACTATTTTAGAAGCTTCTTTCTGCGCTGCTTGTTTAATAACATCAGCATAGGCTTTGGCAGTGAAACCAGTTAATTTATCATTGTTTACTTTTAAGACTTTATCAACTCCGTATTTTGATAATTCAGAAACATCTCCAGTATTTATAGTCACCGCTGTCACGGTTGTTCCTAATGATTCGGCTATTTTTTTTGCATAAGAAGCTAATTCTAATGCTGCTTTTTTAAATTTTCCTTCTGCAGATTCTGCATATATTAATATTGACATGATGATTTGTGATTTTAGATTTTAGACTTATGAATTTAGATTTTAGAACTCCGATTAAAAATTTAGATTTTTTTGCCATCAGCAATAAAAAATCGTTGATCTTCAATCAGCAATCTAAAGTCTTAAATTACTTTCGCTTCGTTGTGCAGTAAATTTATTAATTCGTCCAGATTGTCTGCAGAGACCAATTTAACCGCCGATTTTGGAGCTGGTTTTTCAAACTTCACGGCTTTTGTGTTTGCAGGGGCGTCAACTGGTTCTAGAATTGTTAAAACTTTAGTTCTGGCAGTCATGATTCCTCTCATATTTGGAATGCGCAGATCTTTTTCCTCTACAATTCCTTTCTGAGCTCCTATAATAATTGGTAATGAAGTGTTTACGGTTTCTTTTCCGCCGTCTATTTCGCGGACAGCAGTTACATTAGTTCCGTCTACATTTATTGCTGTACAGGAATTTAAAAAGTTATACTCCAAAATACCGGCAATCATACCAGGAACCATTCCTCCGTTATAATCAAGTGATTCTTTTCCTGCTATTACAATATCATATCCGCCGTTTTTAATTACCTCGGCTAATTGTTTTGCTACAAAAAAGCCGTCAGTTGGATTTGCATTTACACGAATCGCTTCGTTGGCGCCAATTGCCAATGCTTTTCTTAAGGTTGGTTCGGTATCTGGTCCGCCTACATTCACTATGGTAACTGTGGCTCCTTGCTGCTCTTGAAACCAGATAGCACGGGTTAGGCCAAATTCGTCATTTGGATTGATTACATATTGAACTCCATTGGTGTCAAATTCAGCATCACCGTTAGTGAAGTTGATTTTTGATGTAGTATCAGGGACATGACTGATGCAAACTAATATTTTCATAATCTATATATTAAATTCTTTTTTTTCTCAGACAAATTTAAAATAATAAATCGAATAATTTACTATGCATGCATAATATTTTTTACAGCTATTACGATTTCGTTAATTATAATGTGATAAGAATGTTTATAATGATAATTTTTATAAAAAATGGACGATATTTTGTGAATTTCAGCAATTTACATCAGCTGTCACAATTTGTCAAAAGGTCATTAAGTGAATAAAAAGAAAAGATTTAGACAGCGGTTTTTTTTACGGATACTTTTTAGATCAAAATAAACACTAATTATTTCAGCAGATAAATAGGAATGAAAAGAACCAGTGCTAAATGGCTCTAAAAAAAAACAATAGTATAAAACCTTGTTATTTTAAAGTGTTTTATGCTTTTAAGTAATTTAAAATAATTATTTTTGCATTTCTAAAAATTACACACGACTATATAAATATGAGAACGATACAATTTAGAGAGGCCATTTGTGAAGCGATGAGTGAAGAAATGCGCCGCGATGAGTCCATATACTTAATGGGTGAAGAGGTTGCAGAATACAATGGAGCTTACAAAGCTTCTAAAGGAATGCTTGCTGAATTTGGTGAAAAAAGAGTAATCGATACACCAATTGCTGAACTTGGTTTTACTGGAATTGCTGTAGGATCAGCAATGAACGGATGCCGCCCGATTGTTGAGTATATGACTTTCAACTTTTGTTTAGTTGGAATCGACCAAATTATAAACAACGCTGCCAAAATGCGTCAGATGACCGGCGGGCAGTTTAATGTACCAATCGTTTTCCGCGGACCGACTGCTTCGGCAGGACAATTGGGAGCAACTCACTCGCAGGCTATCGAGAACTGGTTTGCAAATACTCCAGGACTTAAAGTAATAGTTCCATCAAATGTTTATGATGCCAAAGGTTTATTGAAATCGGCTATTCGTGATAATGACCCAGTTATTTTCATGGAATCAGAGCAGATGTATGGTGATAAAGGTGAAGTGCCAGATGGTGAATATACTATTCCAATTGGAGTTGCAGATATTAAAAGAGAAGGAACTGATGTAACTATCGTTTCTTTCGGAAAAATTATCAAAGAAGCTTATATCGCTGCTGATGAATTAGCAAAAGAAGGAATCTCTTGTGAAATTATCGACTTGAGAACAGTTCGTCCAATGGATAAGGATGCGATTTTAACTTCTGTTAGAAAAACAAACAGATTGGTAATTCTTGAAGAGGCTTGGCCTTTTGCAAGTGTATCTTCAGAGATTGCTTACTTGGTTCAGGAACAGGCTTTCGATTTCCTTGATGCGCCAATCCAGCGTATTACGACAGCTGATACTCCAGCACCATATTCTCCAGTATTATTGAAAGAATGGCTGCCAAATGCTGCTGATGTTGTAAAAGCAGTGAAGAAAGTATTATACAAATAATTTGCATATAACTATTTAAAAAGCTTCATCAATTGTAATTTTGATGAAGCTTTTTTTTATATATCATGAAGAAAATAGTATCCGTTATCGTATTAATTTTTATTGCTGCTAACTCCATTTTTGGTCAGACAAAAGTGAGCGGCATTGTTGTGGATAAACTCAAACAGCCAGTTCCTTACGCGAATGTTGTTTTCAAAAATTCAAGTACAGGTACTGTGACCAACGAAGATGGAAGGTTTTATATGGAATCTCCAAACACCTACACAACATTATTAATTACTTCGATAGGTTTTGCTGACAAAGAAATTACGCTTAGCAAAACGGTTAATTATAATTTCACAATTGAATTAAGTGAGCAGCAGGAACTGAAAGAAGTCGTAATTTTTGCTGGAAAAACCTCCAAGAAAAATAATCCGGCGCTTGATATCCTGCGAAAAATTTGGGAGAAAAAGAAAAAAAACGGATTGTATCAGTTTGCCCAATACCAAATGGAGAAATATGAAAAAGTGGAATTTGACATCAATTCTATTGACAGTGCATATAGAAAGCAAAAGATTTTCAAAGGCATGGAATTCATATTTGACCATGTTGACACTTCAAAAGTAACCGGGAAAACCTATTTGCCTATTTTTGTAAATGAAGCGCTGGTAGATGTTTATGGAGACAACAAAATACCGAAAGTAAAAGAAATCACCAAAGCCAGTAAAACTTCTGGTTTTGATGGTAATCAGCAAATTTTATCATTCATAAAAGATTTATATTCTGATTACAATATATATAATAATTACATCGCATTATTTGATAAAAGTTTTACCAGCCCGCTATCCAGAACAGGAATTGATGTCTATAATTATGTATTAAAAGACAGTGCTTATATTGATAAAAAATGGTGCTATAATATTGTTTTTTATCCAAGGAGGAAAAACGAATTGACTTTCAAAGGAGATTTTTGGGTAAATGATACGACATTTGCCATAAAAAGAATCAATATGGCAGTTACCAAAAGTGCCAATATTAACTGGGTAAAAGATGTTTATGTAGAACAGGAATTTGAAGTTTTAAACGATTCTGTTTTTCTTTTGACCAAAGATTATTTGATGTCTGATTTTGCCTTTAATAAAAAAGACAAATCAAAAGGAGTTTATGGTAAGCGTACCACTTATTATCAGAATCATAAATTCAACATCCAAAAACCGGAAAAATTCTATAAAGAAGAAGTTAATTTTATAGACAACGAAATATACAAGAAGAGTGATGAATACTGGGAAGAGAATCGCTTTGAAAAATTAACCAAAGACGAGCAGGGCGTTTACAAAATGCTCGACACTTTGAAAAATGTACAAGCCTTTAAACAGATTACCAATTTAGTAACGACGCTGGCGAGTGGTTACGTCAATTATGGCAATTATGATTTTGGGCCTATTTTTTCCACTTTTGGCTATAATGAAGTTGAAGGGTTTAAAACTAGATTAGGTGCGCGAACCTATTTTGGTCCAAATGACCCTTGGCGCGTACAGGCATTTATTGCCTATGGTGCCAGAGACGATAAATTTAAATATGGTTTAGCTGGAAAATGGATGATCGACAAGAAAAACCGAATCATCATATCGGGAGGAAACAGACGCGATATAGAGCAGTTAGGAGCTCAATTGACAACGACTAATGATATATTGGCAAGGAATTATGGTTCATCTTCTTTTTTTACCACCGGATCAAATGGAAAATTAACAAATATTGGTTTAACAAACCTTTATGTTGCTGTTGAGCCAATAAAAAACCTAACATTTCAAACAGGAGTAACATATAAAACACTGGAGTCAGCATCGCCAGTCTTTAGTTTAGACTACTATACTGCATTACCATCTGCTGCAAACCCTGCAGGTGTTGTAAAAAGTACGACTACTCAATCCGAGTTTAATATTCAGGCAGAGTACACTCCAAATCGAAGAACCATTGCATATGGTGTCGAAAGAAGTATAGCTAATAGCCCATACACCACCTTATTTGTAAATTATAGTCAAGGATATAAAGGAGTTTTAAACAGCGATTTCAATTATAAAAAACTTGAGATTTACTACAAACAGCCTATTATTATTGGTCCATTGGGACGCACCAATTTAATTTTGGAAGCGGGAAAAACCTTTGGAACTGTACCTTTGGGATTATTAAGTATTGTGCCTGGAAACCAGACTTTTTTCACTATGGAAAACGCTTTCAGTAATCTTAACTATTATGAATTTGTTACAGATAAATATGCAACTTTACAGTGGAATCACGATTTTAACGGAAGATTGTTTGCCAGAGTTCCATTTTTACGAAAACTAAATTGGAGAGAAATTGTAGGAGTTAAAGGGGCTTACGGAACCATTAGTGATGCTAATAAAAGTATAAACGCTTCTGGATTAGAATACACTGCACCCGAAAATATATACTGGGAATATAATGCAGGAATAGGAAATATTTTCAAGGTCTTTCGATTGGATTTTTCTTGGAGAGGCAGTTACTTAAATACCCCAAACATTAACCGATTTGCTGTTAAGGGATCGTTTGGGTTCTATTTTTAGGGGTTGTACTGCGAATTGGACAAATCCGTTACAAGCTGACTAAAAAACTGCTATTTTTGTAAAAATAAAAAGGGAGTCCTTTAACCGTTTTTTTACTTCAACAAAAATCAGCAATTTTTTTCATAAGGCTTTTCATTTAATCCGAGCGTAGCGAACTTGCGAAGTAATCCGGGCTAAAAAAAATCAAACCATGCAGGCAGCAATTGACTATCTATTTCAAAAAGACCCTATATTTCAGCATATAATTGATACCTACGGATTGCCGGTAATTCCAAGAAGACCTCAGGGATTTGAAACGCTGGTGCTGTTAATTTTAGAGCAGCAGGTTTCCATAGATTCGGCAAAAGCCACTTTTTTAAAAATAAAAGCACATACGGACTGCAGTCCTGAAGCGATGTCTGTTTTGCCTGACGAAGAGTTTAGAGCTTTGGGAGTCAGCAGGCAGAAGACTAATTATATAAAAGTATTAGCCCAGGCCGTCCTTAATAAAGAACTTGATATTGAAGGTCTAGCAGCCAAATCTGCACAGCAGGTCCGGGAAGAATTAATCAGATTAAAAGGAATCGGGAACTGGACTATCGATATTTACCTCATGTTTTGCCTGCAGGAACCCGATTTAATTCCGCTGGGTGATATAGCAGTTATTAATACAATCAAAGAACTGCTTGATATTCATGACAGAAAAGAAATGGAAATTCACACAGAGAAATGGAGTCCATACCGCTCTTATGCAACATTTTTGCTTTGGCATTATTATTTAAGAAAACGAAAAAGGACAATTGTGTATTAAATTGTTAATTAACAAAAACTTTATAGTCATTATTGTCTTTTTTTATTGCAAAAAAGTATTGTTTGATTACTTTTGCAGTCGTTAATAAAATTAAGAAAAGACAAAAAAATAATGACTGCAGACAAATTAAAAACTTTTGACGTATTAATTGAAATACCAAGAGGAAGTAGAAATAAATACGAGTACGATTTTGAGATAAAAAGAATGCGTTTTGACAGGATGTTATTCTCTTCAATGATGTACCCAGCTGATTATGGATTCATTCCTGAAACTTTAGCATTAGACGGTGACCCGTTAGATGTTTTAGTTTTGATAAACGAACCTACTTTTCCCGGCTGTGTAATTGAAGTAAAACCTATTGGAGTTTTCCATATGGCTGATGATAAAGGACCAGACGAAAAAATTATCTGCGTACCAGTTTCTGATCCAATCTGGAATTCATTAGAAAACTTATCAGATATCAATCCTCACTTATTGAAAGAAATTGAACATTTTTTCCAGGTTTACAAAGATCTTGAACACAAAAAAGTAGATGTAGAAGGATGGGGAGATGTAAATGAAGCATTTGATATCATCAAAGAATGTACACAGCGTTTTAATGATATTCCAAATAAAGCAGAAGGATTATTTAGCATTAAATAATTTTTACACTTTGAATTTGTAAAAAAAGCAATACTCTGCAAAGAGTGTTGCTTTTTTTTGTTAAATTGCTATCCATTACTTTTTTTATTATTAACCGAATCAAAAAAAATATTTATGGATTCAATTATGATTTATGTGCCAATTGTCATGGCAATAATAGGACTTATTTTTATGACTGTTAAAAAATCTTGGGTGTTAAAACAAGATCCTGGAGATGGCAAAATGAAGGAGATATCAGATTATATATATGAAGGGGCTTTGGCTTTCTTAAAGGCAGAATACCGATTATTGGCTGTCTTTGTATTGATCGCAAGTGTTGTATTAGCAGGAATCACTTTTATCCCTGGAGTTAAAACCAATATATTAATAGTAGTTGCCTTTGTCTTCGGAGCATTTTTCTCAGCATTGGCAGGAAATATGGGAATGAAAATCGCAACAAAAACCAATGTTAGAACTACTCAAGCCGCGCGTACCAGCTTGCCACAAGCTTTGAAAGTATCTTTTGGCGGAGGAACTGTAATGGGATTAGGCGTAGCCGGTTTAGCTGTTTTAGGTTTAACCGGTTTTTTTATTCTTTTTTTTAGAATATTTATGAACGGTGAATGGACATCAACAGAAGACATGACCGTTGTTCTGGAAACCTTGGCAGGTTTCTCTCTTGGAGCTGAATCTATTGCATTGTTTGCACGTGTTGGCGGAGGAATTTACACCAAGGCTGCCGATGTTGGAGCTGATTTAGTTGGTAAAGTCGAAGCAGGGATCCCAGAAGATGATCCTCGTAACCCAGCTACTATTGCAGATAACGTAGGAGACAATGTAGGAGACGTTGCGGGAATGGGAGCCGACTTATTTGGGTCGTATGTAGCAACTGTTTTGGCGGCAATGGTTCTTGGGAATTATGTGATAAAAGATATGGGCGGGAACATTCAGGATGCTTTCGGTGGTATCGGGCCAATTTTATTACCGATGGCAATTGCAGGTTTTGGAATTTTGTTTTCTATAATTGGCACTATGCTCGTTAAAATTACAGACGAAAACGCCAAAGAAGCTCAGGTTCAAAAAGCATTGAATATTGGTAACTGGGTTTCTATTGTTTTAACAGCAATTGCTTGTTATTTCTTAGTACATCACATGCTTCCTGAAACAATGAGTATGACTTTCTTTGGTGAAGGTTCTAAAGAAATTTCGTCCATGCATGTGTTTTATGCTACACTGATAGGTTTAGTTGTAGGCGGTGCTATTTCATCGGTAACTGAATATTATACAGGATTGGGAACAAAACCAGTATTAGCTATTGTTCAAAAATCAAGCACAGGAGCAGGAACAAACGTGATTGCAGGACTGGCAACAGGAATGATTTCTACTTTTCCAACAGTTTTATTGTTTGCAGCTGCTATTTGGGCTTCTTATGCTTTGGCTGGATTTTACGGTGTTGCATTAGCAGCTTCAGCGATGATGGCAACTACGGCGATGCAGTTAGCAATAGATGCTTTTGGACCTATATCAGACAATGCCGGAGGAATTGCCGAGATGAGTGAACTGCCAAAAGAAGTACGTACTAGAACCGATATTTTGGATTCAGTAGGAAATACAACTGCTGCAACAGGAAAAGGTTTTGCAATTGCTTCGGCTGCTTTGACTTCTTTGGCTTTATTTGCAGCTTATGTGACCTTTACAGGAATTGACGGAATCAATATATTCAAAGCGCCTGTATTAGCAATGTTATTTGTCGGCGGAATGATACCAGTTGTTTTCTCGGCTTTGGCGATGAATTCAGTTGGAAAAGCGGCAATGGACATGGTTTACGAAGTACGTCGTCAGTTCAAAGAAATCTCTGGAATTATGGAAGGAACCGGAAAACCGGAATATGCAAAATGTGTTGATATTTCTACAAAGGCAGCTTTGCGCGAAATGATGTTACCGGGTATTTTAACTATTGGCTTTCCAATTGCAATTGTTCTTATAGGGAAATTAGTGTACGGAGATAATAATCAGTTAATCGCTGAAATGCTGGGTGGTTATATGGCTGGAGTTACTGTTTCGGGAGTGCTTTGGGCAGTTTTTCAAAACAATGCCGGCGGTGCTTGGGACAATGCTAAAAAATCATTTGAGGCAGGAGTTATGATTAATGGTGAAATGACATATAAAGGTTCAGATGCTCATAAAGCGGCGGTTACCGGAGATACTGTTGGAGATCCATTTAAAGATACTTCAGGGCCGTCAATGAATATTTTAATCAAATTGACCTGTTTGATTGGGTTAGTTATGGCTCCGATTTTAGGAAACGGAAGCAGTACTGTTGGGACTGACAGCTGTTGTGCAAAGAAAGAAATCAAAATGAAAGAATGCCATACAGATGAAGGAGCTATGATGATGGGAAAATGCGACATGTCTAAATGTGCAAAAATGACTAAAGAGGAATGTGCAAAAATGTGTGACAGCCTAAAATGTACTCCGGAACAGAAAGAAATGTGTTTGTCTCATTATGATAAAGACGGCAAATTTGTTGAGCCAAAAGGAAAGTCATGCTGTGCTAAAAAAAGACAGGCAGAAAAAGAAGTGAAAGTACAGCTGATAAATAAAGACGGAAAAGCAGCAGCTACAGTAACTACTTCAATAAATGGCAATGAAAACGTACAGGTTTTTGAAGGCTCATTGGAAGAAGTAAAAGCTAAAGTAGAAGCTTTGAAATAAAAATAGTTGTTTAAATGAAAATGCCCCGAAGATTCGGGGCATTTTTTATTTTCAAAAGAGATGAAAGTTCAATATTAAAATAATCCGTTTAGCTCAGCATCAATTCGGTTGATGATATTTCCTAAATCTTCTGGATTGTCTACAAAATTGATATTGTCTACATCAATAATCATAATTTTTCCCTTATTGTAGGTTTGAATCCAAGCTTCATAACGCTCATTGAGTCGGCTTAAATAGTCAATGGAAATGGTGTTTTCGTACTCACGTCCTCTTTTATGAATCTGGCCTACTAAGTTAGGGATGGAACTTCTTAAGTAAATTAATAAATCGGGAGCTTTGACAAGTGTTTCCATTAATTCAAACAGAGAAGAATAGTTTTCAAAATCACGGCTTGTCATCAGCCCCATAGCATAAAGGTTGGGAGCAAAAATATGAGCATCTTCATAAATGGTTCTGTCTTGAATGATTTTTTTTCCACTCTCACGAATCTGCATTATCTGACGAAAACGGCTGTTCAAAAAGTAGATTTGTAAATTAAAAGACCAGCGTTCCATCTGATGGTAAAAATCATCAAGATAAGGATTGTCTACTACTTCTTCAAAATGAGGTTCCCATTTAAAATGTTTGGCTAACAGACGGGTTAATGTTGTTTTTCCTGAGCCTATATTTCCAGCTATAGCTATGTGCATTACGATGTTACGATTTTATAATTCATACTTTATAAGATTGTAAAAATAGATAAAAATTAGTTTTGGCAAAGGGAATTATACAACGATTTTGAAATATTAATTTTTGCAAATCCGCCAATTGACAAAAAAAAACCATCCGATTGCCGAATGGTTTTTTTTGTATAAAATATTTTAGATTTTACAATCCAAAAGCAGTTTTTACCTGATCTACAAAATCTAATTTCTCCCAGGTAAATAAGTCAACAGTAACTGTTTTAGTTAATCCGCCCGGAGCAGAGAAAGTTTTGGTTACAGTCTCAGGAGTACGTCCCATGTGTCCGTAAGCAGCAGTTTCGCTGTAAATTGGATTTCTTAATTTTAATCTTTGTTCGATGAAATAAGGACGCATATCAAAAATAGCTTCTACTTTTTTAGCAATTTCGCCATTAGTTAAATTCACTTTTGATGTTCCGTAAGTTTCGATAAAAATACCCATTGGTTTAGCCACTCCAATTGCATATGAAACCTGAACCAAAATTTCATCAGCAACACCAGCTGCAACAAGGTTTTTAGCGATATGACGTGTAGCATAAGCAGCACTTCTGTCTACTTTACTTGGATCTTTTCCAGAGAAAGCACCACCACCGTGAGCTCCTTTTCCACCGTAAGTATCAACGATGATTTTTCTTCCTGTCAAACCAGTATCACCGTGAGGACCTCCAATTACAAATTTTCCTGTTGGATTAATATGGTATTGAATTTTATCATTGAATAAATGTGCGTGTTCTGGATTTTTTGCAATGATTCTTGGAATCAATATTTCGATAATGTCTTTTTTGATTTTCGCAAGCATTGCAGCTTCTTCGTCAAAATCGTCATGCTGTGTAGAGATTACGATAGCATCAATACGTGTTGGTTTGTTGTCATCGCTGTATTCTAAAGTAACCTGTGATTTTGCATCAGGACGCAAATAAGTGATTTCGTTATTTTCACGTCTCAAGATGGCTAATTCCTGTAACAATTTATGAGATAAATCAAGTGCCAAAGGCATATAATTTTCAGTTTCATTAGTTGCGTAGCCAAACATCATTCCCTGGTCACCAGCTCCTTGCTCTTCTTTACTAGCTCTGTCAACTCCTTGATTAATATCTGCAGATTGTTCGTGAATTGCAGAAAGAATACCGCAGGAATTGGCTTCAAACATGTATTCGCTTTTTGTATAACCAATTTTGCGGATTACTTCACGGGCAATTTGCTGTACATCTAAGTAGGTATTCGATTTTACTTCACCTGCCAAGATTACCTGGCCAGTAGTCACTAACGTCTCACAAGCTACTTTTGAGTCAGCATCAAATGCCAAAAAGTTATCAATTAATGCATCCGAAATCTGATCTGCAACTTTGTCTGGGTGTCCCTCACTTACAGATTCTGACGTAAATAAATAAGCCATAATAAATATAAATTTTTAAAATTAATCGAGGAAAAATAATTGCAGGAATGCTAAAGGAGAGTTTCTGCTTTAGCATTTTTTATACTGAAAATTTTTCAGTACTCATAATGAAGTCGTTTCATTATGAAGAGGTTGCAATCAGTTCAAATTTTTCCTCTTGTATTCGGGTGCAAAGGTATGAAACCATTTTGAATTGCAAATTATTCTTTTACTTTTTTTGATTAATTAAGAGGAATTTAACAATGTATAGTAATTCTATAGAATTTATAAATATATTGATTTTCACTTACCAAAAATGTAATCAAAAGTAGGACAGATTTTAAATCTTAAAAATTAAGACAATTAAAAGATTATGACTATCCGTAACTAATACCAAATAGATTTTTAAAAAAATAGTAATGAAATCTGTGAAAATCTCTGTAATCAGTGGCGAAAAAAACACATGGTATTATTTGTGGACAGTCATATAAAAGATTGTGACTTATTGATCTCTTTGATAATAATTAATTAGGTGAACTGTTGCAGAAATTTTAGAATTCATTTTAGATATAATTAATTATAAAAAAGTATAAAGATTTGTTTTAAGCAGCGGTATTACAAATTTTTAGTAAAAAATATTTTTCACACATAAAACTCCTTAAGCCTTGAATTTAAAGAAGTTTTTAAAGGTTTTTTTGATAAAATTGGTAAACTGAATCTTTTTTTAAATGTTAAAAAATGTATTTTTTTTTGGTGGTTTGAAAATACTTACTACATTTACTCTATCAAATTAGTCGAATTAAAATAATTCAAAGAATTTTTCAATTAAAAACAAATTATAATATGAAAACAATATCAGATAAAAAGAGAATGTGCTGTATGATGCGAAAATGTGTTTCAAGCTGCTGTTGTCAAAAGTGAAAGATGAATCTTTATTATAGTAAAAAACTATAAACCTTTTGGGCAGTCTGCCGAAAGGTTTTTTTATTCCACGCTTTTAAAAATTATAATCATGAAAACATTAAATAATCAAAAAAACAGCAACTTAATAGAGGATGTTCAAACAGAAGCATCTCAGCAAAATGAAGGGTTGTATTTAACAGGTCACGAATCATTACTATTTAAAATGTATGATTTAGAAGAAGAAGACCTTTTTGTTTAAAAAATAAAGCATTACTAATTCAATATACTATTTAACAATATAAAAAATAAGAAATCATGAGCACACAAAACTTTGCAACAAACGCATTACACGCAGGACACGACGTAACTAAAAATGGCGGATCTAGAGCAGTTCCAATTTATCAGACCTCTTCGTATGTGTTTAATAATTCCGATCATGCTGCCAATTTATTTGGCCTTGCTGAAGAAGGATATATTTATACGAGATTAAATAATCCTACAAATGACATTCTGGAAAAGCGATTAGCAGTTCTGGAAGGAGGTATTGGCGCTGTAGTGACAGCCTCTGGAGCATCAGCAATTTCGACAGCTTTGTTAGTGCTGCTGAAAGCTGGTGATCACATTGTAGCATCCAGCAGTTTATACGGCGGAACTTATAATTTATTGAAAGTAACATTGCCAAGATTAGGGATTACAACCACATTTGTAGATGCTGCAGATCCTGAAAATTTTACACGCGCAGCGAAACAAAATACACGAGCTTTCTTTGTAGAAAGTTTAGGAAACCCAAAATTGGATGTGCTGAATTTAAAAGCAATTTCACAGGAAGCAAAGGCTTTCAAAGTTCCGTTTATAGTTGATAATACAGTCGCTTCACCATATTTATTGAACCCGATTGAGCATGGAGCAGATATTGTTATCCATTCTTTGACTAAATATATTTCAGGAAACGGAACGTCTTTGGGAGGAGTAATCATCGATGCTGGAAAATTTGACTGGGCAAATGGAAAATTCCCAGAATTCACCGAGCCATCTGCAGGATATCATGGATTGGTATATCACGAAGCATTAGGAAATGCGGCATTTATTGCAAAAGCACGTATCGAAGGATTACGGGATCATGGAGCTGCCTTGAGTCCTTTTAATGCTTTCCAAATTATACAAGGCTTGGAAACTTTAGAAGTCCGCATCAAAAGACATAGTGAAAACGCTTTGGCATTGGCACAATGGTTAGAGGTTCAGGATGAGGTTGCTTGGGTAAATTATCCAGGATTGAAATCTAGTAAATACTATGTTTTAGTTCAAAAATACCTTCCAAAAGGGCAAAGCGGTGTTGTAACTTTTGGTTTAAAAGCAGGTTTTGATGCAGCCAAAAAAGTAGCTGATAACACAAAACTGTTTTCCATATTGGCAAACATCGGTGATACAAAATCACTGATTATTCATCCTGCCAGCACCACACATCAGCAATTGACAGATGAGGAGCAGATCTCAACAGGTGTTACCAAAGATTTAATCAGACTGTCCGTTGGACTTGAAGACATAGAGGATTTAAAAGCAGACTTAAAAGCTGTTTTTGAAACCATAAAAACGCCACAATTAGCTTAATAATGTGTTTTTTTTTGTTAGTAAAACTGCCTTAGCTACTTTGGATTGTCAGCCTAAGGTAGTTTTTACAAAAAATAATTTTAAATGATATGGAAAATTTAGAAAAAATAGATCTCTTTAATTTTGATTTAGAAATAGGAAAGCAAAAAGCATATCTGCCTTTGTTTTATAATGTCTTCGGGAGACCGCTGGGCAGTGCTCCTGTTGTGGTAATAAACCATTCCTTGACAGGAAACTCTAAAGTTACTGGTGAAAAAGGATGGTGGAGTGGTATTGTTGGCGAAAACAGAGCAATTGATACCGATTATTTTACGGTTATTGCGTTCAATATTCCAGGCAATGGCTATGATGATAATATTGAGAATCTGATTGATAATTATCGCGATTTTAGTGTTCGCGACATTGCCAGAATCTTTTGGGAAGGCTTGTTTTATTTGAAAGTAAAAAATGTATATGCCGTAATCGGTGGCAGTTTAGGCGGAGCCATAGCTTGGGAAATGGCCGCTTTGCAGCCTGATAAGATTGATAATCTAATCCCGATTGCTACCGATTGGAAAGCTACCGATTGGGTTATTGCCAATGTATTGATTCAGGATCAAATCTTAAACCACTCGGATGATCCAATTGTGGATGCTCGTCTGCATGCAACATTGCTGTATAGAACTCCCGAATATGTCAATCAAAGATTCAGAAGAAGCAAATTGGATGAATTATCAGCGCTGAAAATTGAGAATTGGCTGTTAGATCATGGTTTTAAATTAAAAAACAGATACCGGTTAGCGGCTTATAAATTGATGAATCATTTGCTCAAAACAATTGATATTACTAGAAACAGACCCGATTTTTTGACTGTTGCCAATTCAATTGAGAGCAATATTCATCTTGTAACTGTTGATACAGATTATTTGTTTATCGCCGAGGAAACCCGTAAAACCTACAGAGAATTGACCAATAAAAAGCTGAATGTTTTTTATCACCAGATTCAATCCATTCACGGGCATGATGCTTATTTGATAGAATTCAATCAGCTGTCCGATATTTTGAAGCCAATTTTTAACTTTAGTAAACAGCACCTCTATGCCAGCGCTTAAAATAAATGTAATCCTTTTTGGAATTGGAAGCGTGGGGAGCGCATTGATAAATCAGATTATTGAAAGCCAGCAGTTCTATCAGGAAAAGAAAGATATCGATTTGCGCTTCCCTGTCATTACCAACTCAACTTTAGCTTTTTTTGAAAAAGAGGGAGTCAAAAATAGTTGGGAAGCCAATTTCGATAAGTTAGCGTTTCCTTTTACAATAGCTGATATTGTTGAGTTTGTTAAAATCAAAGAATTGGAAAACGTAATAATTGTAGATGCTACGGAAAGTTCAGAATTAGTAAAACATTATATTCCCTTAATTCAAAACGGATTTGATATTGTGGCTGCGAATCAAAAAGCAAACATATTGCACATTGATTTTTATAAAGAAATCCGAAGAAATCTAAAAAGGTTTGATAAGTCATTTTTGTATGAAACTAATATTGGAGCAGGAATTCCGGTTTTGCAAATCATCAGTGATTTGTATTATTCAGGAGAAAAAATAACAAAAATCAGAGGCGTTTTTTCGGATTCATTAAGCTATATTTTTAATAGGTTTTCATCAGAAGCGGTGTCTTTCTCTTCTATATTAAACGATGCAGATAAAAAAGGTTTGCTAAAATCTGATTTTAAAGAAGAGCTTTCTGGAATTGGAGCAGCAAAGAAAGTATTGGTTTTAGCAAGAGAATTGGGCAAAGAGATAGAGTTTTTGGATATAAAAATAACTTCACTTTTGACACACGGTCTGGAGGATTCAAATCTCAAATCAAAGTTTTTATCTAATGCGAGTGAGTTGGACAAAGATTTTGAAGTGGCCAAAATTACGCAGCCAGAAAATGAAGTGTTAAGATATATTGGAGAAATTTCGATTCCAGAAAATAAATTTGAAGTCAAGCTGGTTTCTGAACCCGTTTCTTCCGCTATTGGTCAATTAAAAGGAACCGAAACAGTTTATGAAATTTATACACAATCCCGAGGAAATAATCCAATTGTTGTACGTGGAGATACTTCAGGAAAAAAGACGGAAACAATTGCAAGGGGAATTCTCGTGGATATTTTAAAAGTAAGCGAAAAAATAAAAATAAAAGAAGCAATTTGGCTATAAAGCCAATAATTAAATCCCCAATGAAATGAGCATTACTACAAATTGGTCGCAAGCACCAATGATTATATGCGAAACGTAGTTCGATGATTCTAATAAAATATAAACAGTCATCAATTACATATGACCAATAAAAAGCAATAAAATTTACATATGAATTTAAATTATATAGCACTTGCAGTTCCATTTTTTGCAATATTCATGCTTTTGGAATACTATATTAGTGTAAGGAAAAATAAAAAACTTCATCATTTTAACGAAAGTGTTGCCAATCTAAACGTCGGAATCGCAGAACGTATCGCCGACCTATTGACTACGGGAACATTTTTCTTTATTTTTTCGTGGCTAAATGCAAATTTCTCTATTTTTTCAATTGAATCGACCGCGACAACCTGGGTTTTACTTTTTTTGGCTACCGATCTGCTTTGGTATTGGTACCATCGATTTGGTCATACTGTTAATCTTTTTTGGGCATCACATATAGTACATCATCAAAGTGACGATTTTAATTATACAGCTGCTGCTAGAATAACCGTTTTTCAGGCTGTTGCAAGAGGTTTGTTTTGGTGCGTTCTGCCCATTATTGGTTTCAATGCACATATGATTACGGTGTTATTGCTCATTCACGGGACTTATCCTTTTTTTACACATACACAACTGGTTGGCAAACTGGGCTGGCTGGAATATATTATTGTAACGCCATCACACCATAGGGTTCATCATAGCAGTAATCCCGAGTATTTGGATAAAAATTATGGTGATATGCTGATTATATGGGATAAAATCTTTGGAACTTTTATAGAAGAAACCACGGAGCCTAAATTTGGATTAACCAAATCATTAGGAAGCTATAGTTTTTTGTGGCAGCATTTTCATTATGTTCTCGAATTAAGTGTTGCTTTTAGAATGGCTAAAACTGCGAAACAGAAATTCAAAGTAATTTTTGGAGGTCCAAATGATATTGATGCCAGAATCCGATTGCTTTTGGAAAGAAAGTTTTCTAAAAAAACGGTTGAAGCTGATGTTAAGTATTCAAAGAAGCTGACTAATTCAATTATAGCCAAAACTGCTGTGACGATGATCGTATTATTCTTGACGATTCTTTTTGCAGAATTTATAACTGCGTTCAATATTTTTTTAATAACGGTTTTTATTATTTTGAGCGTAATAGCAACTGGCGCAATGCTGGATCAAAAAAAATGGATTTTTCATTTGGATTTTTTAAGGCTGTTCATTATTAGTTTTTTGAGTTTTTCGTTTTTTCCAAATCCATTTTTGCATTTTATTATCGCATTGTTTGGCGCAGTAGGGGTTTTATTCTATCAAACCATCCATTCAAAGTATCAGGATTTCCTGTTTTCTTCTTAATTTTCAGCTGTTTAGTCGGTGAAAAAAGAGAAAATTTTGTTAAAAAAGAGAAAGAAATATTAAAATATTTAGACGCTATTTGTTTAAATTATTGATTGGCAAATAGTTAGTGTTTTAACTTAATATATTTTTATTATTAAATTTACGTTTAGCATTTGGAAAATTGAAAAAAAGTTTAGATATTTGTACAACAAAATAAAAACAGAAAAAATGAGATTTAATCTTTGCAATATGTCTAAAAAAGCCATTCAGGTGAAAACCTGCAAGGGGAGGTGTATATAGCTTTATTTTAAATTAAAAAATATATAGCAAAAACCTCCCAACTTATTGGGAGGTTTTTTTTTAGTCATTTCCTAAGTCATTTTTTTTAAAGATTAAAACAATAATAAGATTAAGTAAAACAATAATTAAGCATGCAGCAGCTTTACACTAATAAGATTACCATTTGCAAGGCAAAGAAGATGAAGAAGAAGATGATGCGTGTCAATGCCATGATGGCTGCCCTTATTTGTTGATTCCAAAAGAATAAGTTTTATAGTACAACTTAAAACCCTTTTGGATATGTATCTAAAAGGGTTTTTTGTTTAAGAGAAAATATAAAAAAAATAAAATTATGAGTTCTAAAAAAATAAAATCAAAAGTATCTCACACAGCAAGTCTGTCGATCTTTTTTTGTTGTATTAAAAGAGAAAGCGTCTGGTTGTTTTTTAAAGAGCAGACTCATAATGCCAAAAAAGAGAAAGTATAAAATAAGTATAAGCCATAAAAATAATTACAAAATTACAATATCATGAAAACGATAACATACATCAGAAATACAGTAGAGTTCTTCAAAAGGACAATTACAAAAACTATAAATATCGAACCATTCAATCCAAAAAAAGAGTTGGATCACCCAAGATTTGACGTAGATGAAAATTTTGATTTGAAAGAGAGAAGAGGGAATAATTCTTTATTGTTTCATATGTATTCTAAAGAAAATGAAACTCTTTTTATCTGACACAAAACAGGCGTAACACTAGAAATTGACAGGTTAAAATTATCTGCCAAAAATTGCACAGATAAAAACACGGAATATCTTTTTGTATAAAAAGAAATACGTGAGAATAAGTGCAATCTTTGGCAATTTTTTTAATGTTGAAGAAAGGCTGTTTTAAATATCAGTTGAATAATTATTTGGTGGTTTCATAAAATTGTGGTTAATTTGCACCGTTAAGTTCAGAAACGTATTGAAATGTTATAAAGAAAGGCAGAGGGATTAGACCCGATGAAGCCTTAGCAACCCTTCGATTTATCGAAGAAGGTGCTGCATTCTACCACGCCCAAACGTGGAAAGATAACACAAAGAAAATCATCTAGTTTTTTTCAGCTTTCTTCATAATATTTCCGGTACAAATCAAAAAAATAATAAAGATTTGAAATTGGAAAATAAACCAACTATAATTACCATACAAAATTTTACTACCGAAAGTGGTGCTTTTTATGCTTCGATCAATTTGAGTTATGAAATTTTCGGACGTGATCTGCATACTGCGCCTATTGTTTTGGTCAATCATGCACTTACCGGAAACTCACATGTTGTGGGGTCTAAAGGATGGTGGAATGTACTGATAGGTGAAAACAGAACAATTGATACTAGTAAATATACCATACTTGCTTTTAATGTGCCTGGAAATGGTTTTGACGGAACAGTTATTGAAAACCATTTGGATTTTACGGCGAGAGATGTGGCAAAACTTTTTATAGAAGGGCTGAAAATACTTGAAATTAATCAATTATATGCCATCATCGGCGGTTCTGTAGGTGGTGGAATTGCTTGGGAAATTGCCGGATTGGAACCTAAAATAACAAAACATTTAATTCCGATTGCGACCGACTGGAAATCGACTGACTGGCTGATTGCCAATTGTTTTTTGCAGGAACAGATTCTGAATAATTCGGCAAAGCCGATTGAAGACGCCCGAATTCATGCCATGTTATGTTATAGAACGCCGGAGTCTTTTAAGGCAAAATTTGACCGAACGATGAATCAGGAATTATTGATTTTCAATATCGAAAGCTGGTTACAGCATCATGGACAGAAACTGCAGAAACGTTTTCAGCTTTCGGCTTACAAATTGATGAATCAGCTGCTGAAAACGATAGATATTGCTCGCGGAAGGGAATCTTTTGTGGAGGTGGCATCACAGATAGAAGCAGATATACATATTATCGGGATTAATTCGGATTTATTTTTTACGGTTAAAGAGAATAAAGAAACCTACGAAACATTAAAGAAGTACAAAAAGAATGTTACGTTTCAAGAGATTGATTCTATTCATGGGCATGATGCTTTCCTGATTGAATATAAACAATTGGACAGCTTGCTTAAAGGTGTTTTTTAAGAAATAAACAGTTTGTGGTTTTATAAAAGTTATTGATTAGCATTCGCGTGAGGGCAATGTTATTAAGTTAAGGTTTTCTAGGAAGGCTTTTTCTAAATATAATTCTCGCAAAGACGCGAAGACGCAAAGAAATCAGTCCTGAACTTTGTTGCTCAGTGTCTTTGCGATATAGAATATAAGATTAACTTAAAGAGACCACAAAAAACAGAAAAAGATATAAAAGAATTGGTCGAAATTAGATTTTGACTTAAAAGAGTAAAACAATGAAAATATTAAAATTTGGAGGAAAGTCTTTGTCAAACGGAGACGGAATCAATAAAGTGGTTGCAATTATTGAGAGTAAGGTGAAAGCGGGCGAGCAGATTGCGATAGTAGTTTCGGCACGCGGGAATGCCACAGATGAATTGGAAGCAATATTGGCGCTTGCTTCAAAAAATGGGGATTACAAACCGCTTTTTGAGGATTTTAAAAAATATCAGCAGGATGTTTATGCAGACGTAGATTTGTCTGAAGAGTTCAGCAAGCTGGAAAAATTATTTGAAGGCGTGAGCCTCATTGGGGATTACAGTGTGAAAATTAAGGATGAGGTTTTGTCTAAAGGGGAACTGATTTCGGCTAAATTATTGACCGCGATTTTGGTAAAAAAAGGCATAAAAGCCAATTTTGCCGACACTAGAGAATTGATAAAAACCGATTCGAATTACGGTGATGCACAGCCTGTGGAGCAATTGTCAAAGAAGAATGTGGTGGCTTATTTTAAGGAACACAATGGTGAGACGGTGAACGTTGTTACAGGCTTTATAGGTTCCAATAGTAAAAACGAAGCAACGACTCTGGGGAGAAACGGCAGTAATTACACGGCTTCACTGCTTGCAAATTATCTGGATGCAAAAGAGCTTCAGAATTACACGCACGTTGATGGAATCTATACTGCGAATCCGGATTTGGTTTTTGATGCTAAAAAAATTGATCATTTGACGTTTAATGAAGCGAATGAGCTGGCCAATTTTGGAGCAACCATTTTGCATGCAAAGACGATTATTCCGTTGCTGGAAAAAAATATTCCGCTTCGTATTTTAAATACGTTCAATCATGAAAATCAAGGAACTTTAATTACGTCAAATGCTAATAAGGAAGGAATTAAAACGCTTTCGGTTCTTGAAAACGTGGCTTTGGTGAATCTGGAAGGAAGAGGACTGCTTGGTAAAACTGGTGTCGATGCCCGAATTTTTAAAGTGATGGGCGACAACGAAATCAGTGTGAGTATCATTTCGCAGGGTTCATCCGAAAGGGGAATCGGAATTGTGGTCGATGCCGATAAAGCGACCCGAGCGATGATTGAACTGGAAAAAGAATTTGAAAACGATTTTTATTCCAAAGACGTCAATAAAATTACGGTTACCGATAATGTTTCGGTGATTTCGATTATTGGACAGGATTTGAGCACGTTTCACAAACCTTATACAGCTTTGATTAAAAACAAAATTGTTCCTATCCTTTTCAACAATACGGTTACGGGGAAAAACGTGAGTTTGGTGGTGAGAAAATCCGAGCTGAACAAGGCATTGAACGTAATTCACGGAGAGATTTTTGGAGTTTCCAAGAAAATAAACATTGCAGTTTTTGGTCATGGATTGGTAGGCGGAACGCTGATTAACCAAATATTGGAATCGGCTGGAGCTATCGAAAAGCGTAAGGGAATTAAACTGAATGTTTTTGCGATTGCTAATTCCAAAAGCCTGCTTTTGAATAAAGACGGAGTTTCGCCAAACTGGAGAAATGAAATTCAAAACAATGGAGTTGCTTATACAATTGATGATGTTATCGCTTTCGCTAATGATAATCATTTGGAGAATTTGATTGCTATTGACAATTCAGCAAGTAAATCTTTTGTTGAGAATTATATTAAACTGGCAGAAAATAGTTTTGACCTAATTTCATCCAATAAAGTGGCGAATACGTTGAGTTATTCATTTTACAAACAATTGCGTCAGGTATTGGAAGACAACCAAAAAACATATTTGTATGAAACAAATGTAGGTGCAGGTTTGCCATTGATTGATACAATAAAATTATTACATCTTTCGGGTGAAAACATCACGAAGATAAAAGGGGTTTTCTCGGGAACGTTGAGTTATTTGTTTAATAATTTCTCTGCCAAGGATGTTCCTTTCAGTGATATTTTGAAAGAAGCCATCGATAACGGTTACACCGAGCCAGACCCAAGGGAAGACCTTTGCGGAAATGACGTTGGTAGAAAATTATTGATTTTGGCGAGAGAATTAGATTTGCAAAATGAATTTGAGGAGATTTCAATCCAAAACTTGATTCCGGAGCATTTACGTGAAGGAGATGTCGCTGATTTCTTGAATAAATTGAAAGAGTTTGATCCGATTTATGACAAAATTAAAGCCGATCAACAACCAAATCACGTGTTAAGATACATCGGTGAATTGTCAGGTGATTTGCAAAATGATAAAGGAAATCTTGAAGTGAAACTAGTTTCTGTACCAAAAGATACTGCTTTGGGCGGATTGAAAGGTTCTGATTCATTCTTTGAAATTTACACCGAATCCTACGGAGACAGACCAATCGTGATTCAGGGAGCAGGAGCAGGATCTGCGGTAACGGCAAGAGGTGTTTTTGGAGACATTTTGAGATTGTCGGATAAAGGGTAGAGATTTTAGATTGCATATTTTAGAAATTAGATTTCAGATTTTAAAAAAAAGCTATGGTAGAAGTTTTTAGCGGGTCGTATTTTGAGGCAATGAATGTTAGAAATTTATTGGAGGGAAATGAAATTTCAGTTTTTACTCAAAATGAATTCATGTCAAATATTGAGCCTTGGGTTGTTACTGCGGGAGGATTAAATCCTGTAAAACTTCAAGTTGATGAATCTGATATGGAAGCATCAAGGACAATAATTGAAGATTATTTAAAGGGTAATAATAATTTAGAGACTGAGGATAAATAAAAATAACAAAACTCCTGCTTTGGCTCCCCTCTCCTTTGGAGAGGGGCTGGGGGTGAGGAAATAACAACAATAACAATGAAAATAACACTTAACAGAGTAAACGAAAATTTCCATTTTGAGTTAAAAAACGAACGCGGTCACATCGTAAATGTTGATGCAAGACCAGAATTTGGAGGAAATGATATGGGGCCAAGCCCAATGGAATTAGTATTGATGGGCGTTGCAGGATGCAGCGGTATCGATATGATTTCGATTCTAAAAAAACAGCGTCAGGAAATCACTTCTTTCAAAGCTGAGGTAGAAGGCGAGCGCGTTCAGGTAGGTGAAGCAAAACCATTTAAAGATATTTACGTTGTTTTTTCTTTGGAAGGAAATATTAAAGAAGACAAAGCGGCCAAAGCAGCACAATTATCTTTTGATAAATACTGTTCAGTTTCTAAAACTGTAGAACCAACAGCAACAATACACTATAAAGTAGTTTTGAACGGAGTGGAATTAGCTAAAATCTAAAGACATTCATAAACTAAAAAACATACAAACAAAAAAAACATGAACGAACAAGAATTTGGTTTTGAAACCGAAGCCATCCGCGGTCAAATAGAAAGAACTCAATATTTAGAGCATTCAGTTCCCTTATATTTAACATCCAGTTTTGTATTTGAAGACGCCGAAGACATGCGTGCTTCTTTTGCAGATGAAAAAGATCGTAATATTTACAGCCGATACAGCAATCCGAATACGAACGAATTTATAGATAAAATCTGCAGAATGGAAGGTGCTGAGGCGGGTTTCGCATTTGCATCGGGTATGGCTGCGGTGTATTCTACTTTTATGGCTCTGCTGAAATCAGGAGATCATATTGTGTCTTCTAGCAGTGTTTTTGGGACAACTCATTCTTTGTTTATGAATTATTATCCAAAATGGGGTATTGAAACATCTTATTTTGACCTTACAAAACCAGAAACCATTGAAGGTTTGATACAGCCAAATACAAAGATACTTTTTGCTGAATCACCGACTAATCCAGCTGTTGATATTATTGATTTAGAGCTTTTGGGAAATATTGCCAAAAAGCACAACTTGATTTTGATTATCGATAACTGTTTCGCTACGCCATACATTCAGCAGCCTATAAAATGGGGTGCGCATTTGGTAATACACTCAGCAACTAAATTGATTGACGGTCAAGGAAGAGTATTAGGAGGAATCACAGTAGGTAACGCCGACCTGATTAAAGATATTTACCTGTTTTCAAGGCTTACAGGGCCTGCATTGTCACCTTTTAATGCGTGGGTATTGTCAAAAAGTTTGGAGACTTTGGCAGTCCGTGTCGAAAGACATTGCGAAAATGCATTGAAAGTGGCTGAGTTTCTGGAAAAACATCCAAACGTAAACAGCGTGAAATATCCGTTCCTGAAATCGCATCCACAGTATGAAATCGCTCAAAAACAAATGAAATTGGGAGGTAATATTGTTGCGTTCGAAGTGAAAGGCGGCATTGAAGCGGGAAGAGCATTTTTAAACAAAATAAAATTATGTTCATTGTCGCCAAATTTAGGTGATACCAGAACAATTGTAACGCATCCAGCTTCAACTACACACAGTAAATTAACCGTTGAAGAGCGTCTTGCCGTGAGCATAACAGATGGTTTGGTTCGTGTGTCCGTAGGATTGGAAACCGTAGAAGATGTAATCGTCGATTTGGAGCAGGCATTGTCTTAAAGTTTATAATTATAGCAATAGCCCACGGTTTCAGCCGTGGGTTTATTGATTTTATACTATTCATTTATTCAATAATGAAACCAAGATTAATCATTTTATCGGATTTATGGGGAAAGGAAAAATCTAATTGGGTTTCATTTTATACTGAATTATTGGAAGAGAAATTCGTAATTCAATATTATGACTGCTGTGAATTGGCTGAAATTGACAAAACCGAATATTTCGAAGAAAATCTCCATAATCAGTTTATTAATGGCGGGATAGAAAAAGCAGTTGCGAATCTTTTGAAAGCGGAAAATAATGAAATTGATATTCTAGCCTTTAGTATTGGCGGTGGAATTGCATGGAAGGCGGTTTTGAAAGGACTGAATATTAGAAGTTTTTTTGCTGTTTCATCAACACGCCTGCGTTATGAGAATGAAACTCCGAAAGGAAGAATAAAACTCTATTACGGAGAAAATGACACTAATAAGCCAAATAATGACTGGTTTCAAAAACATTCAATAGCTTTTGAAATCATAAAAAATAAAGAACACAATTTTTATACAGATAAAGATTTCGCGATTGAAATCTGTAATGAATTTTTAAAATAATTTCATACAACTGACTTACAAAAGGATAAAGTTTGTAGTTTCGCAAATATATTTTAAAAACGATTTTTTAGATTCAAAAAAATCTGAAATCTAAATTCTAAAATCTGCAATCTTAGATCAACATGCTTTCAAAGAAAACAAAATACGGAATAAAGGCACTGACTTTTCTGGCTAGACGCGAGAATAAAGAGCCTGTTGCCATTGCTGATATTGCTCAAAGCGAGCATATTTCGATAAAATTTTTGGAAAGTATTTTGTTATTGCTTAGAAACTCCGGTTTTCTTGGAGCCAAAAAAGGAAAAGGAGGCGGCTACTACCTGATAAAAGACCCAAAAGACATCAGTATGGCCAAAGTGTACCGCATTCTCGAAGGTCCCATTGCCTTGCTTCCTTGTGCAAGTCATAATTTTTATGAAAGATGTGATGATTGTGATGACGAAATAACCTGTGGTGCGCGCCGCTTAATGACTCAGGTTAGGGACAATACACTCAAGGTTCTTGAGAATAACACTCTGGCAGACATTGCATTCTAAATTATAAAATTTATTTAAAATTTATTTAAAATTTAAAAAAAAGTAGTACTTTTGCAAAGTAATCTAGTAACCCGATAGGGTAATGGATTTAAAATAAAAATCAAATCCGCCTTCTCCCTCTCCTTTGGAGAGAGTTGGGGTGAGGAAAACGAAAATAAAAATGAGCACAGAAATAGCAAATACTTTATTGGAAAAAACTGCCGGTTTCTCGATTGAGGAAACTTTGGCTTTTTTGGCTGATGAGTACAAAGGGAAAGTGATTTTTTCGACTTCATTTGGACAGGAAGACCAAGTTATAACTGCAATGATTGCCAAGAATGAATTGCCAATCAGCATTTTTACACTGGATACTGGAAGATTGTTTCAGGAAACCTATGATGTTTTTCATAGAACGGTAAAAAAATACAAAGTAGCTATTCAAACCTATTTTCCAGAGGCCAGTGCTGTGGAAAATCTGTTGAATACAAAAGGGCCAAACAGCTTCTACGAATCGGTTGAGAATAGAAAAGAATGCTGTTTTATTCGAAAAGTAGCTCCATTGACGAAAGCCTTGAAAGGAAATGAAATTTGGATTACCGGTTTACGTGCTGAACAATCAGAAAACAGAAATGATTTGAAAGCCTTTGAATACGATGCCCATTTCAATATCATAAAATTCAATCCATTGCTGAAATGGAGTTTGGAAGATGTTCAAAAATATATTGACGAGAATAATGTGCCACAGAATGCTTTGCACAAAAAAGGCTTCGTAAGCATTGGCTGTGCGCCTTGTACCAGAGCGATTGCCGAAGGAGAGGACATTAGAGCTGGAAGATGGTCATGGGAATCAAGCCATAAAGAATGCGGATTGCACCAAAAATAAAAGTTTAAAAAGTTTAATCGGTTATTTGTTTAAAGGTTTAATCGGAAAAGTTTAATTGTTGAATATTCAACGATATAACAAATCAGCGATTTAACGATTTAACGAATCAACAATCAACAAATAAAATAATGAGTTCAGTATTAAAAACAAATGCTTTAGAAAGCGAAGCAATTTACATATTCAGAGAAGTAATTTCTCAATTTGACAAACCGGTTTTGCTTTTTTCAGGCGGTAAAGATTCGATTACATTGGTGCGTTTGGCACAAAAAGCATTTTTTCCAGCAAAAATTCCTTTTCCATTGTTACACGTGGATACAGGACATAATTTTCCGGAAACTATTGAATTTAGAGATAAATTGGTAGCCGAATTGGGGTTGGAATTAATCGTTCGTAACGTACAGGATGCTATCGATTCAGGTAAAGTTGTTGAAGAGTCTGGAAAATATTCAAGCAGAAACAGCTTGCAGACGACTACACTTTTGGATGCTATCGAAGAATTCAAATTCGATGCTTGTATTGGTGGAGCGCGTCGTGATGAAGAAAAAGCAAGAGCTAAAGAGCGTATATTTTCTGTTCGTGATGATTTTGGTCAATGGGATGAAAAAAACCAGCGTCCAGAATTGTTTGACCTTTTGAACGGAAAAATTGAAAACGGACAAAACGTTCGTGTTTTCCCAATTTCGAACTGGACAGAATTGGATGTTTGGAGTTATATTGAACAAGAGCAGATCGAAATTCCATCGATTTACTTTTCACATAAACGTAAAGTTTTTTTGAGAGACGGTTTAATTTGGTCACACTCTCCTTTTGTGTACCAAGAAGAAGACGAGCAAGTCGAAGAAAGAATTGTTCGCTTCAGAACCGTTGGAGATATGAGCTGTACAGCTGCTGTTGAATCGTATGCGGCAACTATTCAAGAGGTAGTGGGGGAGATTCGTTCTTCTACCATTTCTGAAAGAGGAGCCAGAATTGACGATAAACGTTCTGAGGCAGCGATGGAAAAAAGAAAACAGCAAGGGTACTTTTAATAATTGTAAATTATGAATTATAAATTATGAATTGTTTCCAAAGCATTTAAAATTTAAAATTCAGCATTTAAAATAAAAAATCAAATTTAGAAGTTTACATAGAGGTATTTAGAAAAACTTGAAACCTTAAACTTTTAAACTTTAAACAAAAAATTAAGAATGGAAGTTTTAAAAATAGCAACAGCAGGAAGTGTAGATGACGGAAAAAGTACTTTAATCGGGAGATTATTGTATGATACGCAATCATTGACTACAGATAAATTAGAAGCAATAGAAAAAAGCAGTAAACAAAAAGGATACGATTACCTTGATTTTTCATTGGCTACCGATGGTTTGGTTGCCGAAAGAGAACAAGGAATTACGATTGATGTTGCTCATATTTATTTTTCGACTGCGAAAAAAAGTTACATCATTGCCGATACTCCAGGGCACGTAGAATATACCCGTAATATGGTTACAGGAGCTTCGACTTCGCAGGTTTCTATCATTTTGATTGATGCCCGTAAAGGAGTTATTGAACAAACGTACCGTCACTTTTTTATCAATAACTTATTGAGAGTAAAAGATGTGATTGTTGCGGTAAACAAAATGGATTTAGTTGATTATTCAGAAGAAGTTTTCAATAAAATCAAAACTGATTTTCAGGCATTAAATGCGAAAAGTTCATATAAAGAACAAAACGTAAGTTACATTCCTTTGAGTGCTTTAACAGGAGATAATGTAGTGGAAACTTTAGGGAAAATGCCTTGGTACACAGGACAGACTATTCTTCAGCATTTGGAAGCACTGGAATCAAAAGATATTTATGATAATGGAAAAACACGTTTTCCTGTACAAACCGTAATTCGTCCAAAAACGGAAGAATACCACGATTTTAGAGGATATGCTGGTAAATTATATGGAAATTCTATTAAAGTTGGAGATGCAGTAACCGTTCTTCCTTCTTTGACAGAATCTACGGTGACTAATATCCACTTTTTTGACCAGCAATTTGATGAAGCTAAGGCAGGTTCTTCAATCACTATCGAATTAGAAAATGATATTAATGTGACCAGAGGTGATATGATTGTAAAATCAAACGAGCTTCCTAAAGTAGAAAAAGATATTACAACAACTGTCTGCTGGATGGACAGCAAAAAACTAGTAGCCGGAGCTAAATATTTTGTACAGCACAATACCAACAGGGTTTTGGCCAAAATTGACAGCGTAAAAAATGTAATCGCTACTGATTATTCTGGTTCAAAAGAAGCTTCTCAATTGTCTATCAACGAAATTGGAGAAGTTACTATTAAATTGAGTAAAGCTATTTATTTTGATGCCTATAATGACAACAAATCAAATGGAGCTTTTATCTTAATTGATGCATCGACTAACACAACAGCAGGAGTAGGTTTTATTAAATAGTTGATTGTTGATGGTTTTTTGTTGATAGTAAAGCAACCAACAGCCAACAACTAACAACCAACAACTAAAAAGAAATGGAAAGTTTTAGAACAGAAATAGAAAACCCGATAGTTCAAAAAGAGATTATCGATTTAGAGAAAAAGATTCATTTATTCCGTGGCGGACAAATTGATGATGAGCGTTTTCGTAGTCTTCGTTTAGCGCGTGGAATCTACGGACAGCGTCAGGAAGGTGTCCAGATGATTCGTATCAAATTGCCTTACGGTAAAGTGACCAGCGAGCAACTGAAAAGAATTACTGAGGTATCTGATAAATATTCTACGGGACGTCTGCATATCACTACGCGTCAGGATATCCAGATTCACTATGTAAGTCTGGACAGAACTCCTGAACTTTGGTCTGAATTAGCCAAAGACGATATTACACTGCGTGAAGCTTGCGGAAACACAGTGCGTAACATCACAGGAAGCGAATTGGCAGGTGTAGATGTAAACGAACCATTCGATGTTTCGCCTTATGCGCACGGAATGTTCCAGTATTTGTTGAGAAATCCTATCTGTCAGGAAATGGGACGTAAATTCAAAATTTCGTTCTCTTCTTCAGATGAAGATACCGCTTTGAGCTATCTGCACGATTTAGGATTTATTCCAAAAATTAAAGATGGACAAAAAGGTTTTAAAGTAGTTTTTGGTGGTGGTTTAGGTTCACAGCCAGCTCACGCCGAATTGCTATCCGAATTTATTCCTGTTAACGAAATCATTCCAACAGCAGAAGGCATCATTCGTATTTTTGACAGATATGGTGAGCGTGCCAAAAGAATGAAAGCCCGTATGAAATTCTTAATCAAAGAAATCGGAAAAGATGTTTTTCTTGATTTGGTTGCCAAAGAGAAAAAAGCAATCGCTTTTGAAACATACGAAATAGATACAACTGCTTTTGAAGGTGCTATTCCAGAACCTTTATTAGAAGTACCACAAGTTACAATTGATGATGCTACAGCTTATGAAGCTTGGAAAGCATCCAATATAATTGCTCAAAAACAAGCGGGTTATTACGCAATCGGAATCAAAGTTTTATTAGGAGATTTTTATACGGATAAAGCGAGATTATTAGCCGATTTAATTAAAAATTACGGAGCTAACGAATTGCGTTTTTCATTGCGTCAAAACATTGTAATCCGTAACATAAAAGAGGAAAATTTACCTTTCTTCTATCAGGAATTAGCCAAATTGGATATGGTAGCTTTAGGTTACAATACAATTGGTGATATTACGGCTTGTCCAGGTACAGATACTTGTAACCTAGGAATTGCAAGCAGTACCGGAATCGCTGATGAATTAGAAAAAGTTATCAAAGCAGAATACCCGCAATACAGTGACAACAAAGAAATTGAAATCAAAATCAGCGGTTGTATGAATGCCTGCGGACAGCACAATATGTCAGCTATTGGTTTCCAAGGAATGTCTATCAACTCAGGAAAATTGGTAGCGCCAGCGTTACAGGTTTTATTGGGAGGAGGAAGATTAGGAAATGGAGAAGGACGTTTTGCTGATAAAGTAATCAAGATCCCAAGCCGTAGAGGACCAGATGCTTTGCGTTACATTTTAAATGATTTTGAAGCCAATGCTAATGGTTCATCTTTCTTGGATTATTATGATGCCAAAGGAGAGAAATATTTCTATGAGTTCTTGAAACCGTTATCAGATGTAACCAATTTGACCGAAGCTGATTTCGTAGATTGGGGTAATGCCGATAACTATGTAAAAGCAGTTGGAGTAGGGGAATGTGCTGGTGTTGTAATTGACTTAGTAGCTACTTTATTATTAGAGGCAAAAGATAAATTAACGTTTGCACAAGAATCTTTCAATGAAGGAAAATGGTCTGATGCTATTTATCATACTTACGCAGGTTTTGTAAATGGTGCAAAAGCATTGTTACTTTCTGAAAATGAAAAAACCAATAACCATGCAGGAATTGTAGATTTGTTTGATACTGTTTTTGTAGAAAGCAAAAAAATTGAATTGGCTACTACTTTCAGAGAATTGGTTTACCAAATAAATACAGTTTCTCCTTCTGAAGCATTTGCAAAACAATATATTCAAGAAGGAATTAACTTTTTTGATACAATCGAAAAATACAGAGCCAAAGATTTAGCTGATGCTTAATACTATTCAACCCAAAGTAACTTTAGTCGGTGCAGGGCCTGGAGATCCAGACTTGCTTACGCTGAAAGGCGCAAATGCCTTGGCTGAAGCGAAAGTGGTTTTGTATGATGCTTTGGCAAATGAAGAAATATTGAATCACGCTCCGCAAGAAGCTATCAAAATTTTTGTTGGAAAACAAATAGGCAATCACGCTTACACGCAAGACCAAATTAATCAATTGATTGTTGATAATGCGCTTACGTATGGTCATGTGGTGCGTTTAAAAGGAGGAGATCCCTTTATTTTTGGACGCGGAAGCGAAGAAATTGAATACGCTGAAAGTTTTGGAATTCCTACATTTGTGGTTCCTGGAATTTCATCAGTAATTGCAGTACCTGCGAGTCAGGGGATTTCGATTACCAAAAGAGGCATTTCAGAAAGTTTTTGGGTAATCACGGGAACAACTTCTGATAGGAATTTATCAAATGATGTTGCTCTTGCTTCAAAATCATCAGCGACTGTTGTAATTTTGATGGGAATGAGCAAATTATCACAAATTGTTTCATTGTTCCAAAAAGGATCCAAAGGAGAAACTCCGATTGCTATTATTCAAAACGGAACTACTCCAGATGAAAAAATAGGCGTTGGAACAATTAACACGATTGAAGAAGTGGTTGCCAAAAACAAATTAAGTTCTCCAGCCATTATCGTTATTGGCGAAGTGGTGAAAGAAAGCAACAAATTAAAAGGGTTTTACGAAGAATTTGTAACTGCCGAAATAAAATTATAATGGAAGAAAGAAACGAATTATATCCTATATTTTTAAAACTTCACAATATCAATGTGCTTATTGTTGGAGGTGGAAATGTTGGGTTAGAAAAGTTGTCTTTTATGTTGAAATCCAGCCCAAATGCAAATGTTGAGGTAGTGGCGACAAAATTTCTGCCCGAATTGGAAGCATTAGCCGAGAATCATCCTTCGGTTACATTGACCAAAGCGAAGTTCAAGAAAAAAATGCTGAAAAAACGCCACATGGTTATTGCCTGTACCGATGATTTGAAAGTAAATAAGCGGGTATATGATTTAGCCCGAAAAAGATATTTAATTTGTAACATCGCCGACACGCCACCATTATGTGATTATTATTTGGGCGGAATTGTAACCAAAGGAAACGTAAAAATTGCTATTTCGACCAACGGAAAATCACCGACAACAGCCAAAAGGCTTAGGGAATTTTTTGAAGAAGTAATCCCTGAGGATGTTAACAAAATGATCGAAAACCTAAATGAATACCGAAAAACGCTAAAAGGAAATTTCGAAGAAAAAGTCCAACGAATGAACGAAATCACTCAAGCGTTAAAAAATAAGAATGAATAGCGTCGGGTTTTAACCCGATGATAAAAAATAAAGAGTAACAACAACATTGAAAAGTAAATTATTCGTTTCTTTGTATTATTAAGAATTATTATAAATAACAAAAATAATGGTTAAAACAGACATACTTATAATAGGAGCTGGACCAACAGGTCTATTCGCAGTTTTCGAAGCAGGATTATTAAAATTAAAATGTCATATTCTTGACGCTTTGCCACAACCAGGCGGACAGCTTTCAGAATTATATCCAAAGAAACCTATCTACGATATTCCTGGGTTTCCAGAAGTATTGGCTGGAGATTTAGTTGATGGTTTAATGGAGCAAATCAAGCAGTTCGAACCAGGATTTACCCTTGGTGAACGTGCCGAAACCATTGAAAAACAAGAAGACGGAAGTTTTATTGTTACTTCCAATAAAGGAAAGAAATTCCACGCACCTGTTATTGCCATTGCAGGTGGGTTAGGAAGTTTCGAACCAAGAAAACCGCTTATCGAAGATATCGAGTTTTACGAAGACAAAGGAATTAAATACTTCATCAAGAATCCAGAAAAATTCAGAGACAAAAGAGTGGTGATTTCAGGAGGTGGAGATTCAGCTTTGGACTGGAGTATTTTCTTGTCAAATGTAGCTTCTGAGGTAACTTTGATTCACAGAAGAAACGAATTCCGTGGTGCTTTAGATTCAGTAGAGAAAGTACAAGAATTAAAAAATGCTGGAAAAATCAGAATGATAACTCCAGGAGAAGTCGTTGGTTTAAATGGAGCAGAACATTTAGAATCTGTTGATGTAGATATCGATGGTGCTCACATGAACATTCCAACGGATTATTTCATTCCACTTTTTGGTCTTACTCCAAAATTAGGTCCAATCGCAGACTGGGGATTAGAAATCGAAAAAAATGCTATCAAAGTAAACAATGCTTTGGATTATCAAACCAATATCCCTGGAATTTTCGCCATCGGCGACGTAAACACGTATCCAGGAAAATTAAAATTGATTCTTTGCGGATTCCACGAAGCCACTTTAATGTGCCAGGCCGCTTATCAAATTATCAATCCTGGTAAAAAATATGTGATGAAATACACCACCGTTTCCGGAGTTGACGGATTCGACGGTACACGTAAAGAAGCTCCAAAAGCAGTTGTAAAAGCGATTGTATAAAAGTTGTTGAGTTGCTAAGAAACTAAGTTTCTAAGATTTTAAAAAAGCTCAAACTCGAAATAGTTTGAGCTTTTTTATTGCGTTCAGATTTACTTAGAGACTTAGCAACTTAGAATCTTAGCAACTTAAGAAAAAAAACTTGTAAGTCGCAAGGCTATTTCATAACTTTGCGCCGTTCCTAATTTTATTGAACGTTATCACGAAAGGCGGAGGGAAAAGACCCAATGAAACCTTAGCAACCTCCCGTCCTCACGAGAAAGGTGCTACATTCTACCACGCATCGCGCGGATAGATAACACAAGATACATCCAGTATTTTTCAAACCTTTTCCAGATAACATTTTGATAATTTTTTAGAGCGAAAGATTGGCGCATTTTTAGCAGTCATCGTTCCCGCTATCCGTTGTAAACGAAGTTCACTGAACTCCGCTGAAAATAGAAGTATAGTGAAGTAATCTTATATGCCGAACCCCGGCATACAAGGATTTCCACTACACACGAGCGAAGCGAACTGGCGAAGCAATCGGGGCTAAAGAGTAAATAATTGTGATTTTTTGGAGACCTGTTTTTTTGGGTCATCCGGAATGGTTTTAGAAGCTTGTAGGTATTCTGAGATATACCTAATAAGGTCAAAAAAAACCTTGCAGGAAAACAACAGAGTCAACAAAAGAATATTTGAAAAAACAATAACAAAAAGCTTTGCGCCTTTGCGTCTTTGCGAGAAATAAAACATAAAATGTCAACAATTCAAGAAGAAATAAAAAAGAGAATTCTCGTGCTCGACGGAGCAATGGGAACTATGCTGCAACGATATAATTTCTCCGAAGAAGATTTTCGAGGCGAACGGTTCAAAGATTTCCCGCATCCGCTGAAAGGGAACAATGATTTGTTGTCCATCACACAGCCACAGGCAATCAAAGCCGTTCACGCCGCCTATTTTGAAGCAGGAGCTGATATTGTAGAGACGAATACGTTCTCTGGAACCACTATCGGTATGGCAGATTATCACTTAGAAGATTTGGTTTATGAACTGAACTACGAATCGGCAAAAATCGCCCGCGAAGCAGCAGATGAATTCACTGCCAAAAATCCAAATCAGCCACGTTTTGTTGCCGGTTCAATCGGCCCGACAAACCGCACGGCAAGTATGTCGCCGGACGTAAACGATCCAGGTTACAGAGCCGTAACTTTTGACGATTTACGCATTGCTTACAAACAGCAGGTAGAAGCCTTAATGGACGGAGGCTGCGATTTGCTTTTGGTAGAAACTATTTTTGATACATTAAATGCCAAAGCTGCGCTTTTCGCAATCGAAGAAGTAAAGGAAGAACGCAATCTTGATATTCCAATCATGGTTTCGGGAACCATTACCGATGCTTCAGGAAGAACACTTTCCGGGCAAACGGTAGAAGCATTCTTGATTTCGGTTTCGCATATTCCGTTGTTGAGCGTAGGTTTCAATTGCGCCCTTGGTGCCGATTTGTTAAAACCGTATCTGCAGACATTGTCGCAGCATACTTCTTTCAATATTTCAGCACATCCAAACGCAGGATTGCCAAACGCCTTTGGAGAATACGACGAAACACCTGCTGAAATGCAGGCACAAATCAAAAGTTATTTAGACGATAATTTAATAAACATCATAGGAGGCTGTTGCGGAACAACTCCAGATCACATTAAACTGATTGCTGATATTGCCAAGGATTATAAGCCTAGGGTTTCGACTGCGGTGATGTAATTTTTATAGAGACGTAATTTAATTAGTTGATGGTTGTATGATTTTATAAAAAAGAAATGAAAAAATTAAAAACAGTAATTATTGTGTTTGCCATTTTTAGTTTGTTCGGCTTTAAGAATGAAAAGTCATCAGTTATATTGCAAAAAAATGAAAAACATTCAATTCCTGCTGATTTTAGTTTTGTGATTAATAGTGGCGGAAACGATAGTTATAATTCTAAGTATACAAGTTTTTACAGGTTATATTTAGAAGGAGAAAAAACGATTAAAGTGGAATTAACAAAGGATGAAAAAGAAAAGATATATTCATTTATTATGAAAATCAATTTTTTTAAAATGCCAGTTAAGTTTCAGCCAAAAGGAATTATTAGTGTAGGAAATCCAAGTTTTACGGAGAGTATAGTGATTCATGCAAATGGTAAAAAAAAATTCGTAAGTTATCACACAGGTTATACAAATGATTTAAATGATCAAAAGGCGAAACCATTTTTGGATTTATATAAAATGATTTGGGATATTTTATATAAAAAGAAAGAAATAATAGCATTGCCAGAATCAGATCAATATTATGAATAATTTATAGTTCGTGCCACAAAGAGAATAAGCCTAGTTTGTCATTCCGAGGAACGAGGAATCTCCGTAAGTAACACGACAAACAAAGTCCTCAACGGTGTGGAATAGCAAATGGAGATTCCTCCTCCGTCGGAATGACAAACTGGGTGATGAAGTTGGAATGGGCACGAGCGGGACGCTCGCGCTAGCGAAGATACGATTGAGGAGTTTCGTAAGAACAATTAATTTACAATATGTGAGACATTGTCTCACATATTAAAGAGATAGTGCTGATTTGGAATTATATGTTTGCAAAATGTACAGATTTGGTTTTATTAAGTCTCAAAAAATCAAGACAGTGTTTGGACAATTGAAAAAATAGTTCCGTAGGAACGACCCATTTTGTAGCAACGGAATTTATTCCGTTGAAAATTGAAACGATGCAGAAAAGAGTTCCTTAGGAACGGTACATAATTTATTGGAAATTCATTTCATTTAATGATGAAAATTAAAATTTCTGTCAGCATAAATTATTGTCATGAAATAGAATACCTGCGTGAGGGATAGCAGTGAAAAGCCCACAGTCTCGTCCTTTTTGACGAGACGAGGACTTGAAACGGATAGCCCGACCCTTGTGGTCACGCCCAAAATAGAAATACTTTCAAGGCTTTAGAAACCTTGAAAAAAACATAGAATAAAAACTCAGAATCTAAGCATCTTAGAAACTCAGTAACTCAAAAAAGAAATGAAAGAAAAAAGAAGAAACCTTGTATTGTCGGGATTGGAACCGTTAATCATTACGCCGGAAAGCGTATTTGTGAATGTTGGGGAGCGTACCAATGTGACGGGTTCCAGAAAGTTCCTTCGATTGATCAAGGAGGAAAAATATGAGGAAGCGCTCGATATTGCGAGACAGCAGGTAGAAGGCGGGGCGCAGATTGTCGATATCAATATGGACGAGGGGATGCTTGACGGTGTATATGCGATGACCAAATTCCTGAATCTGATTGCAGCCGAGCCGGATATTTCGCGTGTACCGCTTATGATCGACAGTTCGAAGTGGGAAATCATTGAGGCTGGTTTGAAAGTCGTGCAGGGGAAATGTGTGGTTAACTCGATTTCGTTAAAGGAAGGAGAAGAGGCTTTTATCCATCATGCTCAGTTAATAAAACGCTACGGTGCGGCGGCCATTATTATGGCTTTTGACGAAGTAGGACAGGCGGATAATTACGACCGAAGAGTCGAAATCTGTCAGCGTTCGTACGATATTTTGGTAAATAAAGTTGGTTTTCCACCACAGGATATCATCTTCGATTTGAATATATTTCCAGTGGCAACTGGTATGGAAGAACACCGTTTGAATGCTTTGGATTTCTTTAGAGGAACCAAATGGGTTCGCGAGCATCTGCCTCATGCGCACATTAGCGGCGGGGTGAGTAACGTTTCGTTTTCGTTTAGAGGAAATGATGTGGTGAGAGAAGCGATGCACTCGGTTTTCCTATATCATGCGATTCAAAACGGAATGACGATGGGAATTGTAAATCCGGAGATGCTGACGATTTATGACGATATTCCGAAAGATTTGCTGGAGTATGTTGAAGATGTAATTTTGGACAGACGTGATGATGCTACAGAACGTTTGCTGGATTTTGCCGAAAGCGTAAAAGGAGAGGGAAAAACCAATGAAAAAGCGGTACAGGAGTGGCGTTCGGGAACTTTTCAGGAACGTATTACACACGCTTTGGTAAAAGGAATTGATGAATTTATTGAGGTTGATGTTGAAGAAGCAAGATTGGCAGCCACAAAACCTATTGAAGTAATTGAAATCAATCTGATGACGGGAATGAACGTTGTTGGTGATTTGTTTGGTTCGGGGAAAATGTTTTTACCGCAGGTGGTAAAATCGGCCCGTGTGATGAAAAAAGCGGTGGCTTATTTATTGCCTTTTATTGAAGCTTCAAAACAAGCGGGTGACAAACAAGGTAACGGAAAAATCCTGATGGCAACCGTAAAAGGCGACGTACACGATATTGGTAAAAATATTGTTTCTGTGGTATTGGCTTGTAACAATTATGAGATAGTAGATTTAGGCGTAATGGTGCCTCCCGAAAAAATTGTTGCAGCTGCTATCGAACACAACGTAGATATTATTGGATTGAGCGGACTGATCACGCCGTCGTTGGATGAAATGGTCTATCTCGCAAAAGAATTGGATAAAAGAGACATTACCATTCCAGTGATGATTGGGGGAGCAACGACTTCGCGTGCGCATACAGCCGTGAAAATTGCACCGCAATACAAATCGACTGTGATTCACGTAAATGATGCTTCGAGAGCGGTTACCGTTGCCGGAAATTTATTGGATCACAACCGAAAAATATATGCAAGCGATATTCGTGCCGAATACGATGCGTTTAGAGAAACTTTCCTGAACCGTTCGCGCGACAAGAATTTCCTAACAATCGAACAGGCTCGTAAAAACAAATTACAATTGGATTGGAAACATTTCGAACCTGTTAAGCCAAAAGTGATTGGCGAACAGATTATCGAAGTGGATTTGGATGTACTGGTTCCGTATATTGACTGGACTCCGTTTTTCAGAACTTGGGAATTGTTCGGGAAATATCCTGCGATTTTGACTGATGATGTTGTAGGCGAACAAGCCACTTCTGTTTTTAAAGATGCGCAGGCAATGTTAGAAGTAATTTTGAAAGAAAAGAAATTACAGGCAAAAGGTATTTACGGAATTTTCCCTGCGAATCAAATCAATGATGACGATATTGAGCTGACTGATGAAAACGGAAAGCTATTACAGACATTTTTGACTTTGCGTCAGCAGTCACAAAAAACAAAAGGAGCTCCAAATATCGCATTGGCTGATTTTATTGCCCCAAAAGACAGCGGAAAAGTGGATTATATGGGAGCGTTCTGCGTAACCACTGGTTTTGGCGTTGACGAATGGGCGGCCGAATTTGAAAAGGATCTGGACGATTACAATTCGATTATGGTTAAAGCTTTGGCAGATCGTTTCGCAGAAGCATTCGCCGAATACCTGCACGAAAAAATCCGTAAGGAAATCTGGGGTTATGCATCGGATGAGGTGTTGAGCAAAGAAGCACTTATCGACGAAGATTATAAAGGAATCCGTCCAGCACCAGGTTATCCTGCCTGTCCGGATCACTTGGAAAAACCAACGATCTGGAAACTGCTGAATGTTGAAAAGGAAATTGGTGTAACCTTAACCGAAAGTATGGCAATGTGGCCGGCTTCATCAGTTTCGGGATATTATTTTGGAAACCCTGACAGTAAGTATTTTGGTCTTGGAAAAATAAAAGAAGACCAAGTGATAGATTACGCCAAAAGAAGAAACGTTCCAACGGATTACGCAATGAAATGGCTGAATCCTAATATTGCAGATTAAAAATAGTCATAAAGTCAAAAGTCATAAAGTCTCAAAGGATATGGCTTTCGAAATTCAAACTTTAAGATTAAAAATATCGTTGATTAAAAATATAGTCGTAAAAGGCATAAAGAGAGTGACTTTTGACTTTCGACTTTCAAACTTTAAGACCTAATAATGAAAGTAACAGAACATATAGAAAAAGCCAAAGGAGAAACATTATTTTCTTTCGAAATTATACCGCCTCAAAAAGGAAAAAGCATTCAGGAACTGTATGACAATATCGATCCGCTGATGGAGTTCAAACCGCCGTTTATTGATGTAACCACTTCCCGTGAGGAATATATTTACATTGACAAAGGAAATGGTCTGCTGGACAAAAAATTGACCAGAATGCGTCCGGGAACTTTGGGGATTTGCGCTTCTATTAAGCATAAATACCAAGTGGATACTGTACCGCATTTGCTTTGCGGAGGGTTTACCAAAGAAGAAACTGAGTATATGCTGGTAGATTGTCATTACTTAGGAATAAATAATGTGATGGCACTTCGCGGTGATGCAATGAAGGATGAACAGTCTTTTGTTCCAAAAGAGGGAGGAAATAATTTTGCAGTGGATTTAGTTACACAAATCAATCAGCTGAATTGCGGAAAATATCTGCACGATGTTATGGATATCGATAACAAAGCCGATTTTTGCATTGGTGTGGCAGGCTATCCGGAGAAACATTTAGAATCCCCTTCTTTGCAGACTGATTTGAAAAGGTTAAAAGAAAAAGTAGATGCAGGTGCCGATTATGTAGTAACTCAGATGTTTTTTGACAATTCTAAATATTTCGAATTTGTAAAAAAAGCAAGAGAAATGGGAATTACAGTTCCGATTATTCCAGGGATAAAACCTATTGCGGTACAAAAACATCTGCAGATTTTGCCTCAGATTTTCAGAATAGATTTGCCGGAAGATTTGATAAATGCTGTTGATAATTGTAAAAACAATGCTGAAATCCGTCAAGTAGGAATCGAATGGGCTATTCAGCAGTCTATCGAACTGAAAGCGGCGGGAGTTCCTGTTCTGCATTATTATTCAATGGGGAAATCAGAAAATATCAGGCAGATAGCAAGCCAGATTTTTTAAATAAAGAATTATTGTTAATTTCAAATTGAATACCCGATTGGTTATTATTAACCGATCGGGTATTTTTTTAATCTTAAATAAAAGATTAGTAGCCTAACCGCTCGATGAAATAAAAAATGAACCACATAGACACATAGATTTAATCACTCGTCAAAGAATAGATAGAAATAGCTCTATTTTTCACATAGATTGAATATATGAAACAGTAAAACGTCTATCAAAGTTTTTTTAAACATAAAAAAAAAATCTATGTTTCTATATGGTTAAAAATAATTTTATCCAACGAGTTAACCCAACTTCCATTAAAATTTAAAAGGTATTAAGAGAGTTATCGAAATAATTAGGATGCACGGCATTCACATTTAAAAAAAGATAAACACGAATTTCACCAATTAACACTAATTCTTATCAAAATTGAAATCAAATTTTACAACTTTTACAGTTTCGAATATTTTGTGTAATTAAAAAGAGATCTTAATTCGTGCAAATTAGTGTAATTCGTGTCAGAAACTTTTAAAAGCGAATGCTGTGATTAGGATGCGGTAAATTATAAATGTTTTGTAGTATATTTAGGAGTTGTTATTTTTTAAAAAGTCTTGAATGAAAACAATGCTGAAACTATATATCTGTTTATTTTTTTTAACTATTTGCTGTAAAGGTTCTGCTCAGGAAAATGGTTTGAAAATTTTTCTATGGGAAAATGGTGCTCCGGGTTTTGAAAATCGTAAAAATGAGCCAGAACAAGCCAAAGACTGGTGGGTAAGAAACATTCATAATCCATCTATAACGGCTTATTTTTCAGAAAAACCAAATGGTATGGCTGTCCTCATTTGCCCAGGTGGAGGTCATGAAAATTTGGTTTTTAACTCCGAAGGGAAAGATGCAGCGGCGTATTTTACTAGTATTGGCGTAACTGCTTTTGTCCTTAAATACCGTTTAGCAAGAGAAGCTGGATCTCCTTATAAATTGGAAACTCATGTCAAGCAGGATGTAGAAAGAGCGATGCGTTTGATAAGAAGCAAAGCGGTCGAATTTAAAATTGATCCAAACAGAATAGGCGTAATGGGATTTTCTGCCGGAGGAGAAGTAGCAGCCATGGTCGCTTATAATTCTAAAAATACATTAGAAAATGGTTCAGACGCTGTCGATAAACAAGATGCACAGCCTAATTTTCAAATATTGATATATCCCGGTCCATTATTTATTCCTAAAGAAATCAAGTCCGATGCTCCTCCTGCATTTTTATGTGCAGCAAATGATGATCTCTGCTGTTCTTCGCCTATTGTAGAACTGCTGAATGGGTACCGCAAAGCAAATGTTTCAGTAGAAATGCATTTGTATTCCAAAGGCGGACATGCTTTTAATATGGGCAAAAGAGCGAAAACCAATGCGTTGAAAACATGGCCGCAGCGATTAACAGACTGGTTTGAGGACAATAATTATTTTTTGAAACAGTAAATGATTGAGCAATAGATAATCGTTTTTTTGCTGTTATTAAGAATTTAAGAACTGCTAAATGACTAATTTTGGAGCGTCACATTTAAAATACTATATTTGATTTTATTATCATAGATTTTTCCCCAATGAAACCTATTTACTATACTTTTTTAGCGGCAGCAATTACAATAACGTCTTGTAAAAATAATGATGAAGAAAAGGATAAGTCTATTCCAAAAGTAATCACGCCATTTACGCAGCAAACAGCTGTTACTGCACAGACTAGTCAGCAGACTGCTCCGCAGCAGCATAATTTATTTCACGAAAATAACGCGGTCGGAACTCCATCAGTTGCAGCCGGTGTAAATCCGGCACACGGACAGCCAAATCACCGTTGCGATATTCCAGTGGGAGCTCCATTGAATTCTCCAGTTAACGGGACAGCTGCTCCGCAGGCCAATCAGGTGCAGATGCAGCCACAAGTTCAGACTATAACACAATCTGTCGTAAAAACGCCAAAAGGAATGAATCCGCCTCACGGACAGCCAAATCACCGCTGTGATATTCCAGTAGGAGCACCATTAAACTCAAAACCTGCTGCAACAGCATCAACAGCTGTAACACCTGCATCAGCCTCCGGTGTAGTAAGTAAAAATATTACTGTTCAGCCTCCAGTTCCAGAATTATTATCCACAAGTTCCACAAATGTTGAAACTTCAGACGGAATGAATCCGCCACATGGAAAACCAGGACACCGCTGTGATATTGCTGTTGGAGCACCTTTACCCAAAAGTTAGTTTTTGGAGAATATTTCAATGAAAAGAGTCATGCAGATTTATTGGTTTCAAATGTAGGCTAGAACCTGTAATTTCACTGTATTTTCTTTTTAGGTTTTAAAAGACTGTCACAAATTGCTAATTTGTGCAATTTGTGGCAAATAAATAAGCCCAACAGCCTTACAAACTTTAAGTCTGCTAACCAAACTGTTGATATCAAGTCCTTACGCAGTTTATTTTTTAATAGATAAGTATTTAATTTCTATCGATTAATAGTACTGACTGGTATAAGATTTTTGAAAATATATTTCTTATAAGGTAGTTTTACTTTATTAAACTACTCTGTTTTGAATTTCAAATACCTTATTACACTGCTGATTAGCGTTTTTTTATTCCCTCAATTGCATGCTCAGTTATGTACAGGCAGTTTGGGTGACCCTGTTGTTAAATTAGATTTTGGTTCAGGAACGTCGATTCACGGAAGTGCATTAGGGACAGGGATTACGAGTTATACTTATACTACAGCAAATTTTCCAAGCGATGGTTCCTATACCGTTGAAAGTACTACAAATACGCCCGGAACTTGGTGGACAACCACAGATCATACAGGCGGAGGGTACATGATGGTGGTTAATGCCAGTTTTTCGACTACTGATTATTTTTATAAAAATACGGTTTCGGGTTTGTGCGCAGGCACTACTTATGAGTTTGCCGCCTGGATTATGAATCTTTTGAGAAGCCAGGATAATAGTCCGCCTAATATCACTTTTACAATTGAATCAGCTGACGGAACAATTTTAGGTACATACAATACAGGTAATATTGGGCTGTCAAGCAGTGCTGTATGGAAACAATACGGATTCTTTTTTACGACTCCTTCGGGTGTTGATACTGTTGTGATCCGAATGCGGAATAACAAAGCGGGTGCTGCTCCGGGGAATGATATTGCTTTGGATGATATTACTTTCAGAGCCTGCGGGCCTACTGTAACTTCGGAAATTGTTGATCAGTCGGTAACTAATTTAGATGTATGTGAGGGTGAATCAAAATCGATAACACTTAGTGGTTCTGTCTCGTCTTCTGCTTATACAACGGTTGGTTATCAATGGCAGAACAGTACTGACGGCGGAATAACATGGGCTGATATTCTGGGAGCAAATAATGCTGCTTATACTTTTGTCTCAGGTGCTGTGGGTACTTATAAATACCGGTTGGCAACTGCAGACAGTTCAAATATCAGCTCGACTAACTGTCGTGTTTTTTCCAACGAAATAACGATTAATGTAAAATCAGGACCGATATCGCCCACTGTAGAAACAATACAGCCCAATTGTGATGTGCCTTCGGGAACGATTACTGTAACAGCACCAGCTGGACTTTTGTATAGTGTGGATGGTGTAAATTATCAGTCATCGATGACTTTTTCAGGTTTGGCTGGCGGTGATTATAAGGTTACTGCAAAAAGTTCCAGCTGTGTTTCGAGTCCCGTTGCGGCTCATATTAATTTGAAAGCTGTTTCTAGTGCTGTCCCTGCGATAGATATTATTCAGCCTGTAATTTGTAACAACCCTTTTGGTACGATCACAGTTACCAGTTTGGATGCTGAGTATAGTTTTGATGATGGATTAACTTGGCAGACCAGTAATGTAAAGACAGGATTTCTTCCAGGCGAATATTTGGTCAAAACTCGAAATAGCAGTTTATGTGAAAAAACGGCAATCACCGCCACGATTCTTGTTCCGCCAGGATATCCGCCAACACCGACAGTGAGCGTTACACAGCCAGATTGCAGTACATCAACAGGAACTATAATTGTTTCAGATAATGCAGCTTCATATAGTTTTGACGGAGGGCAGAGCTGGACTGCAAGCCCTAGTAAAACGGGTTTAGTCCCAAATATTTATCCAGTTTTGATAAAAAACACAATTGGATGTATTTCGCTAGTGGCAAATGAAGTCGAAATCAAAGCTTTTGTAAATACCGAACCGCTTCCAACAGCAGCTACACAGACTTTTTGTGTACAGCAAAATGCAGCTATTGGCGACATTGCTATATCCGGAACAAATGTTAAATGGTACGATGCTGTTACCAATGGAAATTTGCTGGCTGGTACAACAATACTGCAGAGTAAAACATATTATGCGTCTCAGACTATAACGACATGCGAAAGCTTACGTCTTCCTGTAGTAGTGAACATTCAAAATACTCCAGTTCCAGCGGGAGATTCAGTGCAGAATTTTTGTACCACACAAAAACCATCAATTGCTGATTTAGCAGTTATAGGCTCATCAATAATCTGGTATGATCAGGCAGCAGGCGGAACAGTTCTGCCAGTTACTACAAATTTAGTAAATGGAGTAACCTATTATGCAAGCCAAACGGTTAACGGCTGTGAAAGCATCAGCAGACTGGCAGTTTCGGCATCGATAGTTGTTCCAAGTCTGGCTGTAAATGATACTGCAGATTTTATTTGTGATAGCTCAGGCGATGGTTCGGAACAAGTAGATTTAACGGTTTATAATTCAAAAATAGCTTCTTGCAGCAGCTGTACTTTTACGTATTTTACATCATTGCCCGGAGCAGAAAATAAAACTGCAGCCGATCAGATTACTGCTTCTGCAGATTATAATCTGGCATCTGGGACTTCAATAGTGTATGTCCGAATTGATTCTAATGATAAATGTTATCAAATTGGCAGGCTGACTCTGACACTCGTGAATGAGCCAGTTATTTCAATACCCGATAGTATTCCTGTCTGCGAAAATTATGATGTTACTATAAATGCAGGTACTGGTTTTGACAGTTATTTGTGGTCAACTTTGGAAACTACACCTTCTATAAAGATTTCAAATGCGGGAGCTTATTCGGTGACAGTAACTCAGAATCATGGGAATACAGTTTGTTCCGCAGTTAAGAATTTTATGGTAGTGTTATCTAATGTGGCTGTAGTAACTACCGAAACCCAAGACTGGACAGATACCGAAAATGTTATTGCTGTGTATGTTTCCAGTTCAAGCGTAGGGAACTACGAATATTCGCTGGACGGAATTACGTATCAGGACAGTAATACTTTTTCGGGATTATTAAGCGGAGATTATATGGTTTATGTCCGAGACAAAAATGGATGCGGCATAACCAGTCAGGAAGTTTATATTTTGAATTATCCAAAATTTTTCACGCCTAATGGAGATGGATATAATGACAGCTGGGCAATACGGTTTTCAGCATCTGAGCCCAAACTCATGGTCAAAATATTTGACAGATATGGTAAATTTATTAAAGAACTAAATGCTGCTTCCGCTTGGGACGGTACATATAATGGGCACGAACTGCCTTCTACTGATTATTGGTTTGTTGTAACGAGAGCTAATGGAAAGGTATATAAGGGGCATTTTGCCATGAAAAGATAATTCTGTAAGTTAAGTTGTGTGATTTTGTTATATTAGCGGATTGAATTTATAACTAAAAATTAAAATGAATCCGACTTTACAGCAAGATTTACAGGATATTGAAAGTATCCTTGAACAGGTAAAACAGCATGGAATTGATTTTTTGAATTCTATTAATACTGTTCCAGCTTCCACACAAAATACTATTGATACAACTGGTAATTTAAATGATTCCGGAATTGGATCATTGGCTGCACTGGAAGTATTCAAAAAGCGTTTAGCTCCCTTGATGGTTTCGCAGGCAGGACCTCGGTATTGGGGTTTTGTTACAGGAGGGGCAACTCCAGCTTCGATTGCGGGTGATTGGTTAACGACTATTTACGATCCAAATGCACAGGCGGTAAAAGCTCAGGGAGGTGTTTCGGCTTTGGTAGAATTTGAAACTATTAATTTTTTGCTGCAGTTATTGGGGCTGCCAAAATCATTTTTGGGCGGATTTGTAACTGGCGCTACAATGTCAAATTTCACTTCTTTGGCGGTAGCCCGACAATGGCTCGGAAAGCAATTAGGGCATGATTTTGCAAAAGAAGGGGTCACAGTTCCTCTAAATATTCTTACCGCTACACCGCATTCTTCTTCGATAAAATGTTTGGCCATGCTGGGAATCGGAAGCCAGAATTTCACCAAAATAAAAACAATTGAAGGCAATCGGGAAGCTATTGATGTTTCTGATTTAGAACAGAATATAAAGAAATTAAAAGGGCAGCCTTTTATTCTAATATCAAGTGCAGCAACAGTAAATACAGCCGATTTTGATGATTTTACTGCGATTTCAAAACTTAAAGAAAAATACAATTTCTGGTGGCATATTGATGCTGCCTTTGGCGGTTTTGCGGCCTGTTCTCCAAAATATAAGTATTTAGTAAACGGCTGGGAAAATGCAGACAGTATCACGATAGATTGTCATAAATGGCTGAATGTTCCTTATGAAAGTGCTTTTTACCTGATAAAAGAACAGCATAAAAATCTTCAAGTAGAAACGTTTCAAAATTCGAATGCGCCGTATTTGGGTGATCCTTTGGAGAATTTCAACTACCTGAATTTCCTGCCTGAAAATTCCAGACGATTGAAAGCTTTGCCAGTCTGGTTTTCGCTTTTAGCGTATGGAAAACAGGGATTTCAGGATATAGTAGAAAATAGCGTTGAAAGAGCATTGCAGTTTGATGATTTCATAACTCAAAATGAAAACTTTGAATTATTGGCAGCAACACTTCTTAATAATGTTTGTTTTACTTTGTCAGGAGAACACAATCAGGAAAAAGTGAATTTATTTTTGGCACATCTTAATGATAAAGGCAAAGTGTTTATGACACCTACAGTGTATCAAAGCCGAAAAGGAATCCGAGCTTCGTTTGTGAGTTGGAGAACCACCGAATTGGATGTGCAGATTGCTATAGAGTCTTTAGAAGAAACAATTTTGGATTTGGACATATAAATGTTTTAGTAAATTCTTTTAGTTCTTCAATAATATAAAACCAACATTTTTCTATATGATGAATTCTCCAATCATAATGAGTATTACATTGGGAGCCGCATTTTTGTTAGGCTTTTTGCTTCTTGCTCATTTGCGAGAAGGGAACAAGATAGGTGATGTATCGTCACTGCTATTTACAATTTGTTGATTATGTACACTTTATGCTAAAAAATAAGTAGATTTAATTAATACTCGATATTTTTTTCCCACATTAAAAATGTAATAATCATGTTCACCTCTTTTTGTTTTCATTATAGACTTGTTATTCCAAAATAAGGCTTCTAAATGTTCAATACAATTTTCTTCTTTTGCAAATTCTCTGGCAACTTTTAGTATTGAGTTAAAATCTTAATTAAACATGGATTTTGGATTTTTATTATTCAAATACAGAACTATTTTACATTAAAAACTAATGTTTAGTATAAATATTCTAAAATTCTATTTTGTATCCTAATTTTAAAAATTTTACTATAAAACTATCTAAAAACTGGTTATTTTTTGTATAACCTATTGTTTATGTGTTTTGTTTTTATAATATTTGTTTAAAAAAAATAATATAGCGTTATCTTATATTGTTGGTATTCGGAATCTGGACAATGTCAATTTACGCCACAAGATTTAAGACTCTATGGTATGGGGGGTAACTTACCTGGTATAGGGTTTGTCCAGAACTTCGAAAACAGTTATGGTTACTAAGCTCCAATTGCCATTTCTAATAACTTCACTTTAGGCTGAGTGGAATAACAATCTTAAACCTATGATTATAACTATCATTATTTTTATCGCAGCTTATTTTTACTTCTTTAATAAATCAAATAAACAAGATAAAAGTAGGATCAAGGCGCAAGGAGGAATTTCGAATAAATACGGTGTACTTATTCAATACATACTTAGCTATTCTCCTGATATGAAAATTCTACAAATGGATGAACGTTCAATTTTAATTAGACAAAAAATTGCTAATATTGGTTATGTAAATTACAGTGTAAACAACAGCTTTAATAGGGTTTATGTAAGATGTACCTGTACTTTTAATGGCGAAAAACCAATGGATTTCAATTGGGAATATGCCGAAAACTACAATCAACACTTAATTAGTGCAGAAATTGAAGGAACTATCCAAGGAACACTCGCAGGATTAAAAGAAGTCCATATTTCTAAAGTTGAAGCTGTACGTTCGCAAATAAATGAATTAATTTCTAGTTTTAGTAAAAGCGCTATTAGAGAATATAGAGGAAGTTCAGAGTTGAGAGAACGTGTAATTGAAGCCATAGAAACTGGAAAATCGTTAGCCATTGAGGCTAGTCATAATTTAGCTTCAAACCATGATTTAAATCAAAAAGAAGTTCTTTTAATAATTGATATGTGTTGCGATAAGTTTTATGATTCATTAAATTAAAAGTCCTTTAATTACGAAGTGGCTTTCTTACTTCTGTATTTGAAATTCTAATTTCACCCAATTTTTCTAATCTTTCCGCTGTTTTTGATTTAAAGATGTAACTCAAAAGGTAAGCTTAACGTGCTAATTTTTTAGGATCATATTTATTTAACCATTCACTTGAAATATTATCATCCTTTTTATAAATATGGTTGAACTTTTTACTATTTTTAGTTATATCTTAAAATTATACTTTATGTTTGAGTTTAATTATTATTTAGTGATCGTACTCATGAATGATAATGGTATTTCTTACCCTAACTTTATAGTTTGTGCCAAAACTAAAACAGGATTTGTGCGTATTGAGAACTTGAAAGAATATCTAAAGGATGGCAAATCAGGGTTGTCAAATGAGCTTTACGATTTTGATAACAGTTTTATAAAAGTAACCGAGAATTGGCAAAATCAAATTAGAATAGGTATAAATTAAATCTACATTAATTGGTGGATTTAACTTATAGTGTAAAGTGGAATACTTGACTACAATTCATTTAAAATCATTGGTAAAATAAAAAGCAAGCTCGTTTAAAATGGCTTTAAACGAGCTTGCTTTTTACCAGTAATCTGCAGCCTGCCAGCTTATTTAGTAATCTCCCTAAACACCGCTTCAAGATTTTTATTCTTTTGGTTCAATTGTAAAGTCTTCAAACCATTATCATAAGCGAAATCAAAAACGGTTGGACGCATGTCTTTGTCGGAAATAAAAGTCAGTTCCCAAGAAAACCCATGAGTGTTTTTGAAAGATTTTAAATGCGGAATCTCAGCAATAAGATCTTCTTCTGCTTTCTTGTCAAATTCAACTTCGATTACTTGTTCTTTATCGGCAGAGATTAAATTTTCCAGTTTTTTATCGGCAGCAATTTGTCCTTTGTCAATAATAATTACGCGGTCGCAGATCGCTTCCACTTCCTGCATAATATGTGTCGAAAGGAAAACGGTTTTGTCTTTGCCAACGTTTTTAATTACGTTTCTGATTTCGGCCAATTGATTTGGATCCAGTCCCGTAGTAGGTTCGTCCAGAATCAAAACATCGGGATTATGCAGTAAGGCATTGGCCAGTCCCACACGCTGACGGTAACCTTTGGATAATTGTCCTATCTTTTTATGGCTTTCGTTTTGTAAACCTGTAAGCTGAATCACTTCTTCAATTCTTGATTTTTCTACCTTATATACATCAGCATTGAAAGCCAGATATTCTCTCACATACAAATCCAGATACAGCGGATTATGTTCCGGCAGATAGCCAATAGAAAGCTGTACTGATTTTTCATCAGTGTTTACATCAAATCCGTTCACGAGTGCTACACCAGAATCAGCATTGATATAAGTCGTCAAAATTTTCATCAAAGTTGATTTACCGGCACCATTTGGCCCCAGAAAACCAACAATTTCTCCTTTTTTTACAGAAAAAGAAATATTGTCCAATGCTTTTTGAGCACCGTAACTTTTCGAAATGTTTTTTACTTCTATTGACATAAAAATTTTATTTACTGCAAAAGTAATTAGAAAATAGATAGTTCTCCATGAATCGGAAAAATTTATGCTGTTTGACAGCGAATATACTATTCAATACAGCTTACACAGATGTTAATTGTATGAAAATTAGTAAACACTGGCACAGTTCTTGTTAATGGATTACTAATTTTTAACAAACAAAATAAATAAATTATGAAAAAAATGCTACTTGTTATTGCTTTAGCTGTGGTAAGCTTTGCAAATGCTCAAAAAGGTACTTACTTTGTATCTGGAAATGTGAGCTTTTGGTCTAGTAAAGATTCTAATAATTCAAGTGAAAGTAAGACTGATAGATTCGGTTTTTCTCCGAGAATAGGATATCAGTTCAAGGATAATTGGACTGTCGGGATTGAATCTGGATTTTCATCTGATAAAAATGTATATACTTATCAAGAAAATGCAATGAATAATCAAGAAAGAATAAGTAAAAACTACTCAGTTGGAGCTTTTGTCAGATATTCAAAATCACTTAGTCAAATGTTTTTGCTGTATGCTGATTTAGGCGCAGGTTACAAGAACAGTAAAGAAACTAACACTAATTCTTTTTCTAATCCAGTTACTTTTACAAATACGTTTGATGGCGTTTATGCAGCTTTTGCACCCGGTTTATTTTTAAATATTAAAAACAATTTTGGATTAAATTTTGGTATTGGCGGATTAACATATTCAAACACAAAGAGTGATCAAAATAATGGAAAGAACAGTAATTTTTATTTCAATTTTGGACAGTCATTTAATATAGGACTTTCAAAAAATTTCTAGTCTATCTTATTTTAAAAAAGCATCCGTTTTTGCGGATGCTTTTTATTGGTCTCAAATAGAGTTTAAAACTATGCACTTTCAGTGCATCTTGCTTTAGCTTCTAAAAAAGTTTTTGCCACAGATTACAGATTTTAAAATCATTTTTTATCTGTGAATCTGTGGCAAAATTTCATCAATTTTCGCAATCCAACCTTGCAGACTTTCTGTTTGCCTAACCAAATCTATGGACTTTCAGTCCATAGTAGTTTGGTTTTCAAGGTAATTCGTTATTTCGATAACTTATTTCTATTCTTTACGAAGTTATAACGATATTCAGTAATAGGTGAAATCGTTTTTATCAAAATTTTTATGGATAAAATTTCAAAAAAAAGCTGTTCTTGGAATAATCCATGATTTCTGGGGGAGTTTTCATTTTAAAATCAATAATTTTATTCGCTTATAAAGCTTCTTTTTTATTAAATAGTAGTTTTATAAGCAGTTTCACAAAGAAATCTTTTTTTGTTATACAAAATATTATTTTTATTTTGGGCGAGCCAAAATATGTTATACATTTGCATCAAATAATTGAAACACAAATAATACAATACAATGTCTAATAACCGTTTTTATTTTAGCAACTCTTTTTATTTCTTCTTTAGGAAGTAAGGGATTGTGCTATGGTTATTTGAAAATAAAAGAAACAAATAAAAATAATATACAATCCTGATGAAAATCAGGATTTTTTTTTGACCCAATGAAAACGAAAATTGCAATACAGGGAATTAAGGGATCTTTCCACCATCAAGTGGTTAAGGAATATTATGACAGTAAAGTAAGTGTTGATGAATGCATGTCTTTTGAAGAACTGGTAGCTAGTCTGTTATCTGGAAAATCAGATCAGGCGGTAATGGCTATTGAGAATTCTATTGCCGGACCGATAATTCCAAACTACGCATTGATTGATAAAAATAATCTGCACATCATTGGCGAACATTATTTAAGCATTCATCAAAATTTAATGGCACTGAAAGGCCAGAAAATAGAAGATATTCACGAAGTACATTCACATCCTATGGCGTTGCTGCAGTGTATGGAGTTTTTGAAAAAATACCCAAACATAAAATTGGTTGAAGACAAAGATACTGCCGAAACTGCCAGAAGAATACATGAAAAACAGCTGAAAGGAATTGCAGCAATCGCCAGTAAAACTGCTGCTGAAATGTATGATTTGGAAATTCTGGCTCCTGAAATCCAAACGATAAATAATAATATGACCCGTTTTGTGATTATCAACAGAGAAAATCATTTTGTTGACGAAAATGAAATAAACAGAGCTTCGATAAAATTTGAACTGGATCATAAACGCGGCAGTTTAGCAGCAGTTTTGAATGTAATGAGCGACTGCAAACTGAATTTAACTAAAATTCAGTCGCTGCCAAAAATTGAAACGCCTTGGAAATATTCGTTTTTCGTAGATGTAACTTTTGATAAATACGAAGATTTTGCCAAAGCCAAATCGTTATTAGAAATTATGGCGGAGTATTTTAAAGTGTTAGGAGAATATAAAAATACCAAACCGTAAATAAGTCTGAAAGCCGAAAGTCACAAGTCGAAAGTTATAATAGGAAAGCATAAAGCGTAAGGCGTACAGCCTAAAGCAAAAAAAATAAAATTATGATTACAACAGCAAAACGTTTAAATGTAGTTGAAGAATATTACTTCTCATCAAAATTGAGAGAAGTGAGACAATTAGCATCAGAAGGAAAACCAATTATCAATATGGGAATTGGAAGTCCGGATTTAAAACCATCACAGGCGGTTATAGATGCTGTTGTAAATGCAATGCAGGACGAAAATGCACATCAGTATCAAAGTTATCAGGGACTGCCGGAACTTAGAAAAGGAATGGCTGATTTTTATCAGAATAATTATGGAGTAGCGCTGGATCCTGCGGTTGAAATTTTGCCATTGATTGGTTCCAAAGAAGGGATTATGCATATTTCTATGGCTTTCCTGAACGAAGGAGACCATGTTCTGATTCCAAATCCGGGTTATCCTACTTATACTTCGGTAACTAATCTTGTTGGTGCTGTGCCGGTTTATTATGATTTGAAAGAAGCTAATAATTGGGAACCTGATTTTGAAGCTTTGGAAAAACTGGATTTGTCAAAAGTAAAAATCATGTGGCTGGGTTATCCTCACATGCCGACAGGAGCAAGAGGAAGTTTGGAATTGTTTGCAAAATTGGTAGCATTTGCGAAAAAACACAATATATTATTGATCAATGACAATCCTTATAGTTTTGTTTTGAATGATAAACCAATGAGTTTACTGCAGGTGGAAGGAGCAAAAGATGTAGCATTAGAGCTGAATTCTTTGAGTAAAACCTTCAACATGGCGGGATGGAGAGTTGGAATGGTTTTAGGAAGTGCAAGTCTTATTGATGCAGTGCTGAAAGTAAAAAGCAACATGGACAGCGGTATGTTCTACGGAATTCAAAAAGGGGCTGTTGCAGCATTGAATAGTGACAAATCCTGGTTTGAAGATATGAACAAAATTTATCGCAGACGAAGAATTTTGACAGAACAGCTGGCTGAAAAGTTAGGCTGTGAAGTATACAAAGAAGGCGTTGGTCTTTTTGTCTGGGCAAAATTGCCGGCAGGAATTGATTCGGCTGAGGATTTTATAGATAAGATATTGTATGAAAAATCAATTTTTATCACGCCGGGAACTATTTTCGGAAGCAATGGAGAAGGATATATCCGATTTGCGCTTTGTGTGAAAGAAGAGAAAGTGCAGGAAGCGATAGATAGATTTTAGATTACTGACTTCAGATTGCAGTTTATCAGAAATGACAAACTAAAATTGGAAAATATAAAGTTGTTGAGAAAATGGGATTCCTAGCCCTGATAGCAGTGGAAATCCTTTTATCCCGATTTTTTTTCGGGATAAAAGATTGCAACGAATAGCAGGATTAGCTCCAAAAAATTAGAATATGAATATATATGTAATAGGTGTTGGATTAATAGGTGGGTCAATAGCACTAGACGCTAAAGATTTGAATCCTGATGCTAAAATTTTTGGAATTGACACTAATGAAAAGCATTTGCAAGAGGCAGCTGCGCTTGGAGTTATTGATGATACAGCTATTTTTGATGACTTATCCAAGGCAGATTTAGTTATTGTTTCTGTTCCCGTGGACATAGCTATTGTGGTTTTGCCAAAGGTTTTGGATTTGGTTTCGGACTCGGCTATTGTTTTTGATGTAGGTTCGACTAAAATTCCAGTTTGTGAAGCAGTTGAAAATCATCCGAAGAGGAGAAATTTTATGGCCACGCATCCTATTGCTGGAACAGAGTTTTCGGGACCTTCAGCAGCAATCAGAGGGTTGTTTAAAGGGAAAACGAATATCATCTGTGAGGTTGAAAAAACAGCTTTTAAATTACAAGAGAGAGCATTGTGGCTTTTTTCGGCAATCGGAATGAGAATCCGCTACATGGATCCGAAATCGCATGATAAACATATTGCTTATGTGTCGCATTTATCACACATCAGTTCGTTCATGCTCGGGAAAACGGTAATCAATAAAGAAAAGGACGAGCAGGATATTTTTGATATGGCAGGTTCCGGATTTGAAAGCACCGTTCGTCTGGCCAAAAGTTCACCAGCGATGTGGACACCGATTTTTAAACAGAATAAAAAACAGGTAGTCAAGACGTTAGAGGAATATATCGCAAATTTGTCTAACTTTAAGGAGCTTTTGGTGAATGATGATTACGAAGCAATTTATAATGAAATGCAGAGCGTAAATAAAATAAGAGAAATATTAAACGGAATGAAAAAATAAGCAATTGCAAAAATCAATTGCAATATCAATAATAACAACACATAAAAATAATAAAAAGTAAATTTAGAAAAGATGGAAAACAAGAAAGAAATGAGAGATTGGTTGAACGAATTCAAATTGTCTCATCCATTCGTAATTGCAGGACCTTGTAGTGCTGAAACTGAAGAGCAGGTTTTGAAAATTGCTCATGAATTGAAAGATTCTGATGTTAGTGTTTTTAGAGCTGGAATCTGGAAACCAAGAACTCGTCCAGGAGGATTTGAAGGTGTTGGAGAAATTGGATTGAAATGGCTTAAAAAAGCTAAAGCTGAAACTGGTTTGCTTATGGGAACTGAGGTTGCTACTGCAGCTCACTGTAAATTAGCTTTGGAAAATGATATCGATGTTTTATGGGTTGGTGCCCGTACAACTGCAAATCCATTTGCGGTTCAGGAGATTGCTGATACATTGGCAGGAACGGATAAAATCGTTTTGATTAAAAACCCAGTAAACCCAGATATGGCTTTATGGTTAGGAGGAGTTGAGCGTTTATATGCTGCCGGAATCAAAAAATTAGGAGTTATCCACAGAGGTTTTTCTACTTACGAAAAAACAAAATACAGAAACATTCCAGAATGGCAGATTGCTATCGAATTGCAGAATAAATTCCCTGATTTACCTTTAATCATTGATCCATCACATATCACAGGAAACCGTGATATGATTCTTGAAGTGACTCAAGAGGCTTTGGACTTGAATTATGATGGTATGATTATCGAAACTCATAATGATCCGGATAATGCTTGGTCTGATGCCGCACAACAAGTTACTCCTGATGCTTTGAAACAAATTTTCAAAGATTTGAAAGTAAGAAAAGTGAGCGGAGATACAGCTGATTTTGAACAAAAAATGACAAAATTAAGAGCTAACATCGATGTTTTGGATGCTAATTTGTTAGACTTGCTAGGAAAACGTATGAAAGTTGCTGATGAAATTGGTCAAGTGAAAAAAGACAATAACGTAGCGATTCTTCAAAACAACCGCTGGAACGAAATTCAAGCCAAAATGGTAGCAGAAGGTGCTAAAAAAGGATTGACAGAAGAATTTATCACTAAATTATTCAAATCTATTCACCAGGAAAGTATCGAACACCAAGAGAGAATCTTGAATTCGTAATGATTTCAGATTTAACAATTTTTGATTTCAGATTTTGTTAGTTGAAAAATTAGATTTTATTAAATCCCAAAGCTTAAGGTTTTGGGATTTTTTGTTTATTTCGAAAATCTTCAATCAAAAGGCTTAGATTTTCAATCATAAATCAGAATTCGTTAATCTTCAATCAAAAATCATTTTATCTTTGCAAAATCTTAGGTTTTAAATCATAAATATAAAATCGTTAATCTTCAATCAAAAATCCTCTATGACAGGAACCGTTTATAAATCTACAGGAAGCTGGTATACCGTAAAATCCGAACAAGGTGATTTCATTGAATGCCGTATGAAAGGGAAATTCCGAATTAAGGGAATTAAAAGTACCAATCCGATTGCTGTAGGTGATATTGTCGATTATGAGCTTGAAGAAACCTCGGACAATGTTACGGGAACCATTCACAAGATTCACGACAGAAAGAATTATATCGTTCGAAAATCTGTGAATCTTTCGCATCAAATGCATATTATTGCGTCTAATATTGACCGCGTTTTTCTTTTGATTACGATAAATAATCCTCCCACAACGACCAGTTTTATTGACCGATTTCTGGTTACTGCTGAAGCTTATGGGATAGAAACGATTTTGGTTTTTAATAAAATAGATACTTTTGATGATGCCATGCTGGATGAACAGCTGTATCTGCAATACATTTATCAGGAAATCGGTTATCAATGTCTAAGAGTTTCTGCCACCCAAAATAAAGGTGTAGAAGAGTTAAAGCAGCTAATGATTGATCAGGTAACGATGTTTTCCGGACATTCCGGTGTGGGGAAATCTACTTTGGTCAATGCTTTGGAGCCTACATTACAGCTGAAAACCAAGACAATTTCAGAACAAAGCAAGCAGGGACAGCATACCACAACATTTGCAGAGATGTATGATTTGAGTTTCAACGCCCGAATAATTGATACGCCGGGAATTAAAGGTTTTGGGATTGTTGATATGGAAAAAGAAGAAATCAGCGGTTATTTCCCTGAATTTTTTAGGATTAAAGACCAATGTAAGTTCAATAACTGTCTTCACAAAGAAGAACCGCACTGTGCCATAAAAGCAGCACTGGATAAAGATGAAATCGCTTGGTCGCGTTATAACAGCTACCTTAAAATCCTTGAAGGTGATGATGAACATTACCGCACTGATAATTATGACGAGGATAGAAAAGCAAGTGATAAAACGAGGGAATAATAATATCAATATCAAAAATCAATAACAATTTCAATATTGAAGTTTTAAAATGAAAACAGTTATTCAAAGAGTTTCCTCAGCCTCTGTGAATGTAGAAGGAAATAAAATAGCCGATATCCAAAAAGGACTTCTTGTCTTAGTAGGAATCGAAGATACCGATAATCAGGAAGATAGTATTTGGCTTTGCCAAAAAATCACCAACCTCCGTATTTTTGGAGATGAAAACGACGTAATGAATTTTTCTGTAAAAGACATTGACGGTGAGATAATTATTGTTTCACAATTTACACTTCATGCTTCCACCAAAAAAGGCAACCGTCCCTCGTATTTAAAAGCTTCAAAGCCTGAAACTGCCATTCCGATGTATGAAAAATTTGTGAGTCAGATGGAAAAAGAACTGGGCAGGAAAGTTCAAACGGGTATTTTTGGCGCCGATATGAAAGTGGCATTACTCAATGACGGTCCTGTTACCATTATAATGGACAGTAAAAACAGGGAATAACAGATAAAAAAATCGGGAACTACCTGATAGTTGTAAGCAATGCTAACAAAGACCAATCAAAATGAAATTGTAATTACACTAAAAATGAGCACTAACTTTTTTTCTAGCATATTTTTTTGGTTATTATTAATGGTATTGCCAGAAATTGCATTTTCGCAATCTGACTTTACCATTCAAGAGGTAAAGTTTGAAAGTCAGGGTGTCACGCTTGCAGGCTCAATTGTAACACCTAAAAAAACAATTGCAGCAGTTGTAATTGTACACGGGTCTGATCCTGTAAAAAGAGAATTGGAATTTGCTAAGCGTCTTGCCAAAGAAGGTATTGCTGTATTGACGTATGATAAACGTGGAGTAGGAGAATCAGGCGGGGTGTATGTAGGGCCAACTGTTGGCACGAATAATATTGATATGACTAATCTTAATTTATTATCGCAGGATGCAAATTCTGCAGTAAATACATTTCGAACTTATTTGAAAGATAAAAAAACACCAATTGGATTAGTTGGTTTTAGTCAAGCAGGATGGATAATCCCAATTACAGCGAGTAAAAACCCGCAAATAGAATTTATGGTTTTGTTTAGTTGTCCAACAATTACAACTTTAGAACAGCTTCGATTTCAGTTTTATACTAATGGGAATAATAATTTTTGGGAAAATCATACAGAAACAGATGCTCGTGAACATACTAAAAATGACCCAGACAGATATCAATTTGTGGCGACTGACCCAAAAAAATCTCTCAGCACTCTTTCAATTCCTGGACTTTGGTTATTTGGAGAAAGAGATATACAGATTCCGGTAAAGATGTGTATTGAACAATTAAATACATTCAAAGTTCAAGGCAAACCTTTTGAATATACTTTATTTTCAACATTAGGTCACAATACTGTATTTGACAGTGATACAACACCTTTTGATATTTCAATTCAATGGATAAAACAGAAAACCTTGAATATTAAGAAATCTAAAACATCAAAATAAACTACTGTTACTGTCTGCAATACAATATTTGCTACAGGAGATTTGGGCATTTGGTTTAATTTAAAAATGGTCTTGTCGCTGGGAGTTTTGGCAAATCCGAAAACAAGGTATAATTCACCCCAAATCTCTTGAAGCAAGCAAATGATAATTTCTGAAAAATGAATTACTCTTTTTTCAGATTGGCAATAATTTCTGGATCAACCTTGATAACCGTTCCGTGTCGCATTCCTTGTGGAAATGAAACTTTATCTGAAATATCTTCCCAGCCCGTTTCGGTTTGTTTTATAGCTCCGTATTTTTTTGAAGTATATTTGTCAAAATAGACAACCCAATTCCCATCAATTTTGATAGCAGTTGGCCCTTCTGCCCAGTAATTTCCTGTAATCGGAGTACTTGCTTTTGAATATGGACCAGTCAATTTATCGCTATAAGCAACTTTAAGATTTTTTTGTACTGGAACTTTGGTTTCATCTTTTAAAAACATCACATACCCTTTGTCTTGTTTCAAAATAGTAGCATCGATCACATTAAAGCCTGGCTCATAAAGGAGTTTTGTTTTGCTGAATTTTTTAAAATCTTTTGTAGTAGTATAATAGATTCGGTGATTGTATCCTTTTTCTTCTTCAGATTTGGTTTCCAGAAATTTCCCTTCAATTGTACTTGCCCAATAAATCATATAGGTTGTTGATTTTTCGTCGAAAGTAATTTCGGGAGCCCAAGTATTCCGTGTGCCCGTTTCATATTCCATTACTGGCAGAAATTCCTGTTTTGACCAATGAATTAAATCTTTGGATGAAGCATAGCCAATTCCTTTGTCAGTCCAGCTTACCGTCCATACCATATGAAATAAACCATCACCGCCTTTAATAACGCAGGGATCTCTCATTAATTTGTCTTTACCAACTTCGGGAGTTAAAAAGTAAGTATCATTTTTTAAGGTCTGCCATTCGTAACCATCAGTACTGCTGGCAAAATGAAGTCCGTCTTCGCCATTTCCTTTAAAATAAGAAAATAAATAAGTTTGTTTTTCTTCTAAAATTTTATTTGCGATTAACCAATTTTTGCAGGCAGCAGGCCAATACGTTTGTGTTCCTTTCGTTCCTAAACCAAAGCCATGACCTCCATTTTGATACAAATGCATCTCTGCAGGAACTTTGTTTTTCTTTAATGCTAGATAATAATTAATACTGTTTTCTACAGGAACAGCATGGTCATCAGTTGCATGGACTAAAAATGCAGGAGGCGTATTTTCGTTTACTACTTTTTCATTCGAATATTTTGCAATTAAATCTGCAGAAGCGTTTTTCCCTAAAAGACTTTCTTTGGAGCCATTATGTGTAATTCCATCTTCCATAGAAATTACAGGATAAATCAGCATCGAAAAATCAGGACGCGCGCTAATATCGTCTTTGCTGTCATATATTTTATCTAGATAATGAGTTGAGGCAGTTGATGCCAAATGACCTCCTGCCGAAAATCCCATAATTCCAATTTTAGAAATATCCAGATTCCATTTTACAGCATTTCGGCGTAATGTTCGTATGGCTTCCTGAGCATCCTGAAGCGGTGCAACAGTTTTATCCGTCATAATATCATCTGATGGCAAACGGTATTTTAGTACAAAAGCCGAAACTCCTATCGAGTTAAACCATTTTGCAATATTGATTCCTTCTTTGTCAATCGACAAAACGGTATAGCCTCCGCCTGGGCAAATGACAACTGCAGCGTTTTTGCCTGAGTCATTTTTTACCAAAAAAGGCATCAAAGTGGGCTCTGTGACTTTTCGTATTCCTGTTCGATTGCCTTGAGCATCCAGTCGCGGTTCTTCTTTGTAAGCGTCATTTTTAATAGCCCCAGGAATTTGATCCCATAATGGAAACGCAGCACTTTCCTGTGAAAAACCGTTAATGGAAAATCCAAAAAAAAGCACTGTTCCAAAAAGTATTCTTTTGTTAATTCTATTTGTCATTTTTATAAAATTTTATTTCTACAATGTAACTATAGTTTAATTGCTTATGCTCCTTCGCGTCTTTAGTTTTAAATTTTCAACCCGAAACTAACATGGTATTTCTTTCTGCAGAATTCTTGTCAATGCGCATAAAAACTGAAAATTAATAATAATGAAACATAAAAAAAATAGTTTAGGCTATTTTCATATTTTAGTATTTATTTTTTCTCAAAACAGCCTAAATCAGGAGCTTCTCCATTGAAAGGGAAGCCAATATCGGTTCCCGCATTTATAAGCTTACTTGAAGGAGCCAGCTTTAAAAAATCGTTGTTAGGAAGACTTCCGTCGGCTTGTCTTGGAGCGGTCAGTAAAGTTTCGTCCAGACTTAAAAAATCAGCAGCAGTAATTGAAATGTCTGCTAAATCAAAATAATTATTTTTCAATATACAGCGGGATTTATCAATATTTCCTAATTCCTTTACTTTAGCAGCGAAGCCTAAGTTGTTTGCCAATTCATGATTCCAGCCAGGACCGTCAGTTCCAAAATCATCTGGGTTAAATGCCACGCAGTTAAGCATGTCATAGTTTACTCTGTTTTTATAAGCAGTATTATTGTGCCAATAGTTCCCTTCTAAATGATGATTAGCATAAAAACCGCCTTGTTTATTTCCTACAGCAAGACAAAAGCGGATTGTGTTTTTAGGAATTGGAGCGTAATTAGCAATAAGGTTGCTATAGGGATTTCGGCCTTTACCGTAGCCGCCGGATTTAAAACCATTTCCGTCACCGCGACTTACAAAATCAGATGAAAAACCATTATAAAAAGCCCAGCAGTTTTCTATTAAAACAGGTTCGGCATTATTGATTAAATCAAAACCGTCATCGCTGTTAAACCAAGCACGACAGCCTCTAAAAACATTATTAACGCTTCCTTTTTTTAGATGAGCACCAAATCCATCTGTGTTTCCGCCTCTTCCGCCTTCAGAAACAGAGTCCCAGTTATTATAAGCATCACAATTTAATATCAGATTATCTGAACCGCTCAGCATATAAACTCCGATTGCCATATTGTTGTGTATTTTCAGCTGTTCCAATATGTTTTTGCTTCCTCTGATTTCAAAACATTCTGATTGCGTGTGCGAGTTAATTGTAACCTGAATGTCTATTGTTTCAATACCTTTTACATGAATATTATTACCGCTTACCAAAAAAGCAATTATTCGAAAGCCGGCTGGTTTAATATTTTTATAATCAAATACCGGAATCTCATTTTTATAGGCTAAATAAGAAATGTTGTTTTTGTCCAATTTAGTTACATAAGCCATAATGCCTTTTTTTTCAGCAATTTGATCTTCTCTCATAGTGTAAATACCGCCTCTTATATAAACAATATCTCCAGAATCAGTTAATTCCTGTGCTTTTTTGATGGTTTCAACGGGTTTTGTAATGCTGCCATCATTAGTATCATTTCCTTGAGGAGCAACATAAAATTCTTTAGCTGACAGAAGAAAGCTTTTCAAAAAAATGAGGACAAGTAAAATTCTATATTTCATAATGATGGGATTATTGTTTATTAAAAAGGGAAGCTGTTAAACCTCCCTTTTTACTATTTAATCATTAGTATTACTTCATTTTATAAATTTCAGACCCAGCTAACAGGAAACAGCCCAATCCATAATCTTCAAAATCAGGGATTTTATCATAATTTAACGGCTGACCGTCTTTTGGCTCTTTTCCAGTAGATTGTAAATAACCTAAGAAACCATCTTTATGCAGACTTTCGGCTGTTAATGCGTTCCAGGCTTTTTCAACAACTGGTAAATAGATTTTTTTATCTAAGATGCCACTGTTGATTCCGTAAGTGATTCCATAAACAAACAAAGCAGTTCCAGAAGCTTCTTTTTCTCCAAAATTAGTCGGATCATGTAAACTCACATTCCAAAATCCGTCTGTTCTTTGAATTGGCACTAAGGCTTTGGCCATAGCCTGTAAATCTTTTACATATTGATCTCTATGCGGAGCGTTCTTTGGAATTATCGTCAGTACTTTTGCAAGAGCAGCAATAACCCAGCCATTGCCACGGCTCCAGTAGCAGTCTTCGCCGTTTGGTTCTTTGTATGGAGCATCAAAATCGGCATCTCTCCACCACAATCCGTCTTTTGGATTGTACAATCCATGATCCCCGTGATTGTTTCTGGAGAACATGTACATTTCATACATTTTCTCGAAATAACGATTGTCTTTTTCTAATACGCCCATTTTGGCAAAAACTGGCATTCCCATTTGTATGGCATCAATCCATGACCAGTCATTGTTTTGAGGCGTATTGAGAAGCATTGCAATATTTGCTCTGGTATTTTTTAATTTTTTTGCATCTGGCTCTAAATTATACAAATCGATGTAAGTCTGAGCAGCACAATAATTATCGGCATTTCTAGTCGTGTTACCGCCATTAAAACCCCATTTATGAAATTCTGACCAATCATATGCATAGTTATAATAAATGTCTTTTGGATATATTTCATGCAAAGCCATCAATCCTTCATAATAAACTCCTCGTGTCCATATGTTGCTTGGGCGTTCTTTGTTGGTAATAATGGTTTTGCCAGTATCAGGCCATTTGTCCATAAAATATTTATTAGCCAATTCCATTTGAGACAAAACTGTTTTTTTGTCGAATGTCTGTTGTGCTTGCGTCGCAGTAGTATAGGCTAAAATTGACGTGATAAATAAAATTAATTTCTTCATTTTTGGTATTGATTTATTTCGTGATTTCGTTTTTTAAAGGAGTAATAGAAACAGGGCCTAACAATCCTGAAGGAGTCGGATCCCATTTGGTTGCATCAAATTTTTTATAATCCTTGTCAACCATATTGATTTCATAAAATATTTTCCATTCTATTCCTTTGAGTTCCATATCGCGAATTCTGTTGGCAGCCAGATTGGTAACCTGAATTTTAAGTTCGTTTTTACCTGGTTTCAATCTGCCAATGTTTAATTGATAAGGAACAGACCAAGCCGTTCCGATAAATGTACCGTTTAACCAAACTTTGGCACTTTCGCGGACATCACCAAGATTTAGAGTCCAATTTTCGGCAGTAGTTTTTGGACTGTCAAACTGCAAAGTGTAAGTGGCAGAACCCGAAAAAGCTTCGGCTTGCGGTGATAATTTTGTCCAGGACTCCAAGGCTGTTATTGCAGCAGGCTGTGGAAGTTCAGGTCCGCCTTTGTCAAAATTTAACTGCCATTTTCCGTTTAAAGGAACTGTAGCAGATGCTGTTTCCCAATAGTTCCATTTTTGCTGGCTTGCTGTATTTTCTGTAATCAGTATCAGTGATTTTCCAGCTTCGATATGTAGTTTTACAAGTGTCTGATCATTCGATTTTTGCACAATAGCATTGCCGTACAGATTAGTTAACGGATCATATATAACTACTTCTTTATTACCGATTTGTAATGGAATCATTCCTTCAATAGTTTTGTTGGTATGATTTACTAAATAATATAGTTTTTCGTTGTCAAGAGTTCTTCGTGTGAATTTTAATCCAGTTTGAACCAAACTTTCAGGATTGATATTCTCTGAACTTAGGCTTTGAAAAATATCCGAAACAGGCTGTGTTAAGCTTTTATTCTCGGCTAATATTTTTTGTAATTCGGCATTCTGTTTTTCATATTCATTAAATCCAGGAACAGATTCCGGCAGCCCTTCAAAGATAATTTTAGCTCCATTTTTCTTTAAATCGATTAACTTTTTTAATGTTTCCAATGGCATTGTTCTGCAGACTGGGACAACCAGTGATTTGAAATTTCCGCCTGGCAAAACTATTAATCCGTCTTTTACAACTGCCTGTTTTATAAAGGAATCCGAAATGAAATCGACGCTATAGCCTTTACTCATTAAGTTTTTGGTAGTGTCATAAAATGAAGTTCCATAAAGCCATTCTGATAAAGAATGAATTTTGAACTGCATAAACAGAGAGCCTTTGTCGTATTTACTCCAAACGTCATAAATAGGCCAGTACAATAAAATTTCATTGTCCGGTTTTCCTTGTTGAAGCAAAGATTGACAATTGGCGATATAAGAAAATAATGCAGGAGCATCTTCCCAAATAGTATTGTTGCTGTTGAAATTTACGGAAGCATAAAATTTCCATCCTGGCCACGCAGCTCTGTCTGGAGAGTAAGTAGAACCGTGTAAAAAAGCGTGATTGACACCGTTTAAAAATAAGTCTTCTACTTCGGGTTTACATTGTGACAACGCGGTTTTAAAGTGTTCTCTAAGCCATGTAAATGATTCTGAAGAAACTAAAGGTTTTCCTGAAATATGCGCTGCAGATGATGAAAATTTCAACATTACCGGATCAGCATCGCCTTCGCGGATATCCTGTTTTTCACGTCTAAAACCTGGAATGTCATAAGGCATTGATCCAAAGGTTTCGCATTCTGGAATATCGGCAGAAGCGTATAAATCGATTAAATTCCCAGGTGATCCATGTGCCTGCAGTTTGGTTTTGTAATTTTTGCTGTTTGCCCATTTTGTCCAAGGGAGATCAAATTTATTCAACAGTAAATCAGAAATAGTTTCCCTATAATCACTTTTAATTCTGTTGCCTATTTCATTGTCGTTCTCGCTTAACAATTCCGGAATATGCATTTTTAAATCATACCCTCTGCGTTTTTTAAATTTCTGAAGAAACAAAGGAGTGAAATCGGTTCCATATACTTCATAACTGTCGTTAAAAATGGCTCTTAACTTTCCTTCAAATCCTACTAATGCATTGTCAAAAGGAACAACATATTCGTTGAAAGCAAGTTCCGAATAATGATCTAAAGTGTATCCTTTACCTCCAGGTGCTGAACGTTTTACCTGCTGTCCTGTTTTACCTGCAAAAACGGCATACAGGGTGTAATTTGTTTTTTTTGCCTTCCAGTTCAGCAGATTTGCTTTTAATTGGTCTGTCAGGTCAAAATAAGACCCATCGTCTCCATATGCTGAAACCGATATTAATTGTGCTGGTATTTTTTCTTTTTCAGGATCGGCTTTTATCTCTTTATTAAAAAGTTCGTTTTTTTTAACTTGGTATTTTTCTACAACTAGTTTTGTTGCTGCATAAGGAAGTGTAACCTGCGGACCTCCATAAGGCCATCCCGTTCCAAGAACCATATCGACCTGCATTTTCAGGCTGTCTGCAATTTTTACAGTATAGCCTAACATTTCCATATATTTTGGCGATAGATAATCTATAAAATTATTTTCTTCGCCTTTTACACCGTATATGGGAGTAATCTCTACACCGCCGATTCCCGCTTTGTGAAAATCGATTAAACTTTTTTTCAGGCCGGGTTTGTCTACGGCATTTCCCATCCACCACCATCGGACCCAAGGCTGATTGATATTGCTTATTTCCTGCAAACGAAATTTAGATACAGTTTGTGCAGAAGTTATAGAAATAAATGTTAATGCGATTACTGTAAATAAACTAGCTTTTTTAACTATCATTTGTGGCTAATTAGTTGTTGATATAGTATGGATATAAAGAACGTAAAAATAGAATTATGTGCTTTAATAGGTGTCCTGTTGCGTCCTGTTTGTTAAAATTGAGACTTTCTTAAAATTTTATTTTTTTGTAATCAATGTTTTATGAAATTATTTCAAAAAAATATTTTTTTTTGAATAATTCTTAACAACACCTAAACAACTTATTATGAATATTTTAACAAGAGATTTGTTTTTATTAAGGATTTCTATACAATAAAACATAGTCATGTTGCAGGATACTGCAGGATAGTAAGCGTCATAATGATAAATAATTTTGAGGATTAATATTAACCTATATTTAACTTTTTATGAAAAATAAAACAAGTCTTTGGGTTTTTATGGTTTTGTTTGCTTTGTTACAAACGGTAACATATGCGCAGAATAAGGCCATAAAGGGAGTAATTACAGACCCAACTGGATTACCAATTCCTGGAGCAAATGTGACGATTAAGGGATTAAAAAAAGGAATAAGTTCTGATTTTGACGGACATTATTCTATTGATGCCAAGACGGGCGACATTTTAGTTTTTAGTTTTACAGGAACAAAAACAATAGAGAGAGTCGTTGGAACTTCAGATGCTTTAAATGTGACTTTAAGAGAAGAAACAGCTACTCTTAATGAAGTAGTAGTTATTGGATATGCCGCGGTTAAAAAGAAAGATGTGACAGGATCTGTATCGAGTATCAATGCAGAAGCTTTGACTTCTAGACCAGTAAATAATGCTATTGAGGCCTTACAGGGTAAAGCTGCCGGAGTGGATATTACATCAAATCAGCGTCCAGGTACTGTTGGAACAATTCGTATTCGTGGTAAGCGATCTATAGGCGCAAGCAGTGAACCGCTTTATGTAGTGGATGGAGTGCCTTTGTTGTCCGGTTCTGGTATCGAAACGCTTAATCCAAAAGATATTGCAACTATCGACATCCTTAAGGATGCTTCTGCAACAGCTATTTACGGATCTCGTGGTGCAAATGGGGTTATCATTGTAACTACAAAACAAGGTAAATCTGGTCAGTTCAGCTTGAATTATTCGGGAACGGTTACTACATCTGATATAGTTGACAGATCACCGTCAATGAGTGCTGAAGATTTTATAAATTTCAGACGTTCGGCTGCTTACAATCTTAATCCAGCTACTTATGCAAGTCCGGATGCTCCTACGTATGCAAACGACAAATTGATTTTTGACAGTGCACTTGACGGACAGTCTACCAGAGATAATGTCTTGAATGGCTGGGCTAGTGGTACTTGGGATCCTTCTAAGGTAAAGAATACTGATTGGACAGATTTTGTAACCCAAACAGGAATTACAACTGAGCACGTTTTGAGTGCAAGTGGTGGATCAGATAAAGTGAACAGTTATGGTTCATTTGGATACTTGAATAATGAGGGTACTCAAAAAGGGCAATCATATAAACGTTATAGTGCAAAACTTAGTAGTAATATTACTCCTGTTGACTGGTTTAAAATGTCTTTAACGTTGAATACTTCTTGGAGTGAGCAAGATTATGGTATGTCAACTTTAGGAGCAAGCAGTAGTACAGGACCTAATTCAATCTATTTAGCTGCCAAATCAATTTATAATATGGCGGTTCCTTATGATGCGAATGGTAACTTATTAATAAATCCTGGAGGAGAAAGTACTATTTATAGTATTATGAATGAATGGGACAAAAGTACTCAATTGTCGCAAACGATGCGTATTTTAGGTAGTTTCTCGGCAGCAGTAAATATTGGTAAGATTTGGGAGCCGTTGAAAGGGCTTACTTATAAGTTGAATTTTGGTCCTGATTTCCGTCATTGGAGAGAGGGGGTTTATATTGATGGAACATCTGTAAATAGGATGAGTGCAGGTGGAATTGTAGGGGCAAATTATGCTAGGCTTCAAAATCGCCGCGATTTTTCATGGACTTTAGATAATATAATAGCATATGAACGTACTTTTGCAGAGAAACACAATTTTGGCGTTACACTTGTACAGTCTGCATCATCTTGGAATTATGAAAATTCATCGATGAATGCTAATAATATACCTTATTCAAAATTTACATGGAATGCTTTCGGGACTGTAGATGTTACTAATGCTGCTAATAAAGTAGGAATTAGTTCTGGAATTACTGAGCGCCAATTGACGTCCTACTTGGGTCGTTTGAGCTATGGATATGATGATCGCTACTTGTTGACAATGTCTGGGCGTTATGACGCGGCTTCTCAGTTGGCTGAAGGATTTAAATGGGATTTTTTCCCATCAGCTGCACTTGCGTGGCGTATTAATAAGGAGGATTTCTTTAAAAATGTAAATTGGGTTCAAAATCTAAAACTTCGTTTAGGTTTTGGTTCAACAGGTAGTGCAAGTGTAGATCCTTATGCGTCAAAAGGTTCCCTTACTTCTGTTTACGTTCCTTTCAATGGGATGCCTAACGAAATAGCTTATACTACTAATGAGCCTAATTATACAACTCCAGCAAACATGGTTCCAATGGCTAACAAGGTGCTTGGATGGGAAATAACAACACAGTATAACTTGGGTGTTGATTTTGGTATTTTGAACAACAGAATTAACGGTAGTATCGAGGCCTATAAAACTTATACGAGTGATTTAATTTTGAATATGCCTGTTTCTACAGTAACAGGTTATGCTTCAACATATGAAAATATTGGCAAGACAAGTAATAAAGGTATTGAGCTTACACTTAATTTAATTCCGGTGCAGTTAGAAAATGGATTTAGCTGGGAAACTAGTTTGATTGGTGCTTGGCAAAAAGATAGAATAGAAGAATTGGCTTATGGAAAAAATGACATGGTAGCCAATAGATTGTTTATTGGTAAATCTATTGATGCTCAATACGGTTATGACAACCTTGGAGTATGGCAAAACACTCCTGAGGATCTTGCTGAAATGGCTAAGTGGAATGCTGTCCCTGGCGGAGATAGATTTACGGTAGGTAATGTTCGTCCTAAAGACCAAAATGGTGATTACAAAATGACAGAAGCTGATAGAGTAGTTCTTGGAAACAGTAATCCTAATTGGACAATGGGCTGGAATAACTCATTTAGTTATAAAGGTCTTGAATTGGGTGTTGAAATATACGGCCGTATGGGATATACTGCAAATTTAGGAGGAGAAGCAATGACGGCTCATGCAAATCAGCGTGAAACGGATTATTGGACACCATCAAACACGGGTGCTGAGTTCCAAAAGCCTATTCTTGGGCAAGCAACAGCTGGTTCAAAGGATGTATATTCTGGGCTTCTTGGATTCACAGATGCAGCATTTGTTAAGATTCGTAATATTTCTTTGGGTTATAATTTTCCTAAAGATCTTGCTTCTAAAATTGGTGTAGCAAATATGAAATTATATGCTCAGGCAATAAATCCGGGTAATATTTATCAATCTTTGAGCTGGTACGATTTTGATGTAAATGCAACATTTTATAACAGAAGTTTTGTTATGGGACTTGAAGTTGGATTTTAATAAATAATTTAAGTTGTAAAAAACTAACATTAAAATAATTGTAAAATGAATAAATTTAAAAATATTGGAATCGTTTTTTTAGCAATGATGGGGCTATTGTCTTCATCATGCTCAAATGATTTCCTTGACGAGGAGCAGGTAAATAAATATTCGGCTGCCTATTTTGACACACCTCAAGGGCTTACAGATCTGACAGAGTCTCTTTATGGTAATATTAGATGGCATTTTGGTTATGAATGGGCTTATGGAATCAATCTTTATGGTACTGATGAGTTTACAAATGCAAATGACCTGACAAATGAAATGTGGAATACTTACGGTAATAGTTTGGGGCCATTAGGAGCAACTAAAGCTACAGGTGCGGCCAATGATAATGCGACTTCTCCAGCAGCACTTTGGGATGAGATGTATTATGGTATTGCATCTGCTAATACGATCATTGCAAAAGCACCAACAGTTATTACTGATGTAAAAGTTCGTAATCGTTGTTTGGCTCATGCTTATTTTTTGCGTGGCTATAATTACTATCGTCTTACGGCTCAGTATGGCGGTGTAGTTCTTCAGACTGTACCTATCGTCGGAACAGTTGTCCGTAATTTTACTCGTTCAAGTGAAGAGGATTGCTGGAAACAGGTTATATCTGATTTACGTAATGCTTACAGTCTTTTTGAGGGTGAAGTTTTTACTTATGGTAAAGGAATTACATGGACTAAAGCTACTGCAGCACACTTCTTGGCAAAAGCATTATTGTTCCGCTCTTCTGAACGCAATGATGCTTGGAACAGTGCTTATAAAACAGACGATTATAAAGAAGCAGCTGATGCATGCAGCTACGCAATTAGCTCTCGTGGAGCGTTAACGCCAAACTATAGTGATTTGTATGCTAACTGGACTGGTATCGATTGTCCAAATGAGCAGCTTAATGAAATATTGATGGCGGCTGGATTTAACGGAGATGCTGTCGCGGAAGGCCGATTTGGAAATCAAACCTATAATTATTTTGCTCCTCAATTTTCAAGTTTCGCAGGTGGCTGGGTCGCTCGTGGTATCTGGATTGGATCGATGGATTTTCAGCGTTGTCGTCCTACTGAGTATAGCTATGGTGTTTTTGATCATGTAAATGATGCTCGTATGTGGAAAACATTTAAGACAGTTTACGGAGTAAATACTGTAAAGACTCCTAATCCAAATAATGTAAAGCTGGGTGATCCGGGTATTGTAATGATTTTAAATGACAAAAATGATAATACTTATAATGGATTTACCTTTGGTTGCTTTAGTCAAAACCCGACATGGAAAGATAATGCAGGCCGTTTACCAGAATGGAGTATTGCTGGTCGTCAAAAAGCTACATCTGGATCTTTGACAAGTAAAGTAGGGCAATTTGTTCCAAATGCATCAGTTTTATATCAAAATGGTGTTTATGTGGCGCCTAAGTTTAAAAATCAAGATGTTTGTAATTTCTTTGCAGGTATTAATAAAACAGATGATGGGTCACGTACAGCTGAAAAAGGTAATGCTCATCGTGACGTAATCATGGCACGTCTTGGTGAAACTTATCTTTTGCGTGCAGAATGTTATGTTCGTATGGGACAATATGGTAATGCAATGAATGATATTAATGTTGTTCGCAGCCGTGCTCAATGGAAAAGCGGAGAAAACAGATCTTATTATAGTGATGGTTCTCAGGCATTTGAGAAAAACTCTCTGAATACAGGTGCAGCAGCAACAAATTATGTTAATTCAAACCTAAATATGAATACCTACTATTTGTCTAATCCGGGAGTGGCGGTAACTACTGCGGCATCTGATTTGACATTAAAATCATTTCCTGCTAATTTACCAGCAGAAGATGAAGCTATTATTGCTAAAGTAGGAGCTTCCGGTGATAAAGAAAGAGCATTGAATTTTATTTTAAATGAACGTACTCGTGAGTTATTAGGTGAATGGGACCGATGGGAAACTTTGTCACGTACAGGAACTTTAATTAAAAGAGCCAAGGCATTTAACCCAGAGGCAGTATTCATTACGGCAAATAAGCATGAACTTCGTCCAATTCCGCAAACGTTTATTGATGGCGTGTTAAATAAAGACGGATCGAATTTGTCAGCTTCACAAAAAGCGGCTTGGCAAAATCCAGGTTATTAATCTTTTTTAGTTTTTAAATATGAGAAGGAGGCTGTCTATTTTAGACAGCCTTTTTTTCTGCTTATAATCAGGAGTTTTAATATATTGTTTTTCTCAGTGTGTACTTCAAAGCACTGCCGTTAAGTTTTTAATACTTCCCAATATCATGAAAAACATAATTTTCTTTTCTCTATTTCTTCTAAGGGCATATGTCGATAATATTACAACTAGGTCATCTGATATTGCTGTAAGATTTTGTTTTTATTGTCTATAAAATACATTTGATGGAAGACTATAAATTCTAATTAAATTATCGGCTTGAAATTGTTTGTAAAAGTTAAAAAGTCATAGATGCTATAGTTTTAAATTGATCTGTAATTTGAAATATTTAATGATTTTATGATGTAATTTTCAGTATGATATTTTTTTATGAATAAAAAAACATAAATAATTTAAAAAAGCATAATTTTTTATGATTATTCAATTTTTTAACATATTTTTTAGTATTTAATTTCAATTCAATCGATTGCACAGTATATAAAAGATAAAAATCCAATAATAATTTTATAAATAGCTGATAATTATGAATCTGTAAATTGAAATACAGGACAGTACAGGATAGTGTATGAAAGTGTTCTAAATAAATTTGAGTTAACTAATTAACTAAAATTTAACTTTTATGAAAAACAAATTTATTCTTCTGCTCATTATTGCGGTGCTTTCATTACTGGATTCATCACTCTATGCGCAGAATAAAACTGTAAAAGGTGTTGTCAAAGATGCCGCGGGAATTCCTATCCCTGGTGTGAATGTGCTTGTTAAAGGTGTTGCATCAAAAGGCACAAGTACAGACATCGATGGTTCCTATTCTATTGAGGCCTCAAAGGGATCTATTCTTGTGTTTAGCTTTGTCGGTTTCAAATCTGAAGAAAAAACAGTAGGAGATGCAGGTAATTATGATGTCTCATTAAAGGAAGCGGGTAATTCTTTAAATGAGGTTGTGGTTGTAGGATATGGTGTAAGAAAGAAAAAAGATTTAACAGGCTCTATTGTTAGTGTCGATGCAGAGGAAATTGCTTCCAGACCCGTTCAAAATGCTGTTCAGGCTATGCAGGGTAAAGCAGCAGGGGTAGATGTTGGCTCAAATGAGCGCCCTGGACAGGTAGGATCTGTTACTATACGTGGAGCTCGTTCAATTTCAGCTACCAATGCGCCGCTTTATGTAGTAGATGGGATTCCTATTAATACAAAACTGGTGGCCGATTCAGCAGGAAAAATCACTGTTGATGCAAATTCAGGGGGGATTGATTTTTTAAATCCTAATGATATTGAAACAATGGATGTTTTAAAGGACGCTTCGGCAACGGCTATTTATGGTTCTAGAGGAGCCAATGGGGTTATTATTATAACCACTAAAAAAGGAAAAAATGGAAGACTTACATTAAACTATGACTCTTCTGTCATCACAGAAACTATACACGAGAACGCTCCAATGATGTCAGCTGGAGAATATATTGAATTTCGTCGTTGGGGTAAATATTATTCTAGCCCTCTTAGTGCTACTAATCCAGCAGGCTTTCCAAGTGGAAATGCACCAACTATTGCGAATGACAAAACTATTTTCTTAGCTTCAGCCGATGCAGCAGCTTGGGCAAACATAGCAAAAGGATGGAGTAAGGATAGTAATGGCAATGATGTGTGGGATGGTTCTAAAGTTGCTACTACTGATTGGACTAAATTTGTTACCCGTACAGGAATTACTCAACAGCACAATTTAAGTGTTAGCGGGGGTACTGAAAAAATGAAAGGTTATGGTTCTTTCGGTTACTTAGATAATACAGGTACTCTCTTTGGTCAGGGTTATAAACGCTATAGTGCAAATGCAAATGTTGATATCACGCCAACCAAGTGGTTCTCTATGGGAGTCAATCTTAATACTAGTTATACCATTAACGAGTATGGACAATCGAACACAGGAAGAACGGCTGTTACAAGTTCTACAGGTATATATGCTACAGCTCGTACAAATCTTCCTTATGCAGTTCCTTATGACGCTAATGGAAATAGAATTGATAGCCCAGGTGGAGATTCTACAATTAGGACTCCTGTAGACGAATATAAATATTCACAAGATCAGCGTGTTACTTTGCGTGCTTTTGCTAGTTTATATACTCAGTTTGACTTAGGAGCGATTTCTTCAGTACTTGATGGATTGAAATACCGTATAAATTTTGGTCCGGATTTAAGTTCTTATCGTGATGGAGTTTTCTTAGATGCAAAATCAGCTATTCGTTCCGGAACAAGTTTTGCTTCCTTAACAAAGGAGGAAACTATTTCTTATACACTAGACAATTTGATCTTTTACAACAAAACTGTTGGGAATCATAATTTCGGTTTAACTTTATTAGCAAGTCAGACACAATACCATAATGAATCAAGTTCTATGTCTGCCAATTCTATTCCAAATCCTGAGAATAAATGGAATGCTTTAACTCCTTCCAATGTAACTTTAGCAGGTTATTCTTCTGGATTGAATCAAACAGCTTTATTGTCTTATATGGGAAGAATCACTTATGGTTATGCAGATAAATACCTGCTTACTGCTTCTTGGCGTAGGGATTATGCTTCTCAGCTGGCACCTGGGCATAAAGGTTCTGATTTTCCTAGTTTATCTTTAGGATGGCGATTAGATAAAGAGTCATTTATGAAAGGAACCACTTGGATTGATTTGTTAAAATTGAGAGCAGGATATGGTGTGACAGGTAATTCCGCTGTACCAGCTTATACAACTGATCCAGCATTGACAGGAATTCTCTACGGTACGAGTTCAGGGGTTGTTAATAATACTTCTTTGGCTAATCAATTATTGGGTTGGGAAGAAACTACACAGTTTAATTATGGTTTGGATTTTTCCATGTTAAATAGCAGAATATCGGGAGCTTTGGAATATTATACAAGTAATACTACTGACTTATTATTTAAAAGAAGCGTTCCTACTCCTATTGGAGTTAGTACCACTTATCAAAACGTTGGAGAAACAGAAGCAAATGGAGTTGAACTTACTTTGAATACTATCAATGTTAAGGCTAAAGACTTTGAATGGAGTACTAATTTTAGCGGTTCCTATCAAAAAAATAAAATCGTTACTTTACAGAATGGTAAAGTTAACGATATCAATAACAGCCTCTTTATAGGTCAATCTCAAAATGCAATTTATGGTTTCGAATCCAACGGAATCTGGAAACCAGAAGACGCAGCGGAAATGGCTAAATTCAATGCTATAACTCCAGGGGCGTTTACATTTGGTAGTGCGAGACCTGTTGATCAAAACGGTGATTATAAAATTGATGCTACTAACGACCGTGTGATTATAGGCAACAAAGACCCAAAATTTATAGTAGGTATGACAAATACTTTCAATTATAAGAATCTTGATTTGTCTTTCTTTGTATATGGAAAAATGGGATATATTTATGATACAGGTGGTGAAAATGAAGGAGCAAAAGGCAGTCAGAGATCAATTAATTATTACAATGACAACAACACCAACTCTGAATACCAAAAACCAATCTATTCAGCAGGAACAGGTGATTCCTATTATCCTACTTTAGGATATCGTAATGGTTCATTCTTAAAAATGAGAAATATCTCTTTAGGGTATAGATTCTCAGATGACTTGGTGGAAAAAATAGGGCTATCTAAACTGAGATTGTATTTTCAAGTAAATAATCCTGGTATGGTTTTCACAAAAGTTAAGTGGACTGATTTGGATACGCAAACTACAGCTTCAAACAGAGGAATTACAATGGGAGTAAATGTGCAATTCTAAAATTGAATTTTAATAAAATAAATTATGAAAAATTATAACAAAATATATATTCATTTAATTCTTGTGGCTACATTAGTACTTAGCAGCTCATGTAATGATAATTTCCTCGAAGAGGATTTGACTACAGCTTATAACAAGGATTATTACAAAACCGAAGCAGGAATTCAGGCTTTAGCAGTTGGGGCTTATTACCAAACATTTGCAGCCGAATTAGCTGGAGAAGTTCCTCTTACAGCAAATGAGTCAGGTACAGATGAATTTCATGCTGGAGGAGATCCTTCGAATTGGACTTGGAATTCTTATTCTCCTTCAGGTTTTCAGGCTTTTGTGACTGTGTCTAATGCTAATACTGTTGCGGCGAATACGAATTGGGACAATTTGTATGTTGGTGGAATTGGTAATGCCAATCAGTTAATTGAATCCGCTACAGCAATTGTATCCAGCAATGATGCTATTAAGAAAACGGCATTGGGAGAAGGATATTTTTTAAGAGCTTTTAATTATTTAAAATTAGTAAGTCAATATGGTGGTGTGCCATTAGTATTGAAGACTAGTTCATCAGTAAATTTAGAATATACCAGAGCAACTCCGCAGCAAGTTTTCGATCAGATAATAGCTGATTTTACTCAAGCGTATAATTTATTAAGCAATGCCGGATTTCCTGCTAAAATAACAAAAGATGCCGCTGCTCATTATTTAGCAAAAGCTTATTTAGCCCGTGCTAGTGAAATTAATGATTCTTGGAATGCTTCTACAAAAACTGCTGATCTGCAAAAAGTAGTTACGTTATCTGATGAAGTTATTTCTCACCATCCATTGACAGCAAACTTTGGAGATTTATGGAATTATACTGCTGCGGATGGTGCAAATGAAAAAGTTTCGGAATTAATCTTGTCAGCACAGTTTAATGCGAATACTTTGACTACTGGAGGAAATCAGCAACACCTGTATTTCCTTTCTACATATGATCAGTTACCTCAAATGAAGCGTAATCTTGCAGGCGGAAGACCATTTAGCCGTTTAGCTCCTACTTATTTTATGTATGATATATACGATCAGGTAAACGATTCTCGTTTTTGGAAAAGTTTTCAAACCAAAAGTATTGTTAATAATGCTTCAGGAGCAGTTTATAAAAATGGGGATCTAGGTATTATGTATATTGTTAATAATGCTGCTGACACTCGTTTTGCAAAAACTAAAAATAACGATAATCCAGCGATACTCTACAAAGGAAAAACAATTCCAAGTGTATATGTAGCTTATGCAGCAGATAAAGTTGGATTAATGGCGGATGTTCGTTTTCCTTCTTTAAGTAAGTATATGGATGGAAATAGAGTTGATTTGAGTGTTACAAAAGGATCTCGTGATGTGGTTTTAGCGCGCTCGGCAGAGACCTATTTAATGGCAGCCGAAGCAAAAGTACGTTTAGCAAAAGCAGGTGGAGCTGCGTTTGCAGATGCATTGCCTTATATTAACACTGTTCGTGCACGTGCTGCTTATAAAAGTGGAGAAAATCGTGCTCTTTATGCAGATGGAAGTGCAGCCTATACACAAACTGGACAGGCAGGAATTCCAATATCTTATATTCCGGAAAGTTCTTACTACGAGTCCAATAATATTGCAGCTACAGTTACTACAGCAACAAGTTTGAATATAACTAGTATTGGAGCTTTGCCTGCGAGTGATGAAGCAGTAATTACTAAGTTAGGATATTCTGGTGATTATGACAGAATGTTATGTTTGGTTTTGAATGAGCGATCTAGAGAACTTTGTGGAGAGTTTCACCGCTGGGAAGATTTAAGCAGAACCAATACTTTGGTGGCTAGAGCAAAAGCATATAATATTGAAGCGGCTGCAAATATTAAAGATTACCATAATTTGAGACCTATTCCTCAAACTTTCTTAGACGGAATATATGCTAATGGAGCTCCTTTAACAGCAGCTCAGAAAAAAGAAATGCAGAATCCAGGATATAACTAATCTTTGATTTTTATAATAACTATAAACCGTCTCATAACTATTTTGAGGCGGTTTGTTTTTTTATAATCAGGAGAGTACAGGACGCTTATTAAAAAGTTGTCCTGTATTTTTAAATCCTCTACTCAATGTAAAAAAGAAGATATGAAAATAGTTAAAAAAGAACTGCTGCTTTTTTGTTTTTTAATTGCTTGTCAATTCCTTTATGCACAGATAAAATTACCGGCTCTTGTAAGTGATAATATGGTTTTGCAGCAAAATGCAAAAGTAAATTTGTGGGGCTGGGCTGGGCCAAATGAAAACATTCAAATTCAATTAGGATGGCAGAAAGAATTAGTTGAAACAAAAGCAGATGCCAAAGGAAATTGGAAAACTGAAGTTTCAACTCCAAAAGCAGACGAAAAAAAATATACTATAACACTGCAGGCTTCCAATAAAATTGTTCTTAATAATGTTTTACTGGGCGAAGTCTGGATTTGTTCAGGACAGTCCAATATGTTCTTTCCTGTTGGGAAACAAGAAGGCACCTGGAAAACAGGAGTAAAAAATTATGAAGAAGAAGTCAAAAATGCTAATTTCCCATTAATCCGATTGTTTACCGTAGCAACTATAGCTTCAGAGAAACCATTAGATGATGTAAAAGGGAGTTGGAAAGAATGTTCTCCAGAAAGCATCAATGATTTTTCGGCAGTTGCCTACTTCTTTGGTCGTGATTTGTTTCAAAATATTAAAACGCCAATTGGATTGATCTCAACTTCATGGGGAGGTACCAAAGCAGAAGCCTGGACATCGGCAAAAGTTTTAGAAGAGAACAAAGACTTAGTTCCAATTCTGATAGAAAATGCTCAAAAAGAGAAGCAGTATTATACCGATTTAGAAACTTATTATACTAATTTGAAAAATGGGACTGCAACGGCAGAACTCAAAAAGCCAAAGAAAACAGATGAGAATAAATATCCTTATGTTTTGTATAATGGGATGCTGCATCCCGTAATTAATTATACGATGAAAGGAGTTATCTGGTATCAAGGAGAAAGTAATGCCGAAAAAGCATTGCTGTATCAAACCTTGTTCCCTGCAATGGTGCAAAATTGGAGAGACGACTGGAAACAAGGTGATTTTCCATTTTATTATGTTCAGATAGCACCTCACAAAGGTCAGAATGCCTATATTCGTGAGGCACAGCTTCTTTCTTTGAATAAAATTAAAAACAGCGGCATGGCGGTTACCACAGATGTTGGAAATGAAACTAATATTCATCCAATCGATAAGCAGACTGTTGGATATAGACTATCATTGATTGCTCGTTCAAGAACATACAATGAAAGTAAGTTGGTCTACTCAGGACCTATTTACAATCACATGAAAGCAGATAAAAAGCAAATACAATTGTTTTTTGATTATGCAGAATCTGGTCTTCTTCAAAAAGGAGAAACATTAAAAGAGTTTGAAATTGCTGGCGAAGACAAAGTATTTTATCCAGCTGAAGCTAAAATTAAAGGGAAAACCGTAATTGTTTCTTCTGATAAAGTAAAAAATCCAATTGCTGTTCGTTTTGCTTGGAAGCCAGTTCCTGATCCAAATTTATTCAATACCGAAAATTTGCCAGCTTCACCATTTAGAACAGACAATTGGGGAAATCAATAGAAACGAAAAACAGTTATGATTGCATTAAATAAAAGGTTTTTGTTGATGTTATTTCTGTTTTTTCAGATTTTTAGTTTCTCTGCAGAAGCACAAAAATCTGAGAATTTAGCCAGTAAACCATTGTTTCGGGATCCTGTTTTTGATGGAACCGCAGATCCAGTTATTGTTTGGAACAAAAAACAGAAAAAATGGTTCATGTTTTATACCAATCGCAGGGCTAATGATTCAACGGCCAAAGGTATTAGCTGGGTTCACGGAACTCGAATTGGAATCGCCGAATCAACAAATGGAGTGAATTGGGTTTATAAAGACACTTGTAAAATTGGTTATAAATTGCCAGGAATTACGCATTGGGCGCCAGATGTTATTGAAAATAAAGGCTTGTATCATATGTATCTAACGATTGTTCCAGGGATTTTTGAAGACTGGTACCATCCGCGTTTTATTATTCATCTGACGAGTAAAAATTTAATAGACTGGAAATTTGAATCAAAATTAAAATTAGCGTCAGAGCGGTGTATAGATGCTTCTGTTTTTAGATTGCCCAATGGAACCTGGCGCATGTATTACAATAATGAAAATGACGGAAAATCTATTTATTATGCAGACAGTCCTGATTTATATAATTGGACAGATGCTGGTAAAAAAGTTGTAAAAGAGCGTGGCGAAGGGCCAAAAGTTTTTCAGTGGAAAGGCAAAAACTGGATGATTTGTGATATTTGGCGCGGATTGAGTGTATATTCGTCTGATGATTTTATTAATTGGAAACGTCAGCCAAAAAACATACTTGAAATTCCCGGAACAGGAACAGATGACAAGGTTATTGGAGGACATGCAGATGTAGTAGTAAATAATGGTAAAGCGTATATTTTTTATTTTACACATCCAGGAAGAACTCCCGAAAATAAAGGAATAGATAATTACCAGACCAGAAGAAGTTCGATTCAAGCAGCCGAATTAGAATTAGAGAATAACGAAATTGTTTGTCACAGGGATAATCCTGTTTATATAAATTTAAAACAGCCATAAAAATGAAAAACACCTATAGAAATGCTTTCAAAATGAAATTAAAAAAAGGTTTTGAAGCAGAATATAAAAAAAGACATGACGAAATCTGGCCAGAATTAGCATCCCTGCTGTCTGAATCAGGAATTCAGGATTATAGTATTTTTTTGGATGAAGAAACACTTATTCTTTTTGCAGTTCAAAAATTAAGTCCAGATTTTGATACAGCATTTTTGCCAAATCATCCAATTGTGAAAAAATGGTGGGCATACATGGGGGATATTATGGAGACGAATCCTGATAATTCACCGCTTTCGGCTTCGTTAAAGGAAGTTTTTCATCTGGATTAATTTATTGATTAAAGGGAACTAGTTAGTTAGCAGTATACAACAGGATACTCTTACCCGCTTTAATAGATAAATTTGAATCTATGTTGGTTTAATGACTCTTTACGGTTGTTTTGGTTTAGTTAGTGGTTTTAAATTTTTTTAAAAAGAAAGTTAATTCTATAAGTGGAGTTTTTACAAAACATTCTTTTTAAACGCTATAATCTTTTTGGTTTAGCGTTTTTTTTGTAAATTAATTTAGAGCAGATTAAAGAATTATACTGAAGGCTTTCAGTAGGTTTTTGCTGTGTGAAATTGATAGTCAGGTTTGTAAAAAAAATATTTTGGAACAGCAGTTCTGATGTTTTTTAATAGAAAAAGTAAATAAAATGAAAAAAAGTATTCAATTTGGTTTAACAATTACAGTTGCAGTACTTGCATTGAACAGCTGTAAAGCTCAAAAAAGTGAAGGTGCTTCAAAAATTGTTCTGAAGAATACATCGGATATTGCTCTGCCTCAAAAGGCAGTTGAAATTAAAAGAAGCCTTCTTCCTGTTGTGAAAAATGCAGCTGGCTATCCAATTCTGCTGCAGCAAAAGGATACTATTCCCGCACAGTTAAATGATCTAGATGGAGACGGGAAATGGGATGAGATATTTCTGGTTGCTGATTTTGCCGCCAAAGAGAAAAAAGAATTAGTGCTAAAATGGTCCGTAACTGATCCAAAATTTACAATAAGAACAAGCGTTCGTTTTGGAAAAAGAGCCGGAAAAGAGGAGCCAGTAAAACCAGCAGTCGAAGAAATAATGCCAGCCAATGAAGTGCACACTGCATTAGGTTATCAGCGTTATCAGACAGATGGTCCGTCCTGGGAAAATGATAAAGTAGGATTTAGGCATTACTTAGACGGAAGAAATGCTAAAGATGTTTTTGGAAAAAAAAATCCAGCCATTACTCCAGAAAACGTAGGTATCAACAGCAAAGGTGCAGTAGAAGATAATTACCACCAAATGTACGATTGGGGAAGAGATATTTTTCCAGTTGGAAACTCAGCAGGTTTAGGAGGTTATGCTTTATTGGTCAATAATGAAATAAAAAGATTGGGAATTACCGCCAAAGAACCTTTAAATACTATTGAAACAACAACGTTTAAAATTGTAAGTGAAGGACCTGAGAATTCGGTTTTAAGTTATAATTATCATAATTGGGATATTAATGGGAAAAAGTATCAGGTACAGGAGACAACTTCAATCTGGCCGGGAATGTACGGATATAAAAATACAGTAAAGGTAAACGGGCTTCAGGGAAATGAAGTGTTTCTGGCAGCTCTTTCCAATATTAATAACACGAATCCTTTAAAAGAAATTGAGTCGGGGGATTTTGTCTGTTTAATACAGCATGGACATTTAACTTACGAAAAGCAATGGATATTAGGAACAGCAATTATAGTTCCAAAAAAGTTATATAAGGGCTATATTGAAGCTCCTAAAACAGGACAGCTAACTGATTCTTATCTGGCTAAATTAACGGTTAAAAATAATGAGCCTGTAAGTTATTATGCAGTAGCGGGCTGGGAGTTAAGTGCTGATCCAAATTTTAAAGACCCAGCTTATTTTGCCAAATATGTTACTGCTCTGGCTGAACAGCTTTCAGCCAAAATCGGTATTGAAATAAAATAATGGACTAATCAAAAAAATAATTTAATCTAAGAATTATGAAAAAACCAAACCAGATTCTCGTTTTATTTTTTTTGGGAGTATTTGCAATTGCACAATCTCAGACAAATGACGCTACTGCTCCACTGCATCTGCTTCAGCCAGAATACCCAACTCCGTATGTTATCCCTCAAAAAGAAAACGTAAAAGCAGTTTTAGATAAAGTTTATAATTTTTTAGAGGCAAATACCGCTTCAAGAGCTGTAAATAAAAAGGATAATTCAGAAGTAACCAATTTTAAGAAAATTGACGGCAACATTGCTTTTGATAAAGGAGCATTTAGACTTACTAGTTACGAATGGGGAGTAACCTATGCAGGTATGCTCTTGACAGCACAAGTGACTTCTGATAAAAATTACGAAGATTATGTAAACAAAAGACTGAAGCTCATTGCTGATCTTTATGCCAATACTGATGAAAAAAACATCGAAGGTTCTCCAATACATTCGGTAATTAAGCCACATGCTTTGGATGATGCAGGAGCATTATGTGCTGCTTTTATCAAAGCAAAAAATATGGGTTTAGCATCAAATATAGACCCAGTAATCAATAATTTAATTACGTTCATAAGCCAAAAACAGCAGCGTCTGAGTGATGGAACTTTGGCGCGAAACAGACCGCAGATGAACACGCTGTGGCTTGATGATATGTTTATGAGTGTTCCTGCATTGGCACAAATGGGCGGTTATGCAGGTGATGTAAAATATTTTGATGATGCTGTAAAACAAGTAACGCAGTTTTCACAAAGAATGTTTAATACCGAAAAAGGTCTTTATATGCACGGCTGGGTAGAATCTATGCAGGTGCATCCTCAGTTTCATTGGGCTAGAGCCAATGGCTGGGCGGTTATGACTATGGTGGAATTATTAGAAACATTGCCAAAAAATCATCCGGGATATCCAAAAGTTTTGGCACAATTACAGGCTCATATTGCAGGACTGCAAAAATATCAGGATGGAACCGGTTTTTGGCATCAGCTGATTGACAGAAACGACACTTATCTTGAAACTTCTGCGACAGCAATATACGCTTATTCAATTGCAAGGGCTATAAATAGAGGATATGTGGATAAAATGACGTATGCTCCAACAGTTTTATTGGCTTGGAATGCAGTTGCATCAAAAGTTAATGACAAAGGTCAGGTTGAAGGAACCTGTGTTGGTACAGGAATGGGATTTGATCCTGCGTTTTACTATTACCGTCCTATAAACACATTTGCAGCTCATGGTTATGGTCCTGTTTTATTGGCTGGTGCCGAAGTGATCACGCTGTTAAATAACAGTCAGTTTGAGGTCAATGACAGTTCTATACAATTAAAAAATAAAGGATAACAAGTAACAATTACGAATTATTTTGATAATAAATGGTTTTTGCCAAAGGAGAATAAAATATTCCAATCTTAGCTCCCTCTACTTTGGAGAGGGCTGGGGTGAGGAAAATATAACAGACTATTTTATACTTGGTATTACATTAAAAAGGTATCATTAAATTATTTTAATTACTTATGAAGCAAAAATCAGCATGTTTATTGTTTTATATTTTCTCTACAGTTACTGCTTTTGGTCAGATTGGAAAGCGTTTCCCATCTGAAAAAAAGATTGTCAAAGACCCAGTAACGGGCTATGAAATCATTTTTTTGACTAGTAAACCAAACGGAGATTCTAAAATTTATCCAACGCATCCGCAATGGACTTCGGATGGCAATTGGGTATTATTCCGTTCGCATCGTGTTGAGGGTGAAATTATGGCTGTTAATGAAAAATCGGGTGACATAGTTCAGGTTACAGAAGGCGGTTATTCAGGAACGTTCTGTATCGCCCAAAAATCGATGAAAGTCTATTTTATGCGTGATGCTGGCGAAAAAGCCATGCAAATCATGGAAGTAGATTTGGATAAAGTTTTTAAAGACAGTAAATCTGGAACAATGCAGGCTGTGTCTGCCTATGAACGCATTTGTGGAAAAGCTCCATCCGAAATGGAAGCCTCAGGTGATATGGCTTTGGATGCCAATGAAGATAAAGTATATTTTAGAGTAGGTAAAAATGAAGCCTTAAAATATTTGGATAAGAATACTGCTCTCGAAAAGAATTTTGGACCTCGAAATATGGGAGCTGGACCGGGAGGGATTTCTAGTATGAATTTGAAAACGGGAGAGTTTAGACATGTAATTTCTGTTGGTTTTCAAATTGGTCATATTCAATCGAACACGTGGAACCCCAACGAAATTATTTTTTGCTGGGAAACAGGAGGAAAGTCACCACAACGTACTTGGACTGTGATGGGCGATGGTTCGGGCTTACGGCCATTATATCCCGAAGCTCCTTACGAATGGGTTACTCACGAAGCAGTAATTGGAAAAGATGAAGTCGCAATGGCGATAATGGGACATAGGAAAATTGACATTCAAAAAGAAACTCCTGCTGAGGTTACTGATAGTAAAGAAGTTAAAAATCCCGAAAATCCTGGACAGGAAAGTAATTGGGGAGCAACAGGAACTCGTGAAAAACCGACAGGATTGGCTATTGTTAATCTTAGAACAAGGGAAATGATTATTGCTGGTCAAACAAAATCGGGCAGTGGTTTTTGGCATGTTCACGGTTCATCTGATGGCAGATGGGCTGCAGGAGATGATTTTTCCAGAAGTCTGTATTTAATAGATAGAAAAACAAGCGAGGTAGTAATGCTTACAACGGGTCATAAAGAAACGGCAAAAGATCACATTCATCCCACATTTAATAGAGAAGGAACCAAAATACAATTTGAATCGGCAATGTTATCTGAGGATAATAAAACGATGAATATCTGTATTATAAATGTACCGGAATCGTGGTTGAACAGAAAATATAAAAACTAAATTAAATTGATTATAATGAAGAAAGGTATCGTATTAATTATCTTGTTTATCGGATTATCTCAGATTTCGATAGCTCAAAAAAAAGCCAAAAATGTTTTTCCTGACGGAACAAAAATTCCCGCTTGGTTTAATGATGCATCCAAAATTAAATTAGAAAAATTAGGGAAACAGTATGTTATCACCGATTATGACGTAAAAATAGATAGCACTGTAGTCCAAACTGTGGCCATTCAAAAAATAATTGATAAAGCTTCTGAAAATGGCGGAGGTGTGATTGTAATTCCAAAGGGAGTTTTCTTGAGCGGAGCCTTGTTTTTTAAGCCAAAAACACATTTGCATGTTTCTGAAGGCGGCGTTTTGAAAGGTTCTGATGATATTTCTAATTATCCAATTATGCCTTCGCGTATGGAAGGGCAGAATCTGGATTATTTTCCAGCGCTGGTTAACGCTTACAATTTGGATGGATTTACCATTTCTGGAAAAGGAACCATAAACGGTAATGGTTATAAGTATTATGAGGCTTTTTGGGCAAGACGCAAAGAAAATCCAAAATGTACCAATTTGGAAGTTTCAAGACCACGATTGGTTTTTGTCTGGAATTCAAAAAATGTGCAGTTTCAAGATGTGAAGCTGATTAATTCAGGTTTCTGGACAAATCATTTTTATAAATGTTCGAATGTAAAACTGATTGATCTGTATATTTTTTCGCCACATTTAGAAATCAAAGCACCAAGTACTGATGCCATTGATATTGATGTATGTTCAAATTTCTTGGTAAAAGGCTGTTATATGTCGGTTAACGATGATGCCATTGCCTTAAAAGGAGGAAAAGGGCCGTGGGCAGATACCGAAGAAGGAAATGGAGAAAATACGAACATTATTATTGAAGATTGTACGTATGGATTTTCACATTCGGCATTAACAAATGGAAGTGAATCTATCCATAACAAAAATGTGATTATGCGTAATTGTTCAGTTACAGATGTATCGCGTTTGCTATGGCTCAAAATGAGACCAGATACACCGCAAAAATACGAATACATTTTGGTAGAAAACATTAAAGGCACTGCTGTAAAAGGATTAGTAGTGTACCAATGGAATCAGTTTTTTGATATGAAAGGACGCAAAGATACACCCGCTTCCTATGGAGATCATGTAACGCTGCGTAATATTAATTTAAAATGTGATAAGTTTTACGAAGTGCAGAAAGACCCGAATATATTTTTAACAAACTTTGCTTTTGAAAATCTTAACATTGAATCAAAAAATGGTGAAATTGATAAAACTGCCATCAAAGGGGGGACTTTTAAGAATGTAAAGGTTAATGGTAAATTAATTGATTAGTTATCGTAAAAATTTATAAAAGCTGTTTCCTGTTTTTGAAACAGCTTTTTTTGCAAACTGATTTGTACTGTAATTTTTTGATGATGAATTCTAAAAAAGTATTTATTTATACAGCTCTAGTGTTTTTAAGCAATCTGGTGATATACGCCCAGCAGAAAAAAGTACCCAAAGAGCAAAAGCCTAATGTCATTGTGATTATAGCTGATGATGCCGGCTGGAATGATGTTGGCTATAATGGTTCTGAAATAAAAACGCCTAATATTGATAATCTGGCAAAAAATGGTGTGCAGCTTAACCGTTTTTATGTCAGCCCTACCTGCTCGCCTACAAGAGCGGCTCTTCTCACTGGAAGACCTGCCAGCCGCATGGGAATTTTAGCTCCGATAAGTGATAAAAGTGAATTGAAATTACCTGATTCAATTCCAACTCTGCCTCAATTATTGAAAAAAAACGGATATGAAACCGCGCTTATCGGCAAATGGCATTTAGGACTTCAGTTAAACAGCAGCCCAAAAGCATACGGATTTGATTACTCCTATGGTTTTTTGCACGGACAGATTGATCAATACACTCACCGCTACAAAAATGGCGATCAGAGCTGGTATAGAAATGGAGAATTTATTGATGAAAAAGGGCATACTACCGATTTAGTTACTCAGGAATCGATTAAATGGCTTTCGGAAATCCGCAATAAAAAGGAGAATTTTTACCTGCAGGTAGCATACAGTGCACCTCATTTTCCTTTGCAGGAAGAAGAGAAATGGAAGATACCTTATAATAAAACAGCTAAAGACAGTTCCCGCAGGGATTATGATGCGGCAATGGCGCATTTGGATCACAGCATCGGGATCTTGCTTGATAATTTGAAAAAGCAAAAGTTAGACGAGAATACCCTTATCATTTTTATGAGTGATAACGGTGCTATGGAAAACTGGGATTCCAGAAAAGAATATGGAGGAATACACAGATCAAATACAACTTTGGGAGATAATACGCCGCTGCGTGATTGGAAAACTTCAAATTATGAAGGAGCAGTTAGAGTGCCTTGTGTGCTGTATTGGAAAGGCCGTTTAAAAAATTATAAAAATTCAGATTATATTTCAGTGATTGATTTTCTGCCTACGATTTTAGGATTAGCCGGTGCTGAAAAATTGCCAAAAACCGTAGAAGGACAGAATATATGGAATGAAGTTTCGGCAAATAAAGAAATTAAAAAACGGCCGATTTATATCCGTGGTCATAAACAGGCCTGTTTAATCCAAAAACCATGGAAACTGATTCAAAATCTGCCTTCCAGAAAAGGGATGCCAGATTATGAATTGTTCAATATAGAAAAGGATCCTGAAGAAAAGAATAATGTTCTGCCTCTGAATCAAGAGATCTTCGGGAAAATGAAGCAGGAACTGGATGTTCAAATAAAGAAAGATCCAAAAATAGCAGAGACGAATAAATCAGAATAAAATAATACAGATATAATGTTCAAAAGACACCTTTTTTTAATTGCAGTAATTAGTTTTTTAACAGATACAGCTTTTGGTCAAAATGATAAGTCAAATGATTTTTCTATTGTAAAAGCCAATGAAACCGCTGCAATATTTATTGATCCAAAAGCAGACAAATTAGTGGTCTGGGCAGTCAATGAACTGGTTTCGGACGTGGAAGAAATTACAGGAAAGAAATTAAGTATTGTTACTGCAGACAAAATTTCTCAAAACGGAATATACATTGGTCAGGCTTCAAGTTCTTTATTTCAGTCTAAAAACATTCAAAAAGAATTAGCCGGTCAATGGGAGAAATTTTATATAAAAAAAGAAAATCAAAACCTGATAATTGCAGGAAGTGACGTCAGAGGAACTGTTTATGCCATTTTTGAAACAGCAGAACGACTAGGAGTTTCGCCATGGAAATGGTGGGCTGATGTTAATCCAATTGCCAGAAAAGAACTGGTGCTTCAATTGCCTTCAAAAGGAATAACTGAAAAGCCGTCAGTACAGTACAGAGGAATTTTCCTGAATGATGAAGACTGGGGATTACAGCCTTGGGCTGCGAAAACTTTTGAACCCGAAACCGGAGATATAGGGCCAAAAACATATGAGAAAATATTTCAGCTGCTTTTGAGATTAAAAGCCAATACGATCTGGCCTGCGATGCATCCGTGTACCAAAGGTTTTTTTACCATTAACGGAAATAAGGAAATGGCGGAAAAGTATCATATGATAATCGGTTCTTCTCATGCCGAACCCATGCTTCGAAATAATGTCGATGAATGGAAAAAAGACTTTGGAGATTATAATTACTTTACAAACAGTAATCAAGTAAATAAATATTGGCAGGACCGTTTAGACGAAATAAAAGCAGCTAATAATGAAGTGGTCATGACACTAGGGATGAGAGGCGTTCACGACAGTAAAATGGAAGGCGCCAAAAATACGGAAGAGTCGAAGATAATGGTGGATAAGATAATTGGCGTACAGCGCGAAATGCTTTCAAATACATTCAAAAAGCCATTAAATGAAATTCCGCAGGTTTTTGTTCCGTATAAAGAAGTGCTGGAATTGTATGATAACGGACTCAAAGTGCCCGATGATGTTACTCTTGTGTGGCCCGATGATAATTATGGCTACATACGCCGTTTAAGTGATGAAAATGAACAAAAAAGAAGCGGCGGAGGCGGTGTTTATTATCATCTTAGTTATTGGGGGCGTCCTCATGATTACCTCTGGTTAAGTACTGCACAGCCTGGATTAATTTGGAGCGAAATGTCAAAAGCATACCAAAACGGGGCTAAAAAAATGTGGATTGTAAATGTGGGAGATATCAAGCCAGGCGAATATAATATGGAGTTTTTCATGGATTTAGCATGGAATATCAACAGTATTCCGTTTGATGGGATTAATAAAAATCTGGAAAAATGGATTTCAAGAGAATTTACGCCAATAATTGCCAGCAAATTGAGTCCTGTAATTGCAGAATACTATCGTTTGGCTTTCATCAGAAAACCGGAGTATATGGGCTGGAGCCAGACCGAACCTACAACTCAGATTAAGCCTTCTAACTTTACAAAAGAAGAAATAGAGGAAAGAATCAAAGCTTATGAGGATTTGGTAAAAAAAGCAGATGATTTATCTTCTTTAATACCTGATGAACGAAAAGATGCCTGGTTTCAATTGGTTGTGTATCCTGTAAAAGCGGCAGCCAACATGAATTTTAAATTTCTGTATTGGAATTTGGAAGCGACAGCCAATGATGAGGTTCAAAAACAAAAATACCATAAACAGGCATCCGAAGCTTATGAGAAAATAAAAGAGCTTACAGCATTTTATAATACAAAAATGAGCGGTGGAAAATGGAATCAGATGATGTCAATGCATCCTCGAAATCTTCCTGTTTTTGATTCGGTAGCAAAAAACACAAAGACTTATGAAGCCAATAAAACAAACAGTGCTATTGTAATTCAGGCAAACCAATTTACAGCTTCAAAAAGCATTGAAAATTATAAATGGCAGTCAATTAATGGTCTTGGTTTTAGTAATAATGCTATGACACTTTTTCCTTTAAACCATAATTATTTTAAGAAAGATAAACCCGCTGTTTCGTACGAATTTGAAGTTTCAGAGATGGGAGATTATGAGGCGGAAGTACATTTTTTACCTACACATTCGAATAACTTTGATCAGGAAGCTGTAATCAGAATAAATGGAAAGGAATCGAAACCATTTTTAATTAATACCAAAGACCGCGATACTACCTGGAAAGAAAATGTATTACGAAACAGTGCAGTTGTAAAAGTTCCATTTTCGGTTACTGCTGCTAAAAAACAAAATATAACCGTTTTGGTAAATCAGACAGAAATTGTTTTGGACTATATTTCGATAAAAAGAAAATTATAGCAGATTGAATTTTGAAGTCCGCTCTAAAGACATTTTTAGCTGAAAAATTAAAACCAGAGATAGAGACTGGGTAAATAAAGCCAAAATTTTAGTTTACCGGGTAAAATATATCAGAAATAACATCGTTTATAAAAAACGGGAATTAATTTGTTATGGTAGATGGTATTAGCCAGAGATAGTTATAAAATTATATATTCGATTATTCTTTTTCTTGTAGCTTTTATGATTTGGGATGAAATTTATCAGGCTCAATTCTTGCCATATGATGAAAATTGGGGAAACTTAATTACAGCGTTCCTTATTTCTTTCTGCTCAATTTTTGCATTGATTATTTTATGGTCAAATTATAAAAAAATAATTCTCGCATGTAAATGGCAGACATTACTTTTTTTAGTGTTTGCCTCACCAACCACTGTTGTTTTTGTTGTCTTTAATTATAAAAGTTTTTTTGGAGCTGTTCTGAGAGTTTAAAAAAGAGTCTGTTTTTTACTCTTTGATCAATATAATTGTGGCCTTATAACCGGTTCCCACATTCCATTGGCTTGAAGTGATAACAGTTCCTTTGTCATCATAGACTTCAAACTGGGCGGTATTTGGAGATGCAAAACCTTCGTTTAGTGCTTCAAAATCAATTTTGTTTATACCATCGGTCAGATTTATTTTGAAGCTTTGAAATTCACCGCTCAGGCTGACCTCGGGCTGAATCATTTTGTCATTCAGGTATATCTTTATTTTATCACCGTCTACAAAGGCAGCATCCCGAAATCGGATAGTAGAAGTAAATGCCTTCGTTTTAAAACTTCCTAAATATTGATTTTGTCTGTAAAATATACCTTCAGAATTGTTTGGTTTTTTATACAGATAAGGATTTTTAAAAAGCTCTTCGGGATTGATCTGATAAGGATCTGGTTTTTTTACAACAGCCACAGCTTCATTTTTTGGCGTAATTTCTCTGGGCGGAATAATTATTTTTTCTTCCGTATTTTTTGGAGGAATCGGTTTGAATTTAGTTTTATTCCCATCCTGAGCATATCCCTGAAGAGAAATACTAATAACACCAATCAAAAATATTATCCTTTTCATAAGCTGAAATACCATTAATTAAAAACAGTTATATCTTTTTTATATAACATTTAATTGAGGTATTTATTGCATTATGACAAATCTGCTTCCAAGAAAAAATACATGAAATAATTTGCAGATTGGAATTAAAAATCTGTTTTATTCGAAATATTTTTTTAGGCAATCGACCCAGATTTGATATCCTTTTTCATTTAGATGTATGCCGTCAGTACTTAGTTCTTTTTGCATTAAATCATCTTTGCCGGCAAATAGAATATGTGTTTCTATTAATGTAAATACGCCCTTTCTCTTATGTTTTCTAATAATATCATTCGTCAGCTTTATACGTGCTGCCTGATTGACTTTATTGGTTGGAAAAATTGTTTGTACAAATATCTTGGTTTTTGGATTCTGCTGATGAATTATTTTTGTGATTTGAATGATATTCTTCGCGGTGCGCTCAGGTGATAATGTATCGTTTAATAAATCGTTAATACCTATTTCAATAAATACCGCAGTTGGTTTTATGTAATTGATTTCACCCAGTCGTGCTATTAGGCCATCAGTAACATCACCAGCTATTCCTCTGTTTTTAATGGCTTTATTATTCAAACGTTCTCCCCAGTTTCTTCCTTGCGAAGTAATGCTGTTGCCTGCAAAAACAATGTCATGTAACTGCAGAGGATTTGCTTTGAAACTTTTAATCATTTTAGGATAATTCTTGCTGGTCCATTCGTTATGTGTTGGAATAGATAAGTCTGCCGAAGGATACAGACTGTCGGGTATTGTCAGAATTGTATCGGAAGCTTGTGTTTTTCCAACTTTTGAATTGGAGGAGCAGGCAGCTAAAGCAATTGAAAGCAGAACAATTAAATATTTTTTCATGGATTTAGATTGGATATTTTGTATTCACTATTTAGGGATTACCATTTAATATTTTTATCTATAAATCCAATTAAATCATCTGCCATCATTTGCTGTTCTTGTTTATTTGGGTGGGCTCCTGTATTTTTATAAGGAAAAATCAAACTATAAATTTTAGTATCATTTATTCTTTCAACAGCTTGCTTAATATAGTTAGGCCATTTGGAGCCCGCTTTTGTGGCATCCATATTTCCCAAGGCACAAATGATGTGAGCATTTGGATATTTGATTCTGATTGAACTAATAAAATTTTGATACGCCAAAATGGTAAACTCATCCGTTGGTTTGGAAGTGCCAAACCTAGAAATAAATTGTTCATTTTTAGGCATATTGACAATCCATGAATCATTCTGAAAGAGATTGACCACAACCACATCGGGAGTGTATTGAGTGAAATCCCATTTACTATTCGGATCCATAGGGTTTAACCTATCATATATTTCGGGCATAATTTCTGGAAACCAGCTAACCATAATGCCAATACCGCTGCGAGCAATACAGGAATATTGTGCGTTATAATGACGAGCTGTCAAAGCTGCATAGGTGTAATAATTATTGAAAGTTTCTGGTTTTCCAGAATCCTGACCTCCTTTTTCAACATCCACGCCATGCCCAGCTGTAATGGAGTTGCCGTAAAATTCGATTTTTCTTTTTAGAGGTTTATTGGGAGTATTGATTTTAGACTTACCATCTATTTGAAATCCATAAAAAATATTTTCGGAGGTATTGTTTGAAAGTTTATAAAGCTGCAAAGTATGATTCCCAGAAGAAAGTCCGCTTGCCAGAGATACTGTTGTTTTCGTAGTATCTGATTTAAACTTAAATGCGTGCTCGGCATCATTATCGATAATGGCATAAAAATAACCGACTTCATTACGTGACTTTAAACTGGCGGAAATCCCTGATCCTTTAAAATTAATAGCTGCTGAAGTTCCCGGCCAGTAAAAACAGGCTGAATCTTGTGCTAACTTTACACGTCCCATATAAGTGATGCTTTTGTCACTTGGTTTAATTTGTAACTGGCTAAATCCATTTAAGCTCAGCAATAAAACAGCTGCAAACGTAATTTTTCTTATCAGCATGAATAATGGTTTGTCGGTTTAAAATAAAGAATTTAAGAATGATAAATTTAGAAAATATAATTTTCAGTCTTTAAAAAACAAACCAGAGTTTTACAAATTATAAAAAGAGTATAATTTGTGAATCTCTGGTAAAAAAAATCGCAAAGCTGAAGGCTCCAGTCTAAAGCTTTTTATTCCTTCTTTTTCGGAATCTCAATATAATCCCTCAAAGCACATTTTTTTAAGTTTTTAATGCTTTCAGCTGCGGTCAGCGCATTAAAATCGGCTCCTTCAGGACCAGTATGTGTATGGTCTTTAGGGAAAAAAGCACTTACTTTTTCTTTACCTAATTCTTCATATTTTTTGGCGATAATCACATTTAGATCAATAAAATCGGCGCCTTGATTTTCGGCAGCTGTTTTAGACCAAAGGTTGTAACTCTCATCTCTAAGTTCAGGTTTTCCGTTCGGCCATTCGTTTCGCACGGTCTGGCTCATCACAATTGGGATTGCTCCTTTTTCTTTGGCCTCTTTGATATAAGTTTCAATATAAGACCCAAAAGAGCGAACTGTTTCTTTAATACTGTCGGCACGGTTTACAATTTGTGTTTCTGTACCGTTTCCTTTTAGAGAACCTCTGAATTTGTCTTTGTCTACAGCACCAGCGTCATTGTGACCAAACTGGATAATTACAAAATTACCAGGTTGCAATTGTTCTCGGACTTCCTTCCATAAACCCTCAAATTCATAGGTGCGGCTGCTTCGTCCGCCTCTTGCTTTATTGATTACATCGACACGCATTGTATCTACATATTTTGGGAAAGCAACTCCCCAGCCCACAGCATTTTCATTGTTGCCATTATTTGCCATCGTAGAATCGCCAATCAAAAAGATTTTTTTCTTTTTTGGAAGTTTAATTTTCGGATCTGCTAAAACATATTTGCTCAATGAATTGTTTTTTTTGAGTTCACCTGCAATTACTGTAGCTGATAAAACAGCTCCTTTTGCCGAGGTATGCGTATGGTCTCTTTCATAAAAATAGGTTCCCATTACTTTTTCTTGTCCTATTTTGTCTAATGCTGAAGACATACCGGCATTCAGATCAATGAATGTCGCTTTTTCCTGCTCAGCAATTTGTTTTGCCCATAAACCATACGATTCGTTGTTGCGGAGAACTTTTCCGTCTTTCCAGTCGTTTCTTGGAATTGGTGAAAAAACCACAGGAATGGCTCCTTTTGATTTGGCATCCTGTACTAATTTTCGAATGTACCAGCCATACGTATGAACGATTTCGTGTTTGTGGGTTAACAGATTGTCAATTTCTTCGGTTTCGTTGCCAATGCCTTTAATTGTTCCTCTGGCTCTCGTTGTGTCATTTATGGCACCGTTATCATTATGCCCAAATTGAATAAAAACATAATCGCCTTTTTTGAGCTGTTTAAAAACAGGTTCCCATAATCCTTTGTACTGAAAACTTCGGCTGCTGGTTCCTCCTAAAGCATGGTTTTGAATAGCAACTTTGGTGGTATCCAAAAATTGGCCAATAAAATCGCCCCAGCCCCAAAGACCGCCGTCTCCTTTTCCGCTTCCATTTTTTACAGTAGAATCGCCGACTATAAAAATGGTTGGTTTGGTTTCCGTTTTTTGGGTGAAATTAAAAAAAAGTACTGCAGCATACAGTAAAGCCATTAATCGTATAATTTTCATAATGTATTTGTTTTTATTTATATCAGACAGAGATTCTTGAACTCAGCTTATTTTTTAATTATTATTTCTAAAATCAAACCACAGATTCATTGATATTCCGTCATCTCCTTTTTTGATGCGGATATTTGTCGGCTGGCTTTCTGGTCCCTGCTGTTCCAATGGTTTGAAATCTCTCATCGCCGGAATTTCATACATAAAAGAAATGTCTCCTTCCGGAAAATCCGGCTGCGGGTTACTTCCCGGAAAACCATTTTTCGGTAAATCCGGTGTGAATAATCTCAGAAACAAATTATCAGATTCGCTAAAAACTTTAAATGACGATGCACCCGCTTTTAGATTGGCTCCCAATAAATTGGCGTGATAACCTTTGAATTCCGGATAAACCAAATTTTCAAAACTTTCGCCAGTTATCGTGGTGTTGTAATTCTTTTCCCAAACACCGTAAGTTGTTCCTTTGATTCTGTTTTTCCAAACGTGGTAAGGACCTCTTCCGAACCATTTTATTCCCGTAACTTCTTTTTCAGGGAAACTGAATGTGATTCCGAATGAATTAATTTTATCTTCAAAATAAGCGCCGTCAAAACCGCCTGCATTTTCTGCATTTTTCAAAGCAAGAAGTTCCATTTTAAATCTTCCGTCAGGACACATAATCCATTTTATAGAGTTTAATCCGCCGGAATAAGTAACTGTACAGACTGCATTTTCGCCTTCCTGCGAAATCTGTACCTCTTTTAGTTTGGATTTCATCCCGATAGGACGCGGACCGTTTGTCAATGGAATTACTGTAACTGCGTTTTTAACCGTCAGGATTTCTCCAGTGGTACTGTCCAAAGTCACAGTAACATTATCTCCGCTTAAAACAACCTGATTTCCGTTTAGGATGGCTGTGGCTTTAGTTTTAACTGTTTTAGATGCTAAAAATTTAGCAGCAAAATAACTCGCTTTATGAATAGGCCAGGTCCAAGTATAAATTTCTTTGCCATATAGATTATTTGCAGTAATAGATAAAACATCACCTTCCAAAAAGCTGGCAGGAACGTCAAATTTAATTCTGCGGGTCTCGCCGGGCTCAATGCTTGGAATTTCAATTTTACCCGAGCTTAGTACTTTTGAAACACCATCAGTATAAAGAACATCTGCATCCGATTTCATTATTTTATATTCCATTTTGCAGGAATTCAAATTGCTGAACAGATAATCATTGGTTATCAAAAAGGAGCCGTCGAAAGCATCTGTTACTTGCTTTGGAGTAAATTGAATAGGTGCCCAGACTTCTTTTACCGTATAATAACTTCCTTCTCTTTCTCGGTGCGGGCCTAAAATTCCGTCTGCAGCCAAAGAGCCTTTGGAGTCAAATTTTACATCACCTTTCCAGTCCGAACGAAAAACAGCTTCGTCCAGCATTGCCCACATAAATCCTCCGGCAAACAAAGGACTTTGTTTGTAACGCGTCCAGAAATCTTCAAGAGCAGCTCCGTGTCCGTTGTCATAAGTCCCGTGCATGAATTCGGTTGGGAAAAACACGTTTTCTCCGCTGTTGAATCGGTGCATACCCGTTAAATAAGTAGGATAATGGTGCGTATCCCAGCCATTAAAATCGGACCAAGGATGTACTACAATTCTTTTTTGCGGATCGAATTGATCGAATACTTTGTCCACTTCATAATTCCATCCTCCTTCATTACCATTGTCCCAAATAATTACAGACGGATGGTTGACATCTCTGGTAATCATTTCGGCAGCTAATTTTGTTCCTGTTTTGGTATCATAAGAGTTTTGCCATCCGGCTAATTCATTTAGAACAAACAGCCCCAAAGAGTCACAGACTTCCATGAAATGCTCGTCTGGCGGATAATGACCGCGGACTGCATTCATATTCATATCTTTCAATAGCTGGCCGTCAAACACACTGATGCGTCTGCTGGTGCTTCGTCCGCCTTCCGGCCAGAAGGAATGACGATTGATTCCTTTCATTATGATTTTGGTGCCATTCACATAAATGCCGTCTTTTTTCTTGAATTCCAAAGTTCTGAAACCAATTTTCTTGTCCAATTTGTGAAGTATAGTTCCGTTTTGTTTCAAAGACAGTTCTAAGCTGTACAAATTTGGAGTTTCCGGGTTCCAGGGTTTAATATCTTTCCATTGGGCTGCGATGGTTTCTTTGATGCTTTTTGCCTTAACAGGAAAAGTGAATGTTTGAAAATTTTCACCGTTCAATCCTTTCAAACCAGCTTCTATGACCGTGTTTTTAGGAATGTTTTTAAGGTTCATATCAATAGTGATCGAACCGTCCATTTTTGGGTTTACGGCAATATGCTGAATTTGTGTTTTTGGAGATACTTCCAGCCATACCGGACGATAAATACCGCCAAAAAGCCACCAGTCTGCTCTGCGTTCTGCAGCATTAACCGAATTATTGTTCGAATGTTTCCATACATGAACTTCCAGCGTGTTTTTGGTGCCAAATTTTACTAAAGAAGTAATATCATATTTAAATTCGTAGAAACCGCCCTGATGAATTTCTCCTGCCAGTTTTCCGTTAATTTTTACTTCAGTGTCTGTCATTGCTCCGCCAAAAGCAATAACTACTTCTTTGTCTTTATAATCATTTGGAACATTAAATTCGTATTTATAAAGTCCTTCTTCTTTGCTGGGGTCTTTTTGGTTAAGTTCTTTATACCATCTTCCATAGGTATACTCGCCAAAACCTTCTAATTCCCATTGAGAAGGAACGTTGATGGTGGTCCATTTTTTGCTGTTATTGCCATCTGTACAATAAAAATCCCATTGTACCGGGTGTTCAAAATCTTTTCCGGAAAGGAAAACTTTTTCCGTTTGCTGTGCAGAACTGTTTTGCGCCGAAAAGGCAGTTACAGCCGCAATAAAAAGAAATTGTAAAGTTTGTTGTATTTTCATTTTAAATGTATTCAAAAAAATTAATTGCCATCAGGCTTTGCGATTTCAAAACGGGTACTCATTGGCAGAGTCCAATCTGAAATATAATTAGGCTGCTGGGGATTGTATTTTGGTGTCTGTTTCAATATATTTTTTTGTAAAGGTAAATTCAGATCGCGAATTCCCTTAATTACACAAAGTGTAATTTCATTGGCACCAAAACTATTAAAGTGTGTATTATCTTCTAATGCTTTTGTCTGCCCTGGAAAAGTATTGGCCGGATATTGTACAAAAGCTTTTCTGGAAACATCATCTCCCCATTTTTCATACAGCACAGTTGTGATTTTAGTTACATCGATAAGGGGCACATTCATTTTTTTTGCAACGGCACGCATAGCATCAGGAAAATCACCGTGTGTTTCTTTTAATGTACCATCAGAATTAAAGGCACGGCGCTGTGTAGGCGTAACCAAAACAGGAAATGCACCTTTGTCCTTTGCTGTCTGAATAAATTCGGCTAATAAATCGGAGTAGGATTTCCAGGCAGTATTTTCAGGCCCTTTTATTTTTTCATCATTGTGGCCAAATTCAATAAACAAATAATCGCCGGCTTTAATCTGAGAACTTATTTTTAACAGACGGTTACTGCTTTTAAAAGAGCTTAAAGCAAGGCCAGAGCAGGCATAATTGGTAATAACAATATTGGTGTCAAAATATTGAGGAATCATCTGCCCCCAGGAAGCCCAAGGCTCTACATCCTGATCGGTTACAGTAGAATCGCCGGCCAGAAAAATGCTGGTTACTTTTTCAAGAGGAATAATTTCAATTTTTTGAACACAGGCAGATCCTAAAAATTCTAAGGTTAGTTTGTTATCCCAATTAAGGTCTCCTTTTTCGCGGTCTTTTAATTTTATCGAATTGGATTCATCAATGTAGCTGCTGCGTACGTTTACATTGAATTCCTGTACAGCAGATTTACCTTTTTTTATAGGAAGCTGGTCAATCATTATTCTTCGGGATTCAGCTTTTACAGTAATATTGGAGTCATTACTATTATTGGCCAAAGTGATTTTTACTTTGTAATTTCCTTCAGGAATTTTTACCGAAAAATAAGTGCTTTTGCTGATGTTTAATCCAGTTGCTGTAAAGACTGCATTCGCATCTGTTTCAAAATCAAAACCATATCCGGTACTTTCTTCATATTTTGATGCAGTAAGTACATTAGTGAATTTGTTATTTTTTTTAGAAGATTCAAAATTAAAAACCTTTGGTTCAACGGGAACAGCTGTGCTTTTTGTATTGTTATTTTTTACAGTTTCAACATCATTTTTACCCATTGATAAAAGAATATTTGAAGAACACAAAACCAATACAAGCAGTGTAAAGATTCTAAAAGGTTTCATTTAATATAAATTTGGTTAATAGATTTTCAAAACTAACTTTTCGCTTTATAAATACTATCCTGTACTATTAGGTTAGCCGAAAACGTTAAAAAAGTGCTGATTTTATATAAATTGCGGGTAGGTACAGGATAGAATTGTGTTTGAAAAACAGCAATATTGCGTTATTAATTATTACTTAAAGTGCGTTTTTTTTACTTTTTAGTAATTAGAAAGCTGATTTTAGTCTCTATTTAAAGAGATATTTAATAGGAATAAAAAAATGTAGAAAAGTTTAATATTGCCTATACACATTTTATGAAAATTAAAGCTGTTTTACTGTTTTGCCTGTTTTTTATTATGCTTTCGACAGTCTTTTTTGGACAGGAAAAAGGCGAAAAGAAAACTGCACCGCGCAAAATTCATTATGTGCCGGATGGTGATGGCTTTCTATTAAAAAATGGCAGCCGAAAATTCAATCGTGCTTTATATGGCTCTAATACTGCTTTCAGAGTGGAAACTGGTGATTTACCGGAATTTGCTATGTATATGCCCGGAATGGGAGGCAATTTAAAATTTGGTTTATCCAATGGAAAGAGCAGTAAATGGATTACCGAAGCCAGTTCTATTACCGCACGATATGCCAATGGAAAAATGTATTATGAAATTCAGGATGCTGTTTTAGGCAGAGGAAAACTGAAACTTGAAATCGCCGCACTGAAAGACGGAGAAGGTTTTGTATTGAAAGTTTCAGGTTTAGATATTGATAAAAACACTTCGCTAATATGGGCTTTTGGCGGAGCGAGCGGAAAGAAATTCAGCCGTGACGGCGATATTGGTGCCGATCCGGAATCTGGTTTTTACTTAAAACCCGAGTATTGTACCAATAATCAATACACGATAAATAAGGATTCTTTTGTATTGGAATATGGTTCCGAAGTGAATAAACAAAAGACAGGAAATGATAAAAGCCTGCTGGGAATGTTTCCGTCATCTGAAGTTCATTTAGCCAATGCAGAAAAGCAAAATTCGCCTTTAGAATTATTTGCATCTGCACCTGACAAACAAAATCTGATTGTGGGTAAAATCAGTTCGATTTCAAAAACAGATTTATATTGGTCGCTGAATGCGAATGCAAAATCTAAAATAAATAATCAGGCAGATTTGGCCAAGCTGTTTACCAAAGCATCACAGGATATGCAGGAATTAGCAAGCCGGGTAAAAGTAACAACACCCGATCCTTACATCAACACATTAGGCTCGGCACTAGCCATTGCAGCCGATGGAATTTGGGAAAGTCCCGCTTATCTGCATGGTGCAGTGGCCTGGCGCATGCAGTTAAATGCTTGGCGCGGAGCGTATACAGCCGATCCTCTGGGCTGGCACGACAGAGCAAAAACTCATTTTATAAGTTATAGCAAATCTCAAGTCACAGAACCCGTTTCTGGGCCTGTCGTTTTTGATGCCGAACGGAATATGGCGCGTCAAAAAGAAGAAATGGGAACATCGATGTTCAGCAGCGGTTACATCAGCCGTAAGCCGGATAATAATACAATTGCCCATCATTACGATATGAATCTGGTTTTCTTTGATCAGATGCTGCGTCATTTTAAATGGACCGGCGATACTGAATTCATGAAAGAAATGTGGCCTGTTCTACAAAGACATCTCGATTGGGAAAAACGAAATTTCGATGTGGATAATGACGGTTTATATGATGCGTATGCATCCATTTGGGCAAGTGATGCTTTGCAATACAGTGGCGGAGGCGTGATTCATTCGTCAGCATATAATTATTATTCGAATAAAACTGCAGCAACAATTGCATCCGCTTTACAGCAAAATCCAAATTCATTTACAAGCGAAGCAGACAAAATTGCCAAAGCCACAGCCAATAAATTATGGCTTCCCGAGAAAGGTATTTTTGCCGAATACAAAGATGCCATGGGCAGGCAGTTATTGCACGAAAACCTGGGAGTTTGGAGTATTTATCACACCATTGATTCCGAATTAGCAGATCCTTTTCAGAATTATCAGATGCTTCGCTATGTTGACACCCAGATTCCGCATATCCCGATTCAGGCAGAAGGTTTGGATAAAAATGATTTGTATGTTATTGGAACAACCAATTGGCAGCCTTATACATGGTCCATCAATAATGTGGCTTTGGCAGAACAATTACACACTTCGCTGGCGTACTGGCAGGGAGGCAATTCTGAAAAAGCGTTTAAAATGTGGGAAAGCGCCTTGGTAGAAAGCATGTACTTAAGTCCTTCACCGGGCGGGTTTGAACAATTGATGTATCAGGATGCCATACGCGGCGAATTGTACCGTGATTTTGCCGATCCAATCGGGATGGCTTCAAGAACATTAGTCGAAGGCCTTTTCGGTATTCAGCCGGATGCATTGGCGCGCCAGCTTACTATTAAACCCGGATTTCCAGAAAAATGGGATTCGGCTTCTTTAGAAATTCCAGACATTTCTTTTTCATTCAAAAGAGAGAAAAATACTGATTCTTATGAAATTACGAATCGTTTAGCGTCAAAAATGGATTTGAAATTCATTGTGAATAGTGCTTTTGAAAAAATAAACAGCGTAACCATTAATGGAAATAAAGCCAATTATACCATTACAAAAAACGGAATCGGCAAACCTGAAATTATAATTGAAACACCATTTTCCGAAAAATATAGCATTGTAATAAATTGGGATACCAAGGCTTTAGAAGAAATAAAAACAAAAGAAATTTTCAATCCGAAGGATGCTTTTGTATTGGAAACTAAAAATGCCAAAATCATTGAAATTTATGATCCGCAAAAAGTTTTAAATTCTATTTCCAAAATCGAAAATAAAGTCAGTGGCATTATAAACAGCATCGGAAATAAAACGTTATTTGTACAATTACAGCAAGGCGAAATGATTTGGTGGAAACCTATCGCTATTAATTGTAAGCTAAGATTTGAAGTAACTGTAAAAGAAGTGAATTCGAATGATTTACTGCTTTCTGTTCAAAATAATTCAGATAAAAATGGTGACGGAAAATTGATTTTTAATCCTATTGAAAAAGAAATTCCGCAGGCAGTTTCAATTAAAGCCAGCAGCACTGAAACTATCGCAGTTCCATTAAAAAATCTGATTACAGGAACTAATAATTTCCAATTGAAAACTGCTGATGGCGAAGTTTATCCGTTATCATTTATCAGCTGGGACATTCCTGAAAACAAAATTGTAACAGCAGAAACAGTTTCATTGACACCTTATTTTAATGCAAAAGTGACGGATATTTTTAAACAAAAATATGAATCACCTCGTCCAAAAACGCCTACGCTGCAACTGCCTTTGCAGGGAATTGGGAATTGGTGTTATCCGATGATTAATCCAGAAATTGATGATTCCGGGCTGCGTGCTAAAGCCAAAGCAACAGAGAAAATTACGACTCCGGAAGGCATCGTTTTTGAAACACCGTCAGATGCTGCTAAAAATAATATTGTCTTTACTTCGATGTGGGACAATTATCCTGAAAAGACTGTAATTCCGCTAAAAGGAAAAGCCTCACATTTGTATCTGATGTTGGCGGGTTCGACCAATCCGATGCAGAGCCGAATGACCAATGGTAAAATAATCGTTAATTATACCGATGGTTCTTCAGAAGAATTGGAACTGAAAAATCCGGAAAACTGGTGGCCGATTGAGCAGGATTATTTTGTTGACGGACTGGCTTTTACTACCAATGCCCCGAAACCACCGCGCGTTTATCTGAAGTCAGGAATTATTTCCCGCACTTTCAACGATTATAAAGCCATAAAAGGATTTGCTAATAATGGTATTGACGGCGGGACAGGAACGATTTTGGATCTTCCTTTGAATACGTCTAAAACACTGAAAAGTCTTTCGATACAAACCATCGCCAATGATGTAGTTATTGGCCTGATGAGCGCGACATTAATTAGATAAATTAAATAAAAAAGAAATACACGGATTTAAAAAAAAACTGCTGAATCTGCGAAATCTGCGTGCTATTTTAAAAATAAAAAAGTTATGAAAAAATATTCGATTATTTACATTTTATTGTTTTCTGTTGGGATGATCGCTCAAGAAAAAATTGACCGTAAGGCAGTGGTAACGAGACACGATGTCAAGATTACCCAAGTCGATACTCTGGCTTCCCTGAGTGTGGGGAACGGTACTTTTGCTTATACTGCTGATGTAACAGGAATGCAGACTTTTCCAGAAAAATATCAAAGGGGAATTCCATTAGGAACTCAGGCTGAATGGGGCTGGGACAGTTATAAAAATGTAAACGGATATAAGTTTTCGGAAACTTTGAAAGAGGTCGATCAGTACGGAAGAAAAGTTTCGTATTCGACACAGATTAAAGAACCTGCACACAAAAAAGAAGCTGTCGAATGGTTTCGTCAGAATCCGCATTTACTACAATTGGGAAATATTGGTTTTGAAATCACCAAAAAAGACGGCAGTTTAGTTCAGCCAGATGACATCAAAGCGATCAATCAGAAACTGAATTTATGGACAGGAAAAATTGAAAGTTATTTTGAAATCGAAGGAACTTCGGTAAAAGTAATTACAGCCTGCGATCAGAAAAAAGATGCTTTGGGTTTTAAAGTTGAATCGGATTTAATCAAACAAGGCCGTTTGAAAATTCGTGTCCGCATCCCGTTTCCAACAGGACTCTGGGGCGATATGGGGACAAAATGGGAAGAAAAACAAGAGGTAAATAATTCGGCGGTTGCTATTGCAGGAACTGATATGGGGGAAAAATGGCGGGGAAAACAGGATTATAAAAGCAATCTGAAAATCAAAAACAAATCGGAAGCCACTATTACTCACTTGATGGACAGCATTTCGTATGATATTAATCTGAAATGGAAAGGAACAGCATCAGTGAAAGAAAAAGCAAAACATTATTTTTTACTGGAGCCATCAAACAGCAGCAGTTTAGAATTGAGCTGTTCGTTTATTCAGACCGAGAAAAATAAAGAATCCATTCCAGATTTTACAGCTATTGAAAAAAGCAGTATTGCCGGCTGGGAAAAATTTTGGACAAGCGGTGCCGCAGTTGATTTTGCAGGAAGCACCGATAAACGCGCTAATGAATTGGAGCGCAGAATTGTACTTTCGCAATACCTGACCAAAATACAATGTGCCGGTTCTCTGCCTCCGCAGGAAACAGGACTGACTTACAACAGCTGGTACGGAAAACCGCACTTAGAAATGCATTGGTGGCACGGGGTTCATTTTCCGCTTTGGAACAGACCGGAATATTTAGAAAATACTTTAGGCTGGTACCAAAATGCATTTGATAAAGCTAAAAAAATAGCACAAAGACAAGGCTTTGAAGGAGCAAGATGGCAGAAAATGACCGATCCTGACGGAAACGAAAGTCCGTCGTCTGTAGGGGCGTTTTTAATTTGGCAGCAGCCACATTTTATTACTTATGCTGAGTTATTGTACGAATCATCTAAGTCGGAAACTACATTGAAAAAATACAGCGAACGTGTTTTTGCTACTGCTGATTTTATGGCTTCATTTGCTTTTTATGACAAAGAAAAAAAGCGTTTTATGTTAGGGCCAGGAGTAATTCCGGCGCAGGAACGTTTTGTTGCGATGCAGACTTTTAACCCAACGTATGAATTGGCCTATTGGAACTGGGCATTAAAAACCGCTATTGCGTGGAAAAAGAAAATGAATCAAGCTGTTCCTGAAAAATGGGAAGCAGTATTGCGTGATTTGTCTCCGCTGCCTGTTCAAAACGATGTGTATCTGGCGGCTGAAAGTGCTCCCGATTCGTATACTAATCCAGAATTCAAAACAGATCATCCGTCGGTTTTGGGAACTTTCGGAATGCTTCCTGAAACTTCTTTATTGGATAAAAAAATAATGAAAAACACTTTCGATCTGATTTGGGATACCTGGTCATGGCAAAAAACGTGGGGATGGGATTTCCCTATGACCGCTATGTCAGCAGCTCGTTTAGGACTTCCTGAAAAAGCAATTGACGCTTTATTTATGAATGTAACTACCAATACGTATCTAAAAAACGGACACAATTATCAGTCAGAAAGACTGACGCTTTATCTTCCAGGAAATGGAGGATTACTGACGGCTATTGCCATGATGTGCGGAGGCTGGGAAGGTACGACCGAAGCGAATCCGGGATTTCCGAAAGACGGTTCTTGGAAAGTAAAAAGTGAAGGTTTTCAGAAAATGTTTTAAACCATCCATTCAATAAACAGTCTAGTATAAAAGATTGTCTTTCTATGGAAGGAGAAATTCACTACAATAAATTTTCTTATACTAATTCGTTTTAAAAGATAAAATATGTCAAAAGTTAAGCCGCTAAAATGGAATCTATTGTTGTTTCTAATTGGGTTTTCTGTTTTTGGTCAGAGACAGATGGAAAATTTAGACAGAGGAATTATTGCCATCAATCAAAATGGAAAATTCTTTATCAGCTGGCGGGTTTTAGGAACAGATCCTGACGATTTAGCTTTTAATTTATATCGAAAAAGCGAAACAGGGAATGCCGTTCTGCTTAACGAAAAGCCAATTACCGGAGCGGCCAATTTCAGTGATGAAACTGCTAAGGCTAATGAAAATAATACCTGGTTTGTAAAAACGGTTCTAAATGGTAAAGAAAACGAAGAAAAAGGAAGTTTTACTATTACAGCCAATGTAGCAGTAAAAGACTATCTGTCTATTCCGCTGAAAGCCATAAACGGATATACTGCCAATGATATTTCGGCAGGAGATTTGAACGGCGACGGGCAATACGAATTAGTAGTGCACATGACGGGAGTCGGACATGATAATTCACATAAAGGACTGACAGATCCGGTTGTTCTGCAGGCTTATACGCTTGAAGGCAAATTTTTATGGGAAATAAATTTGGGTAAAAACATTAGAGAAGGAGCACATTACACTCAGTTTATGGTATACGATTTAGATGGTGACGGTATCGCCGAAATTGTCTGCAAAACCGCCGATGGAACTGTGGACGGAACTGGTAAAGTCATTGGCGATGCTTCAAAAGACTGGAGAGATACTGATGAGAAGTCTGGAACTTTTGGTAAAATTTTAAAAGGACCAGAGTATCTTACCGTTTTTGACGGAAGAACTGGAAGTGCAGTTACAACGGTTGATTACATTGCCGAAAGGGGAGACATTGGCGCATGGGGAGGCAGAGGCGGTAACGGAGGAAACGATGCCAGTGGTAACAGAGTTGACCGTTTTACGGCTTGTGTGGCTTATTTGGACGGCGTTCATCCGAGTGTGGTGATGTGCCGTGGCTATTATGGAAGAATAGTTTTGGCAGCATGGGATTTTAAAGATAAGAAATTAACTTCACGATGGGTTTTTGATACCAAAGACGGTAAAAGTCCTTATTCCGGAATGGGTAATCACGGACTTTCAGTTGCCGATGTAGATGCGGACGGGAAAGATGAAATTATTTATGGTTCGATGTGTGTCGATGATAATGGCAAAGGATTGTATACAACGGGCTATCGTCACGGAGATGCTTTGCATGTGAGTGATCTGGATCCAGAAATTCCAGGTTTGGAAGTCTTTGGTGTTCATGAAATTGAAGAAGGAACAAAAGGTCCGGGTGTTGCTCTTTTTTCGGCAGCAAACGGGAAAACATTATTTACAGCCATGAATGACGAGGATGTAGGCAGAGGCGTAGCGGATAATATTGACAATACCAGAGCTGGAGCTCAAATGTGGTGGTCTGGTTCTAAATTTTTGTATGACATAAAAGGAAATGAAATTGGGGAATCTCCAAGAGCTGCTAATTTTTTAATTTATTGGGATGGGGATGCTTCCCGTGAACTTCTCAACTCTAATTATATTGACAAATACGGAAAAGGAAGATTATTTACAGCCGAAGGTGCACAATCCAATAATGGAACGAAATCGACTCCTGGTTTGTCAGCTGATATTTTAGGTGATTGGAGAGAAGAATTAATTTTGCGAAGCACTGATAATACTGAATTAAGAATCTACAGCACTACAATTCCAACGGATATCAGGCAGTATACTTTAATGCACGATCCGCAATACCGTTTAAGCATTGCCTGGCAGAATGTAGGCTACAATCAGCCGCCACATGCTAGTTTTTATATGGGCAAAGGAATGAAACCTGCTCCGAAACCTGATATCGTTTTGGTAAAAACACATTAAAAATTAATTTTTTAAGGATTATGGAAAAGGCAATTTTACGGCTATGTAAAATTGCCTTTTTTTTGCTTTTAATTTTAAATCTATTAACGCAACTATGTCGCATTTTTAGCATCTAGTAATAAAACTCTGATTATGAAAAAAATACTAGTGTTAATTATTTCGATTGCAGTATTCATTAGCTGCTCAAACGATGATGAAGATTCATCTGGATTAAAAATTCGATTGTCCAATGTCAGTCAATTCGATTTTCAAAACATTAAGGTAAATACTACTAGTGGAGATGTAAGCTTCGAGAATTTAAAATCAGGTAAAAAATCGGATTATAAAGTTTTTGCGGCAGCTTATAGATACGCTTTCGTTGAGCTGGTAATTAATGGAAAAACATATACCCTGCAGCCAATAGATTATGTTGGAGAGACACTTCTTGAACCTGGAAATTATACATATCAAATTAATGCGAATGATTCTCAAAACCAATACGGGAAGCTGACTTTGTCACTGATTAAGGATTAAAACAATCTGTTATTATTATCCTTGAATGAGCTGTTTAAATAAAAAGACAAACTAAATTCAGCCATTTTTTAAGATAGACTATCTAATAAAATACTGGTAGGTACAGGTCTGTGTTTTTAAATGTTATAATTACATTTGTTAGTTAATCACCTAACCAAAAAACCATGGACAAAATTTTAAAAAAACAAACCAATAGTAAAGCTGTTATTTCAAATAGTCTTGTTGTGATGTTGCTTTTGTTTACATTTTACAGCAATGCGCAGTTAAAAACAGAGGAAAGCGAGATTGGTTTGGGCTGGAGCAATAATTCTGTTAACACTGTAATTTTTAGAAATAGTGCTTTGACGACTTTCAAAAACTGGCAGTTTACCGCTTATTACAATTCTGAAGGAAAAATGGTTTTGGCAAAGCGTAATTTGAATTCAAAAGAATGGCAGACAGTAATTACTCCGTATGGCGGTAATGTAAAAGATGCTCACAACAGCATCAGTATCGCTGTTGATACAGATGGCTTTGTTCACGTAAGTTGGGACCAGCATGATACCCGTCTGCGTTATGCTAAAGGTAAAACACCTTTTAGTTTAGAACTGAGCGAAGAGCAGCCGATGACTGGCAGTGACGAAGCCAAGGTGACCTATCCCGAATTTCATAATTTGCCAAATGGGAAGCTGATGTTTTGTTACCGATCAGGAGCTTCGGGCAGAGGGAATTTAATTTTGAAAACATATGATGTGAAAACTCAGAAATGGAGTCCGCTGCAGAATAATTTTATTGATGGCGAAAATCAGCGGAGTGCTTATTGGCAGATGTGTGTGAGCAAAAAAGGAATTTATATTTCGTGGGTTTGGCGTGAGAGCTGGGATGTTTCGACTAATCATGATATTTGTTATGCTTTTTCAGCAGATGGCGGGCAGACTTGGGAAAAATCTACCGGCGAAAAATACAGTCTGCCAATAACAAAAACCAGCGCAGAAATTGCCTGGAAAGTGCCTGAAAAAAGCAGTTTAATCAATCAGACTTCTATGACAGTGGATATGCAGGGAAATCCGTATATTGCAGGTTATTGGGATGATAACGGGATTCCTCAGTATAAAGTGGTGTATCTGGATAAGGGAAAATGGAATAAAATTGATACTGATTTTCACAGCAAACCTTTTACGCTGGGAGGAGGAGGAACAAAAAAAAATCCTATTTCGCGCCCTGAAATTTTGGTTAGCAAGTCAATGCTTTATTTACTTTTTAGAGATGAGGAAAGAGCAAATAAAATTACTTTGGCTAGCGCCAATTTAGAAAAAAAGCAATGGAAACTTACGGATGTTATCAATTATTCTGTAGGGCAGTGGGAGCCTAATTTTGATAAAGAATTGTGGAAGGAAAAGTCAGAGCTGCATATTTTTTCTCAAAATGTAAGTCAGGCCGATGGTGAGGGATTGGTAGATACAGAACCTCAAGCCGTGCGGGTTATTGAATTAAAAAAAATACCTATAAATAAATAATTATATGAAGAAGTATTGCTTATTGATAATTGTGGCTGTGTTTTTTGTTTCGGCTGGTTTTCGGAAACAAAATTTAGAAGAAAAAATAAATGTGGCACTGCAGACGGCAATACAGCAATATGCTTATTTGAGCAGACAAGTGAGTGTGGGAAAGTATCCTAAAACTTATTTTGCAGATAAAAATCAACTGGAAACATCTGATTCCGGCTGGTGGTGCAGTGGTTTCTATCCTGGGACGCTGCTGTATCTGGATGAGGCAAAAGGAGCTCCCGAATTAAAAAAGGTAGCACTAAACGTAATGGAAGATCTGAAAAAAGAACAGTTCAATACCACTACACACGATTTGGGTTTTATGATGTATTGCAGTTTTGGAAATGCAGAACGGCTGCATCCCAGCAAAGAGTATGAAGCGATATTAATGAACAGTGCCAAATCATTGGCAAGCCGTTTCAATCCAAAAACAGGCTGTATCAAATCATGGGACAGCGCACCATGGAATCATGCTTCAAATGAAGAATCTCCTGTGATTATTGATAATATGATGAATCTGGAGCTTTTATTCTGGGCAGCAAAACACAGCGGAGACAGTACGTATTATAAAATTGCTGTTCAGCATGCCGATAAAACGATGGTTAATCATTTTCGAAAAGATTACAGCTCCTATCATGAAGTGGTTTACAATACAGAGTCTGGAAAAGTTACCAAACAAATCACTAATCAAGGTGCAGCCGATGATTCGTCTTGGGCGAGAGGACAGGGCTGGGGATTGTACGGATATGTTGTAATGTACCGAGAAACAAAAGATGTAAAGTATTTAAATCAGGCAAAAAACATTGCCAATTATATTTTAAGCCACCCGAATCTGCCGGCAGATAAAATTCCTTATTGGGATTTTAACGCTCCTAATATTCCTAATGCTTTACGGGATTCTTCTGCGGCTTCATTAATTGCTTCAGCTTTATTGGAGTTAGGCGGTTATGCAGATAAAAAAGACGGAATACGTTATTATGATTCGGCCAAAATAATTTTATCTAATTTATTAACGCCGGAATATTTTGCGGCAGTGGGAACGAACGGCGGTTTTTTGCTGAAACACGGAGTAGGGAACATGCCTAAGAAAACCGAAATCGATACACCGCTCACGTATGGCGATTATTATTTGGTAGAAGCGATGATGCGTTATAAAGCACTGGTGAAAACAAATCCGAAGTTTAAATAGATTTGTCAAAAAGTTTAGTTTTTAAGGTTTTAGGGAAAAGCTAGTTTAACGAATGCTGTCGCCTCGAATTATTATTTCGTTTGATTTCTTGATGTTTTCCTCTGATTTACTGATTACTTTTATGACAGTTAGATTTGGATTTTCAAGTTTATTGATAGTTATTTTTAAGATATAATTTTTGTCTATGACATATTTATCATAGTCAGCATCAATTATTTCATTGTCAATCTGATAAATTACGGCGTTTTCCTGCACTGTTGTGTATCTTTTTCTGAGTTCGTTCAGGGAGATTAAATTTGGCTTGTAATCCTTTTTTGTTTCAATTGTAATTTTGCCGGAATATTTAGTGCTGTTTATGTCAATATCTCCTTTTTCAACTTTGACGCTTTCAATTTTATTTGGGTCTAAAAAACTAGAGATACTTTGATTGACAAGTTCTCCATTCAAAAAGTAAGCAGGTTTTTTTCCGCCTTTGTATTTAATTACTTGAACGACTTTAATAATAGTGTCCTGTTCCGAAATTGCCTGTGAATTTTCAGTTTTCTTCTGGCCAAAAGCATTAGCTGTTAAAATTAAAACTACTATGATAATAAACTTTTTCATTTTTTTATTTTTTTGCTGAAAGCTCTTAAATACTGTGTTTCAATTTTTTGCAGAAACTTTCTCTGTAATAAGAACAATAATAATTCCCGCAATATAGCATACTAAATCAATCCAGGCAAATGATGTGCCAATAACTGTTCTGGCCAGCTTTGATTTTTGCAGACCGAGTTTTTCAACAATATTTAAATACTGAAGAAATTCTATACTAAACGAAAATAGTAAAACGAATATTGCAAGGGGTAAAACAGGTAATTTTAAAAATGATTTTATAAAACAGTAAATCAGAATCACAACCAATACATCGCCGATATACGGGCGAATAATCTCATCATGAAGGTATAATGCAATTAAAACCTCTATGATAAAAATTAGAATGGTCAAGCCGAAGTATTTCTTGTTAAATGTTAGCATGATTTTGAGTTTGGCTATGATTAATGGTATACAGATTTGTAGAATTTGGAAACTCCAGAAATCGAATGTTTTTGGTTGAACAGAAATAGGAATTAAGACTATAATTCCACTGAATTTGAATTTTGGTTATATAGTGTTTTACTTATGTAAATACTTGTATAATTCTTATTCCATTATTTTAATTTATTCTATTTCAAAGCGTTAGAAATTATTTGCTACATATTTGTTAATCCTTAAATGTGGCTTCTGATAATCTTTGTTAACAATGAGTTTTAAGAATTTGTAACATAATAAAATATAGCTTTATTAGCGGGTGTTTATTAGCTTTTTTTTAACTGTCGAATTGATGATTCTATCATGTTTAGGTTCGAATAATCAGGAAATAATTTAATTGTATCATTGCTGTCGCTTGTTGGTAGAATTTTTCCTCCTTTATCTATTAAATCTGAAACAGTAGAAATTGAAAGTTTTAATCTTCCTACTGCATCTGAGTCTGCTTCAATTGAATAATGCTCATTAGCAATTTGCTTCGCTTCTGCTTCAAGAATATTTTTTAATTGTTCTTTTTGCGCATTAACAAAATCACCAAGTATTTCGTTTTTTATTGTCAGCGTTTTAGCGTGTTCTTCAAACATTTTAGCTTCGGCCATTTTTTTTCGGACAACAGCGGCTGCCCAGCAAATTGCGGCAATTAAATTTACTGCAGCCATAGAACCGACAGAAACCGTTATCCATACGGATCCGGAATCTGCTCCTTCAATTTTTAAATAACCTTTGTTTTGATCATTGATTGGGAGTTCTAACGCTTTTTTTAAAGAATTTGAAACGCGAGATAAATCATCGAAATTTTCAATTTCCGGAAGTCTAATATTTAACCCATCAATTGGTGCAGCGATTTGTTCACCATAACGTAAAAGGAATTCAATACCAATTGTCAAAGTAGCTACGTTTCCAGAAATGATATTATTGTCCATGTAACCAAATAAATTTTCGTCGTCGTTATTACTGAATAAAGAAGAGTTTTTAAGCATTTCTATTTCTTGGTTCAAAATCGCTATGTCTTCTAAATTGCGTATTGCGGAACGTAATTTTTTCAGATTCTTTGCAAAATAAGGTTTATCTGCATTTTTGGAAGTATCGTAACTTGTTGTGTAATTTAAATCCAAAAGGTATTTTCTTAAAATGGAAAGATTCTCTTTAATGTTCATATTGTTTAGTTATAATATTGATTAAATATCCGCCATAAAATGACTCTAATCTGTGCATGTTGGCGAGCTTTGTGTAATAAAAAAGTCTTTTGTTATGTTGCTAATATATAAAAAAAAAGAACTGTAAATAATTTAAGCTTTTATTGTTAGAAAATTTTCATTACTGACGCTCTTGATTAACAATTAATAATCAAAAAAGGCAATTCTACCCTTCGGTAAAATTGCCTTTTTTTAAATCTTATGAAAATATATTACTTACATTTTTACTGCCCCTTTAACTACTTTATCACCAATCGTGGTTTTTTTGCTAAAGTCAGTTTTTGCATTCGATACCAATTCAATATTCTTGCTGGCTTCACCATCTATCGTAACTGCTTTTGGAGAATCTGAATTGAAACTGATGTTTTTCAGTGACATGTTTTTTCCATTGTAAATATCAAAAATTGTACTGTCTGCAATGTCCAAATTGATGTTGTTAAGTTTAATTCCGTTTGCATCAATGATAGAAAAACCTTTGTCAGCTTTACCTGTTAAATTCGAAATTTCGATATTTTCTAAATTCATTTCTGGCAATCCTTGTAAGAATACTGCCTGCTGTGCGCCATTGATATAAATGTTTTTAATAACGATGTTTTTAAACTGAGGCGTTTTTTCATCAACAGGAATGGCTGTAGTTACGGTGTTTGTTTCTCCTTCGGCTAGTTTTTCGGCAATCGATTTTCCGCCATAATATAAGTCGAATGAAATGGCCTGTGATGGAATACTATTCATATATATATCCGAAATAAAGATGTTTTCTACCACACCGCCGCGTCCGCGGTTACTTTTAAAACGCAGACCAACATCTGTTCCCATAAAAGTACAGTTGGAAACATGCATGTTTTTTACACCACCGGACATTTCGCTTCCTACGGTTACACCGCCATGTCCATGATACACAATGTTGTTTCTGATAATGATGTTTTCGCAGGGAACACCACGATCGCGTCCGTCTTTGTCTTTCCCGGATTTAATGCAGATCGCATCGTCACCAACATCAAAACTGGAATTTTCTACTAATACATTTTTGCAGGATTCTACGTCCAGGCCGTCCCCGTTTTGAGAATACCAAGGGTTACGTACTGTTGTGTTGCGGATAATTAAATCTTCGACCATCAAGGGATGGATGTTCCAGGCCGGTGAATTTTGAAAAACAGGTCCGTCAAATAAAACACGTTTACTGTTTTGAATGCTGACCATTACCGGACGAAGAAAATCGCGGATTTCTTCAAACTGTTCTTTGGTTTTTAAATCAGCGCGTACATTTTGATCAGCGTTTTGGTTTCCTTTTACATATTGCTCAGATGGATACCAGCTTGTTTTTTTATCGTTTAAAACGCCGCCGGATTTTACAAAATCATTCCATTGGCTTTCGGTCAATTTGCCTTTTTTTACCATTCTCCACACTTCGCCCGAACCGTCATAAACACCGTTTCCTGTAAAAGCTACGTTTTCAAGGTTTTTGCCGTAAATAGGAGAGATACAGCGCCAGGTATTTAATCCTTCAAAACTGGTTTGAATAATCGGATACAGATTTTTATCAGTCGAAAATTTAATGAGTGCTCCTCTTTGTGCATGCAGTTCGATATTGCTTTTTAGAATAATTGGACCTGTAAGCCACATTCCCGGAGGAATGATTACTTTTCCTCCTCCTTTTTTGGAAACAGCGTCAATAGCATCTGCAAAAGCTTTTGTACATAAAACGGTACCGCCGTTTACAGCTCCAAAATCTGCAATGTTTACACTGTTATTTGGAATTTTAGGCTCGTTTATTTTGTTCATTTTAAATTCAATGCCGCTATAGGAATCTTTAGCTGAACCATTATTTTGTGCCTGAATGTTTATGGGGCAATTTGAGAATGTGACTGCAAATGCAAGAAATAATAATTGATTTAATTTAAATTTCATTGTTTTGTAAAGTGTTGCTGTTTTAAGTTTTAAATGGATCTTCTGTCGATGAAATTAAACGGAACTTTTACCTGTCCGATTTCTTTGTTTAAAATCATCTGCGCTGCAGTTTCCCCCATTATTTTAAAATCTGTTGATATTACAGTAATGCCCAATAGTTCTTTCAGTGGTGTATCGTTATAAGAGATAACGCCAATGTGTTTGCCTAGTTTCATTTGGTTGTCTCTGATCTGTTTCACCAGATTTACCAGATCTGATTCTTCGATGGTGATGAATAAATCTCCTTTTTTAAGAATAATGTCATCATATATTTCATCTAAAATCTCATAATTGATTTCGAATTCGACGCAGAATTTCTTGAAACCATGAAGGATTCTTCTAGGGTATGGATAGACAGCTTTCTCCGGATATACTAAAATTATCCGGGTATAGTTTTTTATTTTGTCTAAACCTTCTTTCAGTGCATTGTAAATATCATTTTCAAAATCCTGATAAATTTTAATAACATCATTGTTAATTCCCAACTTGATATTATCCATAATAATCAGTTTTTCCTTAGGAATTTTATTAATCGCGTTAATAACCGCATCAGTATAACTGCTGTGTTTTAATTTGTCAGTTTTAAAATGAGTAGTAATTATGTAGTAATCATATGCACCTTCGTATTTGTCAAGGAGATTCAGAAACAGTGTTTCATCACAGTGATAAATCTGAAGATCGGTGTGGGCATTGGCTCCAATGGCATCAATAAAAGAATTATAAGTTGCCATTTTATAGGAACTTAATTTATTATAGACAAACAGCACATTTACTTTCGAAACCAGTTTGGTTTGAGTAATATAATATCCTTTTCCGCGTATTGAAGTAATGATTTTTCGTTCTTTTAAAATGTTATATGCCTTTTCAACAGTATCTCTAGACATATAAAACTCTTCACTAAAACTATTAATCGATGGAATTTTTTGATTTATTTTTAAACTTCCATTGCCAATATTAGTTAAAATTGAATCAACAATCTGCTTGTATTTTGGTACGCGCGAGTCCTCGTCAATGTTAATAATCTTTATCATAGCTTTCGCTTTTAGATGTTTTTTCTCCAAAAATATATAAAGAAAACGAGACTTTAAATTTGTTTTTTATCCCGTCAGCCAATGGCCAAAAATGGTATTTATGGATTTATCTGAATAATCGATTTGTTTTAAAAATATGCAGCAAACTAAATTAAATGTATTGTCTTATCAGCATAAAATCAAACATGTAATCGATTGCACAAATATAAACCTTAAAATTAGTATTTCGTAATAATTACGAATAAAATTTTAATGATTATTTAAAATTAACACTTAAAAATTTAAAGTAAAATAAAATAAGGTTAAAATATCATTATTAGTGTTGAAGCCCTTTTTTTTGGGAGTATTTTATTTTGAATGAGAGGTTTAAAATGCCCTTAACGCTTTTTTTTAAATAAAACTTATTGAATGATGATAAAAAATGATTCAGATTAAAGGATAGTACAGGATAGTTATCTTTTTTCTATTCTATTATTTTACAATCCTAAACTATAACCAATTAACCAAAAAACAATTTAATAAATGGAATCAATACTTGGAATTCTTTTTCATTCTATCGGCGGATTTTCATCGGGTAGTTTCTATATGCCTTTCAAAAAAGTTAAAGGCTGGGCTTGGGAAAGCTATTGGCTGATAGGTGGTTTTTTTTCCTGGTTAATTGTTCCGCCGATTGCGGCTTATCTGACCATACCTAACTTTGCTGAAATTATTAGTGTGGCTTCACCTTCTATAAAAGCGCTTGCTTTTTCGATGGGACTGATTTGGGGAATTGGAGGACTTACATATGGTCTTGGTGTCCGTTACTTGGGAATGTCATTAGGGAATTCAATAGTATTGGGTTTTTGTTCTGCTTTTGGAGCATTAGTTCCGTCAATCTATTATAATTTTTATCCATCTGAAGGGAAAGTTTCTTTTACAGAAATGCTTGCCAGCTCTGGAGGTAAATTGGTTTTGCTTGGAGTTTTGGTCTGTTTGATTGGAATTGCGATTTCTGGAAAAGCTGGAATGCTTAAAGAGAAAGATTTTGCAGTAGGACATGAGGATAGAGACAGGGATTTTAGTTTAGTAAAGGGTTTGATTATTGCAGTGATTTCTGGAATATTAAGCTCTTTTTTCAATTTTGGAATAGAAGTAGGGAAACCTCTTGCTGAAGCAGCTGTGGTTAGCGGCTGTAATCCTTTGTTCCAAAACAATGTAACTTATATCGTTGTGCTTTGGGGCGGATTGACTACAAACTTTATTTGGTGTATCTATCTTAATTTTAAAAACAAAACTTTTGGTGATTACACTAATACGGCAGCTCCAATAAGTAAGAACGTAATGTTTTCGGCTTTGGCAGGAACGATGTGGTTTTTGCAGTTCTTCTTTTATGGTATGGGTGAAAGCAAATTAGGAAACGGAGCAAGTTCTTGGATTCTGCACATGGCAACAATTATTTTGACTGCTAACTTCTGGGGATTTTATTTAAAAGAATGGTCTGGAGTTTCCAAAAAAACATTTAATACTTTCTTATTAGGAATTGGATTGATTATGCTTTCGATTGTATTAGTAGGAATTGGCAATTCACTATAATAACACACAATAACAAAATTTAAAAAACACATATAATGTCAAATATAAATACTGGGAATATGACTTTTAAGCACGTAAGTTATCTTTGGGATGAGGCTAAAGCACAAGAATTAGCTGGGGATGAAGTAGCGCTTTTTATTTATCGCTCTAATATATTAGGAGCTGATTTAAGATTAACAAATTATGGAGGTGGAAATACTTCAGTAAAAATTACAGATAAAGATCCTTTAACGGGTGAAGCATCTGAAGTAATGTGGATTAAAGGGTCGGGCGGCGACATCGGGACATTGACAAAATCAGGCTGTGCGGCTTTATATTTAGAAAGACTTCGTAATCTTGAAAATGTATACAGAGGAATAGAATTTGAAGATGAAATGGTGGAATTATTCAACCACTGTATTTTTGATTTGGCTTCAAAAGCTCCTTCGATTGATACGCCTTTGCACGGATTTTTGCCATTCAAACATATTGACCACTTACATCCGGATGCGGCTATTGCGATTGCAGCAGCAAAAGACGGAAAACAAATTACCGAAGAATTATTCAACGGAGAAATTGGCTGGGTAGGATGGCAGCGTCCTGGCTTTGATCTAGGACTGCAAATGCGCGCATGCCTAGAGGAAGCTGAAGCCCGCGGGAAAAAATTAAAAGGGGTAATGTTAGGTTCTCACGGTTTGTTTACCTGGGGAGATACATCTTATGAAAGTTATATAAATACACTTGAGGTAATTGAAAAATGTGCCGAGTATTTAGAAAGCAATTATGGTAAAAAACGTCCAGTTTTTGGAGGTCAGAAACTAGAGAGTTTAAATCAGGAAGCACGTCAGCAGCAGGCTGCGAAAGTAGCTCCGATTTTAAGAGGTTTCTGTTCATCTGAAAGAAAAATGATTGGTCATTATACAGATGATGCAAGAGTATTAGAGTTCATCAATTCTAATGATTTAGAGAAATTGGCTCCTCTGGGAACTTCATGCCCGGATCACTTCTTGAGAACAAAAATCAGTCCTTTGGTTTTAGAATTAGATCCAAACGAAGATTTATCTGATTTGAATGCCATCAAAGCAAAATTAACTCCAGCTTTTGAGGCGTACAGAAAAATGTATGCTGCTTATTACGATACTTGTAAAAAATCGAATTCACCTGCAATGCGTGACCCAAATCCAGTGGTAATTTTATACCCAGGAGTAGGTATGTTCACTTTTGCAAAAGATAAAACGATGGCTCGTTTGGCATCTGAATATTATATCAACGCTGTAAATGTAATGAAAGGAGCTGAAGCAGTTTCTGAATACACTTCATTACCGCGCCAGGAAGCTTTTGACATTGAATACTGGCTGTTGGAAGAAGCTAAATTACAGCGTATGCCAAAACCAAAAGCATTGTCTGGAAGAGTAGCACTTGTTACTGGTTCAGGAGGCGGAATTGGTAAAGCTATCGCTAAAAAATTCGCCGAAGAAGGTGCATGTGTTATCCTTAATGATATTGATGAAGAGCGTTTAGCAGGTGCTAAGGCTGAATTTGTTAAGATGTTTGGAAAAGATGCAGTATCTAGTACTCTTTTAAATGTAACAAATGAAGGAAGTGCCGAAAAAGCGTATGATGCATCAGCATTAGCTTTTGGCGGTGTTGATATTGTTGTAAATAATGCAGGTATCAGTATTTCAAAATCTATTGCAGAACATTCTCTTGAAGAGTGGGACAGATTGTATGATATTTTGGTGAAAGGACAATTCATTGTTTCAAAAGCTGGAATTGAAGTAATGCGTAAACAAGGTTTTGGCGGTGATATCGTAAACATTGTATCTAAAAATGCTGTAGTTGCAGGACCAAATAATCCTGGATATGGCTCAGCCAAAGCGGCTCAGGCACATTTAACACGTTTGATGTCTGCTGAATTAGGAGCTGATAAAATCCGTGTAAATACTGTAAATCCTGATGCAGTAATCTCTGATTCAAACATTTGGTCAGGCGGATGGGCAGAAGGCCGTGCGAAAGCATACGGTGTTACGGTTACAGAATTGCCGGCATATTATGCAAAACGTACTTTATTAAACGAAATTATACTGCCAGATGATATTGCTAATGCTTGTTTTGCATTTGTTGGAGGTTTGTTGAGTAAATCAACAGGAAATGCTCTGAATGTAGACGGAGGAGTAGCAATGGGCTTTTATAGATAATATTGATTTGGTTGGTTTATTGGTTTAACCAGAAGTAGCTAACGTTTGATGGTTTCAAACGTTAGTTTACTTTAAAATCACGTAAATTGCAAACTCTAATAATACAAACAAGATTATGTTAATAGAATCAAACAAAATAGCTTCACATAATGACGATTTACTAAAAAGTCATTCCAATAAATTAATTTTTACCGTTTCTGAAATAGCAGACAACGAGGCAATTATTCAAAAATTAATTGATTTTCAAATTGCAATTCCATCTTGGGCACTAGGAACAGGAGGTACTCGTTTTGGACGTTTTGCCGGAGGAGGAGAGCCGCGCTCATTAGAAGAAAAAATAGAAGATGTAGGTTTGCTTCATGCACTTAATAATGCTTCGGGAGCTATCTCGCTGCATATTCCGTGGGATATTCCGCAAGATCATAAAGCCATAAAAAGCTTAGCGGCACAGCATAACTTATTGTTTGATGCGGTGAATTCCAACACTTTTCAAGATCAGGCTAATTCTGAATATTCATATAGATACGGTTCTTTACAAAATGTAAATAAAGCGGTACGTAAACAAGCTGTAGATCATAACATCGAAGTGATCAAACAAGGTATTGAATTAGGATCTGAATCATTGACTGTTTGGTTAGCAGACGGATCTAATTTTCCAGGTCAATTAAATTTCAGAAAAGCTTACGAAAATACTTTAGAAAGTTTACAGGAAATTTATGCAGCTCTTCCATCAAACTGGAAACTGTTTTTAGAATACAAATGTGCGGAGCCTAATTTCTATTCTACTACTGTTGCCGATTGGGGACAGTCGTATTCGTATGTAAAAAAATTAGGGGACAAAGCAAAAACATTAGTTGATTTAGGACATCATCTGCCAAATGCAAATATTGAACAGATTGTTTCTTTACTGCTGATGGAAGATAAATTGGGTGGATTCCACTTCAATGATTCAAAATATGGCGATGACGATTTAACAGCTGGAGCTTTGAAACCATACCAATTATTCTTGATTTTTAACGAATTGGTTGAAGGTATGGATGCAAGAGGAATGAATCACGCCAAAGATTTAGGCTGGATGATAGATGCTTCACACAATATCAAAGATCCTTTGGAAGATTTATTGCAGTCTGTTGAAGCGATTATGATTGCTTATGCGCAAGCACTTTCGGTAGACAGAAAAGCATTAGAAATTGCACAAGCAGAAAATGACGTAGTAAAAGCTCAGGAAATTTTGCAGAATGCTTTCCGCACAGACGTTCGCGCATTAGTTGCTGAAGCTCGTTTGCGCAATGGAGCAGCATTAAATCCTGTTGCATTGTACCGTAATCTGAATGTAAGAAAAGAACTTATTGGTGAAAGAGGACTTAAAACAATGGCTACAGGCTTATAAGTTATGATGATTAAGGTAAATGCAGTATTTGATATTGGGAAAACGAATAAAAAGTTTTTTCTTTTTGACGACGACTATAATGAAGTATATCGCGATTACGTAAATCTTCCGCTTACAGTAGATGAAGACGGTTTTGAAACCGAAGATTTAGCAGCATTGAAACGTTGGATAAAAGATACTTTTGATTCTGTTTTAGAGTCCGCAGAATTTGATGTCAGAACGTTGAATTTTTCGTCTTATGGCGCAAGTTTGGTTCATCTGGATTATAAAGGAAAACCGCTAACGCCGCTTTATAATTACATAAAAGAGCTTCCAGAGGAAATTCTGGAGGATTTTTACAGCAAATATGGAGATGCTCTTACATTTGGTGCCGAAACTGCTTCGCCGCCACAATCAGGATTGTTGAACTCTGGTATGCAGCTTTACTGGATCAAAAAAACCAAGCCTGAAATATTTGCTCAGATAAAATGCAGCCTGCATCTGCCACAATATCTGTCTTATTTATTTACAGGAATTCCTGTGAGTGAATATACCAGTATTGGATGCCATACTAATTTATGGAATTATGAGCACGAAGAGTATCATAAATGGGTTCATGATGAGGGTATTGATAAAATACTGCCTCCAATTGTTCCAACTTCTGCCAGTATTAATACGATATATAAAAATAAAAAAATAAAAATTGGAGTGGGGATTCATGACAGTTCCTCTGCCTTGCTGCCTTATGTTTTAAGTAAAAAGAAACCATTTTTACTGCTTTCAACAGGTACTTGGAGCATTGCGCTGAATCCTTTTAATTCCGAAAATTTAAATAAAGAAGATATCTCAAACAATTGCTTGAATTATCTGCGTATTGACGGTAAAAGAGTTAAAGCTTCCCGTTTTTTTATGGGTAATGAATACCGACTGCAGGTTGAAAAACTTTGCGAATACTATAAAAAGGAGTACGGTTATCACCGCGAAGTAAAATTCGACCAGAATATTTATTTGAATTTAATTGAAAAACCAGCAGTTTACTTTAAATTTGAGGGGATTTCTCTGCAGCGTCTGCCACAAAAAACAGAATTGAATTTATTCGATACTTTTGAAGAGGCTTATCATCAGTTAATGATTGAGTTAATGGAACTGCAGGTAGATACTATCAATAAAGCTATTGGAAATAGTAAAATTAAAAAGATATTTATTGACGGCGGATTTACTGATAATGATGTTTTTATGAAATTGATGTCACATCATTTCAGTTCATTTAAAGTTTTATCTACACACTCGCCATTAGGTTCCGCTTTAGGAGCAGCAATGGTTATTTCAGAAAAACAAATTACATCCCAGTTTCTTAAAGAAAATTATAGGATGAAAAAATTGGTTCCTTTATTATTTTAATATCGGAACCAATAAAATTTTAATCTCTATGAGATGAATATTGAGAATATCGTGATGCGTTATTCTTAAAAAAAATATTTCCATATGAAATGAGCAGAACAGAAAATTGATCTGAAATACCAATGAAGTTATGCGAATTACATATGACCAATAAAAAAATAAATATCTCCATATGAGAATTGGACTTTTTATTCCCTGCTATGTAGACCAATTTTACCCAAAAATTGGTATTGCTACACTTGAGTTATTGCAAAAATTAGGCTGTGATGTTGATTTTCCAATGAAGCAGACATGCTGCGGACAGCCGATGGCAAATAGCGGTTATCAGCATTTAACAGAAGGATGCGATGCTAATTTCATTGCTAATTTCACCGGTTTTGATTACATTGTCTGTCCTTCGGGAAGCTGTGTGATGCACGTAAAAGAACATCTGCACAGCGATACCAACAAAGAATTAGCTGCAAAAATCCGATCTACTGTTTACGAGTTAACCGAATTTATTACTGATGTTTTAAAAATTGAAAGTATAGAAGGTGATTTTCCGTTTAAAGTAGGAATGCATCAAAGCTGTCATGGACAGAGAGGACTGAAACTTTCGCAGATGAGTGAATTAAATGCTCCGTCCTTTTCAAAACCCGGACAGTTATTAACCAAAATTAAAGGGATCGATTTGGTATCCTTATCCCGAAAAGATGAATGCTGCGGTTTTGGAGGTACTTTTTGTGTGACCGAAGAAGCCATTTCTGTTAAAATGGGGCAAGACCGAATCAAAGATCACGAAAAACATCAGGTTGATTATATTACTGGTGCAGACATGTCCTGTCTAATGCATTTGGAAGGTATTCTGCGAAGACAGCAAAGCCCGATAAAAACTATTCATATCGCAGAAATTTTAAATACTTTAAAAAGGTAAACACGATGAAAAAGGTAATCTCAATTTTATTAGTCGTTTGTGCCTTTTGTTTTTTTTCATTTAATGCTGAAAAAGATACAGTTACTTTAATTGGAGTAAAAGTAAAAGCTCCATTTGAAATGCCTGAAATTTTCATTCCAAATTTTAAGAATTGTAAAAAGTTAACCATTACTGATTTTGGTGCGGTACAAGGCGATAAAAATAAAAATTCAGAAGCTATAGCCCAAGCTATTGATAAGGCTAATAAAATGGGAGGCGGTATTGTAGTAATTCCAAAAGGAGAATGGATTACCGGTAAAGTTCACTTTAAAAGCAATGTTAATCTGCATTTAGAAAAAGGCGCTGTTCTTTTATTTTCAGAAAATCCTAATGATTATCTGCCTGCTGTCAAAAGTACTTGGGAAGGTTATGAATGTTTAAATTATTCTCCATTAATTTATGCCTATCAATGCAAAAATGTTGCTATCACTGGTGAAGGAGAATTGAAAGCGAAGATGGATGTCTGGACCGAATGGTTTAAACGCCCTAAAGCGCACATGGAAAGCCTTAAACGATTATATTATCTTGCTTCTTATGAAAAGCCGATGGAAGAGAGATTAATGGTGAATGACACTGCTCATCTTCGCCCTCAGTTTATTCAGTTTAACCGCTGCCAGAATATATTGATGGATGGCGTTTCAATCACCAATAGCCCGTTTTGGACCATTCATCCTTTTTTATCCAAAGATGTTGTGCTTAGAAACCTTAAAGTATATGCACACGGACATAATAATGATGGTGTCGATCCAGAGATGGCCCAAAATGTGTTAATCGAAAATTGCGTATTTGACCAGGGGGATGATGCCATTGCTATAAAATCAGGCTGCGGACAAAATGCCTGGCGATTAAATACACCTTCAAAAAATATTGTTATCCGAAATTGCACGGTCAAAAACGGCCACCAATTGGTCGCAATAGGAAGTGAATTGTCCGGAGGTATCGAAAATGTATTTATCGATAAATGCAATGTAGTTGACGGTGCAAAGCTAAATCATCTATTGTATATAAAAACCAACGAACGAAGAGGCGGATTTGTAAACAATATTTATGTCAGCAATGTAGCTTCTGGTAAAATCGATCTGGGAATACTTGGGATTGAGACTGATGTATTGTACCAATGGAGGGATTTGGTGCCGACCATTGAAAGAAGACTCACACCAATAAAAAATGTATATCTCGAAAATGTGAATGCTGCGAATGTGAAATTTACTGCACGAATATTAGGTCAGAAAGAATTACCCGTAGAGAATATATTTCTAAAAAATGTAAAAGCAGAAACCATTACTGATAAAAAATACATTACTGAAAACGTATTGAATTTTTCTGATAAAGAATAAAAAAGGCAAAATGAGTTCAAATAAAACGATACCGCACAGTGAAGCCGCTGCCATTTTTAATAAAAATGTAGAGCGTGTCAATTGGCATGACGAAACGCTTTGGTTTGTTCGTGAAAAAAGAGATAGATCTGCACATCAGATTCCGGAATGGGAACTGCTTAGAGAAACAGCATCAAAAATAAAATTCAATGTGCTTTCAAATATCCATGATTATTTGGTGGAATTTGAAACCAATGCTCAAAAGAATGGAATTATTGTTCACTGGGCTGCCAATGCCGAGGAGCATAATGTTATTGTTCATTCGATATTAGAAAAGCATAACATCAAGCAAATGGTAAAATCTAAATCGATGCTTACCGAAGAATGCCATTTGAATGATTATCTGACAGAGCGAGGCATTGATGTTATAGATTCAGATTTAGGAGAGCGCATTGTTCAGCTTCGTAACGAACCGCCAAGCCATATCGTTCTGCCTGCTATTCATCTAAAAAAAGAAGATGTAAGTGAAACTTTCCATGAACATCTTGGAACAGAAAAAGGAAATATTGATCCGCAGTATTTAACCGAATCTGCCCGTCATCATTTAAGAGATGTTTTTTTGACGCGTAAAGCTGCCCTAACAGGAGTAAATTTTGCAGTTGCCGAAACTGGTGAATTCGTGGTTTGTACCAATGAAGGAAATGCAGATATGGGTGCGCACTTAGCTGACGTTCATATAGCCTGTATGGGATTTGAAAAATTAATTCCGCAGCGTGAGCATTTAGGGGTTTTCCTGCGATTATTGGCAAGAAGCGCCACTGGACAGCCTATAACAACGTTTTCCAGCCACTTCAAAAAACCAAGAGACGGCAAAGAGATTCATATCGTTATCGTTGATAATGGAAGAAGTGAGCAGTTAGGAAGAGAAGATTTTAGAAATTCATTGAAATGCATCCGCTGTGGCGCCTGCATGAATACCTGCCCAGTGTACAGACGAAGCGGAGGACATAGTTACCACAATGCAGTTGCAGGACCAATTGGTTCGATTTTGGCTCCTAATCTGGACATGAAAAAGAATGCTGATTTACCTTTTGCCAGTACTTTATGCGGTTCCTGCACAAATGTATGCCCTGTAAAAATTGATATTCATGATCAGTTATACAAATGGAGACAGGTTTTAGTAAAAGAGGGTTATACTCCAAAAGCCAAAACGATAGCTATGAAAACTATGGCAACAGTTTTAGCTAATCCTACGGTATTTGAAATTGCTGGTATATCCGGCCGTTTTGCAATGAAGAATCTGCCTGGTCTGGTAAATAATAAACTGAATAAATGGTACGACCAGAGGGAAATGCCTAAAGTTCCTGAAGAATCTTTTAGGGAATGGTACAAGAAAAACGGTAAAGCAGCTAAAGGGAAAAATGATGAGCAGTAAAGAATCTATTTTACAAAAAATAAAACAGAATCAGCCAAAAGAGCTGAATGAACTTCCAAGTTTAGAACCTTTAAAAGAATCTGATTTGGATGTTTTAGAGCAGTATAAAACGATTTTAAAAGGCATTGGAGGGGATTTTGAAGAAGTATCAAGTTATGCTGAAATTGTTACTTTTGTTAAAGAAAATTTCGATATCAGTAAACGTATACTAACGACTCTTCCAGAACTTTCTGAAGTTGCAAATTTGGATTGGACCAACGACGATCCTCATTCTCTGCAGAATGCCGAACTTATTCTCGTTAAAGCGCATTTTGGCGTAGCCGAAAACAGTGCACTTTGGGTTACAGATGACTTAATGGGACAAAGGGTTTCGACTTTTATCCCGCAGTATTTAGCAATAGTTGTTAATAAAAAAGATATTGTTGCCAAAATGCATCAGGCTTATGACCGTATTGGTAATCAGGAATATGGTTTTGGAACCTTTATCGCAGGACCTTCAAAAACGGCCGATATTGAACAGTCTTTAGTTTTAGGGGCGCACGGAGCAAGAGGACTGACTGTTTTTTTAATGGAATAACCGCTTTTTGTTTTTTTTCAGATTTTTAATAGTCACAATGGCTGAGCTGTTTTGTCGATTCAGTTGAGATTTCATGATTATAGCTGTGCGCGTGCATTTTTTTATCACGGCATTTTTTAAAAGTTTCTGACACGAATTACACTAATTTGCACGAATTAAGATTGCTGTTTAATTACACAAAATATTCGAAACTGTAAAAAGTTGTAAAATTTGATTTCAATTTTGATAAGAATTAGTGTTAATTGGTGAAATTCGTGTTTATCTTTTTTTAAATGCGAATGCCGTGCTTTTTTATGCGGAACAATTTCCTTTCCTAATAAAATCCGTATCTTTCGAGACTTAAAATTAAAATACTAATTAAAAATAACCAAAATTGAAAACAGATTTCTTATTAAAAGATAAAGTTATTGTAGTTACAGGTGCTACCGGAATTCTAGGCGGTGCATTTGTGGATGGAATTGCCGAGGCTGGAGCAACAGTTGGAATCTTGGGCAGAAATGAAAAAGTAGCAAATGAGCGTGCAAAAGAGATTACTGATAAAGGCGGAAATGCAATTGTATTAATTGCTGATGTTACCATAGAAGCAGATTTAATTGCTGCTCGAGATTTGGTCATTTCTAAATATGGCAAAATAGACGGTTTGGTGAATGCAGCCGGCGGGAACATGCCGGATGCTGTTGTACAGCCCAATCAGGATATTTTTAAATTAAATATAGATGCATTACAGCAGGTAATTAATCTTAATTTATTTGGAACTCTATTGCCAACTCAGATTTTTGGTGAAGCTATGAAAGACACTGCTGGGAAAGGAAGCATTGTGAATATTTCTTCGGTATCTACAGTTGCAGCAATGACCAAGGTTTTAGGATACAGCTTGGCAAAATCAGCCATTGATTCTTATACAAAATGGTTTGCGGTAGAACTTGCTAAACGTTATGGCGATAAAATCCGAATGAATTCAATAGCTCCTGGTTTCTTCTTAACAGAACAAAACAGAACTTTATTGACCAACGCTGACGGCAGTCTGACTGAAAGAGGTAATTTGGTAATTCAAAATACTCCTTACGGACGTTTTGGTAATCCAGAAGAGTTGATTGGAGGTTTGGTTTGGCTGTTAAGTGATGCGTCTAAATTTGCAACTGGATCAAAAGTAACTTTGGACGGCGGTTTTACAATTTTTAGCGGAGTTTAATATTTTTTAAAAAGAACAATTATGTATAAAATGAAACAAACGTGGAGATGGTTTGGACCAAATGATCCCGTAAGTTTATCCTATATTAAGCAGACTGGCGCAACAGGAATTGTATCAGCGCTGCATCACGTTCCTCACGGTGAAGTTTGGACAATTGAAGAAATCAATAAAAGAAAAGCCGAAATTGAAGCATCTGGTTTAGTATGGGATGTGGTAGAAAGTATCACAGTTCATGAATCTATTAAAACCAGAACAGGAAATTATCAGGAATACATTGATAAATACAAAGAAAGTATCCGCAATGTTGCAGCCTGCGGTATCAAGGTAATCACTTATAATTTTATGCCGGTAAACGACTGGACAAGAACACAATTGGATTATGTGATGCCGGATGGTTCGGAAGCTTTGTATTTTAATTGGGTGGATTTGGCAATTTTCGATATTTATATTTTAAAAAGAGAAAATGCCGAAAAGAGTTTTCCTGATAATATAGTAGAGAAAGCCAAAGAGCGTTTTTCCACAATTACAGAGCAAAGATTACAGGAAATAGCAGGCACAGTGATGTTTGGAATACCTGGAGAAAAAAAGATAACTGTTGAGTGGATGCGCAATGCCTTGAAGGCTTATGATAACATTGACAGAGATGCTTTAAGAAGCAATCTGAGTTATTTTCTAAATGAGATCTGCCCGGTTGCTGATGAAGCGGGGGTACAGTTAGCTATTCATCCGGACGATCCGCCATTTGATATTTTAGGTCTGCCAAGGATTGTAAATTCAATGGAAGATTATGATTATATCTTGTCGAATGCGCCATATAAATCAAACGGAATTTGTTTTTGCACAGGTTCTTTAGGAGCTTCGAAAGAAAATGATTTACCAGAAATGGTTAAAAAATTAGATGATAAAATTCATTTTATTCATTTAAGAAATGTTCGCAGTGATGAAGAAGGTAACTTTTTTGAAGCCGATCATTTAGACGGAAATACTGACATGTATGCTGTAATGAAAGAATTGTTATTAATTCAGAAAAAATATAAAACTTCAATTCCTTTCCGTCCCGATCACGGGCACCAAATGTTAGATGATTTAGGAAAACAAAACAATCCTGGATATTCGGCTATAGGAAGACTTAGAGGTTTAGCAGAATTAAGAGGATTAGAAGAAGGTATTGTCCGTTCGTTATAAAAAGCGGGAACTCTTTCTATCCATAAAATTAATTTCCTGTAATAGAAATTATTGCAAAGCTGTCCATATAAAGGGCAGCTTTTTTTGTTTTCAAATTCTGTGAAGTCTGTAAAATAAATAAGTAAATTAAGTTTCTTTTAAACGAAATTTTCTTATATTTCACAACCAAATTTTTTTTATGATTTACAGATTTTTCTCAGCAATGACGGTTGTTTTGCTGTTTACTGCCAGCCCTATTTTTTCTCAGAAAGCTGATTATAGTGTTCTGACTATTTCAGACAGTCTCAAAGAAAATGCTAATGCTATTGTCCGTTTGAATCAAACGGATATTGTAATTACATCTCAGCGCAGCATGAATATTAAAACCAAAAGAGTTGTAACTGTGCTGAATGAACATGGGTTTGAAGCTGTCGAAGCTTATGAGCATTATGACAAGTCCAGCTCTGTCAAAAATATTCTGGCAACGATTTATGATCCCTTTGGTAAGGAAATCAAAAAGGTAAAGAAATCTGATTTTAGAGATGTAAGTGCTGTAAGCGGGAGTACTCTTTTTTCAGAGAATCGATTCATGTATCTGGATTATACTCCAACTCAATTTCCGATTACAGTTGTTTTTGAAAGTGAAATACAGACTACAAACACTGCTTTTATTCCACAATGGCAGCCGTTGGGCGATTATGCTGTAAGTATAGAAAAAAGTATTCTTAATTTAAGTTATCCTTCAAACCTTGGATTTAAATATAAAGAGTTTAATTTCTCCAATTTTAATGTAAAGAAAACACAGGAAAGTACTACTGGTATTTCTTTTGAGGCTGCAAAAATAATGGCACAAAAGGAAGAAACATCCAGTCCGTCTGTGAGTTATCTTTTTCCAAGACTAATGATGGGATTAGAGCTGTTTCATTTGGAAGGAGTTGATGGAAATGCTAAAAACTGGATTGAATTTGGAAAATGGTACAATGAAAAAATTCTGACTGGAACTACTGATCTGCCAGAAGAAACTAAAGCAAAAATAAAAGCTTTGGTTGGTACAGAAACCGATCCTATTAAGAAAGCCCAGATTATTTATAAATATGTTCAGGAAAAATCACGATATGTTAACATAAGTATCGGTATTGGCGGGTGGAAACCAATGCTGGCCAGTGATGTAGACAGATTGGGGTATGGAGACTGCAAAGCTCTGAGCAATTATACAAAAGCGCTTCTAAAAGCAGTTGATGTCCCTTCTTATAATACTATTTTATACGGTAATCCAAGAAAACGTGATATTGAAGCTGATTTTGTTTCCATGCAGGGAAATCACATGATTTTGGCTGTGCCAAATAAAGATTCGTATATTTTTCTGGAATGTACCAGTCAGGTAGATCCTTTCGGGTATCAGGGAACGTTTACAGATGATAGAAATGTTTTGGTTGTAAAACCTGAAGGCGGTGAAATTGTTCATACCAAAATTTATGAAGATACAGGAAATGTCCAGATTAGTAAAGGGGGCTATTCTATTGCCGAAAATGGTGATTTCTCTGGTAAAATTGGAATTGTTTCAGAGGGTTCTCAGTATAATCAAAAATTCCATAATGATAAGCTTTCACCAACTGAAATGGAAGCTTTTTATAAAGATTACTGGAGCACTATTAATAACTTAAAAATTAAAAAAATCACATTTAAAAATGATAGTGATAAAATAAGTTTTACCGAAAATGCAGAAATATCAGCGGCTAATTATGGGAACATATCTGCTAATAAAATGATGTTTGCTCTAAATGCTTTTAACCCATTAACCCAAAGTGTAAAAAGAATCAGAAACAGGAAGAATCCATTAGAGATTCAAAGAGGATCTGTAGATATTGATGAAATTGAAATTGCTTTACCGGCTAATTTTTCAATCGAATTTCTTCCAGCTAATGTTGAAATTAATGGAAAATTTGGGGAATACAAAATAGAGATCATAAAAAACAGCAGTAATAATATCGTTTATAAGCGAAAGTTTTTTTTGAAAAAAGGATTATACACCAATAAAGAATACGATGAATTTCGTCTTTTTATGGAACAGATTTCAAGAAACGATAATGCCAAAATAATTTTAACCAAAAGCTAATAACCAAATGAAAATTAAAAACTTAACCCTGCTGTTTTTTATAGTATTATTTTGTTCCAATGCAGCTGCCCAAGAATTTAAATTAGGTAAAGTCTCCATTGCCGAATTAGAACAAAAAGTGCATCCCAAAGATTCAGCTGCTGTTGCAGCTATATTGTTTAAAAAAGGACAGAGTCATTTTGAATTTTCGCAAAGTGAGGGATTTTTAGTGGTTTCGGAGGTAGCTATGCGTATTAAAATTTATAAAAAGGATGGTTATGATTGGGCAAATCAATCGGTACGGTATATTTTAGGAAGTACTAATATTACAGAGAAAGTTTCTTTCTCGGATGCAGCAACTTATAATTTAGTAGGCGGTAAAATTGAAAAAACAAAATTGAAATCTGAAGGAGAATTTCAGGAAAAAATTAATAAATATTGGAGCAGAAAAAAAATAACTCTGCCGAATGTAAAAGAAGGCTCAGTGTTAGAGTTTAAATACACCATTCGTACTAATAATATTGGAATGCTGAGAGATTTTGATTTCCAGACGGATATTCCTGTCAATTATGCTGAATATGTGTCTTCTGCACCAGAATATTATGTTTATAACAGCAAAATGAAAGGATATATAGCACCAAAAGTAGTTGTCGAAAATTCCATGCAGTCATTTACTATTAACAGCAAGGAGAGATCAATGGGAGTTGGCCCTACAACCACTACTTTTAACCAGGATAAAATAGATTATAAAGAAAAGAAAACAACCTACACTGCTATAGATCTGCCAGCAATGAAAGAGGAGGAACTTGTAAATAATATTGATAATTACACTACTAGTCTAGTGCAGGAGTTATCGCTTATTCAATATCCAAACCAGCCAGCTAAATTATATTCGACAGACTGGAATTCTGTAGCCAAAACAATTTATGAGTATGATGATTTTGGTCCAGAGCTGAATAAAACAGGTTATTTTGAAGACGATTTAAAAGCGGTTGTCGCAGGATTGACTTCACAGAATGAAATTGTTTTAGCGGTTTTAAATTATGTAAAAGCTGCAGTGAAATGGAATGGAGATTATGGCTATTCCTGTGATAATGGAGTTAAAAAAGCATATAAAGATAAAACTGGAAATGTAGGCGATATTAATTTAATGCTTACCGCTATGCTGCGTACAGCTGGCTTAAAGGCAAATCCTGTTTTGGTAAGCACCCGATCTAATGGAATTTCAATTTTTCCTAATAGAACTGCTTACAATTACGTGATTGCTGCAGTAGAGACTTCTGAAGGCTTGATACTGGTAGATGCAACAAACAAATATTCTAATCCAAATGTATTGCCTTTTAGAGATTTAAATTGGTTTGGTAGATTGATAAGAAAAGATGGTTCATCAGAAGATGTTGATCTGATGCCTAAAATGGCTTCAACTGACAATGTATTAATGATGTATTCTATCGAGAGTAACGGAAAAATTACTGGAAAATTAAGAAGACAGAGAACTGATCAGAATGCAATGAGTTTCAGGGCGAAAATTGAGAATGTAAAAGAGGAAGAATATCTGGAAAAATTAGAAAATGAAAATCAAAAAATTGAAATTGCAGATTATTCCAGAACCAATGAGAAGGATGTGAAATTACCAATTATAGAAACGTGTTCTTTTACAGGTACCAACCTATGTGAAGTTATAGGAGAAAAAATATATATTAATCCATTGTTATTTTTTACCAAAGAGCACAATCCTTTTAAACAAGAAACTAGAGAATATCCTATTGATTACGGTTTTCCTTTTATAGAAAATTACAATATCAATATTAATATTCCTGACGGATATGTCGTAGAAACGCTGCCAAAGTCTACTCAGTTAAATATGGAAGAGAATATAGGCGGGTTTAAATTTAGAATAAATGCTGCTGAAAATAAAATACAGCTGATTATTTCCCATCAGATAAATACTCCAATCATATCGTCAGAATATTATTCTATGATAAAAGACTATTATCAGGGAATGATTGCCAAACAAACCGAAAAAATTGTTTTGAAAAAAGTGTAAATAATGAAAAAAATTAAAACTTTTCTTGGATTGTTGATATTGTTTTCATTTGTAAAAATAAATGCTCAAAATTTTGAATTAGGGAAAGTATCAATTGCAGAATTAAAAGAAAAACAGCATCCTAACGACTCAAGTGCGGCAGCTGCAATATTATTTAAGAACGGTAAAACTAGTTTTGAATACAACAGAGATAGAGGATTTACAGCAGTCACTGAAGTTTCCATGCGGATTAAAATTTATAAGAAAGAAGGTTATAATTGGGCCAATTTTACTGTGCCATATTATGTGGGATACGAAAATTACAATGACGATATTGTCGCTTTTTCAAGTGCTGTAACCTATAATTTAGAAAATGGTGCAATCGCTAAAACTAAACTCAACAATGAAGGCAGTTTTAAGAAAAATGTAAACGAATATTGGAATGAAGCTACAATAACATTGCCAAATATAAAAGAAGGCTCAGTGATAGAATTTAAATATGTTTTGAAAACGGAGAACATAGTTAAATTTCCGGTTTTTTATTTTCAAGATAAAATCCCAGTAAATAAAGCTGAATACACTACTAATATCCCTTATTTTTTTACTTACAAACCTATTCAGGTTGGTTATGTAAATCTTAAATTAGATTCAAAAGTTACAAACGGAAGTCTTAATTATGATAATCAATATCATCAATCGGTTAATTTGAGTTTTGATCAGATTAAAAATAAATACAGTGCAGAAAATATTCCAGCATTAAAAGAAGAGGATTTTGTTGATAATATTCACAATTACCAATCGTCATTGCATCATGAGCTTGAAAAAACAAATTTTCCTGATGAAAAAGAAAAGAATTATTCCAAAGATTGGGATGGTGTAGCCAAAACTATATATGCAGATAAAGGATTTGGAAAAGAGTTAGAAGATAGCTCTTATCTTCTGGAAGATGCTAGATTGATTTTAAAAGGAATTGATTCTAAGGAAGAAAAACTTGCAATAGTTTTTAAATTCGTTCAAGACCGTATGCATTGGAACAATGATTATGGATATTATATAGATAAAGGCGTAAAACAGGCGTATAATAATAGAACGGGAAATGTAGCCGAAATAAATTTTATACTTATCTCAATGTTGAAATTAGTAGGACTAGATGCAAATCCTGTACTAGTAAGTACCAAAGAACATGGATTGCCTGTTTTTCCAAATAGAACTGTTTTTAATTATGTTATTGCCTCCGTGAATATTGATGGAAAGCAGATTTTATTAGATGCGACCCATAAATATACCACACAGAATATTTTGCCATTGAATGTTCTAAACTGGAAAGGAAGGCTTCTTAAGCAAGAAGGAATTTCTGAGGAAGTAGAATTAGTACCTGTAAAGAATTCGATTAAGAATCATACCCTGATGGTAAAATTAGATAAGTCTGGCGGGATAGAGGGGAAGTGCCGATCACAGCTGACAGATTATGAAGCCTATAAATTTAGAGATAAATATGCAGAAATGGATACTGATAATTATCTCGAAAAAGTAGAAAACAATTTAAATGGAATTAAAATCCAAGGGTATGTTATTGATAATAAAAAGACTCGTTTTGAGGATCCTATTATAGAAACATTCGCTTTTTCTGGAAACAATCAATGTGATATTATTGGCGATAAAATATATTTTAACCCCGTTTTGTTTTTTACAGAATCACATAATCCTTTTGTTCAGGAAAAAAGGGAAATGCCAATCTATTTCGGCTATCCCAAATTAGAAAAATATAATGTCAGTTATGAAATTCCAGAAGGTTATACCGTAGAATCAATTCCTAAATCTATCAAGATTTCTACAGAAGGAAAGGAATTGTCTTTTTCGATGAATATCGTCTATGAACAGAATAGGATACAGATTTTAATGACCAAAGAAGTTAATATGGCTATCGTTTCAGCTGATTTTTATGAATCTATCAAAGATTTTTATCAAAAGATGATAACGAAAGAAACTGAAAAAATAGTTCTTAAAAGAATATAGCAAAACTTCGCCCGTTTGTATATTTGTCATAAAAATTTACAAATGGATTTAAAAAATGCACAATTAGACGTAGATACCTGGATTAAAGAACACGGAGTCCGCTATTTCAATGAACTGACTAATATGGCGCAGCTTACCGAAGAAGTAGGTGAAGTGGCCCGAATCATAGCACGCCGTTACGGAGAACAATCCGAAAAAGAGAGTGATAAAAATAAGGATCTTGGGGAAGAATTGGCTGATGTAGTTTTTGTAGTATTGTGTTTGGCGAATCAGACAGGAATCGATTTACAGGCCGCTTTTGATAAGAAAATGGATCTGAAATCAGTTAGAGACAAGGACCGCCACAAAAACAACGATAAACTAAAATAATGTTATAAGTTACGGCAAAACTTTGGTTGTTACTTTTTTTAAAATAAATTTGCCAAAAGACCAATTACAACGTATTCAAAAATGAATTTACTAGTTCAAACTTCCCATCTCGATTTACAAGATCAAATTGCAATAACAGGTTCCAAAAGCGAAACCAATAGACTTTTGCTGTTGCAGGCTTTGTTTTCCAATATTACTTTGGCCAACACATCAAATTCTGATGATAGTGAAGTGATGCAAAAAGCATTGAAAGGCGATGATGAAATTGTAGATATCCATCATGCAGGAACAGCAATGCGTTTCTTGACAGCTTATTTTGCAGTAAACGAAGGCCGTGAAGTGGTTTTGACAGGATCTCAAAGAATGACTGAACGCCCGATTAAAGTTCTGGTAGAAGCTTTAGTACAGTTAGGTGCAAAAATTACTTATGAAAAAGAAGAAGGTTATCCGCCTATTCGAATCAAAGGACAAAAAATAACTGCAAACAAAGTCAGCATTCCTGCGAATGTAAGCAGTCAGTATATATCGGCATTGCTTTTAGTAGCGCCAAAATTAGAGAACGGAATCGAACTGACTTTAGTGGGCGAAATAACTTCTGTTCCATATATTAAAATGACTTTGGCTCTGCTAAATGATTTAAATATTGAAACTAGTTTCGTTGGAAATGTAATAACAGTAAAACCTAAGAAAGAAGTAGAGACAAAAGTAATGACAGTGGAATCCGACTGGAGTTCAGCTTCTTACTTTTTTAGTTTAGCTGCATTGGCAAAAACGGCTTCCGTTTCGCTGACAAGTTATAAAGAAACAAGCTTGCAGGGAGATTCTGCTTTGGTTGAAATCTATAAACAAATGGGGGTTTCTTCCCAATTTGAAGGCAATAAAATTATTTTGACAAAACAAGAAGGTTTCGATTATAAAGACATTACTTTCGACTTAAATAATACGCCGGATATTGCACAGACTATTGTAGTTACCTGTTTAGGACTGGGAATTGGCTGTCACTTAACCGGTTTGCATACTTTAAAAATTAAAGAAACTGACAGGCTGGAAGCACTCCGAATTGAATTAACAAAATTGGGAGCAAACATTTCCGTAACCAATGATAGTTTAACATTAGTGGCAACAGATAAGATTAATGAAGAAATAAGAATTGATACTTACAACGACCACAGAATGGCAATGGCATTTGCACCATTAGCATTAAAAGTGCCGATTATTATCAATAATGCCGATGTGGTGTCAAAATCATATCCTGATTTTTGGGATGATTTAAAAAGACTGGGCTTTTTTGTTGTTCAAAAATGGTCATTTACCTAGACGATTGTTGAGTTTCAACTCCCTTTCCTTTGGAGAGGGCTGGAGTGAGGTAAAAATAAACACCTAAACACTTGACAACGCCTGTTTCACAATCGTATATTTGCACCCGAAAGATTTTTAAGTTCAGGCTGAACAGTCTGTGACTTGAATTTTTAAACTTTTTAAAAAACAGCAAATGAAATTATCCCACTTTAACTTCAATTTACCAAAAGAACTTCTTGCAGAATATCCAGCCGAAAACAGAGACGAATCTCGTTTGATGATTGTAGACCGTAAGAATCAGACGATAACACATAAAATGTTCAAAGATGTTATCGATTATTTTGATGATGGTGATGTTTTAATTTTGAATAATACTAAAGTTTTTCCAGCCCGTTTATATGGGAATAAAGAAAAAACTGGTGCAAGAATTGAAGTGTTTTTGTTAAGAGAGCTAAACGCAGAACAAAGACTTTGGGATGTATTAGTTGATCCGGCTAGAAAAATCAGAATCGGGAATAAATTATACTTTGGCGACGATGATTCATTGGTGGCTGAGGTAATTGACAATACAACTTCACGCGGAAGAACATTGCGTTTTCTTTATGATGGATCTTATGAAGAATTCAGAAATAAATTGACTGAACTAGGAGAAACTCCTATCCCAAAATACATTAACCGTGAAGTGACTCCAGAAGACGCTGAGCGTTACCAGACGATTTATGCTAAAGAAGAAGGGGCTGTAGCAGCACCAACTGCTGGTCTGCACTTCTCTAAACATTTATTGAAAAGATTAGAAATTAAAGGAGTTAAATTTGCAGAAGTGACGCTTCACGTTGGTTTAGGGACTTTCAATCCAGTTGAGGTTGAAGATTTGTCAAAACACAAAATGGACTCCGAAGAGCTGAAAATTACTCAGGAAGCCTGTGATGTTGTAAACACGGCAAAGGCAGCAAAGAAAAGAATCTGTACGGTAGGAACTACTTCTATGCGTGCTGTAGAAAGTTCAGTTTCGTCACAAAACACGCTGAATCCTTATGATGGATGGACAAACAAATTCGTTTTCCCTCCTCACGATTTTGCTATTCCAACTTGTATGATTACGAATTTCCATACTCCAAAATCTACTTTGTTAATGATGGTTTCTGCTTTCTGCGGACACGATTTAATGAAAAGAGCATATGAAGAAGCAATCAAAGAAGGATATAAATTCTATTCTTATGGAGATGCCATGCTGATTATCTAATCGCATATTCAAAATTAAATACAAAGTCTCGTCAGCAATGACGAGATTTTTTTTGCACTAAATTGAGCGAAGCAAACATACGGTTAAACAAAAAACTGAATACAGTCATCTGATATCTGCTATTTAATTATGGCCCTAACACAATTTGTTTTTCATAAGAAGATTGCTGCTTTAAGTTTGAAATTTGATTTAAAATAGATTGATTTGTTGTTGAATTATCTTTGTTAACGACTGATTTGTTTTATTTTTTCTATTTTTACGGCATAAATAATAAAAAAATGGATTTCGAAAACACTCTGGAATTTGCTCAAAAATTAGATATTCAAGACTATTTACGCAAATACCAAGATGAATTTATTTTTCCAAAAGTAAACGGGAAAAGGGTGATTTATTTTACAGGAAATTCATTGGGATTGCAGCCCAAAAGAACCAAAAAGTATGTAGATGAAGTAATGAGTGATTGGGCAGATTTAGCTGTTGAAGGCCATTTTTATGCCGAAAAACCCTGGTGGGACTATCATGAGCGTTTTGCAGATCCATTGAGCAGATTAGTAGGTGCTTTGCCTTCAGAAGTTACTGTTATGAACACGCTGACAGTGAATCTTCATTTGCTGATGGTATCATTTTACAGACCAACAGCTAAACGATACAAAATCATTTGCGAAGAAAAAGCATTCCCTTCCGATCAGTATATGTTTCAGAGTCAGGTGAATTTTCACGGCTATAAACCAGAAGATGTTATTGTAGAAATCAAGCGCCGTGAAGGAGAACACAACATCAGGCAGGAAGATGTTTTATCAAAAATTGAAGAAGTCGGAGAGGAGCTGGCTCTAGTTTTAATAGGCGGAGTGAATTATTATACGGGTCAGGTTTTTGACATGAAAACAATTACCGAAGCTGGTCACAGACAAGGCGCTTATGTAGGCTGGGATTTGGCTCACGCTGCAGGAAATATTAAATTAGAACTGCACGATTGGAATGTTGATTTTGCGGCTTGGTGCAGTTATAAATACATGAATTCAGGACCAGGAAATGCATCGGGCTGTTTTGTTCATGAAAAACATCACAATAATAAAGAACTGCCTCGTTTTGCCGGCTGGTGGGGTCATAACAAAGAACGTCGTTTCAAGATGGAACCGGTTTTTGATCCTGTTCAGGGTGCAGGAGGCTGGCAGATAAGCAATCTGTCTATTTTATCTTTGGCGCCATATTTAGCTTCTGTCGAAATGTTTGACGAAATTGGAATGGATCAATTAATCTTAAAAAGAGATAAAATAACATCTTATTTAGAGTTTATTCTAAATGAAATCAGCAAAGAAGTTCATGGATCTTTTGAAATTATTACACCAGTAAACCCTTCCGAAAGAGCATGCCAATTATCTGTTTTTCTTCATGGAGAAGGCCGTAAGCTGTTTGACTATTTAATGAAGAACGGAGTAATTACAGATTGGCGTGAACCCAATGTAATTCGATTAGCACCAGTTCCATTATACACTTCCTATGAAGATATGTTTCACTTTGGCCAGATTTTGAAAAGAGGAATAATAGAGAAATAAAAAAACGGGAATAGTTCTAAATGCTGTTCCCGTTTTCGGTTAATTAATTTTTATTCTTTGTCTCTTCTCAAGGATTTTGTTGGAACGTCTTGCTGCGCTTGCTGGAACCGATCGATAAGTTTTGGTAAAAAATAACCGTCCGCACCATTTAGTGTAACAATATTTCCTTTGTCTAGCTGCAGCCAGCCGTCTTTATGTTCCAGTATTTCGTCAAAAAATATGTTTTCAATGGATGCTATAACATGTATCGTATTGTTTTCTTTGATTATGTATTCATTTACAAATTTACAGTAGAGCTGTACAGGACTCCCTTTTACAAACGGAATGCTGATTCCATCTTTATATTCTTCTTCAAGATTGGTTTTGTCAAATTCGGAGAGTCCGGATTCATAATTAGCCGATGTGTGATGTGCATCAGCAATCATATCGATTGTAATATGGTTTATTGTGAAATAGCCGGTTTCCATGATGTTTTTATAAGTGTCTCTAGGAGTAGTGGTTGGACGTACAATAAAACCAATCAGGGACGGACTGCTTCCCAAGTGAGTGACACTGCTGAAAATAGCAACATTGGTATTGCCCTCAATAGATTTTGTAGCAATGAGATTGGCAGATTTAAATCCGGTACATGAATTAATTAAATTTAATTTCTCAATCTTATCCATTTTTAAAATGGTTTCTTTTGAAATGCTTTTCATGTGTTTCTGTGTTTAAACAAATATAAGGAACGGTTGTTTAATTGTATTCATTTTTTGAAGTAAAAAATGACAATAATGTTTAAAAGGGTTTGTCTGCATTTTTTAAAGATATTTTAGAAAATACGTGTAAAGTATAATGATTTTATATAAGTTTGAAAAATTCTATAAAATTGCTTCTGATGAAAATATTGAAAAAGATCTTGTTTGCTTTTATTTTTTTACTGATTGCTCTATTGATTTTATTTGCAGTGTACAGAGAATATCAAAAGCCCAAATATGAAGGAGAAATTTATTTAAAAAATATTCAAAAGGAAACTACAGTTTATTTTGATGAGTTTGGAGTGCCTCATATTTATGCAGAAAACTCCAAAGATGCAATGACAGCTTTGGGATATGTGCACGCTCAAGACCGATTATGGCAAATGGAACTGCTAAGGCGGATAGTTCCCGGGAGATTGTCCGAAATTTTTGGTTCAGTCGCTTTAAAGAATGATAAGTTTTTTGCTGGCTTAGGAATTGAAGAAGCTTCTCAAAAAGCAATCGCTGATTTAGATAAAAAGAGTCCGGCATATCAATTAATGATGGGATACCTCGATGGGATTAATCAGTATATGGATGAGGAACCAGCACCTGTGGAGTTTCAATTGTTAGGAATCAAAAAAGAGAAATTTACGGTGCAGGATGTGTATAATATTTTTGGTTATATGTCTTTTAGTTTTGCAATGGCTCAAAAAACGGATCCTTTACTCACAGATATCCGTAATAAATTTGGAATAAATTATCTTAAAGACTTTGGTTTAGAAGGACAGTTCAATACAGTTCAGATTAAGAATGCTAAACAGTATCAGAAGGAATATTCAGTTATATCACAATCTATCGCTTCACTATTAGATAAATCGCCAATCGCTCCTTTTGTAGGCAGTAACAGCTGGGTGATTGCTCCGCCAAAAACAAAAAATAAAAAAGTAATTTTTGCCAATGATCCTCATATTGGATTCTCGCAGCCTGGAACTTGGTACGAGGCTTATGTAGAAACTCCTGATTTCGAATTATATGGCTGTTATCTGGCAGGCGCTCCTTTTCCTTTATTAGGGCATAATCACGAATATGCTTATGGTTTGACGATGTTTGAAAATGATGATGTAGATTTTTACCAAGAGGAAAATAATCCAGAAAACAATAATCAATATAAAACCAAGAAAGGATTCCGTAATTATGAAATCAGAAAGAAAACGATTAAAATAAAAGATTCTTCTGATGTTGTTTTGAATATAAAAATAAGTCATCACGGTCCTGTTATGAATGATTTATTGGAGGGTTTGGAAAAAGATAAACCTGTTGCGATGTCTTGGATTTATACACAGTATCCCAATCATAATATTGAAGCTATTTATGCTCTGTCACATGCTAAATCTATTTTCGAATTTGAAAAAGGTGTTGCGCTTATACATGCGCCGGGACTGAATGTGATGTATGGCGATGCCAAAGGAAATGTGGGCTGGTGGGCAACGGGAAAATTATACAGACACAGGAATGGTGTGAATACTAATTTTATACTGAATGGATCAAATGGTAAAGATGATGATCTCGAATATTTAGATTTTTCAAAAAATCCTTCAGCAGTCAATCCAGAGTGGAATTATGTTTATTCTGCAAACAATCAGCCCAGCGCCATTGATGGTTTTGTTTATCCGGGATATTACCTGCCGGAAGACAGAGCAAAAAGAATTACACAATTATTAGATTCAAAATCCAATTGGGATAAGAATTCTGTTGGTGAGATGATTAATGACAATACATCTGCTGTTGCACCCGAAATGGTGAAAAAATTAATTGCAGGTTTAAGTTTAAAATCACTTTCTAAAATAGAAATGGAAGCAATAATGGTTTTAAAATCATGGAAAGGAACCAATAATCTGGATGATGCAGCTCCCGCAATTTATAATAAATGGATCTATTTGTACTTAAAGAATACTTTTCATGATGAATTAGGTGATGAAAAGTTTAAACAGTTTCTAGGAACTCATCTTATGAAGCAAATTACTGCAAGACAGATTTCCTTTGAAAATTCTCCGTGGTGGGACGACATTACAACGAAAGATAAGAAAGAAACAAGAAATGAGATACTAACAAAATCATTTGTAGAAGCAATAACAGCTTTAGAAAAACAATTAGGAAATTCACCTTCGGATTGGAAGTGGAAAAAAGTTCACACAGTAGAATATCAGCACCCAATTGGTAAATTGGCAGCGCTAAGACCATTTTTTAATGCAGGCCCTTTTGAAGTTTCAGGATCGAATGAAGTGATAAATAATCAGTTTTTTGATTTTGCTGACAATGGTTTTTATAAAGTAAAAGGAGGACCTTCAAGCAGAAGAGTAATAGATTTTTCAGATATTGAAAATAGCTGGGGAATTTTACCAACGGGTCAATCCGGGAACCCGTTTAGCAGTCATTACAGTGATCAGGCTGAACTGTATAATTCAGGAAAATTCAGAAAAATGAAATTGAATAAAAAAGAAATTATACAGTCTTCTACAAAGCTGGTTTTTTATCCTGCAAAGAATTAATTTTAATCCCAAATGTATTTCCAAGTGCGGTCTTTTTGCCTTTTCCAGACAGTATGAAAAACGCCTTTAGAAACCTGTAATTTTCCAGAGGAATCTTTTGAAGTCCAGACGTATTTGCCGTAGCTTGAAGCCATGTCGCCAGCATCGGAAACAGTTACAGCATCAGGAGACCAAGTAACTGTTACGTTTTGATATCTAGGATTGGAATAATAATTTCTAATGTTGGTTTTTCCAATGATTAAAGTGTCGTGTTCTCTTTTGATAACGGCATTGGAATCTGCAAATTGATAAAATCCTTCCGCTGGTCCTTTTTCGGCTACTAATTTTTCAAAGTCCTTTTCAGTTTTGACAATCTGTAACTTGACATAGGCTGGATTTTTTGTTTCTGATTTTGGAGAACAGCTATTCAAAACTAAGAGAAGAATAAAGATATTGATAAAGGGGTTTGTGATTTTTTTCATCTTGCAGTTATTTTTTTAATAGTTTAGAAAGTATTCCAAATGCTCCTCTTATAAACGTAGCGCTAGTCACAACTTTCAAAACTGATTTTGTAACGACACTTGCAGTACTTGGTTCATTGCTCGTTTTTTTAGTTTCTTCAACAACGGCAGTTTGTTCTTGAGCAGATTCTATTTTTTTAGTAAGCATTTCATATGCGCTTTCACGGTCAAGGGCTTCGCTGTATTTTTTAACTAATTTAGATTTGTCGTTGATTTCCTGAATTTCAGCATCAGTTAAGATATCCATTCGGCTCATAGGAGCACGCATCATTGTAGCTGCAAGCGGTGTTGGGATTCCTTTTTCATTTAAGGCAGTTACAAAAGCTTCGCCTATTCCTAAACTGGTCAATACTTCATCAGTTTTGTAATACTCGGATGTTGGATAATTAGCAGCTGATTGTTTGATAGCCTGCCTGTCATTGGCAGTAAAAGCTCTTAATGCGTGCTGAATTTTGAGTCCAAGCTGAGCCAAAACACCTCTTGGAATATCCATTGGATTTTGAGTGATAAAATAAACGCCAATTCCTTTGGAACGGATTAATTTTATTATGGTTTCTATTTGTTCTAATAATGCCTTGCTGGCTTCATTAAAAATCAGATGTGCCTCGTCTATGAATATGACTAATTCTGGTTGGTCTGCATCTCCTTTTTCAGGCATCTGCTGGTATATTTCGGCCAATAAGCTCAGCATAAAAGTCGAAAATAATTTAGGTTTATCCTGAATGTCTGTGAGTCTCATGATATTAATGTAACCTTTGCCATTTTCGTCAATACGCAGTAAGTCATCAATTTCAAAAGACAATTCTCCAAAAAACAAATCACCGCCCTGCTGTTCGAGTTCAATTATTTTTCGTAAAATAGTCCCTGTAGTCGAAGTGGAGATCTTGCCATAACTTTCTTCAATTTCGGCTTTTTCCTCGTCAGTTATATAATTAATGACTTTTTTGATGTCTTTTAAATCCAGCAGAGGCATTTTGTTGTCGTCACAATACTTAAAAATAATTGAGACAACTCCTGCCTGAGTATCATTTAAATCTAAAATTCTGGAAAAAAGAACAGGACCAAATTCTGAAACTGTAGAACGGAGTCTTACGCCATCCTGTTTAGAGAGCGTCATTAATTCAACAGGGAAACTTGATACAGAATAAGGAATCTTTAATTTTTCATGGCGTTCTTTTATAAAATCTTTCTCTTCGCCTTCTTTGGCAACACCGCTAAAATCACCTTTAATATCCATCATTAAAACAGGGATTCCATATGAGGATAATTGTTCAGAAAGTACTTGAATCGTTTTTGTTTTTCCTGTTCCTGTAGCGCCAGCTATTAAGCCGTGTCTGTTTAATGTTTTTAATGGAATTTTTATAAAAGTATTGGGTAAAACTTCGCCGTCAAGGATTGCGGCACCAAGCGTTATGCTCTCTCCTTTGGATAAATATCCGTCAGTTATCTGCAAAATAAAATTTTCCTTTTTGCTCATGTTTTGCTGGTTTAGATGTTAACTGCAAGGTATTAAATATTCTTTAAATGAAATAATCAAGTGTTTCTTATAAATAATATCACAAAAAAGCATTGATTTGATGAATTTATCTCTTTATTTTGTTTTGATTGTTTTTTGAATAAAAACATCCAGAATGCTTAAAAACGCTTTTTTTTTGAATAATTTAGAAAGTATTTTTAGAAAAAATATTCAATTATTCTTAAAAAAAGCTGCAGTACAGTTTTAACAATAAAATAAATTGTGAGATTACTTAAAAAAAAGTTTTTTTATTTCAACTAAAAAATTAAATTTGCTCCTATACAAGTTTATTAAAACTAAAATAAATATTTAAAATTTAAAAAAATGGCAAACGTTAAAGTTAAAAAAGAAAGCACTTCAAAAGGTGGAGGAATGGTTTCAGGAATTATTATTGCATTATGTATTTTTGTTGGTTGGTTGGTTTGGTCTCAAGTAATGGGTGATCCAACGAATTTTGAAGGAGGGGATATTGAAAAAGGGCACCCGTTAAATACATTAGGACAAGTTTACAAAGGAGGATTTATAGTACCAGTATTATTAGGTATGTTATTAATGGTTATTGTTTTCTCTATCGAAAGATTTTTTGTTATTACAAAAGCTGCTGGTAAAGGAAATTTAGATAAATTCATGCAGGCAATTCAAGTAAGTATTAAATCTGGAGATATTGATGGAGCTATTGTTTCATGTGATAAACAACAAGGTTCTGTAGCAAATGCAATTAAATCTGCATTAGTTAAATACCAAGAAGTTAAAAAAGAAGGATTCAACAGTGAAGAAGCTGCTGAAACGATTCATAAAGAAATTGAAGAGATTACAGCACTTGAAATGCCAATGTTAGAAAAAAACATGACTATTATTTCTTCTTTAGTTTCTTTAGGAACACTTGGAGGATTATTAGGAACTGTATCAGGGATGATTAAAGCGTTTGGTGCTTTGGCTTCTGCTGGAACTCCAGACCAAGCAGCTCTTGCGGTTGGTATCTCTGAGGCTTTGATTAATACAGCTACAGGTATCTCTACTTCTATTACTGCAATTGTTGCTTACAACTTCTTTACTTCAAAAATTGATGATTTAACTTATTCTATTGACGAAGCAGGAACTACAATCGTAAATACTTACAGACATTTTAGAGGTAGTTTAAAACAATAAATTAAATTTTGATATTGTAAAATATGTCAAATAAAAGATAAAAATAATGGGAAAAATAGTAATGAAGAAAAAGTCCACATCTACCGATATGACGGCGATGTGTGATGTTGCGTTTCTTTTGCTGACGTTCTTTATTTTGACTGCCACTGCTAAAACACCTGAAGTATTACCGGTTGATACTCCGCAATCTACTGTTCAGACTAAATTGCCTGCAGATAATCTGTCAACGTTGACAATTGGTAAGGTAGAAGGAAAAACAGCTGTATTTTTTGACCTAAAAGGTAAAGATGTTCGTAAAAAAGCACTTGAATTTATGGCTGATAAATATAATGTTGCTTTTACTGAAAAAGAGTCAGAAGAATTTGCATTAATGGAAAGTTTTGGTGTGCCAATTCAAAATTTAAAACAAATTTTGAATATGAAAGGGTCAGATAGAAGTAAAGCAGGTCAGCCTGGAATACCGAAGGATTCTTTAGATAATCAATTGAAAGATTGGATTCTTTATTCTCGTAAAGCAAATATTGAGGTTAATGACAAAGAATTGAATTTTGCAATAAAAGGAGATGCGAAGGAGCAGTATCCTGCAATAAAACAAATAATGGATATGTTGCAAGATCAAAAGGTTAATAGCTTTAACTTGGTTACAGGTTTAAGAGGGAAGAATTTTTAATTAAAAAAGATACACTAAAATGGCTGAATTAAATACCGACAGTGGCGGTGGCAAAAAAGGTGGCAAAGTAAGAAGTAAAAAACAAAACTCTAAGGTAGATTTAACTGCCATGGTGGATTTGGCTTTCTTATTAATCACATTCTTTATGCTTACTACTACTTTGTCAAAACCACAATCCATGGATTTGACGTTGCCAGATAAGGAGGATAAAAGTGAACCAACAAATAACATTAAAGTCGATGAAAATCGTACAGTAACTTTATTGCTTGGTGAGAATGGCAAATTGGTACGTTATATGGGGATGTTGGAGAAGCCTCTTGTGGCACCGAAAGATTTCTCATATGGTAAAGATGGAATTCGTAAAGATTTATTGTCTAGAATGGAGCAGGTTAAGCAATATTCAACAGCAAAAGGAAAACCTAATGATGGTATGATTGTAATTATCAAACCAAGTAAAAAGTCGACTTATCGTAATCTGGTGGACGTTTTGGATGAAATGGCAATTGTTGGTGTAAATAAGACTGGTTCTTATGCAATAGTGAATGAATTTACACCTGAAGAAGTAAAATTGTTAGAAGTAAAAAAATAATTTTTTACTAATAACCTAATAATTATAAAAAATGAAATTAGATTTAATAAAAAATCAATGGATTGAGATCGTTTTCGAAGGTCGTAATAAACTTTATGGTGCATACGAACTTAGAAAATCGAATCGTAAGACTTCTATGCGGGCTCTTATCATTGGCAGCGTTCTTTTTAGTCTAGCTATCAGTGCTCCTCTTATTGCAAGTTACTTGCCAAAGGGAGGAGAAGAAGAAGACATGGATAAAAAGATTGTCACCGTGAAGCTTCCTCCTAAGAAGAAAGTTGAAGCTCCTAAAGATCTTGCGCCGCCGCCACCGCCGCCGCCGAAACAGGATCAGGTTAAGTTTGTGAAACCTGTTGTTGCAAAGGCTGAAGACGTTACTGAAGATCCACCAAAAATGGATGATATCAAAGACAAAAAAACTGGAGCAGAAACTATCAAAGGAGATCCAGATGCTCCTCTTACAGTTGAAGAAGTAGGTAATGGTCCAGTAGTTGAAGTTATTGCAGAAGATACTAGTGTACACTCTTTAGCGGGTATCGAGCAAAAACCTGAATTTCCTGGGGGAATTGAGAAATTTTATGCTTTCGTAGGTAAAAATTATCAAGCTCCTGAAGAAGAAGGTCTTAAAGGAAAAGTTTATGTAACATTTGTTGTTGAAAAAGACGGATCATTAACAGATATCAAAGTAGTTAGAGATATTGGTTATGGTACAGGAAAAGAGGCAATTAGGGTTTTGAATAAATGTCCAAAATGGCTTCCAGGTGAGCAAAATGGTAAAAAAGTGAGAGTTTTGTATTCTTTACCGATTACCATTCAATCAGCAGAATAATGTTGAATAATTTATTTAACAATTTGAAGGAGAAATCGCTTATTGAGCGATTTCTTCTTGTTATAACCATATTGGTTTTCTTAGCTTATTTTTTTTTAGGAATAATGGTTATTTTTTGGGATAAGTTTCCATTTAATATGCAGATGCAATATAGAATAGCTTTAGGCGTTGTATTAATTGTTTATGCTATTATTCGGTTCTTTCGAGTTTATAATGCTAATAAAGATTGATTATGTCTAGATTTAATGTTTATTTAGTTTTGGGGTTATTTATTTTTCTTTTTTTTAATTGTAAAAAAGATGAAAGCGCCGCTATCAATGATGAGACAATTTTAAAAGGAAAGGCGAGTATTTATGTTGATGAAACTGTTACTCCTTTAGTTGAGGAGGAAGTTATGGTGTTTGAAGGCTCCTACGACGCAAAATTTACTTTAGTTTCTAAATCGGAATCTGAAGTTTTAAACTCATTATATAACAAAAAAGCTAGTATTGTTGTAATAGCCCGTAATTTGTCAAAAAAAGAGTTAAATCTTTTTGAGCAAAGAAAAATAGTTCCTAAAATAACTAAATTTGCTACTGATGGTATAGCTTTTGTTTCTAATAAATCTAGCAGCGATACATTAATTGCCTTGAAAGATGTTATTGGTTTTATGAAAGGGGAGAGAGGTTCTAAGATTAAAGGTTTAGTTTTTGATAATCCAAATTCAAGCACTGTGAATTATATGAATAATTTATCAGGACTGAATGGTTTGCCAGAGAAGGATGTGTACACTTTTAAAACGAACAATGAAGTTTTGAAATTTGTATCTGAAAATAATGGGATGATTGGTGTTGTGGGCGTTAACTGGTTGTCACAGCCTAATCCATCAATGGACCCTGTTATTAAAAACATCAATGTTTTAAGTGTTAAAGGGTTAGCTAAAGAAGGATATTTCGCTCCTTCTCAGAATAATTTTGCAGAAGGATCTTATCCATTATTGAGGGATTTGTACGTTGTGAATTGTCAAGGGTATTCTGGTTTGGGAATGGGATTCTCTTCATTCGTTGCGGGTGATATTGGACAAAGAATTGTTTTAAAATCAGGTTTGTTGCCATTTGAGATACCTGCAAGAAAATTAAATATTATTCGAGGTAAGACTAATAGTGAAAAGAAATAATTGAAATTAATTTAATGTAATAAAGATGAATAAAGTTAAATTTTTAAGTATTGCTTTATTGGCAGTTGTGGCAACTGGCCGAGCGCAAGATCTTAATCAAGCAAAGAAAGCAATCGATGCTGAACAATTTGAAAGTGCAAAATCAATTTTAAAATCTATAATTGCAGCAAAACCTACAAATGGTACAGCTGATTTTTATTTGGGTAATGTCTATTTACTGCAAAATAACGCAGATTCTGCAAAAATTTATTACCAAAAAGGGCTTACTGCATCAGAAGGGGCAAGGTTAAATAATATTGGTCTAGGTTTGATCGATTTAGACAATGGAAATGCTGCCGCTGCTGAAGAAAAATTTGCTTTGGCTATTAAAGATATAAGAAAGAAAGATATTGAAGAGTATATTTTTATAGGTCGGGCTTATACATTTTCGAATAATCCCGATTATAAAAAAGCATTAGAATATTTAAATAAAGCTAAATTGATTAATCCTCAAGATGCTCAATTAAATTTAGCATTAGGGAATGCTTATTTTGGAGACAAAAATCAAAACGAAGCTTATTCAGCTTATAGAAATGCGTATACTATTGATAATACAATGATCAGAGCAAAAATGCAGCTGGGTGTTTTGTTAAAAGGAGCTAAAGCGTATACTGAAGCAGTAAAAGCGTATGACGAGGTTATTGCTATTAATGCAAATTATGGTCCAGTTTATCGTGAATTGGCTGAGACATATTATTTATGGGGAAGAAATGAACCTTCTAAATATAAAGTGTATATTGAAAAAGCTTTGCTTAATTATGAAAAGTATTTGAGTTTGACAGATTATTCAGTTAGTTCAAGAATGCGTCATGCTGATTTCTTAGTTTTAGCGGGCGAGTATAAAGCTTTGGAAGTGGAAGCAAATAAAATGGTAGAGCTTGACAAAGTGAATCCTAGAATTCTTCGTTATTTAGGTATTTCAGCATATCAAAATGGTAATTATGAGGTTGCAATAAAATCTTTAGAAAGTTTTATTTCGGATGCTGCTAATAAAGTTATTGCTTTTGATTATCAAGTTTTAGGTTTTTCTAAAATTAAAAAAGCAATAGGTGAAGACGGAAAAAACCTTGACACTGCTTTATTTGATAATGGTCTCTTGGATGTAAAAAAATCTGCTGAGATGGATGCGAATGGTTTGGCTCCGAACATTAGTGATATTGGAAAAAAGTTATATGAATTAAAATTATTTAAACAGGCTGCTACAATTTATGAAATTGCTGTTGCAAATAAAGAATCTAAAAACTATACTTTGGACAACTTCTATTTGGGAAATAGCTTGTATTTTGATAACACTAGAAAAGATGTGAAACCAGATCCAGTTGCTTTGCAAAGAGCAGATTTGGCTTATGCTGCCGTAATTGAGGCATCACCTAAGACACAAGATGCATACTTGTACAGAGCAAGAACTAACAGTTTATTGGAGAACGATGAAATGACAATAAAATATTATAATGATTATGTTAATATAGTTACTGAAAAAGGTGCTGAAGAATTAGCAAAACCTGCTGTAATTAAAAAATTAATTGAAAGTTATAATACTGCTGGGGCTAGTTATGCAAATTCGGACAAAACAAAAGCAATAGAGTATTTTAATAAAACATTAGTTATTGATCCAGCAAATCAATATGCTTTGGATTCATTGAAATCTTTAAAATAATTTTTTTTTTTAAGAACGGCAATTAGAAATAGTTGCCGTTTTTTTTTGTTATAAATTATTGATTAATACCTTAATATTGATTGTGTTTTCACAGTATTCGCATTTAAAAAAAAGATAAACACGAATTTCACCAATTAATACTAATTCTTATCAAAATTGAAATCAAGTTTTACAACTTTTACAGTTTCGAATATTTTGTGTAATTAAATAGTAATCTTAATTTGTGCAAATTAGTGTCAGAAACTTTTAAAAGCGAATGGCGTGTTGTGTTTTCTGCTGATTCTTTAGGTTTCTTTTAATTGCGTATATTTGTAGCTTAAATTTATACAATGTTATCTAAAGAAGTTCAATTAGAAGTTAATAAAGGAACTATGCTTCCGCTAATGGAAGAATTTTATACTATTCAGGGGGAAGGCTTTCATACTGGAACAGCTGCTTATTTTATTAGAATAGGCGGATGTGATGTTGGCTGTCATTGGTGTGATGTTAAAGAAAGCTGGAATGCGGAGCTGCATCCGCCTACTAAAATAGATTTGATAGTCGAGAATGCTGCAAAATATGCTGATACAATTGTTATAACAGGAGGTGAGCCTTTAATGTGGGATATGGGTTCATTGACTCAAAAACTAAAAGAGAATAATTTAAAAGTCCATATTGAAACGTCTGGTGCATATTCTTTAAGCGGTACTTGGGATTGGATATGTCTTTCGCCAAAGAAAAATAAATTACCAACACAAACAGTTTATGATAATGCAGATGAACTCAAAGTGATTATATATAATAAACATGATTTTGTTTTTGCAGAAGAACAAGCTGAAAGGGTTAATTCAAATGCAATTCTTTTTCTTCAGCCAGAGTGGAGTAAAAAGGAAGAAATGACTCCTTTAATTGTCGAATATGTCATGAATAATCCAAAATGGCGTGTATCATTGCAGACACATAAGTATTTGAATATTCCATAAAATATAATTACAGCTTATATTTTTATCATTTTTTAGGATATTGTTAATTACTAAGACGTTTGTCGGGTAATTAACAATATTTTTTTTAATTTATTTGTAGTTGTTTATTTGGCTGTAAATTAGGCACTTTGGTTTCTTTAAATATTAATTGTTATGTGTGAAATATAATTTTATGATAATTTATTGTTTTCTTTTTGTTATTTTTGCACAATATGTTTTTATAAGTATATTTTTTTATATATTTACCAAAACCTACTTTTAGAATATAATTATAAACATAATTCAATTAGCCCATGAAAAAATTTCTACTTTCTGTAATTACTTTGTTTATTGTGGATTTTGCTTCGGCACAGGTAACTGCCACTATTGTTGATGATGCCCCTTATAGTTATGAGGAGGTAGAAGTGAGACCAGAGTTTCCAGGAGGAAACGCTGCATTCTTGACTTTTATCAGCAGTAATTTTCAAATGCCGGAATACGATGGCACCGGAGGGACTTTAAAAGTTGCTTTTATTATCGAAGTTGATGGTAGTGTAACTAATGTTAATGTAGTAAAAGATCTTGGCGGAGGCACTGGTGCTGAAGCAAAGAGAGTTATTAGTAAGTCTCCTAAATGGACCTCAGGAGAAACCAGAGGAAAAAAAGTTAGGGTTCTATATGAAGTGCCTATTAAAATTGCGGGTCAAGGTTAATTGGAGTTTTGAAATATAAGAAACCTTTTTTTATAGAAAACCAAATGTTGTTTAACATTTGGTTTTTTTTTAGATTGAAAGTCTGGCTAAATAGTCATAATGCTCTCCTTCAAGGAGTATCTCACATTGAAGGCCATTTGCGAAAGCGGCATTTTGCAATGTGTTATAATCTAGAAATAACCAGTCCAAAGGATCTTCTTTTTCTCCTTTGTATGTTATGTTAAAAATGGTTTCGCCATAATATTCATTTTCTGTTGGAATCCATCTCCCGCCATCTTCATCCTCGTCAAACATATAAATGATGTCTGAGCTATCCATTAAAATCTGCCCCCCTTTATTTAATAGCGATTTTAATTTCAAAAGAAATTTAGAAAGATTTTTTAATTTGCCACAAATTCCTGGCCCATTCATTAGAACAATGATGGTGTCGAACTTGTCATTTTCAAAAGTCATTAGGTCTTGTGCTTTAGCATTCTTTAATCCGCGGAGTTTACAAGTTTTAATTGCATTTTCCGAAATATCGATAGAAGTAACATCAAGCTGTCTTTCGTTTTGCAAAGACAAACTGTGACTTCCTGCTCCGCATCCCACATCAAGGATTCTTCCTTTGGCTAGCTGTAATGCTTTTTGTTCTATTTTAGGCATTTCGGCATAGCTGCGAAATAGATAAGCGACGCTCATTTCATCTGCTTCAGAAATGGAAGTTTCGGTTATTAAATCCTCAGGTTCGTTATTGGTTTGGTAGTCAAGCATTGCTTTCCCAAAAAGATCTTTCATAAATTTAGGTTTCAGTTTAAATTTCCGAGTTTAAAGTTTGTTACTTTTGCGTATTCATTATCAAATCTCAAAATTGAAACCAGCTTTAAACGAATTAGGAAAACTTGCCAAAGATAAGCATATCGAAAACAAAAAGTATTTCGATAAGTTAAAAAAGAAAACACCTAAGAATCTAGATTATATAATGGCGGATATTCATGAAGCCGAATTTAAGAAAACGGATTGTTTAAAATGTGCTAATTGCTGTAAAACTACTGGGCCGCTATTTACTTTGGCGGACATTGAGAGAGTTTCTAAGTTTTTAAGATTAAAATCACAACAGTTTATCGAACAGTATTTGCGTATAGATGAAGATAGAGATTATGTGTTGCAAAAAGTTCCCTGTGCTTTCTTAGATTTTGAAAATGCCTGTATGATCTATGATGTACGCCCAAAAGCATGTAGAGAATTTCCGCATACAGACCGAAAAAAATTTCAGCAGATTACAGATTTAACGCTTAAGAATGTTGCAATATGTCCAGCAGCATTCAATATTGTTGAAGAAATGAAAAAAAAATTACCGCTCTAAGTATTATTTATAAAACAAGTTTGTAGTTCAAAGTGTTTAAAAGGTTTAACGGGGCCTTAATTAAAACTTTATGTATATTTGCTTAGTTCCTCAAAATAAATCGATTTGAATTTAGAATATTTTATAGCCAAAAGGCTTATTACTGCCAAAGATTATAAAAGCAGTATTTCGGCTCCAATAATCAACATTGCTATCTCGGCTATTGCTATTGGTATGGTCATGATGATTGTTTCAGTGGCAACTGGTATAGGATTGCAGAATAAAATCCGAGAAAAAATAGCTGCTTTTAATGGGCATATTATAATTTCGAACTACGATAATAACCAATCCGAAATTACATTATCGTCTATTGATAAGAATCAGGGTTTTTACCCAAAGTTTAATACTGTTCCGGGAGTAAGTCATATTCAGGCAATAGCAAGTAAGTCTGGAATTGTTAGAACAGAAACTGCATTTGAAGGGATTATTTTCAAAGGAGTTGGAAATGATTATCAATGGGGGAACATAAAAGAGTATTTAGTTTCTGGAAGATTGCCTGATTTGTCTAAAAATGTTACTCAAGAAGTAGTAATTAGTCAATTCTTAGCTAATCGTTTACAATTAAAAGTTGGTGATTTTTTTAATACCTTTTTTATTAAGGAAAATCAAAATCAATTGCCAAATGTTCGAAGATTTAAAATAGTTGGAATTTTTAATTCCGGATTTCAGCAGTTTGATGCTACCTATATAATAGGTGATATTAGGCATATTCAGCGGATAAACAAATGGAGTTCAAATCAAATTGGTGCATTTGAAGTTTTTGTAAAAGATTTCAATACAATAAAAGAAACAGGGGAGCAGGTATATAAATCAACATCCTCAAATCTGGACACCAAGACAATCATTGAAAAGTACAGTTATATATTCGAATGGCTGCAGCTTTTTGATTTTAATATTATCGTAATATTAGTGGTGATGATATTGGTTGCAACCATAAATATGGTAGTTGCGTTATTGGTATTAATACTTGAACGCACACAAATGATAGGAATTCTAAAGGCATTAGGTGCGGATAATTGGTCAATCAGGAAAGTTTTTCTTTATAATGCGTTCTATCTTATAGTAAAAGGATTGTTTTGGGGTAATCTCATTGGGGTTTCGTTGTTGCTGTTGCAGCATCAATTTGGAGTCATAAAATTAAATCCTGAAAACTATTATGTAAATCAAGCGCCAGTATACCTTGATTTAGGATATATCTTAGCGTTAAATTTTCTTACAGTAACAATTTGCGCACTTGTATTATTGATACCGTCATATATAGTCACAAAAATTTCTCCGGTCAAAGCTATTCGATTCGATTGATTAATTTTAAGAAATCAGTAACTTCATCCTGCTATTGACTTCCATGTTGATTGCTGAATTATGGTTTTTTCATGATTTCCGTTTCTATTAGGGCTTTTGTGTTAGAGAAGATAGTCGGTACTTATATGTATGTATATGTTATTTTGAAAAGAAAAACAAGTAAAGTCCGCTCAGATTCCCCTCCAAAGGAGGGATACTCGCAGGACAGGACTATTCCTTGGTTCTGAATAATCGCTAAAGAACTCCCTGGAATCCTGCCAAAAACGACAAAACCCGCCCAGATTACCTTCTGTAATTCAAAAATCCTCAAAAACGGTAATTATAATCCCAAGGTTACCAGAGTGTTAAAAAATAAACAGAAAATAATCGAAAAAAGGCATTGTTTAAACGGAAAAAGGGA
>NZ_JADKPR010000007.1 GCF_015351475.1 Flavobacterium sp. HJJ | reverse complement strand
AATCTGTGGCAAAATTTAATCAATTTTCGCAATCCAATCTTGCAGACTTTCAGTCTGCCTAACCAAATCTACGGACTTTCAGTCCATAGTGGTTTAGTTTTAGAAAAAAGAAAATTCACAAGGTCTGGGTCATAATTTTTGTCAGCAAAACTCCGATAACTTAGTATTACTTCGTCAGTTCGCTATCGTTGTGCAGATCTGAGACAGGGTTAATTTTTTTTCAGCAAACCGTTACCGCTTATATTTAAGTGATAACGGTTTTTTTTTTGAGCCACTGAGGAACTAGCGGTAAAGTTACTGAAGTCTTAAAAGTTAGAATGACAGCAGCTTATTTAAGTGATGCCATATCTATCACAAAACGATAACGGACATCGCTTTTCAGCATTCTTTCATAAGCCTCGTTGATGTCCTGTATTTTGATTAATTCAATTTCGGAAACAATGTTGTGTTCACCGCAAAAATCGAGCATCTCTTGAGTTTCGGCAATACCGCCAATTAAAGATCCTGCTACCGATTTCCGTCCCATTATCATCGGAACTGTGTTTAGAAACGGTTCTATTCCTCCAAGATAGCCTACAATTACGAGTGTTCCATTTGTGTTCAAAGTTCCCACATAAGGATTGATATCATGGATATAAGGAACGGTATCGATGATTAAATCAAATTTTCCGTTTACAGCTCTCATTTGATCCGCTTCAGTAGAAATAATTACTGAATCGGCACCCAGTTCCAAAGCATCTTTTTCTTTTCCCGGAGTTCTCGAAAACAGCGTTACTTCGGCACCAAGACCTTTGGCCAGCTTTATTGCCATGTGACCAAGTCCGCCCAATCCTACAACGGCTACTTTACTTCCTTTCCCTGCTTTCCAGTGACGGAGCGGTGACCAGGTTGTAATTCCTGCACATAATAAAGGCGCTGTGGCGGCCAAATCAAGATTTGCTGGCACTTTCAGGACAAAATGTTCCTCTACCACAATTTTCTCCGAATAACCGCCAAGGGTCATTCCTCCCAAATGTTTGTCTTTACCATTATAAGTTCCTGTAAATCCATTCGAACAATATTGCTCCAAATCCTGTCTGCAGCTGTCACAAGTCTGGCACGAATCTACCATACAGCCCACAGCTGCAAAATCACCCACTTTTAGTTTCGTTACTTCGCTTCCTACTTTGGTCACTTTCCCTACAATTTCGTGACCAACAACAGTTGGGTAAGTTGTAAATCCCCAGTCGTTTCTGGCGGTGTGCAGATCAGAGTGGCAGACACCACAATACAGAATATCAATTTCAATATCCTTTGCCGTAACGGTTCTGCGCTGGATATCCATTTGTGCCAGAGCCGCATCAGCCGATGCGGTTCCGTAAGCTTTTACATTTATAGTTTCCATATTTTTTTAATTATAAGTGCGTTATTCCATTATACAAAGTTAATTGTTTGAGTATGGTTCGATTTATGGAAAACAATCCAATACTTAAGAAATTCAAATATTTTATCAATTATTTTTGTACTGTATGCTGATTGATTTTTTTGCGGTTACATCACTATCCGAATTAAAACCAGTCAATGGAAGAATTGCTGTTTCAATTAATCTGCATAGTGAATTGTTTTCTGTCCCTGTAAAGCAGAGCAAGAATAATTGTCTTTTGAATTTCTAAAAACATCAAAATAAATGCAGCATACCACATCTAAATCATTTTCTACACCTGAATAATTGCGCACTGAACAAATAACAATCTTCGGGAAATTAATAAGCCGTTAGTTCTGCGTGCTCGTTAGCGCAGTTTTACAAACTTAGCCCACTCTAATTGGTAATTAAAACATTTTTATATGCTTTGTTTGCTGTACTTTGTGGGCTCAGAATGCAATTCTGTGCTATCGTTGTCTATATCGCTATCGGGTCTTTTTTAATTAAATTTTTACACTTATTATCAGAAACTTTCTGAGATGGTAATTATTTTAATTCACCATACTGATCCACATAGCGTTCTAGTTCTGAATTGGTTCTTTTTAGAAGCTTTTCTAAAAGGATAATTTTATCTTCATAAAGTTTTTTTAATGTTGTTTGATTTTCTGAGTTTATAAGAATATTGCCATTGTAATTCCCGTTCACATTATTAAAACTATTAAAATATTTTTGAGTATCAAAACTAATTATTGCTTCTACAGTAAGCCCAAACACATTGGCAATTTCTTCGAGTTTACTGTATCCTAAATCTGTTTTGCCTTTTTCAATTTTGCTGTAACCTGCTTGAGTGATACCTAACTGTTCAGCCATATATTCCTGAGTGTAATTTTTCAGCTCTCTAATGTTTTTTATCTTTTTTTTAATAGATGAAGTACTCATATTATTTGGGGTGTTTTTATCCATGTAGTTTGTATTTGGGTTCAATACAAATGCAGAGTCTTTTAAATGTTCAATTTTGAAATATTTTAAAAGTAGGGTTTAAAAATATTTTTTTATTTTTTCTTTGTTGTAATAATAAAACCATAAACTACCGCTATGCCTATTAAAACAAAATCGTATTGGGAAATTCCTGTATATAACATAAGCTGTTTGAGGTATTAAATTTCTTGGGAAACTAATTTTTTGAACTTTAAATCCAAATATAAATCAATGTGTTTACCAATTTTTGTTCTGTCTGTTGTCTTAATTTTAATTATAGTTTCTTTGTTATAAATGTCTTTTACAAATACATAAAATTCAAATTTAGAAGTGTCATGAAAACGCAATGTAATAATGACGGAATAGCACAAGATGGCTGGGATTATATAATACAGATCCATTAAATTTGAGAAAAGCATAAAATAATAGGCTAGTGCTGTAACAGAGATAAAAGCAAAATTCTCTTTACTGTAGGATTTGTTTTTTTTTACTAGACTCAGTTCTTCAATTTCATCAAAAGTGTAATTCCAGCTTTTTGAACCATAGCGAAATTGGACGTTGTTATAGGTAAGAATTGTAAACATAGTATGTTAATAGTTGTTAAGATAGAATATCTTAGTTTGGAATAAAAAATGTAGAAGTTTGCTAGAAATAGATTTTACTCAATTCAAAGTATGCTTAGTTTTTATACGTAATGGGAAAATTATTTTCAGTAAAACTATATTATATTAATTTGATTTTCTTACAATTTTAATCATAGAATATAACTATTAGTTATAATATAGTTTTAATAAAAAAAATCTTAATTCAGGTATTTTATAAACCACTTTGAAAGACTATAGCAAATTAGTTAATGATTGATTTTCATTAATTATAACACAAAGGAACAATGTAAAGCGGATTAAACTGATAACATTTGTTATCGATTTGTAATTATTCTTCTGCAGCGTATTTCTTTAAGCGGCTAAGATGAACGGAACTAATATTAAGATAAGAAGCAATATAATGTTGTGGGATGCGCTGCAATATTTTTGGAAATTTTGCATTCATTGCATTGTATCTTTCTATGGGAGTCTGGGTATAAATTGCTTTTATTTTATCACTAACAATAAAAAAATAGTCTTCAGCAATTAGTCTGCCAAGTTTTTCACCATTTCTTACTTTTTTATAAAAATCCTCCAGTTTTTCAAGAGTAATCTTCATTACAATTGTATCCTCCAGAGCTTGAATAGCAAAACTTGAAGGAATATCTTTTAGAAAGCTTTCATAATCAGCTGCAAAAGTATTTTCAATCGAAAAATGAAATGTTTTCTCTTCTCCTTTGTAATTCACAAAATAAATTCGAAGCAATCCGCTAATAACAAAATAGACATTCCTACATGTCGAACCCTGAAGAAGAAGAACATCTTTTTTATTGATATATTCAATACTGAAAAGAGAAGAGCAATAGAGCCACTCCAAATCATCAATTTCGATATATTTTAAAATTAGCCGGCGTATAGTGTCAATATTATTAGTCACATCAATTTTTCGTACGGTTTTAGTGCTAAAATATTGCTGAAATTTCAAAAAATATGTTGTATGATATACTTTAACATATTCGTTGCAAGAAAGGTTTTTTTCAGTCTATTTTTTTACATGTCTAATCATAATTTTATATGACTATCTGTGACTAGTACCATTTTACAGAATAAATTAGTTTTGAATGTTTTTCAAAAACTTTATCCTTTATGTTCTTTGCGCCTTTGCCTAATTTCTGGCAGAGGCGCAGAGGCAAGCACTCGTTAGAGCAGTTTTGCAAAATGTGCCCATTCGAATTGGCAATTGAATATTTTTATATGCTTTGTCTGCATCACTTTGCGGGCATAGAATGCAATTCTGCGTGATCGTTTCGTAGATCTGCGCGGTCGGATTTATTTTTACAACGAATAATGTTGTTCAATTTTCTGAAGTAATAAATCTTTATATTCAGATTTCAAATCACTTTGTTTTAAAATTCTTTTGGCTTCTGACAATTCATTATCGAATTGATCAAAATTTTCTCCATGATATATTTGATCGGCTAATGTCCAATAAAAAAAAAGTAAATCTGAATTAAAATTTGATTTTTGAAGTATTGAATTTATGTTTTGAAATACTTTGTGCATTCTTTCAATAAAATCATCATTGACAATGTCAAAAAAGGTATCTAAATCAATCTTGGCAAAGTTATGATGTAGCAAATCATATCTTTCAATGCTAAGTTGATTAATTATATTTTCAAAAAAAGTTGTTTCAGGCGGTGTCATTTCTACTGATTTTTTTGTGCAATTTCGCTTAACGTTGTGATGGATTAAGGAATCGTAATCTTTTAATTAATGACTAATTTTCCAAGTACAAAATCATCTTTAAATTAAGCCAAATCCCGCCATATTGCCAACGACGGTTGTAGGACGTTTTTATTTAATCATGTTCTAAAAGTGTTTTTACTTTGTTGTTTTTTTTTGAATATCCAATCATTTTTCCGCCTTCATCACAGTCAAAGCAAACTATGTCAATAACATTTACTGTTGAATCAGTAAAAACTTCATTAAGAAATTCTTTATCTTCAATATCTTCTTCCCAATCTTTTATTTCGTTATATTTCTTTTTTTGAATCGGATATACAGCATTATCAAAGAAATCATTAACGTTCTTGTTGAAATAAGATTTGTATTGATTGGCAGTTAAAGACTTTATATATTTTTTGATGTATTTTTCATATTCCTTTTGAGAACTAGTCGGAATTGTTTTGGGCTCTTCTATACCTTTTATGAAGTAATATGTTTGAAAAGATTCTTTGTAAATAATTTCATTTTCTTTTGTAATAATTTTTAATTCTGACTTTGAACTCTCAATAGTTCCAGGATTAATAGTCAACAAAAACAAGTCTTTAGATTTAGAGTTTGAAAAAAAATATGTTTTTGAATTCTTTATTGTATCATCAATTGAAAACTTCAATTTGTCTTCATTAATGTCTAATGAAACTTCTGAATTTTTGGTTTGTATAGAGTCTATTGAATTGCTTTCTAATTTGTTTTCTTTACAAGAATAAATAATTATAGAAGTTATTATTAAGACAATGCGTGTTTTTATTAATTTCATAATTCTGTCGTTTTCAACTAAAATCCTAACTAACTTTTTATTAATGTTCTGTAAATCATATATTTAAAAAAAAAAACTATTTTTTTGTATTAATTCCTTTCATTTTTCCGCTTTTCCGTCGTTAGAATGCGATGAGGCGGATTTAAGGAAGCAAAATCTTTCAGTTAATGACTATTTTCCAAGTACAAAACCATCTTTAAATTAAACCTAATCCCGCCATATTACCAAACGACGGTTATAAGCCGTTTTTATTTCCTTTTCGCCACTCTTCCAGTGTCTTCAAAGTTTTAGTTTTTGCATTAAAGTATTTTATTTCATAATTCTTTGGATAAACGTAATAGTTTCTTTCTCTATTTCCTGCTGTTACTCTAATCCAATAATAATCTTTTCCACTATCATATGGAGATTCTAAAATGGTAGTTGAAGACCAATTTTGATTTTCGGGCATCTTTATCAATAGATTCATGATCTTCTCTCTTTTTTCATTATCAACATTACAAATCTCACAAATTTCAAAACTTGGATTTCCAGTAGGAAAAAAAATTTCATTCAATAGAGGCTTATTTTTTTCAAGTTCTTCAACTCTTTTTTGAGTCCATATGTAATAAATAAAGTGTTTTCTCGATTTATCATCTTTTAGACCATACTTATAAGTTTTAAGAGCAGATGTTTTGTCTCCTATACTTTCATAATAATTCCCAATCGCATAATAGTCACCATTCGAATTACCAATGCTGTCAATAAATGATTTAGCTGTTTTGAAGTCTTTTAGTTTTACATAATTTGCAGCATAGGAAATAGCTGTATTTCCAGTTTTGTCATCTTCGAAATTTAGTTCCCTAATCGATTCTTTGTACTTGTCAATATGATAAAACAACTCTGCCTTAAAACTATGTAAGCTTCGGTTTATGTTAGGTTTAATTTGGGATTTGTATTTATCTGTTTCATTTTGGTTTGCAGTAAATAAACTGTCAATTTTTAAAAGCACTCTATTAGGATTCTTTTCAGATTCGCTATATAATTTAGTTAAAACAGCTTCGAAATTTTGTATTTCTTCTGAAATTTTTTCGTCTTCTTGATGCATTTCCATATGACTTTTTTCAAATGTCATATCAGGAGTATTTTCTTTACAAGAAAAATAGAGTATTAACAAAAAGAATGTCGTTGTTTTTAGGTTTCTCATAAAATAAATGGCTTATAACGTGTTGCTACTACAGCGGGTTTGGGGTTAAATTAAGACCATTTTTCGGATTTGCTAAACACTCCAAATACAAAAACATTTTTCCATTAAGCTTATTGCCCAAATCCGTTGTAGTAGCAGTTAGTGGCTGTTTTATTTGAAGAATCTGTTTATAATATATTCTTTTTCCATTTCTTCATTACTAAGTGTATTATGTATAAAAGCTCTGTTTTTTTTATCTGATTTTTGAATTATATCTAAAATAAGTTCAAAATTTGAAAATTGAACATCATCTAAAATATCTAAAATTTTTTAATTTCATCAATTGTATTTTCATTTATGAAATTAAAATACTTACCTAAAACGCCAATAAATATATCAGATGCTTGAATAAAAAAATTATTTTTTGAGTCGTCAAAAACATAATTTTTAAAATTTTTTGTGTTTGATTTAAGCTTATAGTCTTTGAGAAGTTCTTCAATTGTCACTTCTCTATCAAAAACGTGATTTGAATTTTTAAATATATAAATTGTACGTAAATAAAAATGAATGAAATTTTTAATTAGTTGATGGTCTTCTTCATCTGTAATAAATGGCATTTTACCAACCTCTTTAGCTTCATTTAGAATTTTAATCAGTTTTGGTAATTTTTCTTGGAATTCTTTTTCACTTAAATAGGGTTCTAAAATGCTAATTAATATAGATACAAAATCGCTAATTGATTCAGATTTTACATTAGGATATTCGAAAGAAAAAAATAACTTAACGATTTTTTCTTTTTCTTTTTTCGCAATCTTAAATAATATGTTTTTTAGTTCACGATTTTCTTTAAAATCAAAATTTCGTTCAATTGATTCGCTTTCTGCTGAATCTACAATATCGACTAATGAAAAATATAAAAAGTTAAGTGATGAATAATGAATGTATAAATCGCTATGAAATAAAAAATCTAAAAATATCCTAAGCTTTTTTGATTTAAGACAAGAAATAAAATCTCCTGTAGCAAGATTTTTTAATTTTACTTCAGTTACATTGTATTGTAAATTTAATTTATTAAAACAATCTCGAAAATCAGTTTTAGTAGTTTCAAAAACAATTCCACCAAGTACAAAATTACTTTTGGAAGAATCATTAAAATCATTTTCCTTTAAATAGAATTTTCTAATATTATTGGTTTCGTCATAATAGAAATTATATGTTTTTTCGGTATGTTCTAATTGATTTGAATCAATTGTCAGTTCTCTAATTTCGTCAATTTCAAAATCCATAATATTTTATTATTTAATCTGTTTCTGCGGAAAAATAGCCACTAACTCGTTTATATTCGATACAAACATTCACCAACCGACCGAATTTGGGTTTATATGTGAATGTTTGTGCCTAATTATTATTTCCAAATATATTCATTTTTTCTTACAACCCATCCACATCTTTTCGTAAAATGTATTATAAAACAGGTACTGCAAAACAAAAAAAGTGCCATAAAACCCTAAAGTCTTACAGCACTTTAACCACAAATTAACTATTAAAGATTATTCCTTTATATCATCACCTTCTTTAATTTCTTCGCTGGCAATTTTTACCATTTTATCATTCGAATTCAAATCACCAAATATTTCAATTTTATCATCGATTTCTCTTCCTTTTTTAACATCCACTCGGGTGGCTTTATGATTGACAACCTTAATAACAAAAATACCTTCCGCTGAATTCACCAATGCCGTTTTTGGAATGACAAAGGTGCTGTCTTTGGCGTTAAGCGGTAACAGGACTTCGGCTACCATTCCGGGCAGTAAACTGCCTTTGGTGTTGTGCACATCCATTTCGACTCTTTCGGAACGCAGTTTCAAATCCAGAGCACCGGACATTCTCTGAATCGTCGCTTTAAAAGTATCCGGCAGTGATTTTACATTAAAACTCATTTCGTCGCCCTGGTGCAGGTAACCCGTGTACAGCTCCGGAATAGAAACCGCCAGACGCAGTTTGTCCTGCTGCTGGATTGTCAATAACGGCAAACTCGAAGCAGGGCCAACTAAGGTTCCCAAATTCACGTTTCTTGCCGACACAACACCGTCAAAAGGAGCGCGTATTTCGAGATAGCCTTTCATAATCGAAACTTCTTTGTGCGCCGCAATTGCTGCCTGATATTGTGCGTAATCCGAGTTTTTCTTGCCGTTTGCCATTTCCAGATCGTTTTTGGAAATCGTTCCTTCTACTTTGCTCGTTTCATACAGGCGGCTGTAGGTGCTTTTGCTGGTTGCATAAATCGCTTCCATCGATTTTAATCTCGATTCGGCTGCCGCCAGCTGTGAACTGATTTCGGGTGCTTCCAGAACAATCAACAGCTGTCCTTTCTTCACTTCTGATCCAATATCAACTTTCAATACCTTCACAAAACTGCTCACTTTGGCATACAGATCCACCTGCTGGAAACCTGTTAATTCGGCTGGTAAACGCAGTTCGGTGGTTAGTTTTTCTTTTTGCAAAAGAAAGGTTTCTGTTTTAGGTTCGATTTCTGTAACAACAGTTTCTTCTTTCTTTGAATTGCAGCTGTTAAGGAGAAATAATGCTGAAAAAAACAGCGCGCTATATTGTGTTTTATTTTTCATTTTTTGCTTTTATATGATGTCTTTTTTAATAAATAGGCGGAAAGAATAAAAGTGTATCGAATTACTACGTTAGACTTTCAGCTTTATGACTTTCAAACTTTCGACTTACTTAATGATGAGATATAATGAATGCTTTCTTCGTCTTCGGGATCTAATGAAACCGATTGTGTCGTGGTATGTTCCTGTGCCCAGGCAAAAATCAGCGGCAGTATCAATAACACGGCAAAGGTGGAGAATAACAGTCCGCCAATAACTGCTCTTCCCAGCGGTGACACCTGATCGCCTCCTTCGCCATGACCAATTGCCATTGGTAACATACCCGCAATCATCGCCACCGAAGTCATAATGATCGGACGAAGACGCAGTGCCGCCGCTTCACGCGCTGATTCGAGTGCATTGCCGTTTATTTTTCGCAGCTGTTCGGCATTGGTAACCAATAAAACCGCATTGGCAATCGAAACCCCAACCGACATGATGATTCCCATATACGATTGTAAATTCAGCGTTGAGCCGGTAATCGTAAGCATTAGCAGTGCTCCCAAAACTACCGCCGGAACTGTGGTTAGAATCACCAGCGACACTTTGAACGACTGGAAGTTAGCGGCCAGCATTAAGAAGATTACAAAGATGGCAACTAATAATCCAGCCTGTAAACTGCTTAATGTTTCGCTCAATACTTTACTCATTCCAATAGGCGTGATGAATAAGCCACGAGGTAATTCGCCTAGTGAGTTTATCACTGCATCCACATCTTTTGTCGCCGTCCCCAAGTCGGTTTTGTTGATGTTTGCTGTAACAGTGATGTATGGCATGGCCCCTAAATTGTCATTTTCACCGCTCACATAGCCGGGTGTAATTTTGGCAACGTCACTCAAAACAGGACGGAGCGAGTTTTTCAATACCGGAATTTCCCCTATATCGGTTTTGCTTTTCATTTGATTCAGCGGCACCTGAACCTGAACATTCACCGACAATCCTGATTTTTCATCAATCCATGTATTCTTTTCGGTATATCTTGATGATGAGGTCGAAGCTATCAGCGAACGCGAAATATCATTCATATCCACGCCCAGTTCAGCAGCACGGGTTCTGTCAATATCAATATTCATCGCCGGATAATGAATCGGCTGACCAATCTGCACATCACGGAAATAGGGAAATTTATTCAGTTTCTCTATGATTTGATTCGCATAGGTTTCATTTCGTTTTTTGTCTTTTCCAGCAATTCGGATTTCGATTGGAGTAGGAGAGCCCTGGCTCAGCACTTTATCGGTCAATTCAATTGGTTCGAAAGTCATTTTTACATCAGGCAGTATTTTTTTGATTCGCGCTCGGAACTCGTCTTTAAATTCATCCATATCGGCATGATAATCTTTCAGACTCACCTGAAAAACGGCTTCGTGAGAACCTGCCATGAACAGATAAATTGGATTAATCGAGAACAAAGACGGGTGCTGGCCCACATAAACAGACGATATTCCAATATGTTCACTGCCGACCATTTTTTTCAGTTCTTTCAAAACCAAAATGGCTTTTTCTTCGGTACGTTCTAATCGGGTTCCGTCGGGAGCACGCATCCGCAGCTGAAACTGGCTTGAGTTTACTTTCGGGAAAACATCTTTTCCGATGAACGAAATAAACACAACAGCTAGAATAGTTGCTGCAATCAAATACGTTAAAGCAGCTGCTTTTTTGTAAGGAAACAACCGTTCAAGCGTGCGCATGAAGCGCATTCTGAAACGCTCAAAAGCACTGATTTTTCCGTTTCCGTCAGTATCAGTTCTTTCAACATACTCTTTTTTCTGAGTAATCAGTTGTTTCTCTGATTCAGGTGTTAAACCGCATTGATTGAATTCGGCTTCATCGTCGGTAATATTGGGTGCATGTTGGTGTTTCGGATGATCTTTCATCAGCCAGTTCGCCATTACAGGCACAAAAGTCTGTGATAATAAAAACGAAATTACCATCGAAAATCCAATTGCTAATGCCAAGGGCAAAAATAAAGCTCCCGGAATCCCAGCCATTGTAAAGGCAGGAGCAAATACGGCAAGTATACAAAGCAGAATCAATAATTTTGGCAATGCAATTTCTTTACAGGCATCCCAGATAGCGAGTGCCTTGGGTTTTCCCATGTCGAGATGCTGATGGATATTTTCTATCGTTACGGTACTTTCATCTACCAGAATTCCGATGGCTAATGCGAGTCCGCTCAATGACATTAAATTGATGGTCTGCCCGAATAATTTTAGGAACAAAACGCCCGAAATAATCGAAATTGGAATCGTCAGAATTACAATCAAAGCCGCACGGCGGTCACCAAGGAAAAGCAGTACCATTAATCCGGTCAAAACCGCTCCAATTATTCCTTCAGTAATTAAACTTTTAACCGAATTGATTACATAAACCGACTGGTCAAATTCATATGATAATTTAACATCTTCGGGAAGCGTGCTCTGAATTTTTGGCAGTTCGGCTTTCAATTTCTGAACCACATCCCAGGTCGAAGCATCTCCGGCTTTGGCAATACTGATGTAAACGGAGCGTTTTCCGTTGACCAAGGCATAACCGTTAGTAATATCGGCACCGTCTTTTACCGTGGCAACATCACCTAATTTTAGGTTCTGAACCCCGCCTTTAAACAGCGGAATCTGTTCGAAATCCTTGATTTCCTTAATCGTATTATTGGTTGGCGAAATGTAGTTGACATCGCCGATTCTCACGTTACCTGAAGGTGCAGTCTGGTTGTTCACACGAATGGCTTCCACGATTTGATCGGGTGTCATATTGTGCGATCGGAGCAAATCGGGATCTACATTAACTTCGACAGTTCTTGGGCTTCCGCCAAAAGGTGCCGGCGATAATAAACCGGGAATTGAAGTAAACGAAGCACGGACATAGACGTTGGCCAAATCCTGCAGTTCGTTATTGGAACGTATTTTACTGCTCAAAACCAATTGACCAATCGGCAGGGAAGAAGCATCAAAACGGATGATAAACGGTGGCTGTGTCCCCGGAGGAAATCCAGCCTGTATTCTATTTGAAAGTGCACCCAGTTCGGCAGCGGCCTGTGCCATATTGGTATTTTCATAATAGGTCAGTTTCATAATCATTAAACCTTGAATGTTCTTGGTTTCGACCGATTTGATACCGTTGGCAAAAGGTAAAATATTCACATAATTTTTGGCAAAATAGGCTTCCATCTGATCTGGCGTATAACCTCCAAACGGATGCGCAATGTAGATTACCGGCAGATTCATTTTCGGGAGAATATCTACTTTGATGTCTTTGATGGCACCAATTCCGAAGAAAAATAAACCGGCTACTAATACCAATATAGAGATGGGTTTGCGGAGTGCAAAACGTATTAAATTCATCTGGTTTTTAATTAAAATTCATTTATAAATAAGTCAAAATTGCCCGTTGCTGCCACTTTCAGCAGAAAAGACTGCCAGACATTGTTATTCACAATATCACGGTCAATTTCGGCACGGTTTAGCGTAAACATAGTTTGTGTCAAATCGGTCAGATCGGTTAATCCATTTTTGTATAAAGTCGATTTTTGTACGTAAGCCCTTTGAGCTGCGCTGACCTGAACAGGCGCTTCGGCATAATTTTCCAGAGTGATTTTGATTTTATCATTAGCAAAATTCAGCTGTGATTTCAATTCTCTGTCCGCCTGATTGTATTCTTCTTTCAAAGCTTCGGTAACATATTTTTGCGCCTGTACCTGTCTGCTCATTCGAAACGGAGTGGTCAGGTTCCAGCTGATTCCAATTCCGACTAAATAATTGGAACGATCCGGATTTACGCCGTCCCAGTAGTTCTTGGTAAAAGCAGTCTGATCGATAGCATAACCGGTATTAAAACCAGAGGCGCGGGTCTGCAGCACGCCGAATGCACTCACCGTAGGATAGTAAAAACGTTTGTATAATTTGGTCTGCTGACTGCTGTAATCTGTCTTTGTTTTATAAAACTGCAATAGCGGATGCAGGCTGTCTGGCGCTTTTTCGGCGAAAGCCAATTGTTTTGGAATCTGATTAACAAAAAGCGTGTCGGCAATAAAATCCTGCGGGGCAACGCCCATCAGATCGACCAGTTTATTGTTTTGTTCTTTGACGAAATTCCGAGCCAGATTCAAAGCCATTTTAGCTTTTGATACTTCGGCTGTCGCCAAGGTAGAATCGACTCCGGCCAATAATCCATTTTTTACGCGGGCTACAGCGGTTTTTTTGAAAACTTCGGCACGGCTCAAATTCTTCTGCTGTGAAATCAATAATCGCTGACTTGCTAATAAATTGAGGTAAGCCGATGAAATTCTGATTTGCTGCTGAAATTTTTCCTGATTCAGATCTTTTTCCTTAACCTGAATATCAGCTTTGGCCAGATTGATTTTTTCCTGTGCTTTTCCGAAAGTAAAAAAATCCCAGTTCATATTCACCAGATATAATGCTCCAAAAGCCGAATTCCAGTTCTGCTCCGGAAGTGCCGGTCCAGAAGAAGCAGTTCCTAAACCGTTAAAACCGTATAAAGCACCATTCTGCCCATTGATTGTTCCGTAATCCTGCTGTGCAGAAAGATTCAGATTTGGGAGATAATCGCGTTTGGATTGTTTAAGTGTTTCCTGCGAAGCCTTGCTATAATTGCTTTTTGCTTTTACAGAGCCGTAGTTTTCAAGACCTGTTTTTAGTGCTTCTTTCAAAGACAGGGTTTGTGAAAAGCCGGAGCTGGCAAAAATCAGGAAAATGAATAAGGTAATTTTGTTGAAATACATAAAACTCAAATGTGAAATTATGAAACAAAATTATTTCTCTTAACCGGATATAAGCCTCCTTAAATGATGTACTGCAATTATAAATGACCAATTCAATTGGTCATTTATTGGTAATAATAATTAAAAAATAGCAGTTAATTTGTAAACTATTTAAGTATGAAAATGAACAAAAAGTTTAATGATATAATGGAGAATAAATGGTGGCAGGAAATTGCCGTCGTCAGTTTTTCATTTACGATTTATACCCTGAAAAATGACTGGATGTTATTCAGTTCTTTTGTTTCCATTTTGATGGGGATTTTTTTCTACTGCATTTTATATATGCATGCCCAGTTCAACCGTTTTTTTATACTTCCTGTATTATTCAAAGAACAAAGACCGCTGGCATATATTGGTTTAACCCTCTTGGGAGTATTTGTGTTTTCGATAGTTTTATATGAAATTACAGGTTTGGATATGTTTGCCAAATGTCATTTGTATCAAAACTCGCATCAAAGAAGTTATATTTATCAGCTGGCGAGTGTTTTGGGAACTCTGGTCTGTATTTTGAGTCCGATAATTGTTTTTAAATTCTACAGAATTAATAAAAAACAAACCGATGAAACACTGCTTTTCAATCAGATGCAGCTGAATGCTTTGAAAGGACAATTGAATCCTCATTTTTTATTCAATACTTTCAATACACTTTACGGAATAAGCCTAGAATTTCCAGAAAGAACTCCCGATCTGATTATGAAGGTCTCACAGCTGATGCGTTATCAGCTGGAAAGCAATAACAAACAATGTGTGTCACTTGAAGATGAACTGGAGTTTATCAATAGCTATATTCAACTCGAGAAAGAGCGCGTCGGGTATCGCTGTGATATCACGTATGACTGCAAAATTGACAACGAGAACGCTTATAAAGTCTCACCGATGCTGTTGATTGCTTTTATCGAAAATGCTTTTAAACACGGTACCTGCGCCATTGAAAAATGTTTTGTCCGAATTATTATTACTGTCGAAAACGGACTGCTTCATCTGCATGCAGTCAATTCCATTCCGAAGAAAACGGATGTGGTTTCTACTAAAATAGGTTTAAAAAACACCATCGAACGCTTGAATCTGATTTATGGAAAAAGCTATGAACTGGACATCAAAGACGATAAAAATACTTATATTGTGGATTTGAAACTGCAGCTAAAAAAGATTGTATAATGAAGGAACCAAAAAAATGCATTATTGTTGACGATGAGCCGGCAGCGCATTATGTTTTGGCAAATTATATCAAACAAAATCCGCAGCTAGAATTGGTTTTTCAGGGCTATAACGGCATTGAAGCGATGGATTATCTTCGGGAAAATAAGGTGGATCTGATGTTTCTGGACATCAATATGCCCGAAATCTCAGGTATGGAACTGCTGAAAATTATTCCGAATCATCCCAAAACGATTTTAACGACAGCTTACTCCGAATTTGCTTTGGAAAGTTATGATTACGGCGTGATTGATTATCTTTTGAAACCGATTTATTTTCCAAGATTTCTGAAAGCTGTTGAGCGTTTTTTTTCCATGGAAATCATCAAAACTGAACCCGAAGAAATGATCGTCAATTCAATTGTAGTAAAGGTTGACGGTTATATGATTGATATAGCACTGGACGAACTTTTATATGCACAGAGTTTTGGTAATTATGTGAAGCTGTTTACGGCAAAAAGAGTGTATTTAGCGTCGATTACTACTGCCGAATTAGAAAAAGAGCTTCCTGGAAAAAACTTTATCAGAATCCATAAATCATATATCGCTGCAATCGATAAAATTGACGATGCCGAGAAGGATTTTGTCCTTATCAAAAAGGAAAAACTGCCTATTGGAATAACCTATAAACGGGAATTAACTGATCGATTGAAAAATAAAATTTAGAAATAAACGTGCTTACTAACTCAATTATTTCAAACAGGAAGCCTGCTAAGAGTATTTTCTTGCAGGCTTTTTGCTTTCAGTTTCTAAAGTTTTTTTAACAGATTTATTTTGTGCCTAACTCTTTTAGAAATTGATTTACATCTTTGGCATCCCATCCCATAGCGATAATAATGTTTTTGGCTTTTTGTGCATTTTCGATTGCACTTTTTTTATCATTGATTTTGTTGTAAAGTCTCGCCAATAAAAGAGTGTTTTCGGCTGAATTGTTAATCTCAACTGATCGTTTTGCCCACAAAATTGACTTTTTTAAGGCCTCTTTATCTGTGATATGGTCAATGTAAATTTTGGAAATACTATTAATCGTCTGGTAATCATTCCAAGCCCATTTTTCTACCGATTCTAAAGTGGTCTGCTCGTACTTTTTCCAGCTTTTTGTGACTTCATACATTTGTAAATCAAGTTTGAAAACCAAAGAATCTGCTTTTGCAAGATTGATGTTTTTTGCAAGGATTCTGTTTTTAGAATAGCCGATGGAATCTAAATAATTGATGTTTTGGGTTAATGTTTTCTTGACTACATTTAGAATTTTGGCTTCGACTCTTTTTGGCGAAGCTGCTTTGGCAAAATCGTTTTGATGACTGATGATGGTTTCAAAACCTTTTGAATTCAATTCATTCACGCCAAATGCGACAATTTTCCAGTTGATAGGGCTTATCAGCTGATCTTTGGATTGGGTAGCTAAATATCTGGCAGTAACTTCATCACTTTTATCCGAATCAATACTTTTTCTTAAAACACTTAAGTACATAATGCAGTTTTCAGGGCTGCTTATATCTTCATTAAACTTTTTTTCCAAAGTAGGGATCTGCGTATTTGGGTTTAAAGCTTTTTGGGCTTCAGCAATAAATTCCTCGGTGGTAAATTCACCTCCGGTGCTGTACAGGTGGGTTTCTTTTTCATCCAAAAACAGGAAAATGGGGAAAGATTTTATGTTGTATTTTTTCATGAATTCTTTTCCAATAGGAGTTTCAGAATCCATCATTACATTGATGAAATTGCTGTTGTAAAAAGCAATGACATTGGGTTCTTTTAAAACCGTACTTTTCATTTTACTGCAATGAGAACACCAAGCAGCATAAACCATTATGAATATAGGTTTTTTAGATGTTTTGGATTGTTCTAATGCCAGTTTATAATCGTTTTCAATGAAGTTTATTGATGTTTTTTGTGCTTTCATGACTGAGACAAAAAACAAAAGAGCGATGATAAAAGTATGTTGAATGGTGAATTTCATTGATAGTATATTTGGGAAAAATAATATTCCTTTTGAAACTGCAATTTAGTGTTTTTTACTTTTCCAGCTTTTTTGATTTTATCAAAAAAATCATAAATATGTACTAATGAAATGAGTTGTTTATTGGAGATCAAACAGATTTTAAAAATAGAAGAAGCCTCGTTATGCACAATATTGTTATTTCGGCCAGAGAGGAATTTCCATAAGTAATTCAGTAATCAAAATCCGAAATCTTTATCGAGTTTCTAACGGAGATTTCTCTTTTATCGGATTGAGAAACAGCGCTTAAATTTAGTCTTCCGAAAACTTTTTTTAAAAAGTATTAGCTTTAAAAAAGCGTTCCCTGAATAACTTCTGGAGTCGGATTACTGCCGAATTTGAAAGTATGAGTTGCAAAAAACTGTTTTACCTTTTCATCAAATTGGCGCAAAACGACACTGTCACAAACAAAATGCAGATTAACTTCGGTAAATAACCCATTGGCTTTAATGAGATTTTCGGGACTCAGTTTTCGGGCGATGGAAAGATGCGGATTATCACTTTTTTTCATATCCAGAACTTGAAGCGATTTGTTAAAATGCTTCATGATGTGCTTCAAATCCTTTTTCGAATTGTTGTTGGGTGCTATAAAAAAGGCACCGTTGGGAAATGTACCAAATTCATTTAGGTGTACCTCGACAGGAATCAAAGGATTGCATAGTTTGCCAATTTGTTTTTTGATGATTTCTATCGCTGTCTCATTTGCTTTGAATTCGCAGATGGTAATGTGCCCTACAGAATTTTTACTATTATACCAGCCCACTTCGCCAGCCAATTGTTTTTTCATGGATTTGACCAAAATAAGGATTTCCTCAGGAGGATGAATGACGAGAGAATATAGCTTTTCAATGTATTTTTTTTAATATGTAAAAGTAAAGTTTTTTGCCGGCAAGCCGGAAATTTAAGAAAATTCGAAGATTAATTTTTCAAGTAGAGTAGTATTCTTATAAAAAATACAGTCTGTTCCTTGAAGAAGTGTTTAAAGTCTGATTTGTTTGTTTTTAACTCAAATACCTGCTAACTTAGCATGCTCATTTTAATAAAAAGGAGCAGTTTTAAATCATTTTGTTTCGCTGTTTCTATTTGTTATTGGTAAATTTGGCCTTTTAATTGTGTTTTTTACACGTATTAAAAATAATATTAAAACCTACTTCGTTGAAGAATTTTATCCTGCATTTCATACTGTTACTCACTTTTTCTATAAACGGTTTTTCGCAAGAATACTCCGTTAAATTTCTTGATATATCTGATGGGCTGTCTAATAATTCAGTTACTACAATTTATCAGGATAGTGACGGTTTTATGTGGTTTGGAACTTATGATGGATTAAACCGTTATGATGGTTATAATTTTAAAGTGTACCGCAATAAGATTAATGATAAAAACTCATTGGCGTTCAATACAATTTATCATATTGAGGGAGATTTTAAAAAAAATATATGGGTTGGCGGTGCAAATGGTGCCTGCGTTTTTGATAAACGAGAAGCTATTTTTCATCCTCTTGCCTTTGTTTCAAAAAATAGCGCCGCTCAGAACTTAAAAGATGTAGTGCATCAGATTCGGGCAGTTTCCAGAGATCAGGTATTGGTCGCTTCACAAAATTTTGGAGTACTTATTTATGAGAACGGTTCCTATACGGGAAAGTCTGTGGGTCTTGAACTATCCAGCAAAACGCTGTTTAATTATAATGCCACGGTTCTTGAAAATGATTCAAAGAATAATCGCTGCTGGGTGTATGTTAGAAATGTGGGTATCTGCCAGTATAATTATAATTCCAAAAAACTAAAGGTTGTTTATTCATTATCGAGAGAGGTAAAATGCATGAAGCTGTCTGCTGATGCAGTTCTTTGGCTGGGGACAGACGAAGGGCTTTATTCTTTTGACACACGGACTAATTTTTTATCCTCAAATTATCTGCCGGTTAATTCTACAGTTTCGGATATCCGTATTGACAAGAAGAAAGAAATGTGGGTAACAACTGATGGAAGCGGTATTTATAAAGTGATCGGTCAAAGTAAAAAAGCGGTTCCTTATAGTCTGTCCAAAGGCAGACAGCTTGTAAAAAGTAATTCGATTTGGAGTCTGCACGAAGATGCTTCAGGAAATATGTGGATAGGCACCTTGCGAGGTGGCATAAGCATGATAAGCAGCAGTCCGAAATATTTTAAAAACATCCGATATAATGTAAAAGACAGCGATCCCGCCGAAAATTTCATTTTGTCATTTTGCGAAGATGAAAAAAAGAATCTTTGGATAGGGACAGATGGAGCAGGTTTGAAATATTGGAACAAAAAAAACAATACCTATACCATTTATAGCACTACGGCCGCTTCCTCTCATAAAATCAGCAGTAATTTTATCACAGGAATAATAAGGGATAATAATAATGACATCTGGGTGTCAACCTGGGCCGGGGGAGTAAACCGGATTAATCCTGTATCAAATACTATTACCCAGTTCTCGTGCTACAATCCATCAACCAGACAGATTGAGAAAAACATCTGGTTTGTATATAAAGACTTCGATGGAGATATTTGGGCAAGTGCGACCAATGAGGGTTCATTGTATTTATTTGACAGAGCTAAAAACAGTTTTATGCTTTTTAATAAAACCATTGATAACCTGCAGTGCCTTGTTGAGGCGAGTGACGGTAAGTTTTGGGGCTGTAATTATACGTCATTATTAGCTATCGATAAAAAAAGCAGAAAATACCAAAAGTTTCTAATTGGAAATCCTATACGATGCATACACGAGGATAAGGATAAAAATCTTTGGCTGGGAACTCAGGAAGGAGGGCTGGTGCTGTTTGACAGAAAAACAAATACCTTCAAAAGGCTGACTACAGATGACGGTCTGCCTTCTAATACGATTTTGAGACTGCTGGAGGATAAATCCGGAAATTTATGGATGAGTACATACAACGGGATCTGCCGATTTGATAAAAAGACCAAAACTTTTAGGAATTTTTCAGCAAATGACGGACTGCAGAGTAATCAATTTAGCTTCAATGCCGGTTTGAAATTGTCTAGCGGAGAATTTCTTTTTGGAGGGATAAATGGTTTTAACTCCTTTTTTCCAGAAGACATAAAAGAGTTCAGCCAGAAGAATAATTTACTGCTGACAGATTTTTATTTAAACAATCAGCCTATTGAAGAAAATAAAAACGATTTAATTACTGAATGGGATTCCGGCAGAATCAAAGAAGTGAAACTGCCATATGACCAGACAGCTTTATCAATAGAATTTGTGGCATTGGATTATAACAATGCCGATAAAATTAATTATGCTTACTATTTAGACGGGTGGGACGACAGCTGGAATTATGTAGGTCAGGCTAGGAAAGCAAATTATGCAAGGCTGTCAGAGGGTACATATGTTTTCAAAGTAAAAACAACTAATTTTAGAGGAGGCTGGAACAAAGAAAAAAGCCTTATCACTGTTATTGTTTCACCGCCATGGTATAGAACCTGGTGGGCATACAGTTTTTATTTACTGGCGGGAGCAGGAATTATTTATGGATACATCCGATATAATAAAAACAAGGAAAAATTAAAGTATCAGGTAAAAATTGCCGAATTAGAAAGGGCCAAAGAAAAAGAAGTTGCCGAAAAGCAGTCATCAATGTTTACGTATATTTCTCATGAGTTCCGTACGCCTTTGTCTTTGATCATAAATCCATTAAAAAAGGCTATTAAAAAAGGAAATGTAGAAAATAGTTCTTCGGTGACTGATTTGGTAATAGCACATCGAAATGCAAGAAGACTTTTGAGTTTAGTAGATCAGCTGCTCCTTTTTCGTAAAGCTGAAAATGATGCCGATGAACTCAAAATGTCTGTTATAAATGTCAATAATCTTTGTTATGAAATTCATCAGTGTTTTGTGAATCAGGCAAAAGATAAAAACATTGATTATACTTTTCAGATACCGGAAAACAATATTGAAATAATAGGAGATTATGAGAAAATTGAAATATCCTTGTTTAATTTGATTTCAAATGCTTTCAAGTTCACTCCTGCCGGGGGAGAAATCAGTCTTCATTTGTCCGAAAATCAAACAGATGTAATTATCGAAGTTTTAGACAGCGGGACTGGAATTGCAGCTGATGATTTGGAAACTATTTTTGAGAAATTTAAAAGAGTGAATTCAAAAGTGCCGGTAGGAGGCAGTTCTGGTTTTGGAATCGGGTTATTTATTGTTAGATATTTTGTCGAAAAACATAAAGGAACAGTTAGCTGTACGAGCGAAATAGGAAAAGGAAGTACTTTTAAGCTCACGTTTTTAAAAGGTCAGGATCATTTTGAAGATCTGCATATAAGCATTGTTATTCCAAAATTGAGTCCTTTGGTCGAAGAATTAATGACTGATGATGTAGAAGATATTGTTGAGGCTTCAAGCCAATCTGCTCCGGATAATGAATTGCATAAAGTGATGCTCACTGAAAAGCGAACCCTTTTGATAGTAGATGACAATACAGATATTAGAAATTATTTGATTCAGCTATTTTCAGAAACACATATAATATATAGTGCAGATAACGGTGAAGAAGGTTTAAAACTGACAAAAAAACACATGCCCGACTTGGTGATCAGTGATATTGCGATGGATGTTATGGATGGACTTGAATTATGCCGAAAAATAAAAGAAAACAGCAGTTTATCCCATATTCCAGTCATATTATTGACAGCATCCAAAAATCCGGAAACACATCTGCAGGGAATAAGCGACGGAGCCGATGATTATATAACAAAGCCGTTTGACGATGATTTACTCGTCGCCCGTGTCGAATCACTGCTGAAAAGCCGCAGTAATTTGCGGACTTATTTTCTGGATAGCATTACACTTCGAGAAAATACGCAGAAGGTTCCAGCCGAATATCAGGAAATTCTAAAAAAATGTATTGCTGTTATTGAGGCTAATATTCACAAACGTGATTATACGATTAAAAATTTTGCCGCCGAAATGGGCATGAGCCATAGAACACTGTACACCAAAATTAAAATTATTTCCGGGCAGACATTAAATGCGTTTATACGGTCCATCCGAATAAGAAGAGCTGCGATGTTAATGCTTACCGAAAATATGAATATCGCTCAGGCAAGTGTTGAAGTAGGTTTTGAAGATCCAAAATATTTCAGGCAGCAGTTTGTTAAACTTTTTGGAATGACGCCGTCAGAATATATCAAGAAATACAAAAACTCTTTTAACTCCGATTTAAATATTGTCAAATAATATTTGAATCGGAGGGGAGTCTCCCTCATTGTATTTTAGATTTTTTTAACTAGATGTGATTTGTTTAAGATTAAAATAAATAATCATAGTCTGGTATTTTCATTTTTATTCGTCATTATGTCTCCCTAATCTTAAAAGATAGATTATTTACACTATTATTTTAAAAATATGAATCTGTTTGTTCTGTAAAACAATAATTACATATCATTTAAAAAATATTTACTATTTTTTGTTATTTCGTATTTTTTCGAACTTTAAACTATTTGATTGCCAATTTGACCTCCTTTTTTTTCCAATTTACCCCTCATGAAACTTTAGAACTAGCCATTACTTTGCACTTATAGTTACTACAACGTTATATTATTGTCAATTTAATAAGTTTTGTAAAAGGATATTTTAATCAAAATAAAAATCGTTTTCGTAGTCTATAATAAATTTTGAATTGATTATTAAAAGTCTGTCGAAAGACGGAATATTAAAAAAACACTTAATTAAAAAACATTATTTGTATTCTGTCAGCGAATCAGTTTTGACAGTTCCAGCGAATAATTTTTTTTCTTAAAAATTAAAAATGTAAAACAAACACTTATAAATAACCAAAACCCTAACAATTAATCTAAAAACCGTATGACAAAAACCCAAAGAACATTTTTTTACTGCAATAGTTTATTGCAGAACAAAGAAGGACATTTAGCAGAAAGGAAGCTGTTAAATCCTTTAAATGATTTGATTCATTAAATCCAAACAAAACCAGCTCTCTTGTTTATTTAGAAAATAAAAAATGAACAGGACAAACTAACAAGAATAAAACGGAGCAGTTACAAGATTGAATAGTTTAATAATACTGCCTGATACTATTGAATAGTTTAAAAATTAAAAAACCAATAAATAACCTTTAAAATTAAAGAAATGAAAAAAATTAAATTTTTATTTTTTCTTACTTTTTTTGCAGTCCTTTTTACGGGATGTCAAGATAATAAAGATGATTTTCCAAGTTCAGAAAAACCTACTCTGACAGTTGGCACAACAGAAATTTATGGTGCTCCTAATAGAAAATTTGAAATCAAGGCTGCTTTGGCAGATGATTTAGGATTAAAGAGCGTACGAATTCAAATAGCAGAATTAGCATTAGATAAAGTGATTGTTTTTGCAGCAGATCCTTTGGTTACAACTTATGATTTAAGTTATTTCTTTGAAATTCCTGCTGACAGAGGAGCATCTGAAGCTTTTAAAATTAAGCTGACTGTAACAGACGTTTCTAATAATTCAGTTGATCAGGATATTAATTTACGATTAGACGGAGAATTTGATGCTCCTGCGATAGCTATGATAACTCCAAAAGAAGGAGCTGTTGTATTGTTATCAACAAGTAACCAAATGCCTGTGAATTTCACTGTTAACGATAATTCAGGTATTGATTTTGTTCAGGTAAAATGTGCTGCTTTAGGTATTGATGAAACTGTACAATTGACAGGTGCACCTCAGTCATATACTTTCAACAAAACATATACGCTGCCTGTAACAGCTGCTAATTATGTGTTGACAATTACTGCAAGAGATAAATTTGCAATTCCAAACACAGGAACATTAAATATTAATGTTGTTGCTACTAATGAGTATCCTGCAATTTATTTATGCGATCAGCCAAAAGGAACTAACCTTACTACAGATGCAGTTGGAGTTCCAATGTATTTCCATGACAAAAACGGACAGGATTTCGAATTTAAATATTATGCTGATGCTGATAATAAAGAAATTTATTTCTTAGGGCAGGAATCAGATTTTGCACCGCACTGTTTTGGATTGAACGCATCAGGAAACTTAAAAGATGATGTTACTGCAGCTCCAATTGTTTTACCAACAAAAGGATACTATAAAATAAAAGTCAATCCAAATACATTAGCGTACACAGTTACAAAATATACGCCGTCAAGTAAAGTCTGGGCAAATATTGCTAACGGATTATGGCATGATGACGAAGCACAGAGAAGACCTTTCGTAAGTGTCTGCGGAGGCGGAATCAAAGATGCTAACTGGGATACTTGGAATGGATGGGTTCAAACAGGACTTCATTTAGCAAACAATCCTAACAATCCATATCAGTTAGTGGGTGAGTATACGCTTACTGGAACTATAGAAGCAACATTTACAGGACAATGGTGGAATCCATCTTGGAGACTTATCAAAAATGGTATCGCAACTATGTCACCAGGTGAAAACGGAAATGCTAAATATCCAGCTGCTCCAGGTGTGTATAAAGTAATTCTTGATACTGAACTGGAAAGAGCTTTTATAACAAAAAAATAGTTTGTTATAACCTAGTTGTAACATTTAATAAATAAAATATTTAGATATGAAATATAAATTTATATGGTTATTTATAGCCGTGTTGTGCAGTAGTGCAGCATTTGCGCAAATAACAGTAAAAGGATCTGTTAAGGACAAAACTGCCTTGCCGATTCCAGGTGCAAATATTATTGTGAAAGGAACAGGAGCTTCTGCTTCTACCGATTTTGATGGTAAATTTTCTATTGTAGTTCCAAGCAAAGACGCCGAGCTTCAGTTTTCATTCATCGGTTTTACAACAAAAATAGTAACTGTTGGCGATAGAACAGCAATTGATGTTGTTTTGGAACAAGTTGGACAAAACCTGGATGAAGTAGTAGTTGTAGGTTATGGAACAATGAAAAAGAAAGATGTAACGACTTCGATTTCTTCTATTAAAGGAAGAGAACTTCAAACGATGACTGTAGGTAATGCTACTGAATCACTGCAGGGAAAAGTTTCTGGAGTTCAGGTAACAGGACAAGGAGGTCCTGGAGCACAGCCAAGAGTATTGATTCGTGGTATATCTACTTTAAATCTTAGCACCGATCCTCTTTACGTTGTTGATGGTGTTCCAATGGGAACGAGTATTAACTTTTTGAGTAACAATGAGATTGAGTCTATGGATGTGCTTAAAGATGCTTCTGCAAGTGCTATTTATGGTTCTCGTGCGTCAAATGGTGTTATTCTTATCACAACCAAAAGGGGTAAAGTTGGAAAACCTAAATTCAATGTTGATTTGAGCAGTGGTTTCCAAATGATGGATAATCCTTATAATATGGCAGATGCTGAAAGCTATGCAAATATTATGAATAAAGCGTATACTGCTTCTGGATACTCTGAGTATCTGCCAAATGCTGAGCAATACAGAGGAAAAACTACTGATTGGTGGGGAACAGGAATCAAAAAATCGTCACCAGTAACAAATGCTTCCATAGGAGTAACAGGAGGTTCTGAAAAAAACACCTATGCTGCAAGTTTGAACTATTATAAATCGGACTCTTTTTACGGAGTAGGCGGATGGGAAAGAATTACGGCAAGAATTGCTAATGATTTCAAATTTTCTGATAAAGTTTCGGTTGGTATTACTTTAAATCCGCGTTTCGAAACTTGGGGTTCACCAGGGAACTGGGCCGATTTTGATAAAGTTGATCCAATTACGCCAATTTACAAACCGGCAGACCAATTAAACGGTACCGAAAATGAATACAGCGTCTATGCGCGTTCTCCATCGTATGTTTGGAATCCAGTAGCTTCTGTTGCAAGATATGATGATTACACTGATCAGTACAATTTGAATACCAATGCTTATTTACAATATGAACCTATCAAAGGACTGGTTTTCCGTACTCAGGGATCTATCGAAGTAGGTGATAAAACACAAAGTATTTTCAGACCAGATTTCGTAATTGATGCGGCACACGAAAAAGCAGAAATCAATAGTATTGAAAGAAAGAATACGACTAATCATGACTGGACATGGCAGACTACAGCAACCTATAACAAAACATTTGCTGATAAACATAATCTATCTTTAATGGTAGGTGCTACAATGGAAGAATACAATGGAAATGATGTAAAGGGCTACGGAGAAGGAGTACCGAACAATACAGATTCTATGAGAGAACTAAATGCGGCTACCAAAAATTTTAAGAGTGAGGGTAACAGTTGGTCTAGTTCTTTGGAATCTTATCTTTCACGTCTTTCTTATAACTATGACAGTAAATATTACTTGACAGGTTCATTCAGACGTGACGGTTCTTCAAAATTTATGGCTAATAACAAATGGGCGAATTTCCCATCTGCATCAGCTTCTTGGAGAATTTCAAATGAAGAGTTTATGGAAAACACAAAAGATGTGATAAATAATCTTAGTTTAAAAGCAGGATGGGGTAAAGTAGGAAATCAGAATTTACCAGATGCTGTTTATCAGTCAAATATTGGGACAGGATATTATGTTATCGGAGGTGGAGTTGTAGATACTTCTTACCCTTCTTCTATGGCTAATAAAGACATTAAATGGGAAACTGTGGAAGATTTTAACTTTGGTCTTGATTTTGGATTGTTGAAAAATAAAATTTCAGGAACTTTAGAGTATTATCAAAAAACAACAAAAGATATGCTGTTCAAGAAACAGTTTCCAACTTACAGCGGATTCCCAGACTATTCAACGATGTGGACAAACGTAGGTTCTATGAAATCGAATGGTATTGATTTGATTTTGTCTTATAAAGATAAAAAAGGAGCTTTCTCTTATGGTGCAGATTTTACGTTTACAACTGTTAACGTTGATATGATTTCATTGTCAGCTGACGGTGAAAAATTATACGGATCAAACAGCAGAACCTTGACTGTTGAAGGTGATGAACCTGGATATTTTTACGGATATGTTGCTGATGGACTGTTCCAAAATCAAACAGAACTGAATTCTCATACAGATGATCACGGAACCAAATTACAGCCTTATGCTCAAGTGGGAGATATTCGTTTTAAAGATGTAAATGGTGACGGTAAGCTGGATGATAAGGACAGAACAAAAATTGGATCTCCATGGGCGGATTACACTATGGGCTTTAACTTGAATTTAGCTTACAAAGGTTTTGATTTGGTTGCTAACTTCTATGCAAGTATTGGTAATGAAATTGTAAACCAAAATATTTCTGACTTATATAATGGTGCAAGTTTGACTAATAAAGTCGCTGGGCTTGAAGATATGGCTTGGCATGGAGAAGGAACTTCGAATTCTGTACCGCGTCTGTCTAAAAATGACAACAACGAAAACTTTACAAAATTCTCATCATTGTATGTTGAAGACGGGTCATTTATGCGTATGAAAAACCTTCAGATTGGATATACTTTCCTTAATCAGTTTGGACTTGACAGACTTAGATTGTCTATATCAGGTCAAAATTTATGGACTGTAACTAACTATACAGGTGTTGATCCTGAAGTTGCAGGAGGAGATCCTGATAAAGGAGACAGAGTTAAAGGAGCAGGTTTTGGAGGATGGAATTATCCAGTACAGCCAACAATCTTGATGGGTGTTAATGTAGGATTTTAATAAAAAAGAACATGAAAAAAATAATATTATCAGTACTAGCATTTGCTCTAATTGCAGTTTCTTGTGAAGATTTTATCGATAAAGAACAAAGAGGAAAGCAAACCTTAGAAAACTATTTTCAAACAGCGACAGAATGCGAAAACTATGTAAACGAACTAACGCATAGATTATTAATGTCAAACGACTGGTATACATTACTGGCACCAAGATTGACAAATGAATCAGCTACTGACGATGCATGGATGGGGAATACAGGACAGGACAGCGGTGCTTTCAGACCTTGTGCTCAGTACATTGTTACACCAGAAAATATGGGATCTATGAACAGTATTTATACCGCTCATTATTATACCATTCAATCAGCTAACATTGGTTTAGAAAAAATGGCTTTATCGCCGCTTTCTGATTCACAAAAAAACCAATATATCGGTGAATCATTGTTTGTACGCGCTTATTGCTATTATGAGCTTGTAAATAATTTTGGAGCTGTTCCATTATATACAACATCTCTAGGAACAGGCGATTTGAAATTGGAGCGCAGTCCAGTTACTGCTGTGTATGCACAAATTGAAGCCGATCTTAAAGAATCTGCTGCAAAATTAGAAAGCATTCCAGTTAACAGAAACGGAAGAGTGAACAAATGGGCTGCTTATGCTTTATTAGCTCGTGTATCTTTATTTCAAGGAAAATGGGCAGAAGCAAAACAATACTCAAACAAAGTTATCACTGAAGGGCCTTATGCTCTTGAAGCAGATTTCTTGAAAATCTGGGATGTTAACAACCATAATGGTGTAGAATCAATTTTGGAGGCTCAGTCTTCTTCTGTACAGGATAAAAATTTAGGATCTATGCTTCCTACTTTTTCAGGTGCAAGAGGCGAGGATAAGAAAAACTTCCCAAGCAATGATGCAAAAGATGTTATTGACGGATGGGGATGGTGTATGCCAACAAGTGACTTGGAAAACGCCTATGTTTCTGAAAATGATGTGATTAGACGTAGAAGTACAATCACTAAATGGGGTGAAGCTGCTTATGGTGATGAAGTATTGAATCCAACTCATAAATTCAGCTTGAATGATAATAAATCAGGACGTATCTGCCGTAAGTATTATATTCCAATTGCTACACGTCGTGCATTGGACAAAAAAGATGGAAAACTGCCGCTTAATGTGCCATTGATCCGTTTGGCTGAAATGTATTTGACAAGAGCAGAGGCAGCATACCAATTAGGTGATGCTGGAGGAGCTTTGGCAGATATCAATGTTATCAGAGCCCGTGTAAAACTTGATCCTAAAGTTGGTTTGGCTGGTCCAAATTTATTGAGACAAATTTACAAAGAGCGCCGTTTAGAATTGGCTTTCGAAGGATTACGTCTATTTGATATCCGTCGTGAGAAAGACCCAAGCACTGGAAAATCTGTTATTGAATCTTTGATGGGACCAAACGGAACTTTTGTTAAATATAACTTAAGCTCTACAGATCCTTATGAAACCACAAACTTGAAAGAAGCACAAGACAAAGGAATCAATTTTAATCCTGCCAAAAATTTACTATGGCCAATTCCACAATTGGAAATAGATTTAAGCGGTGGTTTAATAACTCAAAATACTGGTTATTAATATGACTATTGTTAAAAATAATTATAAAGTAAGCCTGCTGATTGCGGGCTTGCTTTTCATCAACTCTTCTTTAATAAGCTGCAGTTCATCTGATAGTACTGATAATTCAACACCAGTTAATTCTACTACAAGAGATTTGAATGTAAATCTTGATGCTAATCTGCAGACAATGGAAAGCTTTGGTGCTTCGGATGCATGGCAGTGTAATTTCATTGGTAAAAACTGGCCTCAGGATAAAAGAAACACTATCGCTGATTTATTATTCAGTAAAGATGTAGATGCTGATGGGAATCCAAAAGGAATTGGATTATCACTTTGGCGTTTTAATCTGGGAGCAGGAAGTACTGAGCAGGGTGATGCAAGTGATATAGGCGATGAATGGAGACGTACCGAATGTTTTACTGCTGATGGTGTTACTTATGATATGAACAAGCAGGCTGGGCAAATTTGGTTCATGAAAGCGGCTAAACAGCGCGGTGTTGAAAAATTATTAGCTTTTGCAAATAGTGCGCCTGTTTATTTGACAAATAATGGTAAAGCTCATGCAAGTATTAAAGAGTTTTACAATCTAAAGGATGGAAAAATGCCTGAATTGGCAGATTTTTGGGTGAATTCAATTGATAAATTGAAAACAGTTCATGGTCTGACAATCGATTATATCAGCCCTTTCAATGAACCGCAGTATGAGTGGGATGGAACAAGTCAGGAAGGTTCACCTGCTACAAATGCAAATATATACAATTTGGTATCTGTTTTATCTCCAAAACTGCAGACAAAAGGTCTTAGTTCCCAAATTGTTGTAGGAGAAGCTGGAGCTTATGAGCCATTGTATAAAACGGTGAGCAGTACAGCCAGCAGATCGGGTCAGATTGATTATTTCTTTGGACCAAATTCTACAAAAAATATTGCTTCAATGAGCAATGTAAAGAAAACAATATCTGGTCACAGTTATTGGCAGGCTTGGCCATTGAACGAACTTATTACTTCAAGACAATTGGCTGCTTCAAAAATTATGACAGCTCCGGGACTTAGTCTTTGGTCTTCTGAATATTGTGTTCTTGAAAGCCCTGGAGCTTCTGAATTGATTGGCGGTGGTGGTCCTGGAAGAGACTTAGGAATACAGTTAGCACTTTGGACAGCCCGTATTATTAGTACAGATATTTCTATTGGAGGTGTTACTTCATGGCAGTGGTGGACAGCAATTAGCCGTGGTGATTATAAAGATGGTCTGATTCACGTAGATGACGGTGCGTCAAAAGGAGCTGGAAATGCCGATTACTGCAAAAATGACGGTTTCATTAGGGATTCCAAAACGCTTTGGGCTTTAGGAAACTTCTCATTCTTTGTAAAACCGGGAATGGTGCGGGTGCAGATACCAGGTTTGGATAATGCAGCTGCAGCTACTGATGTAATGCTGACTGCTTACAAAGATGCGACGAATAAAAAATTGGTAATTGTAGCTGTAAATTTCAGTAACACAGCAAGAACGTACAAACTGAATCTTTCAGGAGGTACTTTAACAAATAATAAGTTTACGCCTTACACAACTTCAGATACTAAAAGTCTGAAAAAAGGAACTGATGTAGATGCAGCAGGTTTTGAGATAGGAGCAAGATCAGTTATAACATACGTTGGTACCTACAAGTAAAATGTTTTTTGGATAGAACTTTGTTTTGCTTTTTTTACCCCTAATTTCATGAATTAGTGTTGTTAGGGGCAAAAAAAGGCAGGGCAAAAAAGTATATATAATTAGCAGTCATATTGTACATGCTATTTGTGAACTGCAATTTGCATCTATCTGATATAAGTTAAAATAAGTGAAAAACAATTGACAATCATGAGGCAAAAATATTTCCTATTAGGGGTTTTATTGTTAGGATTTGGAATAATAAACATAAATGCACAGTCTAGCACAAGTGATAACTTAATAGCACAGCCTATTACAGATAACACAGTGCCATTTAGTGTTTTTGATAGTGGTATTTCAGCTCCTGTTACATGGGGACTTGATACCGCTTGGCCTGATGAAAATAATATGCGCAGAGGCGTATCTTTTATGGGCAAAGAAAATGTTGATATTGTAAGAATATCATTTCAGCCTACTCGTGAACTGATTAATGGTGAATTTCAAAGCGGCAACTATGTAGGAGCAGATGGAATAACATACAGCAGTCAAACAGATTGGCTGGACAGACGTCTTGCTCTTGTGGCTTTAACAGGAGAAAAAACAAAAGTGGCATTCAATTGTGACCACCCTTTTGTAGCTTCCTGGTTTAGTCCTGGTGATCGTACTGCTTATGCCCAACGCTGGGAACAGCTGATCTATGCAAGTACAAAATATGCTCAGGGAAAAGGGAGAACCGTAGTATCTGTAGCACCTTTTAATGAACCAGATAATGGATGGGGGCAGGGTACTGTTACAAACTTTAATGATATTGCAGCTCGTCTAAAAAGTAATCCTTATTTTTCTGCTATCCGTGTTTCGGGAGGGAATACGCTCAATTGCGATCTGGCTCATAATTGGTATGATCAGTTAAAGGCTAATTTAGATGAAGGGAATACGCATCAGCTTGCTGGTGGATTTGATGGTTATGCAAGTTTTTTTGAGAAAGTCCGAACTGACGGCAAGTATGCCACCGCTGATGAATTACACAATGTAATGGAAGCAATTGTTGGCATCAAATACGGCATGCAGACCGGAATATGGTGGGGAACCGCCGAACTTGCAAGAGGTGAATTTGTAAAAGCAAGCCGAAACGGAAAACGATTGGCTTATGCAGAAAATCGTCCAAAGTGGACAGCCGCCGCAGTTTATAAAACAAGCCAAGGCAGCGTGCAGGCATTTGGAGGAACTTCTGAAAGACAGGCTGTGGCCACTTCGTACCGTTTTATATCAAAAGACAAAGAGGTTTATTTTGATGGTTATGGCCCGCAGCGTGAATATACGATGCAATTGCCAGGGGGTACCGGCTACCAAAAGGGGCAAACCAATGCTGAAAGGGTTGTTAATATTACTTGGGGTGATGATATACAGCCGGTTATAAATGGCCGTTATATATTAGTAAACCGCAAAAGCGGAAAAGTATTGGAAGTTGAGAATGGCTCTACTTCAGCTGGTTCAAGCCTTCGTCAATACAATTATAATTCAAGTGCTGCATATCAGCAATGGAATGTTACTCCAGTCGATTCTAGGATTGGTGGTGATTTTAGCTATTTTACATTTACAGCACAGCATAATGGCATGTCTCTGGATATCTATAATTATTCATTAGACGATGGAGGGAAAATTGTCGTTTGGAACGATCTTAAATCAGTAAACCAGCAGTGGTTTCTTGATTATTCCGAGGATGGATGGTTTTATATTCGCAGCCGATTCAGTGCAAAATGTCTGCAGACTGCCAGTACAGGCGATAATATTGAACAATCTGAAAAATCTGGAGGGACGCAGCAGCAATGGCGTTTAATCCCTATTGGTACTCCTATAGATTTTGTATCTCCCAGTGCTCCAGGTAATTTAACAGCCACAGCTAATGCTGCTTCTATTCGGTTAGACTGGACGCCTAGTACGGATGCAGATGTTGCCGGCTATACAGTTTTTAGAGCCGAATCAAAAGGCGGATCTTACAATACAATAGGCCGAAATATAAAAACTGCTTCTTTTGTCGATAATACGGCTGCTGTAGGGAAAACTTATTTTTATGTAATCAAAGCAGTAGATTATTCTTTGAATCGTTCTGTTTATTCGAATGAAACTTCGGCTGCAGCCACAGGCAATAAAGACATTATAGCACATTTTCAATTTGATGATAATACATTAGACAAGAGTATTCAATTAAACCACAGTGCTTCATACGGTGATATTGCCTTTGTTGACGGAAAAACAGGCTCAAAAGCAATTTCGCTGAAAGGTACTAATGGTTTCTTGCAGCTTCCAGCAAATGTGGCTAATCATGATGAAAGTACTATTGCAGCATGGGTAAATTGGAAAGGTGGAAATCAGTGGCAGCGAATTTTTGATTTTGGAAATGGTGTGAATGAAAATATGTTTTTAACTGCCAATGCTAACAGTGGTAATTTACGTTTTGTAATCAATAATGGGAATGGTGAGATTCAATTGGAGAGTGACAAGTTAGCAGTCTCCACTTGGGTACATGTCGCTGTAACAATAAGTAAAACAAAAGGTTTAAAAATGTATGTCGATGGTAAATTAGTAAAACAGCTGGATAACTCGACTGTAAGCCCAAATGATTTTAAACCAATTCTTAATTATATCGGCCGCAGCCAATACACTGCAGATCCATTATTCAATGGCTATATAGACGATTTCAGAATTTACAATTACACATTATCTGAAAACGAAATAGCAGCTCTTGCTTCTAGCAGTTTAGGTGTAGATTCAAATGAGATGAACGGAAGCGGAGCGGCAAACGTATCATTATGGCCTGTTCCTGCTGATGAGGTGATGCGTATGGGGCTTGCTGAAATGAATAGTACTGCATCAGCTCTTGTTGTATATGATATGCAAGGAAAAATTGTTATAAACAGAACGTATAGTGATAGTAAAAATATAGAACTGGATACTTCTGATCTTCCATCTGGAACTTATATACTAAAATTGAAAAATGACGAAAAATCAGTTGTCAAACAATTTATTGTAAGGCATTGATTTTTGTTTAGATTATGATATTTTTTACAGATTTTCCCGCAAGTTAATAAGCAGAATCTCTTGAGGGTTATCTTAAAAGCTGATAATAGTTATAATATTAATATACAAAGAATAAAAAAATGAAAAAGGTATATGTTTCGCTTGTATTGCTAATGAGTATACACTCTTTTGCACAGCGGACAATTAGCATCAGTACTGATAATGTCGTACAGACCATGGATGGATTTGGTGGTTCTGATGCATGGAGATGTCAGTTTGTTGGAAAAAATTGGCCGGAACAAAAAAAGAATGCCATTGCTGATTTACTGTTTAGCAAAGAAATCGATGCACAGGGAAATCCAAAAGGTATCGGACTTTCTATCTGGAGATTCAATCTCGGGGCAGGAAGTATGGAACAAGGTGAAGACAGCAGGGTTTCAGATCAATGGAGAAGAAGCGAATGTTTCCTGAATGCTGACGGAACTTATGATTTTTCAAAACAGGAAGGACAAAGATGGTTTTTGCAGGCAGCAAAAAAACGCGGTGTCGAAAAATATTTAATTTTTACAAACAGTCCTCCAGTTCATATGACAAACAACGGATTGTCATTTGCAACGCAGAAAAATAAACTGAATCTGAAAGAAGGAGCTATCCCAAAATTTGCCGATTTCTTTGTTAAAAGTATTCAGGGATTGGAGAAAAATGAAGGAGTAAAGTTTGATTATGTCAGTCCAATAAATGAGCCTCAATGGGAATGGATGGCTAATAATGGTGACAAAAACAGTCAGGAAGGAACACCGGCAACCAATCAGGAAATTTATGATTTGACAAAATCTCTTTCAGAAAAACTGAAAGCTCAAAAAATGAATAACAAAATTGTTATTGCCGAATCTGGACAAATCAACTATTTGTATGAAAATGTAAACGGAGAAAACCGCGATAACCAGATAGATTACTTTTTTGGAAATACAAAAACGAATATTTCTAAACTTTCTAATGTCGAGAATACTATTTCAGGACATAGTTATTTTACAACCTGGCCGGTTGACAGACAGGTTTTAAGCAGAAAGCTGATTGCTGCGAATGTAAAACAAAAACCAGGATTGAAATACTGGCAGTCGGAATACTGTATTTTAGAAAATCCAGGAGAAGCTGAAATTCCTGGCGGCGGTGGCGGCGGAAGAGATTTAGGCATGCAGACGGCATTATTTGTTGCGCGTTTAATACACAATGATATTGCGCTTGCCAATGCGGCTTCATGGCAATGGTGGACATCGCTTACCCGAGTAGATTATAAAGACGGTCTGATTTATCTTGATGACGGAAATAGTAAAGGAGGAACGGCACCGGAGTATGTGAAAAATGACGGAGAATTTCATGATTCAAAACTGCTTTGGGCTTTTGGAAATTACTCATTGTTTGTGCGTCCGGGAATGCTTAGAATAGATGTCGCTAATCAAGACGAACTGGCTGCTGCAAATGATGTAATGATTACTGCTTATAAAGATACAGCAAATAAGAAACTGGTAGTGGTTGCGGTAAACTGCGGGAAATCAAATCAGAAATACAAATTTGATTTAACTAAGGGAACACTCAAAAACAATGAATTAACTCCTTATGTAACATCAGAGAATTCTAATTTGAGCAGAAAGGACATTCAGAAGATTGATAATCTGGAAATTCCAGCCCGATCTGTTGTCACATTCGTAGGGGAATTTCAATAAGGTTTTACAGAGATTTATTTTAAAGTTTTAATAAGAACTGAATGAATTCTAATTTGGAATTATTTTTCTATAATGATAGCTTTTAGATATTTTTTTGAGGTATATTTACAAATGTATAAACCACACTTATATTATAGCTGTATTACTTAAAAAACAATATTTAAGCAATTATAAATAAAGAGAATACTGATGATTGTATATAAGTTTCGTAAAACAAGAGTACCTGTTTTGTTTTTTTTAATGATTGGCCTTATAGTTCAATCCCAAACTAAAACCGAATTTCATAGCTGTGCCCCCAAACGGACTATGGGATGGAATAGCTGGGATTGCTTTGGGCCAACGGTTAAAACAGGTTTGTACAAAATTGTCAAAGTATCTAAATAGCTAATCATATTCTAATAAGCATGAACACTAATTCAAACATCTTCATCAAAAACAAAAAATCTTATAAATTGGTTTTTTTGTTAACTGCCTTGGTTATTCTTGGGCAGGCTAACGCGCAGTCGGTTTCAAAAAAGAAACTGCCAAAGTCAGAACTAAAGAATTCTAAAGCAAAAACAACGTCCTATTTATTTGCCTATTTTACTGGTAATTCAGGTAATGAAGAAGCGATTCGTTTCGCGGTAAGTAATGATGGCTATAATTTTAGAGCATTAAATAATAATCAGCCGGTAATCGATTCTAAGCAGATCAGTTCAACCGGAGGTGTGAGAGATCCGCATATTCTTCGTGGTGAAGATGGTAAAACATTCTATATGGTTGCCACCGATATGACTTCGGACAAAGGCTGGGATTCTAATAGAGCAATGGTTTTATTAAAATCAGATGATTTAATAAACTGGAGTTCAGCGATTATAAATATTCAAAAAAAATATCCAAACCAAGAAAATTTAAAACGCGTTTGGGCACCGCAGACAATATATGATGCAAAAAAAGGCAAATACATGATTTATTGGTCTATGCAGCACGGAAACGATATTGACAAAATTTATTATGCTTACGCCAATGCTGATTTTACCGATTTGGAAACGGAGCCTAAGCAGTTGTTTTTCAGCCCGACAAACGGTGCGTGTATTGACGGTGAAATTATTCTCAAAGACAATAAATATCATTTGTTTTTTAAAACCGAAGGAGCAGGAGCAGGCATAAAAATTGCAGTTTCTGATAAACTTACCGAAGGTTATGTTTTGAATGATAAATATGTACAGCAGACTAAGTATCCTGTGGAAGGAGCTGGAGTTTTTAAACTGAACAATTCGAAAGATTATATCCTTATGTATGATTTATATACCAAAGGTAAATATCAGTTTACAAAAACCAGTGATTTAGAGAATTTCTCAGTAATTGACAATGCCGTTACGATGAATTTTCACCCGCGCCACGGAACGGTTATGCCAATAACGGCAGATGAACTGGCACGTTTGGAAAGCAAATGGGGAAGTGCAGATGATATTTTGAGTTCTCCTGAAGCAAAAGAGATAAAAAAGATAAACATAAAACTTGACGCAGCCACAAAACAAGTTCACCTTCCTGTAAAATGGGGAACAAATTTAGCGTCATTCAATCCTGATTTTACAAAACTTGCCGGTGTTAGTGTTAGTCCAAAAACACCTCAGGATTTTACAAAAGGGCCTGTAAAATATACGGTTGCTATACAAGGAAAGCCGTCAGAAATTTGGTCAGTTACCGCTTCGGTTGCTAATAATGCTGCTTTGAATGGTTTATATGCCGATCCTGATGTAATGTATTCTGAAAAAACTTCTAAATATTATATCTACCCTACAAGTGACGGATTTGACGGCTGGTCTGGAACTTATTTTAAGACATTCTCTTCACCTGATTTGGTAAACTGGACAGATGAAGGAATTATTCTGGATCTCGAAAAAGATGTGACTTGGGCAAAGAAAAATGCATGGGCTCCTTGTATTACAGAGAAAAAAGTTGGAAACACTTATAAATATTATTTTTATTTCACAGCTGGCCAGAAAATTGGTGTGGCTGCAGCCGATAAGCCCGAAGGACCATTTATAGACTCAGGAAAACCTTTGGTAAATAAATTTCCTGAAGGAGTTACAGATGGACAGCAGATAGATCCGGACGTATTTACAGATCCTCAGACAGGGAAAACCTATTTATATTGGGGAAATAATTATATGGCCTGTGCCGAATTGAACGAGGACATGATTTCTATCAAACCCGAATCGGTTAAGGTAATAACTCCGGATAAAACTTTCCGTGAAGGTACTACAGTATTCTTTAGAAATGGCAAATACTACTTTTTATGGTCTGAAGATGACACCCGAAGCGAAAATTACCGAGTGCGTTATGGAATTTCAGATTCCCCATTTGGAAAAATCACTATCCCGGAAAACAATTTAGTTATCGCAAAAAATAAAGAAGCAGGCATATTTGCAACTGGTCATAATTCGATTATTCAAATACCGGGCAAAGATGAGTGGTACATTGTTTACCACCGTTTCAATTATCCAAAAGGAATAACAATGGGAAATTCTGCTGGATTCAATAGGGAAGTCTGTATTGATAAAATGGAGTTTGACAAGAATGGAGCAATATTGCCTGTAACTCCTACTCATGAAGGAATAAAGCCTGTCAAAAAATAAGCTCATCAAGAAAAGACCATCAATCAAAATATACGAATGAATAATTAAAATAAATACATAATGACTATTAAAAAGCTCGCATTACCAATTCTTATTTTTTCCTGCTTATCAGCTTTTAGCCAGATATCGTTTGGGGATTCAAAAAAAATTAATGACAACTGGAAGTTTACGCTGGAGGATGCTTCGGGTGCACAAAACACTTCATACGATGATGCTAAATGGGAATCAGTAAATGTTCCTCATGACTGGAGCGTGGAGGGGAGATTGAGTCCAACTTTGGCGAGCTGTCAAGGTTATCTTCCCGGAGGAATTGGATGGTACAGAAAATCATTGAATATTCCTCAAAATAAGAAAGGCGAAAAAGTCTATTTATATTTTGAAGGTGTGTACAACCGAAGCGAAGTTTTTATTAACGGTCATTCTTTAGGAAAACGCCCTAACGGATATATTTCTTTTGCTTATGATGCGACCCCTTTTGTGAAATATGGAGAAGATAATATCATTGCTGTACGTGTTGATCACAGTAAGAGTGCCGATTCCCGCTGGTATTCAGGATCAGGAATTTATCGTAATGTATGGTTAGTTTATTCAAATCCGGTGCATATTGCACAATGGGGTGTTTATACCTATCCAGAAGTTGCTAATGGAACTGGGACTTTGAATGTTGAAGTAGCTTTGGAAAACGGTTCATCTGCAAAAGCAAATCTTACAGTTGTCAATGAACTTTTAGACAACAGCGGAAAAACAGTTGCCAAAAGTTCTCAAAAAGTGCTTGTTGATGCCAACAAAGAAAACAAAACTGCAGTCAAAATAAATGTAAAAAATCCTCAATTATGGGATTTAGAACACCCAAATCTGTATCAGTTAAAAACAACTGTTCTAAAGGATGGGAAAACAATCGATAAAACAGTTACATCAACAGGTTTTAGAAATTTCACATTCGATGCCAATAAAGGTTTTGCTTTGAATGGTAAATGGATGAAAATGAAAGGAGTTTGTCTGCACCATGACGCTGGAGTTTTAGGATCTGCAGTACCAAGAGAGGTTTTGAAAACCAGATTGATTACTTTAAAAGAAATAGGCGTAAACGCTATTCGTACAAGCCACAATCCTCAGGCACCAGATTTTTATGCTCTTTGTGATGAATTAGGAATCTTAGTTCTTAATGAAGCATATGATGAGTGGGAATTTCCAAAACGTAAATGGTTAACAGGATGGAATGTAGGAACTCCAGGTTTTGAAGGTTCTAATGATATTTTTGTTGAATGGGGTGAGAAAGATTTAGAGGACATGGTACGCCGTGACCGCAATCATCTTTCTGTTTTTGGATGGAGTATTGGTAACGAAGTTGATTATCCAAATGACCCGTATTCACACCCTGTTCTGGATAATGGAAAAGACGGCTTTGGACAAGCCAATTATGGCGGTTACAAAAAAGATGCACCAGATGCAATGCGTCTTGGCGGTATAGCCAAACGTCTTGTAGCAGCTGTGAAAAAATATGATAAATCCCGTCCTACAACAGCAGGCCTTGCAGGTGTTGCAATGTCTAACGAAACAGAATATCCAGGAGCTTTAGATATCACAGGATATAATTACACAGAAAGCAAATATGGTTCGGATCACAAAAAATATCCTAGCAGAGTGATTTTTGGAAGTGAGAATGTTCATGATATGGGACCATGGCTGGCAGTAAAAAATAACGAGCATATATTTGGACAGTTTTTATGGACAGGTATTGATTATTTAGGTGAATCGAATGCTTGGCCATCAAGAGGATTCTATTCTGGATTAGTAGATCTTGCCGGAATTATTAAGCCAAGAGGATATTTCCGTCAGTCATTATGGTCTGAGAAACCAATGATTTATGCAGGAACATACATCAGCAATAATGAAAAAGAACTTTCTAAAGATGCTTGGCCTATCTGGAATAATTACAATGAAGGCCAGATCATTAGAGTGGTTTGTTACACTAACGCAGCCAAAGCCCGCTTAGAATTAAACGGAAAAGTTATTGGTGAAGAAAAGAAATACGACGAAAATACAGGCGTGATTTATTGGGATGTTCCTTTTACTCCGGGTAAATTAGAAGCAATAGGACTTAGCGATGATAACAAGGTTGTAAGCAGATATTCAATTGTTTCTTCTCAGCAGCCGTATGCTTTGGTGGTTAATGAAAAAAATATCACTGTTAATAAAGACGGCGTTGCCAAAGTGATCGTTCAGGTATTGGATGAAAAAGGACTGCCTGTAATACTTTCTGATAATGAAATTACCTGCGCAGTGAGCGGTTCAGGTACTTTATTAGGATTGGAAGCTGGAAATAACAGCGATATGGGTGATTATACTGATAATGTTCAGAGAGCATTTCACGGACATCTTGTTGCTTACATTCAGTCAACAGGAGGCAGTGAGCCTATAAAAGTTAATTTTACCAGCACTTGGTTGAAACCAGCAGAGGTTACTATTCAGGTAAAATAACCAGCAGAATTTTGAATAGTTTTCTAAGAAATTAAAAATAAGTTTCAGTTTTGTTAATTAGTAAAAGCTGTTTCTCATATGAGGAGCAGCTTTTATGTTTTCTAATTGTAAATAGAAATCAAAAACATTCTATTCACTTTATTATATTTGTAATCCATATCATTTAGCCATTATTCAGTTTGAAAAATTACCTGCTTTTTTTTTTACTTACAATAAGTTATTCGGGTTATTCATCGGAGGCTGATTCTATTTTTGATAAGTTAAATGATGCTTTAAAAAATAAATCGAAATATGTTCAAGTAAAGGAGCAGCGCATTCTGAATTTCAAAAAAATTAAATCCGAAGATCTATCGAAGGAACAGGAATACAATTACAACAAAACGTTATATGCTGAATACCAAAAATTCGATTCTGATTCTGCAATTTTATATGTCAAAAAAAATCTTGTAATTGCAGCAGAACTGCAAAATAAAGCTTTTTCGGATTTAGCTAAACTGCAATTGGCCAACCTATATTCTTCATCTGGAAAATACCGTGAATCGGAAGCTATTTTGAAAAGCATCAATAAGAAAACATTGACCAAATCACTGCTTCCAAATTATTATATGGTGTATCGGGAATTTTTCGAGCATTATAACGCAAATAGCAGAAGCAGAGAATATATTGAACAAATAGGAAAATATAGAGACTCTTTGTTAGGGGTATTAAATCCTCGAACATTGGAGTTTAAAATTAACCAGGCACAGAAAAATGTTTTCAATAAAAAATATACTCTTGCCCTAAAACAATTATCGGTTTTATTAGAAAATACAAAAGAGGAAGATTCGCAGTACGCGATGATTACGTACCTTTTTGGTAAAATTTATGAAACTACGAAGCAGTTAGAACTAAGGAAAAAATATTATGCGCTTTCTGCTGCTGCAGATATTAAAAATGCTATAAAAGACAATGCTTCACTTCAGGAATTGGCATTGGTTTTTTACGAAATTGGCGATGTTGATATGGCTTATAAGCTCACTCAGTCGGCAATTGAAGACGCACTTTACTGCAATGTTCAGTTTCGAACACTGTTAATGTCTGAAATTTATTCGATTATAAATACCGCTTATTTAGAAAGAGAAGCCCAAAGAAAAAGCGAATTGCAGATATACCTTTTGTGCATTAGTTTACTTTCGGTGTTTCTGATCTTGGCTGTGATTTATGTTTCTCGACAAATGAAAAAAGTATCCAGAATTCGTGGAGAACTTTTTGCGACAAGCCAAAAATTAGCCGAGTTAAACAAGGATATTACAGAAACAAACAGCCAGCTGCAGGAACGAAATGCCCAATTATCTGAATCCAATCATATTAAAGAAGAATATATTGCACATTTTTTCAGTCTGTGCTCCAGTTATATCAATAAATTAGAAAATTACCGTGTTATTCTAAACAAAAAAGCAGCACTCAAACAGTTTGATGAAATTTTCAAGATGCTGAAATCGACTACTCTGGTTGAAAAAGAACTGGAAGAACTGTATGAGAACTTTGATGTAATTTTTCTAAATCTGTATCCGACTTTTGTAAAAGACTTTAATGCATTACTCATCAGTGAAGAACAGGTTGTATTGAAGCAGGGAGAATTGCTGAATACTGAACTCCGCATCTTTGCATTAATCCGTCTTGGGATAACAGACAGCGTAAAAATCGCAGCATTTCTTCGTTACTCTTTAAGCACGATTTATAACTATCGGACCAAAGCCCGGAATAAAGCCGCTGTCTCTCGAAATGATTTTGAGGAAAGAGTTATGAAAATTGGATTATTACCTTCGAAAGGCTGATTTTCATTGTAAAAGCACTACTTTTTTTAATCTTATTTTTGTTTTAATCATTTGTTTTTCAGCGTTTTGATTTTTTATTTCACTACTTTTTTTGTTTAAAAATCCTACACATACTATTACGTTTTAGTTTTACAATATTATTAGGAAATGCTAAAATGTCCTGATAGTATTTTAATGATTTAATAAATTATGTGGTATGTTTAAAAATGTTAAAACGATTGTTTTTTTACTATTATTAGGTTCATTCGGAGTGAATGCACAAAATAAAGTTCCAGTTTATCTTGACGATAAAAAACCTATTAATGAACGTGTAGAAGATGCACTTTCTAAAATGACAACTGAAGAAAAAATTGCGATGATTCATGCGCAGTCAAAATTCAGTTCGCCAGGTGTTCCGCGTCTGGGAATTCCAGAAAACTGGATGACTGACGGACCGCATGGAATTCGTACCGAAGTAAAATGGGACGAATGGGATCAGGCAGGCTGGACAAATGATTCGTGTATTGCATTTCCTGCACTTACTGCTTTATCTGCCACATGGAATAAGGAAATGGCTTCTTTATATGGAAAATCAATTGGTGAGGAAGCACGTTTCCGAAATAAAAATGTATTGTTAGGACCAGGCGTAAATATTTATAGAACACCATTAAACGGCCGTAACTTCGAATATATGGGCGAAGATCCTTTTCTTACTTCAAAAATGGTTGTGCCTTATATTAAAGGGGTGCAGTCAAACGGAGTTGCAGCCTGCGTAAAACATTTTGCTTTAAATAATCAGGAGACAAACCGCAATGCCGTAAACGTAAATGTTGATGACCGTGCGCTGTATGAAATTTATCTGCCGGCATTTAAAGCAGCTGTTCAGGAAGGTGATGCTTGGGCTATTATGGGATCGTACAACAGATACAAAGGGCAGCACTGCTGTCATAATGAGTTTTTGTTAAATAATATTCTCCGCGGCGAATGGGGATTCAAAGGAGTTGTAATCTCAGACTGGGGAGGAGTTCACGATACCAATCAAGCGATTCATAATGGTCTGGATATGGAATTTGGTTCTTGGACTAATGGACTTTCATGGGGAACAAGCAATGCGTATGATAACTATTATCTGGCAAAACCATATTCAACGATGATTGCTAAAGGGGAAATCGGAACAAAAGAATTAGATGAAAAAGTGCGCCGTATTCTGCGTTTATCGTTCTTGACTACGATGAATAGAGAAAGACCTTTTGGATCATTTGGAACAAAAGAACATGCCGAGGCTGGTTTAAAAATCGCTGAAGAAGGAATTGTACTGCTTCAGAACAAAAATAATATTCTGCCGATTGACTTGAATAAAACCAAGAAAATTGCTGTCATTGGAGAAAATGCGATCAAGATGATGACTGTTGGCGGAGGAAGTTCTTCGCTTAAAGCAAAATACGAAGTATTGCCTCTTGACGGATTAAAGAAGAGAATTGGCAGCCAGGCAGCAATTGTTTACGCTCGCGGCTACGTAGGAGATCCGACTAGTAAGTATAATGGAGTTGCTGCAAAAGTTAGTTTAGAAGACAAACGTTCTCCAGCAGAATTAACCGCCGAAGCTTTAAAAGCGGCGAAAGATGCTGATGTAGTTTTATTTTTCGGAGGCTTGAATAAAAGCGATCATCAGGACGCCGAAGGAGAGGATCGTAAAGGCTTAGAACTGCCATACAATCAGGATAAACTAATCAGTGAATTGGTTAAGGTAAATAAAAATGTGGTTTTTGTAAATATTTCGGGAAATGCGGTGGCTATGCCATGGGTAAATGAAGTTCCCGGAATTGTGCAGGGATGGTTTTTAGGAACTGAGGCAGGTACAGCTTTGGCTAAAGTTCTGGCTGGAGATGTGAATCCATCTGGAAAGCTGACATTTACTTTCCCGGTTAAATTAAATGATAACGGAGCACATGCTTTAGGACAATTCCCAGGCGGTGACGAAGTAACTTATAAAGAAGGAATTTTTGTCGGGTACCGCTGGGCTGAAAAGCAAAAGATAAAACCATTGTTCCCTTTTGGCCACGGCTTAAGTTACACGACTTTTGAGTATGGTAAAGTAACTGCAGATAAAAAGCAATTGTCAAGCGGAGACCAGATTACATTTTCGGTTAAAGTAAAAAATACAGGAAACCGCGATGGGGCTGAAATTGTTCAGCTTTATATCAGTGATTTAAAATCGTCTTTGGTTCGTCCGATAAAAGAATTAAAAGGTTTTGAGAAAATTTCGCTTAAAGCGGGCGAAGAAAAAACGGTAACTTTTACTGTTGACAAAACTGCCCTAAGTTTCTTTGACGATAAAAAACACGAGTGGGTTGCCGAGCCTGGAGCTTTTGAAGCTTTAATTGGAGCATCATCTGCAGATATAAAATCTAAAGTGAGTTTTTCACTTCAATAGATTCATTTATTTCTAAGGTGGTTGGTTGCAAAGCTGTAATTGTAAAAGTTGCAGCTTTTTAAAATTAAATTTTTATTTTTTACCATTAAGGTATTAAGTATCATTAAGTCATAAAGGCTTTATTTCCTTAATCTCTTAATGGTTTAAAAAGAAAACACTTTTATTGTTTTAAAATTTAAATAACATGAAAAAAATAGTATTATTTGCAGTTGTCTGTTTGTCATTGCAAAATCTTTCTGCTCAAAGTTTAAACAAAATGCAATGGTTTAACGAACCTGAAAAGTGGGAAATAAAAAACAATGCATTGATTATGAATGTTACTGCCAACAGTGATTACTGGCGGATTTCACATTATGGATTTACCGTTGATGATGCCCCTTTTTATTATGCAGATTATGGTGGAGAGTTTGAAGCAAAAGTGAAATTAACAGGAGATTATAAAGCTCGTTTTGATCAAATGGGATTAATGATTCGGGTTGATGAAAAAAACTATATTAAAACCGGAGTTGAATTTGTAGACGGAAAATTTAACATCAGTACTGTCGTAACGCATGATAAAAGCGATTGGAGCGTAACAGCTCTGGAAAAAGCACCGCCTTTTGTTTGGATTAAAGTCGTAAGAAGATTAGATGCTGTTGAAGTCTTTTTTTCGTATGACGATAAAACATATATCATGACGAGAAATTCTCCGTTACAAGATAACAAGCCTGTAATGGTCGGTTTAATGGCAGCTTCACCCGACGGAAAAGGTTTTGAAGCCAAGTTCGAAAACTTCTCTGTAAAACATTTGCCAGACCAGCGCAGGACGGAATGGCTTAAAAATCACCAAGAGTAATTTTAATTATTGATTGTTAATGATATAATGAAATGTTTGTATTTTGCAGTTACCATTAATCATTAACAATCAATTATCAACAATCAACTATTTTATGACAGATATTAAACCCAAAAAACATTATGAAATTCTAGACGGTTTACGTGGAGTAGCCGCAATTTTAGTCGTTGCTTTTCATATTTTTGAAGCGTTTAACGGCGGAAACCGTTTCAAACAGATTATCAATCATGGCTATCTGGCTGTGGATTTCTTTTTTCTTTTATCAGGATTTGTTGTTGCGTATGCATACGATGACCGCTGGGGAAAAATGACACAATGGGAGTTTTATAAACGGCGTTTGATCCGCTTGCAGCCGATGGTTATTATGGGAATGATTATCGGAGCCATTTTCTATTATTTTCAGGCTTCGGATATTTTGTTCCCGATGATTGCCAAAATGGAAGTCTGGAAATTGATTCTGACGATGGTTATTGGTTTCACATTGCTTCCAATTCCGCCGTCTCTGGAGATCAGGGGCTGGGGCGAAATGCATCCGCTGGATGGTCCTGCGTGGTCGCTGTTTTTTGAATATATAGCCAATATTTTATACGCATTAATTTTTAGAAAATTCTCTAACAAAGTGCTTTCTGTTTTTGTTTTGATTTTTGCCGGAATACTTGTCAATTATACTGTTTTTGGTCCAAAAGGCGATGTAATCGGCGGATGGTCATTGAATTTAGAACAGATGAATATTGGGTTTACCCGTTTGTTGTATCCGTTTTTTGCAGGAATTCTGCTTTCCCGTTTAGGAAAACTAATTCATGTAAAGGGGGCTTTCTGGGTCTGCAGTTTATTGATTGCAATTGGTCTTAGTGTGCCAAGAATTGGAGACGAAAACAGTTTATGGATGAATGGATTATATGAATCTTTCTGTATTATTCTTGTTTTTCCTCTAATTGTTTCAATTGGTGCAGGAGGCGAAATTAAAAACCCGTTTTCCCTTAAAATATGCAAGCTGTTAGGAGATATTTCATATCCAATTTATATCACGCATTATCCGCTCGTTTATTGGTATACCGCTTGGGTTGTAGACAATAAAGTTTCGCTGGAAAATGGTTATGTATTAGGTATAGGAGTTTTAATTGCCAGTATTCTAATAGCTTATTTGTGTTTGAAATTATACGATGAACCTGTACGCAATTGGCTTCAGAACAAATTTCAAAAGAAGAAACCTGTTGCAGTAGAATAAATGGATGCAGATATAATTTAAAAACAAATAGCCTTTGATTTCAAAGGCTATTTGTTTTTAATGACGTAACTCGCAATTGGCAAGGACTGGACTATTTTATTTTAGGCTTTGAGCCCATATAGAAGGTTATTTTGGAACCATTAGTTATATCAGCATGATTGATAGATAAACTATGGATAAGCTGTCCGTTCAAAAGCACTTTTTGAACATAGACATTTTTGGCACTTTGATTAATGGCTTCAACTGTAAAAGTTTTACCGTTATCCAATGTGAGTTCTGCTTTATTCACAAGAGGCGATCCCAATGCATATTGATCAGATCCCGGAGCAACAGGATAGAATCCCAGTGAAGAGAAAATATACCAGGCACTCATTTGTCCGCAATCGTCATTTCCGCCCAATCCATCGGGAGCTGGTTTGTACTGCATATTTAAAATTTTTCGGACCTGCGCTTGTGTTTTCCAAGGCTGGTCTGTCCAATTATAAAAATAAGCAACGTGGTGCGCAGGCTCATTGCCATGAACGTACCCGCCAATGATTCCTTCTCGGGTAATATCTTCTGTTTCGGCAAAAAACGAATCAGGTAAATGCATTGTAAATAAAGTGTCTAATCGAGAAGCAAACAGTTTTTTTCCGCCCATTAAATTAATTAAGGCTTCTGGATTATGCGGTGCAAAAAAGCTGTAATTCCAGCTGTTGCCTTCAATAAATCCCTGACCATTGGTACTCAAAGCATCAAATTCTTTTTTGAAAGTACCGTCTGCCAGTTTAGGCTGCATAAAACCGGTTTTTGATTCAAAATTATTTTTCCAGTTTTCAGAGCGTTTTATAAACTCGTTGTAAATTTCAGGCTGATTCAGTTTTTTGGCTAGCTGGGCGATGCACCAGTCATCGTATGCATATTCCAAAGTATTTGATACCGAGACACCGCTTTTTTCGGCAGGAATATATCCTAAGTCCATATAATAGCCAATACCTTCATAATCCCGATGTTTTGCAGTAGTAACGCAGGCTTGTAAAGCTTCATTTGGATCTCCGTTATAAACTCCTTTTATAACCGCATCGGCAATTACAGATACACTGTGATAACCGCTCATACACCAGTTATCATTGGCATAATGTGACCAGATAGGCAGCATGTGAAGACTGCTTTGGGCATAATGTGCCAGCATTGATTTTACCATATCATTGTTTCGCGAAGGCTGAATAATATTGAAAAAAGGATGCAGTGCTCTATAAGTATCCCACAGTGAAAAAGTGCTGTAATTGGTAAAACCGTCAGTTTTATGCGTGCCTTGATCCAGGCCTTTATATTCACCGTTTACATCAGTATAAACTGTAGGATTTATAAAAGTATGATACATGGCGGTATAAAAATTAACTTTGACATCATCGGGAGCAGTGATTTTAATTTTATTCAGTTCTTTGTTCCAAATGGCTTGTGCTTGGGTTTTTACTTTTTCGAAATCCCAGTCTTTTATTTCTGCCTTCATATTTTGCAGCGCGTTTTCCTGGCTTACTGGAGATATTGCAAATTTTATTTTAATTTTTTCAGCTTCATTGGTTTTAAAATCAAAATACATTCTGATTTGTTTTCCGGCTATTTCAGGGAAGTTTTTATTCTGATCAAATTTTCCCCAAAAACCTCTGTACGCTTGTTTGGCCTCATAATTCTTCTGACCGTATTGAGTGAAAGGTTTGGAAAAAGCCATAGCAAAATAAACGGTTTTTGTTCTTGCCCAACCGTTCGTCTGCCTGTAGCCTGTAACCAGAGTGTCGTTTACAACTCTAACATACGTCCAGACATTTTTATCATTATAATTATAAATTCCAGCCATTAAATCCAATATAATATGGCTTTCATCTGATTTTTGGAAAGTATACTGATGCATGCCAACTCGGGTTGTGGCGGTTATTTCGGCTAAAATATTTTCATCGTCTAATTTTACTTTATAATAGCCGGCTTCGGCAGTTTCATTAGCATGAGAAAATCCCGAACGGTAGCCATTTTTGGGGTTAGAAGCTGTTCCTGGATTTAACTGCAGTTTTCCCTGCGTTGGCATTATCAAAAAATCACCAAGATCCGAATGTCCGGTTCCGCTTAAATGTGTGTGGCTAAAACCGACTATGGTCTTATCTTCATAGCGGTATCCGGCACAGTATTTATAAACTTCGCCGTTGTATTTTCCATTCAATTCATAAGAGATTGTATCGGTTTCCGGGCTGAGCTGAATGGCTCCAAATGGTACTGTTGCACCGGGATAAGTGTGTCCCATTTTTTCAGTGCCGATAATTGGTTTTACATATTGAACCAGATTCTGCTGTGCATTGGTATGAAAGAAACTTAAGAATATGACAGAGAGAAAGAATTTTTTCATTGGATACTTATTGATAGATAAGAAAATACTTTTAAGCGTAAAAATAAAGAATAATTTTCTTTGCTGATTATTATTTTAGTTAAGCTTAAAGTGGTCATGAATAACTTCAAAGTGATTTCAATTGGCGTTAAATTCTGTCATGATTTGTTCTGAAGCATTTATTATAGCAATTTGTCAGTTTTATATCTATCTTTAGATTTTATGAATATTGAATTTTTAGGGATTAATTGATTTTCTTCAAAAAATAGTAAACAATAAATAAATATGATTTTTCAAAAGAATTATTTTCAAAGAATTGGGCTGTATGTGTTTTTATTTCTTTTTTCGAATTTAATAAATGCACAAAAGCAGTTTAAAGTTTTATTAATAACCGAAACAGCCGGCTGGTATCATGAATCGATTGAAGCGGGTGTTGTTGCAATTAATGAATTAGCGGCAACGCATAATTTTGAAGTTAACCGGCAGCAAAATTCAGAAAAGATCACGGAGAATAAATTAAAGAACTATGATGCTGTAATTTTTTTGAGCACAACTTATAATATTTTTGATGAAAGTGAAAAAACTGCATTTCAAAAATTTATTCAGTCTGGTAAAGGATTTGTTGGAATACACGCCGCATCCGATACAGAATACGATTGGGAATGGTATACCAAGCTTGTTGGAAGAATGTTTTACATACACCCAAGACAGCAGACTGCAAAACTTGTCATATTGAATCATGATTTTCCCGGATTGGAAAGTTTTCCAAAGTCTCTTTTATGGACAGATGAATGGTACGAATTTGGTCCGGAAAAAGTATCAGAGCTTAAATATCTAATTGCTGTTGATGAAAAAACATATGATCCTGCTGTAGTTTGGAAAAGAGGTTCAAATGATCTGGTTGGAAAAGGAATGGGTAATTTCCACCCCATTTCATGGTATCATGAATTTGATGGCGGGAGATCATTCTATACTGCTTTGGGACATATAGATAATGTATATAAAAATCATTGGTTTTTAGAGCATTTGTATGGCGGAATTTACTACGCAGCTACTGGAAAAGGATTATAGAAATAGAATTAAAAAAGGCTGTCCTTACTTTTAGACTGCCTCTTTTTTTGTTTCTCATTTTGAGATAAAAAAAAACAAAGCATACTATATATCTTTAATGATTTATATATTAGCATACAATATCTTTTTATGTTTATCAGCCTTGTGCTTTTTTGTGATAGATAAGCTTGGTTCTTTTTAGGTGTATAAATAAAAATGGCAGTAAAGAAAAGAAAATATCGTAATAAAAAGAACATGATGAAAATTATTCAAAAGGAAAGCTATTTCGAATATGTCAATAAGGTTTTAAAAACTTTTTTTACTAGTTCAACTAGTCTAATTTATACCAGCTTAGTATTTCTTGTAATTGCTGTTTATTGGTACGAAGATGGATTTGAAAAAATGCTTAGAGTTTTCTTTCTGTTGATAAATGCATCGTCAATAATGTTTTTTTTAGGAGAAATTTTAGCTTCAATAATTTCAAAAGAAATTAACAAATACAATGTGATTAGTCAATTGATCGTAATTTTAATTTTGACTTTTATAAGTTTTTTTTTCTACGATGAAAATTTCAGATATTGGTCATTTACTTTAGGTCTAATACTATTCATTCCAATAATTCTAAATACTGCGTTTATCAAAATCCGAATATGGCTAAATTTATAAATGGGAATCACTATTTCCAACAGCTGCAACAGATTTAAGCAATACTTTAACGGAAAGCTGTTTTTGCATATGAAATGTTTTTGTAAATCGAATAATGAGCTTAATTTAATCCCAACTCCATTAGAATAGGGGCTGATCAATAGACAATGTTAAAAAACCTAAATGAAAAGCACAATAATTTTTACGGTTATATTTCTAAATACTCTACTAAGTTATGGACAAAAACAACATCTGGAACCTGCCACATTTTATGTCGGCGGAGGCTTAGAAAATTATTATAGAAACTTAAACACATTATGTTATGAAGGTATGTCTGGTTATCCATATGCTAGATTTATTGCTATCCCTTCATTTTCAAAAGAGTATGTGTTTTCAATCGAAAAAAACAATAAAGAATATTTTGTAATTTCCATTACATTAACTGAAAGCTATTGGCGGGCTAAAAAGAAAGACAGCGTAAAGTTTGAAAGTAAAAAAAATAAAATAGATGAAAATATTTACACAAAAATTGGTTGTTTATTTCAGCTGTTAGCAAGACAAACAAAAAGTTATAGTGATGAATATCATGGTTTAGATGGCGAATCATATTATTTTTTAATTACTGATAATAATGGAGAGATCAAAATTGGAAAAACTTGGTCACCTGATGATAATTCTCTTATGGGAAGATTAATAAAAATATCAAATGATTTATATTCATTTGGGAATGGAAATAAAGTTTCAATAGCTGAAATTAACAACGAAATTGACAAATTAATAATTGATTTCGAAAAATAGGTATTCCTGATAAATGTTGTTGCAACGGTTTTGGATAACTGACTCATATTTCTTATCAAATGGTAATTGTAATCTCTTCTATGTTTTTGTCCTTTGTAAAAAAAACATAGGAACGATGAATAACAAAAGAATTTTACTCACAGGGATTACAGGATTTTTGGGTTCCCACACCGCTATTCAGCTTTTAAACAAAGGGTATGAAGTAGTAGGAACTCTGCAAAGCAAAGACCGGATAAATTCCATTCGGGAAATTATTGGCAAAAAAACGGCGAATATTGACAAACTGACTTTTGCAGTAGCGAATCTTAATGACAGTGCTATTTGGTTCGAACTGACTAAAAATATTGATTGTGTGCATCATATCGCATCGCCTTTTCCGAGAGAACTTCCCAAACACGAAAACGACTTGATTATTCCCGCAAAACAGGGAACGCTGAATGTTTTGAAAGCTGCAAGTGCCAATAATGTAAAACGGGTGGTTATGGTTTCGTCAATTGCTGCCATAGTTTACGGAAAGTCAAGAGAAGAACTGAATAAAGTCTTTGACGAAAACGACTGGACAGATGAAACCTGCAGTAATGACACTACGCCTTATTTTAAAAGTAAAGCAATTGCCGAAAAAGCGGCTTGGGAATTTATAAGACAAAACAGCACAAATCTGGAATTGGTAACGGTTTGTCCCGGAGCTATTTTAGGGCCTGTTTTGGAAAATGATTTTGGAACCTCGGCAAATATCGTCATTAAAATTTTAGACGGAAGTTCGCCGGCCCTGCCAAAAATTGGGTTTGATATTATAGATGTCCGTTCGGCAGCAGATTTGCTGATCAAAGCGATGGAAAAGCCACAGGCTGCAGGAAACCGTTATATTGCTTCTTCGGGTTATATGACATTCAAGGAAGTGGCTATGATATTAAAAGAGCAGTATCCCGGCAAAAAAATCCCTACAGCTGAACTTCCCAATTTTGCAGCACGATTATTTTCTATCTTTGAAAAATCACTGAAACCAATCTTAATTGAATTGGGAATAAAAAGAAAAACGGAAATCACCAAAGCACAGAAAGAACTTCAGTGGCAGCCTTTGTCATCGAAAGCGGCTGTACTGGCCTGTGCAGAAAGTGTTTTTGAAAACGGAATATTAACATAAATGGAAAAATTAAAATCGGTTTTGGGTTTTGGCGGTATTCTTTCGGCTGAAGACATTGATTATATCGTATCAAATTACAAAAGCAGAGCACTGAAAGCCGGAGAACATTTTCAGGAGTTTCATAAAATTTGCAATGAAATAGCTTTTATCGAAAACGGAATTGTAAGAGTGTATGCAGCTGATAAAAACGGCAATGAAGTGACTAAATATTTCGTAAGAGAGAATCAGTTTTTTGTCGATTTAGAAAGTTATTATACTGCAAAACCTTCTACAGACGCTTTTCAGGCGATGACGGATTGTGAAACCTATACCATTTCCAAATCGGTTCTTGAAAAACTGTGTGATGAGGTTCCTAATCTGTTTATTTTTATAAAAAGCCTGACCGAAACTGCTTTGCTCAATAAAATCAAGGACAATGATTTTTTGAATTTTGGCGATGCAAAAACAAAATATCTTGAATTTGTCAGACGTTATCCCGCATTGGCACGGCAGGTACCGCAGCAGTATATTGCCTCCTATTTGAAAATCACGCCACAGTCACTAAGCCGGTTGCGGAAAGAACTTGTAAAGGGGAACAATCGGTAATTCTGATCTATATCATAATTATTTTGAACTATAAACTTCTTAAGAAATTAAGGAGTTTTTTAATGGTAATAACTTCAAAAGCTAAATTTCATTTTAGATTCATTCCAAATAATTTTTTTAGGATAAAAATAAAAATCCTATTTTTACAATCGTGAAACTTACAAGCATCATATTATCACTCATTTTTCTATTGCTTTCATGCATGCCCTGCGCAGATATGGGAGCAGATGGTTCTGCACATTCGAAATCCGGATTAGTTACAGCTGATAATCATTCCCACACTGCAGGAAATGATTTATGTTCTCCGTTTTGCGTTTGCAGCTGCTGCGGTTCACAAATGACCGATTATCCAAAATTTACAGTTATTGATTTCCCTATTGCTTTCAAAAGCATTAAAAAACAATTGCCTGCTTACAAATCCATTTTTGCTTCCAATTTCTACGGAAGTATCTGGCAGCCGCCACAATTAGTATAATGAGGCCCGTCCCGATAGATATTGGGATTCGGGTTAGAAAGCTGTGCTTTGGCACGAATAAAGGCAGCTAATATACTGTCTATTTCTAATTCATTATACATTTTAAATGTTAGACAAGATTATACAATTTAGCATAAAGAACAAGTTCGTTATACTGCTCTTTACCCTCGTGCTTTTGGCATGGGGCAGTTATTCTATCAAGCAGTTACCGCTTGATGCTTTACCTGATATTACCAATAATCAGGTGCAGATTATTACCACGGCACCTACACTTGCCAGTCAGGAAGTGGAACAGTTAATTACCTATCCGTTGGAACAGGCCGTAAAAACCATTCCGAAAGTAATAGAACTGCGGAGTATTTCGCGCTTTGGGCTTTCGGTTGTAACAGTTGTTTTCAAAGAAGATGCGGATATTTATTGGGCGCGGGAACAGATTTTTCAAAGAATAAAAGCGGCGGAGGAAAATATTCCAAAGTATGCTGGTTCACCGGAATTAGCACCAATATCTACAGGACTTGGCGAGATATTTCAATATGATGTTTATGCCAAAAAGGGTTATGAAGATAAGTACGATGCCGTAAAACTGCGGACTATTCAGGACTGGATTATCATTCCGCAGTTACAGGGCGTTGAAGGTGTCGCCGATGTAGGAAGCTGGGGCGGAAAACTAAAACAATACGAAATAGCCGTTGACCCTAACATGCTCAACAGTCTGGGAGTAACTATTACAGAGATTTTTGATGCTTTAGAAAAAAACAATCAAAATACGGGCGGGGCTTATATCGAAAAAGATGAGTACGCCTATTTCATTCGCGGAGTCGGGATGGCATCAGGAATCACCGATCTGCAGAATGTGGTAATCAAAAACAGAAACGGCGCGCCGGTGTTGGTTCGTGATGTGGCCACTGTGCGCGAAGGAATTGCACTGCGTTACGGAGCATCGACAAAAGATGGTAAAGGCGAAATTGTCTGCGGATTGGTATTAATGCTGAAAGGCGAAAACTCTAGTGCTGTTGTTAAAAGAGTTAAAGAAAGAATGGAGCAGATCAACAAATCCTTACCCGAAGGAGTTGTTGCCGAGCCATTCATTGACAGAGGAAAACTAGTCAATAACGCCATCGGAACGGTGACCAAAAATTTAGTTGAAGGAGCTTTAATCGTAATCTTTGTTCTGATATTATTTCTCGGAAATCTTCGGGCCGGATTGATCGTTGCTTCAGTAATTCCGCTGTCGATGCTTTTCGCCGTGATACTGATGAATTACTTTGGCGTAAGCGGGAATCTAATGAGTTTAGGAGCGATTGATTTCGGAATCATAGTCGATGGTGCCGTAATCATTGTAGAAGCTACAATGCATCATTTGGCAAAAATCAAGAGAAAGAACGAACTGACTCAGGAAGAAATGGACAGCGAAGTCTATTTATCAGCTTCCAAAATCAGGAACAGTGCGGCCTTTGGAGAAATCATCATTCTGATTGTATATCTGCCAATTTTGGCACTGGTAGGAACAGAAGGGAAAATGTTTCAGCCAATGGCTCTGACCGTTGGATTTGCCATTATTGGAGCTTTCGTTTTGTCATTGACCTATGTGCCAATGATGACTTCTTTGTTTTTATCCAAAAAAACAGAACACAAAACCAATTTCAGTGACCGAATGATGAAGTGGTTTGAAAGTAAATATACCCCGATTCTGAATAAAGCGTTGGGAATGAAAAAAACGGTTCTATTTGTTTCAATAGGTTTGTTCGCTGTCGCCTTATTTACTTTCCAGAATATTGGAGGCGAATTTATACCGACGATTGAAGAAGGTGATCTGGCTTTTGAAACCAGAATAATGACCGGAAGTTCGTTAACGTCAATGATAAAAACGACGACCGAATGTGAAAAAATATTAAAGGCAAAATTCCCGGAAATAAAAACTATTGTGACAAAAATAGGAAGTGGTGAAATCCCAACCGATCCTATGCCTATTGAAAATGGGGATATTATTATTGTTCTAAAAGACAAAAGCGAATGGAGCAATTATGAAAACTGGGAAGAAATTGGAGAAGCAATGAAAAAGGAGATTCAGGATAATTTACCTTTTGTCAATATTGAAGTTTCCCAGCCTATCCAGATGCGTTTCAATGAACTGATGACGGGAAGCCGAAGCGATATTGCGATTAAAATCTTCGGAGACGATCTGGAAGTTTTAGACACCAAAGCCAAAGAATTAATTTCAAAAATAAAAAAAATTGAAGGTATCGGTGATTTAAAAGCGGATAAAGTAACTGGTTTACCGCAAATAACTGTCAAATACAATTATCATAAAATCGCTTTGTACGGATTGAACATCAGTGACATCAATCAGATTATCCGCTCGTCATTTGCAGGAGAAAGTGCCGGCAGAATATATGAAGAAAGCAAACGTTTTGACATTGTAGTCCGGCTGAATCAGGACAATCGTACGGATATTTCGGATGTCAGTAACTTGTTTATTCCATTGCCAAACGGACAGCAGATTCCGCTTTCACAGGTGGCGACAATCAGTTACGAGCAGGGTCCGGTTCAGGTAGCCCGTGAAGACGGAAAACGACGAATCACCGTCGGCTTAAACGTTCGCGGACGCGATATCAAAAGCGTAGTTGAAGAAATACAGGAGAAACTAGAAACCAACTTTAAGCTTCCTGCCGGTTATTATGTGACGTATGGCGGGCAGTTTGAAAATCTTATCGAGGCCAACAAAAGGCTTTCGGTAGCACTTCCTATCGCATTAGGATTAATTATGGTTTTGCTGTATTTCACTTTTAACAGTATCAAGCAGTCCTTATTGATTTTTACGGCCATTCCGCTTTCTGCAATTGGTGGTGTCTTTGCGCTTTGGTTACGCGGAATGCCGTTTAGTATTTCGGCAGGAATTGGTTTTATTGCGTTGTTTGGTATTGCAGTTTTAAACGGAATCGTACTGATTTCCTATTTCAATCAGCTTAAATCGGAAGGTATTACCGATCCGCTGCAGCGCGTTTTAATCGGAACCAAAACGCGATTGCGTCCCGTTTTAATGACGGCAGCCGTGGCTTCTTTAGGATTTATGCCAATGGCGTTATCCAACAGCGGCGGTGCCGAAGTACAAAAGCCTCTGGCAACCGTGGTTATCGGCGGACTGATTTCAGCAGCATTGCTTACGCTGATTGTATTACCGATACTTTATCTTTTATTTGAACGTGGAATTAAAAGAAAAAACAAAATGAAAACTCCAATAATTACAGTAATTATTTTACTGATAAGCGCTTTTTCTTTTGCCCAAAATACCCAGACGGTAACTTTGGAGCAGGCAGTTTCATTGGCAAAAAACAATAATGCCACTTTGAAAATAGCTGATAAGGAAATCGAAAAGCAGAACGCTTTGAAGAAAACCGCTTTTCAGCCGGATCCTCTGCAGATTCAGTATCAGGGAGGGCAGTTCAACAGTGCTGCTTACGATCATAATGTATCGGTACAGCAGTATTTCCCTATTGGAAAAATAACGAAAGCCAACAGACAGCTGCAGGAAGAACTCGCAAAATTGGCCGAAAAAAATAAAGCGATATCCGAATATGAAATTGAAAAAGCGGTGACTCTGGCCTATTATCAATATTTATACGGCATTGAACTGCAAAAACTGAACAACGAACTGAATACGATTTATACCAAATTTCTTAAGAATGCAGAACTGCGTTTCAAAACCGGAGAAAGCGGTAATATCGAAGTCATCAGTGCCAAAGCCAAAGTGAAGGAAATTGAAACCATCAAAGCGCAGATAGAATATGATTTGGTTATTTACCAAAAGCAATTGCAGTATTTTGTGCAGAGTGATAATGTTGTTATTCCCGACTCAGTTTCTTCATTACAGTACAAAAAGGCAATAAAAACTGAAGCTTCTGCAGCAGAAAATCTAGTAGACGATTATTATTCGCAGCAGATTCTGGTCAGCCAAAAAGAAACAGATGTTTTTAAGGCACAGAAAATGCCTAAACTTGGATTGGGTTATTTTGCTCAAACTATTGATACCAAATCATTGTTTCAGGGATTTACGGCGGGTTTGCAGATTCCGCTTTTTGGAGGTGTAAATTCGGCCAGAGCCAAAGCATCTGAAATCAGTGTTTTGCAGTCACAAATGGAACTCGATCGAAATAAAGCAGCGCTAAAACTGAAAAAAGAAGAACTGCAGAATGAGTTTGACAAACAGCAAAAGACACTGCAGTATTATCAAAAAGAAGGTTTGGAATACGCAGACCAGATTATCAATACAGCGCAAAAAAGCTATGCTAATGGCGATATGAGTTATTGGTCGTACATCAGTTTTCTGAATCAGGCGATTGACATCAAAAAGCAAAATGCCGAAGCGGTTAATTTGTACAATCAAAGTGCTATCGAACTGCAATTCCCATCCATTCCTAACAATTAATATATTCATTATGAAAAATATAATAATCAATAAAATATTTCTGCTCTCCATTTCTTTTTTCCTGCTGGTTTCCTGCGGTCAAAAGAAAACAGAAGATGAACATGAAGAAGAACAATCCGAAACGGAAGTTGCATTAACCAAAAAACAAGTCGAAACCATCGGGATTGAAACAGGCAGTCTTGAAATGAAAAATCTCAATACCGTCATCAAAGCCAATGGTTATACGGCCGTTCCGCCACAAAACCGAGCAGATGTTTCGACACTGATTGGCGGTGTTGTAAAAGATATTTTTGTTTTGGAAGGAACCTATGTCACCAAAGGTAAAACACTGGCAACCCTTCAAAATCTGGAAGTTTCCGGAATGCAGGAAGAATATCAGTCGGCAGCAGCAAATATTGAATACTTGGAGCAGGAATTCATACGTCAAAAAACACTGAGCGAAGAAAATGTCAATCCGCGAAAAACGTTTCAGGAAGTAAAATCAAAACTTGCTTCTGAAAAAGCCAAAGCACAGGCGGCCAAAAATAAACTGCAGGCACTGAATGTAAATCCGAAAGGCAGTACGTCTTTGGTTCCAATTGTCGCTCCAATCAGCGGTTATGTGGGTAAAATCAGCATCACCAAAGGCGCATTTGCAGACACTGGGATCACGCTTTTTGAAGTGGTCGACAACAGCCAGATGCACCTTGATCTGAATGTATTTGAAAAGGATTTGGGCAAAATCTCCATCGGTCAGGAAGTCGATTTTATATTGACGAATCAATCGAATAAATCCATCAAAGGAAAAATATTTGGCATCAATAAATCATTTTCCAATGAAAGTAAGACAGTTGATGTACACGCTAAAATCAATCCGGGTAATACTAAAGATTTGATTCCTGGAATGTATGTGGCAGCGAACATCAATATTTCGAACCAGACTGTTCCTGCACTGCCTAAAGATGCAGTTGTAAAAAACGGAGATAAGTATTTCATCTACATTCAGGAAGACCAGCACGAAGAAGTTTCTAAAAAGGAAGGTAATCGCAAAGAAGAAGCTCATAATGAAATTCATTTCAAAGCAGTTGAAGTTGCTGTAGGAACAACCGATTTGGGCTATACCGAAGTAAAACTGATTGAAGAAATTTCATCTGATGCTAAAATCGTAGTTAAAGGTGCTTATTATTTATTGGCACAATCAAAAGGCAGCGGCGAACACGCAGATTAAAAACTGGAAAAGATAATGGAAGGCATAAAATATTCGTGTCTTACATGTATTTTCACATACAGCTCTCATGATTTTATTTACAACCTGAGTTCGATTATTAATACGCTGATTTTATTGATGTTTATAATCCTGCAAGGTTTTTTTAACCTTGTAGGTATTGCTATTAATAAGTTATACCTATATGGTCATGAAAAAGACCTTGCAGGATGAATCGAAAAGAACATAAGTTATTGATTGTCTGTTTTATAGCGATAAAATATTAATCGAACTCAGGTTTACATAAAGTCTGTAAAAAATCATTGTCATTAAAGTAGTTTGAATTTCTTAACTTTGCAGAATGAAAGACAATAAAACACGAATAGTTTCCGAGTTTAACGATCAGTTAAAACTGAAAGGTTTTAAAGCATTTCAGATTGAAGATGACAGCGAAGCCACACGAAACTACAGCAGAAAAGACTTCTTTAAAATATGCCTGACAACCGGTAAAAGCAAAATTCATTATTCAGATAAAACTTTTGAACAGGACGGGACTATTTTATTCTTTGGAAATCCTCATATTCCCTATTCGTGGGAAACGCTGACTACCGAATATATTGGTTATACCTGTCTGTTTTCAGAGGATTTTTTAAAACAGATTGACCGCTCGGAAAGTCTGCACCAATCCGCATTTTTTAAAATTGACGGAACGCCGGTATTAAAAATTTCCGAAGAACAGCGTTTGTTTCTCAATACTATTTTTCAAAAAATGATCGATGAACAAAAAAGCAGCTATGTTTTTAAGGATGAACTCATTCGCAGCTACATCAGCTTGATCATACACGAAGCTTTAAAGTTACAGCCTTCGGAAAATTACAATCAAAATAAAAATGCATCTTCCAGAATAACAGCTGTTTTCCTCGAATTGTTAGAGAGACAATTTCCTGTCGAAACCAGCGAAAATCCGTTGCAGCTAAAAACCGCACAGGACTATGCACAAAATCTTAATGTGCATGTCAATTATCTGAATCGTGTGGTCAAAGAAGTTACCGGAAAGTCCACTACGACCCATATCACCGAAAGAATTGTGGCAGAAGCAAAAGCTCTGTTACAGCATACCGATTGGAATATCGCAGAGATAGCCTACGCACTCGGCTTTGAATATCCTACTTACTTCAATAATTTCTTCAAAAAAATAACGGGTACAAATCCAAAATCAATTCGCGAAGCGATGGTTTGATTATCTTAATTTTTGGTTTGATAATCTTTAGCCCGGCCATAATTTCCCGACATACCTTTGCCTTAGATTATAAAACCAAAAATCGAGAAAAAATGAAAACAGATAATAACGAATCCATTTTTCCAAAAGGAGAAAAATTACCCGGCGATTGGTTCTCCGGAAATGCCTTTTTATCGCCATTGATAAGTCAGGACAAAAATAACAATTTTTCTGCCGGAGCAGTAACTTTTGAACCTAACGCAAGAACAGTCTGGCATACGCACCCAAAAGGTCAGGTATTGCTCGTCATTGAAGGCACTGGATTGTATCAGGAAAAAGGAAAATCGGCGCAATTTATAAAAAAAGGCGATGTCATAAACATTCCCGAAAACACCGAACATTGGCACGGAGCAACAGCAGCGACTAAAATGGTTCACATCGCCATCACCAATTTTAAAGATGAAAAGCAAGTAACCTGGCTTCAGCCCGTATCAGATGATGATTTTGCAGAAGCAAACACAGCGGCATCTGAAAAATAATTAAAAACAGTCCAATTTGTTAGTTTAAGTACAGTCGGGAACTCTTAGTATATCCCGACTACGTCAATAATGGCATCTTTTGACATCCCAATATCCGCAGACTTGTGTCATTACCCCTGTGTGGGAATAACAATGTTGGGTGTACTTGCTGAGTGAAATATTGGTGCTGGCTATGATTGGACTATTTTGAATTCACTTTTGGCATAAAAATCATTAAATTTTACTATCAATGAAAAAGACATTTCTAATGGCAATGATGTTCTTGATAATCGGACAATCTTTTGCACAAAATAAAAAAACGAAAACAAATTCAAAAAAAATGAGCACAACAGAACATTATACTTTTCAGTTAAGCGAAAAAGTAACAAGAACAGCAGTAACGTTTAAAACTCGTTACGGTATTACACTTTCAGGCGATTTATATCTGCCTAAAAACGCAGAAAACATACAGTTGCCGGCATTGGCAATAAGCGGTCCTTTTGGCGCGGTAAAAGAGCAGTCATCAGGTTTATATGCAAATCAAATGGCGGAAAGAGGTTTTGCAGTTGTAACATTTGATCCTTCCTATACGGGCGAAAGCGGAGGTGAGCCACGTAATATCGCATCACCAGATATCAACACCGAAGATTTTAGCGCTGCTGTCGATTTTCTGGGACTCCAAAAAAATGTAGACAGAAATAAAATTGGCATCATCGGAATTTGCGGTTTTGGCGGTTTTGCGTTAAATGCTGCAATTGTTGACAAGCGTGTCAAAGCAGTTGCCACTACCAGTATGTACGATATGTCGAGAGTGCTTGCCAAAGGCTATTACGATAAAATGACCGCAGAAGAACGCACAAAAGCATTTGAAAAAATGAGTTTTCAGCGCTGGACCGATGCCGAAAATGGTACGCCGGCTTTTCCTGCAGTACATCTGCCAGCAAAATTAAACGGTGATGAACCACAATTTATAAAAGAGTATTTCGACTATTACAAAACATCAAGAGGCTACCACGAACGTTCATTAAACTCCAACAAAGGCTGGACAATTACCAATGCTCTGTCTTTTATGAATATGCCGCTGCTGACATACATCAAAGAAATTTCTCCGCGTCCGATGCTTTTAATTGCGGGTGAAAATGCACACTCCCGTTATTTCAGTGAAGATGTCTATAAAATGGCATCCGAACCCAAGGAACTAATGATAATTCCTAATGCAGTTCACGTAGATTTGTATGATAAAGCGGATATTATTCCATTTGATAAATTAGACACTTTCTTTAAAACAAATCTGAAGTGATAAAAACTTTTTTAATGGTCACATATACAACTAATGCTGTATATCAACATTGAAATTTTAATTCAAAAACTAAAGCCTGCAAATTGAATGATCTGCAGGCTTTTGTCTTGGTTAAACTTAAATAGTACTGTCTAATATAAGCAAGAAGAGGCTGCCTAAAAAGACAGCCTCCGCTTCGGTATTGAATTCTAAAATTAAAAGTTCAAGTTTACTGTTAATTCAAATTCATCATAGATAGCTTTGTCTCCAATGCTTTCGAAGAATGATTTAGAATTGTATTTAATGTCATATTTAGTACGGTCTACATTGAAAGCAGTAGTTGCAGTGTTTCCTTTTACAGTGATGTCAAAAGTAACTGGTTTAGTGATTCCTTTTATTGTTAAATCAGCATTTACAGTGTAAACATCTTTTCCTTTTGGAGCGATAGTTTTGAAAACTAAAGTTGAAGTTGGGAATTTATCAGTTCCAAAAAAGTCATCAGCTTTTAAGTGACCGTTTAATTTTCCTTGGTATTCACCTGTAAGATCTGTAGCTGTCAATGAAGTCATATCAACAGTAAAAGAACCTCCTGATAATACATTTTTCTTGAATACTAGAGCACCGCTTTTGAATCCTACAGTTCCTGAGTGCTGACCTGTTACTTTTTTTCCAACCCAGTTGATGTTACTTTTTGCTGCATCAATTTTTTTAGTTTGTGCAGTTACTGCTACAGTAGATAATGCTACTACGAATGCTAAGGCGATAGTTTTTAAATTTTTCATGTTTTAATTGTTTAAAATGATTGAATTCGAATTAGTAATTATTGTTATTATAAAGTGATAAATAATTCTTCTTGTGATTTTCTAACTTTTTTGTAGAATTGAGTACCGTCTTCCTCATGACGGTAGCCAATAGTTGCGATAAGCGAAGCATTTAAATTTAGTTTGTCTAAGCCTAATATTTCGTTTACCTGTGCAGGTACAAAACCTTCCATTGGAGTTACGTCAATTTTTAGCTCGGCAGCAGCGTTTAGTAAGTTGCCTAATGCTAAATACGTTTGTTTTGATGTCCAGATGTTTTTAAGTGATGGTTCCAAAGTAGAAATTTTAGATTTCATAAATTCCCCATATCCAGCCAATGCTTCAAGAGGAGTCTCTCTTTCAACACTGATGGCATTCAAAAACTCATCAATTGCTTCATCACCAATGTTTGTGTCATTTGCAAAAATGAATAAATGTGAAGCATCTACTATTTGTGTCTGTCCCCAAGCTGCTGGCTGGAGCTGCGCTCTTAATTCTGGATTTTCTACGATGATTACTTTATAAGGCTGTAATCCGTATGAAGAAGAACTCAATCGAATTGCTTCTTTTAATGTGTTTAAATCCTCTGCTGATACTTTTTTTGTTGCATCAAATTTCTTTGTTGCGTATCTCCAATTCTGATTATTCAAAAAATTGCTCATATTTATTTATTTTATTTAGTTCGGTATTTTTCTAGTAAGCTGTTCAGCTGTTCTAATTCTTCTGTGTTTAAATTTTTAGCAAAAAACTCTTCGTGTTCCTGTACTTTTGGATCTAATTCGGCCAATAAATCAAGACCTTTTTGAGTAATCAGAACTTCAATTTTTCTTCGGTTATCTGGGCATACGTTGCGGGTAACCAAATCTTTCAATAATAATTTATCTACTAATCTCGTTGTATTGCTTGTTTTGGCGAGCATTCGTTCCTGTATAATGCACATATTGGCAGGGCATCCTTTTTGTCCTCTTAATATTCGTAATACATTGAATTGTTCTCCTGATATGTCATAAGGTTTTATGATATCATTAAAGCGTTCTGTAATTACGTTTACAGTATACATGATATTCAAAACAATTTGTTTTGCTTTACTGTATTCAACCGTGCTTTTTAATTCATCTTCAATCTTCATGGCTTCATATCTTATTTGTTGGTACAAATGTAACATTATTTATATTTGTATATACAAATGTTTGAGTTAATTTTTTGTTAAGAAAATACAATGAAATCTTTTTGGAATAATTAAAATGCAGTAATAATAAGGGGAGAAGCTAGTGAAAACAAGGGTTGTGGTGTCTTTTCAAAAAAATAAAAATACATTTTTTTAGAGAAAAGATGTTTCTGTTATCTGGTTTCCTGAGCCATTATTTTTAATTTATTTTCAAGTCTGTCAAAGTTCTCTTCGTTTTTATCGACCACAAAAGGCTTTAATTTATTGCATTCTTCTGCAGAATTAAAAAGCATTTTAAAAACAATTTTTGTTTTTTCGCTAGATACTTCTTCAAACGCGGCCAATATTTGAAACAGTGGTTTGGAATGACGTTTCCATGCTATTAATGAAGGTACTTCAATTTTAATAAATTCACATTCATTAGGGTAGTTTCCCTTGTCAGGGCCATGCATGATGAAACTCCATTTTCCGCCTACCCGGAAATCAAATTCATGAAAAGTATTTGTAAAGCCGGCTGGTCCCCACCATTTTTTTAAATGTTCAGGTTCTGTCCAGGCACGAAAAACAAGTTCTCTCGATGCATTTACAATTCTGGAACTGACTATTTCACTGTCTGGAGTTGTTGTTAGGATTTCTGTTGTCATTTGCCGCTGTTTATAGTTATTACGTCAGTTAAATTAGATTGTATAAATCGGTCATTAAGCTGACACAATTTTTTTTGATGATACTAAGTTATAAAATAAGTGATGATTTTGCTAAAGCCAGTTTGTTTTTTGAATTAGTATTGGTTTTATTGAACTGACGGGGTAAATAAATCTCAAAATGTCAGTTTGTCATACTGTTTTATGCCAAATTTATTATAAACTGACAATTTACTTTGTTTTTTATAATGGCACAGTGATTGCTTTTGAGTCTTCGAGTTATGAAACTAAGTATATAATAAAAATTAAATATATTAAAAATGGGTAAAATAATCGGAATTGATTTAGGTACTACAAACTCTTGTGTTTCTGTAATGGAAGGTAATGAAGCAGTTGTTATCCCTAACGCGGAAGGAAAAAGAACTACACCATCTATCATCGCTTTTGTTGAAGGTGGAGAAATTAAAGTGGGAGATCCTGCTAAAAGACAAGCAGTAACTAATCCAACTAAGACTATTGCTTCTGTTAAACGTTTTATGGGACATACTTTTGCTGAAATCACTGAAGAAGCAAAAAGAGTACCTTATTCTGTAGTGAAAGGTGACAACAATACACCACGTGTTGATATTGACGGCCGTTTATACACTGCACAGGAATTGTCAGCAATGACTCTTCAAAAAATGAAAAAAACTGCTGAAGACTATTTAGGTCAAACTGTAACTGAAGCGGTTATTACTGTTCCTGCTTACTTTAACGATGCACAGCGTCAGGCTACAAAAGAAGCTGGTGAAATCGCTGGTCTTAAAGTTATGCGTATCATCAATGAGCCAACTGCAGCTGCACTTGCTTATGGATTGGACAAAAAAGGAACTGATCAAAAAATTGCTGTTTACGATTTGGGTGGAGGTACTTTTGATATCTCTGTTCTTGAATTAGGAGACGGTGTATTCGAAGTATTGTCAACTGACGGTGATACTCACTTAGGAGGTGATGATTTTGACCACGAAATCATTGACTGGTTAGCTGACGAATTTAAAGCTGAAGAAGGTATCGATTTGCGTCTGGACCCAATGTCATTACAGCGTATTAAAGAAGCTGCTGAGAAAGCAAAAATTGAATTGTCTTCTGGTGCTGAAACTGAAATCAACTTACCATACGTAACAGCTACTGCTTCTGGACCAAAACACTTAGTAAAAAAATTATCAAGAGCTAAATTTGAGCAATTGACAGATTCATTAGTAAAACGTTCTATGGCACCAGTTGCTAAAGCGTTGAAAAATGCTGGTTTATCTGTTTCTGATATCGACGAAGTTATCTTGGTTGGTGGTTCTACACGTATCCCAAAAATCGTTGAAGAAGTTGAAAAATTCTTCGGTAAAAAAGCATCTAAAGGTGTTAACCCTGATGAAGTTGTTGCAATTGGAGCAGCTATTCAAGGTGGAGTTCTTTCTGGAGATGTAAAAGATGTATTGTTGCTTGACGTTACTCCATTATCTTTAGGTATCGAAACTATGGGTGGTGTAATGACTGTTCTTATCGAAGCTAACACTACTATCCCAACTAAAAAATCTCAGGTATTCTCTACTGCTTCTGATTCTCAGCCATCTGTTGAGCTTCACGTATTACAGGGAGCTAGAGCGATGGCTGCTGATAACAAAACTATCGGTCGTTTCCACTTAGACGGTATTCCGCCAGCACCAAGAGGAGTTCCTCAAATCGAAGTTGCTTTTGATATTGATGCTAATGGTATCATCAAAGTAACTGCTACTGACAAAGGAACTGGTAAATCTCACGATATCCGTATCGAGGCTTCTTCTGGATTAACTGCTGAAGAAATCGAAAGAATGAAACAAGATGCTGAAGCTAACGCTGAGTCTGATAAATTAGCTAAAGAAAGAGCTGAAAAATTGAATGAAGCTGATAGTACTATTTTCCAAACTGAAAGTCAATTGAAAGAATTGGGAGATAAAATTTCAGACCAAAACAAAACAGCTATCGAGTACGCTTTAACAGAATTGAGAATGGCTCACCAATCTCAAGATCTTGAGGCTATCCAAAAAGGATTAGACAATGTGAACGCAGCTTGGAAAACAGCTACTGAAGCAATGTATGCTCAAGGAGAACAAGGTCAGGCTGCTGAGCCACAAGCACAGTCGCAAGGTGACAATGTTGAAGACGTTGAATTCGAAGAAGTAAAATAATCTTTTTTAGATAAAAGAGAATAGACTTTTAGATTATAGATAAAAACCGAGCTAAAAATGGCTCGGTTTTTTGTTTATATTTACATTGTAATTAGAAAAACAAAAGATGGAAAAGTTAATAGTTAAAAATTTTGGACCAATAAAAGAAGCTGAAATAGATTTGACTAAATATGTTGTGTTTATTGGAGATACTTCTACTGGAAAAAGTGTTTTGGCGAAGTTGATTTCTATTTTTAGGGATTTTTCTAATCTATTAAAAAATAAGTACGAGAAAGCGAATTATGAAAAAGACTTAGATTTAAATAATCAATTAAATAACTATAATATTGATTTTGATATTGATGATTCTTTTTTTGAATATTCTAATCCTGAATTGTTAGTAGTAATTGAAAAGAAGAAAATATTAAATATTAGAAATGATTTCGAAAAAAATAATTCATCTAATAAAGATTTCTTTAAAGATTTTCCAGATGAGGAAATAAAAAATGTTTTTGCACAAATTTATAATTTAAGAAGTACAGTTTATTTTCCTCCCGAAAGAATGTTAATTTCTTCAGTGGAGTCTTCAATTTATGGTTTATTGGCTAACAATGTTGCGCTCCCTATCTGTTTTAAGAATTTTGCAGCAAGGTATCAGTTAGCAAAAAATGAAAAACAAAATATGTTATTTGAAGATTTTGGTTTTGGTTATGCTAATGTAAACAATGAAGTTTTAATATATAATCTAACAGGTGAATTTCAATTAAATAAAGCTTCGAGTGGAATTCAGTCACTATTACCGCTTCTTTTGGTCTTGAAGTATGAATTAAGGTTAGAAGTTTTAAAACCAGAATTAAATTTTTTAGTAGAGGAGCCAGAGTTAAATTTGTTTCCGATAAAGCAAAAAAAACTAATTGATTATTTGATACAAAATATAAATAATACAAAACATAAATTAATAATTACAACTCATAGCCCTTATGTTCTTTCAGCGTTAGATACTTTGATGTTAGCAAAAAATACTTTTAATGAGCATAAAGAACTAAAAGATGATATAAGTAAAATAGTTTATGAAGGAAGATGGATAGATTACAATGATATTTCAGTTTATGAAGTTCGAAATGATGGAAAAGTATATTCCATCAAAAATGAAGAATTTCGTAGTATTGATACAAATGCAATTGACAGGGTTTCGGATATTATTTCGGAAGAGTTTGATAAACTAACAGAGTTACGATATGCACATTAATTTTGATGAGTTGATTGCAGCACTTCAAGATTGTTGTTCAAGAAGTAAAATAGCATTTGAGAATGGAATGAAATTCGAGATTGATTCACGTGAAGTTTTTACGCGAATTAAGATTGATAATTGTTTAATCGCTTCGCAACAAGTTCAGAAGTGTGACTTTGGATTTGTAAGGCATTCAAATGATGAGTTTTACTTTGTTGAATTAAAAGGTAAAAATATTGAAACTGCGGTTGATCAAATTATTAGTACTATTAAAATTTTTGATTCTGATTTGATTAAAATTCCACAAGGGAAAAGATTTGGATTTATTGTTAGTTCACGAAATCCTTTGTCAGATCAGAAAATTCGAAATTTAAAACAAGACTTCGCAAAAAAATATGGTCATTTTTTAGTTATAAAAAATAAATATTGTCCATATGTTCCAAAAAAACTGAGCCAGTAATTGCTCGGTTTTTTTGTTAATATGACCAGCTAAGCTTAATCCTCTTTCATTATGACAATTTCTCCCAGCATCATTAAAGTTGGTTTTATTGTGATAGTAATTTCAGGATTATTTTTAATCTTAAATTCTACAGTATTATAACCAATATAAGAGAATATTAAAACATCTCCTTTTTTTGCACTTATTGAAAATTTTCCATCGAAGTCAGTTTGTGTTATAATTTTGGTTCCTTTAACCATAACATTTGCTCCTGGTATTGGATTTTTATTTTCGTCATAAACAATTCCATGATACATTGATTTTTCTTTAGCTTCAATGACTGTAGTGGAATCATCCAATTGTTTTTTGTCTGTTTGTTCTGTTTTAATAGATTCTTGTGCCTTTGCGGTTTGGCTTCCTAATCCTAAGAAAGCAATTATTGACGCGGTTGCCAACATCCAAATTGAACTTTTTTCTTTTGGAATGAAGATAGTGTGATTAAGTTGACTGCTTGTAAATCGGCCGCATATTTTCGAATTTTGATTATAATAGTTCAATATTTCCCTGTCGGAAGCAGTAGTAAAGTCAATAACATCCTTTTGGCAGGAAGCACAAAATTTTCCTTTTTGTGAAGATGTCATTTCGTTCCAATTTTCTTTACAGGGTTTTGGAATGGAAATATTAATTTTATTAGCCATACTTTTTTGGTGTAATTTTATTCAAATGATCAATCTTATAAAAATAACTATTTTTTGTAAATGAAATCATTTTTAAATAAACTTGGGGAAATAGTTTTGTTATTTTAATGAATGATTGGTTAGTAAAATAATTCTCATTTTAAAAGATTTTTGTAATATTACTACACAAATTATTTTATGAGAAAGATTAAATACAAGAAAGGAAGACGACTGCAGCCATATAATCTTGAATATACTGGTTTACATAGAAACAAAGAAATCGAAATGCAATTGTTCGTTTATAACGATTGTTCTGTGGATGAATATGAGAATGGTACTATTGCTAATTTGGAAAAGCATATTGATTTAACTAAAATAAATTGGTTAAATATTCACGGATTAAATGATGTTGATCTGCTTAAAGATGTAGCAGCTTATTTCAAAATTGACAATTTTATGCTGGCAGATATTTTGAATACCAGTAAAAGAACCAAACTGGAAGAAGAGAAAGATGTTTTGTTTTTTAATATCAAATCGATGTTACCTTCGGAAAGCTCTGATGATATAAGGGTTGAACAAATTAGTTTCTTGTTAAAAAAAGGAATTTTGATTTCATTTCAAGAGAAGAGAAGCGATTTTTTTACACATATACGCGAACGCATTCGAACCAATTCTGGAATTGTGCGCACTAAGAAAGCCGATTATCTATTGTATATTCTGCTGGATGCCATTATTGGGAATTTCTATATAACAATTGAAGATGAAGAGGATAAAATTGAAGATCTAATTAATTGTACTAAAAATAGTGCAGATCCTGTCATTTTGGAAAAAATTGAAAAGCATAGGGATAATTTTAATTTCTTAAAAAGGTCTATTATACCGCTCAGGGATTCTTTGTATGATATTAAAAGCATCAAAGAGGATAATGTCTTTGATGAAATTGAATCGGATAATTTTAGTTTTTTTACCCGTCTGCATCAAAAATGTTTAGAACTTTTGGAGCAGATTGAATCGGATATGGGGTCATTGGAAAGTGCCTCTAATTTCTTTTTTGCAGCACAGGCTCACAAGATGAATGAAATTATGAAAACACTAACAGTTATTTCAGTTGTATTCATTCCGCTTACTTTTATTGTAGGAGTATATGGAATGAATTTTGAAAATATGCCCGAATTGCGGGAACCAAACGGTTATTATTTTGTAATCGGTTTTATGGTTTTGACAGTAGCCGGAATGGTTTTTTATTTTAAAAAAAGGAATTGGTTTTAATCCTATAAGATAAATAACTTTATTATTTAAACCTGATTTTGGTCATATTTAGAAGGAAATTAAAGATATAATTTTGCATAAGTGTTTAAAAGAATAAAAATTTTAAAAGGGTGAACATGAAAAAAGCTATATATATCGCAACGATTGAAGAAAATTGCGGTAAAACAATAATTACCTTGGGGTTATTGAGAATGCTGTTGGGGAAAACTGCAAAAGTGGGTTATTTCAGACCAGTTATTGAAGATTATGAAGAAGGAAAAAAAGATACGCATATCGAGATGGTTATATCCTATTTCGATTTGGATATTCAATATGAAGATGCTTATGCTATCACAAAAAGTAAATTAATCAAGAAAAAAAATAACGGGAAATTAGGTGATGTTGTTGATTTAATTATTGAAAAATATAAAAAACTCGAAGACCGTTTTGATTTTATTTTAGTCGAAGGGACCAGTTTTACAGGCGAAGGGACAGTTATTGAGCTGGACATGAATGTGCTGATTGCTAAAAATCTTGGCGTCCCAACTATTATTGTAGGTTCGGGAAAAGGAAAAACTCTGGAGGAATTAGTTGATAATTTGAATTTAGCTTATAATTCATTTAAAATAAAAGAAGTTGAAGTTTTGGCAGTTATTGCGAATAAAGTGCAACCTCAGAATTTAGAATTGGTTTCAACGGCACTGCAGAAAAGTTTACCGCCCTCAGTTCTTATCAATTCCATCCCATTAATTGGCAGTTTGAGCAATCCTACAATACAGGAAATTGTTGAAGCATTGGATGCCAAAGTATTGTTTGGTCAAGAGTATTTAAACAATCAGATTGGTAATTATAGTATTGGAGCAATGCAGTTACGTAATTACTTGCTGCATCTAAAAGAGAATGCACTTGTTATCGTTCCGGGAGACAGAGCCGATATTATTCTTGGAGCATTGCAGGCAAATGAATCGGCTAATTACCCTACAGTTTCGGGGATTGTTCTGACAGGAAATATAATACCCGAAGACAGTATTTTGAAATTGATAGAAGGTCTTTCATCTATAGTGCCAATTATAACAGTAGAAAGAGGTACTTATCATATTGCCAATGAAATAGGGAATATTAAGCCAAAGATTTATGCTAAAAATATTCAAAAAATAGAAACTTCGATAAATACATTTGACAAATATGTTGATTTAGATACGTTAATCGATAAATTTAATGCTTTCAAATCAGAAGGAATGACACCAAAAATGTTCCAATACAACATGGTGAAAAGAGCCAAAGCACATAGAAAGCATATCGTTCTGCCTGAAGGAAGTGATGAAAGAATTATTATTGCCGCTTCTCGTCTGTTAGCAATGGATGTTGTTGATATTTCTATTATTGGAAATAAAAAACAAATAGAAAGTAAAGTGGCAGAATTAGGTTTAGATTTTGACTTTACCAAAGTACCGATCATCAATCCAATCGAGTCTGAAAATTATGATGATTATGTAAATACGTATTATGAATTGCGTAAAGCCAAAAACGTTACCCTTGGAATGGCTAGGGACTTAATGGAAGATGTTTCCTATTTTGGAACCATGATGGTGTATAAAGGACATGCAGACGGAATGGTTTCGGGTGCTGCACATACGACACAGCATACCATTTTACCAGCGTTACAGTTTATTAAAACCAAACCAAATTCTTCGGTAGTATCATCAGTATTTTTCATGTGTCTGGAAGACCGCGTTTCTGTTTTTGGAGACTGCGCAATCAATCCAAATCCTACTGCTGAACAATTAGCTGAAATTGCTATTTCATCCGCAGATTCAAGTATCGGTTTTGGAATAGAGCCAAAAATAGCGATGCTGTCTTATTCATCTGGTTCATCAGGAAAAGGGGATGAAGTAGAAAAAGTAAGAACTGCGACTGAGATTGTAAAACAAAAACGTCCAGATCTAAAAATTGAAGGACCAATACAATACGATGCAGCTGTCGATTTGGAAGTAGGACAAAGCAAAATGCCAAATTCTGAAGTAGCAGGTCACGCCAGTGTATTGATTTTTCCTGATTTGAATACAGGAAACAATACTTACAAAGCCGTACAGAGAGAAACTGGAGCATTGGCAATCGGTCCAATGTTGCAAGGGTTAAATAAGCCGGTAAATGATTTGAGCCGTGGCTGTACCATTGACGATATCATAAATACAGTTGTTATAACAGCTATTCAGGCACAGGGATTGTAAATAAAAGTTTAATCGTTTAAATCGTTTAATCGATTAAACAAATAAACGATTAACCGTTAACCATCAAAATATAAACATGAAAGTAGTAATAATAAACTCAGGGAGTTCTTCTATAAAATATCAATTAATTGAAATGCCAGCCGGCGAAGTAATCTGCTCTGGAATGATTGACAGAATTGGTTTGGAAACTTCTAATTTTAGTTATGTAACCAAAGCTGATAAAGTAGAAGAAATCCTGCCAATCCCTAATCATAAAATTGGACTTAATAAAATAGCTCAATTGCTTATGGATGACGAAAAAGGAGTTATAAAAAGTACAAAAGAGATTGAAGCAGTAGGACACAGAGTGGTGCATGGCGGCAGTTCTTTTTCGAATACAGCCTTGATTACACCAGAAGTTAAGGAAGAAATAAAAAATTTATGCGACATAGCTCCGTTGCACAATCCTGCGCATTTACAAGGAATCATTGTTGCTGAGGAAATTTTTGCCGAAGCAAAACAAATCGCTGTTTTTGATACTGCTTTTCATCAGACAATGCCTGAGATTGCCTATAAATATGCCATTCCTTCGCATTTTTTAAAAGAGAACAAAATCAGAGCTTATGGCTTTCATGGAACATCGCACAAGTATGTGTCTGAAAAAGCAATAGAATACCTAAAAGCAGCAAATAAAGCGCACAAAAATATAATTACAGTCCATTTGGGTAACGGCTGCAGTATTACTGCTGTGAAAGACGGGAAATGTATTGATACTTCTATGGGCTTTACTCCAATCAGCGGATTGATTATGGGAACCCGAAGCGGTGATATCGATTCATCGGTTTTATTTTATATGATGAAAGCGCTCAATTATACTGTAGATGAAGTTAGTACTTTATTGCAAAAACAAAGCGGTATGCTTGGTTTGACAGGATATAGCGATTTAAGAGATATTGAATCGAATGCTGAGCAGGGAAATAAAGACTGTCAGCTGGCATTGGCAATGAATGCGTATCGAATCAAAAAATATATTGGTTCCTATACAGCGGCTTTGAATGGCTTGGATGCCATTGTTTTTACTGCAGGAATCGGCGAAAATTCTGCAAATATGAGAAAGCTGGTTTGTACCGATATGGAATTTTTTGGCATTGAATTGGATGTTGACAAAAATGAAATCCGTTCCAAAGATATCCGAGAAATTAATCTGCCGCAATCGAAAGCTAAAGTTTTGGTTATACCTACTGATGAGGAAATTGAAATTGCCAATCAGGTTTATAAATTACTGCAGAATTAAAAAAAATAATAGTAAAGGTTCAAAAAGCTTCTGTATTCAGAGGCTTTTTTTTTGTGTTTTTAATTGAATAAATGTAATTATATTTGATAAAAAACTCTACATTTTGAAAGCTAAACTATTCCTTATATACATTTTTGGGTTTATCTCACTGCAGATTTCGGCTCAGGAACTGCTGCCTTTTGTTGAAAATTACAGCAAATCAAATTATCAGGGAGATAATCAGATCTGGAGCGCTGTACAGGGTAATGACAATGCGATGTATTTTGCCAATAATAATTATTTGCTGCGGTATGATGGCGTAAAATGGGAGAAATATAAACTGCCGAATAAAACAATAATCCGATCCATAATGGTTGAAGAGGACAAGATTTATTCGGGTTCTTATCAGGAGTTTGGTTATTGGTACCGAAAAGATGCCAAGATGCATTATGTTTCTATTTCCAAAGGGAAGAAAGTCTTTGATGAAAAGAATAATAATGACGAAATATGGAAGATATTTAAGTTTAATGGTAAAATTTATTTTCAATCCTTTAACGGTCTTTTCATTTATGACGGAAAAGTCATTAAAGAGAAAAAAATTCCTTTTTTAATATCCTATTGTTTTGTTGTTGGGAATGAATTACTGATTGCTTCGGTAGAAAAAGGAATTTACAGACTGATTAATGGAGAAATAAAAAAAGTAAACGGGCTGTCGCTTTTAGAAAATAATGTAATTCATTCCATTCAGAAATATCAGGCGAAAACTTATTTTTTTACCAAAAAGCACGGAGTTTATGTGTTTGAAAATAATGTTTTGAGCCCTTGGAAAAATGATTTGAATGAAATTTTAAAATCGGCCAATATTAATGCTGCTCAATTTATTAAAAAGAATAAACTGATTATTGGTACAGCAAATAATGGCGTTTATATTCTAGATCTGACTGATGGTACTTATAAGAACATTAATAGAAATAATGTTCTTATGAACAATTCTATTTTGAGCATTGGTCAGGACAAAGAAAATGATCTATGGCTAGGTCTGGATAACGGAATTGCCCATATTGAGGTAAACTCTCCGATTTCAATATTTTATGATAATTCAGGGATTCTGGGCTCGGTCTATTCGGTGGCAAGTACTCCGGAAGGCTATCTGATGGCTTCCAATCATGGTGTCTTTAAATACGAAAACAAACATCTTTCTTTGATTCCCGGTACGCAGGGACAGGCCTGGGTTATAAGTAAAATAAACGATCAATACCTCATTGGACATAACGAAGGCACATTTATTTATAAAAATGGCTTATTCAGCAGATTGAGTGATATTAACGGAGGATGGAATCTTGCCAAAAGCGGCATTAATAATTCCTATCTGCAGGCTACTTACAGCGGTGTTGTTGTTTATAATGATGCCAATAATCTAAAGGAAAAGCAAGCTGTAAAAGGATTGCTGAAGCCAATTAAATATCTTGCTCAAAACAGGAAGAATGAAATTTGGGCAGCAGATATTAATAGAGGTTTATATCGTATTTTATATAATGATGCCTATGAAACCAAACCTGATAATGTTACCCAGCGCAGTAAAATAAGCAATGACTTTGGGGTTAAAATATTTGAGTTTAGAAATGAAATTCTCTTTTTGATTAATAATTCCTGGTATACATTCAATTCTATAACTAATCAATTGGAAGCAAATCAATTGTTTAATGATAATTTCAAAAATGTTTCAAATATTGTTTCCATCGATGAAAACCATTTTATGGTACTGCAGGATGGACTTTTGTATCATATTTATGCTAAAGGATCTAAGTTTATCAGAAACAGTATTCAGGAGAAATATTATAAAGGAAAAATTATTAATGATAATCTCAATATTTTTAAAGATAAAAATAACTACCTGCTGAATCTCGATGACGGTTTTATTTCTTTGGATTTAAAGGACAATACTAATGAAAATCCTGATGTAAAGCTTGAAGCTTTTAATAATGGCATTTTAGTTGAAAATAATTCGAAAATTAGACACAATTCAGAGTTGAGAATTGATGTGATTTCAGGTGTTTATGGTGCTTCGAAACCAGATTTGTTTTACAGACTAAATGGCACAAAGGAGTATGTGCCAATAAAAGAAGGTCTGATACTTTTGAACAATCTCACCAGCGGTTCCCATGAAGTAACGGTTTATAATAATGATGGACTGCATTATAATAAAGTTGCTGATTTTCAATTTTCGGTAGCCAATGCCTGGTATTATTCATTTTGGATGATTTGTGTTTATCTTATCGTGGCTGGACTCATTTTATATCTTTATTATAAATGGAATAAGATGAAATATATTCAGAAGCTTAAACTGCAGAAAGAAGAATTAAAGCATCAAAGAGAAATTCTTGAAATGGAATTGAAAGCCGAGAATGAGTTAAACAGACAGGAATATGAAAAACACATTCTGGAGCTTGAACTTCAGTCTAAATCTTCTGAAGTAGCTGGTAAATCGCTTTCTATTGCTAAGCAGAGTGAAATGATTGAGAATATTCAGAATATATTGGATTCCGAATCCGATTTCAATAAGTTAAAAAGCGAAATTAAAAAAGCCATAAAGATTAATGCCGTTAATAAGCATGAATGGGAGACTTTTGAAACGAATCTAAATCAGATTAATAATGAATTCATAATCAATCTTTCAAAAAAATATCCAAACCTAACTTCCAAAGATATTAAGCTCTGCGTATACTTGAAAATGAATCTTTCTTCCAAAGAAATTGCTCCTATGATGAATATTTCTTTCAGAGGGGTAGAGCTTCATCGCTATCGTTTAAGAAAAAAATTGGAGCTAAATCAGGACGAAGTACTTTCAAAATTTCTATTATCAATATAAAAAGGGATATTTATTTATTAATAATATACTTTTTCTGTGTTTTCATTATGTAATAACAACACATCATTACTACATCATTGCTCTTGGATGTAGTACTTCTTGATCTTTGTTAACTACTTAAAAACAAGGGTTTATAAAAATAAAAATACAGTTTGATGTATTCATGTAGTACCTGTGTTACGGTCACTACAACGTTGTAATTGGTTAATTTAGCTCAACTAACTAAAACGTTTGATAAACCTATGAGAAATTTTATTTTTAGCTTCTTAGCTCTTATTCTGCTTCCAGGATATATGTCTGGCCAAGCTGTAAAAGGAAAAGTATTGGATCAGAACGGACTTGCTATTCCCGGCGCATTTATTGTTGCAGGAAATGTGTCCACTGATACCGATTTTGATGGAAAATTTAGTATAAATGCCAAAGAAGGCGATATATTAAAAATTAGTTTAGTCGGTTTCGAATCTGTCTCAGTCACAGCAGTTTTGACACCAATGACTATCACTTTAAAGGAATCCCAGGACACCGCGCTGAAAGAGGTTGTTGTCATTGGTTATGGTACGAGAAAGAAGATAGACAATACTACAGCTATCTCTTCCATAAAAGCTGAGGAAATTACCAAAACCAAAGTATTGAATGCTTCGCAGGCCATTCAAGGTAAAGCGGCTGGTGTACAGGTAATTTCATCTGATTTACCGGGCAGTACGCCTTCGGTAATTATTAGAGGTATGGGAACTGCTTTAGGAGGACGGACTCCCTTATATGTTGTTGATGGAATGCAGACAGAAAACATCAATAACATTAATGCAAATGATATTACTTCTTATGAAATTTTAAAAGATGCGTCTGCGCTTGCAATTTATGGTACAAGGGCAGCTAATGGAGTAATCATTATTACGACTAAAAAAGGTAAAGGAGAGAAAATATCTGTTGAAATTGAAAGCTTTGCAGGTATGAGAGAACCTTTGAAAAAGGTTAAAATGGCTGGTAGTAATAAATTTGCTCACTATACGAATGCGGCATTACAATCGACAGTATTTTCGCAGGATCAGCCTGTAAATACAGATTGGTTTGACGAAATTACAAGAACAGGAACTTATATTCAAAATAACATTTCTGTTTCTGGAGCATCAGAAAATATAAAATACTTTTTCAGTTTAGGAAACTACCAAGAAAAAGCAGTTTTAGATGGTTTAGATTATGGACGTACAACTTTTAGAAATAATAATGAATTTAAAATTTCTAAAAAACTGACTGTAAATCAAACTTTCAGTTTTACATCTGCAAAATCTGCACCAAAACCATTGAGTGCTTTTACAAATGCATACAAACAATCACCAATTGTGCCGGTTTATTTTGCTGATGGTAAATATGGTGTTTCCCGTGTAGGAGATGATGGTTTTGCCAGCGAATCCGGATCTTCATTTAATAATGTTGGAAATCCAGTGGCTCAACTAAATTTTTATGATGAACAGCAGAGAAGTGTAACCCTGCAGGGTGGTTTAAAATTAGATTATGAAATTTTAAAGTCATTGAAATTTACTTCACAATTTAATGGTGAATATTATACTTGGAAACAGTATAATTATGATGATACTAAAAATATATGGTTAGCAGCAAACCCTAACAAGGTATCTGGTGATTATGAGAAAGAATTTCCAAATGCTAATATCAATTTATTGACAAAAGGCAGAGAGGAATATTTTAATTGGAATTTATCTAACTATTTGACTTATAATAAAATTTTTGGAAAAATTCATGATGTGGAGCTTACAGCTGGTATCGAGACTTCAGTAAGGGGTCCTAGAGAAAAGCTGACAATAGCTAGAAAAAATGTTAATTCAAATTCTAATTATTGGTCTTTGAAAGGAGATAATGATTATGAAACAAATATTACAAGTTACCAGGATGAGGTTTTTAATGAAACTAAATTGGCATCTTATTTTGGCCGATTCCAGTATAAATTAATGGAGAAATATTTGTTAACTGGAACCATTAGACGTGACGGATCTTCAAATTTTGGAAAAGATTACCGCTGGGGTAATTTCCCTGCCTTTGGTTTAGGCTGGGTTATGTCCAAAGAAAGCTTTATGCAGGATGTGAAAGTAATAAACATGCTGAAATTAAGAGGCGGCTGGGGTAGATTAGGTAACCAGAACGTACCGCTTAACAATCAATCGTATACTTCTGGTCCTAATGCTTATTTAGGAGGTTCAATTTTAAATCAGGGAACAACTATCAGCTCTCAGATAGATCCTAGCTTATCTTGGGAAATAACTGAAGAATCTTCAGTTGGTTTAGATTTTGAACTATTAGACAGCAGATTAAAAGGAACTTTTGATGTATATGATAAAAATACTTCAAATGTAATTTTAAATACTAAACCCTATTTTACTTCTGGAATCACAGCAGCTTCACCAGCACATGTTGGAGAAGTTTCCAACAAAGGATATGAGATTTCTTTGCGCTGGGATGACAAAATTACAGATGATTTCAGTTATTGGATCGGCGGTAATTTTTCGAACAATAAAAATGAGCTTACAGGTTTAAAAGATGTTATATTAACGCAGCTTATTGGAGGAGGATTAGGTAATGGACAAGATACTAAATTACTTGATAACACTACAGTTGGTCAGCCGTTAGGAAGTTTTTACATTTATGAATATGCAGGTTTTGACAGCACAAATGGTAAAATGTTATACTATAATGCAGCAGGAGATAAAGTAACTCAAGATGCTTTAAGTGCTAGTACTGATAAAAAGTATGTTGGATCCAGTCTGCCAAAATCGAATTACGGTGTTTCTTTAGGATTCAATTACAAAAACTTTGATTTCTCTGTTGATGGATACGGAACTGCAGGTGCTAAAGTTTATAATGGTAAAAAAGCACAGCGTTTTTCTGGAGAAAATATTGAAAATGCTATCGCTTCAGATTTTTGGACACCAAATAATTTAACAGCTTCAAATCCTGCACCATTCAATCAGGTGCCTGTAGCTTCTACTTATTATTTAGAGTCTGGTGATTTCTTTAGAATCAACAATATTACATTAGGATATAAACTGCCAATTCAGGGGAATAATTTTATTAGTTCCTGCAGAATTTATGTGAACGCAATAAACCCATTTATTACACAAAAATTCTCTGGTTTCTCACCAGAATTAAACGGAGATGCTAATCCTTATGGAACCCAAGGTGTCGAACTTGATGCTTATCCAACATTAAGATCATTTGTAATTGGTGCTAATTTAAAATTTTAATACAATGAAAAAGATATATATAGCAGCGTTTGTATTTTCAGCGTTCTTTTTTGCGGGTTGTGCAGACGATTATTTAGATGTAGACCAAACAGAGTCTATTTCTACAAAAGACACAGAATTGTATAACAATGATGCTGGTGCAGCTCAGTTTGTAACCGCCATTTATAATAAATTCCTGAATTGGGATATGACCTCATTTGGATGGATAGGTCTTTCAAGCATTACCTCTGATGATGCCGATAAAGGTTCTTCACCTGGAGATACCGGTACAGATAAAGATGTATTGGATGCATTGACTTATAATGCTTCAAACCCATCTGCTGAAAGTACTTTTATTGCAAATTATGATGGAATTAACAGATGTAATCAAGCCTTAAATATTATTCCAAAATTAGATAAGGCTGATCCAAATTTAAGAGCTAGATTAATTGGCGAAGCTAAATTTTTAAGGGCTTTTATGTATTTTACACTGGTAAAATGTTACGGAGGAGTTCCAATTGTAGATCATTTACCGGTTCCTGGTTCAGATTCTGATAGAATCATGCAGCTGACTCGTAAAACAGCTGCAGAGGTTTATACTTTTATCGAAAATGATTTGAATGATGCAATTGCTGCGTTACCAGATAAATCAGCGTATTCAGCAAATGAAAGATCAAGAGCTTCAAAAGGTGCTGCTTATGCATTATTAGCAAAAGTCAGTTTGTATCAAAAGAAATGGCAGCAGGTAGTTGATAATGCTAATAAGGTTACAGGGTATTCAATTGTTAGTGATTATGCTTCTATGTTTAAAGCATCAGGAAAATTTGATTCTGAATCTATTTTCGAAATTTATGCGCAGGGAGCTGCACCAGCCAAAGGAATTGAAGGTTATTCTAACACACAAGGTGCCCGCGGTGCCGGTGGCTGGGGATGGGGTTTCAACACGCCATCACAAAGTTTAGTAAATGCTTATGAGTTTGGAGATGTTAGAAAAGCTGCTACAATCATTTTTAGAGGATCGACTTTATATGATGGAAGAGTTGTTCCAAATACAGTAGAAAACGAAAGATACAATTATAAAGCGTATTCGTCAGCTTATACCGATGCTTGGGAAACAGATGTTGATATTAAATACTTAAGATACGCCGAAGTTTTATTAATGAAAGCCGAAGCTTTAAATGAATTGGGACAGACCTCTGCTGCAATTCCGCTGTTAAACCAAATCAGAAACAGAGCAGGATTAGGAAACACAGTTTTTAGTTCACAGGCAGATATTAGAACTGCAATATGGAGAGAAAGAAGAGTAGAGATGGCTTTTGAACATGACAGATTCTTTGATTTAGTGAGAACAGGTCAGGCCAAAGCAGCTTTTGCCATAGACAATAAAGTCTTTACCGAAGGAAAAAACGAATTGTTTCCAATTCCAGCTTCATTTATTAAACAGTCTGGTGGGTTATCCAAACAAAATCCAGGTTATAATTAATTTTAAAGAAAAGTAAAATGAAAAAACATACATATATTTTATTATTTGCTTCGGTTATAACCACGCAGCTTTTTGTAAGCTGTAACGAGGAAAGTATTGATAAAGTAAACGCTCCAATTCCTTATGAGTCCATTGGAGGTTATGAAAACTCAGATGAAATTGCAAAAGATCATTTATTGGCTAAATTTAGTTTTGATGGTAATATTCAAGATTCCAAAAATGCTATAACTGGCGGCGTTGGAACAGATGTTACGTATGAAACTGGGGTAAAAGGTAACGCTTATAAAGGATCTGCAAGTTCATTTATTGCATATAATACTGTTTCTAACGCTATAATTAATTTAAAAAATATTTCAGTTTCAATGTGGATAAAAACGGAAACACATACAGGAGGCGCACAATCATTATTTATGTTGCCTAAAAAAACAGATTTCTGGGGAAATATTTTTTCTTTGATTGAAGCGAATGATTCAAATACTTCGATGTTTCTAAAAAATCATATTCAGAAAGATGTAACGCCTAGTATTCCTTGGTCAGGACAATTTATTGAGCATAAAGATGATAATATTTTAAAGAATATGTATGGAGCATGGAAACATGTGGTTTGGACTTACAACGGAACAAGTTCTACTTATAGCATATATATCGATGGTGTAAAATTAGATTTACCAGCTACAATCTCGAAAAGATACGCAAGTGATCCTTCAACTGGCGGTGGACCTTATGGAGAATTGTCTAATTCTGAAGTTTCGAAATTTATTATCGGTGGTTATCAGCAGCATTTAGGAGCTCCATGGGGTAATCCTGATGGATGGATGCTTCATTATACAGGTTTAATGGATGAGTTCAGAATTTATGATACTGCACTTGCTGATAATGAAGTTACAGCTTTATACAAATTAGAGAAAGATAACAGATAAGAATTCATTTTGCACACCTGATTTGTTCAAAAATCAGGTGTGTATTTTTTTACCCATTAAAATTTATAAAAATGAAAAGTCATTTATTCATATTGATTTTTTTGAATTTCTTTAATTCATGTTCCTCATCACCTTCTGATGGAAATGGTAATAGCGGAGGTACTCCATTACCAACAACTCCAACAGCACCAATCATCGCTTTGACAGATGAACAAGCCATGGATCAGGTTCAGAAAGATGCCATAAAGTACTTTTGGGATTATGCAGAACCCAACTCGAAATTAGGGAGGGAACGCTATCATACCGATAATCCAGGATTCGAAGCTAATAAAGTAACCACTGGCGGTTCAGGTTTTGGATTAATGTCTTTGATTGTTGGAATAGAAAGAGGCTTTATTCCAAGAGCCGAAGCCGTTACCCGCATGACCACAGCAATGGATTTTCTCGATAAAGCAGATCGTTTTCATGGAGCTTGGTCGCATTGGATAGATGGATCTACAGGAAAAGCTATTTCATTTGGTAATAAAGATGACGGCGGTGATATCGTTGAAACCGCTTTTTTGTGCCAAGGATTGATTGCGGTGCGTGAGTATTTTAAAAATGGAAATACTGCTGAAAAAGAATTGGCAGCCAAAGCAGACAAACTTTGGAAAGGAGTAGAATGGAGCTGGTACACGAACGGCGAAAATGCAATGTACTGGCATTGGTCTCCGACGTATCAATGGGAAATGAAATTCAAATTAGAAGGTTATAATGAGTGTTTGATTGCTTATATTTTGGGAGTTGCTTCAACAACGCACCCAATTCCTGTAGCTGCTTATCATGAAGGCTGGACTCGAAACGGAACCATTGCAACTGGGAAAACGCAGTATGGAATCCCATTAGTATTCAAATACAATACTGTCAGCGGAAATGCAGGACCTCTGTTTTGGGCACAGTATTCGTATTTAGGATTAGATCCTTCGCAATTGTCTGATAAATATGCCAATTATTGGGAATTAACACAAAATCAGGCAAAAATTATTTACAGCCACTGCGTTGCAAATCCAAAAAATTGGAACGGTTATTCTGAAAAATGCTGGGGACTTACAGCTAGTTATTCCCGAAATGCAGATGGAACAACAGGATATGCTGCTCATGATACTGACAACGATTTGGGCGTAATTACGCCAACGGCCGCGTTGTCTTCTTTTCCATATACCCCAAAAGAGAGCATGAAATTTTTGCATTATCTATATGATGAAAATAAAGCAAAATATATTGGAATTGCAGGACCTTATGATGCTTTTTCGCCACAGTATAATTGGGTAACTCCTCGCTATTTAGCAATTGACCAAGGAACAATAGCGCCAATGATCGAAAATCACAGGACAGGTTTATTATGGAAATTATTCATGAATGCTCCCGAAGTAAAACAAGGTTTGACAAATCTTGGATTTCATTCTGGAAAATATGGATTTTAGATGAAAATAAAAGTAACGCTATTGATGCTGATGTTCTCTGTATTTGGCTTTTCACAAAGTGAAACTACAGGAAAGATAAAAACGGTTATTGAAACAAAGTATGAACTAGGTTATGTACTGCATAAACCGGCGAATATAAAAGATAAAAAACCATTGATTGTTTTTATTTCTGGAGATGGTGAAAAAGGAACTGATCTTGAAAAAGTGAAAATCCACGGACCTTTAAAGTATTTGAAAACTCACGAATTAGATGCTTATGTCTTAGCACCGCAGTGCAAAGAAGATGAAAATTGGAATATCGAATCTATTTATCAATTGATTGAAAAAATCCAGAAAGAAAACAATATTGATTCGGATCGAATTTATATTACAGGTTTGAGTTCTGGAGGATGGGCAGCTTGGAATCTGGCACTTTCATATCCTGATAAATTTGCAGCAATTGTACCAATTTCAGGATTTGTAGATCTGATTCAGCTGGAAGGCATTTGTAAAATTGCCAATATTCCAACCCGGATTTTTCATGGTCTGCTGGACGATGTTGTAAAGATAGATTATGCTGTTTCGGTTTACAAAGAACTAAAAAAATGCAGTGCCAGAGATGTACAATTAACCATTTTTGATGATGCTGGCCACGATAGCTGGACAAGAGTTTACGACAGTCCGGAGATTTATAACTGGATGTTTAAACAGATAAAAAACAAATAAATAAAAATTTCAGAATGAAAAATACATTAGTCGTACTTTTTTTAGGATGTGCTGTTTTGGGTTATGCTCAAAAAAAGAGCACCAAAAATGCGGTAAAAATTAAACCTAAAACCGAATTTGTTGCCGAGCTATTATCCAAAATGACTTTGGAGGAAAAGCTGGGCCAATTAAATTTGCCAACTTCGGGAGATATAACCACCGGTCAGGCCAATAGCTCTGATGTTGCAAAAAAAATCGAAGAAGGCAAGGTCGGTGGATTATTTAATATCAAATCGGTACAGAAAATTAAAGAAGTGCAAAAGATAGCTGTTGAAAAAAGCCGTTTGAAAATTCCTTTGATTTTTGGTATGGATGTCATTCACGGATACGAAACTACTTTCCCGATTCCGCTTGGATTGTCTTGCACTTGGGACATGAATTTAATTGAAAGAAGCGCCCAGATTGCAGCTCAGGAAGCGAGTGCTGACGGAATCAATTGGACTTTTTCGCCTATGGTTGATATTTCCCGCGATCCGCGCTGGGGAAGAATTTCCGAAGGTTCCGGTGAAGATCCATATTTAGGAAGTCAAATTGCCAAAGCGATGGTAAATGGATATCAGCAGCATGACCTTTCGAAGAACAATACAATCTTGGCATGTGTGAAGCATTTTGCATTGTATGGCGCGCCCGAAGCAGGACGTGACTACAATACAGTTGATATGAGCCATATTCGGATGTTCAATGATTATTTTCCTCCTTACAAGGCTGCTGTCGATGCTGGAGTAGGATCGGTTATGGCATCTTTCAATGAAGTGGATGGAATTCCTGCAACCGGAAATAAATGGTTAATGACAGATGTTTTAAGAAAACAATGGGGCTTCAAAGGTTTTGTCGTGACTGATTTTACAGGTATTCCCGAAATGATAGCGCATGGTATGGGCGATCTGCAGACTGTATCGGCTATGTCTTTGAATGCTGGAGTCGAAATGGATATGGTAGGCGAAGGATTCCTGACTACTCTGAAAAAATCTTTGGACGAAAAGAAAGTTACTATAGAGCAGATCAATAATGCGGTAACCTTAATTCTGAATGCAAAATACGATTTAGGATTATTTGAAGATCCTTATAGATATTGTGATGACAAAAGAGCAAAAACTGAAATTTTTACCGCTTCAAGCAGAGATGAAGCTCGAAAAACAGCAGCGCAGTCATTGGTTCTGCTAAAAAACCAAAATCAGTTACTGCCTCTGAAAAAATCGGGAACTATTGCGCTTATTGGTCCATTGGCGGATGCCAAAAACAATATGTCAGGAACTTGGAGTGTGGCGACAAACGGCGACAAATGCATTTCATTATTAGCAGGAATCCAGGAAGTGGCTGGGAAATCTGCTAAAGTGTTATATGCCAAAGGAAGCAATCTCGATTATGATGAAACTTTTGAGACCAATGCAACGATGTTTGGCAAAACCTTAAACAGAGATAAACGTTCCAAAGAAGAAATGTTAGCGGAGGCTCTAAAGGCTGCAAACCAAGCCGATGTCATTGTGGCAGCATTAGGAGAATCTGCAGAGATGAGCGGCGAAAGCAGCAGCCGAACCAATCTGGAAATTCCGCAGGCGCAGAAAGATTTATTGAATGAATTACTGAAAACAGGAAAGCCTGTAGTACTTGTTTTGTTTGATGGACGACCATTAGTTTTAAATGATGAAAATGCCACAGTTCCAGCAATTTTGAATGTTTGGTTCGCTGGCAGTGAAGCTGGTTATGCCATCGCCGATGTTTTATTTGGTGATGTAAATCCTTCGGGAAAATTAACTGCAACTTTTCCAAGAAGCGTTGGTCAGGTGCCAATTTATTATGCGCATAAAAATACAGGAAGACCTTTATCGAATACAGAGGGCAAATTCGAAAAATTCAGATCGAATTATTTAGATGAAAGAAACGAACCTTTATTCTCTTTTGGTTACGGATTAAGTTATACCAATTTTGAGTATTCAAACCCGAAAATTTCATCGGATAAAATGAATGCTGACGGAAAAGTAACTGTGAGTATAGAAGTTGCCAATACTGGAAATTATGATGGGAAAGAAACGGTTCAATTGTACATTAGAGATGTTGTAGGATCGGTAACAAGACCCGTTAGAGAACTTAAAGCATTCCAGAAAATAACTCTTAAAAAAGGAGAAAAACAAACCGTATCATTTGATATCACTATAGAAGATTTAAAATTCTATAATTCGGATTTAAAATTTGCTGCTGAACCTGGACAGTTTGAAGTTTTCGTTGGAGGAAACTCAAATGCAGATCATAAGGTAAGTTTTAATTTAGTTAATTAAGTTGGTTAGTAGTTTGGTCTGCCCTTCGTTTTTGGTTAGACGAAGGGCTTTTTTTTCAATTATTATTTAGGATAAAATATTTTAAATTCTTCCAAACTTGATTGTTTCAGATTGATTGCCGTGTGAGGATAATGTCATTAATAAGGCTTTAATTTATTCTCGCAGAGACGCGAACGCGCAAAGTTAAGATGGTTTTTTGAGTCTTAGCGTCTTTGCGAGAATATATTTGGACAAATTTTAGTTTCAAAAGAAAAATTATCTAAACCTTAAATCATTTAATATAAATAGAACAAAAATGTATAAACTGTATTCGATAACGCTTTTGTTTTTTTTGATTGGTTTTACAGCCAGTACAGAAGCTCAAAATAATGCCGTTGGCGGAAAAACAGACTGGTTTGATCCTAGTAAACCGGCTACAACTTATTGTAATCCGATAAATATTGGTTACAATTATACCACTCAAAATCACAATGGTATTCCGGAGTCCCGCCGTTCAAGCGCCGATCCTGTGATCATTACTTACAAGGGAGATTATTATCTGTTTGCCACCAATCAGGCTGGATTTTTCTGGAGTAAAGACATGTCAGACTGGAAATTTGTCTATGGCAGTTTTCAGCGGAATCCGGGTGATGATGACCAGTGCGCACCTGCCGCCTGGGTTGTAAATGATACGTTATTCTATGTAGGTTCGACCTGGAAAAAAGATCATCCGGTTTGGAAAACAGCAGATCCAAAATCAGGACGATGGACAAGACATGTAAACACGGCAATGCTGCCAACATGGGATCCTGCAATTTTTCAGGATGATGATAAAAAAGTCTACATGTATTATGGATCCAGCGGAAAACTGCCTCTTGTTGGTGTTGAGGTAGATTATAAAACCTGGCTTCCAAAAGGAAATCAGGCGGATTATGCAAAATTATATACCGCAACTGAAGTCGAAGATATTCAGAAACCGTATGGACAGGCAAAAGCAGTTGTAGGTCTAGATCCGGCAATGCATGGCTGGGAACGTTTTGGTCCTAATAATGATATGGAGCCAGCACCTTGGGGAAATTTTATTGAAGGTGCGTGGATGACCAAACACAATGGAAAATATTATATGCAGTATGGCGCTCCCGCAACTGAATTTAAAGGCTATGCCAATGGTGTTCATGTAGGAGATAATCCTTTGGGGCCATTTATTTACCAAAAACATAATCCGATGTCGTATAAGCCTGGAGGTTTTGTAATTGGTGCCGGACACGGAAATACTTTTGCCGATAATTATGGGAATTACTGGAATACGGGAACTTGTAAAATCTCTATAAAAGACCGTTTCGAACGCAGAATTGATATGTTCCCAGCTGGATTTGACAAAGATGATGTTATGTATTCTATAACATCCTATGGTGATTTTCCAATCGTACTCCCCACAGGACAGCGTGACCATACAAAGGGAGCTTCTTCGGGCTGGATGCTGCTTTCGTACAAAAAGCCGGTGACAGTTTCTTCTTCAGAAGAATGTAAGGAGGTCGAAACACATCGAATGGATAATGGAGATAAAAAAGTATTTGAAAAAATCTGTTACGACGCTTCGAATGTTACCGATGAAAATATCCAGACCTATTGGTCGGCTATGACAGCGAATACGGGTGAGTGGCTACAGCTAGATTTTGGCAGAAAAATGGAAATCAACGCGCTGCAGATCAATTATGCTGATCATAAAGCGACTCAGTATAATAAAGCGATGGATATTTACTATCAGTATAAAATCTATATGTCTGATGATGCACAAAACTGGACATTGGTAATTGATAAATCAAGAAACGATAAAGATGTTCCTCACGATTATGTAGAACTGACAAAATCGATTACCGCACGTTATATCAAAATGGTCAATATTCATAATGCTTCAGGACTGTTTGCAGTTTCGGATTTTAGAGTTTTTGGAAATGGATTGCAGGAAAAACCAAAACCTGTCTCTGATTTTAAAGTAAAAAGAAATAAAACCGATTCCCGCAACGCTATCATTTCATGGAAAAAACAGACTGATGCCGTTGGTTATACTATCTATTACGGAATTGCCCCTGATAAATTATACAACAGTATTATGGTTTATGATGATAGCACTTATGATTTTAGAGGACTAGATAAAGGGACGCGTTATTATTTTTCGATTGAAGCTTTTAATGAAAATGGTATTGGATTAAAAAATAAGATTATTGAGATTAAATAATTTCTGATTTAGAGAAAAGTCTTGGAGAAATTCCTTTTGGTTGTTTAGAATTTTGTTTCTTTGCTTTAAGTCAGGAAATGATTTTTAATAACTTAAAAGAGGAATAATTACCATGAAAAAAACAATTCTTTTAACTGCTTTAGTTTTAAATGGGTTGATGTCATTTGCACAGTCAAATGATGAAAAAAACATTAAGCTATTTTATAAAAAAGCCTTAACCGAATCCAAATGTTATTCTTGGCTGAAGTATTTATCTAATGATATTGGAAGCCGTTTGTCTGGATCTTCCAATGCTGCAGCAGCTGTTGAATATACAAAATCACAATTAGAAGGACTTGGGCTAGATAAAGTTTATCTGCAGGAAGTAATGGTGCCTCATTGGGTACGCGGTGAAAAAGAAACTGCATACATTTTAGATAATAAAATTAAAACTGCTGTTCCAATATGTGCTTTAGGCGGTTCTATTGCAACGGCAAAGACTGGTCTTACTACTGAGATTGTTGAAGTGCAGGGTATTAAAGATCTAGAGGCATTAGGAGATAAAATAAAAGGCAAAATTGTGTTTTTTAACAGACCGATGAATCCTGAAAATATTGAAACTTTTATGTCATATGGAGCATGTGTGGATCAAAGATTTGCCGGCGCAAAAGAAGCTGCAAAATTTGGTGCAGTAGGTGCAATCGTGCGTTCAATGAATCTACGTTTAGATGATTTTCCGCATACTGGAGCTCAAAGTTATGGTGACCTGCCAAAAGAAAAATACATTCCTACAGCAGCAATAAGTACAAACGGAGCTGAATTATTGAGTGAGTCATTAAAAAAAAATCCAGCATTAAAGTTTTATTTCAAACAATCATGCGAGACATTGCCTGATGTGTTGTCATATAACGTAATTGGAGAATTGACAGGAACAGAGCATCCAGAAAATATTATGGTTGTTGGCGGACATCTTGATTCTTGGGACTTGGCAGATGGCTCTCATGATGATGGTGCAGGAGTGGTGCAGAGTATGGAGGTAATCGGTATTCTGAAAAACATAAATTATAAGCCAAAAAACACCATTCGTGTAGTGCTGTTTATGAATGAAGAAAATGGTGGAAAAGGCGGTGCCAAATATGAAGAAGCGGCTAAGCAAAAGAATGAAAATCATATTTTCGCTCTAGAAAGTGATTCTGGCGGTTTTACTCCAAGAGGTTTTTCTATTGAGTCTGATGAGGCTAATGTGAAAAAGATACAGGGATTTAAAGAACTGTTTGAACCTTATTTGGTACATAGCTTTACAATTGGCCACGCTGGATCAGATATCGGGCATTTAACATCTAAAAAAATTGTCAAAGCAGGATTAAAGCCAGATTCTCAGCGTTATTTTGATTACCATCATGCTGCAAATGATAAGTTTGATGCAATTAATAAACGAGAGTTAGAACTTGGTGCAGCGACTATGACATCACTTATTTATTTGATAGATCAAAAAGGTATAGAATAATTTTAATGATTATAATTTAATGACAGCCTGCACAGAATTAATTCTTGCAGGTTTTTTGTTTAAAGTTACTATTAGAGATACTGGAATAGTTAATAATTAAAATACTAATTTTGTCATAAATAAATGTAAAAACCCAAATTTTTCAGACATACTTACTTTTTATTGCACAAAATAAATCCTATTTTAGCGTTCCATTAAAAAAGTAAAAAGATGATTACTGAAGAGCAGTTTCAAAACGAACTGAAAGTATTGATTGCAAATGCTATTAGAGAAGATGTAGGACCTGGAGATTATAGTTCATTGGCCTGTATTCCAGAAAGTGCAATGGGCAAAGCCAAATTACTGGTGAAAGAAGACGGTATTATTGCCGGCGTAGCTTTTGCAAAAATGATATTTGAATATGTGGATCCAAATATGCAGATTGAAACCTTCATTCAGGATGGAACTCCAGTCAAAAAAGGTGACGTGGTTTTTCATGTTTCAGGAAGTTCGCAGTCGATTTTAAAGTCCGAGAGAGTGGTGCTGAATTCGATGCAGAGAATGAGTGCCATTGCTACCAAAACAAATAGTTATGTACAGCTGTTAGAAGGAACAGATACCAAAATATTGGATACAAGAAAAACCACTCCTGGATTTCGTGTTGCCGAGAAATGGGCAGTAACAATCGGAGGCGGAGAAAATCATCGATTTGCTTTGTATGATATGGTAATGCTAAAGGATAATCACATTGATTTTGCCGGAGGAATTACATTGGCAATAGCCAAAACAAAAGCTTATTTAAAAGAAAACAACTTAGACTTAAAAATTATCGTTGAAGCCAGAGATCTTTCTGAAATTGAAGAAATTTTAAAAAGTGACGGCGTACACAGAATCTTGATCGATAATTTCAATTATGAAGATACCCGCACTGCTGTAGCTTTAATTGGTAACAAATGCCAAACGGAATCTTCTGGAAATATCAATGAAACAACAATGCGCAATTACGCAGAATGCGGTGTGAATTATATTTCTTCGGGTGCATTGACACATTCTGTTTATAATATGGATTTAAGTTTGAAAGCGATTTAGGGTTATGACGTTTAAGATCGAGGCAAAAATCGAAAAAATCCCAATTATCAGAAATCTGATGCATATCTTGAAGAAGATTAAAATGCCTGGTTTGGGAGGCTTTTCTTTTTATGATTTATTAGAATTGTATTTTGAAGGAATCATCGATGGAGCATTTTCTTATCATGCCAGTGCGGTTGCTTTTAGCTTTTTTATGGCGCTGTTTCCATTTGCCTTATTTATTTTAAACTTAATACCTTACATTCCTATTGAAGGTTTTCAGGAGGATTTTCTACAATTTGTTAAGGAAGGAGTGCCTCCAAATACCTTTGATGCAATAGCTAATATTGTAAACGATATTCTTAATAACAGTCATACAGGATTAGTGTCTTCGGGATTTTTTCTATCTATTTTCCTGATGGCTAATGGTATAAATGGAATTCTTGGCGGATTCGAATCTTCCCGTCATGTTTTGGAAAAAAGAGGTTTTCTGAACCAGTATTTTGTTGCCTTAGGAATTTCATTACTGCTTTCTATTCTCTTGCTTTTAACAGTCGCAATTATTGTGGTTTTTGAGGTTCTAATTCAAAGTACAGCGATACAGGATGTGTTGAGTGACCGCATTCCGCTGATTATTTTAGGAAGATATATTTTTGTAATATTAATGATATTGATCACATCTTCTGTTTTATTGCGATACGGAACCAAGCAGTCACATAAACCGCCATTCATTAGTGTTGGCTCGGTTTTTACTACAGTGCTTATAGTTATTTCATCCTATTTTTTCGGAATCTGGGTGCTGCGGTTTTCAAAATATAATGAATTGTACGGTTCGATCGGGACATTGTTGATTATGATGTTTTATATCTGGATTAACTGTATGATTTTATTATTAGGGTTTGAATTGAATGCAACGATTCGTAAATTAAAAAAGAGCAGATCGGAGAATTAAAGTTGGAGTATAACTGTTATTGTTTAAATGTAATTTTGTATTCTTGCGAAGAGTAATTCGAGGAGTTAATTTCGAATAATAAAATTTTTGCTTCAATAATTTAATAAAAAATGAAAAAAAGTATCGTATTTGGTTTGGTTTTGTGTTTTTTAATGATTTTTAATGCTCAGGGACAGACGGTTTTAGGGAAATGGAAAACTATCGATGACGAGACAGGTCAGGCCAAATCAATTGTTGAAATTTACGAAAAATCAGGAAAAATCTACGGAAAAATTATTGACATAATAAATCCGCAAAAGAGAAAAGACCTTTGCTTAAAATGTTCCGGTGAAGATAAAAATGCTCCAATTTTAGGATTGATAATTATAAAAGGCCTTGTGAAAGATGGGGATGAATATAATGACGGAAAAATTTTGGATCCTTTAAAAGGGGAAGAGTATAAATGTTTCATTACACTTGAAGGAAAAGATAAACTAAAAGTTAGAGGTTTTATTGGTGTTTCTTTATTTGGAAGAACTCAATATTGGACGAGAGTTAAGAATTAATTTTAAATATATAGAATGCGAATAGCAACATCAATAATTGTATTCTTCAGCATACTGTCGCATAGTTTTGGACAAGCTAAAAATTCGCCATTGCAAATAAGTCATCTCACAGGTGACTTTTATGTTTATAAAACTTTTCATGACTATAAGGGAACTCTGATTTCTGCAAATGCAATGTATCTGGTTACAGATAAAGGTGTTGTTTTATTTGATGCTCCTTGGGATCCAGCCCAGTTTCAGCCTTTGTTGGATAGTATAAAATCAAGATATAAAAAAGAGGTTGTAATGTATTTTGCAACGCATTCTCATGAAGATCGTGCAGGTGGTTTTGAGTTTTACAGGAAAAAAGGAATCAAAACATATTCAATTAAAGCAACTGATGAAATTCTTAAAAAGGAGAATAAAATAAGAGCCGAATTTGTGATTCCGAATGACAGTATTTTTGAAGTCGGAGAATATAAATTTGAAGTGTATTTTCCTGGCAAGGGTCATGCCCCAGATAATATTGTAGTCTGGTTTGACAAAGAAAAAGTGCTTTATGGTGGATGTTTTGTTAAAAGCACTGAAGCAAAAGATTTAGGCTATTTGGGAGATGCTGATGTTAATGAGTGGGAAAACTCCATTAAAAAAGCACAATCAAAATTTAGCGCTCCAAAATATAGTATTCCAGGACATGATGATTGGACAGATATAGAGTCTTTGAACCATACCCTGAAAATGGTTCAGGAATATAAAAATAAAAAAACATCTGATAAATTAAATAAAAAGTAAATTTACAGACTATAAAATCTTTACATGCATTTCGTAGAAGTTGTTTTACCGCTTTCTCTTGCCAAGACTTTTACATACAGAGTTTCGGAGGCTGAATTTCTTTTCATAAAAAAGGGGATGAGGGTTACGGTACCTTTTGGAAAAAACAAAATCTACACGGCTTTGGTTATTGAAATTCACAATAACACACCGGCTTTATACGAGGCCAAGGAAATTCATCAGATTTTAGATACTGCACCTTTAGTTACAGAATTTCAAATCAATCATTGGCTGTGGATTGCTGATTATTATATGTGTGCCATAGGTGATGTGTATCGCAATGCCATGCCAAGCGCCTTGTTATTGGAAAGTGAAACACTGATAACAAGTAAAAGTGATTCTATTGTTGATGAAACCCAGCTTTCCGATGATGAATATTTAATCTATGAAGCCTTACAGCAACAGAGTTCACTAAAAATACAGGATATTATTTCGATTTTGAATAAGAAGAATATTTTTCCTGTTATTCAAAAACTGATTGATAAAAATGTTCTGGTGCTTCAGGAAGAACTGCAGGAAACATACAAGCCAAAATTGGTTCGATATGTGAGATTACATTCGAAATACGATTCTAATGACGGGTTAAAAGACCTGCTTGAAATTTTAAAAAGTGCCAATAAACAAAAGGAAATAGTTCTAAATTATTTCCAATTAAGCGCTTCCGAAAAAAAGCCGATTACTGTTAAAAAATTGGTAGAAACTGCTCAATCTTCTCCCGCAATTGTAAAGGCATTGGTCGAAAAAGAAATTTTGGAAGAGTATTACCTGCAGGAAGACCGAATCAATTTTTCTGGTAAAGGGAGGGAAGATGAACTGCAGTTGAGTTCAGACCAGCAAAAAGCTTTTGAATCCATAAAAGAAAATTTTAAAGAAAAAGCAGTCTGCCTTTTGCACGGAATTACTTCTAGCGGGAAAACTGAGATTTATATCAAGCTTATAGAAGAATATTTAGCAACAGGAAAACAGGTACTTTATTTGTTGCCGGAAATTGTTTTGACAGCTCAATTGGTTTCCAGAATCAGAGCTCATTTTGGAAATAAAGTGGCTGTTTTTCATTCGAAATATAGTAATAACGAAAGGGTAGAAGTCTGGAATCAGGTTTTATTGAATGCACCAAAAGCTCAGATTGTAATTGGTGCCAGATCAGCCTTGTTTCTGCCTTTTTATGATTTAGGATTTATAATTATAGACGAAGAGCATGAGCAGACTTTTAAACAGTCAGATCCTGCGCCTCGTTTTCATGCCCGTGATTCTGCCATTGTTTTGGCAAATGCTCACAAGGCGAAAGTACTTTTAGGTTCGGCGACACCAAGTCTTGAGACGTATTATAATGCTAAATCGGGTAAGTTTGGATTTGTCGAAATAATGAAGCGTTTTGGAAATTCAAGTCTGCCTGAAGTTTTGCTGGTAGATTTGAAAGATAAGTATTTCCGAAAAAAAATGAACGGTCATTTTAGTGATCTTTTGATAGAAGAAATTATAACGTCTTTGTCTTTTGGGGAGCAGGTAATTTTGTTTCAAAACAGAAGGGGGTATTCACCTATTATAGAATGCATTACCTGCGGACATGTTCCTCATTGTCAGTCCTGCGATGTGAGTTTGACCTATCATAAACATAAAAATCAATTGCGTTGTCATTATTGCGGGTATTCAATCGCAAATCCAACGCATTGTCACGCTTGCCATAGTGTAGATTTAACTACAAAAGGTTTAGGAACTGAACAGATAGAACAGGAACTGATTACTATTTTTCCAAATGCCAAAATCGGAAGAATGGATCAGGATACAACGCGTGGGAAATTTGGTTTCGAAAAAATAATTGACAGCTTTAAGAATCGGGAGTTTGATATTTTGGTAGGAACCCAAATGCTTGCCAAAGGTCTGGATTTTGATAATGTGAATTTGGTTGGAATCATGAATGCAGATACAATGCTGTATCATCCGGATTTCAGGGCTTTCGAAAGAAGTTTCCAAATGATGACCCAAGTGGCGGGACGTGCTGGACGCTCTGATAAAAAAGGGAAAGTTATTATTCAGACCTATAATCCAAATCATAATACTATTCAGCAGGTTACGCACTCCAATTATATAGGAATGTATAATGAGCAATTGTATGACAGGCAGATATATAAGTATCCGCCATATTTCAGAATTATAAAACTGACTTTGAAGCAGCGTGATTTTGATAAACTGAAAGAAGGATCTATGTGGCTGTATCAAGTAATTAGTCAAAACCTTGCGATGCCTGTTTTAGGTCCCGAAGAACCGGCAATCAACAGAATCCGAAACGAATATATAAGGACTATAATTATAAAAATACCTCAAAATACTTCTATTGTAGGTACAAAAAAAACTATTCAGAAAATACTAAATAGTTTTGAAGCGGTTTCACAATACAGGTCTATTAAAGTAACCGTAAATGTGGATTTTTATTAAGGTATGGTTTTATGAATAAGCAAGAGCTTTTACTAGATCTTCTTTCTTATTTCTGCTCAAAGGAATTTTTGTAACTCCAATTTCTGCAAATTTGCTGTTGAAACGGTCAATTTTGTCAATGTTTACAATATAAGATTTGTGTACCCTGATAAATTTGTCCTTTGATAAATCATTTTCAAAAGATTTCATTGTAGAAAGTACCAGATTGCTGTCATCTTCGGTCACTACTTTTACATAATCGCCAAAAGCTTCAATCCATTTGATTTTGGAAGTGAATATCTTTAGTTTTTTTAGATTACTTTTAATAAAAATATGCTCTCCTTCATCCTCTTTGTTTTCTTTTTTAAGAAGAAAGTGGTCAATTGCTCTGCGGACAGAAGCGTTAAAGCGTTCAATAGAAATTGGCTTTTGCAGATAATCAGTAGCATCATAATCAAATGCCTTCATTGCGTATTCTGCTTTTGAAGTAATGAAAATAATCTGAGGCTTGGTTTTTAAACCATCAAGAAAATCAAAACCGCTGATTACAGGCATTTCAATATCAAGAAATATCAAATCTACAGTATGAACGGTCATGCAGCTTTTGGCTTCAATTGCATTCGAAAAATCTCCGATTAGGTTTAAGTTGGTATGATTATTAACTAGTTTTGCAATAATCATTCTTTGTATTGAACTATCATCAACAACAACACAGTTTAGTTTCATAGTATTAAGTTTTTGATTCGGTGGAGTAAAAATAGTTTTTTTTTTCAATTAATTTTAAAAATTCAATTTTTTTTTCTCCGTTCATCGATTATAGTTAATTTGTGCTTGCTAGTTCGAAAAAAAAGATTACTTTTGCACCCAATTTAACAAATAAATAAATTTTTTATGAATCATTATGAAACTGTTTTCATTTTAAATCCCGTTTTATCTGAGGTTCAGGTAAAGGAAACAGTAAGCAAATTTGAAGATTTTCTTACTAGTAGAGGAGCTGAAATGGTATCTAAAGAAGACTGGGGTCTTAAAAAGATGGCTTACGAAATCCAAAACAAGAAAAGCGGATTTTATCATTTATTCGAATTCAAAGTTGCTGGAGAAGTTCTTGTTGCTTTTGAAACTGAATTCAGACGTGACGAAAGAGTTATGCGTTTCTTAACTGTAAGTCTTGACAAACATGCTATCTCTTGGGCTGAAAGAAGAAGAGCAAAACTTAAATCTCAAAAAGCTTAATTATCATGGCAACATTACAACAATCTGCTTCAGGAAAAAAAGACGGGGATATCAGATATCTTACGCCTTTGAACATAGAAACGAACAAAACTAAAAAGTATTGCCGTTTCAAAAAATCAGGTATCAAATATATCGATTATAAAGATGCTGATTTCTTATTGAAATTCGTTAATGAGCAAGGAAAAATTCTTCCTCGCCGTTTAACAGGAACTTCATTAAAATACCAAAGAAAAGTGTCTGTAGCTGTAAAAAGAGCTCGTCACTTAGCTTTAATGCCATACGTGGCCGATTTATTAAAATAATTAAAAATTAATAGTTGTTGGTTTTCATTATAATGGAACCTAACTTCTCAAACAAAGGACAACAACATGGAACTTATTTTAAGAAAAGACGTTCAGAATTTAGGATTTAAAGATGATGTAGTAACTGTAAAAAACGGATACGGTCGTAACTTTTTAATCCCACAAGGATTTGCTCATTTAGCTACTTCTTCTGCAAAGAAAGTATTGGCTGAAAACCTTAAACAAAGAGCTCACAAAGAAGCTAAAATCGTTGCTGATGCAAAAGCATTAGCTGAAGCTTTGAAAGCTATCGAAATTAAAATTTCTGCAAAAGCAGGTGGTGAAAAATTATTTGGATCTATCACAAACATTGATATCGCTGCAGCTTTAGCTAACGCAGGTCAAGAAATTGATAGAAAGTTTATCACTTCCGGTATTGTTAAACGTACTGGTAAATATACTGCTTCTGTAAGATTACACAGAGATGTAATCGTTGAATTAGCATATGAAATTGTTGCTGAAAAAGCATAATTTTTAAATGTATATATTGAAATCCCGATGAAAGTCGGGATTTTTTTGTTTGATGTCATTGCGAGGAACGAAGCAATCTCATCTTTAATTCTTAATAAATAGGAACGAGATTGCTTCGTTTCTCGCAATGACTATGAAATACACGAGACTTACAAAAGAACAATTTGAAGAGTTAACGCAGGAGTTTACTAATTTTTTAGCGGCTCAGGCAATTGATAAGGCTGAATGGGATCAAATCAAAACGGATAAACCAGAAGTTGCTGAGCAGGAACTGGATGTTTTTTCAGATTTGGTTTGGGAAGGCGTTTTGACCAGGGCAACTTATTTGGAGTTTTTCTCTAAAAATCATATTTTCTTGTTTCATTGTTTTGATACCTATGTAAAATCAATTGTTTTAAAATCTTTGGTTCCTGATGTAGATTTCTTGACCAAAGAAGGTTTGCAGTGGTTGAGTGATAATATGTTCACGGAAACTATCGAAATGAAAGTAGGTAGAAAAGAATTTACTGAAGAACGTAATCTTTCTATTTTTCAATTAATTCAGCAGGGATCTATTTTGAGTGACGGACAATTATATAATCAAATTAATACAATTATTGAATCATAAATTTGATTTTTAAACTTTAAAATGGTTATTTTGGTAGATTATTAAATCGACTAGAATAGCCATTTTTTTTGTTTATGAATATACAGGATACCATTCAAACGCTCAGGGAAGAACTCAATCTTCACAATCATAATTATTATGTGCTGGATAATCCAACATTATCTGATTATGAGTTTGATATGAAATTAAAACAACTTCAGGATTTAGAAAATAAACATCCTGAATTTTTTGACGAAAACTCGCCAACACAGAGAATTGGAGGTGCAATTACTAAAAATTTTAAGACTGTAAAACACGAACATAGAATGTATTCTTTGGATAACTCGTATTCTAAAGAAGATTTGCTTGATTGGGAAAATCGAGTCCAAAAAGTTTTGGGAAATGTTCCGCTTGAATATACATGCGAACTAAAATATGATGGAGCTTCAATCAGTATTACTTATGAAAATGGAAAATTAAAGCGTGCTGTTACCCGAGGCGACGGTTTTCAGGGAGATGATGTTACCAATAATATTAAAACTATTAAAGCGATTCCTTTGCAGTTGAAAGGTGAAGGATATCCTTCTAAATTTGATATTCGTGGTGAAATTATTTTACCATTGGCTGAATTTGAAAAGATGAATCAAGAACTGATAGAAATTGGCGAAACTCCTTATTCTAACCCGAGAAATACTGCTTCTGGAAGTTTAAAATTACAAGATAGTGCTGAAGTTGATAAAAGACGATTAAGTTGTTTGTTGTATTTTTTAGCTGGAGCTAGTAATATGTGCTGGTCTTCTCAACATGAAGCTTTAGAATGTGCTAAAAATTGGGGGTTTAAAGTTCCTGATAAAGAGAAGTATCAGTATAAATTTGCTTCTGGAATGGAGGAGGTTTTTGAGTTTATAGATTATTGGGATACTCATCGTCATAATTTACCGTATGAAACGGATGGAGTTGTAATAAAAGTTGATAAATGTTATTATCAAGATGAATTAGGCTATACTGCAAAATCTCCACGCTGGGCCATTGCTTATAAATTTAAGTCAGAACAAGTTTCAACAAAATTAAATTCCATTTCTTACCAAGTGGGTAGAACTGGTTCCATTACGCCAGTTGCGAATCTTGAGCCGGTACAATTGGCAGGGACAATTGTAAAGCGTGCTTCACTGCACAATGCAGATCAAATTGAAAAATTAGACATCAGAATAAATGATACTGTTTTTGTAGAAAAAGGCGGAGAAATTATTCCGAAAATTATTGCGGTAGATTTAGATATGCGCCCAGGAAATTCAGAAGCTACAAAATACATCACCCATTGCCCGGAATGCGAAACTGAGTTGGTTCGCAGTGAAGGAGAAGCGAATCATTACTGCCCTAATTTTTATGGCTGTCCTCCGCAGATTATTGGAAGAATTCAGCATTATATTTCGCGAAAAGCGATGGATATTGAAGGTCTTGGAGGCGAAACGGTTGCCTTGCTTTATAAAAATGATTTAGTTCATAACTATGCTGATCTGTATGAATTAAAAGTTGATGATATTCTGCATTTAGAGCGAATGGCACAAAAATCGGCTGAGAATCTGGTGAATGGTGTTGAAAAATCAAAGGAAATACCGTTTGAGAGTGTTTTATTTGCACTCGGAATACGTTTTGTTGGAGAAACGGTTGCCAAGAAACTGGCGAAGCATTATAAAAGTATTGATGCATTACAGCAGGCGACCCTTATGGATTTGATTCTGGTTGATGAAATTGGCGAACGAATTGCCAAAAGTGTAATCGAGTTTTTTGAGAACGAAGAGAATAAAAAAATAATTGAACGATTAAAAAGTTATGGCGTGCAATTTGAGATTGTCGAAAAGGTAAATCCAAATGCGACCGAGAAATTCCTAGGAAAGATATTTGTGGTTTCGGGTGTTTTTTCGACTTATTCAAGAGACGAACTTAAAAAGGTTATTGAAGATAATGGAGGAAAAGTAGGAAGCTCTATATCGGCCAAAACTGATTTTGTTGTTGCCGGGGATAATATGGGGCCTGCTAAGCTGGAGAAAGCAACTAAGTTAAACGTTTCAATAATTTCAGAAGATAAATTTATAGAAATGATAAATGAAAGTTAGTACTCCGTCACTGATATTGTATTTTGTAACTTCAGCATTGGTTATACTGTTTAAGTTATTGGATTGTGAAGGTTTAGTTTTGTGTGGTAAATCAATTATAGTCCCCTCTTTGTTTATTTATTATTTTGTGTCTAATAATTACAGGATTACTTTTGTTAAAGGACTGATATTTTTGCTGCTTTTTCTGAGAGATGTTTTTGTTACGCTTAATATCAGTGAATCTGCAATGGGGTCTTTTTTATGTGTCTTGGCTGTTTATGTTTTGCTTTTGTATTTAGCGCAAAAAGAATTTAAATATTTGAAGTTTAGTTATAAAGACAGTTTTTCTGTCTCTATTTTGATTCTTGGAATTAGTGTTATTTGTTATTCCGTTTTAAACTTAGAACTCGAAAATTTAGAACTTGATTTTTCATTGTATGTTTTTTTTGGAATAATTTTGAGTGTTTTGAGTATTATTTCAATCATAAACTATATCAAAATTGGGAGTTATGCTTTCTTTAATAGTATGTTAATGTGTATTTGTTTTATAATTACGGATATTTTTTTTATTATATATAAATTTTATTTTTTTAATTATGTCTTTACTTTTGTTAGTTTAATTACTCAGTTTTTATCGTATTTCTTTATGGCAAGCTATTTATTAGAGAAAGATAAAGGAATTGAAGAATTAAACGGCTATTGATTTTCTTTGTTAATGGAAATGAAATAATCAATTCGTCCTTGATTGATTCCGTCTTTATTTCCTTATTTGCCAAAATTCTTTTTATTGCTGATTTTTATTGCATATGGTAAAGTAAAAAGCAGATGATTTCGTTGCTTAATTTTTTCGGAGTGCTTGAAATAATAAAAAACAATGTTAAGAATATAACAAAAAGTTTTAAAAAACCACTGTAGTTTTTTAAATTTGCCATCTTAAATTGACTTAAATAATTAAATTTGTAATCTTGTAAAAGTGCTATGATTTTAAATTATATAAAGAGCTTTTTATTGAAAAAAACCTTAAAAAAGCAGCTGCTGAATGTTAAAGAAGAATCTTTAAGTTCGCCAGCAGTGAGAGTTGGTTTAATTGTAGATGAAAGCCATTTTTTAGAAACTGATGCATTAAAGCAGGAAATTATTCAAAACGGAATTGTTGAGGATAATATCAAAATTGTTGTCTATCGCGATAGTTTGAAAAACAAAGAAGTATATTTTTATTCAACATTTAGTTTGAAAGATCTAAATCTAAAATGCGAATTTACAGATAAGGGAATTAATGAATTTATTTCAGATGAATTTGATTTATTAATTAGTTATTATAATGAGGAAAAGCCATTTTTACTGCTTTTAACGAATAATTCTAAAGCAAAATTTAAGGCTGGTTTTTCGACTGTAGATAAAAGGCTGAATCATTTGCTGGTAAATATAGCACCGGAAAATTATAAAGGTTTTACTGAGGAGTTATTTCGATACTTAAAAATATTAAACAAAATATAATTTAAATTATGCAATCATTAATAGGAACAGGAGTTGCCTTAGTAACACCGTTTAAAAACGATTTTACCATTGATGTAGAAGCTTTAAAATCAATTGTTAACTTTTCAATATACGGTGGGATTGAATATCTTGTTGTGCTTGGTACTACTGCCGAAAATGCTACATTGTCAGCAGAAGAAAAGGAACTTGTTATAGCTACGGTAATTGAAGTGAATGCAGGCAGATTGCCGTTAGTTCTAGGGGTAGGAGGGAATAATACATTAAAGGTTGTTGAGGAACTGCGTACAAGAGATTTATCTGCTTTTGATGCTGTTTTATCTGTTTCACCATATTATAATAAGCCAAGTCAGGAAGGTATATATCAGCATTTCAAGGCCGTTTCTGAAGCCTCTCCGATTCCTGTGATTTTATACAATGTGCCGGGAAGGACTTCCAGCAATATGCTTCCGTCAACTGTTATTAGATTGGCAAATGATTTCGAAAATATTGTTGCTATAAAAGAAGCAGCTGGAGATATCGTTCAGGCGATGCAGCTTATAAAAGATAAACCTAAAGATTTCTTAGTGATTTCAGGGGATGATATGATTGCGCTTCCAATTGTTTTGGCGGGCGGATCAGGAGTTATTTCTGTTATCGGACAAGGCTTTCCGAAAGAATTTTCCGAAATGATCCGATTAGGACTGAATAGAAAAGTTGATGACGCTTATAAACTTCAGTATTTATTAGCTGACTGTATAGATATGATTTTTGAGCAGGGGAATCCAGCTGGAATCAAAGAAGTATTTAAAATTCTCGGTCTTTCAGAGAACGTACTGCGTTTGCCATTAGTTCCTGTAGATGAATCACTTTCTGGCAGATTGGAGCTATTTGTGAAAAAAATGGTAAAAAATTCTTAAAATCTGCTCCGTTTTTTTAACTAAAGAAATATTTTGTAATAGCTAAATTAATAACTAAATTTGCTACCTAACTTTGGTGGCTTTTACTGCGTATATACTAAGCAATAAAATTAAAATCAGTGAATGAAATGAAAAAAATAATATCTGTATTGCTTGTTGTTTTGTTTTTTAGTTCTTGTGGTGAGTATCAACAGGCCTTAAAAAAAGAAGACGTAGCTCTAAAGTTTGATGTAGGAACAAAAATGTATGATGCAGGTAAATATTCAAAAGCAATACGTCTTTTTGAGCAGCTGGCACCATCTTACAGAGGAAAACCGCAAGGTGAAAAGCTTTTTTATATGTATGCGCAGTCTTTGTATAAAACAAAGCAGTATTATTTAGCAGGATATCAGTATGACAGTTTTAATTCAGGGTATCCAAAGAGTGAAAAAGCTGAAGAGTGTTCTTTTTTAGGAGCTAAAAGTTATGCAATGCTTTCTCCGGTTTACACTATAGATCAGACAGATACTTTTAAAGCAATTGAAAAGATTCAGGGATTTATTGACCGTTATCCTAATTCACAATATGCAGCTGAAGCAAATGCAATATCAAAAAAGCTGAATGAAAAGATTGAGCGTAAAGTGTATGAAAATGCATATGAATATTATAAAATTTCTAATTACAAATCAGCGTTAATTGCTTTTGATAATTTTATTGCAGATTATCCAGGTACTTCTTATAAAGAAAAGGCATTGTATTATAAATTAGATGCAGCTTATTTATTGGCAATAAACAGTGTTATTATAAAAAAACAGGACAGATTGGTTACAGCAAAAAACTGTTATAACAATCTGATTAAATTCAAACCAACTACTGAATACAAAAGCAAAGCAGACGAAAAGTTAGCCGAGATTGATGTTGAATTACAAAAATTTAATAAATAAATAAAGTCATGGATTTAAAAAAGACAAATGCTCCGGTAAATACAATAACTTACAACAAAACAGTTATTGAAGAACCTACTGGAAATGTGTATGAGGCGATAACAATTATGGCTAAAAGAGCAAATCAGATTAATTCTGAAATTAAAAAAGAATTGACTGAGAAATTAGAGGAATTTGCTACTTACAATGATAGTTTAGAAGAAGTTTTTGAAAATAAAGAGCAAATTGAAGTTTCTAAATTTTACGAAAAACTGCCAAAACCACACGCTTTAGCTGTTCAGGAATGGTTAGATGGCAAAATTTATCACAGAGATTCAAATAAATAATATATACTAATGTCAGTTTTAAGCGGAAAAAAGATTTTGCTGGGTATTACTGGTGGAATTGCTGCTTATAAAACGGCTTCATTAGTTAGACTCTTCATAAAAGCAGGTGCACATGTCCAAGTGATAATGACACCTGCTTCTAAGGATTTTATAACTCCTCTTACCTTATCTACCTTATCTAAAAACCCTGTTTTTTCGGAATTTTATAATTCAGATGAAAAAAATGAACAGTGGAATAATCACGTAGAATTAGGTCTTTGGGCTGATATTATGGTTATTGCCCCAGCTACTGCCAATACGTTATCAAAAATGGCAAACGGGTTATGTGATAATCTCTTACTTGCCTGTTACTTATCTGCTAAATGTCCTGTTTATTTTGCACCAGCAATGGATTTGGACATGTATATTCATCCTTCTACTGCTGAAAGTTTTGCAGCATTAAAAGCTTTTGGAAATACAATGATTCCTGCCGAGAATGGGGAATTAGCCAGTGGTTTATCTGGTGAAGGCCGAATGGCAGAACCTGAAAACATTGTGTCGTTTTTAGAAGCTGATCTTGAAAGTAAACTGCCTTTAAAAGGAAAAAAAATACTCATTACTGCTGGACCCACATACGAAGCGATCGATCCTGTGCGTTTTATTGGAAACCATTCTTCAGGAAAGATGGGATTTGATATTGCTCAGAGCGCTGCAAATTTAGGCGCATCAGTAATATTGATTTCGGGGCCTACACATTGCTGGATTAATAATCCTTTGGTTCAAGTTGTTCGAGTGGTTTCTGCTCAGGAAATGTATGATGCATGCCATTTGTACTATCAGGATATGGATGTTGCTGTTGCCGCAGCTGCAGTTGCTGATTACAAACCCAAAAATATAGCTAATCAGAAAATAAAAAAGGCTGCTGATGATTTTACAATAGAGCTTGAAAAAACCAAAGATATTTTAGCTTCATTTGGTGAATTCAAGAAAAAACAATTTCTAATTGGTTTTGCTTTAGAAACAGAAAATGAAATTGAGAATGCTAAAGCAAAAATTCAGAAAAAAAACTTAGATTTGATAGTTTTAAATTCGCTGCAGGATGAAGGAGCTGGTTTTGGTAAACCCACTAATAAAGTTACTTTTATCGATAAAGATTTTCATATTGAACCTTTAGAATTAAAATCTAAAGAAGCTGTAGCTGATGATATTTTGAATAAAGTAATAGCGCATTTTTATGATTAGATTTGTCTTATTTTTATTTTTAGGGTGTGGGTTTTTTATTCAGGCCCAGCAGCTGAATTGTACAGTAACGTTAAATACCCAGAAAATAAGTAATTCAAATCAGCAGGTTTTTAAGACTTTACAAACTGCCATAAATGAATTTGTAAATAAAACTGATTGGACAGGGCAGGCACTTCCGCAGAAAGAAAAGATAAACTGTTCAATGTATATTACGATTTCCAGTTACGGTTCAGATCAGTTTGTTGCAAATATTCAGGTACAGTCTTCAAGAAATATTTATAATTCTACTTATTCATCTCCGGTGTTGAATATAAATGATAAAGATTTTACTTTTAATTATACCGAATTTGAAAATTTGAATTTTATACCTACAAGTTACAGTTCTAATTTGGTTTCAGTTTTGTCGTTTTATTCGTATATAATATTAGGAATGGATGCTGATACTTTTGTTCCTTTCATTGGTGACCGTTACTTTAAAGAAGCACTTAACATTGCTAATTTGGCACAGCAAGGAGGCTATAAAGGCTGGAATCAGTCGGATGGTGTAACTAGCCGGTATTTTTTGATTTATGATTTATTATCTCCTACTTATGCTGATATCAGACAGTCTAGCTCACAATATTATTCTGGATTAGATATAATGAGCCAAGATCTAAAAAAGGCTAAAGAAACTATTAAAGGTTCTCTAATCAACTTGGCCAAGCTGAATGAAACCAAACCCAATTCTTATTTACTGCGTATTTTTATGGATTCAAAATCAGATGAGATTGTATCTGTTTTTACAGGAGGACCGAGTATTACCATCACAGATATGGTAGATAGTTTAAACAGAACCTCTCCATCAAATTCAAATAAATGGCAGTCATTAAAATATTAGTCATTTTGTAATTTCTTTTTCAAATAACCATCTTTACTTATAAATTTAATTAATGATAACTTCACTAGCTATAAAAAACTATGCGTTAATTGAGAAATTAACAATCGATTTTTCGAAAGGTTTTTCGATAATTACTGGAGAAACGGGTGCTGGTAAATCGATAATATTAGGCGCTTTAGGTTTGGCTTTAGGAAAACGTGCCGATTTAACTTCGCTCAAAAATAAAGAAGAAAAATGTGTGATTGAAGCGCATTTTGAAATATCCAAATACAATCTGCGTCCTTTTTTTGATGCAAATGATTTGGATTATGAAGATGAAACTATTATCCGCAGAGAAATTCTGCCATCAGGAAAATCAAGAGCTTTTGTAAATGACAGCCCTGTTAATCTGCAGGAACTGCAGGAACTTGGTTTGTATTTAATAGATATTCATTCGCAGCAGCAAACTCAGGAATTGTCTGATGAAGCGGTACAATTTCAAATTATTGACGCAATTGCAAATAATTTGGAAATAATCAATTCATATCAATCAGAATTAAAAAAGTATAAAGCTGATAAAAGCAAGTTAAATGCTTTGATTAAAAGAAAAACCGAAGCATCAAAAGAACAGGAATACAATGCTTTTCTTTTGGAGGAACTCGCAGGAGCTAAATTAAAGTCTGGTGAGCAGGAAGTTCTCGAAGAAAATTTTGAACAGCTGAATAATGTTGAGATTATCAAAGAATCGCTTGATAAATCTTTAGCTATTGCTAATGAAGAACAGATTGGAGTTCTGCATAATTTGAATGAAATAAAAAATACAATTCATAAAATGGCTCCTTTTTCTGCAGATTACAGCTTACTGTATGAAAGGATTTCTAGTCTGAAAATTGAATTTGAAGATATAGCTGTTGAGTTAAACAGTCATTCTGAGAAATTAATCAATGATCCAGAGCAATTAAGCCTGGTTAGTCAAAAACTGCAGCTGATTTATAATCTGCAGAAAAAGCATCAGGTTACTACAGTTGATGAGTTAATTGCAGTTCAGAATACTCTGGAAAATTCAGTATTGGAACTAGGAAACATTGATGACGAAATTGCAAGATTAACTGTTTTAACTGACGATGCGACAAAGAATCTGGATCAAATATGTGAAACTATACATAAAAATAGGGTAGATGCTATTCCTGTTTTATCACAAAAACTGGTTGCTATTTTAGAAACGCTGGGTATGCCAAATGTGCGTTTTAATATGGAAATAACTAGTACTCCGACTTATTTTGAAAATGGTAAAGATGAACTGCAGTTTTTAATTTCGGCCAATAAAGGAACTGATTTTGGGCTGTTAAAAAAAGTGGCTTCAGGAGGTGAAATGTCAAGGATTATGCTGGCGGTTAAAGCAATTTTGGCGCAATATTCAAAACTGCCGACTTTGATTTTTGATGAAATTGACACGGGAGTTTCTGGGGAAATTGCCAATAAAATGGGGGAGATTATGAAAGAAATGAGTACGCAGATGCAAATATTTGCGATCACCCATCTGCCTCAGATAGCCGCTAAGGGAACAGAACATTTCAAAGTATTTAAATCTACTGTTGGCGAAGATACTCTTTCAGAATTGAAATTACTGACTGACGAGGAAAGAGTAGTGGAAATTGCACAAATGCTGTCAGGAACTGTCATTTCGGATTCTGCCTTAAATCATGCAAAAGCCTTGTTGAACTAAATAATTGGGCTATATTTGCCAATTAAATTTAAAAAAATAAGAACATTCAATCAATTTAAAGTATTGCAATATAAATTAACGTAAGAGTATTATGATTATAGAACCAAGAATGAGAGGATTTATTTGTTTAACTGCCCAGCCGAAGGGGAGCGAACAAAGTGTCAAAAATCAAATTGAATATGTAAAATCAAAAGGAGCTATAGCTGGAGCTAAGAAAGTATTGGTTGTAGGAGCTTCAACTGGTTTTGGTCTGGCTTCTAGAATAACCAGCGCTTTTGGTTCTGATGCTGCTACAATTGGTGTGTTTTTTGAAAAAGAACCTGCAGAAGGAAAGACTGCTTCTCCAGGCTGGTACAATTCAGCTGCTTTTGAAAATGAAGCTCATAAAGCTGGTTTGTATGCAAAAAGTATCAATGGTGATGCTTTTTCGAATGAAGTAAAAAGACAGACATTAGATCTTATTAAAGCTGATTTGGGTCAGGTTGATTTAATTATATATAGTCTTGCTTCGCCAGTACGTTTAAATCCAAATACAGGAGTTTTGCACCGTTCGGTTTTGAAACCAATCGGAAGTACTTTTACAAACAAAACAGTAGATTTTCATACTGGAAAAGTTTCAGATGTTTCTATTGAGCCATGTAATGAAGAAGATATTGCTAATACAGTTGCTGTTATGGGAGGTGAAGACTGGGCTATGTGGATTGAAGCTTTGAAAGCTGAAAATCTATTAGCTGAAGGAGCTGTAACTGTAGCTTATTCATATATTGGGCCATCATTGACTGAAGCTGTTTACAGAAAAGGAACAATTGGCCGTGCCAAAGATCACTTAGAAGCAACAGCATTTACAATTTCAGACAGTTTAGCAGACATTAACGGAAAAGCGTATGTTTCAGTAAACAAAGCGTTGGTAACTCAAGCTAGTTCTGCAATTCCGGTAATTCCACTGTATATTTCTTTATTGTATAAAATAATGAAGGAAAAAGGTATTCACGAAGGGTGTATCGAGCAGATTCAGCGTTTGTATCAGCAAAGACTATATACTGGAGAGCCAATGATTACTGATGAAAAAGGCAGAATCCGTATCGATGATTGGGAAATGCGTGAGGATGTTCAGTCACAAGTGGCTGCGCTTTGGGAGCAGGCAACAACTGATAATCTTGCCGAAATTGGAGATTTAGAAGGATACAGAAATGATTTCTATAACTTATTTGGGTTTGGTTTTGATGGAGTAGATTATAAAGCAGACACGAACGAATTAGTTAAGATTCCAAGTATATCTTAATTAGTAAATCAAATTTTATAATTTTTGAAACACCTTATAGCTTGGTTTAAAATCAAGGAAATAAGGTGTTTTTTTATAACTTTATTTTAAAAAATATGTACAATTTATTAAAAGGTAAAAGAGGAATCATTTTTGGTGCTTTGGATGAAAATTCAATCGCTTGGAAAACAGCAGAACGCATTCATGATGAAGGAGGTATTTTTGTTTTGACAAATGCTCCAGCTGCAATGCGGTTGGGAACTATCGATGTGCTGGCAGACAAAATAGGTTGTCAGATTATACCTTGCGATGCAGCATCTGTTCAAGATTTGGAAATTTTGGTCGATAAGGCAGTTGAAATTTTAGGCGGTAAAATAGATTTTGTACTGCATTCTATAGGGATGTCTGTTAATGTTCGAAAAGGAAATCATTATACAAATCAGAATTATGAATTTACAGAAAAAGGCTGGAATGTTTCAGCGGTTTCTTTTCATAAACTAATGCAGGTTTTGTATAAAAAAGATGCTATGAATGAGTGGGGAAGCATTATTGCTTTGTCTTATATGGCTGCACAGCGCGTTTTTCCGGATTACAATGATATGGCTGATAATAAAGCATTTTTAGAATCTGTTGCCAGAAGTTTTGGGTATTTCTTTGGAAGAGATAAAAAAGTACGGGTAAATACTATTTCTCAGTCTCCTACAGCGACTAGGGCAGGTCAGGGAGTTAAAGGATTTGGAGGTTTTATTGCATTTGCAGATAAAATGTCTCCTTTAGGCAATGCTACTGCTGCCGAGTGTGCTGATTATATAGTAGTAATGTTTTCGGATTTGACCCGAAAAGTGACTTTACAAAATTTACTGCATGACGGCGGCTTCTCTAATATGGGGGTAAGCCAGGAAGTAATGGAAATGTTTGAATAGTCTAAAGAAGACGTTTGTTATATAAAACCATCATTTTTTATGATGGTTTTTTTATTTAGAAAGAAGTACCTTTGCCGAAATTTAATAAAAAAAAATAACTCACTACTATTATGTTGTTTTCATTGATCATTCCTGTTTATAATCGTCCTGATGAAGTTGATGAATTATTAGAAAGTTTAGCAAAATCAACTTATGATCAAATATTCGAAATTGTACTAATCGAGGATGGTTCTACAATCCGATGTCAGGATGTGGCTCAAAAATATGGTGACAAACTTGATATTTCCTATTACTATAAAGAAAATTCAGGCCCAGGGGATTCCAGAAATTACGGAATGGAGAAGGCGAGGGGAGACTATTTTTTAATTTTTGACTCCGATTGCATTATTCCAAGTAATTATCTGAATGAAGTTGAAAAAGCTCTGCAGGAAGATTATGTGGATTGTTTTGGCGGTCCCGATAAAGCGTTAGACAGTTTTTCAGATATCCAAAAAGCTATTAATTTCACGATGACTTCTTTTTTAACCACAGGAGGTATCAGAGGAGGTTCTGAAAAAATCGGAAAGTTTCAGCCAAGGAGTTTTAATATGGGGTTATCTAATAAAGCATTCAAAGCTTCCGGCGGTTTCGGGAATATTCATCCCGGCGAAGATCCTGATTTGTCTATCCGCTTATGGGAAATGGGTTATGAAACAAGACTTTTTGCAAATGCATTCGTATATCATAAGAGAAGAATCGATTGGGATAAATTTACTGTTCAGGTAAGTAAATTTGGTAAAGCCCGACCAATACTCAATAGTTGGTATCCTCAATACAATAAATTAACTTTTTTCTTTCCAACGTTTTTTATAATAGGATTTTTTGTATCTTTAATACTGTTGGTTTTTAATCAAGATATTCTTCTTAAAATTTATTTTTGTTATTTCTTGGCATTGTTTTTGTTATCTTCTATACAGAATAAGAGTATTAAAATAGGTTATTTGTCGTTAATTGCAGTTTGGAAACAGTTTTATGGTTACGGACTTGGTTTTTTAAAATCGTATATTAAAGTTATTATATTAAAGCAAGATCCAAAAACAGCTTTTCCTGAATTGTTTTTTAAAGTATAGCATGGTAAAGATAATTGGTTTGACAGGAGGTATTGGAAGCGGAAAAACTACCGTTGCCAATGAGTTTGCTTCACATGGAATACCAGTTTACATAACAGATCAGGAAGCAAAAAAAATAATGCAGTCGGATACTGTTTTAAATCAGGTTCGGGCAGAATTTGGAGATGCTGTTTTTGAGAACGGCCTGCTGATTAGAGAAAGATTATCTGAAATTGTTTTTAATGATTCTGATCGTTTAGCAAAACTTAACAGCATAGTTCATCCCGCCGTTAGGCAGCATTTTAAGCAATGGACACTTGAACATCAGAATGAACCGTTTATTATTTATGAGAGTGCAATTTTATTTGAAAGTGGCAGTTATAAAGAGTGTGATTTCATTATAAATGTAGTTGCTCCTCTAGAAATTAGGATTAAAAGAGTTATTGCGAGAGATAAAACCACACGCGAAAAAGTTTTAGAAAGGATAAAAAATCAGTGGAACGATGAAGAAAAATCATCAAAGAGTGATTTTATTATTGAAAACACCAGTATCGAGGCATTAAAGTTAGAAATTGTTAAAATTCTTAAATTTTTAAGAATTAAACAAACGAACTCTTAAATGTTAATCTTTGGTTAATGCATTATTTAGTATATTGTTAAAATATTAATTTTGCTTGAATGAATAAACTGTTTTTTAGATTGCTTGTAATGCTAATGAGTCTTTCCCTGATCGGGATAATTCTTGTGCAGGTGTATTGGTTTAATACCTCATTTCGAAATAATGATGAACAATTTAAATTCCATGTTAAACAGGTTTTAGGGAATGTCGCTCAAAAATTGGAGCAGCATGAACTCTATAGCTTTTATAATAAAATCAATAAAAAGATAGACAGTACAGGAATTGCGCCGAAAGAGGAGGATTTAATGGAGTTTTATTATGTTCAAAAAAATCCAAAAACAAATCAGACTATAGTATATTCTAATAACGTTAAATCAAAACAGTATAATATTACTTTACCCTCATTTGATAAAAAATTTGATAATAACAATAAATTTAAAAGCTTTAGTTCTAGTAGAATAACAGAGGTTTACAATAACAGTTCCATTGATAATTCTGCAGTTAATCAAAGTTTGGTTCCTGATGTTAAAAGTGTAAAGGTTGGGAATTTAGGCATTTTAGATAAATTTATTTTCGAAATTTCAAATAAGGATATTTTATCAGCTATGCCTCTTGAAGACAGGGTAACTAATGAGGAACTTGATAAATTAATCAGAAAGGAATTAGAAGAATATGGTGTAAAAACCAAATTTGAGTTTGGAATTTTAAGCAATGGAATAGTTACCAAAATAAAATCGGATAATTTTGTCTACGATAAAGCTATAACTTATTCTATACCAGTATTTACTGATAATGAAGGGAATGAAAAATATAAATTATATGTATCGTTTCCGCACAAAAAGAAGTTCCTGCTGTCACAATTGGTCAGTATTACAATATTGTCTATAATTTTTACTTTAATCATTATTATTGCTTATACATCAGCTTTAAATCAGTTAATACGTCAAAGACAGATTTCTGAAATCAAAAATGATTTCATTAATAATATGACGCATGAATTTAAAACACCAATTGCAACGATAAATTTAGCTTTGGATGCTATTCGAAATCCTAAAATTATTGAAGACAAAGACAAAGTGTTTAAGTATCTGGAAATGATCAGGGACGAAAATAAACGGATGCATGCCCAAGTAGAAAATGTATTAAGGATTTCAAAATTAGAGAAGAAAGAACTGAATATTATTAAAGAATCCAGTGATATAGAAGAAGTAATTAATGATGCTATTGAGCATGTGAATTTAATTCTGGAAGACAGAGAAGGTACAGTTACAACTCATTTTGGAGCCATCAGAAAAATAGTTTTATTGAATGATGTCCATTTTACGAATGTAATAGTTAATGTTCTGGAAAATGCAATAAAGTATACCCCTGAGATACCTAAAATTGATATTTATACGGAGAATATTAAAGATATGGTTTTAATTAAAATAAAAGATAATGGTGTTGGTATGAGTAAAATTGCTCAAAAAAGAATTTTTGAAAAATTTTACAGAGAGCATACAGGGGATATTCATAATGTAAAAGGCCACGGTTTAGGTCTGGCTTATGTAAAAAGAATTGTAGACGACCATAATGGTCAAATATATGTAGAGAGTGAAAAGGGAAAAGGAAGTACCTTCATTATAAAATTACCTTTAATAAATTAGAGTATGGAAAACACAAATAAAAAAATACTATTAGTAGAAGATGACCTAAATTTTGGTGCAGTTCTAAAAGACTATTTAATGCTGAATGATTTTGAAGTTGTTTTGGCTAAAAATGGTATGGAAGGATTTGAAAAATTCAAAAAGGATACTTATGATTTATGCATCCTTGATGTGATGATGCCATACAAAGACGGTTATACTCTGGCAAAAGAAATAAGAGAAAAAAATAATGATGTGCCTATTATTTTCCTTACAGCAAAATCTATGAAAGAGGATGTTTTAAAAGGATATAAAGCAGGAGCTGATGATTATTTGAATAAACCTTTTGATTCTGAAGTTTTATTGATGAAAATTAAAGCCATCATTCAAAGAAAAGCATCTGATGTGAAAACAGAAGTTGTTCAATTTGAGTTTAATGTTGGTAAATTTCATTTAAATTCAAAACTTCGTTTCCTGACATTCAAAGATGAAGAGCCTATTAAATTATCTCCAAAAGAGAATGAACTTCTTAAAATGTTGATTCTCCATGAAAATGATTTGATGCCAAGAGAGTTAGCGTTGACAAAAATATGGAGAGATGATAATTATTTTACTTCCAGAAGTATGGATGTTTATATCGCTAAACTAAGAAAGTATTTGAAACAAGACGAGGATGTTGAGATTTTAAACATTCACGGTGAAGGATTCAGATTAGTTGTAAAAGCTAAATAATCCGATTTTTTATGAGACAAAAAAGCTTCGAAATTATTCCGAAGCTTTTTTTATTTCCAATTGACTTGTAAAGCGTAGCAGGTTTTATTGTCTTTTGTAATGCTAAACACGACGTCGGTATCGTTTACACATTCGTGAATTATTACTTTGTCCTTGAGAGATAGTTCCTTTAAAAAGTTCATTTCAAAGCTTTTGATCTGCTGTGATAGTATTTTATTTTCATCAACAAGATCCAGGCACCATTCCAGGTATTTTACATTATTGGCGTGATTAACGATGTCTAAATCAGATAGAGAAACGGTTCTTTCAAAAATTTCTTCTTTTTCCTGTGGGAGGTTTATTTTTGAAAATCCCATTTCAGTAGCTTTTTTATCGGGAAATAATTCAAAATGTTCGTATGGTAAAGCCAAAGGTTCTGGTCTTCGGGCTTTGGTGTTGAAAACAGCCCAAAAGGTTTCAGAACCTATTATTTTTTTCCCGTTTACATACATTTCAAGCGCTCGTACAGAACGAGAATTCTCTAGAGAATTAATCCACGTTTTTACGGTTACAATGTCTCTCCATTTGGGTAATTCTGTGATTTCTACGCGCATTCTGCTAAGTACCCAGGCTTGATTGAATTCCTGCATATCGGTAAAACTGATACCGCCCACTTCAGAATGAGCAGCGGCGGTTAACTGCAGTAAATTACATAAATCGGTGTATTTTAAATAGCCGTTTGGAGTGCATTGGGTAAAATTAATTTCCCAGTCTCTGCTGAGAATGGATGTGAAATTTTTATCTATTGGCATTTTATAAATATTTTGGCTTTATTCGGTATGAAACCTTTAATATGTTTTAGGATTTGTTAAATAATTAATTTGTCTTCAACTTCTTATGAATAGGGTAGAAAGATGTTTTTAAAATCGTTAGTTTTTTAGTTGTTAATGAATTTTAATTTTATTCCAATATTTATTTGAAGCATTTTTGAATTATCATAAAAAGAAACAAATTCTGGAGCAGTATTAATATCATATTTTGAAGAAACATAACCGATTCCTGTAAAAGCTGAAATAATTTTATTTAATCTATAATCAAAATTAAAACCAATTCTAAAATCTGTCCCTGTTTGATGTCCAAAACTTCTATTTCCGTTTTTAAAATTTAAGTTTATGGAACCCAAACCTAAATATGGCTGTAAATATAATTCATTTGAAAGTTTGATTTCATAAGCCAATGTTCCATAAAAAGAATTATATCTGCTGCTTCCAACATTTCCAGCTTTGGAAAGGTCTGTTATAGAATAAAAGATATAATCATAACCCATTCCCAGTTTGAAATGCTGAACTTGGAGAAAACTGAAATTGGTACCTAATCCTACGTTCGATTTATTAGCTTTTGCTAAATAATTGTCACCAAAATTAAACGGAATTATGGCATATTGACTAAATTCTGGTTTAAAATTTACTAGAGCTTTAGTTTTTTTTTCTTGCCCATAAGATATTTTTAGACAAAATAAAATTAAGAGGATGCTATATTTCATAATTAGTATGTAATTGTATAGGTTACAGCATCATTGTTTACTGGAATAGTAATACTATACGGAGTGGTCACAGCAGAATTTGAATAATCAATAATTGTATATTTTAAAATGATATTTTGATTTTTTATTACAGTAAAATTGGTGTTTGGATAATAATAATTTGGATTGTTTGGTTCTGGATTTAAATCAATATAAGAATCGGTCTGTTTTCCTTCTATTTGAATGTCTTTTATTTGTTTGTTTTTTGAGGTGTTATTTAAAATTAATTTTAAATATGTAATCGATTTTGTTTTGTATAATGTGATTTTATTTAAATCCAGTTTGTAGTTTTCAAAATTATTTCTTTTTGCAAAAAATTCTTTTGACTGAAATTCACTACTTTCATTGATTAAATTATTTATAGCTATTGAAAAATTATAGTCTCCTTTCGGAGCAGGGAAAATCAGTGTGAAACTTCCGTTTTGGTCTGTATTACCATAAGAAACCAAATCGCTAGGAGCATAAGTGCCATCACCATATATCGTAATATCAATTTTTTTTTCAGGAATTGGAATTCCATTTTCATCAACAATTTTTCCTGTAACCACAATTTTTGTTTCTCCGTCATACTGAATTTCACAAGAAGTTAGAAAAATGAACAGGCAAAAAAACAATAGTATCTGCTTCATATTAAAGAAATTAAGTTTCTATAAATATACAATTCTCTGCAAAAAAGTTTACATTTTTAATTTTAAATAATCAATAATAAATTTTATATCAGTCAAATAATTAAACCATTGGGTATTTTCTTTGCGTTTGAACCAAGTGAGCTGGCGTTTTGAAAACCGGCGGGTGTTTTTCTTGATTTCTTCAATGGCAAATGGCAGTGTAAAATCTCCGTCAAAGTAACTGAATAATTCTCTATAACCTACCGTTTGTAATGCGTTTAATTCCTTGTTGGGATATAAAGTTTCGGCTTCCGCCAAAAGTCCTTCATTGATCATGATATCCACGCGCTGGTTTATTCTTTCGTAGATTACGTTTCTGTCGGCTTCCAATCCAATGATGATTGGCGTAAAATTACGGTTGTTTTTCTTTTGATTTAAAAATGAGGAATACGGTTTGACGGTTCCCAGACATACTTCGACAAAGCGCATCATACGTTGCGGATTTTGTAAGGTCTGTGGATTTTCGGAAGTTATTTTTTGGAAATATTCAGGGTCAAGTATCTCTAACTGTTGCTGTAAATATTCGATTCCGAGATTTTCATAATTTAAATTTACGTTTTCACGAATTGCAGAATCTATGGACGGAAATTCATCAAAGCCTTTTAAAACAGCATCGACATACAATCCTGAACCTCCAACGAGGACAGCATAATCATTGGTTTGAAATAGTTCTTCGATTTTTATGAGCGCTTCTTTTTCAAAATCGCCTACGGTATAATTATCAAAAATCGATTTATTTTGAATGAAATGATGTGTTGCTGAAGCTAGTTCTTCAGGACTTGGTACGGCGGTTCCAATTGTCATTTCTCTGAAAAACTGCCGGCTGTCGCAGGAAATGATTTCGCAGTTAAAATGATTGGCCAACTGGATGCTCAAGGCTGTTTTTCCTATGGCTGTTGGTCCGACTATGGTGATTAAATACTTCATTCGTTTTGTTGCAATGTTTGCATTTTCTTTTTTTGACTACTGCTCTCACTAGCTCAGATGGTAATGGAAACCCCGCAGTTATTACAGTTTGTTTTTCTTGGCATAAAAGAGCGACTCCTCACCCCCAGCCCGTCTCCAAAAGAGAGGGTAGCTCAAATACTCCTTTTATGTCTTGGAAAAACTACTGGAATAATGAGGAGCTGCAGTGTACAGCTGGATCAGCTGTCAATAAAATGGCTTAATTAATTTTAAAAATTAATAATTTTCTGCACTCTGTTTTTTCTTAGATATTCTTGAATATAATTTCGGGTGTTTTTGTTGTTGGGGGTTGGAATCAAGATGTTTTTTAGAATATCAGGAGTGTTAATCTGATAGTTCAAATCATAAAAAGCATATCCTTTGTAGATTCCGTTTTCTATTAATATAGCACTGTGTTCGCCGGTTTTTCGGCCACGGTCGATGATAATCATGTTTTTGTTATCGAAAAGATTTTTGTCGATAAAAACCTGAACTCGGGCATTGTATTCTTCTGGCGTTATTTTTTTTGAACAGGCTCCGTCACATGGATTGTTTTCGTTTTGCGGACAAGGAGTTTTCGAATCTGAAAGTCCTGTTAGTTTTGGACACAATTGATAGCCTGCCGTAATACGGCTGAGAGCTGATTTTGCTTCCTGCTGGCTTGAAAAAGCGGTTATTTCTTTTTTGCGCCCGTCTGCTTTTTGAAGTTTTAAATTCAAATATCCGTCACTGTCTTTTTCGGTATAGATTGCCCAATTCAGCATTTTTTTGCGAGACATTCTATTATAAATCGGACTGTTTTTCTTTATTTCTTCGGATGCTTTTAATAGTGCAATCAATTCGCTTCCGGTTTCTTCGAAAGTTACCGTGAATACTTCGGCTTGAATTTTTTTGGCACTGCTGGTTATGCCTGTAAAATGCTGATTGACTCTCTTTTTGATGTTTTTGCTTTGGCCGATGAATATTATACTTCCGTCTTCTTTGTGAATGTAATAAATTCCGGTTTTGGAAGGAAGGCTTTCGATTATGTCCAGTAATCTCGGAGAAACCCCTTTGATAACTTCAAATTTGATGAGTTCTTTTGTGATGGTTTTCTCCAAATCCTTGTCCAAAAGCATCTTGAAAAGTTTGACTGTCGCCATGGCATCACCGCTGGCTCTGTGTCTGTCGGCCATGGGAATTCCCAGTGCTCTTACTAATTTTCCCAGACTATGAGATGGCTGTTCCGGCATTAAACGCTGGGACAATTCTACGGTGCAAAGGGTTTTGATGTTGAAATCATATCCGAGGCGACGAAATTCGGTGCGTAAGATTCTGTAATCAAATGAAGCATTGTGAGCTACAAGCACGCAGTCGTTTGTCATTTCGATAATGCGTTTGGCTACTTCAAAAAATTTTGGTGCGCCACGAAGCATTTCGTTGTTGATACCCGTGAGTTTGACAACAAACGGCTGAATCGGAATTTCAGGATTAATCAAGCTGATGAATTGATCCACGATTTCATGCCCATCGTATTTATAGATAGCAATCTCTGTGATTCCTTCTTCGTTGAATTGTCCTCCTGTGGTTTCTATGTCTAGTATTGCGTACAAATTCAGTGTTCAGTTTACAGTTTTTAGTGCTCAGTCGCTAGATCTGAAATCAAAAATCGTTAATCTTCAATCAAAAATCAAATTCTTCCTCCAAAGATACTACTTCCAATTCGAACCATTGTACTGCCACATGCAATTGCCAATTGATAATCTCCTGACATTCCCATTGAAACAGTTTGCAGTTTGCAGTTTGCAGCTTGCAGTGATTGTAATCCATCAAAAATTGATTTCAGGTGCTGAAATTCCTTTTTGATTTGGTTTTGATCATCTGTAAAGGTTGCCATTCCCATTAAACCTACAATTCGGATATTTTTCATCTCTTTGAAAGCAGGCGAGGAGAGAAGCACTGACAATTCTACTTCATCAAGACCGAATTTTGATTCTTCTTCAGCGATGTATATTTGCAGTAAACAATCAATAATTCGATTGTTTTTCTTGGCTTGTTTGTTGATTTCTTCCAATAATTTAAAACTGTCCACACCGTGAATCAAACTTACGAAAGACGCCATGTATTTGACTTTGTTGGTCTGAACGTGACCTATCATATGCCATTCGATGTCTTTGGGCATTTGTTCCCATTTGTCAACCATTTCCTGAATTTTGTTTTCACCAAAAATACGCTGACCGGCATTATAGGCTTCCATTAAATCAGAAACAGGTTTTGTTTTGGAAACCGCCACCAGAGTAACATGTTCTGGAAGTGTTGATTTTATATGTAGAAGATTATTTTTTATTGACATTTTTCTATTTTTTCTTGAATCCTATTTACAATCAGTTTTTCATCTATAATTATTTTCTCTTCTTTACGGTTTTTAAATTCATTAAAGATTTCAATTATTTCTTGATCAGAAAAAGTTTGAAACCTATTTAAAGAAAATTTTTTATTTGTGTTTTTTAATTGAATATAAAAAGTGGCTCCACATATACCATGCTTAGAACTTTTACTTTTTAAAAATATTTTTGTTCCTTTTATGCTGATTGATTTTTTCCATTCTTCATTGAAAGTTACTCCTTGTAATTCGATAGTGTTTTCATGAAAAGTTATTCTATGGATATTGGTTTTATTATTATTGATAACTAATACAATAAAAATAATGAAAAGAAGTATTCCAAAGATTATTAAATATGGTTTTGCTGGTTTTAGAATGAAAATACAAGAGGCAAAAAGTATAAAATACTCTAAATATATTACGTTTATAATATTAAAAAAGCGTTGAAATAAACTTCTATATTCAGCTTCAAATGTTTTCATAATTTACAATTGAATAGTTATAAACTGCCAAAATTGATTTTAAACAAACTGCTTTGATATCTTCTCAGCCTTTTTACTTTCGCTATAATCGTAAAAACCTTCACCTGATTTCACTCCCAGTTTTCCTGCTCTAACCATATTTACCAATAATGGGCAAGGAGCGTATTTTGGATTTTTGAAACCATCGTACATTACGTTCAAAATTGCTAGGCAAACATCAAGACCAATGAAATCGGCTAGCTGTAAAGGTCCCATTGGATGTCCCATTCCCAGTTTCATAACAGTGTCAATTTCATAAACGCCGGCAACTTTGTTGTATAGGGTTTCAATGGCTTCGTTAATCATTGGCATCAAAATTCTATTGGCCACAAAACCCGGATAATCATTTACTTCAACAGGAGTTTTACCGAGTTTTTCGGATAACTTCATGATGATGTTCGTCACTTCATCGCTGGTGTTGTATCCACGGATGATTTCTACCAGTTTCATAATCGGCACCGGATTCATGAAGTGCATTCCTATTACACGCTCAGGATGTGCTACAACAGCTCCAATTTGAGTAATCGAAATTGACGAAGTGTTGGTTGCCAAAATAGTATTATGTGAACAGGCTTCGTTTAATTGCTTGAAAATATTCAGTTTTAATTCTACATTTTCTGTAGCTGCTTCGACAACCAAATCGGCACCAACCACACCGTCTTTAATATCAGTATAAGTGATAATATTGGTAATGGTTTTGACTTTATCTTCTTCAGTTATGGTTCCTTTAGAAACCATTCGATCTAAATTTGCAAAAATAGTTGCCATCCCTTTATCCAATGATTTTTCGGAAACATCGATCAGTTTTACAGTAAAACCGCTTTGCGCAAATGTATGGGCAATTCCGTTACCCATAGTTCCGGCTCCGATTACAGCAATAATTTTCATTTTTTAATATTTAAAGTTAAAAAAGTTTAAAATTTAAAATCTACATAATAGACTTTAAACCTTAAACTTTAATGGAATTTTTAGTTTTTTTATTTATTGAAACAATCAATAATCTGATAAGCCACTCTTAAGGCATCAGTGGCTTGTTCCAGTGTTACAACTGGAGTAGTATCATTATTAATTGCATCAGCAAATGTTTCTAATTCGTCAAGGATGGCATTATTGCTTTCTACATCCGGATTTTCAAAATAAATTTGTTTTTTTACACCTTCGGCATTTTGTAAAACCATATCAAAATCACCTGGAACTTCCGGCGCGTCTTTCATTTTGACTACTTCACATTTTTTTTCCAGAAAATCTACCGAGATATAGGCATCTTTTTGGAAAAATCTTGATTTGCGCATGTTTTTCAAAGAAATTCGGCTTGCGGTTAGATTGGCTACGCATCCATTTTCAAATTCAATTCTGGCATTGGCAATGTCTGGAGTGTCGCTTATTACAGCAACACCACTAGCATCAATTTTTTTTACATTAGATTTAACCACACTCATAATAGCATCAATATCATGAATCATTAAATCCAAAACTACAGGGACATCGGTTCCGCGGGGATTGAACTCTGCTAATCGATGTGTTTCGATAAACATTGGGTTTTCAATCATGTTTTTGGTAGCGATAAACGCAGGGTTGAATCTTTCTACGTGACCAACCTGGCCTTTTACATTGAATTCCTTTGCTAATGCTATAATTTCTTCGGCTTCTTCAATAGTATTGGAAATCGGTTTTTCAATAAAAACATGTTTCCCGGACTTGATTGCTACTTTGGCACATTTATAGTGGGAAAGTGTAGGTGTAACGATGTCAATAACGTCTACTGCATGGATAAGGGTTGCAATGGTATTGAAATTTTTGTATCCAAATTCTTTGTTTATTTTTTCGGCGTTTTCTAGATTGGGGTCATAAAAACCAACTAATTCATACTTTTCAGATTGTTGTAATAAACGCAAATGTATTTTACCTAGGTGTCCAGCACCTAATACTCCAATTTTCAGCATAATAATGATGTTTCCACAAAAATAGTAATAAAATAAGAAAATCCAATTTATAAAAATATTAAATTCTAGAGAAATGCTTATTATTTTGGGGCAGAATTTGGTTTTATTTTGAATTGAAAAATTGATTTAGTTTTCTATTTTTGTTCTATAATAAAAACCTTAAATTTTGAAAGATACAGCCAAGCATCAGGGACTTCGTAATCAATTAGTAAACGTATTAAAGCAAAAAGGAATTACGGATAAAAATGTGCTGGAAGCGATAAAAAAAATACCGCGTCATTTATTTTTAAATTCCAGTTTTGAAGATTATGCCTATCAGGATAAGGCTTTTCCTATTGCAGCCGGACAGACAATTTCACAGCCTTATACAGTTGCTTTTCAATCGCAGCTTTTAGGAATACAAAAAGGACATAAAGTACTGGAAATAGGTACCGGTTCTGGATATCAGACAGCCGTTTTATGCTTAATGGGAGCTCAGGTTTTTTCTATAGAAAGACAAAATGAGCTGTTCAAACAGACTTCTGTTTTACTGCCAAAACTAGGAATCCGTCCTAAACATCTTTCTTTTGGAGATGGCTATAAAGGACTGCCAAATTATGCACCTTTTGACAGTGTTATCGTTACTGCAGGTGCCCCTTTTATCCCGCAGCCATTGATGGCACAGCTAAAAGTAGGAGGAAGGCTTGTAATTCCTTTGGGAGAAGATGTCCAGATTATGACTATGCTTGTCCGAATTAATGAAACGCAGTTTGAAAAACATGAGTTTGGAGAATTCCGTTTTGTTCCTTTGTTAGAAGATAAAAATTAAAAAGCTATTTAACCAACCAAAAACTATGAAGAAAATTACTATTTTGTTTTTACTGTTTGTTTCAAATTTTATTTATTCGCAGGCAGATTATACCAATGTTTTGAATCTGCTGATTAATAATAAAAGAGATGAAGCAAGAGCTTTATTTGATAAACAGTTTGGAAAAAGCAAAACAGCTAATATTGATCTGTTGTTTCTGGATGCTTTTATAGATGAACAGTCGGGAAGGATCAGTTTTGATGAAACGATGCTGAAAAATCTTGAAAAACTTCCTAATTCCCAGTATTATATCGCTCCTTTTATTAACAGGGACATTATACTCAGCGATATTTCGACAGATGCCTGCAATGATTTAACTTATAATAAAATCGACTATTTAGCGTCATCTCCAAAGTTTAAGGATTTACCCATTGTAAAGTACAGAAAAGCAATATTTGAGCGCAAAAGAATGAAATTTGAAGAGGCTCAAAAGTCATTTGCTGCTTTAGGAGTTATAACTCAATGGCAGTTTTGCGGTGTTTTTGAAAATCTGAACGGCAGCGGTTTAGGCATTGAATATGAGGCTGAAATTTATGCCAAAAACGATAAACTTTTTGATGCCAACAGTAATGGTAAAATTGGCTGGTACAATCCCAAGTATGTAGAAAATGATGCGTATCAGTTTTTTACAAATGAAGGAGAATACGGCAACGGAATTATATATGCCCAGACTTTTATTGATTCGCCGGAAAAGAAAAGTTTTCTGTTGCGCTTTGGTGCCAGCCAGGGATTGAAAATATTTTTGAATGACAAGGAAATCTATTTAAACGAAGAGATTAAGAGAACAAATCTCGATGCTTATACTCTGAAAATTGATTTAGAAAAAGGAGTAAACAGACTGCTTTTCAAACTATCTGTTACCAGCGGAGGGGATTACTTTTCTGCCCAGGTGAAAAATCTGGACTATAGTGATGCCGGCGATTTGAAATTCAGTAAAGAGTATCTGCCGTATACTGTTTCAAAATCGGATGCAGCGGAGGCTGAAGTCTTGAAATTAGATTATGAAGCTTATTTTGATAATCTGGTAAAAAAGAATCCTAATAATCTTCTTTACAAATTATTTCAGTATTCGGCTTATGAGTCAAATGGTAAATATATTGACGCGTATGAAGCTATTGAGGGGCTGGATGAAAAATATCCGAACAGTTCTTTTATTGCAAGTTATTTTCTTCGGTACTATGATTTAGCGGGCGATGAAGAACAAAAGAAACAGGAGATTATAAAAAATATTGAAAAAAACGACATCGATTATTATTATGTCAACTTTATGAAGATATTAGACGGCAAGTGGCTTCAAAATTCTTCTATTGCCGAATTAGAGGCTTACAGAGACCGTTCAAAAAAATACAAACAGCGTTTTTGTGAGCTGATGTTTGATTTTTTAATTGCATCCAAAAAAGAAGATGTTGAGGAAATGTTCCGATTATTGAAAGATATTGATAAAGATACGCATGGCAACGAAAAGTTTAAAATTGCATCGGCTACTTTATATTTAAAATTAAAAAATGACAAAGCCAAGACAATTGCTCTTTTGGAAGAATTAGCAAAAGATAAAATAATTAATGAAGTAGATAATTTACTGATTAACTATTATAATGAACTCAATGATAAAGCTGCAGTCGAGAGAATTGTAAAAAGACGGATTAAAGAATATAGTTATATAAATTTATTCAGGAATGACTATATAACAATCTTGTCCAATGAAAATAAATACGATGAAGCCTTAGCGGTCATAGATGAAAATCTGAGCAATTTTCCTTATTCGTTTACAAATATGGAAAAGAAAGCTGCAATTTATAATCTGATGAAGAATAATAAAGAAGCAGAAAAGTACATCCGCCAGTCATTGTTATACAATTCAGGTAATGAAAAACTGAGAAAACAGCTGTATGATATTTCTAAAATTCCGAACGAAATTGATGAAGTTGCGACAAAGGATGTTTACAAATTGGCTAAAACCAGAAGAAATTCCGGTTTAAAGAGTGATTACGGTGTGGTATTATTATTGGACGAATACATTGTAAATGTTTTTCCGGAAGGAGGAAGAAAATCCAGAGTTTCCTATTTATACGAAGTGACTTCTGAGAATGGAATCGAAAAAATGAAGGAGTATTCGATAAGCTTAAGTAATAATACGGTTTTAAAATCTGAAATCATTAAACCGGACGGAACAATTGTCCCTGCAGAACAAGGAAATGATTTATTAGTATTTTCAAATTTAAAAGTTGGGGATGTTATTTATATAGAATACGAACGCATTGAAAATGGTACTGGCCGTTTTTATAAAGATTTTAATCTTTCCTGTTATTTTGACAGCGAATATCCGTCTACCGAAGCCATTTTTGCATTGATAAGCCCGGAAGACTGTAAGTATTATACTGATTTTAACAATGGCGATATAGCCGCAGTCAGCAGAAAAATAAATGGCAAGAACTGCAGTATCTGGAAAAGAACCAATATACCAGCTTTATCGCTCAAAGAGGATTATGCCCCGATTTCGACAGATCTTACCAATACAATTGAAGTAGGAACTATAAAATCATGGAGCGATATTTCGAATTGGTATTCTGATTTGGTAAAGAAAAATTTAAAATTGGATAAAATTACCAAAGAGACATTCAATACCATTTTTCCAAAAGGAACTGCTAATCTGAAAGATGATGAAAAAGCAAAAGCTATTTATACCTATATAGAAAAAAATATCACTTACAGTTCGCTGGATTTCAGACAAAGCGGTTATGTTCCTCAAAAGCCTTCAAAAACAATTACAACAAAATTAGGAGACTGTAAAGATGTATCTACCTTGTTTGTGGCATTATCAGAGTATGCAGGATTGAAGTCTAATTTGGTATTGGTTTCTACCAATGATAATGGCTTTAATTCGATGCGGCTTCCATCAAGGGATTTCAATCATTGTATAGTACAGACAAAGATTGACAACAAAAATGTTTTCTTGGAACTTACAGACAGGTATCTGCCTTACAGAATGCTTCCAGGGTCATTATACAGCGCAAATGCATTAGTTATTTCATTTGATAAAAAAGAAAATGAGGCTTCAAAACTAATAAATATTCCTTTTGATACAGCGATTCAAAACAGCTTGAAAACATCATCGATTGTTACCTTAGACGATAAGTCCAAAGTTTTTGTGAACACGCATACAATTGAAGGAGCTACAAAATCATACTATAATGAATTGTTTTCGGATGCTACTACAAAGGAAATCAGAGAAAAAGAGATAGAAAAAGGATATAATAAACAGCTGCAAAAACTGGTTACTCTGCAGTCGGTAAAGCTTTTATCTAATGAAATATTTGACAAAGCGCTTACTTATGAAACTAAATTTTCAATAAATGAAAATCTGCAAAAAGTGGGAACACTTAAGATAACCGAAATTCCTTTTATCGATAAAGTATACACAAGAGATATTATTGCCACTGAAAGCAGAAAATTTGACATCAATTATTTCAACTACGAAAATAACAACAAATATGAATCGGAAGTTGTCTTGAACATACCCGAAGGAAAGAAATTCTCAGAAATACCAGAAAGCAAAAAGTTTTCATTTAAGAATCAAAATTATACCTTACAGTTTGAACTTTTGAAAAATAATTCACTCAAGGTAAAAAGAGAGGTGACTATTCTTTGGGATAATATAAAACCAACAGATTATTTGGAATACAAAAAATTCGTAGAAGAAGTTATCGCCGCCGAAGAACAGATTGTAGGGTTTAAATAATCTAAACTTGATAATTATTTTGGAGCAGAAAAATTTGGCATTTTCAGGAAGTATCGGTTCCGCTCCGCTGCAATCTTTTGTAGAGACGGGTTTCAAACCCGTCTCTACAAAAGGATTTTCACTGCAATCGAGGCTAAAAAGTAAATATTTTGCTTTTTTGTAAGTATTTAAAATGCAAGAGGTATTATACAGAACAGTAAAAAAAAGCAGCTCGATTTTGAGCTGCTTTTTTTGGATAATATAAGATGGTTAGTTTATTTTCTAAATTGATTGCTGGTAATTACTGCATTTATCTTTGCTTTTAAATCTTCGCCGGTATCATAAACCATTTGTTCGCTTGTAGGAAACGGAACAATTTTCTTGTCAAAATAGGCATAATAATTATCATCTGCAGCACGGCGGTCCCCTTTGTAAGTCGAATAAATATTTTCGAATACAAACTCGCTGGCAATAGGAAAAGATTCTAGCTGCTGATTAGTGTTTTTGTCAAAATAATCTACTTTGGCAGTGATTTGACAGGATTTAAATTGCCTTACTTCATAAATTCTCACCGTTGCATTTATGGTATTGTCTATCATTACAGGTTTTCCCAGCCTGTCTAGAACTACTTTTCCGTTAGAGTCAATTTGTTTTTTCTGTCCATCAACTATTTGTCGTTCTTTTACGAACTCCCGTTCTTTAATCTGCTCCGGAGAAATTGAAATAGATCTAAAACTGATAAGCATTCCATAATCGTAATGAATATCTTTTTGTTTGGCATTATGATAAATTGTCCATTTGTCATTCATTTTATAGCTTTTGAAGTCCAATAAATCATTTTGCAATTGTACTGGAATAAGCATATTGGTTTCATTTTGAGTAGTCACAATAACAAAATCTGTTCCTCTAAACTGAGCTTCATCGATGATTTTACCTGCATCTTTGTAATTCGGATTTATTTTATCCAGATAAACTAAATCGTCATAAGCCCTGCGGTAATTCATTTTGTTTTTGGTAAGCATTAAGGCTTTAGCATTGGTGTATAGATAATTTGACAAAGCATTTTTGCTGCTTATTATTTGATCGTTATAATTGTCAAACGGAAAAATAGCATTTCGGTTTTCTTTGATTAATTTCAGCGGAAGCAAAGGCTTTATTTTTTCCTGGCGGTCATTTAGCGTCAGATAAGTATTGTAAATTTTCTCCAGATTGCTTGGGTTGTTTTCCTTGCTCAGAAAGCTGACAGTGTTTAAGTCTCTTTCTTTAGCTTTGGCGAAAGCTTCTTCAAGCAGATAAACATAATCCTGTTTTCCTTTTTTGTCTTTGTTGGAACGCAGATTGGAAAGTGCAATATCGATGGCTGCGTCATAATTTCCTGAAGCTAAATTGTTCTGGGTCTGTTTTACGCCACAAGAAGCAAGTATGGTAAAAAAAGCAATTAGAATAGTAGTTTTTTTCATTTTATGGAGATAGTAGTTTAGGTCAATAGCAGGTTAAAAATATGTTTGCGAATTTACAATAATTTTGAAATGATGAACTGGTTTTTAGAACCGTTTATTCAAAAATAATGCCAAAAAAAATCCGACAGATTATAAAAAAATGTCGGATAAATGAAAAAAAATGATTCAATTTGAATGTTTACTTCACAATAACCTGATGGCTTTCTGATTTTCCGTCCATGTCTATTTTTAGAATGTAAACACCTCTGTTTAGACCGCTGGCATCTATTTGGACATTATTATCTTTTATTGTAACCTTGCGTTTTTCGATATTATTTAAATCGTATAGTTTTCCAGTGATAACTGCTTTTTTAGCAGGAGCATTAGTTTCGTCTAATAAAGCAACGTTTATAGTTGTAGTTGCTGGGTTTGGATAAATAGTAAATGTAGTGCTATTTGTTGCTGTTCTAAAATTACTGCATTCGTAAGCAACAATTGGAAAATCACCAGGTCTTGTAATTTGTTGCCCGCATTGATTTGTATAGGTAATATTGTAAAATATTTGCTCTCCAAAAAGTGTACTTGGAACATTAATTAAATATTTGCGGCCTAATCCATCAGCACTTAAACCATTAGGCATATAATATATCAAATTATCTTGACTTGGAATTGAACTGCTAAAATTAGAAAAATGAACACCACTTGTTGCTCCATATATTACCATACCATCATAATTAGCATTCTGAAAACAGATATCATCTTCTTCAGCTGTCAACATTGTTATATCTGGTGCTTGTAAAATTTTGGTTAGAGTTTGTCCATTCTGAAAAGTTGCTGTTATTGAACCTTGAGTGTTCCAAATTTGGTTAACTGTAACAGAATAACCTGTAGATGAAATTATTTGAAGATTAGGGCTAACTGACCAAGTTGCAGTACTTGGTATTTTGCAAATGTCTGAAAATGAAAATGTTGTTGTGGAGCAAATTGAATCAGGACCTGTTAGTGAATTTTCATCTATTGGGAAATATGGAGCTTGAGGAATACCATCTAATTCTTTAAATAACCAATCTATACTTTCTTTTGTAAAAGACGTATGCTCTGTGTTGTTTGCTGTGCCATAATAACTATCAAATGGAGTTAGTTTATTTGACGGACAGGTTAAATTAGTATTTAAAGGATTGCCCCAATTTTGATTTGGATTTAAGTGTCCTAATGCTGAAAAAGTTGAAATAAATGAGTGGTTTTCAATATAGTCTCTAGTTTCTTGTCGTATTCCAGCATCACTTATACCATCAGAAACAGCTTCTTGAATTAATTTTGCTGTTTTAAAGTAACCGCCAGGAACAACATCTAAACTTCCTTTTATACTATTATTATTTACATTTAAAGTATATCTTGGATGTGAAAAATCAATATACCAATGATTAAATCCAATATTGAATGTACTGTTTTGTCCATCACCTTTAAAAACTGTATTAGTTTGACCATAAGCAGGCATAAAATTATCCTGCAATCTTAATAATGTAATTGTTGAATTTTGAAAAGGCCAAAAACCCCTAATATAACCCCGCATATACAAAAAAGTTTGTTGCTCTGTTGCGTCTTTTGTTCCGGTTAAGGAACCATTTGCCATTGCAATTTTTCTAAAGCTTGAATTAGAAACAGGATAACCACCTGAACCAGCTACCCCATTAGTATTTAAATTATTGTAATAGGTTGTAAAAAAACTATTTCCACCCAAATATCCAGTTTCTTTAGCGTTTTTGAATTGACTAATAATTTGTTGTTTACCTGCTACTGAATTTAATTCTTCATAATATTGAATTTTTGCGGGTTCTTTTCCTAATTTATCTGCCATAAACCAAATATTAGCTTGCGCACCTACAGGTATATTAGCTCCTAAATGCGGACTATCTACACTTACCCATAATCGAGCATTGTGTTGCCATTTTGGATCATTAGTTTCTGCAAATTTTTTCTCCATATAAGCCAATGCATAACGAGTAATTTGCCCACCCATGCTTGGACCAAGTAATACTAATTTCTCTGTACTGCCTGCTATAGCTTGTTGCCCTTTTACAGATTGCATATACGAAACTAATGTCATTGCATTGCGTTCTATATAGTCGGCTCCTCCATCAATAGTTACAGTTTGTCCCGCTACATTGGTAGTGGTATAGGTTGGATTGTTTATAATAATAACATCATAGCCTTTTGAACGTAGTTCTTGAATTAAATTTTTCTGCACATTATTTCCTGCAATGACTTCATTATAATTCATCAAATCTTCTAATGATTCGTGTTTTGCAGGGTCAAAAATCCCATTATCATCATCATCATTGTTAAGGACACATACTGGGTCTTGTGCACAATCGCAATCTTGCACTTTTCTTTTGTCTTTTGGGTCAAAACCATCAACAATAATTATTGGTTTGACCATTTGTTTTGCATTATTGCTATTGCCATAAAAAATGGTGTATTCTGTTTTACCATACACAGCCGAGGTTTCGGCATAACCCTGAAATGGTATAGTCGATGTAAATTCACCCTTGTCTTTTAATAATTCATAGCAAGCCGAATTTGTTGTACTAGCCGATGATCTTTGAGCAATTGAATTATAATTCACATAAATTTTACCATAAGTTATCAAAGTGGTATTATCAGAAAAGGTAATTGTGAATGTTAGCGTTTTCATTCCACTGGCAGAGTAATTAACTAATTTGTTTGGTGTCACAATAGCACTGTTTGAAATAATGGTAGCAGCCACATTTCCATCTTCAAAATCAACAACCAATGTTTTTATTGTAGTAGTTTCATTGTTTAAAATCAAAGTGTTTTTAAAATTAAATTGAAAACTGCTACCTGTTATAAACTCCTTCAAAGGAGAAACCATAGTTATTTTCTTATTAATATAGGATTGTTGTCCGGCAATAGAAGACAATTTTCCAGTACTTTGGTTAAAAGTAAGCCCTCCTGCAGCTGGATTTTCTTCGTTAAAATTTAGTTTATGAAACGTAGTATTAATTATTCCTACATCTACAGTATTTTCAGAAGTTGTGTTGGCAGTCCTGTTAGTAAGCTCAGTCAAACTTATTAACCTTGTTTGGTCAGAAGCACGATACAATTCACTTAATGCCTGATTAAAATGTTTACTATTGGAGGCGTTTTTTTCGGTAGTATTATAGTTTATAAGGTTAGCAAAAGTAGTTATTTTATCAATTAAAATACCTGATGTAATTTGGGCTGTATTCAAATTAGAAAGTAGAACAGGCCAATTTGGATCCTGTTGTGTTTCTTGAATAGTAGCATTGTCTTGGGCAACTACCAGTGATAGTTGCAGACAAAAAAAGAATGTAATGTAGATTTTTTTCATACTTTTGAAATAGAGTTAAACTTAATTTTGAACGGTTATTTTTAATTTATTAAAGACGGAGAGGCAATTGGCGTTGCCTCTTTTTTAATGTTTATTTAGAGATAATTTATCGCCATGGAATATTTGCATCGTCACTATAATAATTAGGTTTAAAACTTGTTAATGCAATAACAATTAAAACAGGAGGAACAACTACAGCAATAACTTTTGCTATACTAAATTTATTGATTTTTAGTATTTCATTTTTGTTTATCTGCAATTCGGTATTTTGATATATTCCTATTATACTTTCATTGGTTTCGTTTTTAAACTTAAAGTGTCTAATTGTGCCCTTACTTTTCGTTTTGATTATGTATATTTTGTTTTCTTTTAGAACAGAATAATCATTTTTATGATTCGTATTTACTTTAGTTGAAACACAAGAGAAAAACAAACAGGCAAAAAAACAAATGGGAATTATTTTTTTTATAACTTATTAAATTTCAAAAGAATGAATGATTTTGCAATGTAAAGGTGTTTATGTCAAATCTGCCATCAGCTATTGTTATAAATTCGTTTGGATTATCATAACGAACAAATTTTCCAGAAAATTTCCCCGAAACTATTCCATTAGAATTTCTTAATACATCTATAAAGCCTTGATTTTCAACAGACCCATAGTATGCGTAATTTTTAATATTACTATCCCAAATATTAAAATAAATATGATTATTGGGTGTGCTATCTATCCCTTTATGAAAATTACTTTGTTTGAGAGTATATTGTGCAACTCCTGTTGCATTAAAATTTTGCAAATGAATAATAATTTGAAAACTAGGAGAACTTGCGCCATCTACAACTTCAATTTCATTCCAAGAAACATTATCTGGAGCACCCCAAAAAATCATTCCTTTGGCACTTGGCCCCACACTAACACCAGTGGGGTCTCGTGGTACATAAACTTTTCCGTTTATGGTTACTCCAAAAGTATTGGCTCCTGTTTGAGTTTCGGGCGGCAGTGAAAAAGAAGTATCTTTTTTTGCTTTGTCATCTTGGCTACAAGAAACAAAAGCAAATAATGCTAAAATGTAAATTATTGTTTTCATAGTGTGAAGTGTTTAAATAAGTGTTTTTTGTAAATTTATACATATAAAATGATCTTAATGTTTTTTTTATGTTAAATTTCTTATTTTTTTTAATTTAGGTAATTGAAATACTAAATAATTGCAAGAGTGAATTAATAAGTTTCAAAATAATTTTTTTGAGGGGTAATAAGTTATAAAAATTGTAGATGTGGTTATTTTACCAATTAAAATACCTGATGTAATTTGGGCTGTTTCAAATTAGAAAGTAGAACAGGCTAATTTGGATCTTGCTTCTGTTTGTGTTGCAGGAGGCAATTTTTCTAACTCTGTTTTAGGTTTGTTATTATCTTTATCGCAACAGATTAAACTAAATGTAGTGATAAAAATTAATGAATTATGATGTCTTTTGTTTTTTTAAATGTGAATTTTTGTGTAATTATTTGTAAGAAAAAAACAGTCTAGTTAATGAACTTCTTGATATAAGGGCATAAAAAAATCCGACAGATTATAAAAAAATGTCGGATTTTATATAGTTGAAATAAAATTCTATTGCCTTACAAAAGGAGGGAGCAGCTTGCTGGAACATTCACCAAAACCAATACGTACCTGTCCGTTTTGACTGTGTCCTTTTATGATTACAGTGTCGTTATCATTAATAAATTTACGTTCGCTTCCGTCATTTAAAGTGATTGGATTTTTTCCGCCCCATGATAATTCCAGCATGGAACCGTAGCTGTCCGGCGTTGGTCCTGAAATAGTTCCTGAGCCCATCATGTCGCCTGAGTTAACACGGCATCCATTAGAAGTATGATGTGCTAACTGCTGGCTCATGCTCCAATACATGTATTTAAAGTTGGTTCTGGAAACAATAGTCGGCTCTCCGTTTTCTGGTGCAATGGCAACTTCAAGATTAATATCAAAGGTGTGTTTTCCTTTTTGCTGCAAATAAGGAAAAGGCGTCGGTTCCTGCTTTGGACCTTTAGTTTTAAAAGGTTCTAAAGCATCCATAGTGATAATCCATGGAGAAATAGATGTAGCAAAATTTTTTGCTAAGAATGGTCCCAGCGGTACATATTCCCATTTTTGGATATCACGCGCACTCCAGTCATTCATTAAAACCATCCCGAAAATATAATCTTCGGTTTCGGCAATGGGAATAGTTTCGCCCATAATATTGCAGTCGGTAGTGATGAAAGCCGTTTCCAATTCGAAATCTACTGATCGTGACGGACCAAAAACAGGTGAAGTTTCACCGTTTGGCAGAATCTGCCCCATCGGTCTGTGAACAGGAATTCCAGACGGAATAATAGAAGAACTTCTTCCGTGGTATCCTACAGGAACGTGAAGCCAGTTTGGCAGTAAAGCATTTTCGGGATCACGAAACATCTTGCCTACATTGGTAGCATGTTCTCTGCTGGAATAAAAATCAGTATAATCGCCTATCAGTACAGGAAGCTGCATTTCTACATCTTCCATCTTGAAAATAACAATGTCTCTATGCTTGGTATTGTCTCTTAATTCAGGGTTTGTGGCATCAAAAATTTCTGCAATTCTGTTTCGGACTAAACGCCATGTTTTCTGCCCGTCGGAAATGAAATCATTCAAAGTATCCTGCATAAACATATCATCTGTCAATTCAATTCCTTCGAAGTAATTCAGTTGCTGCAATGCACCCAAGTCGATTGCAAAATCACCAATTCTAGAGCCTACTGTCACAATGTTTTCCTTGGTAAGGAAAACTCCAAACGGAATATTTTGGATAGGGAAGTCGCTGTCGGGCAGTACCTCTAACCATGATTTTCTACTAGTGTCGTTGGCTGTTATTGGCATGATAATGGTGTTGTTTTGTTGAAAATTACTTGTCAAATATATTATAATCTAATTGTTTACCAAACGTTTTTTTGTATTTTTGCGTCAAATTAACGAAAATCAAAGAAATGCAACGCGACAAACAAATTTTTGACCTTATTTTAGAAGAACAAGACAGACAGATTCATGGACTGGAGCTTATTGCTTCAGAGAATTTTGTAAGTGATGAAGTAATAGAAGCAGCTGGTTCTATTTTAACAAACAAATATGCTGAAGGCTATCCCGGCAAAAGATATTACGGAGGATGCGAGGTTGTGGATGTTATTGAGCAGATTGCTATCGACAGAGCTAAAGAATTGTTTGGTGCTGCGTATGCAAACGTACAGCCACACTCTGGATCTCAGGCAAATGCTTCTGTTTACCATGCTTGTTTACAGCCAGGTGATAAAATATTAGGATTCGATTTGTCTCACGGTGGTCACTTGACTCACGGTTCTCCTGTAAACTTTTCAGGACGTGTTTACAATCCTGTTTTCTACGGTGTAGATAAGGAAACAGGAAGATTAGATTATGATAAAATTCAGGAAATAGCGACTAAAGAACAGCCAAAAATAATCGTTGCGGGTGCTTCGGCATATTCACGTGATATGGATTTTGAGCGTTTTAGAGTAATCGCAGACAGCGTTGGAGCAATTTTGATGGCTGATATTTCTCATCCAGCAGGACTTATCGCAAAAGGTTTAATGAATGACCCAATTCCTCACTGTCATATTGTTACAACTACTACTCACAAAACATTACGCGGACCAAGAGGAGGTCTGATTTTGATGGGTAAAGATTTTGAAAATCCATGGGGATTGAAAACTCCAAAAGGTGAAATCAGAATGATGTCTTCTTTATTAGATCTAGCTGTTTTTCCTGGAAATCAAGGAGGTCCTTTAATGCATATTATTGCAGCAAAAGCAGTAGCTTTTGGAGAGGCTTTACAAGATGAGTTCTTTACGTATGCTATGCAGTTGCAAAAAAACGCAAACGCAATGGCTGATGCTTTTGTAAAAAGAGGATACAATATTATTTCTGGAGGAACTGATAATCACATGATGCTGATTGACCTTAGAAATAAAGGAATTTCTGGTAAAGATGCTGAAAATGCATTGGTAAAAGCAGAAATCACTGTAAATAAAAACATGGTTCCATTTGATGATAAATCACCATTTGTAACTTCTGGTATCCGTGTGGGAACTGCTGCAGTTACTACTCGCGGTCTTGTGGAAGAAGATATGGAAACTATCGTTGATTTGATCGACAGAGTTTTATCAGATCATACAAACGAAGATGTTATCGAAGCGGTAGCAAGCGAAGTTGACGAAATGATGAGCGAAAGAGCAATCTTCGTTTTTTAAATTTAGTTTAAAAGTTTAAAGTTTAAAAGTTTAAGGTTTTGTGTATGTCTAAAAGCATTTCAAAACTTTAAACTTTTTTTATTTTAATTGAACTTTAAACCTTAAACAAATTTTAAACCTTTAAACAAAAAAAAATGGGCGTATTACGATTACAGCTGCCAACCGATCCTAGATGGGTCAATATAGTAGAGAAAAATATAGAAGAAATCCTTACTGATCATGCTTGGTGCGAGCAGAAAGCAGCTACCAATGCTATTACGATTATCACCAATAATTCGGAACATCAGGATTTGGTAAAGGATTTATTGGCTCTGGCCAAAGAAGAAATCGATCATTTTGAGCAGGTACACAATATCATTATCAAGCGCGGACTGAAATTAGGCCGTGAGCGTAAAGACGATTATGTGAATGAATTATATCTGTACATGAAAAAAAGTGGTGATGGGAGCCGGGTTTCGGGTCTTGTTGAACGATTGCTGTTTTCGGCTATGATTGAGGCCAGAAGTTGTGAGCGTTTCAAAGTTTTATCGGAAAATATTAAAGATGAAGAACTCGCTGTTTTTTACAGAGAACTGATGGAAAGCGAAGCGGGACATTACACAACGTTTATAACTTATGCGCGAAAATACGGAGTTGGAATTGATGTCGAAAAACGCTGGAGAGAATGGCTTGCTTATGAAGAATCGATTATTGCCAATTATGGAAAAGGCGAGACCATTCACGGATAAGTTTTTTTGTTTAAAGGTTTAAAAGTTTAAGGTTTAACTTTTGCCAAAAGCAATTCCAAAGTTTCAATTTAAACAATATTAAACTTTAAATAAATTTAAACCTCTACATTTTGTTGATAAAAGGATTATTAGTTTTTGCCTGTTTTTTACGGGTCAGCTTTCAAAATGGCTATATTTGAGAGTAACCAAAAGCTATAGCCATGAGAATAGAAACTGACTTAAAATTAGGATTTAAAGACGTTATGATCAGACCTAAAAGATCTACTTTAAAAAGCAGATCTGAAGTTTCACTGGAACGGAATTTTAATTTTCTGCACAGTACAGGTTCGTGGACAGGAATTCCAATTATGGCTGCCAATATGGATACTGTCGGGACTTTTGAAATGGCAGCAGTTTTGGCCAAAGAAAAGCTCTTTACAGCCATTCATAAACATTATTCTCCGCAGGAATGGAATGATTTCCTGCAGAAAGTTTCTCCGGATTTCTATAATTATATTGCAATAAGTACAGGAACCGGAAAAGAGGATTCTGTAAAAATTAATACAATTATAAAAGCAAATCCGCTGCTTCGATTTATCTGTATTGATGTAGCCAATGGATATTCCGAACACTTTGTTCAGTTTTTAAAGCAAACCCGAAAACAATATCCCGATAAAGTTATTATTGCCGGCAATGTAGTCACTGGCGAAATGGTTGAAGAACTATTATTGGCTGGAGCTGATATTGTAAAAGTCGGAATCGGTCCCGGCTCAGTCTGTACCACCCGTGTAAAAACAGGAGTTGGATATCCGCAGCTTTCGGCCATTATAGAGTGTGCTGATGCAGCGCACGGTTTAGGCGGACATATTATCAGCGATGGAGGCTGTGCAATTCCAGGCGATGTTGCCAAAGCTTTTGGTGCAGGCTCTGATTTTGTAATGCTGGGAGGAATGCTGGCCGGACATACTGAAAGCGGCGGTGAGCTAATCGAAATTGATGGTCAAAAATTCAAGCAGTTTTACGGAATGAGCTCTGCAACTGCAATGGATAAACACGTTGGCGGTGTTGCTGAATACAGAGCTAGCGAAGGAAAAACTGTTCAGATACCTTTCAAAGGCAAGGTTATCAATACACTGCTGGATATTTTGGGAGGCTTGCGCAGCACTTGTACCTATGTAGGCGCTTCAAGACTAAAGGAACTCACTAAACGAACTACATTTATACGAGTAAGCGAACAGGAAAATCAGGTTTTCACCGATTAATTATTTTAAGGATTTTTTCTGGTTGGATACTTTTGACTTTACGACATTTAAACTTTCGACTTATTAAATATGATTACAATTTTAGAAGCTGTAAACAGCGATATAAAAACAATTCAGGATATTGTTTATAAAACCTGGCCTATAACGTATGGCGAAATTTTATCCAAAGAGCAATTACACTACATGCTGGATTTGTTTTATTCTGACGAAGCATTAACAGCTCAGTTTGATGAAAAACAACAGCTGTTTTATTTAATTACCGAAGAAGAAACAGTTTTAGGATTTATCGGAATTGAGCATTATTATCAGAAAGAGAATAAGACAAAAATTCATAAGATTTATATTCTGCCCCAAACCCAAGGCAGAGGAATAGGAAGAATTGCTTTTGAAGCTGTCGAAAAACTGGCTTTAGAAAATAATTCCGATTCTCTTTTACTCAACGTAAACCGATTCAATAAAGCTTTGCACTTCTACCAGAAAATTGGTTTTGAAGTTTTTGATGAGGTAAATATCGAAATCGGGAATGGTTATCTTATGGAGGATTATATTATGATTAAAAAGCTGTAATCAGCAGTTTTTTGCCTGATTCAAGACGAATCTGACCCAATTCAAGAACCCCGGATTTCTTAGCAATAGTGCATTTACATTTGCTTTATAAAAATGTATTATTCACTAAAAAATCAAAACCATGAAGAATTTCCTTTATTTATTATTGTTTGTTTCTTCTCTGAGTATAGCTCAATCAAAAGAGACAATTGAGAAGCCAGCTACTAATGCTTATTTTGTTTTAAACAAAACAACAGTTCGAGTTGAAAATAATTTTATTCGTAATAAATATATTTCGTCTAATGAAAGTAAAGATCCATATTATAATTCTGCAATATTTAATAATTTATCAAATAAAGAGTATCATTTTATAGTCTTAGGAGAGAAAATCAATCTTAAAATAACGGATCCAAAAGTGTTTGATAATTTATTTATGATAGGAGTCAGAGGTATTGATACTCTCAAAATAAATAAAGATTTATATCGAATTACAGATCTGGAAATTCAAATTGTAAAAAATAATAAAATCGTAAAAAATTGGACTTTAGTTACAGAAACAAAAAAGTATACTGAAACTAATCTTCTTGAAGGGAAAAAGCGTTTTGAAAATGGTTATTTTCCTTACACAGATTCATTAGTTAACGGAGATAAACTGTTAATTTTATTTAGACAAAAAGGAAAAGAAAGTTTTTTGAAGCTGCATTTTGAGAAGAAAGAAGGTGCCAGAAAGCCTTTTATTATAATATCAAATTCCAATGATTTAAATAAAACGGTAAGTTTTGAAAATTTTATTCAGGAATCTATAGATAAATTGCATAAAGACAGTTTTTTTGATAAATCAAATTTTCATGATTCCTGGCCTGAAGATTTTGCTCCAAGAATTATAGGAAATAGAAGCAGACACTTCAAAGGTGAAAAATATTGCTTGGTTTTTAGAAAGCCCAATGGTAAAAAAAGAATTTATGATAGTTTTGAATACCGCAACAGCGTAAATTCTAAAAAAGGGGAATGGACTAATTCGAATGGTATCATTTTTCTGGATTTGAATGAATCTGGTGCCGAGTATAAGCTTGAAATCCGTTATAAGGACGATCCGAAATATGTTGCTGTCTATAAATTCAATACTGAACCCGATTGGTACCAGACACTATGGTTTAAAATTGTCATTGGAATGTTTTTTCTATTAATTTTTTCAGTTGTTTACATCATTTGGATGAGAAGAATGACTGAAAGAAAACGATTGGAACAAAAGTCAAAAATAAAAATGCTTTATGCACAGCTTAATCCTCATTTTGTATTCAATGCTTTGGGTTCTATTCAGGGGCTGCTTAATGATAATCAGATAGAAAAAGCAAATCAATATTTGGCTGGTTTTGGTTCACTGCTTAGAAATGCGCTTACTTCTAGTGAAAATGAAACACAGAGTATTGAAAATGAAATAAAAAGCATTAACAATTATATTGAATTAGAGCAGTTGCGAAATCCTTTCTCATATCGTTTAATCATCGATGAAAAGGTAAATGTTCACGAAACGGAAATACTTCCTCTTTTGATGCAGCCTTTGATAGAAAATGCGATAAAACACGGAATTTCAAATAAAGAAAAAGCAGAAATAACAGTTACCATTTCAAAAAAGGCAGATGATTTACTATTTGAGTTAGCTGATAATGGAAAAGGTTTTGATATTTTAGCAGAGCAGAAAGGTTTTGGTTTAAAACTCGTTAAAGAAAGAATTGAGTTATTTAATCAATCAACGAAAAAGATGAAAGTTGATATGAAAATCGAAAGTAGTTCATCTGGTACACACATTATTATCCGTTATAAAAACTGGCTGAAAAATGATTAAAGGAATCATCATCGACGACGAACAAAACAATATTACCAATCTACAGCGGTTACTGGAAAAATATTGCCCAGAAGTAACGATTATTGGTTCGTCGTCTGATGCTGACAAAGGAATAGAGCTTATTAAAAACAGTCATCCTGATCTGGTTTTTCTGGATATTCAAATGCCGGAGAAGAATGGTTTTCAGGTTTTACAGGAACTCAATTCGTATGATTTTGAAGTAATATTTGTAACTGCTTTCAGCCAGTATGGAATTCAGGCGATTAAATTTTCGGCAATTGATTATCTTTTGAAACCAATCGATATTGAAGAGTTAAAAAAAGCAGTTGCAAAAACAAGCGAAAAGCTGAAACATAAAAATCAAAATCTACAGCTTCAGAATTTACTTCATCATCTGAAAGAAAACAATAATAGTTCCGATCATCGCATTGCTATTTCATCGCTTAAAGAAATCCGTTTTGTCTATGTTAAAAATATAGTCCGCTGCGAAAGCGAAAACAGCTATACATTATTTTATACCGATGAAGGTGAAACGATAATTTCTACTGTGCCTCTTTATGAATACGATGAAATGCTTTGTGTTTATGGGTTTATTCGCTGTCATCAGTCCCATTTGGTGAATAAAAAATATGTAAAAAGCCTGCTTAAAGAAGATAATTATACTTTGTTGCTTTATGACCAGAATCGGATTCCCGTTTCCCGTAATAAGAAAGATCTGGTCAAAAAAGCTCTAGTCTGATTTTTGTCAAAAATAATATAAACCGAAGCCGTAAATCTTCGGTTTTTTTTAATTCAAAATTGTCTTAAAGCTTCAGCTATAGGTGTTTTGAATTTGTATTATAAATGTCTCCTGTTATATAATTTACATATAACTGCAGATTATAATTTAGAAAGAAGTAATTTTAATGTATTGATTATCAAATAGTATGAATTAAAAACATGAAATTTATGGAAACATCACACATTTATCCGGGGGCTTATTCATTGAATGCTTATATAGCAGTAAAAGGATGCAATGAGGCTATAGAATTTTACAAAAAAGCTTTTGGCGCAATAGAGCTGGGCAGATTATTAATGCCCGACGGAAAAATTGGCCATGCAGAAATAACTATCGAAGGCTCTTTATTGATGCTGTCTGAAGAGAACAGCGATTGGGGAAATGTAAGTCCAAAAACTATTGGCGGTAATCCTTTAACTTTTGGTTTGTATGTTAAGGATTCAGATGCGGTGTTTCAGAAAGCAATTGATGCCGGCGCAACAGTTTTAATGCCTATGAAAGATGAGTTTTATGGCGATAGAGGTGGGCAGTTATTAGATCCTTTTGGGTACAAATGGATGATAGCCACTCATAAAGAAGATGTAAGTTTTGAAGAGATGCAGAAACGGTTTGATGAAATGTTTCAATAAGATATAGGTCGGTATAATGTTTTGAAAATGAATTAAAAAGAAAGAATTTTTGTGTATTTGTAAAGTTAATTACCGCTGTATTTACCGCATTAAATGGTAACTTTATTATGGATAGTATGATATAAATGAAACGTTATAAGTAACTTAAAAAGTATCTATTATGAAATCACAAATTGCAGTTTACGACACCCATGACAAAGCAGTCAGTGCTATAAAAAGATTGAGTCAGGAGAATTTTTCTATGGATCATGTTTCACTGCTGGGCAAAGCTGAAGTGATTGAAGATCATATTCAAGTTAAGTCACTCGATACGATAAAAAAAACTCCGGCTGTCATTGGGATGGGTGCGGGTACACTTCTTGGCCTGCTTTCGGGAGTAGGTGTGTTTGCAATTCCCGGTTTTGGGTTTCTCTATGGCGCAGGTGCACTTGTCGGGATTATTGCCGGTCTTGATTTAGGTCTGATTGCGGGAGGTGCGATTTCGCTTTTGTCTTTTACAGGACTTAAAGAAGAAGAGGTAGTCAAATGTCAGGAACATCTAAAAGAGGGAAAATTTATGGTAATCGTAAAAGGAGCCCAAGAAGAAATTGAAAGAGCAAAACACATTTTGCATACTGATGGAGATCATCTGGAGATGATCGCTTAATTTTTTTACATTATTTAAAAACTGAAATATTTTAATGAGTTTCTTTAACAGCTTTTATTTATGGCTGCTAAGGGAACTTTTTTTGCAGAATCAGTTTACTATTATGTCATGTTTATAAAGCAGTCCTTTTAGTCCTTCCAATGAGAAAATGGCTTTCTTTAATTTGGTCGTTTTTGGATCAATTGTATAATGTCTGCTGGTCTTGAAATTGGCTTTATTTGCATTGGCTTTCGCAAATTCGGCGCGGTATAAATCACAGTTTTCAAAAAGCACTTCCGTCAGATCTGCAGCCATAAAATCGACTGCAATCAAGCTGCAGTTGATAAAAGGCGTTCCTTTTATTTTCAGCGTATAAAATTTAGAAAAATCCAATACGCAGTCAAAAAAACGGACTTCAAAAATGAGTTTGCTGCACATCGCAAAATTAACTTCCTTGATTTCACACCGGTAGAAAGTTACTGTTCTCAAAGCTACATGATTTATTTTGCTCTGGCTGAAAATACAGTCGTTAAAAACGCAGTCGATGAAAGTAACATCTATAAAACTGCAGGCAGAAAATGTGCAGTTATTAAACGTACAGCTTTCAAATTCCTTGAAATTGACTTCATCTGAGCCATAAGTATAACTGTTATATTCTTGATCGAAAAAATATTCGGGCATGAAGGAATTAATTTTATGAATTATTAGCAAAGAAACGATTTCTATTGCTTAAAAAAAGCATAGGAATTAATATTTGTCTGATGAAAATTGAAATATTTTTGCAGGTCCCCAGCTGTTTTGTATGTAAAATTTTTGAAAAAACAGATTGTTAAAAGCAGTATTTATAGGTTTTAAACTACTAAAATTGCAATTAAGAGTGTTAATAAAGCATAAAATATTGCAAAATATTACTTTAAGAAAACGATTTCGCTGGCTTTTTTGAATGGGTATGGTCAAAAAAAAGTTTTTTTATTTTAATCTTTTATTACTTTTGGGGTCATTATGAGAGGAGTCACTTTATATTTTATGTATTTATTTTTTCTGCTGTTAGGCGGCGGACAATATATTCATGCAGAAACTGCTCCTAAAATAATTGAAAACGAATCACCTTCTTTTGATTTGGTTAAAAAACATCAGGTAAAAGTAAAAAAAGCAGAAGCCGGAAGTGTTTTAATTGAAGAAGCTGATGTAGATCTGGATGAGGAACTGCACAGTGCTGACAATTCAGTTAAAGAATTAACTGCTGGTAAAAGTTTATTAGCAAATTGGTATTTGACATTCTCCAGTCAAGCCTACAAGGATAACTCCAAACAATTCAATTTTTTTGCACCATATTATGGGCATGATAATCCTATTTATCTTGAAATAGGAGTTTTAAGAATTTGATTCCATTTCACATCAATTACTAATGGTGTGACTTATGGATGTCCAATGTTTATATAATCTTGTATAATGTTGGTTTATTAAGTATTTTCATTCTGGACAGTTTAGTTTCACCTTAGTAGCTGATGGTCATTTTCTGACCTTGGGAATTTTCTGTATTCCTAAATTTTCCATTCGCTTAATTACCAATTTTATACTATGAAGAGAATTATCGTTTTCACGGGCTTAATTGCCGTGTTGTCCCTTACAAGCTGTACAAGCAAGAAAGAAGAAAAAGAAGAAGCCGAAACTTTTGAAGTTACTAATCCTGTAAAGATTGACACTTCATTTACGAAGCAGTATGTTTCCCAAATCCGCTCTGTCCGAAACATTGAAATCAGAGCTCAAGAGAAAGGATTTCTGCAGAATATTTATGTTGATGAAGGTCAGTTTGTAAAAGCCGGCCAAGTATTGTTCCGCATTATGCCAAAAATCTATGAAGCAGAATTATTAGGTGCACAGGCAGAAGAAAAAGCGGCTGAAATTGAACTTAAAAATGCTAAAACATTAGCAGATAAAAATATAGTTTCAAAAAATGAACAGGCTGTTGCCCAAGCCAAATTAGATCAGGCAAAAGCCGAAGTTGCTCTTGCAAAAGTGCATTTATCATTTACCGAAATCAGAGCTCCGTTTGACGGAACTATCGACAGAATTCCAAAGAAACTGGGAAGTCTTATTGATGAAGGCGAATTACTTACCAGCCTTTCCGACAACAGTCAGATGTTTGCTTATTTTAATGTTTCTGAGCCTGAATATCTGGATTACGAAACCAATGTTAAAGGAAGAGCTCAAAACAGAGTTGGTCTGCTTTTAGCTAATGGTACTACATTTAAAGAAAAAGGAAATGTTGAAGTTATCGAAAGTGAATTTGATAATGAAACCGGAAATATTGCTTTTAGAGCAAGATTCTCTAATCCAGGTAAATTATTGAAACACGGACAAACCGGAAAGGTACTGATGGAATCTCCGCTTCATAATGTAATTGTGATTCCGCAGAAAGCTACTTATGAAATTCAGGACAAAAAATATGTTTTTGTTGTAGATAAAAATGATGTGGTTAGCTCTAGAGAAATTATAATTAAAGGAGAAATTCCAGATTTATATATGATTGACAGCGGGATTACTGTAAATGATAAAATCTTACTGGAGGGTGTTCAGAAGGTGAAAGATAATGATAAAGTTCACTATAAGTATGTTGCGCCTCAGGAAGTTATTACTCATTTGCGTTTAAAAGCAGAATAGTTTTAAGTAATCAGTTTGCAGTAGTTTACAGTATTCAATAACAGTTTAATGTAAAACACGAATTTGGTTTAATCATAAAAAAATAGAAACAAATGTTTGATAAATTTATACAAAGACCAGTTATGTCGATAGTAATATCGCTTATAATTGTCTTTTTAGGGGTGCTGTCGGTGATGAATCTGCCGATCACCCAATTTCCGTCCATATCACCGCCAATGGTGAATATTACCGCAGATTATCCTGGTTCTAATGGTGAGCTGATGATCAAATCGGTTGTTATTCCGTTAGAAAGAGCACTAAACGGTGTTCCGGGAATGAAATACATGACTTCTGATGCAGGAAATGACGGTGAAGCCAGTATTCAAGTGGTATTCAACTTAGGAACTGATCCTAACCAAGCCGCTATTAACGTGCAGAACCGTGTGGCTTCGGTTACCAATAAACTGCCACCGCTGGTAGTAAGGGAAGGTGTGAAAATTACCCGTGAAGTTCCGAGTATGCTTATGTACGTGAATCTTTTCAGTACAGATAAAAATACAGATCAGAAGTTCTTATACAATTATGCCGATATCAATGTTTTGTCTGAATTGAAAAGGGTAAATGGTATTGGTTCCGGAGATATTTTGGGAACACGTGAGTATGCAATGCGTATCTGGCTGAAACCGGACCGAATGCTTGCTTATAAAATTTCGGCAGAGGAGGTAATGGAAGCATTATCCAGCCAGAGTTTGGAAGCTTCGCCAGGGAAAACAGGTGAAGCCTCAGGAAAACGTTCTCAGGCATTTGAGTATGTATTGAAATATTCAGGAAGGTTTACTACCAAAGAACAGTACGGTAATATCATTTTGAAATCCAATCCGAATGGCGAAATTTTGCGTTTGAAAGACGTTGCCAACATTGAATTTGGAAGTTCGATGTATGATATTTACTCGAACTTGAACGGAAGACCATCAGCAGCTATCGTGCTGAAACAGTCTTTTGGAAGTAATGCCAATCAGGTTATTGAAGATTTGAAAGCCAAATTAGAAACCATCAAGAAAAAATTCCCAAAAGGAATGGATTATGAAATTTCGTATGACGTTTCTAAATTCCTTGATGCTTCTATCGAAAAAGTAATCCATACCTTGATTGAAGCGTTCATTTTGGTAGGATTAGTTGTGTTTCTTTTCTTGGGTGACTGGCGTTCTACCGTTATTCCTGCGATTGCAGTACCGGTTTCGTTAATCGGAACTTTTGCGTTCATGCAGTTTTTTGATATTTCGCTGAACTTAATTACGTTGTTTGCATTGGTTCTGGCAATCGGAATTGTCGTCGATGATGCGATTGTGGTTATCGAAGCCGTCCATGCCAAGATGGAGGAAAAACATCTCTCAGCTTTGAAAGCAACTAAAGAAGCAATGCACGAGATTTCGGGAGCTATTATTGCGATTACATTCCTGATGGTGGCCGTATTTATTCCTGTTACATTTATGTCTGGGCCTGTTGGGATGTTTTACAGACAGTTCTCTATTACAATGGTAACAGCGATTGTTCTTTCTGGTGTTGTGGCATTGACATTAACTCCGGCACTCTGCGCGATGATGCTGACCAATAATCACGGAGCACCAAAAAAGAGAACACCAATAAACCGATTTGTGGATGGTTTTAATAATATGTTTAATCTTACGCAGACAAAATATCAAAATGTACTTGGAAAAATTGTAAACAGAAGAGCTGTTACTATTGTGGTGCTTTTAGGATTCTGTGCAGGAACTTGGTTTGTGAGCAGTACTGTTCCTTCAGGATTTATTCCAAATGAAGATCAGGGGATGTTTTATGCTATTATTCAAACGCCTCCAGGTTCATCATTGGAAAGAACAAATGACATTTCTGTAAAACTTCAAAAAATTGCCGAAACTGTAGAAGGCGTACAGTCCGTTTCTTCATTGGCAGGTTATGAAATTTTGACAGAAGGTACTGGATCGAATGCAGGAACCTGTTTGATCAATCTTAAAAACTGGAGCGACCGTAAGCATTCTGTGCAGGAGGTTATGACCGAATTGGAAGAAAAATCAAAAGACATTCCAGGTGCTAATATCGAATTTTTCCAGCCGCCAGCGGTACCAGGATATGGAGCTGCGGGAGGATTTGAGCTTCGTTTATTAGACAAAACGGGTTCAGGCGATTACAAGAAAATGGAGAAGATTAACAGCGATTTTGTTAAAGAACTCAACAAACGTCCTGAGTTATCGAATGTATTCAGTTTTTACAGTGCCAGTTTCCCTCAGTTTATGATGAAAGTCGATAATGACTTGGCACAGCAAAAAGGTGTATCTATCGAAAACGCGATGAATACCTTATCTACGCTGGTGGGAAGTAACTACGAAATCAGTTTCATTAAATACGGAATCAACTATAAAGTTATCGTTCAGGCGGCTCCGGAATACCGCGCTCTGCCAGAGGATATTTTAAAACTGTATGTAAAAAACAACCGTGATGAAATGGTTCCTTTCTCAGCTTTCATGAAATTGGAAAAAGTGTACGGTCTTTCGGAAATTACGAGACATAATATGTATACTTCTACAGAGATCAGTGGTGCTGCAGCTCCTGGATACAGCTCGGGAACTGCGATTAAAGTTATTCAGGAAGTGGCAGCCGAAAAATTGCCTAGAGGATATGACATTGATTGGGCAGGTATTTCTGCCGATGAGGTGGCACAGGGAAATCAGGCAATCTGGGTATTCCTTATCTGTTTAGGTTTCGTTTACTTGGTTTTGGCAGCACAATACGAAAGTTTCATTCTGCCTTTCTCAGTAATCTTGTCATTGCCTGCAGGTATATTTGGTGCTTTCCTTTTACTGAAATTTACAGGTTTGGAAAACAATATTTACGCTCAGGTTGCGATGGTAATGCTTATTGGTTTACTGGGTAAAAATGCTGTTTTGATTGTAGAATTTGCCATTCAGAAACATGCGGCAGGAAAATCGGTGCTGGAAGCGGCTATGGAAGGTTCCAAAGCAAGGTTCCGTCCTATCTTGATGACATCATTTGCGTTTATTGCCGGATTGCTTCCGTTAGCTTTTGCGACTGGTCCAGGTAAAATTGGTAACAGAACCATTGGTACTGCAGCAGCAGGAGGAATGCTTATAGGTACAATCTGCGGTGTATTCATAATTCCTGGACTGTATTATGTTTTCGGTCGAATAGCTGAAAGATTTACCTATGTAAAAAATCAAAAAGAAAATCCATTAACTGAAGAATTTGATGATAATCATGCAGTATAATAAGTCATTTAAATATATTGTCCCGCTAGGTATCTGCCTGGCGGTGGCAAGCTGTACACCGGTTCTTTCGCCTTTGGCAGAGAAAAAAGCCGTGCCGCAGTCTTTCGATAAAAGTACCGATACAACTAATATTTCTGCCACACCGTGGAGAACTTATTTTAAAGATCCAAACTTGGTAAATCTGATTGATACTGCTCTGAAAAATAATCAGGAGTTACAGATTACCCTGCAGGAAATTGAAATTGCCAAAAATGATATCCGTGTAAAAAAAGGACTGTTGCTGCCACAGGTTGGACTAGCAGCAGGAGCAGGAATTGAAAAAGTAGGACGTTACACGAGCCAGGGTGCTGGTGATGCTTCGACTGAAATCATGCCTGGAAAAGAAATGCCGGATCCATTAGGAGATCTTAAAATTGGAGCTTACGCAAAATGGGAAGTAGATATCTGGAAAAAACTGCGCAATTCTAAAAAAGCTGCAGTAAGCCGTTATTTAGCAACAGTTGAAGGTAAAAACTTTGTGATTACCAATCTTATTGCCGAGGTTGCCGATTCGTATTATGAATTATTAGCCTTAGACAATCAGTTGGAGATTGTAAAGCAGAATATTACTTTGCAGAGCAATGCGCTGGAGATTGTTAAAATCCAGAAAGAAGCTTCGAGAGCAACAGAATTAGCGGTTCAGAAATTTCAGGCTGAGGTGATGGCTTCGAAAAGCATGGAGTTTGACATTCTTCAGAACATAAAAGAGACGGAGAATAAAATCAATTTCCTGCTAGGGCAGTATCCGCAGGAAATAAAGAGAGACAAAGCTAACTTTGCCAGTTTAGTGCCATCGGCAGTAAATTCAGGAATTCCGTCACAATTGCTGGCCAATCGTCCTGATATTAAACAAGCTGAATTAGAACTTGAAGCGGCAAAACTCGATGTGAAAACAGCCCGTGCCGAGTTTTATCCATCACTTGATATTACTGCTGGAATAGGATTTAATGCCTTTAAACCGTCTTATCTGTTTACGCTTCCAGAATCGTTATTGTACTCATTAGCGGGAGATATTACAGCTCCTCTGATTAACAGAAATGCTCTGAAAGCCGAGTACAGCTCTGCCAATGCAAGACAAATTCAGGCTTTGTATAATTATGAGCGTACGATTTTGAATGCTTATATCGAAGTTGCCAATCAGCTTTCTAAAATCAATAATTTAGAAAAAAGCTATGATTTAAAATCACAGCAGGTTGATGCTTTGAACCGTTCGATTGATGTGGCAGGAGATTTGTTCAAGTCGGCCAGAGTCGATTATTTTGAAGTTTTAATGACACAGCGCGATGCTTTAGAATCAAAACTTGAACTAATTGAGACCAAAAAAGAACAGCTTAATGCTTCTGTATATGTGTACAGAGACTTAGGCGGAGGATGGAAATAATCCTTCAGTGATATTGCAGTACAACTTTATAATACCATTTTTTTAGTTGCCAAAAGCCCCAAACATGTCAAAGTGTTTGGGGCTTTTTTTGTGATTGTACCAGTCTAGCAAACAGCAGAATTTTTATTAGTCAAGGGCTGGCTATTCTATCATTTCAGAGAGTTATTGGATAATCAATTTTTTATACAGTGAAGTAATTACCGTTAAAAATTACAAGACAATAATCGAATTTATTGGTCTAAAAAGGAAAAATTCCAGATTGGAGAATTAATCGTTTTCATTTATATATTTTTTTTGCAGTTCATGAAAACGAAAATAAAATTTCTTACATTTGAAGACTATTGATTATTAATATTAACACAAATTATTAAATGAAAAAAATTGTTTTTGCACTGTTGTTTGTTTCTTCAATTATGACCGCTCAAGACATGGATGTTGTAAAAGGAGATTTTAAAAATCTTAAAGGTATTACAGAATACAATCTAACCTTTGATTATTCAAATTTAAAAGTTGATAAATTTGATACTGAAGAGGCTTTCTTATTAGATAAAATGAAAAAAAGAGAAGAAAAAGGAACAGATGATGATTTCAAAAAGTCTTGGTTTGCGGATAGAGAAAACAGATACGAACCTAAATTTATTGAATCCTTCAATAAAAGATTTGATAAGGGCGAGGTAAAAGTAGGTAAAGACCTAACGACAGCCAAGTATACAATGAATGTTAAAACGAGTTGGATTTATCCTGGTTATAATGTTGGTGTTATGAGACAAAATGCAAAAATAGATGTTATTATCACTATTTTTGAAACCGCAAATCCAAGTAACGTTTTGGCTTCAATTCAATATGAAAAGGTTCCTGGAAATGGAGCAATGGGATATGATTATAATTCGGGTTACCGAATATCAGAGTCATATGCTAAATTAGCTAAAGAAATTGCGACACATATCAAGAAAAAAGCAATGTAATTTTTTTGTATAAAATGAAGGAAAACCTAGTTTTAAACTAGGTTTTTTTCGTTTTTTTGCTTTCCATTTCGAGTATATGTGCCATGTTTTTGATTAGATTGTCATGTTTTTTCACAAAAGGATTTTCTTCATCCCAAACATAACCCGCCAGTACAGCACATATTTTTCTTTTTACATCGGGATTTTCGGGCTGATGAAAAAACAAAGTCTGAAGATTTCCAGTGTACCATTCCTTTACATAAGTGGTAAATACCGCAATTCCTCGTTTCATGTAAGCCGTAAATTCTTCTTCCCAGTCTACTGCTATGCCTTGTGATTCTTTTAGAAATAATTTAGCAGCAAGCATACCTGACTCCGTTGCAAAAGCAACCCCAGATGAAAACACCGGATCCAAAAACTCTGAGCTGTTTCCAGTTAAGACAAAACCGTCTCCGTACATTTTTTTGACAGAGCGGGAGTAATTTTCTAATTTAATTGGTTCGAATAAAAAATCGACACCTGCAAAACGTTTAATATAATAGTCCGAAAGCTGAATGGCATTTTTTAAGGCTTCGGCGTTGTCTTTATTAGTAGAAAGCGAATTGATAAAATCTGTTGGGCCTACAACTCCCAAACTGGTATTTCCATTGGAAAAAGGAATAACCCATAACCAGACCTGAGTTTCAAGAATGTCAAAAGAAATCATTGTTCCTTCCTCACCTTCTGGACGGTTTTTGTCGACAACGTGGGTGAAAATCGAGGAATGCGGATCCAGTTTTGAAGGAGTATCCAAGTCTAATAATCTTGGTAAAACCCTTCCATAACCACTGGAATCGATAATGAATTTGGCATGGATTTCTTTTAAAACACCATTTTTGTTCTTAACAACTGTCGTTGAATTTTTTCCTTTAAAAGCAACCGAGATTACTTCTGACTCAAATTCCAGATCAATACCTTTTCGAATTACTTCCTGGGCCATGGTGTTGTCAAAATCGGCTCTGGGTACTTGCCAAGTCCAATCCCAGCCTTCAGAAAATTTATTGCTAAAATCGAAAACACAAATTTCTTCACCTCTAATGAATCGGGCACCCAGTTTTTTCTCAAAGTTCATGGCGTCGAGACTTTCAAATAATTCTGCTTCGGCAAAATGATCCATTACTCTGGGAATGAGGCTTTCGCCTACAACAATTCGAGGGAATTTTGTTTTTTCGACAACCTTGATCTTGATTCCTTTTTTATGAAGATAGGAAGCAGAAACACATCCGGATGGTCCCGCTCCAATGATTAAAACATCTACGAACTCTTGTAACATTTATTATTTTGGAATTAAAATTTCTAAAAATAAAAGATACTATTTTTACTGATAGCGTCTTTGGATTGTGCAAATTTAAATATTTATCATTCTATACGATTCTTTTTTTTACATTTAATCAAGGTGTGGCTCATTCCGATGATTTCATGTATTTCGTCTACCTCAAAACCTACTTTTTCGATGATTTTTAAAATATCTTTCGAATGAAACATTTGACTGTTTCCGTTGGCAACAGCTGTAAAATATAGTGAAGTTGCGTGCAGGCTGTATGTTGAAGATTGGAATCTTTGTAAATCCCAAAAGGTTTCCAAGATATAAAAACGGGTGTTTTCAGACATGGCAGCATGAGCTTTGCTGAAAATTTTTTCTATTTCTTCCAAAGAAAAACAATCAATGAACTGACTCATCCAAATGGCATCAAAATCTTTTGGTAAAACGCTGGAAGGATCAAGAAGATTAATATTTTTAGTGAAAATTCTATCTTCGAGATTGTTTTCGGCGATATTTTTTTGAGCCATTTTGGTCTGCCCTGGTAAATCGAGAATAGTAATTTTTACAGTTGGATTGTATTTCGCACATAGCATAGCAAATTTACCAGTGTTACCCCCAACATCCATAATGGTTTTAGGATTGGAATTAAATAGAATAGGCAGTACATCGGGAAACGTATAATCTGAATAAAAATGATCAAAATCGAACCAGCTTTTCTTGGCTTTTTCTGGCAATTCTGATAATCCTATGTAAACTGTATCCCAATTTCCTAATTCTTTTAGCCCTTTTGGCTTACCCTGTACTATAGATTCCTCGAGATGATTCATTGCAAAATAATTAACATCCTGCGTGAAATCCATATTAATATTGGTTGCTTTGTCTCTTAGGATGAAGTAGCCTGTTTTTGTTAATATAAATTCGTTGTTCCTCAGATAAACCAGTTCTAAGCTTAGACCGGCTTCGAGTAGTACCTTTACACCGTAAACAGATAAGTTTAATGATTTTGCAATGGTTTCTGTATTTGCTTTTGTGTGATGAAACAAATAGTCTAAAATTCCTAGATTTCGAAGTGATTTCGCCGCCTGAAACATTATGGGGGCAAAGGCAATTTTTTGGGCATCTAAGTTAGCCTGAATAACGGTTTTTTTATCCGAACCAAAATCTTTCATTTATTTTGATTTAAAATTATATATATGTGTTTGTTTTTGTTGTAGTTAGATATTTTTTGAAATGATAATTGTAAAATAAAACATCGTTTTGCATATTTTAGCGATATTATGCTACATTTGCTCATTCAAATTAACCACATTAAATCCTAAATAAAAACAAAATTTTAATATATTTAATGTAAAAAAATAAATACAAGTTAATGAATACTTTAAAGGAATATTTAAGTCTAAAAGAGTTCGAATCTGTAATTTTTGATAATAATAAAATAGATATCAGTCAGGATGTTTTAGACAGAGTTAATGAAAGTTTTGATTTTTTAAAGGAATTTTCAGTCAACAAAATTATTTATGGTGTGAATACTGGTTTTGGTCCTATGGCCCAATATCGTATTAAAGACGAAGACCGGATACAGCTACAATATAATTTGATTCGCAGCCACGCTTCCGGTACAGGAAAACCATTGAGTGCTGCTTGTGTAAAAGCGGCAATATTGGCTCGATTAAACACGCTTTCCTTAGGTAATTCAGGGGTTCATCCGTCAGTAATTCATTTGATGAAAGAACTTATTAACAAAGATATTACACCTTTAATTTTTGAACATGGCGGAGTAGGAGCGAGCGGCGATTTAGTGCAATTGGCGCATTTGGCCTTGGTTCTTATTGGTGAAGGAGAGGTTTTTTATAAAGGAGAAAGAAGAGCTACGGCAGAAGTTTTTGCAATAGAAAAATTAGAACCTATTCAGGTAGAAATCAGAGAAGGTCTGGCGTTAATGAACGGAACTTCGGTAATGACTGGAATAGGAGTTGTTAATGTACATAATGCCAATAAATTAATAGATTGGTCTATAAAATTTTCGGGTGCTATTAATGAAGTTGTACAAGCGTATGACGATCATTTCTCTGAGGAGTTAAATAATACAAAACGTCATCAAGGACAACGGGAAATTGCTTCCAGAATGCGTTCGAATCTTGCCGACAGTGCCTTGATTAGAAAGAGGGAAGATCATCTATATTCTGGCGAAAATACCGAAGATGTTTTTAAAGAAAAAGTGCAGGAATATTATTCATTGCGCTGTGTTCCCCAAATTTTGGGACCAATATTGGAAACGATAAATAATGTGGCTTCCATTCTCGAAGAAGAATTTAACTCTGCAAATGACAATCCTATTATAGATGTAAAAAACCAGCATGTATACCATGGCGGGAATTTTCACGGAGATTATATTTCGCTGGAAATGGATAAATTAAAAATTGTTATTACCAAATTAACAATGCTTGCCGAAAGACAGCTGAATTATTTATTAAATTCAAAAATTAATGAACTTTTGCCTCCATTTGTCAATTTGGGAACTTTAGGCTTTAATTTTGGAATGCAGGGAGTTCAATTTACGGCGACTTCAACCACTGCCGAAAATCAAATGCTGTCGAATCCGATGTATGTTCACAGTATTCCAAACAACAATGACAATCAGGATATTGTAAGTATGGGTACAAATGCGGCCGTGATTACCTCCAAGGTTATAGAAAATGCTTTTGAAGTTTTGGCAATCGAACTGATAACTATTGTTCAGGCAATTGATTGTCTGGAGCAAAAAGATTTAATTTCATCTGTAACTAGAAAAATATATGATGATGTTAGATTAATAATCCCAAGGTTCGAAAAGGATCAGGTTATGTATCCTTTTGTACAAAAGGTAAAAGATTATTTGATGAGTAATTAGTAATTTGTTTGTTTTTAATATTTTAAAATTATAAAACATGAAAAAATCAGCATTGTTTTTTATTCTATTTTATCAATTTATAAGTGCTCAAGAACTGGCTTTAGTGAGAAAAGACGATAAGTTTGGTTATATTTCAAAAACGGGGGAATTTAGTATTCAGCCAAAATATAAAAATGCTAAAAACTTTTCAGATGGTTTAGCCGCTTTTGAAGATAATGGGAAATGGGGTTTTATAAATGCTAAAGGAGAAATAATAATACCAGCAGCATTTGACGATGCCAAATACTTTAATAGCGGAATTTGTGTAGTATCGAAAGATAAAAAATGGGTATTTATTAATAAAAAGGGAGAAGTTCAAACACCTCCAATTACAGAAAAATTATACGATTTTGAAGATGGAGTTGCATTCATCAGACAAGGAGATAAAATTGGATTGATAAACAATAAGATGGCAATTGTTGTTGAACCAAAATATGATATGATTAAATCATTTGAAAACGGTTTTGCAAGAGTTAAAAATAATGACCGTTGGGGAATAATTGATAATACAGGTAAAATTGTTGTAGAAATAATTTATGACGAAATTGGAAATTATTTTAAAAATGTTACTTGGGCAAAAAATGGTACTGCTTTTGGTTTAGTAGTATCAGGGAAATTCAGAGCAATTGATGGAGTAGATAAAATCTGGGATTTTTTGGTTCAAGACATTACTTATGCTAGAAAAAATGATAAGATAGGATTTATTGACTTAAAAGGGAATTGGGTTATAGAACCTAAATTTGATAAAGCCAAATCTTTTAATAAAAATCTAGCCCCAGTATTAGTTGGTAAAAAATGGGGATATATTGATATGAAGGGAACTTTAGTTATTGACCCTGTTTATAATGATGCAGAAATGTTCAGTGCGGATGGTTTGGCACCGGTTAAAGATAAAAATTGGGGTTTTATAAATACAACCGGAAAATTGGTAATTCCAACGCAGTATGGTATTACAGCTGGAGGTATTTTTTCGATTTTTAAAGATGACCAAAAAGGATTCATTAAGGGAACAGCAAGAGTTAAGAACGAAAATAAGTGGGGGTTTTTAAAACCAGATGGTTCTGTCTTAGGAAATCAATGGTTTGAAAACGCAGAACCTTTTCAAAAGTAATTATATTTTAGATTGAAAAATTACTTTCTGAAAAAGGGTTAATTAACACAGCAATCTAAAATCTACAATTTAAATTTTATATATGAAGTGTGCATTGGTAACAGGAGGTTCAAGAGGAATTGGCAGTGCTATCTGCGAAAAATTGGCACTGGATAGTGATTATCATATTTTAATTAATTACCATTCCAATAAAAAAGCTGCTGAAGAAACTTTGGAATCTGTAGTGGCAAAAGGTGCTACTGGGGAAATTCTGCAATTTAATGTTGCTGATTTTACTGAAGTTCAATCGGTATTGACACAATGGCAAGAGGCAAATCCAAAAGCGGTTGTCGAGGTCATTGTAAACAATGCAGGAATTACAAAAGACGGTTTGTTCATGTGGATGAGCCAAGATGATTGGTCAAGTGTTATAAATACCAGTTTGAATGGTTTTTTTAATGTGACTAATTTTTTTATGCAAAAAATGCTTCGTAATAAATATGGACGCATTGTAAATATGGTGTCTTTATCGGGAGTGAAAGGTACGGCAGGGCAAACCAATTATTCGGCTGCTAAGGGTGCAATAATAGGTGCTACCAAAGCTTTGGCGCAGGAAATAGCCAAAAGAAACATTACTGTAAATGCCGTTGCTCCGGGTTTTATAAAAACAGATATGACCAGCGAACTTGATGAAGCCGAATTGACAAAAATGATACCTTTAAATCGTTTTGGTGAAGCTGATGAAGTTGCGGATCTGGTTAGTTTTCTTGTTTCGAAGAAAGCCAGTTATATTACTGGTGAAGTGATTAATATTAATGGTGGAATTTATTCATAAAAATAAAAGTTATCAATGAATAATAGAGTGGTCATAACGGGAATGGGAATTTATTCCTGTATTGGAACTTCGCTTGATGAAGTAAAAGATTCTTTATTTGAAGGAAAGTCTGGAATTGTATTTGATCCAGAACGCAAGGAATTTGGTTTTAGATCAGCTTTGACGGGTACAGTACCTAAACCGGATTTAAAAAATTTACTTTCCAGAAGACAAAGAATAAGTCTTGGAGAGGAAACGGAATATGCATATATGGCAACTATTGAAGCCTTAAAAAATGCCAATATTGATGATGCTTTTTTTGAAAAAAATGAAGTTGGCGTTATGTATGGTAATGATAGTGTATCTAAGGCTATTATTGAGGCAACAGATATTATTCGTGAGAAAAAAGATACTACTTTAATAGGTTCGGGGGCTATTTTTAAGTCCATGAATTCGACTGTTACCATGAATCTTTCGACAATTTTTAAGCTGAGGGGGATTAATTTGACAATTAGTGCTGCCTGTGCGAGCGGTTCTCATTCTATTGGGATGGCATATTTTTTAATTAAAAGCGGTTTTCAGGATATAGTTATCTGTGGAGGAGCTCAGGAAATTAATAAATATGCGATGAGTAGTTTTGATGGTTTGGGTGTTTTTTCTGCCAGAGAAGATGAACCGGCCAAAGCTTCAAGACCTTTTGATGCCAATCGCGATGGATTAATTCCAAGCGGTGGTGCTGCCACTTTGATTTTGGAGTCTTATGATTCGGCAATAAAAAGAGGAGCCACTATCTTGGCAGAAGTAATCGGATATGGATTTTCATCCAATGGAGGCCATATCTCTACTCCAAATGTCGAAGGCCCTTCTACGGCAATGCAAAGAGCTTTGGATGAAGCAGGCATAAAGTCAAGTGAGGTTGATTATATTAATGCCCATGCAACGTCAACTCCCGTAGGAGACGATAATGAAGCAAAGGCTATTTTTGAAGTTTTTGGAGAGAATAATCCTTATGTAAGTTCAACAAAATCAATGACAGGACACGAATGCTGGATGGCTGGAGCGAGTGAGGTAATTTATTCTATTCTGATGATGCAGAATGATTTCATAGCACCAAATATTAATTTGGAAACACCAGATGCTGATGCTGCAAAATTAAATTTGGTTAAAACAACGTTAAATAAAAAAATTGATATATTTTTGTCGAATTCCTTCGGTTTTGGAGGTACGAATTCAGCATTAGTAGTTAAAAAGTATAAAAAAAAGTAATGAAATAAGCATTCCTTAAAATTGGTCATAAAGACTAAAGTTAATATGCGATTACATGTTTCCCATAAAAAAATATTAAATATTACATGAATAAAGAAGAAATTATTGAGAGAGTAAACGGGTTTTTAATTGATGAATTTGAGGTGGATGGTGATGATATCCAGTTTGAAGCAAATTTAAAAGACACTTTGGGACTGGATAGTTTAGATTATGTAGATCTTGTTGTATCCATCGAATCAAACTTTGGAGTAAAATTAGTTGAAGGAGATTTTGTAGGAATAGACACTTTTCAAAGTTTTTATGATCTTATAGAAAATAAAATTAAATCAAAGGCTTAATGTAATGAGTCAATGGGATGGAAAATCTAAAGGTACTGTTCTTGGGTACAAAATTTTTGTTTTCTTCATTAATAAAATTGGAGTAAAAGCAGCCTATTTTGTACTTTATTTTGTAGTAGCGTATTATTTTATTTTCCTCAAAAAAAGCAATGACTCGATCTTTTATTATTTTAGAAAAAGGCTGGGGTATCCGTATTTAAAATCTAAAACGATGGTTTTTAGAAGTTATTATACATTTGGACAAACCATTATTGATAAAATTGCAATCGGTGCTGGTCTAAAGGATAAGTTTACTTATGAGCATGATGGTAAGGAGTTTATTATCAAATTGTTAAAAGAAAAGAAAGGCGGTGTATTAATTAGTGCCCATATTGGAAATTTTGAGATAGCCGAGCATTTTTTTAGTGAAGTTGATTTTAATCTGCAAATAAATCTGGTTACTACCGATTTAGAGCATTCTGCAATAAAGAAATATCTTGAAAGTATTACTAAAAAACCTAGGATCAATTTTATATTAATAGGAGAAGATTTGTCTCATATTTTCGAAATTAATTCTGCACTGGCCAGAAATGAGTTGGTTTGTTTTACTGGCGATAGGTATTTTGAAGGAGTAAAATCGTTAAGCGAAAATTTATTGGGGCAAGAAGCTCTTTTTCCTGCAGGACCATTTCTTATTGCATCCAGATTGAAAGTTCCTGTTCTTTTTGTTTATGTAATGAAAGAATCTAATTTGCATTATCATCTTTATACCAGAGAAGCCAAAGTAAAGCACCGTGACGAAAAGGGTTTACTGAAAGAATATACAGAAAGTGTAGAAGGTATGATAAAAAAATATCCTTTGCAGTGGTTCAATTATTTCGATTTTTGGAACCAATTAAGTAATAAGTAATTTAACGTTTAATTATGCTAAAATTCAGTTTTTTCATTGATTTTGTATTTTGTAAAACCGCATGCAAACTATGAAAAAATATGATTCAATCATTATAGGATCAGGTGTAGGTGGATTGGCAACAGCAATTTGTTTAGCACGTGCTGGTCAAAAAGTTTTGGTACTAGAGCAGCATTACGTTCCTGGTGGATGGAGTCATAGTTTTACTTTAAATGGGCAACGATTTAGTCCAGGAGTTCACTATGTGGGACTTATAGGCAACGGGCAGTCTACGAATGAATTGTATCGCGGGTTAGGGATTGCAAATGATATGGTTTTTTTCCGAATGAATGACAAAGGATATGAACATGCTATTATTGGTGAAGAAACCTTTAGTTTTCCATCAGGGGTTGAAAATTTATCAGAAACTCTTGTTAAGCGTTTTCCAAAAGAAAAAAAAAATATTGTAGAATATTTAACTCTTGTGCAAAGAGTTAACAGAGAACTCCAATTAATACCTAAGTTAAAAGGGTTTTGGCAAAATATTACAGTGCCTTTTAGAACCAAACACTTTGGTAAGTTTTCCTTATTTTCATTAAAAAGAGTAATCAGTTGGCATATCAAAGATCCTTTATTAAAGGCTGTTTTAAATGTGCAATGTGGCGATCATGGACTTTCGCCAAAGAGAGCTTGTTTTCCGGTACATTGTTCTGTAATGAGTCACTATCTTGAAGGAGGATTTTATCCCATGGGCGGGGGAGGAGGAATTGTAAAGGCAATGACCAACGGTGTCAAGAAACATGGAGGCGAAGTTCGAGTCAAACAAGATGTAAAAAAAATAATTATAGAAAACAAGAAAGCAATTGGGGTTCAACTTAAAGATGGAACAGTAATTTATGCTAAAAATGTTGTTTCAAACGCTGATCCAGCTGTTACTTATTTAAATCTTATTGGAAAATCAAATCTCAGTAAAGGATTAGTAAAAAAATTAGAAAAAACAAAATATTCAGTCAGCTCACTTATTTTATTCTTGACCTTGGATATGGATGTCACTCAGTTTGGGATTGATTCGGGTAATATTTGGATGATGAAGGATGAAAATGATGATGCTAATTTTGATGATTTAATGAATAATGATATCACAGAGGGTGATTTGTTTCCAGCGGTATTTATAAGTTGTACCACAATAAAAGATCCAGTGAGTTTTAATGGCAGGTATCATAATTTTGAAGTGGTAACTTACGTGAATTATGATAATTTAAATGGTTTTAACGGGTTAGAGGATTATCACAATGAAGCATACATTATTTTTAAAGAAAAAGTAATAAATAAATTGATGAATAATATTGAGAAAATTATTCCTGGGGCAAAAAAAAATTGTGTTCAAGCAGAGTTGGGTACTCCTAAAACAAATGAATTTTATGTTAATTCAACAAGAGGAAATGTGTATGGAACTGAAAAAACATTAAATCAAGTTGGTCCGTTCTCATATAAAAATAAATCCGAAATAAATAACCTATATCTTTGTGGTGCGAGCACACTTTCTCATGGAATCGGAGGAGCTACACATTCTGGTGTTGTTGCAGCTTCGCTAATTTTGGGATGCCAACCCGATGATTTGATTATTGAAGATGCGAATCAAAAGTTAAGAATTTATGATGCGGAAGATACTGCAACATGGCCAGATTGGGTTCATGTTAAGAGAGCGCATAAATCAAGAAATTTTAAAGAAATAAATGTCTATTAGTCTTATGTATTAATTTAAGTTATATTCGCTTTTGTAAAAAAAAACATGTATGAAAAATGTCCTTGTAATCTATTATTCTCAATCGGGACAATTAGAAACTATTGCCAGAAATATAGCAAAACCGTTTTTAGATTCAGAAAAAATAAATGTAGTGTTTCATGAAATTAAAATGGAGCAATCTTTCCCATTTCCTTGGAATAATGATGCTTTTTTTAATGCTTTTCCAGAATCATTTTTGCAGATTCCTGCTCCTATTAAACCCATTCCAAATGAAATAATGGAAATGAAGTTTGATTTGATTCTTTTGAATTATCAGGTTTGGTATTTAACACCTTCAATCCCCGTAAATTCTTTCTTGAAAAGTCCAGAAGCCAAAATTTTATTTAAGGATACACCAGTTGTAACAATAAATGGTTCCAGAAACATGTGGTTCATGGCGCAGGAAAAAGTCAAGATTCTGTTAAGACAGAATAACGCCCTGCTAAAAGGAAATATTGCGCTGGTCGATAGAGTTGGGAATTTAATAAGTGTGATTACAATTGTAGAGTGGATGTTTTCAGGAGTTAAAAAAAGGTATCTTGGAATTTTTCCATTACCTGGAGTTTCAGATAAAGATATTCGTGAATCAACAAAATTCGGGGAAGTAATTCTTGCAGGCTTTAATGAGAATGATTTAGATAATTTGCAAACGAAATTGGTTGCGATTAATGCAGTAAAAGTAAGTTCCTACTTAATTAGAGTTGATAAAACAGCTAATAAAATTTTTTCAAAATGGTCAAATTTCATCATAACTAAAAGGGAATCAAGAAAATTTTGGACAAAAATATTTAAAGTGTATTTAATACTAGCTATTTGGGTAGTTTCACCAATAGTTTATATATTACACGTTCTTACGTATCCGTTAAAAATTAAAAAAATAAAGCAGGAATTAGAATATTATAAAGGAGTAAATTAGATTATATGTTTGATGTATATATTACAAAAGCGGCGAAGTGCTTGCCAAATGAAGCTGTTTTTAATGATGAAATGGAAGATTATTTGGGATTGATAAATGAAACAGCATCCAAAGGCAGAAGATTAATATTAAGAAATAATAAGATTGTAAGCCGTTATTATGCACGAGATAAAAATGGAAACAGTACTCACAATAACGCTGAAATAACTCATATAGCCATTCAGGGATTATTTGATAATCGTTTTACTGATCAAGATGTGGAATTGTTATCTTGTGGAACTGCTACTCCAGATGTTCTTGTTCCGTCTCATGCGGCAATGGTACATGGCTTATTAAAAAATAAAAATCTGGAACTTAATTCATCTTCAGGGGTGTGCTGTTCAGGGATGAACGCTTTAAAATTTGGTTATCTTTCAGTAAAATCCGGAAATACAAATAATGCAGTTTGCTCAGGTTCTGAAAAAGTTTCTTCGTGGCTGTCTGCCAATAGATTTGAAAATGAAATTGTTAATCTGAAAAAATTAGAAGAGCAGCCCATAATTGCTTTTAGAAAAGATTTTTTAAGATGGATGCTGTCTGACGGAGCGGGTGCCTTTTTATTGGAAAACAAGCCAACTGGAGCTATTTCCTTAAAAATAGAATGGATGGAAGCTTATTCTTATGCACATGAAATAGAGACATGCATGTATGCTGGAGGAGATAAATTAGAAAATGGCGATATAAAACCTTGGAATGATTTTGATCCAAATGAATGGCTCAGCGAATCTATATTTGCAGTTAAACAGGATATAAAAGTGCTTGATGAACATATTTTGGTTAAGGGTGCCGAAAGTATGAAAGAAGCATTGGATAAAAACAATATTACTGCTGATCAAATTGATTACTTTTTGCCACACGTTTCTTCTCATTATTTTGTAGATGGTTTAAGAGAATCATTGGCAGAAAAAGGAATGGTAATACCAATGGAAAAATGGTTTATGAATTTGGCATATGTTGGGAATGTCGGTTCGGCTTCAATTTATCTGGCCTTAGAAGAATTAATGAATTCAGGTAAACTGGTAAAAGGGAACAAAGTTCTTTTGTCTGTGCCGGAAAGCGGTCGTTTTTCGTATGCGTATGCTTATTTAACAGTGTGTTAATGACGATGACAGCTAATAATCCAATAGGCATCAAAGATTTTGTGGAGACTTTAATTCCTCAAAAAAAACCGTTTGTAATGGTCGATACTTTGTATAGCTATTCTGAAACTGAGTTAGTGTCTGGGTTTACCATTCAGGATGATGCTGTTTTTTTTAAGGATGATTCCTTTGTAGAATCTGGAATTATAGAGCACATGGCTCAGTCTGTGGCATTGCATACAGGATATCAGTTTTATTTGAGAAATGAACAGGCTCCCACAGGTTATATTGGTTCCATAAATAAATTGGAAATAAAAGTGCTTCCCAAACTTTATGACGAAATAAGGACAACAGTTACTGTTATACAGGAATTTGGAGGAGTAACTTTGGTAGATATTGTTAGTAAATTAAACAATGTAGAAATAGCCAAAGGACAGATGAAAACTGTTTTGGCTAAATAATTAAAAACAGTGAATAAGAAAGATACATCAAAACTTGTAAATAGTAACCATTACCTGCCTCATCTTGCTCCCATGCTGATGGTGGATTTTATTTTAGAGATTGATGATGAAAAAGTAGACACTATTTTTCAAATTAAAGCAGAAAATATATTTCTGAAGAATGATTTATTCACGGAATCTGGTCTGGTCGAAAATATGGCGCAAACCTGTTCGATGATTGTCGCCAAGGATTACTTTATTGATGAAAATAATAATGCCAAGACAGGAGCAGATGTGATTGGTTTTATCAGCGGAATTAAAACCTTAAAAATATATTCACTGCCAGAAGTTAATTCAACTCTTGTTACCAAAGCGGTATTAATTTCGAAATTTATTTCGGACTCATATAGTTTGTGTACTATACAATGCAAAACGTATAAGGAAGACGAAATGCTGTCAGAAGGAGAAATTACGTTGTTTATTCAAAATAATAATTCCTAGAGAAAGAAAATGAAAAAAGAAGAAGTACCTCAAGATAAAGGAAATCTTTCTAAAACAAATATGAAAGAGCTGGTGTATGCTACGGATGAAAATGGTAATTATACAACTGCCTTAAGTTCTGGCTGGGAACCAAAAAGTATTGCTCTTTCTAATTCGATTGAAGAAATTAGCGAACGAATTGCTGTTGCCAAGGCTCAGGTAGAAAACAACGAGGTAAGTCCTATTAGTTATTATATGGAGTTATGCAGAATGGATATCGGCGTACTTTCCAGTTATGTGGGAATGTGGCAATGGCGTGTTAAAAGACATTTTAAGCCTAAGGTTTTCGCAGGATTAAGTGACAGTATTTTAAAAAAATATGCCGACTCTTTTAATATAACTGTAGAGGAATTGAAAAATTTTAAGACTAATTAATGAAAACCGATTTTACACATTATCAATCTGCTCATTGTGAGAATGGAGTGGCTTCCAATTTGTTAAAACATAATGGATTGAATATTAGCGAACCAATGGTTTTTGGAATTGGTTCGGGACTTTTCTTCGTTTATCTCCCATTTCTAAAAGTAAATTACGCTCCTGCGATAAGTTATAGACCTATGCCGGGACAAATTTTCAATAGACTGGCGAAACGATTGGGCTTGAAAATTAAAAGACAAAAATTTTCCAGCCAAGCCAAAGCCGTTAAGACATTGGACGAAAATTTAAAAAATAATATTCCTTCAGGATTGCAGGTGGGTGTATACAACCTGACGTATTTTCCTGATGAGTACCGTTTTCATTTCAACGCACACAATCTGGTAGTTTATGGAAAAACAGAAACGGATTATTTAATTAGTGATCCAGTTATGGAAAACGTAACTACATTGACACACGACGAATTAAATAAAGTGCGTTTTGCCAAAGGGGCTTTTGCTCCAAGAGGTCAAATATATTATCCGATTCAGGTTCCTGCAAATGTAGATTTGAAAGGGGCAATTATAAAGGGTATCAAAAATACCTGTCGCGATATGCTGGCGCCAATGCCAATAATTGGTGTTCGCGGAATTCGTCTTGTTGCCAGGCTAATTAAAAAATGGCCAGTTAAGGAAGGAACTAAAAAAGCGAATCATTATTTGGCTCAAATTGTCAGAATGCAGGAAGAAATTGGAACCGGGGGTGGTGGTTTTAGATTTATATATGCAGCTTTTTTACAGGAAGCGGCAGTAATTTTGAATAATGACGAATTGCAAAAATTGTCGCTGGAAATGACTGCTATAGGTGATTTATGGAGAGATTTTGCTGTCGAAGCCTCACGGGTTTATAAAAATAGAAGTACCAAAGTGGATGTTTACAATTTGCTTTCCGACCAGCTTTTAAGTATTGCCGATAAAGAAGAAGTGTTTTTTAAGAAACTCAAAAAAGCAATAAGCTAAATACAATCATATTGAAGTCAATTATCCAAATATCACATCTGTCTAAATTATACAATGATGCCGAAATGTATTCATTGAATGATTTTTCTATGGACATAAACGAAGGAAATATTTTTGGACTGCTTGGGCCAAATGGAGCTGGTAAAACAACATTGATTTCGATTCTTTGCGGTTTGGTAAAACCTACTTCGGGATCTTTCACGATTGACGGATTAAATTACTCGGCCAATGCCAATGAAATCAAGAATAGAATTGGCGTTGTTCCTCAGGAATACGCTTTGTATCCAACCTTGACAGCAAGAGAGAATCTGCTGTATTTTGGGAGTATGTATGGTTTAAAAGGTGACGTTCTAAAAGAAAAAGTAATTGACAGTCTGGATCTTTTGGGATTGCTGAAATTTGCTGATAAGCGTATCGAGACTTTCTCCGGCGGGATGAAACGCCGTGTCAATTTGATTGCAGGGATTTTGCATAATCCAAAGGTACTTTTCCTTGATGAACCTACGGTAGGAGTCGATGTACATTCAAAAAATGTAATTATTGATTATCTCAAGGAACTTAATAAAAAGGGTACAACCATAATTTACACGTCACACCATTTATCCGAAGCGCAGGATTTTTGTAACCATATTGCTATAGTCGACAGAGGAGTAATTTACACTCAGGGGACACCTAAGGATTTAATTGCGGCTACAGCCAATGCCAGAAATCTTGAAGATGTTTTTATTTCATTAACAGGAAAAGAACTGAGAGATGCTATATAAACTTTGGATGTCTGTTTACAAAGAATTCTTGTTGTTGAAGCGGGATATGGGAGGTGTTGTGACTCTTTTTTTAATGCCATTGGTATTAATTATTACCGTTACACTTATTCAGGATAGCTCTTATAAAAAAGGACAAGAGACTAAAATTCCAATAATTTTAGTTAATTATGATAATGGAAAGGTTTCTAAAACGCTTTTTGATAATTTAAAAAAGAGTGATGTTTTTAGTGTCATTACCGCTTTTGACAATAAAAAAATTACTGAAGCTGAAGCCAAAGATGCTGTTTTTAGCGGAAAATATCAAATGGCAATTATCATTCCGCCGCATTTGAGCAGCGATCTGCAGGCCAAAATTGATCAGAATGTTCAAAAAATTGTAAGCAGTCTGGGTTTTTCAGATTCGTTGGCAACGAAACCAATTGCAAAAATTGTCGATCAAAAAGAGGTCAAGCTTTATTTTGATCCTGCGGTTCAATTGAGTTTTAGAAGCGGCGTGATGAATGCTATCGACAAAATGATTGCCCAAATAGAAACCAAATCGATTTATACTTCTTTTCAGGATGAACTTGGCGGCGAGGATGCTCAATTTGAACAAAAAAGTTTTATTACATTCAAAGAGATTATTCCGAAAATAAATGACAAAGAAATTCTTCCGAATTCGGTGCAGCATAATGTTCCTGCTTGGACACTTTTTGCAGTTTTTTTTATTGTAATTCCGTTGTCAATCAATATGGTAAAGGAAAAAAGTCAAGGGACTTTTGTGCGATTGCGAACCAATCCTGTTTCCAACAGAGTTGTTTTGGCGGGTAAAACAGTGATGTATTTAATCATTTGCCTGATACAGTTTTACATGATGATTGCAGTGGCTGTATTTCTGTTTCCGCATTTAGGGTTACCCCCTTTAAATGTTGAAGGAAATTTAATTTTAATGAGTATCGTAGCACTGTTTTCAGGTTTAGCAGCGATTGGTTTCGGAATATTATTGGGAACTATTGCCAAGACACAGGAACAATCGGCTCCGTTTGGTGCTACGTCTGTGATAATTTTGGCTGCTATTGGCGGTGTTTGGGTTCCGGTGTTTGCCATGCCCAAGGTGATGCAGATTATCGCACAATCCTCACCAATGAATTGGGGTCTGGAAGCTTTTTATGATGTACTTTTGCGCAACGGATCTCTATTGGATCTGCTGCCTGAATTATTTTTATTGTTTTTATTTTTTATAGTTACCACAACTTTAGCATTGCTGTATGATAAGAAGAAAAGAGCTGTATAAAGAAGCAGCTGCCTTGACTGTTTCACAGGAAATTCGTGTTCGATTTAACGAAGCAGATTCACTTGGAATAGTATGGCATGGTCATTATATTACTTATTTTGAGGATGGAAGGGAAGCCTTTGGACGTAAACATGGTCTTGCCTATCTGGATGTTTTTGCCAATGAGTTTACGACTCCCATTGTAAAAACAACTCTAGAACATAAATTGTCGCTGCGTTACGGTGATGTAGCCCGGATAGAAACGACTATTGTAGATACGCCCGCAGCAAAAATGATATACAGGTTTACCATTTACAATATAAAAAATGAAGTGGTCTGTACAGGTGAAACCGTTCAGGTTTTTTTAGACAAACACGGTGAATTAATGTTGACAAACCCTCCATTTTACACGGAATGGAAAAGAAAAGTAGGCTTAGTTAAATAGCATGGCAAAAGAAGTTTTTATAACCGAAACGAACTGCATTACACCCATTGGGTTTGATGTTGCTGCCAATATAAAAAACATTGGTAATGGGGTTTCCGGTATTCAATTGCAGGATAATCCAAAGTTACTGAATGCACCTTTTTATGCAGCTGTTATTAATGATGCTGAATTGGATTTGGCTTTCGCCAAAGTGACTTCTGCAGAGGGTTATTCGAGATTGGAGAAAATGATGATTTTGGCATTGGAACCAATCATTAAAAATGTAAAAGCGGCATCAGACGAGCGTACCGGTTTTATACTTTCGACAACCAAGGGAAATATAAACGCTTTAGAAAATTCAAGTAATATTGAATCCGCTTATTTGAATGAACTGGCTAAAAAAATTGCTGCTTTTTTTGGATTCAAAAACGAACCTATTGTGGTTTCTAATGCTTGTGTTTCAGGAATTTTGGCAGTTTCAGTTGCCAAAAGGTTAATTCAGGCGAATTTATATGACAATGTATTTGTTGTCGCTGGTGATGAAGTTTCAAAATTTGTTTTATCGGGATTCAACTCCTTTCAGGCAATGAGTAATTTGCCGTGCAAGCCTTATTCGGTTAACAGAACGGGAGTAAGTCTGGGAGAAGCTGCAGCCGCCGTTTTGGTTTCTTCAAATAAAGAAAACGCTAAAATAAAAATAATAGGCGATGGCTCCATTAATGATGCCAACCATATTTCGGGACCTTCCAGAACAGGAGAAGGGCTTTACCGAAGTATTCAAAGCGCTTTGGCGGAAGCCAAAATAGACAGTAATCGAATCGATTATATTTCAGCTCATGGTACGGCAACACCTTATAATGACGAGATGGAAGCTATTGCGTTAAACAGGTTAGAACTCGAAAATGTACCGGTAAATAGTTTTAAAGGGTATTACGGGCATACATTAGGAGCTTCGGGATTATTAGAAACCGTTATCGGAATAGAATCGGTTAAGGATAATACATTGTTTGCTTCATTAGGATTTGATACCATTGGAGTAACCCAGCCGATTAAGGTTATTGAAAAAAAGACGGATGCGGACATTCGTTATTTTCTAAAAACTGCTTCAGGTTTTGGAGGATGCAATACAGCTGTTTTATTTGAAAAAGTATACTAATGACAGTAAATAAAAATTATATTCACTCTTTTTGTACCATTCAGAAAAATACAGTTTTTTTGAATGGAGAAGCCGTTTTTACTGCCGAAGAGGATTCGTTTGCCGGTTTTTCAAAGAAAGGATATCAGCATTTTGAAATAAATTATCCGAAGTTTTTTAAAATGGATAATTTGAGTAAATTGGCTTTTTTAGGTGCCGAATTACTTTTGGCGACAGCCGAAAATTCAGCAGAAAGCAATACTGCATTAGTATTTGCTAATAAATCCTCGAGTTTGGATACCGATGTTAAGCATCAGAATTCGATTTCAGATTCTGAGAATTATTACCCAAGTCCGGCAGTTTTTGTTTATACATTACCTAATATCTGTTTAGGAGAAATAAGTATTAAACATCAATTGAAAAGCGAAAATTCTTTCTTTATATTTGCGGACTATGACCCGGTATTTATGGAAAACTACTGCAATATACTTTTGGAAACCCAAAAAGCAGACAAAGTTTTATGCGGATGGGTGGAATATTATAATGAAGAGTACAAAGCCTTTTTTTATCTGCTTGATAAAAAAGGCGAAAGAGAACACAATCACGAACAATTAAAAAAACTATACAATAAATAATTATGGAAGCATTAAAGCAGGAATTAAAAAGTAAAATAATAGAAGTTTTAAACCTTGAAGATATCACTGTTGCTGATATTAATGATGACGATGCATTGTTTGGAGATGGTTTAGGACTTGATTCTATTGATGCGTTGGAACTTATTGTGATGCTTGATAAAGATTATGGAATTAAATTAGTAGATCCAAAAGAGGGAAAGACTATTTTTAAGTCTATCGAAGTTATGGCAGCTTATATTTCGGAGAATAGAGTGAAATAATTTTAGAATTTAGAGGACAGATTTAAGTAATAATCTTTTACTCTGATTCAGCATCAGACATTGGGATAAATCATTTGACAAAAAATGTAAAATAGTCTATCTTTGAATTAAAACATCGCAAAATGACTTTTACAGACAAAAATATAATAGAAAATTATTTTGGATTATTCGAGAGTTTAGATTCAATGAGCAAACTTGAACTTATAGAAAAGTTAACGAAATCATTAAAGGCGGAAACTAAAAACAAAGAAAATAATTTTTATAAATCTTTTGGTGCTTTTTCGACTGAAAAAACTTCCGATGAAATAAATGCAGATATAAAATCAAGTAGAAAATTTAGAACGAAAGAAATTAAATTCTAATGAAATATTTACTTGATACTAATATTTGTGTACATTTTTTGCGCGGAAAATTTGAAGTTGACAAAATACTTAAATCAAAAGGTCTCGAAAATTGCTATATCTCAGAAATTACGGTTTTAGAATTAAGATTTGGTGCTGAAAATAGTGCCGACAAAATAAAATCGCACAAAGCAGTAGATATTTTTTTAAAAGGAATTGTCATAATTCCAATCTACGGTTCAATAAAAAAATACGCTGAAGAAAAAGTCCGTTTAAATAAATTAGGTAAACCTCAAAATGATGATTTCGATTTATTAATTGGTGCAGCTGCAATAGAAAATAAATTAATTTTAGTAACCGAAAATATTAAAGATTTCGAAAGATTGAAAGGTATTGAACTTGAAAATTGGATTGTCAGATAATAAGTTTTCAACTCACATTTTGGAGAGTTAAAGTTTAGAAATACTATTTTTATTTAATGTTCTGTTTATTCGAAATCTAAAATCAAAAAATCTATAATGAATAAAGGTGTCGCCATTACCGGAATGGGTATTATTTCTTCAATTGGAAATTCAGTTGAGGAAAATTATAATGCATTGCTGAATAGCCAGGCAGGAATTACAACGATCGAGAATATTGTAACCGTTCATGCCGATGTTATCAAGGTGGGTGAAATTAAAAAGACCAATCAGGAATTAATAGATGAGCTGGGCTTAGGGAAGGACAATAATTTTTCCCGAACCGCCATGCTTGGAACCATCGCTGCTAAACAAGCGGTAAAAGATGCCGGAATTACTTCTATTAACGAGTATAAAACGGGATTAATCTCAGCTACGAGTGTGGGCGGAATGGATATGACAGAACGCTATTACCAAGAATATTTTGAAAATCCTGATGTTGTAAAATACATCAGCTGTCATAATGCAGGTGATAATACCGATAAAATGGCAAACGAACTGGGGTTGGAAGGTTTTGTAACTACCATCAGTACTGCGTGCTCGTCGGCTGCAAATGCCATAATGCTGGGAGCCAGAATGATAAAATCCGGTAAATTGGATCGTGTTATTGTGGGCGGAACAGATGCAATGTCCAAATTTACCATCAATGGATTTAAAACACTGATGATTTTATCGGATGGTTATAATAAGCCATTCGATAATAATAGAAAAGGATTAAATCTCGGAGAAGCCGCTGCCTTTCTGGTTTTGGAATCAGAAGAATTGGTTAAAAAAGAAAACAAAAAAGTTTTGGCAAGAGTTTCGGGTTATGCCAATGCAAATGATGCTTTTCATCAAACTGCTTCTTCAGAAAATGGAGATGGTGCTTTTCTGGCAATGGAAAAAGCATTTAAGGCAGCCCAATTGAAACCGGAGCAGATTGATTATGTCAATGTCCACGGAACTGCAACTCCAAATAATGATTTATCCGAAGGGCGGGCAATGGTTCGGCTGTTTGGCGAAAATAAGGTTCCCGATTTTAGTTCTACCAAGCCTTTTACAGGACATACATTGGCCGCTGCCGCTGCTATTGAAGCCGTGTATAGTGTATTGGCAATTCAAAATAACGTCGTTTTTCCAAATTTGAATTTTGAGACGCCAATGGCTGAGTTTGATTTGGTACCCCAAACAGCTTTAAAGCATAAAAATATAGAACATGTGCTTTCTAATTCTTTTGGATTTGGAGGAAATTGTTCGACTTTGATATTTTCTAAAAGCGAATAAAAATAGAATACTAATTTTACGAATTAGCACGAATTGGTTTGTGAAATTAAAAGGCTAATGTTTTATATTCGTGTAAATTCGTGCAAATTAGTGCAATTCGTGTTAACTTTTTTGATTAAAAATGAGTAAGATTTTTATAAATGGATTAGGCTGTATTTCGGCCCAAAAAACCTTTGATAGTCTTTTTCTTGAAGAATCGGCAGTAAATGAGGTGGATACTGTTTTACCCATTAATCAGCCTGTTTATAAGGATTTTATATCTCCAGCAGCGAGCAGGAGAATGGCAAAAGGAGTTAAAAATGGTATAGTTGCTTCGACTCTGGCTTTGCGGGAAGCTCAGCTGGAGACCGTTGATGCCATTATTACTGGAACCGGAATGGGCTGTATCGAAGATTCGGAGAAATTTTTGAAGGCAATTTTGGATAACAATGAAGAGTTTTTAACGCCTACCTCTTTTATTCAATCGACACACAATACTGTTGGCGGTCAAATTGCGTTGGGACTGCAATGCAAAGCCTATAATTTGACGTATGTAAATGGTTCTATTTCTTTTGAATCGGCACTATTTGATGCCAAAATGATGATGGATGAAAATGATGCTTCTTCCGTATTGGTTGGCGGAATAGATGAAACGGCCGATTATACAATGTCACTTTTCAGACTTGCAGGTTTTGTAAAAAATGAAAACCAAGGACTTGATTCATTTTTAAAAAGTACAACCAAAGGTGCTGTTCAGGGTGAAGGAGCTGCGTTTTTTGTAGTTGAAAAAGAAAAGAAAGCAGCAACAATAGCTGCTGTTTTGGATGTTGAAATTCTGAATATATTGGAAATTGATAAAATTGAAAATAAAATCAGTTCTTTTTTGGCTTTCAATAATTTGAAGCTTACGGATATTGATGCAGTAGTTTTGGGTTATAATGGCGATGTGGATTCTGATTTGTATTATAAAGATTTATCAGAAGTTACTTTTGCAGATATACCACAGATTTATTACAAACATTTGAGTGGCGAGTATAATACTGCCTCGGCATTTGGGCTGTGGGTTGGAGCCAAAATTATTCAGACTCAAAGTATTCCCGATATTGTAAAAGTAAATGCAATAGATAAAGAAACGTATAATACAATTTTGTTGTACAATCAGCGCAACGGAATAGATCATAGTTTCACTTTAATTTCAAGCTGTTGAAGTATATCCTGACAAATGTATTTTTTATTTTACTGCTTTTGCTGCTCGCTTTGGCAAGCTTTTACGTAGTAATCGATGTCAGATATTTTGTATTTGTGGGTATTTTATGGTTTATAATTGTATTTATCGGGTCTTCTTTTATTGGATCAAATTACCATGTAAAAACCTTTTGCAGTAATCCATTAATAACTGAAAAGAAAATAGCAATAACCTTTGATGACGGTCCAAATGAAATGACAGCTGCTGTTTTGGAAGTTTTAAAAAAGTATGATGTCAAGGCTGCGTTTTTTTGCATTGGTAAAAATATCGAATCACATCCCGAAATTTTAACGGAAACCATAAAGCAGGGCCACGCGATAGGAAACCATTCGTACAGCCATTCTCCTTTTTTTGATTTTTACAGCAAAGCTAAAATCATCGTCGAAATTGAGAAAACAGATGCTTTAATTGAAACGATTTTAGGAAGGAAAACTACCTTGTTCAGACCGCCTTATGGTGTTACCAATCCTTCCATTCGTAAGGCATTGGCTGTGACAAGACACAAAACTATTGGATGGAATATTCGATCATTGGATGGAGTTTTTAAAAATAGAAAATTTTTATTGGACAGAATAATTAAAAGAATTAAACCGGGAGGAATTGTACTTTTGCACGATACCTCTATCGAAACGGTTAATGTGTTAGAGCAGTTACTGTCTTTTTTAGAAAAAAACAATTACAGTGTTGTTCCGTTGGAAGAACTCCTGAATATAAAAGCGTATGAAAACTAAAATTTTTATAGTAGTACTTTTTTTGAATGTTTGTCAATTTCAGTCTTGGGCACAAGAGCAAAAGATGAGTGACGGAGAAGTTACTGCATTTAAACAGTCAGTGGCTGTCGTATCTAAAAAAATAAAGACTTTGAGTACTGATTTTGTGCAGTACAAGCATTTGGATTTTCTGTCAAAAGATATTGAAACTTCGGGGAAAATGATTTTCAAAGAGCCTTATTCCTTGCTTTGGCAATATAAAAAGCCATACAATTATTCAATCGTTTTTAAAAATGGAAAGATACTTATCAATGACGAGGGAAAGAAAAGTGCCGTAGATATTGGAAGCAGTAAATTGTTTGGAAAAATCAACAAACTGATTGTTGGAAGCGTGAGCGGGGATTTATTTGATGACAAGGAATTCTCTATTTCGTATTTTAAAAATAAAGATCAAAACATCGCTAAGTTTATTCCCAAAGATGCGACTCTTAAAAAATATATCAAACAAATCGATTTAACTTTTGATAAAGAAGATGCGACTGTGATTCAGGTTAAATTATTGGAATCCTCTGCAGATTATACCCGAATTGTCTTAAAAAATAAAGTAATCAATACCAAAGTCGATGAAGCTTCTTTTTCGAATTAGTATCATAGCCTTTTTATTGGCATCATGTGCCGGTAATAAGTTAGTTAAGGATTACAAAGCTGTGCCTTTGGAAACAGCCGTTTTTGATGTTCCCTATTTTTCAAATCAGGAAATTGATTATGTGTATAAAGCCAATATTTTAGTTTACGGAAATGAGCTGACAGGCATTTTTATTGCCAAAAAAATAAACGATACCACGCATAGAATTGCTTTTACTACCGAATTTGGCAATAAGCTGCTCGATTTTGAAATTTCCGAATCAGATTATAAAGTCAATTTTATTCTGGAAGAATTGGATAGAAAGTTATTGGTAAATACTTTGGTAACGGATTTTAGATTGCTTTTGCGAAGTCATTATATCACAAGCAATCAATTTGATAACGGTGAGGAAAGCGTTTATGAGACTTTGGATAAAAATAAAATGAATTATTTATACGTTTCGAAAGGGACAAATAAATTAAGTAAAATTGTACACGCTACTAAAAGAAAAGCAAAAATTAACCTCTATTATACTTCTAAAAATGATATTTTTGCCGATAAGATTACCATCGAGCATAAAAATATAAAATTGAAAATCGAACTAAATTATTTTAATCAATAACTGAAGTTATGAATAATAAAAATCAATTAAACAAAGGTATACTGGTTTTATTTCTTGTCTTTTTTGGGACACTGCAAACGCAAGCTCAGGTTACTTTTAGGCCAGGATTAAGGGGAGGGGGCAATTTTACTCATTTTACAAAAGGAAATGACTACTATTATTATGATACTGACAATATAGATAGTCAAAGGGGGGATTACTCCACAAAAACTGATTTTTATCTTGGTTTTTATGGTGCTTTGAAACTATCAAAATTTTACACTTTGCAACCCGAAATTAATTATTCGGCTCAAGGTTCAAAATATAAATCACCAACTAATGACAATGGTATGTTTAATGTTGATTATTTGTCTTTTGGGGTCGTGAATAAATTTACTTTTGGTGATAAATTTAACATTCATTTTGGTCCAACATTAGATTTTGTAGTAGATAAAAATTTCAATACGGATGCGAGTGTCGATATGGCTTTTGTTTTGGGAGCAGGAATTAGCATAACTCCTAATTTTGGAATAGAAGCAAGAGTTAAAAAAGGAATCATTCCAGTAATTGATTATAATGAGAGTCATACTAATGTGGTTTTTTCGGTGGGAGGAACCTATACATTTGATATAAAATAAGATATGAAAAAAAGAGTAATTACTATTATTTGTTTTGTATTAATTGGAATTGTACAATCAAATGCTCAGGTGACTTTTCAGCCTGGTGTTAAAGGCGGTGTTGTTTTTTCGAGATTGACAAATTTTGATTCGGATTTTATGACCGGTTTTTATCTAGGAGGTCAATTAGCCATAAAATTTAATAAACTATATACTTTGCAGCCAGAGTTAGTTTATTCACAGCAAGGGGCAAATTCAAATTATAGTGACCTTCTTATAGATAATTATTACAACGAAAGTATCATAACCGTTAATAATTCTGTAAAGCATTCACTTGACTATCTTTGTTTAGGTGCTATCAGTAAGTTTTCTTTTGGAACTGGATTTCATGTTATTGTTGGACCTTCATTAGATTTTAAGGTGAATGATAATTTTGATAAAAGTTATTTTTATAGTGATTCTCCAATAGGATTTGATTTTGCTATTGTTGGAGGATTTGGATTTTCATTTCCAAATGGTTTGTCTCTTGATGCTCGTTTTAAACAGGGAGTAGTTGATATTTATGGTAATAACTACAATACAAATATTGATAACAACAATAATGGGAACTATGACGAAGTAGTTTTGAATCAATCATTTCAGCTTGGTTTATCGTATTCATTTGATATAAAATAAAATATGCTATTAAAAGATTTCTATACAGTAAAAGTGTTGAAAAACATTGTTGATTCCAAGTATAAAGCACAAATCACAATCAATGAAAAGCATGAAGTTTTTGAAGGACATTTCCCTGGAAATCCTATTATGCCGGGTGTATGCATGATGCAGATTATAAAAGAATTAACAGAGCAGATTACAGCCAGCTCCTTATTTATGGAATCTTTAAGTAATGTTAAATTTATGGCATTGATTAATCCATTTGTAAATCCGGATCTGCTTTTGGAATTAGATATAAATACAACGGATGATAATTTGATTAAGGTTAAAAATGTTAGTTATTTTGACCAAACAGTTGCCTTGAAATTAAGCTGTGTTTATAAGAAAATATAATAAATACTGTACCTGTTTTTAATTTTGATGTCATGAAAATTACCTTTCTTTTTATTTTCTTTTTTTTCGCAAATCCTTCGGTTACCGAAATCAGAAAGTTATATAAGACCGCTGCTGCAACGGAAAGCGTTGCAAAAGATATGGCAGTAAAATTAGCGGATGTTACCAAAGAGGACAATAATAAAGTCTTGGTTGCCTATAAGGGAGCATCAATAATTATTCTTTCCAAACTGGAAAAAAAAGGAACCGACAAATCTAAAAAATTCAAGGAAGGAGCAACATTGCTGGAATATGCCGTAACAGCCGAACCCAATGCCATTGAGATACGAATGATTCGTTTGAGCATTCAGGAAAATGTTCCCAAAATAGTCAATTACAGAGGGAATAAAAAAGAAGATAAGAAGTTTTTATTGGATCATTATAAAGAGCAGACAGGAGCCTTAAAAGCGTATGTTGGTGAATTTATTTCACAGTCCAATAGTTTTACCGCTATTGAAAAACAATTGGTTGAATAGCTTAAGAATTAAAAAATGAATACTAGTTTTTCAGAAGCAAAACGTATGGATCAGCATAAGGTTTGTGTTATTATCCCAACGTATAATAATCATAAAACTTTAAAGCGGGTTATCGATTCGGTTTTACAGTATACTTCTGCTATTATTATTGTAAATGATGGTTCTACAGATAGTACTGTTGAAATTCTGAAGGAGTATTCAAGTTTGGTTCAAGTCCACCACCCTAAAAATTCAGGAAAAGGGTTAGCACTTCGAAATGGTTTTAAAAAAGCTTTGGCATTAGAGTACAATTACGCTATTACAATTGATTCCGACGGTCAGCATTTTGCATCTGATATTCCTAGTTTTCTAAATAATCTGGAAACAAATCCAGATGCACTTTTGATTGGCTGCCGTAATATGGTTCAGGAAAATGTACCTAAAAAGAGCAGTTTCGGAAATAAATTTTCAAATTTTTGGTTTTGGTTCGAAACCGGAAATAAATTGGAAGACACTCAATCAGGTTTTAGATTATATCCTTTACGAAAAATTCCTGTTCATTATTTCACAAACAAATTTGAGTTTGAAATCGAGGTTATTGTTCGTTCGGCTTGGAAAGATATTACTGTAAAGAATATTCCTGTTCAGGTTTTGTACGATCCAAAAGAACGGGTTTCCCATTTTAGACCCTTTAAAGATTTCACCCGAATTAGTATTCTTAATACAGTTTTGGTTATTATTGCTTTGGTGTATATTAAGCCTAGAGATTTTTTTAGAAAACTAAAAAAAAAAGGACTTAAACAATTTTTTCTAGAGAATGTACTAGAAAGCAATGATTCGAATACTCGAAAATCGGCTTCAATTGCATTGGGCGTTTTTATTGGAATCTGTCCTTTTTGGGGATTTCAAACTATTTTGGTATTGTTTTTGGCTGTTTTCTTAAAGCTTAATAAAGCTATTGCTTTTGCATTTTCCAATATAAGTTTTCCTCCTTTCATTCCCTTTGTTATTTATGCTTCACTAAAGATAGGAAGTTATTTTGTTAGCAGCAGCAAACCATTGATATTGAACACGGATATGACATTTGATGATATTCAAAAAAATATTGCCCAATATCTTGTTGGAAGTTTTATTTTAGCGACTTTTATGGCCGTACTTTTTGGTCTTACAAGTTACTTGTTATTAACTTTGGCTGGTAATCTAAAACACAAAAAACAGTTACATGCAAAATAAATTATTCGATTTATATACATTTATTACTTCCAAGAAATTACTTTCGTTTGGTATAGCAATTTCGATTGTATTTGTTTTGGCATTTTTGGCATTTAGAATCTCTTTTCAGGAAAATATAAATCAATTGATTCCTTCAAATGATCAGTCTGGAATAACCTCAAAAGTATTGGATCAGGTAAATTTTGCCGATAAGATTACAATTATAATTTCTACCAAAGAAAATGGTTCATCGGAGAATCTTACTGAGTATGCCAATGTCTTTTTAGACAGTCTGGAACCTTGTAAGCCTTATATATCCAAAGTTCAAGGCAAGATTGAAGAAGAAAATATTCAGGAAACTTTTGATTTTGTATACGATAATCTGCCGCTTTTTTTGAACAAAAAGGATTATGAGCATATCCAAAATAAACTGCACAAAGACAGCATTGCTAATACTGTCGCTGCCGACTATAAATCGATAATTTCTCCTGCTGGATTGGTGTCCAAGGATTTTATTCTTAAAGACCCGCTGGGCATTTCTTTTATTGCCTTAAAAAAAATGGAACAGTTAAGTGTAGGTGATGACTTTGCTATCCAAAACGGATTTGTTTTAACAAAGGACAGGAAAAATTTACTGCTTTTTATTACACCCAAATTGGCGACAAATGAAACAGATCAAAACACGTTTTTTATCAGTAATCTTGATAAAATCAAGGCAAATTTAAATCGACAGTTTAAAGGTAAGGCAGAGATGAGTTACTTTGGTGCAACGCCTGTGGCTGTTGCCAATGCTACACAAATTAAGTCGGATGTTCAAAATACATCTATATTTGCAGGTGTTACCTTGATTTTGATACTGGCTTTTTTTTACAGAAGCGTTACCACTCCAATAATCATTTTTATTCCTTCGTTGCTCGGAGCCTTGTTTGCCTTGGCGGTTTTGTACGTCTGCAAAGGAAGCATTTCAGCTATTTCTTTAGGTATCAGTTCTATTTTACTGGGGGAAACCACGGATTATTCAATATATGTTTTAACCCATCTGAGAAACAATAGGAATGTTAAGTTGGTATTCAAGGATATTACAAGACCGTTATTGCTTTGCGGAATTACAACATCCATTACGTTTTTGTGTTTGTTTTTTATCAAGTCGGAAGCCTTACAGGATTTAGGTATTTTTGCTGGATTGAGCGTTGTTGCCACTACTGTTTTTTCAATAATTCTAATTCCGGTTTTGTACAAATTTGACTCCAAAAAGTTTATCCAAAAACCAAATTTGATTGACAGTTTAGGTGCATTTTCGTATCACAAAAGTAAGTTTCTGATAGGTTCAATGCTGGTATTGCTAATTGTTTCGCTTTTTACATATTCAAAAGTTACGTTTAATAATGATCTTTCGGATTTGAATTTCATGACTCCCGAGCTCAAACAGAATGAAAGGAAATTAGACAAAATTGCCAATAACAATGATTCCAAATCTATTTATTTGGCTATTTACGGTAAAAGTTATGATGAAGTTATAGCCAAGAATAATGCTCTTTTTAAAGTACTGGAAAAAGATAAGGCTGGAAAAGGTATCTTGAATTTTAGTTCTATTGGCGGAATTGTTTTTTCTGCCGATGTTCAAAATCAAAAAATTAACGAATGGAATTCTTTTTGGGATTCGCAGAAAAAAGCAAATTTGAATCAGACATTAATTAGTGAAGGAAGTCATTATGGCTTTAAGGCTGATGCTTTTTCAGGTTTTTTTGATTTGCTTGACAAAAGCTTTAAGCCAGTCACTATTGATGAATATCTTAGAGTGAAATCTTTTTTTCTGGATGAATTTGTGGCACAAAAAAATGGCTTTTTTACTATTTCCACCTTAGTGAAAGTGACCAGCGAAAAAAGAGATGTTTTTGTAAATCAAATTAAAAAACAGCAAAATTTGGTTGTAATTGACAGGCAGGAAACAAACGAAACATTTTTAGGAACTCTAAAAATGAATTTCGAAAACCTCGTTGATTATTCCTTCATTGCTGTATTTTTAGTTCTCATAATAGCCTTTAGAAGAATTGAATTGGCTATAATCAGCATCATTCCAATTCTTATAAGTTGGATTTTTACCACAGGTCTTATGGGACTTTTTGGGCTGCAGTTTAATGTTGTTAACATCATCGTTTGTACTTTGATTTTTGGAATTGGAGTAGATTACAGTATTTTTATGACTACGGCGTTACAAAAGGAATTTACATTCGGGAAAATTGAATTGCCAAGTTATAGAACCTCAATTTTACTTTCAGTAGCAACCACGATTTTGGGAATGGGAGTACTTGTTTTTGCCAAACATCCAGCACTAAAATCGATATCATTGATTGCCATTATCGGAATATTTTCGGCGCTGATGATTACATTTATTATTCAGCCGTTGATTTTTCATTTTTTTATAACCAATAGAGTAAAAAAAGGAAAAGCTCCGTATGAAATTAAGCGATTGGTGCATTCCGCTCTGTCATTTACCTATTTTGGATTAGGATGCGTAGTATTATCATTGGGAAGTGTCGTTTTGATGGCGATTTTACCTTTCTCAAGGAAATCAAAATTAAAAGGATTTCATTTTTTGATGTCGAAGTTCATGCATTCGGTTTTGGCAAGTTATCCATCTTTAAAAAGAAAAATAGATAATACTTCAAATGAGACCTTTGATAAACCTGCCGTAATTATTGCCAATCATAGCTCGTTCCTTGATATTTTGGCTATTGGAATGTTGAGTCCAAAAATTATTTTCTTGGTAAGTGATTGGGTTTATAATTCTCCGGTTTTCGGAAAAGGAGTTCGTCTGGCTGGATTTTATCCAGTTTCAAACGGTGTGGATAATGGCGTAGAACATTTGCGTTCCAAAGTGCAGGAAGGTTTTTCCATAATGGTTTTTCCAGAGGGAACACGGTCTGAGGATAATGCAATTAAGCGATTCCATAAAGGCGCTTTTTATTTGGCCGAACAATTAGAATTGGATATAGTTCCAGTACTCATTCACGGATATTCCGAAGTTTTGCCTAAAGGCGATTTTATTATTAATGGTGGAAATACTACGGTAACTATTTTGGATAGAATCAAGTTTGAGGATACCACATTTGGCACAAATCCTGCAGAGAGAACTAAAAAAATAAGCAGTTTCTTTAAACAGCACTATAAAAAACTGCGTTTGGAATTGGAAAGTTTGGATTATTTTAAGGCGAAGCTGATGAATAGCTATGCTTTCAAGGAAATTCAGATAGTAAAAGCGATAAAAGATGATGTTAATCAAAATTTACAGTTATATTTTGATTTAAATAAATGGATGGATTCTAAAGCTAAAATACTTCATTTTGGTGATGATTATGGGCAATTGGATATATTTTTGGCATTACAGGAGCCTCAAAGAAAAATTGATTCGGTTATACTTTCAGAAGAGAATAGAGCCATTGCCAAAACTAATTATATTCTAAAGAAAAGGACGATTCATTATTTCGATCAAGATAAATTGAATGCTCTCAAAAAGTATGATGTAGTATTGATTTCGAATGAAGAGTCAGTGTTCAATTTGGCTGAAGTATGTAATTTGGCAAGCAGAATAATTGTTTTGGGAAATAAAAATTTAAAAGAAAAAATAGTGTCATTTGGTTTTCAAACCGAGCATGAGACAGAAGAAATGATCGTATTAAAGAAAGTGATAGGATGAAAAAGCATTATGATGTTGTTATAATCGGAAGTGGATTGGGCGGACTTGTTTCGTCTATAATTTTAGCCAAGGAAGGCTATAGCGTTTGTGTGCTGGAAAAGAACAATCAGTTTGGAGGTAATTTGCAGACGTTTGTTCGCGATAAAACGATTTTTGATACCGGAATTCATTACATTGGAGGATTAAGCGAAGGGCAGAATTTATATCGATATTTCAAGTACATTGGGATTATGGATAGCCTGAATCTCAAAAAAATGGACGAAGACGGATACGATATAATCTCTTTTGAAGATGTAAATATGGAGTTTCCACATGCCCAAGGGTATGAAAATTTTGTAAATCAGCTGGTTAAGTTTTTTCCTGAGGAAAGGGAGGCAATAAATAAATATTGTGAAGCAATTATTAACACCTGCGATACATTTCCCCTTTATAATTTAAGTGCTGAAGGACGCTATGACAATGATATTCTTTCTGTAAATGCAAAGGATTTTATTGCAAGCCTCACTGAAAATAAAATGCTGCAGGCTGTTTTTGCAGGAAGTAATTTTTTATATGCAGGATGCGGTGAAAAATCCCCTTTTTATGTACACGCACTTACGGTTAATACCTACATGCAGAGTTCATGGCGCTGCATAAACGGTGGCAGCCAGATTACAAAACAGTTGATAAAACAGCTTAAAAAATATGGAGGTGATGTCTTTAAATATAAAGATGTCAATCAGTTGGTTGTCGAAGACAATGCTATTACCACAGCCAAAATGAAAGATGGCACGAGTGTGGACGGAAAATATTTTATATCGAATATAGATCCCAAGATTACCTTGAAATTAGCAGGAGAGAACCATTTTAGGAAAGCCTTTGTTAATAGAATTTCGAGTTTGGAAGGCAGTATTTCGGCCTTTAGCTTATATGTCGTTTTTAAACCAAAAACGTTTAAGTATATGAACAAGAATTATTACCATTGTAAAAATAGCAGTGAAGTCTGGGATGCTCAAAATTATAACGAACAGAATTGGCCAAAAGCTTTTATGGCTTCGATGAATGCTTCTAAAAAAGATGATGGCTGGGCAGAGGGAATGACTTTTATTACTTATATGAAGTATTCCGATTTGGATTCATGGAAAGAAACCTTCAATACCGTAGCCGATGTTAACGATAGAGGCGAAAGCTATGACGATTTTAAAACTCGTAAAACGAATCGTTTCCTAGATGAAATAGAGAAAAAATTCCCTGGAATAAGAGACTGTATAAAATCAGTTCATACTTCTACGCCATTGTCATACAGAGATTATATTGGAGGATATAACGGAAATATGTATGGCTATGAGAAAGATTGTGAAAATCCAATGAAGACATTTATTCCGTCAAAAACTAAGTTAGATAATTTATATTTAACAGGACAGAGTATCAACATGCATGGCGTTTTGGGCGTTACCATTGGTGCGGTTGTTACGTGTTCCGAGATTTTAGGAAAAGATTATCTGGTAAACAAAATTAATCAGGAAGTATAGTGAAATAAACAGAACATTGTCATAATGTTTAAAAACTAATCGAGAACCAAGAATAGTTGAATATGAAAAAACTTACAGCATATATTTTTTTCTTTGCCTTATTCCTTATTTCTTGCGGTACTTCAAAGTCGATGCGTCATCAGCCGGAGATAGCGGCTTATAATAATACAATCCCTATTGTTAAAAAACAATCTGATACCATTTTTTATACCGGAAATAATTTTCTGATCAAAAACAAACAGCATTTATGGGAGCTTTATGTCGAAGGTGATCCATTGGAAAGGGGATTGGCTATTGGGAGCCTGACGGACTCCTTGTTAAAAAAGCAAGAGCATGTCTTTTTTGACAAGATAAATGAATTGATTCCTTCTGATTTTAAAAAATCATTACTTCGAAATTTCCTGAAATGGTATAATCGAAAATTATATCTTAATGTTGATAATGAATTTCAAACTGAAATTTATGGAGTTTCCCAATATGCGCCTAAAGATTTAAACCATATTGCACCCTCTTTTTTAAGAGATTTGTATCTGCATGGTGCTCATGATATAGGACATGCAGTTCAGGATCTGGCAATGGTAGGCTGTACATCATTTGCTGCTTGGGGGAATAAATCAGATGACGGAAGTTTGATTTTGGGCAGAAATTTTGATTTTTATGCAGGAGATGATTTTGCAAAAGAAAAAATAGTTGCCTTTATTAATCCAAAAGAGGGTTATCCATTTATGATGGTAACTTGGCCCGGAATGATAGGTGCCTGTTCCGGAATGAATGCCGAAGGATTGACCGTAACCATAAATGCCGGTAAATCCAAGATTCCATTAATAGCCAAAACGCCTATTTCTATTGTGACCCGTGAAATTTTGCAATACGCCAAAACTATTGATGAAGCTGTTGCTATTGCTAAAAAAAGGAAAGTATTTGTTTCCGAGTCTATTATGGTTGGCAGTGCCAATGATGATAAGGCTGTTTTAATAGAAATTGCTCCCGATAATTTAGGTGTTTTTGAAGCTCCTGATGGCAATGAAATAATTTGTTCCAATCATTTTCAAAGTGATGTTTTAAAAGATAATAAAAGAAATTTGGCTCAAATAAAAGATAGTCATTCCCAATACCGTTTTGACCGAATGACTCAATTACTGAATGAGAATCAAAAAATAACACCACAAATTGCTGCCAATATCCTTAGAAATAAAGAAGGAATAGATAATGTGCCATTAGGGTATGGTAATGAAAAAGCGATTAATCAGCTGTTGGCTCACCACGGAATTGTTTTCAAGCCAGCCCAGCGATTGGTTTGGGTGTCTGCAAATCCCTATCAATTAGGGGAGTTTGTTTGTTATGATTTGAATACAATTTTCAAAAACAAAAAAGAGAATACAGCTGCTATTGTTTCATTGGAAAATTCAGCAATGAATATTCCTCCAGATCCATTCTTGAAAACAGAAGCTTATCAAAACTACATTCAATTTCGTATCGAAGACAAAAAAATGGATTCTTTTCTGGCTAAAAAATCCGATTTGCCATCGAATCAATATCTGGATTATTACCAATCTTTAAATCCTGATTATTGGGTTGTTTATTATAAAGCTGGATTGTACTTTTATCAAAATAAAAAATATAACTTGGCTGAGGAACAATTCGGGAAAGCATTGACAAAAGAAGTTACTTCACGTGTTGAAAGAGAAAAGATTAGCAGTTATTTAAAAAAAGCAAAAAGAAAACTATAATGATTCCAAAAATAGAATTAGCTGCCAAAGCCGATATAAAAGCATTTCAGGAGCAAAAACTGCAGGAAGTGCTGCAGTATGCAAATACAAATTCGCCCTTTTACAGCTCTATCTTTGCCAAAAGCAATATTGATGTTTCCAGTATAAAAACAATTGAGGATTTAGCATTATTGCCTGTTACATCAAAGGAAGATTTACAAAAGTATAATGATGATTTTTTATGTGTTCCAAAGAATAGGATTATCGATTATGCTACTACATCCGGTACTTTGGGCGATCCTGTAACTTTTGGATTGACTGATGAAGATTTGGATCGTTTAGCTTATAACGAAGCTATTTCATTTGACTGCGCCGGAATAAAAGAAGGTGATCTTGTACAGCTGATGACGACAATTGATCGTCGTTTTATGGCGGGATTGGCTTATTTTTTAGGTCTTCGAAAAATGAAAGTCGGTGTAATCCGAGTTGGTGCAGGACTTCCGGAGCTGCAATGGGATTCAATTTTAAAATACAAACCTACTTATCTAATTACTGTTCCTTCTTTTTTACTAAAAATGATTGAATATGCGGAACAGCACAATATTGATATTAACAATTCAAGTGTAAAAGGAGCTATTTGTATTGGCGAACCTATCCGTAATCAAGATTTTACCAGCAATACCTTGTGCCAGAAAATAACAGATAAATGGAATATTAAGCTGTTTTCTACCTATGCTTCGACTGAGATGAGCACTGCTTTTACCGAATGCAGTCATGGAGTAGGAGGGCATCATCATCCAGAGTTAATTATTGTAGAAGTATTGGATGAAAACAATAAGCCGGTTTCAAATGGCGGATCAGGTGAATTAACATTTACCACTTTGGGGATTGAAGCCATGCCGCTCATTCGTTTTAAAACGGGCGATATTGTACAGCTGCATTCAGATTCGTGTTCATGTGGGCGCAATACATTGCGTGTAGGTCCTGTAATTGGCAGAAAACAGCACATGATTAAATACAAAGGAACCACTTTGTATCCTCCGGCAATGAATGATGTTCTGAATAATTTTGGGAATATTGACAACTATATTATCGAAATTTCATCTAATGATTTGGGAACCGACGAGATTTTGATAAAAATTGCGGTTCAGAATCCCTCTTCTGTTTTTTTGCAAGAATTGAAAGATCATTTTAGATCCAAATTACGGGTAACTCCCAAAATTGAATTTACTGCAAATGAAATATTAATGCCATTAATTTTTAATCCAAACAGCAGAAAGCCTATTCGTTTTTTTGATAATAGAAAAAATGCGCTTTGAAAAGAGACTACATTTTTTAGCCCTTAGCATACATTTTTTTCTTATCAATCAAATACTTATTACTAGGCGTTTTTACTATTTTATAATCTTGTCTTTTTGCTTTGATTTAAGTGTGATTTTGATTAATAATAAATGAAAATATAAAATAGTTTAATTATTTTTCCTCACCCCAAGAGGCTGTCCGAAAAGGACAGCCTCCTCTGGTTTAGTTTTTAAATTGAATCATTTGGTTTTATCTAAAAAAGTTAAATGTTTGTCAGAGCAGGAGTATAAAATGTTAGCAGAAAGGTTTTGGTAATCTCAAAATTTTAGAGGCTTTTTTTTAGCAAATAAAAAAGTACATATAACACTTCAGCTTTGCAGCAAATAAAAATAATTACTTTAGAAATTTTCATGTTCAGACTTTATTCAGATTTGAGATAGTATTTTTACGGCATAAATTTTTATTATGCGCTATACAGTTTTTATTACTGCTCTCTTATTCTCTTTTGTGTCATTTGCACAACCTGCTGTAAATAAAGGTAAAATCATAGGTAAAGTAATTGATGCCGAAACGAAACTACCTATAGAAATGGCAATTGTCAGTATTTATAAAGGAAAGGAAATCAAAGTTTTTAACGGATTGAGTACTGATAAAAACGGCTCTTTTTCAATCAATAACCTTCCAGACGGCGATTATCGCATTACTATTGATTTTATCAGTTATAAAACAGCGACCATAAATTCCAGTATAAATCAGAAAGCAGGCGTGTTGAATCTTGGCACTATTATGCTTTCGCCAATGTCAAATCAGCTTAATGAAGTAAAAATAGTTTCGAAAACTTCGACAATTCAAAGTAAAATTGACAAAATGGTATACAGCCCCGCAAACGACCTTTCAAGTCAAGGAGGCACTGCCGCAGATGTTTTGAAAAATGTTCCAATGGTCAGCGTTGACATTGACGGAAAAATTGAACTGCAGGGTAATCCCAGTATTCGTTTTTTGATTAATGGAAAACCTTCCAGCATGTTTGGTGCGAGTATTTCTGACGCACTGCAGACCATCCCCGCTGATCAGATAAAGAGCATCGAGGTTATCACCAGTCCAGGGGTAAAATACGACGCTGCGGGTACGGGCGGCATCATAAATATCGTTCTGAAAGAAAATAAACTCGAAGGAATCAACAGCAGTATCAATCTATCGGCCGGAACACGTTTAGAAAACGGATCATTCAATTTTAATGCCCGTCATGGAAATTTTGGGGCAGGTATTTTTTTTAGCGGGAACAAACAATTAACTACAGAAACAAAAAGTTCCAGCGAGCGTATTTCTTATAGCGAAGCCAGAGACAGTATTAACAGACTCTATCAAAACGGAGTGAATCCTTTTGATAGAAGCGGTTACCGGACTGGAATTAATTTGAGCTGGAGCATCACTCCAAAGGATGAATTAGTGGCATCCTTCAGTTATAATTCTTTTTCCAATAACTCAACGGGACAAACGCAGCAGAACCAAACTTCCTATCTGGCTGATGGAACTCTTGTGTCTGAAATAAAAAGTGAACGAAATTCAATCAGTAATTTTGAAGAAAAAGCTATTGACTGGGGGCTTGATTATAAAAAAACTTTTGAGAAAGAAAATCGGGAACTGGATTTTCAGCTTACATCAAGCAACGGAAAAAGTGACATTAATTCGGGGCACCGAACTTCTTATGAGGAAAATATTCAGCCGTTATCGGGACTTAGAAACATAAATCCGGGCAAAGACCACCAAGTGGGACTTACGTTGGATTTTGCAGAACCTATCTCCGAAGGTTATACCCTTGAAACAGGAGTTAAAGCAAATTTTCAAAACATAGAAAACAATATCGTTACCGATACTTTGGACTCAGATGGCTCCTACATAAACAACAAAGGACAGACCTATGCGTTTAAATACAAGCAGAATATTTATGCGGTTTATGCTTCAAGCTCTTTTGCCTTTTTCAATGATTTTTTGATTGGTAAAGCCGGTCTTCGTTATGAACGTACTAATACTGTGGCAGATTTTGTGGGAGTGGTTATACCGGATTATAATACTTTTGCACCTTCGTTTACTGTTCAGCATAAGTTTAATAAAGATCAATCCATAAAGTTTGCTTACACTTACCGTATCGAAAGACCCGATTATGAAGATTTAAATCCGTTTTTTAATATCAGTGATCCGCACAATATCAGCACTGGAAATCCTTTTTTAAAACCTGAAATTGGTAATCGATATGAATTGGGCTACAGCCAAAATTTCAGTAAGGGGACAAATATTTATTTTTCGGGATACTACCGCCGAAACACTGACGATATCCAAAGTCTGACCACTTTTCATCCCACACTCACTATCAGCGGAACCGATTATACTGATGTAACTTTGACTACACGCTACAACATTGGCTCTGAGATCACCTATGGCGCCAGTCTTTTCGGATCAGTTTCAATGGGGGATAAAATAACAATTCGTTCCAATATTGAATGCGGGCAGAGAACCAACAGTACTCCGGGCTTTGAGAGTGTAAGCAGTTTTATTTACAGGGGAAATCTGAATCTGAATTACCAATTCAATTCAACTATGCTTGGCGAAATATCCGGAAATTACCGCTCCTCCCAGAAAATTGTTCAGGGAGACCGTCCAGCTTCTTATTTTTATAATTTGGCTTTTAGAAAATTATTTTTCAATAAAAATGCAAGTTTAGGAATTACCATGACAAATCCTTTTAATAAATATCTGAGCCAAAAATCGAATAGTTATGACGCAGATTACTCGCAGGTAAACATAAAGGAAATTCCCGTTCAATCCTTTGGTATTTCCTTCAGTTATAAATTTGGAAAACTTGAGTTCAAGAAAGGTGAAAATGAAAATAACGGCGTTCAGGAGCCGGCTTATTAAAGATTTCCTGCGAGCTATTATCTAATTATAATTCTCTCAAAGACGCAAATAAACATTCAATGATTTCAGTGATACTAATGTTTACACAAAATCTACGCCCAATATTGTCATTCCGAGGTACGAGGAATCTCCGCAGCTAATTCCATAATCAAAATCCCCAATCTTTGTTGAGTTTCTAACGGGTATTCCTCTTATCTCGGAATGACAAACTTGAAGAAGTAATCCCTCACAAACAAATTCAGAATTAATTCAGAATTAATTTTGTACTTTGTATTGGTTTTAAAATAGTTATGATGAAATGGTTCAGTTTTTTAATTGTATTTCTGTCAGCACATTTACTGTCAGCACAAAACAGTGTAACCGATACTATTGTAGTAAAAGACACTGTACAGCATTTAAAATTTAATTATAAACAGTTAATAATTCCTTCATTATTAATTGGTTATGGTGTTATTGGTCTAAACAGTGATCAGCTCAAGGGCTATAATCTTGAAATTCAGGACGAAGTAACTGAAAATATCGATCAGAAATTTTCGATCGATGACATTATGCAGTACGCACCTGCAGCTTCGGTTTATGCTTTAAATGCATGCGGAATGACCGGTAAAAATAATCTCAAAGACCGATCGATTATTTTGGCCAGTTCCTATCTGATGATGAGCGCTGCTGTTCTTTCTTTAAAAAATATTACACATGTAGAAAGACCTGACGGTTCTTCGAATAATTCCTTTCCTTCGGGGCATACTGCCACTGCTTTTGCCGGAGCGGAGTTTCTTTGGCAGGAATACAAAGACAAATCCATTTGGTATGGAATAAGCGGTTATGCTGTGGCTACGGCTACAGGTGCTTTTAGAATTGTCAACAACCGTCACTGGCTTACTGATGTAGCTGCGGGCGCAGGAATTGGAATATTAAGTACCAAAGCGGCCTATTGGATTTATCCTTACATCAATAGAAAAATTTTCAGCACTAAAGCAAAAGAAAAGAAAGTTTCCTCTATGGTTTTGCCTTATTATAATGGGAAACAAATGGGCTGTGGTTTGGTGATGCAATTTTAAATTTTAATAAATGAAACAGAAACATTTACCCCAAATAAACCTTTTTTATTGGGCATTAATTATTAGTGCCAATACTATGGGAGAAACAGCAGGAGATTTAATTTCTCAAACATTTAACTTAGGCTATGGGGGAGGAACAATTGCTCTAATCACACTGTTCTTAATTGCGCTGATCATTTCAATTTGTTCAAAAAGCCAAAAACCGCTTTTGTATTGGATAATAATAACTCTGGCAAGTACAGCCGGAACTACAATTTCCGATTTTATCAGCAGATCCTTCTTTCATTTGGAATTAGGATTTACAGAAAATGAGGGATATACATTTGGAACCTTACTACTGACTGTCGCTTTGCTGTTTACATTTGGTATTTGGAAATATCATTCAAAAACCAATACGATAGAAAACGGGCTGAACAAACGAACCGAATTTTTATACTGGACTGCAATTCTAACTTCAAGTACATTGGGAACTGCATTTGGTGATCTGCTGGCTCATAACACACCGTTGGGTTTTGAAGGAAGCACTTTACTTTTGGTGCTATTGCTTTCTGTTGTTGTCGGATTGGTTTATCTGACAAAAATTTCAAGAGAACTTTTGTATTGGTCGGCCATTATTTTGACACATCCAATTGGTGCAACAATGGGTGATTATTTGACAAAACCAGAAGGCATGAATTTTGGTAACATTAATGCAAGTCTGCTGTTGGTTGTTGTGTTTATTATAGTTATTGTGACAGGACAGCTGACAAAAAATAGAATTTTTAGAATGTAATGCTAAAACTGTGCAATTGGTTATTAAAATCGTATTTGATCTCCCACTGATTGATTTCGGTTATCTTTTTTATAATTGCCAGTCCAAGACCATTTCCCTGCGATGAAGGATTTATTTTGGAAAAACGATTGAACAGCTTTTCAATTGCTAATGGTGCCGATTGTCCAGTATTAAGGAAAGTTAATTGATTGTTTTGAATGCTGATGATTATGTTTCCGTTTTTTTCATTATGACGGATGGCATTCAAAAACAGATTATTAATTAAAACTTCGGTCAAAGCCGGATTTCCTGAAATAGAAAGGATAGAGCTGAATTCAGTTGTAATGCTGATATTTTTAGCTTCGGCTTGTTCCGTAAAAAAATCAAGATGTTTTTCAATATAATCATTTAAAACAATAGTGCTTTTTTCAAGATAGCTTTCGTTATCAATTTTGGAAAGCAGCAAAAGATTTTTGTTAAGACGGTTAAGTCTTGAAACATCATTATTTAAAGAACTTAAGACAGAAAATTGTTCTTTATTGAGTTCCAGCTGTAATAGAGTGTCAATTTTAGTCTGAAACAAAGCCAGCGGCGTCTGCAGTTCGTGCGCAGCATTTTCTACAAATTCCCTTTGGTTTTTATAAATGGCAGTATTTTTTTCAATGAGTCCTTCAAGGCTTTTGTTGAGCTGGTTAAATTCATTTATATCAGTTGGGAAAAAATGCGGCGGTTTATTTTTATCGATTTCAAAATCATGCATTTGATGAAGCGTATTATAAAACGGTTTCCATATTTTTGCGGCAGATCTTTTTGATATCCAGATAATTCCGATAAGCAGGATAATTATAATGCAAAGGAACATGATGGCAATATTTATTACCATTCCTTCCATTTCTACCAGACTTATTTTTTCTTTGTATGTATACCTTTTGCCATTTATAGTGACAGGAGCATAAATGATACGGAATGGTTCTTTTTCTTTGGCAACAGAGTCAAATGCCATTTCGTCAAAAATGGAATCTTTAGTTATTCCCATATCGGCACTAATCACGACATTCTGATTGTATTTATTCCAGGCTTCAATGTCATTTTCAGTGAAATTTTTATAACTTTCTTTTACAAATGCGCCTTTATGAAAATGAAGTACCTCATCCGTTTCATAAATATAAAGCTGCTGGCAGATGAAATAAAATACAGGAGCAGATACCAGCAGTATAATGATGGCAAATGCAAGAAAGCTGCTGGTGGTTTTATGTAACAGTTTTTTACTCATTTTCCCATTTGTAGCCTAAGCCATAAATTGTTCTGATGTAATCGCCGCTTCCTGCTTTGTGCAGTTTCTTTTTTAAATTCTTTATGTGGGCGTAAATAAAATCGTGGTTGTCAAGCATATCCGCCATATCTCCCGAAAGATGTTCGGCAATAGCTCCCTTGGACAGAACTTTATTATTGTTGCCAATTAAAAACAGCAGTAAGTCGATTTCTTTTTTGGTGAGATCGAGTTTTTGACCGCTGACAGTTACTGTTTTAGAGAAAATGTCAATAGTGATTTCGTTGAAAACAACACTATTGCTTCCCTGGAAATTCTTCCGGCGGATGAGTGCCTGCATGCGTACTAAAAGTTCCGAAAGATGAAAAGGCTTGGTCAGATAATCATCGGCACCAAGATTAAAACCTTCAATGCGGGTATCTAAATTTTCTTTTGCAGAGATAATAATAATGCCCTCGGTTTTGTTTTTGCTTTTTAATTCTTTTAAAATAGTAAACCCGTCTCCATCAGGCAGCATTAAATCCAATAATATGCAGTCGTAGTCGTAGTTATCAATCTTGGTAAGTGCCAATGCACAATTGGAAGCCGTTTCGCATTGAATGCCGTTGGTCTTAAAATAATCTGAAATGCTTTGAGCAATTTCCTGCTCATCTTCGATAATTAAAATTTTCATGCTGCAATTTACAAATCAATTTTGAAGAAAAACTGAATATTGTTATGCCTGCCATATTGTTGTAATAAAATTTTTTATTTTTTATGTTAATTCAGGATTAATTCAAAATTAAACTATTATTTTGCGCAATTATAAAATAATGTTCCGTATACCTCCAAACATGAAAAAATTCCAATTCTCCAAACCGCTCCTAAATTTTCTTTTAATTGGCTTGTCAATTCTAAGTTTTAGCCGCTTTGTATTGTTTTTTATTTTTAAAAACCGTGTTGCCGAAACTCCGGATTACGGTTACATTTTTCCAATAGGACTTCGGATGGATCTCATTGTGCTGTGCTATCTTCTTTTTTTGCCTTTGGCATTAACAGCTTTAGTGCCCGATTCTTTTCTGAAGAAAATCCAAGGTTTTTTGACCGTATATTTCATTTTGTTTTTGACACTGATTCTGTTTATGGAATTGTCAACGCTTGATTTTATTAATGAATATGACACTAGGCCTAATAAATTATTTGTTGATTATCTGATTTATCCGAAAGAGGTTGTCGGAACTTTGCTCAAAAGTTATCTTTCGTCGATTTTTGTTACCGTAATTGTCTTGGCAGGGTTTGTTTATGCATTAATCCGTTACCGAAAACCGCTTTTTGAAATTAGAGAAACCAATTATAAAACAAAGTTATTAGTATTTCCTCTAATTGCTTTTTTTGTGTTTTTTGGAGCAAGATCCAGTCTGACTTCCAAAAGACCTATTAATGCCAGTAATGCTATTTTTTCTACCGATCACCTTACCAATTCGCTTGGGCTAAATTCATTTTATACGGTTACGTTTGCTTTGTATTCAATGAAAAACGAAATTAATCCAGAGAAAATGTACGGGAAAATGGATTATGCCGAAGCTATTTCGAGGGTGAAAAAATATATGGATGTAAAACCTGCCGATTTTACAGACGATTCTATTCCGTTACTGCACATTCAAAAAGCGGACAGCATTAAAAAGAGACCTTACAATATTGTCATTATTTTGGAAGAAAGTCTTGGGGCAGAATATGTAGGTTCGCTTGGAGGTTTGCCACTGACTCCAGAATTCGATAAACTGACGAAAGAAGGAACATTATTTACCAATTTATTTTCGACAGGAACCCGAAGCGTGCGCGGTATTGAGGCGGTTGTAACTGGTTTTCTGCCTTCTCCGTCTGAAAGTGTAGTGAAGCTGAATAATTCGCAGCGAGATTTTTATACCATTGCCTCATTGCTGAAGCAAAAAGGATATGATACCAGTTTTATTTATGGCGGAATGGCCAATTTTGATAATATGGGATCTTTTTTCAGCGGTAACGGATTTGATAAAATCATCGATGAGGATGATTTTGATGCACAAAAAAGCGCTTTCCACGGAACTTGGGGCTGGTCTGACGAAGATGTAATGGCAAAAGCCAATAATTATTTTAAGAGTCTTGGAAACAAACCTTTTGTATCGCTAGTATTCTCCTCTTCAAATCATGAGCCATTTGAATTTCCTGATGGAAGAATTGCTCTTTATGATAAGCAAAAGAATACGGTAAACAATGCCATGAAATATGCAGATTATTCCATTGGCCAGTTTTTTAAACAAGCCCAAAAGGAGGAATATTATAAAAACACCATTTTTCTTGTAATTGCAGATCATAATACCAGAACCTACGGTAAACATTTGGTACCAATACATAAGTTTCACATTCCGGCATTAATTATTGGTCCGGGAATACCAAAAGGTGGGAAGTACAATAAACTGTGCAGTCAGATTGATATCCAGCCTACTGTACTGGGAAAAATCGGATTTGACACCGAAGTTCCTATGGCAGGACGTAATTTATTTAATTTACCTGACTCGTTTCAAGGGCGTGCGATGATGCAGTTTAATGATATCAATGCTTTTCGGGTAGGAAACGAAGTTGTCATTATGCAGCCGAATAAAGAGCCTTTGCAGTTTCATGTTGAAAAAGATACCATTTTTACCCCCGAAAAACTGAACAAAGATTTAGCTAAAGATGCACTGGCACATGTGATTTCTCCTTTCTATTTGTACAATCAGCAAAAATATAAGCTTAGAAATAATTAAGTGAAATTATAATCGAAATTGAACCTAAACATAATTATATGTTTGGGTTTTTTTTGTCTCATCTCAAAAAAATGCAAAAATAGTTATGAAACCAAAAAGGTGCGTATATATTTGCAACTAATTGGTTTTGTAATAAAAAAAGTAAAATGAGAAGAGATATTTTTCAGGCAATAACAGATCCAACAAGAAGAGCTATTATCGCACTCATTGCGCTGCAGGCTATGACGCCTAATGTTATTGCAGAACATTTTGACACTACACGGCAGGCTGTTTCAAAGCATTTGAAAATTTTGGCAGAATGTGAGTTAGTGAAACAGGAACTGCAGGGAAGGGAAATTTATTATAGTCTAGAGATAGACAAAATGAAAGAAATAGACAAATGGCTGGAGCAGTTCAAAAAGATTTTGGAAACCCGTTTTAACCAATTGGATGATTTATTAGTAACTTTAAACCTAGTTCGATTATTAATACGCTGATTTTATTGATGTTTATAATCCTGCAAGTTTTTTTTAAACCTTGTAGGTATTGCTATTAATGAGTTACCAGTAATTTAAAACCAAAAAAGGTGAAAACAATAATTATAATACTGACATTTATTTGTTCTTTTTCTTTTTACGGACAAAATAAAGAAATTGACAAAGATTGTAGAATCATACAATTTGTAAACAAAGATTCTATAAACAGTATTTCAAAATTAACCCCAATTTACAATAAGAGAGGTTTTTATTTAGTCACAAATGGAGTTTATGACTTTGTAATTGATGGGGAAAAGTATTTTCAATCTATACTACTGAAAATTGAAAATGATAAGTTTTATATTTCTAAAAATTGGCAATCAAATGAACAAAGCGAAATAATTACAGATTCAATTGCAATATCAATTAATCAAGAAATTCAAATTAGAATGGTGTCTATTGATAAAGGTGTTGGAAATATGCCGACTAAAACAAATTTGAAAAAATATAATGTAACAATTATTCCAACAGATAAATACTGTAGATTTGAGAATGTAGAAATATTGAGCAAAAGCGGAAAACATTTGGGTCATTATTATTTCACTGAAATAGGTTTCAAAAAATTAAAAATCGTGAACGAAATTCCTTTTCTATGTGAAGAAAACGGAGAATTTATATTAAGAAGAAACTAAACTACTGGTAATACTTGCTACAAGAGATTTGGGCATTTGGTTTAATTTGAAAATGGTCTTGTATTTGGGAAATTTTGGCAAATCCGAAAACAAGGCTTAATTTAATCCCAAACCTCTTGTAGCAAGGGAACGTTATACCTACAAGGCCATGAAAAAGACCTTACAGGATGAATCGAAAAGAACATAAGTTGTTGATTGTTTGTTTTATATCGATAAAATATTAATCGAACTCAGGTTTTAAAATAATTTAGTGATGAATACTAAACTGATTTTCGATTTAACTGTGGACAAAGAAACGCACACAGTACATGTAAAAAAAAGAATTTGAAGCTGGATTGGCATCGGTTTGGGATACTTTTACTAAGGCTGAATTACTGGATCAGTGGTGGGGGCCGAAACCTTGGTTTACTGAAACAAAATCAATGGATTTTAAAGAAGGCGGACAACGATTGTATGCGATGTGCGGACCAGAAGGGGAGAAACACTGGGCATTATCGGATTTTACTTCTATTTCGCCTAAAGCTAATTTCAAGTTTTTAAGCGGTTTTTGTGATGAAAATGGAAATATAAATAAGGAAATGCCTCTTTCTAAGTGGAATATTGATTTTATTGACAAAGAAAATACTACATTTGTTACTATTGCTATTAAACATGAAACTTTGGTCGATCTGGAGAAAATAATAGCAATAGGTTTCAAAGAAGGATTTACTATTGCTTTGAACGGACTGGATGAATTTATTACTAACTCTAAAAATAATTAATAATGAAAAACAAAATTTTCTTCGTTTTGAGTCTTTTATTTGGTCTGATGTTTATCAACGCAGGTCTGAATAAGTTTTTTTATTATATGCCAATGCCCGAAAATCTGCCTGAAAAAATGCAGAAGGCTATGAACGCTTTTACAGAAATCGGCTGGATTATGCCGCTTGTCGGCGCGGCTGAGGTTTTGGGTGGGGTGTTGATCATCATACCAAGATTTAGAGCTTTGGGAGCTTTAATCATTTTGCCGGTTTTGGCTGGAATTCTCCTTACAAATATTGTCCAGGATACCAGCGGACTGCCTTTAGTATTAGTTTTAAGCGCCATTTTGATTTCGATTATGTATCAAAACAAGGAAAAATATTCAGCATTGTTTTAAACTAAAAAACAATTTGAAATATCATAAAAATGCCCCCAAAGATTTCTAGTTTTTGGGGCATTATAATTTTGACCCCTCTCTTCTATTAAATTGAAGTTCTGCTGTTTAATTAAATCTTCGTTTTGATAGTTCCATTTAAGTTGACTGCAGCTTTAAAACTGATTTTTCGATTTTCGTTTACAATATCTGATCCGTTTAAAGTAAGCTGAAATACTTGATATTGATAACTTCTTATTGCATCATACTTTTGTTTGGAGATGGTAAATTCGAATTCACTGCTCCCTTTTTTTAGCAGAATCGGTGTGTCAAAAAATGGGACGAAATAGGTATTGTCATTTATATCGCTCCGATGATAAATCTGAAGACTGGTGTCAAAATTGATCTGAGAATCTACAGTTCCTTTGACCACTAAATTTCCATTAACAAACTGGGTATTATCATCAATTTTTGAATTTAATTTATTCAGTATTACTTTTTCCATTATAAGCTTTTTGGCGGTTATGGCTAACGGTGCTTCTACACTAACATCATAGGAAATTTTAGCAGCATCATTAATTGTATTTTCCCCCGAGCTAACTCCTTTGTTAAGAGTAATTGTTGGATTTAAAATTAATTTATCAATATTCAAAACATTAAAATTAGTAATCTTAAAAGTATAACTGTCAGGGTCGCTGTTTGGAATTGAGATTAAACTAATTGTTTTTGGCGTACTGTTTCCTTGGTAATAGCATAAGCCTCCATTTGAAAAATTTAAATCAATAGGTACGTTTAAACCGGTTTTATTCAGGTGAACTTTGACTATAACTTCATTGATTGCCATTTCACTGTCGGAACTGCCTTTGAAATTGCTGGGTACAGAAACAGGCAATGAAATTTGATTTGACGGAAGTTCCATTTCTCCAAAAAATCCATTAATAGCTTCATAATTCTGGCCAATATCAAAATCTATTGAAGTTTTTACAGTACCATTTGCAGGAGATGCTGTTTTGTAAATACTTAATTGAATGCCAACAGTTATATTTGGACTGAGGTTCAATGTGTATCCGCCGATATCATCTGAATAATTAAAAATCTGGGTTCCTGTAATTGGTCCTAGAGTTTTAGAATAAGCAATTCCATCTTTAACTAATGATGGTATTTTTATTGTTATGATAGATTGTGAGTTACTGTCTGCGTCTAAATTAAAACTAATTTGGGCACCCGGTTTTAGCGTAATATTTTTAATTACTGCATTGTCAGGTAATATAGTTTCTTTAAGAATTAGTGATGCGATGTCAAGATTTATGGTTTGTTCAGGAGCATCGAAATATATATTTTTTGGTGCTTTTTTGTAGTCGGTAAAATAGTTCAATTTATTCAGATTTATTTCCGCCGGTTTAGAATTAAACACAGGTAAAGTTATGTTCTCTATATTGTAATTGCTCGAAGTAGTATAGCTAAGACTGTAAAGTCCGTCTGCATCTTTTTTGGTTATAGTGTTTGGAGGCATAAACTTGCTTAATGGCATATCTGCCTCAGCCAAAGCTCCAATCATTGAACCGGAAGCTTCAACAGAATCGATAGAATTTATTTTATCCAGTTCGTCAGATATACCGCAGGAGGTTAATAAAAATATAGTAAAAATGCTGATTAGTAAAGAGTATTGTTTCGTAGAAAGGCTCATGCTTATTTTGTAGGTTTTTAAATTTATTGGGGGAAATTATTATTTGTTTTAACCTTGGTTTAAATCATACTGGACGGGTTTTGGAACCTTGTTTTTCCACACCCAGCTTAAACCGAACTGTAAGTCGGCAGACCGCATTTTTGAAGCATCAAATGCTCCTATGATGTTGTTTGAAAAAAGATGCATCTGCAGTACTTTTAGTTTCATAGACATTCCCATTCCTATTCTAAAAGGTCTGTCTTTGTTGTAGCCTGCATTCATTGTAAATTCAGAGAAATCGCCGCCGTTTAGCGTTCCGGCAACCGTTGCTCCCGGATAGGAGAAGGTATTGTCTGCTATATATGCATCTGCTAAAATAGTTGTGTGAAACCATTTTACAGGCTGATAAGTAATTCCTGCATTAAGCTGTGTATTTAAACTTGTTTTGAAAGAATTTGTCTGTGCAGTTCCATTATTAATTATTGGATCCAGATATAAATCATACTTCTTGGTATTATAGTCATACTTAATAGGATAAAAATCAGTGAGTGTAACTACGGTATTATAGGTTAATGGATTGTTTCCCCAGTTTATATATCCTAAATCGTTGAATCCAGCAAAAGCTTTAGTCTGTTTGTTGATTGTATATCCAATGCCAAAATCAGCTGCAAAACCAATATTTTTGGTTAAATTATCTACCATCATTGTTTTGACATCGTTTTTGTATGGAGTCAAATCCTGATTGTAAGCTTTATCGACAATTGGATTTAAAGATGAGGTTCTGATTTTTGAATTTATATCAAATGAGTTTCCGTTTTGAGCTGCAGTAACAATCAGTTTTGAGGAATAGAAAGATGCATAAGCGACACCTGTCAGGTATTTTAGCTTACCGCCCAGATTCCATTTTTTTCCAATTTTAGAGGTATAACCCATAGCTATTTCACTCCATCCCATAGCTCTTATTTTAGAATTGGTCAGATTGGAAACGGTAGGATTTGTATTGTCACTCTCTTCAAAAAAAACAGCAAGAACATTTTTACTGACCATATTCGTAGCAGCAGACGTTTTGAATCTTTGTGAAATTTCGATTCTGGAACCTTTTTTCCCGACTTTAAGGTATACATGCATTAAACTCATATTAGCTCCAGCGAACAAGTTTGAGTTTTTTGAATTTTTCATTCCGTCAATTACTGAGTTTAGATTTAAGACACCTCCGTGAATTGATGAAGTAATGGTCCCCAGATTTAATGCCCCGATTTCTATGTTTCCTCCAAAATCCACAGGGAGTATGGATACAGAGTTTTCCACTGTAGTTGAATCAGGTATCAAAACAGGATTAATTAATGTTGACTGGTAAATTCTTCTAAGTCCTAAAGATCCGTTAAAGGTTTCTTGGGCATAAAAATCATTGTAGAAAAAAATGAGAACATACAGAATTAATAAATTTAAAAACTTCATTGGGGGCTGTGATATAATGACTAGTACAAACTTTAACTAGAATATTACTTTAGGGCGTAATTTCCTGATAATTTGATGGGTATAAAACTAGAAAAGATTATCTATTAAATGCAAATTAAATCGTTATAATTAATTTTTTTATAACAAAAAGAAGTTAAAGACTACAAAAAAGGTGTTTGAAGTGTTTTTTTTACTGATAATGAACTGATAATTTATTGAATTTTCATACAAATAACAAAGTACCAGAGTAAAAACTTACTATTTGTAATTCTTTTGAAATCAGGAAGATATACTCTAAATGAGAATTAATGAGCTGTTTAGTTTAAAAAATAACTGATGGCTGTCATTTTTAAGTGTTTAGATTTTTTTAAATAGATGCCCTTTGATAATTCTTTCATTAAGCATAGAAATGAAAAACGCTGCAAAACTAAAGTCTTGCAGCGCAATCAAATTAAATAATAAAAAAAGGGTATTTTTAGCTGCTGAAAATTTATTCCAATATCAGTTCGGCTAAAGCTTCTTTACTGAACCCCACAAGCTCATTTGTTTTTCCAGCTTTTATTTTAACAGTCCAGTTGGGGTCAGAAAGCAGCGGTCTTCCAACGGCGGCTAAATCAAAATCGCCTCTGTCGAAACGTCTGTTTAGTTCGTCTAAGGAAGCTGGTTCAGAACTTTCGCCCGTAAAGGCACCAAAGAAATCACTGGAAAGCCCGATAGAACCAACCGTAATAGTTGCAGCTCCGGTTACTTTTTTGGCCCAGCCTGCAAAATTCAGATCCGATCTTTCAAATTCAGGTTCCCAGAAACGGCGCTGTGAACAATGCAGAATATCAACTCCAGCATCAACTAGAGGTGTAAGCCAGGCATCTAATTCCTGAGGTGTTTTTGCCAGTTTATAATTGTAATCCGAAGGTTTGAATTGAGAGAAACGCATAATTACAGCAAAATCATTTCCAACTTGTTTTCTAACTTCTTTCACCACTTCAATAGCAAAACGATTGCGTTCTTTTATGGTTTTTCCGCCGTAAATATCGGTGCGTAAATTGGTTTCAGGATTGAAAAACTGGTCAATCAAATATCCGTGGGCACCGTGAATTTCGATGGTATCAAAACCTGATTTTTTAGCATCAGCAGCTGCTTTTCCAAAAGCAGTAATGGTATCTTCAATGGCTGCCTCAGTCATCGTACTGCCATTGATAGTACCAGATTTGCTTAATCCAGAAGGACCTTCGAAAGGAACCGGAGGCACCCAGCCCGAATGATGATTGTCCATAATTCCCATGTGCCAGATCTGCGGTCCCATCTGACCGCCTGCTGCGTGAACTCCATCAATCACTTTTTTCCATCCATTCAATGCTTCATTTCCATAAAAATGAGGAACATTGGCATCATTTGAGGATGATGGCCTGTCGATAACTGTCCCTTCAGACAATATCAATCCCACTTCGCCCTCGGCTCTTTTTTGGTAATAAGCAGCAACCGCATCAGTCGGAATTCCGTTTGGAGAAAAAGAGCGCGTCATCGGTGCCATCACGATTCTGTTTTTAAGATGCAGCGACTTCAGGCTGAAAGGTGTAAATAAATTATTGGTACTCATGATTATTTAAAATTTAGATTATTAATTTGTTTTGGTTTTACCATTAAGAAATAAGACTCAATCTGTTTTACGGTTTACAAACCGTTTTTTTTACCATTAAGATATTAAGGGAATAAAGACTTAATCTATCTTAATGTCTTAATGGTTTATAAATCATTTACTATTACAATTAAGAAATAAAACTTAATTTCCCTTAATATTAATGGTTAAATAAAAATTACCTCCAGCCGCCGCCCAATGCGCGGTACAATTCGGTATTGGCTGTAAGCTGCTGTCTTTTAATATCCGCCAGTTCCAGTTCGCTCTGCAGTAAACTGGCCTGAGCAGACAAAACTTCCAGATATTCTGCCATTCCGTTTTTGAACAGCATTTTAGCATTTTTAATGGCCAATTTCAAGGTTTTTACACGTTCCTGCAGAATAGATTCCTGCTGGTTCAATTTTTCCACTTTTACTAAAGCATCCGATACTTCACTGACTGCGGTTAATACCGACTGCCTGAAATTTAAAACTGCTTTTTCTCTTTCGGCAGTCGCAATACGGTATTGGGTTTTCAGTCTTTTATTATTCAGCAATGGCTGTGTCAAACCACCGGCCACAGTTCCGAATAACGAAGCTGGTATATTGAACCAGCTGCTGGATTCAAACGAATTTAAACCGCCCTGAGCTGTGATTCTTAAAGCAGGATACAAATCGGCTTTGGTGATTCCAACATTGGCATTGGCGGTTTTCAGGGCCAATTCAGCACTTTTCACATCTGGTCTTCTGCTTACGATTGAAGACGGAATTCCGACTGATGCATTGTTTTTTACTTCAACTGCGCTAAGAGCAATGCTTCTTTTTTTAGAATTAGGAAAAGAACCTGTCAATACGCTCAAAGCATTTTCCTGAATGGCAATGTTTTGTTCCAATAGCGGCACCAATTGCGTCGCATTCAGTTTTTGCGCTTCCGATTGCTGAATAGCCAATGAAGTTACCTGTCCGGCATCAAATTTTAATTTGATGATAGTAGTGGTACTGTCAATCAGCTGTACATTTTTCTTGGCGATATCCAATTGAGCATCCAGCATCAAAAGATTGTAATATCCTTTAGAAACATTAGCTACAACAGTAGTCTGCAGTGCTTTTTTCACTTCTTCCGACTGAAGGTAACTGGCAAAAGCGCCTTTCTTCTGGTTTTTGATTTTTCCCCAGATATCTGCTTCCCATGAAAGTGAAGCCCCCGCAGAATAATCTTCAAGATGTTTCATACCCAATGCCTGATTCAGGTTCATTCCCGTAAAACTATTGTCTGACGGATTATTGGTATTGGCAGTTACCAATAAATTCACCTGCGGGACATTTCCCCATTTCGACTGCGTAAATCGGTATTGCGCAATTTCGATGTTTTTTGCAGCGATCTGCAAATCGTTATTTCTGGTAACGGCACTGTCAATCAGCTGCACAATATCTTTATCGGTAAAGAAATTTTTCCATTCTAAATCACCAATACTGGCTGTATCTTTTGAAACCGATGCATTCCTGAAATTCTCAGGAAATGCATCTTTTGGCGTTTCAATATCCTTTGAAACCGAACAGGATATTATTGTGACAATCAGAAAGGTAATCATCACGGTTTTGGTTATATATTTTTTCATTTTTACTTTATCGTAATTAAAATTTATTTTAAACACATAGAAGCATAGGATGTATAGTGTTTAAAAAGAGCTGTATAGACGTTTCACTTTTTCATAGTCCGTCTATGTGGAAAATAGTACTATTGCTATTTATTCTTTTTATTAGTCTTTAAATCTATGTATCTATGTGGTTCATTTTTTATTTATAGAATTACACCAAACGGGTTAGTTGTAATCTTAAATTTCAGGACAAGTGTCTTTTTTAGTTTCAAGATCTTTTGACACTTTATACGCTATGTACGTGAGGCTGATGATGATTGTCACCAGAATTGCTGTGATATAATTTTCCATTTTTATTTTCGTGATTATGAATTACAGCTACTGGTTTTCCAGTAACTTTTTCTTGTAAATATTGGAATACGATGAATAAAACCGGGATGATCAACAGCCCTAGAATTACTCCCGAAACCATTCCGCCCGCAGCTCCAATACTGATGGAGTGGTTACCCTGAGCTGACGGACCTTTGGCACTCATCATCGGAATCAATCCAACTACGAAAGCCAGTGATGTCATGATGATTGGACGCAGACGCAGTTTCGCAGCATCTATCGAAGCTTTGACTAATGCCTGTCCTGATTTTCTTTTCTGTACGGCGAATTCCACGATCAGAATTGCATTCTTGGCGAGCAGTCCGATGAGCATTACCAAAGCAACCTGTACATAAATGTTGTTTTCAATTCCGGTTAATCCGATTGCCGCAAATACTCCAAAGATTCCGGCTGGGATCGATAAGATTACCGCTAAAGGCAGAATGTAACTTTCGTACTGAGCGGCAAGCAGGAAGTAAACGAATATCAGACACAATAAGAAAATAGTTGTTGATTGTCCTCCCGAAGAAATCTCTTCGCGGGTTTGTCCCGAAAATTCATAACTGTAGCCTGCTGGTAATTGCTGGGCTGCGACTTCTTCGATTGCTTTGATGGCATCTCCGGAACTGAATCCAGGTTTCGGAATAGCATTCACCGAAATAGAATTGAACAGATTGTATCTCGAAGCGGTTTCCGAACCATAAATACGGGATAGTTTTACCAAAGTATTTATCGGAACCATTTCGCCGTTTTTATTTTTTACAAATACACGGTCAATCGCCGATGGATCGGCTCTGTCGGCAATATCGGCCTGAACAACGACTCTGTAATATTTTCCAAATCGGTTAAAGTCGGATGCCTGCGCGCTTCCAAAATACGCCTGCATCGTCTGTAGAATGTCTTTTACTTTTACGCCTAATTGATCGGCTTTTTCATCATTAATATCCAATTGCAATTGAGGATAATCGGCTTTGAAAGAGGTAAAGGCTACAGCAATTTCAGGACGTTTCATTAATTCGCCAATGAACGTTTGAGAAATACCACTAAACTTATCCAATTTACCACCGGTTTTGTCCTGCAGTACCAAATCCAAAGCTTCCACATTACTAAAACCTGGTACGGTTGGGAAACTAAATACAAAGAAACTTCCATCTGAAATAGCGCCTAATTTTCCTTGTACATCGGCCATTATTTCGTTGATATCTTTGATTTTTCCGCGTTCTTCATTTGGTTTCAGCAGTACAAAAACCACTGCCGATGATGGGCTGGTAGAATTCGTTAATAAGTTGAAACCTGAAATGGCAGTTACAAATCGTGATGATTCCAAACCTCTCAGTGTATTCTCGGCTTTGGTCATTACTTTCTGCGTTCCGTCTAATGAAGTTCCGGATGGTGTATTCACTGCAATAGCAATAAATCCCTGATCTTCTGTTGGAATAAATCCTGACGGAGTTGTTTTTACCATTACAATCGTTGCAATTGTAATTAAAGCCAGACCTCCTAAACTTACCCATTTGTTACGGATTAAGAATTTCAGTCCGCCAACGTAACGATTCGTTAAAGCTTCAAAACTATTATTGAATCCAGTAAAGAATTTCTCTTTGAAACCTTGTTTAGCGTAAGGAATATTTTCGCCGTGAGCACCGTGATTATCTTTTAAAAATAAAGCGGCTAGGGCAGGACTTAAAGTCAACGCATTTACTGCAGAAATAACAATCGCAATTGCCATCGTGAAAGCAAACTGACGATAGAAAAGACCTGTAGAGCCTTCCATAAAACCAACTGGCAGGAATACCGCAGCCATTACCAGCGTAATCGAAATAATCGCACCCGTGATTTCATGCATTGCTTCGTGTGTGGCAATTTTTGGAGACAGGCGTTTATGTTCCATTTTGGCATGAACCGCTTCAACAACCACAATCGCATCATCGACGACAATACCAATTGCCAGAATTAATGCAAATAATGTCAATAAGTTAATCGAAAATCCGAACAGCTGCATAAAGAAGAATGTTCCTAAAATCGCAACCGGAACCGCAATTGCCGGAATCAATGTAGATCTAAAGTCCTGAAGGAAGATAAAAACCACGATAAATACCAGTATAAAAGCTTCTAATAAGGTATGTTCTACCTGCTCAATAGACTGATCCAATGATACTTTTGTGCTGTAGAATATATTGTGTTTTATTCCTGATGGGAAATCTTTCGAAGCTTTAACCATCAGTTTATTAATCGCAATCTGAATATCATTGGAGTTGGAACCTGCCAGCTGAATCACACCAATAACGATTCCTTTTTTACCATTTAAACGTGTTAAACTGTTATAAGAATAAGCACCAAGTTCCACTCTCGCCACATCTTTCAGGCGGAGTACAGAGCCATCGGCATTGGAACGAATGGCAATGTTTTGATAATCTTCTGGTTTGGTTAGTTTTCCTTTGTATTTAATAACGTATTCGAAAACTTCGTTGCTTCTTTCTCCAAATTTACCTGGCGCAGCTTCAAGACTTTTGTCCTGAATGGCAGCCATTACTTCATTTGGCGTAACGTTATGCGTTGACATTTGCGTTGGATTCAGCCAAACTCTCATTGAGTAATCTTTTACACCACCAAAAATACTGGCAGCACCAACTCCCGGAATACGTTTAATTTCTGGTATAATATTAATTTGAGCATAATTGGCAACAAAAGTCTGATCGTATTTGGCTTCATCATCAGTATACATTCCGATGGCCATGATAAAACTGTTCTGCTGTTTGGCAGTGATAATTCCCTGCTGCACAACCTCCGCAGGTAATTGACTTGTAGCCTGAGCGACTCTGTTCTGAACGTTCACCGCAGCCTGATCAGCATCGGTTCCTAATTTGAAGAAAACGGTGATGGCTAATGTACCGTCATTACTGGCAGTGGAACTCATGTAAGTCATATTCTCCACACCATTTATAGATTCTTCCAATGATGGTGCCACCGAACGTAAAACCGTTTCGGCATTCGCTCCTGGATATACTGCAGTCACTAAAACCGAGGGAGGCGCAATGTCAGGAAACTGTTGTAAGGGCAGTTTTGTGAGTCCCAGTACACCTAATATCACCAGTAAAATGGAGATAACGGTTGCTAGTACGGGTCTTTGTATAAATATTTTGAACATCTTTGTAAAAATTATTTTTTGTTAATGATTTGAGCAACTTTAGTATCTTTTTTTTCTGGCTGGATCAATTGTCCTTCCTGAAGTTTGTCGATACCGCTTAATACAATCTGGTCGCCCGCTTTTATACCGTCTTTGATAAGATAATTGGTGCCGCTTTTTCCGATAACATTGATAGGCATTTTGGTAACTTTATTTTCTTTGCTTACTGCAAAAACAAATATTTTATCCTGCATTTCGATAGTAGCCGACTGCGGAATCAAAATTGCATCGTCGTGTTCTATTCCTAAACGGATTTTTCCTGTATTCCCGGAACGTAACGTTTTGTGCGGATTGAAGAATTTGGCTCTAACCGTAATAGCTCCAGTAGTTTTATCAAACTGCCCGTCGACCATATCGATTTTTCCCGTTTGCGGATAAGCGCTGTTATCGGCTAATAGTAATGTAACCGGAGGCAGGTTTTTGATTTTATCTCCAATGCTGTTTCCTGCATATTGTGATTTGAATTTGATGAAATCCGTTTCACCCAAAGAGAAATAAGCATAGACTTCGTTAACATCCGAAAGTGTTGTCAATGCTTCAATATCATTGGCAGAAACTAAGCTTCCTTGTTTTTTAGGCAGTCTTCCGATGTAACCGTTTACTGGAGCTGTAATATTGGTATATCCTAAATTAATTTTTGCCGATGCGGCTATCGCTTTGGCCTGTTCAATATTAGCGGCAGCAATTTTCTGAGAAGCTTTGGCGGTTTTCAATTGATAATCTGAGACTACTTTGTTTTGAACTAGCGGAGTCAGTTTATCTACTTCTAATTGAGCGTTGATATAAGCCGCTTCTGCAGCATGAAGACTGGCCAAAGCAGTATTTAATTGCTCACGGAAAGGACGTTCATTGATTTTGAATAAAGCCTGTCCCTTGGTAACATACGCGCCTTCATCAACCAGGACACGGTCTAAGTTCCCGCTTACCTGCGGACGGATTTCTACATCTACAGTTCCTTGTATAGCAGCAGGATATTCAGCATCGGTAGTGGTGTTTTCAGTAGTTACTGCCATAACAGGCAGAAGGGGAGCGGGTGCGGCAGCGGGCGCTTGGGTTTTATCTGCACAGCTGATTAAAAATGCTGCCATTAAGCTTAAAAGGGTTATTTTTTTCATAGTTGTTATTTGATTAAAGTTGGTCTTCGAGAGTGCGGGTATTTTTGGAATAATCGTTTCAGAATTCATGATGTTTGTTAGTTAAAGGTTATTGTTTCTGTGAATTGCCTTTCTGAAATAAACGTTTCAGAATCAAAGCTGTAATTTAAAAAATGGTATGCGTATTGGGAATTATTATCTGAAATAAACGTTCCAGAATTTAAGAAAAAAAGAGGAAGCTATTTAAATATATTTTTAATCAGGAATTCTGACATTTTTTTGATTTTGATTGGATTTTGATTGACGATGTATGATTGCTTCCAGCCTGTAAAGGAGGTTGCAATATACTCAGCCATTAATGAGGCATCTTCTGAATTGTCCATTTCACCATCATCCATAGCTTTTTGAACTATTGTAGCCATAAATTCAATGAAAATATCATTTTGTTTACTCATTACATTTCGTACTATGCTGTCATCTGGAGCAATTTCGAAAATCGTTTTCATTCCCAAACATCCTTTGTCACACGATACAATCCAATCTGCTTTATCTGTAATAACTTTCAGCAATGCTTGTTTGGCGGATGTTTCCTTGGCGACTTTTTGTTTTAATTCACACATGGCATTATCAAAATAATTGCCAATGCATTTCATAAATAACTGATGCTTGTCGCCAATAGTGTTGTATAAACTGCTTCGGTTGATCTGCATAGCATCCACTAAGTCCTGCATAGAAGTAGCATTATATCCTTTTTCCCAAAAGACATTCATTGCTTTTTCAATTTTTTCGACCTCGTTAAATTCTACACAGCGTGCCATAGCATTTTAATTTCACTCTGCAAATGTAAAACTATTTTTGAAACAAGCGTTCCAGAATGGATATTTTTTTAGAATTTTTTTCAAAAGGCCTATTTTGCTAAGTATATTGTACTTGATATTATTGGAAGATTATTGGTTTTGTAGTTTTTGGTATTTTTACAATATGAAAAGGCTGTGTCATTACACTGGTAACATCACCAGTCAATAAATTGGCAACAGTTACAATTATATTGTTTTGATGTTCAGCAATATTTGTAATATCAATACTGTGACCTCCATTTCCATAGATTTTATCAAAAATGGCTATTACAGTGTATTTACTAAAATCAATATTTGTCTCACTAAAGCTGTTTGTAACATTATTTCTTGTATTCATTTGCTGCATGAGCTGTGTCCAATCTGAATTTGAATTTATTATTAAATTTTGTTGATGTATTTTTTCATCTCCATTACCATACAGTATGTATTTCCGAATGGTTATTGGATTGATTGAGCTTCCAGCAGTTTCATTATCGATGTTGTAAATTAATGCTGGTTTTCCATTTACGCAGTCCACTTTGGAAGGCTGAATAGCAACATCACAAGTTGAGAAAATCCCCCATTTTTTATTGTACGCTGCTTGTGCTTTGGTGTAACTTTCTACTTTTTTAAGGAATGCGGGAACATCAATTTTCAAGGAATATGGAATAAAACCAACAGAACCGCCGCATGCTTTTGATCCAATCGCTGTAAAAGTCCATTCTGCGGGATTAGTGCATGGAGTAGTATTGGCCATCGAAGCGGTAATAATTTCGCTGTACGCTTTGGATAGGTTTTCCTGGTCTGATTCTTGTGTCGAAGAGTTATCATTATCGCAGTTGAAAAAGAAGATACTAACTGCAATAAATAAGAATTTTATATTTTTCATAGCTGGCTGTTTTGTAAATAGATGCTCTTTTTAATAATTGGTTGCGTTAGTAAAAAAAAGAAATTTTAATCAGTTTTATCTATGTGATATGTTTATAGCTGCTCTGGAGCTTTCGTTTGCAACAATTATTTACTTGCATTTGAAAAAAAACTATGCGGTTTTTAAAGTGCGGTTCCTTATTAATTGGCAGCCAAAGCGGGTTTCAGTTTCATTTAACCCGCGCTGTAAATACTGCGATTCATCTTTTAATTTTAGTAGGCAATCGCCGCAAGGCAGGCACTTCAATAGGTGATCAAATGAGCGCCAGCGACGATAAATTCAAAGATATTGAAAATATTATACTGTTACTATGATTTTTAATATTTACTTTATCGATTTCGGGACAAATTGTAATGTTATAAAAACTATAAAGCTTCATATAAAAGGATTTCAAGTCGTAAATTTGTGACAAATTAAATGGAATTTTATGACGGTACTTACTTTTACGTTAATAATGCTTTTTGGTGCTTTTCTAGCTGGTTTTATAGGTTCATTATCCGGGCTTGGCGGAGGAATTATCATCATACCATTATTAACAATAGTACTTGGCGTTGACATTCATTATGCAATCGGTGCCGCTTTAGTTTCTGTAATTGCCACTTCTTCCGGATCTGCAGCTGCTTATGTAAAGGAAGGAATTACCAACATGCGCCTTGGCATTTTCCTCGAAATTGCCACTACACTTGGTGCTATAGGCGGTGCATTGCTTTCTGCTGTTGCACCAACCTCATTCATTGCCGTTTTATTCGGATTAACATTAATTTTCTCTGCGATAAACTCTTTACGAAAAAAAGAAGAGCATATCGTTTTGGAATCTAGTCAGCTGGCAGGTAAGCTTCGGCTAAATGGTACTTATCCTACGCATGACGGTGAAGTTGTTTCGTATGGAACCAAAAATGTAATTGGCGGTTTCAGTATGATGGGGCTTGCCGGAATGATGTCTGGATTATTAGGAATTGGTTCAGGTGCTTTTAAGGTAATTGCAATGGATAATATTATGCAGATTCCTTTTAAAGTTTCTACTACAACCAGTAATTTTATGATGGGGGTTACCGCAATGGCAAGTTCAGTAATTTATATTCAAAAAGGGTATATAGAACCGGGAGTTTGTATGCCCGTTGTTATTGGAGTATTGTTTGGCGCTATGGCCGGAGCAAAAATATTAGTAAAAACTAACCCTAAAAAACTTAGAATATTTTTTGCCTGTTTAATTTTTGTATTGGCAGTAAATATGATTTATAACGGACTTAATGGAAAAATCTAGAACCATGAAAAACGAAAAATTTGGAGAGAAGGAGTTTCAGACGATTGTTGGAAATTTACTGCGTTATGGGGTTTGGATCTCATTGTCAGTTGCCTTTATTGGTGGAATTATTTACTTAATAAATCATGGGAATACAATTGAAAATTATTCTGTTTTTCATGAAAATGACACTAATATATTCAAATTAATTGCCAATGTATTTAAAGGAGTTGTTCAAGGCGAGGGCGAATCTATTATATTTTTCGGCATCGTATTGCTGTTTCTTACCCCCGTATTTCGTGTAATACTTTCACTTTTTTCATTTTTATTGGAGAAGGATTATTTGTACGTTGTTATAACACTAATCGTAATTGCCATAATTATAGGAAGTATTACACTGGGATTTTCGCATTAAAGCCAATACTTTTACCAAGGTATCATCTGTGTCCTATTTTTTTTAGATGTGTCCAGACGGCAAGACATAAATCCTCTTTGCGGCGATTCAGATTCCATATCTGTAAGGGTGGATGGATGCGGAGTGATTCCGTTCAACACGAGTTTTATTGTTTGTGCTGCGCACGCAACGAAACTCTAGCAGTTGGCAGTAGTTTTTATTTTTCGATATCTAAACTATAAAACTCTCCGAAATCTTTGCATTTTATAAATATTTCGTTTGGCAAGCCATTTTTTAAATTTACGACTGTTACTGCGTTGCAATCGCAATTATCTTTTTTATTGTATGCAAAATATAGTTTCCCATTTTCTAATTTGTCTGGAATTTCATAACTCATACTTAATCCATAATTTCCATAATACGTGTTATTTTGATTGAAAATCAGTATTCTAGTTGTTGCTCTATGTGATAAACCCCAGAACCAAATGGAGTTCATCACTTTGAATGTTTTTCCATTTTTTGTTTTTACTTTTCCTAAATATGTTAAGTGAGTTTCGGTTCCTCCTTTTTTTGACCATTTACCAAAGGTATAAGTCTTATTGGGAAGATTACTTCTAAGAACTGTTTGTTGTATCGAATTGTCATTTGTTTGTCCTTTAGAAATCATGGAAACAAATAACACTAAGAATTGTGTAATATATTTTTTGTGCTGTCTCATAAAATTACTGCCTACCTCCTGGGGCTACAAGAGGTTTGGGGTTAAATTAAGCCTTATTTTCGGATTTACCTAAAATTTCCCAGATACCTCCAAGAAATTGGATTAGGAAAGTTTACTTAGCCTAATCTTAAAGTAAATTATGGATAGTCCAAGATGTGTAAAGAGCTTTTGGATGATGATTTGCGAACCGCCGAGTACGTGAAGGTAAGCTCGGTGGTGTGAGAGGCGCACTCCGTTCCGTTGGGGCGGAGCCGTCTACTCGATTATGTGTGGGCTATTTAACGGAAATTGTAATTTCCACCGTGAATTTTCCGCGCTTTTATTATAAATTCCAATTTCCACGTTTCTAAAGTTAAATATTATTTTTTTAAATGATGTTGACAGAAGTAATTTTATATTTATTTAAACCAAATATTGTCGTTAGTTAATTCATTAACTGGAATATTAGAAATCTCTTTACCGTCTTCTTTTATAACTTTTAAAATGTCTTTAATAATAAGATAAGTATATTTTGGCATTGAATTGTCACAACTTATGTTTTCACTTTGAATAGTAAATTTTAGATTTTTTGTCGAAATTTTTTCAAACCTATATTCAATGCAGTTATTGGAATTTAAGTTAATTCTTCCAAGAAAATAAACATAATTATCATCAATAGAATAAGTCCAAGAAGAATAAATATCTCCAGATTTATGGAACTGAGGAACAACCTTTTGTGTTTTTTCTTCTTGTAAATCAAGTACTTTTAGTTGTTGAGGAAGATTATGGTCAGAAAAAGTTTCTACTATTACATATTCTTGACAATAGATTGATTCACAAAACAACAAAATTAGGATTGACAAAAATATTTTCATTTCATTGTAATTTTTAAGTTTCTACTGGTAAATCCAACTTTAAAAACTTTGATTTAGAATTTTTCTGCGGGTAGAAATATTTATTTTCAACTGTAATTTTTCTGCGTATTTTCTGATTTTAGCTCACACATAACGTTTGGCTAGTAGGCGATGGTCGGGGTTAAGTAAGCGTAATATTTCGGTTAATCACTATTTTTCCAAGTACAAAACTATTTTTAAATTAAGCCTAATTCCCGACTATTGCTTACTAGCTGTTAGGCACAGTAAGTTTACTTCTTTTTCGGTGACAATTTTTTTGGTGTAATTTGTTCTGAGATTTCAATTGCTTCTTCAATTGCTTCTTCAATCGCTTCTTCTTTTTCTTCTTGAATATTTTTATTCTGGCTTTCTTGAAACATTAAACTAGGCCATATTTTATGCAATGCCTTTTCAAGAAATTCAGTAATTTGAATACAACATTCATAAGATTGTAAAAAGTATTGGATATCAACAGGCAAATGTTGTCCTGATTCTACTCGTGCTAATGTATCTGCTTTCGATGTATAAATATCATTAGCGATTCCTCTATTATGAATATAAATATCGCGCGTCGCTTTGACTTCAATGAATTTATGAAATGAAGGTTTTTCTAATAAATTTACACCTATGAGTTTGTGAAATTCATCTGCAAAATCTTTTGGTGATTTATATGCTAATTCATTTATAACCGTATTTACTAAATGAATTTTAACTTCTTCTAAAGATTGTGCTTCTAAAACAAGTTCGTAATCTAATTTTCTCTTATTTGATATTTTCATTGGAAACTCAATCAAAGTTTCACGGATGATATCACCAAATAAAGACTCAATAGTTGTTACCAATTGATATAAACCGTTAATTGGCAGTTGGGTTAAACCAAGATATTGATATCTTCGAATTAAATATTCTTTCGAATACTTGTGAGTTGAATTTATTGGTGTATTGTCAGCTTTATAACCAATCGGATATGTTATTTCTATTTCTTCCTCTTCGGATTCATTTATAAGATGGATATATCTATCAAATGATTGATAAGTTAATTGTGCAATTTCACCTTGCTGAAAAAGATTACTCCTTGCATCACTTACTTTTTCATACAATTTATCTCCAAATGTTTCCATATTTCTGTGTCTTATTGTGCCTAACTACTATATAAGCGAAACAAACCTTCGTATATACACCCCTTTTTGGGTAGATTGGCGAATGTTTGGCTTTTCTTAGCTTTTTCCAAATATATTAAAATTTTGTTGTTAGCTGGTTTTTTTCTTACAGTATTTACTTATTTAGGATTCATTTCCCTAAAGGTTTCGAGCTGAATTTCCATCTTCTGGATCAGAGCGTCTTTCTGAGCCAGTTCCTCTTTCAGGCTTTTTTCAAGTTTGGTTTCAAAACGATAGGGCAGGTATTCACCCAATTGGGCAATAAAATTGTGTTTCATGATTATGCTCAGTTTCCATAAAATGGCAAACTGCAATGAATCTCTTTTGTAATAATCGTTCAATCCGGTTGTTAGTATCTCTAGCGCACGAGCTACATCGGCTTTCTTGATTTTATTCTGGAGAATGTGGTAATGAATAAAATTACCTATTGAGGGATAGGTTTTCCCGAGATCTTTCTTGTATTTGCGGTTATTGGTTGTCATTTTTTCTGTCTTTATCGTTATTGAATTTCTTTTAATGGTGCTAAAACAGGTGTTAATCACTAATACTATTGGTTATAAATACCTTTACTATTAGGGTTAAACACCAATACTATTAGTGTAAATCACCTATTCTATTGGCTTTAATAACCAATACTATTGGTGAAAAACACCTGCTCTATTGGCTTTTAACACCTGTTTTATTGGTGCTTAACACCAATAATAGAGGTGTTTAACACCTCTACTATTATGGTTTAACACCTGTTTTTTGTAAATTACGACTATTATGGAGCAGGTTGCTGCAGGTGTTTGGTGCAAAAAAAATGCCCCTTTTGGATATAAAGAGCCAGTATGTATTGTGAGAACAAAACGCATTAGGGCATAGGTGCTGACACTGGTGCTGTGGTTACGGCATATTCATTTTGTAAATTTTAACATCAGGCTAAAACCAGACGCAATTGATTTTATCATAAATAATGATAACCAATACATTAATCATTTATATAATAATTGAACTCAGGCTGCTACAAAAACAATCAAGCTATAAGACTAAAATGTAAGCAGGAAGCCCAAGCCGAATTTCGGTTTGGGCTTTGTTCTTAGATTTAACTATTTATGACTATCTGCAAAGCACACTAAATGTTTTTTTTGCCACAGATTATACAGATTCTCACAGATTTTACATGTGTTTTTTAGAAATCTGTGTTAATCTTTATAATCTGTGGCCAATTTTATCGATTTGGTATTAGTCACGGATAGTCATATTTTTTTAAATATAATCTCGCAGAGACGCAAAGAAAGCAGATTTTGACTTTGCGCCTTCGCGTCTCTGCGAGAGCAAATTAAAGTTAAGAGTTTTTTTGACCTCAGTGAGGTCTAATGTTTATATAAATAATCATGACTATTCGCAAAGCACACTAAATGTTTTTTGCCACAGATTTCAAGAAAGTGGTGTGACTTTGACAAAGAGTTGCTAACTTGTGTAAGCGTGTG
>NZ_JADKPR010000006.1 GCF_015351475.1 Flavobacterium sp. HJJ | reverse complement strand
AAAAAATGATTTTAAAATCTGTGAATCGGTGGCAAAAATTTTTTTAGAAGCTAAAGCGAGATGCACTGAAAGTGCATAGTTTTAAACTCTATTTGAGATCAATAAAAGAATTAGCGCAGGCTTTCAAAAAAATTCTGCCATTCTTTCATAATTATTTCCAAATCATAAACAGCAACACTTTCTTTGGCTCTTTTCCCCATCTGAAACCGCAGATTCTCATCTTCAATAAGCAATTCCAGTTTTTCTGCAAAAAAATTTACATTTCCGTCTTCTATTAAAAAACCATTCTCTCCATTTTTAATAATTGCTCGTGGACCGGAAGGACAATCATAAGCAATGCAAGGAACACCCGAAATCATTGCTTCGAGCAATACCATAGGAAAGGCTTCGGATCTGGAAGTCATTAAAAAAATAGAAAATTGATTGTAGCTGTTTTGGATATCTTTGGTTGGCAAAAGAAAATTCACATTATCCGAAATATTTAAAGTATCAGCCATTTTTTGATATTCAGAATTAAGTTCCCATTTTCCATAAATATCCAGGATCCAATCAGAATGTTTTTCAACTATTTTACTCCAGACCAACAGCAATCTGTCAAGACCTTTAATATATGGATTCATGCAAACGGACATTGCTTTTTTATTAACTAAATCCGCTTTTTCTGCAACCGAAAAACTCACGGGATTAGAGATAATAATATTTTTTTTTGCATTCCACTCTTTACTTTCTTCATTGGTTACCGCCACAAAACAAGTGAATTTCTCCATTGTTTTCTGCTTAATGAAATGAACCAATTCAGCCCGAAACTTAGTGTATAAACTTTTGTTTTTTACTTTTTCAAAAGAAACTGAAAAATGGGTTTCAAAAACCATTGGAATGTCCGTTTTTACAAACCACGGAATAAACAGCCATAAAACAGCGTCACAAATTACTATGACATCTGGTTTTTCTGTGGAAATTATCTTTTTTATTGAACGAATATAACTTTGTAAAAAGAATAGATTTTTAGATTTTTTAATATTAAACCATTTTATTGCAGGATTAAAATCGTAAAAACAATCGGGATAAGAATCATTTACGGAAAGAATACAAACTTCATATTCCAAATTGGACACTAAATAATCTGTCTTCAAAGAAATAACACGGGAAATCCCGCCAGAGTCTGTAATATCAGGTGTTATGTATAAAATTTTCATTTTTTTGATGCCAAAAATTCATCAAAATCCCTAATATAATCCTCTTCATCAAAAACATCTGATGCCAAAACAAGACAAACTGCTCCTGAAGAAAAATTTTCAAGCTCTCTCCAAAAACCATTAGGAATCAACAAACCAATATTGGGTTTGTTCAACAAATAGCTTTTTTTACTGCTGCCGTCATGAATGGTTACTTCAAAACTCCCGCTCAAAGCAACAAGAAGCTCCATTTGCTCGATATGCGAATGCCCGCCTCTAAAAGCTGTACTGGGCACATCAAAAAGATAATAAACCCGCTTGAATTCAAATGGCAGGAAACCGCTTTCTATAACGCCTAAATTTCCTCGAATATCTTCAATAACGGGGATTTTAAACAACTGTATTTCTTTACTCATTTCCTTCATTTTTTTTAATCTGCATTAAATCCAGCCATTGTTTTCCAATCTTATCTAAAGAAAAATGCTGAATACTCTCTAATGCATTTTTTTTACAAAAAAGATACAAGTCTTTATCTTCTATTAATAAATTTATTGCTTCGGTTAGTTTTTTAAAGTTTTGATTTTCTACCAAAATACCATTTTTTTCATGAATAATCATTTCACTAGGTCCGGTTTCACAATCAAAAGCCACAACTGGAATTTCGCAGGCCAATGCTTCAAGAATCACATTAGGAAATCCTTCGTTGAGACTGCTCAAAACCAAATAAAGAGCTTTTTTTAAATATTTATATGGATTATCCTGAAAGCCTAAAAGATGCACATACTCATAAACAGCATTGTCTTTTGCAGTTTTTTCAAGTTCTTCTCTATTTCCATTTCCTAAAATGATAAGATGAATTTCTTTTTTTGACAGAATAGAACCTGCATAACTCTGAATCAATTTATCAAACTGTTTTATGGAATTTTCATACTGCCCAACAGCTATTATATACTCAAAATCAACAGCAATGATTTCATTACTGCGCTCATTTACTTCATCTAAATTAATTGGATTGGGAATTGTTATAACATTTTTCAAATGATACTGATTCTCGATCAATTCCTGAACTTGATTTACAATCGTTACTGCTGCATAACTTTTTTTATAAATCAATTTCGCCAGCCAGACATTTTTAGGAATATAGTAATCAATTAAAAAACTATGAATCGTAAAAATAGTTTTAGCTTTATAAATAAACCGGGCTATAATTAATTCCTGAAAAACCTTTTTTCTAGGACGAAAATCAATGATGAAATCAAATTTATTTTCATTTAAATATTGTCTCAAAAAAAGAAGCCGCTTCAATTTATTGCCAAATCCATTCGAATCATTTTTAAGCTGGCCTAAATTAATAAGCCTGCCGGAATAGCAATAGCCTACAGAATCTAAAACGATTATATTATGGATTTCAATACCCGATTTTTCAAAAAAAAGAGACAGATTGGCCATCACTTTATCGCCTCCGCCTCCGCTCAAGCGATACCCGACTAAAGCTATTTTATATTTTTTTTCGGGTAATATCATTTTCATTTTATTATTTTCGTTTCAAATATAACACTAATGCGGATTCTACTTATTGGCGAATACAGTCTTTTACACAATTCTTTGAAAGAAGGATTGATAGAGCTTGGTCATGAAGTTATTTTGACAGCCAATAGAGATGGTTTCAAAGAATACGCAACAGATCATAACTACGAAGCCAAATGGCTCACTATCAAATTACTTAATATTCCCAGAAAAGCAATTTACCGTATTTTCAATTTTGATTTTGCGAGCATCGAAACAGGTATCCGCTTTTATTTTTTCCTTCCAAAATTAAAGAATTTTGATGTCGTACAGTTTATCAACGAAGCTTCCATAAAAACTCCCAAAAAGTTTGAACTTTTTTTAATGAATAAAATATACGAAACCAACAAAAAACTTTATATGGTTTCCACCGGAATTGACTATTCTACATTAAAGTTTTATATCGAAAATAAATCGAAAAAATCAATCCTGCAGCCTTATTTTCAAAATCCAAAACAAGATAAAGAATTCAAACCTTTTTTTGATTATTTTGATAAAAATCATATCAAAATACATCATTTTATAAAAGAAAAATTTAACGGAATTATTGCTTCCGATTTTGATTATGTTGAAGCCAATAAAGTCAATACTAATTATTCCGGCTTTATTCCGTGTCCAGTAAACACAAAAAAATTAGTTTTCAAAGAATTAATTATCGAAGATAAAGTCATTATTTTTCTTGGTATTAACAAATGGAGTTATCATCAAAAGGGCATAGTGTTCTTTGAAAAAGCATTAGAAATAATCCAGAAAAAATTTAAAGATAAAGTAGAAATCATCACTGTCAATACCATTCCCTATCCTGTTTATATTGAACTCTACAACAAAGCACATATTATGCTGGATCAATTATACTGCTGTGACCAAGGCTACAATGCACTCGAAGCCATGGCAAAAGGAAAAGTAGTTTTTACTGGTGCCGAAAATGAATTTACAGAACATTACAATATTAGCGAAAGAGTATGTGTAAATGCTATTCCTGATGTCGATTATCTGGTGAAAGAGCTGTCTTTTTTAATCGAAAATCCATCAGAGATTGTAAAAATTGGCAAAAGAGCCAGAGCTTTTATAGAAAAAGAGCATGATTATATAAAAGTTGCGGAGAAATATTTAAAAACATGGGAAAGCTAAGCTGAAACCAATAAATTAAACAATCAAGGATTGATCTAAAAGTTCTCTTTCGCCTTCCCAATCTCTTGAAATATTCTTTCTAATCAAACCTGCCGGAATACCTCCAATGAGAATGCTGCTTCCAAACAAAGTATAATCTTTATTACACAGACTATTCGATGCAATGGTACAATAATTGGGTGTTACTGTATCTTTCATAACAGAAACCCTGCTCCCGACATAATTGTAATTCCCAATCAAAATTGGACCATTCATATCGAATTTTTCCTTTGTTTCGGTATCAAACATTGGATGAAAGTTAGTGTCTATTATTTGAGATTCAGATCCAAAACGAGCGTAATTCCCCAAAATTACTTTCTCCAAACAGACTAATTTTGCATTTGAGCCTAATGATGACATATGACCAAATTCGCAATATCCATCACCTCCGATGAAGATAAAATAATCCTTGCCAAACTGTACATGCCCTTTAAAAACAGCTTTCCCCTCGATATTAATTTCGGCTATTCCTTTATGCCGTGTATTCATTTCATAAGGCTGGCCAAAGCCAATCATACCTCTTTTAATATTTCCCTGGATTTCAAAATTCCCTTTAATACAAGTAAGCTTTACACTTCCGTAAAAAAAGATTGGCAGTTTTTTTGCAATGCTGAAAGGAAATTTTTTAAAATTAAAATACAGTGTTTTTGTCCAGTTTACTGAATAATAAAGCTTCAGTTTCTTAAAGACTTTTTTAAATTTTCGATAATAAAATTTCAAACTGTCAGTCATTTTTTCTTTTTAGTATTGAATTTAAAAAATTTCTCAATTCTACTTTTTTATTAATCTGAAATAACACAAAAATCAGCGACATCAAAACCATAAGTGACATCAGACTATACTTTAAAATTGGATCGCCCAAATATCTTAACAAAAAAGTAACCGCACACATCACGAAGCAGATAAAATAAACGAGATAAAAATCGGAGTCGAAATAAAAATTATATCTCTTTTTGGTAATTATTTTAAGTGCAATGAAATGAATAATATAGTAAACAAAGAAACTAAATCCTGCACCTTCAAGACCACAAAAGTAATAACCGAAAACAGTCAAAGCAAAAGACAAAATACTAAATCCAACAGCAGTTCTAATAAACATTTTCGAATCTCCCTTAGCCAGCAGCACAAACCCCATAGACCATGAAACGGCTCTAAACAACATACCCAATATCCCAAAACACACCATTGGTATTACTGCATTAAATTTTGGCGTGTAAATAATTTTCACAATAAGCGGAATAAATGTCAAAAATAAAATTATTATTGGAGTGATAATAAGAATGGATACAAATGACTGCTCAGCAACGCTGTTTCTAACTTTTACATTATCATCATTTACAGCTGCTAATTTTGGAAAATAATCCGTGCTCATTACCGTAAAAATAACTCCTACATAAGAATTCAGCAGTGTAAAACCTGCATTATAATATCCCACCTGCTCCAAACCTCCCTGTTTCCCGATGTAAACCTGAATTAAATAAGCCGCTAACAAAGTAAACAGACTGCTCACCGTCATCATTATTCCAAGCCGGACAATGCTTTTTCCTTCAGCTTTCCATTCTTTATTTGGTATAATAATCTTTTTAAATTTTATTTTTTTAGAATACAAAAAAGCGAAGAATAAAGCTGATAACGATGTTATAATAATAGTTGGAAGAATGGCATCTATTCCTAAAAAATAATAAAAAGGAACAGAGAATAATAATCCAAATAAATTTCCGTAGAAATTAGCCTGCGCCAAAAGTTTCATTCTCCGCAATCCCTGCAGGACTACAAGTTCTCCGGACGCCAGCTGTTTCAACAGTAAAGTCACCGAAAGAAAAACAAATGAAAAGGTATGATCAGAATTTCCGAAAGTCAATATACTTAACCATTTTGACAAAACAAGAGTAATTACAGTTCCAAAAATTCCAGTAATTACTGCCAGTTTTTTTATAGCCGTAACTATCGGTGCTGCAGAATCTATATCAGCTTTTATATAATTTTCGGAAACATGCTTTACAGAGCTGGTTTCAATTCCTAAACTGGTAAAACTGCTGATTACCGATAGCGTCGAATTTAACAATGAAATAATTCCCATCCCGGCAGGACCGATAAATATGGCTATTAATTTGGTCCGTATCACCGAAAAAATAATTGTGAAAAATTGTACTCCTCCAAAAAGAGAAGCTGTTTTTAGAATCTGCTGATATGAAGTTTTACTATCAGACACTACTTATTGATATTGATTTAAAATCCTGATGATAAAACTCACTTCATCAGCTGTTAAGACAGGACTTATGGGCAGACTCAGCACTTCCTGATGAATCTTTTCAGTTATAGAAAAAGATAAATCATTCCAAGATTCAAAAGACTTCTGCTGATGCGGCGGAATTGGATAATGAATCATTGTTTCAATATTATTTGCTGCTAAATAATTTTGCAGATCGTCTCTGTTTTTGGTCCTAATGACAAAAAGATGAAAAACATGGGATTTCTTTATTTCTCTCAATGACAAGGCTGGCAGAATAATTTTTCCATTTTTAATTTCAGACAAATAGCGTTTTGCGATTATTATTCGTCGTTCATTATCTGCATCTAAATTGGGTAATTTCAAATTTAAAAAAGAGGCCTGCAGTTCGTCCAGTCTTGAATTAACACCAATAAAATCATTTTGATATTTAGTTTCCGAACCATAATTCCGCATAGCTCTAATGACTTTCGCTAAATCCGTATCATTAGTAATAACAGCTCCACCATCTCCTAAACAACCTAAATTTTTACTCGGATAAAAACTATACGCTGCGCTTGATTGCAGATTTTTGATTGCAGATTTTTGATTGCAGATTGCTCCCGCAGATTGTGCAGCATCTTCTACAACAATTAAATTATTTTGTTCTGCGATTTCGTTTATAACATCCATTTCTGCTAATTGTCCATATAAATGGACAGCTAAAATGGCTTTGGTTTTTGATGTTATTTTTTCCTGAATTAAAGCAGGATTGATATTGTAAGTTTCCGATTTTGGCTCAACTAAAACCGGTACTAAATCAGCCTGAAGAATAGCAAGTATGCTGGCGATATAAGTATTGGCAGGAACAATTACTTCGTCACCTTTCTGCAATTTTCCTAATTGGATATACCCTTTAAAAATCAGAACCAAAGCATCCAGACCATTTCCAACACCTATACAATGCTTTGCGCCACAATAGCTTGCAAAATTAGCTTCAAACTCCTGAACTTCTTTTCCTAAAATATACCAGCCCGAGTCCAATACCGATTTCAGTTTTTCCTGAAAAGCGGTTTCATACCGTTCATTTATTTTTTTTAAGTCTAGAAATCTGATCATTTTAATACGTTTTCAAGTTTAGAAAAATGAACCGTTTCTACTTCATAAAAATCATGAATAATCATATTTGCTCCAAAACTTTCTTTCCAATACGATAATCCATTATTGAGCATTTTTCCATGATTTTCATTGGATATTCCAAAATCAAAAAAACGCTTATGGGCAAATACATTGTTTATTAAATGATTATACAGAAAATCTAAACTTCCGAGATTTTCCTGCTTTTCATATTTTGAAATGTATTGGCAGTGCGCCACATTATCTGATTCAAAAATAGTACTTCCTGCTACAATTTCATTATTATAATACACATTAAACTGTCGTATATTTTTATCAAATAAACTTTTCAGCAATTTAATTTCAGTAAGAGTGTGAACAGGTTCTGCCTGGTGACGTGCTTCTAAGTTAGGGATTAAAACCTGATTCCAAAACGGTTCAAAATCAATCTCTTCTTTTATGATTAAACCATTATTTTTTCCTTTTTGAATGCAGCGCTTTCTTATTTTTGAAAACTGATAGGGTTTGGACAAATCGATTACTGCCAATGTATCTCTTCTGATTAATTGAGCTTCGGCCAAAAACAATGCATAATTTAATTCTTCGGCTGGCTTTTTATGATAGATATGCGGAATAGTTTTTATCTGGATTTTGGCAATTTTATTTTCATTCAAATAGAATAAAACCGCTTTGAAAATGAGTATTACCGAAGCTAACTTTAAATTCTCTCTGTAAACCAAACCTCCGTAAGTCAAGCCCTGATGTGAATAAACAAACTCTCTTGATTTATTGGCTGGCAAAACTGCCACAAGCTTTTCGTTTTTGTAAATCATCAAAGAGTAGTCCTCAAAACGGTCTTTATGATACTCCATAAAATCGCGGTGAAACAAAAAAGCGGCATTCTTTGCTTGACTTACTAAAGTATTCCAGCCGTCATAATCACTTTCCTGATATTGCCTTACGCTATAATTTTTCACCTTTGAATATTAAAGACTGGAAAAGTACACAATTAGGGCAATATTCGAAATAGTAATGGAGAAAAACCTAATACAATTTTTAATTGACAAAAACAGAATATCGATTTCAGACTAAATATCTGAATTTATTATTTATGTTCCAAAGGAGCCAGATGCCATTTGTATTTTACGGCCAGCAGACGGATTATGATAATTATGGATGATGTGGCGAGATACAGCACGTCATTTTCTACATTCATTTTTCGAAGGGCAAAAAATACGATTCCGCCAAAAATACAAATCGTTGCATAGACTTCTCTACGGAAAATTACCGGAATTTCGACGCATAAAATGTCACGGGTAACACCGCCAAAACAGGCGGTCATAGTCCCTAGCGCAATGCAGATAACGGGATGAAGATGATAATCAATTCCTTTTTGGATTCCAATTAAAGTAAAAACTCCTAATCCGATGGTGTCAAATAAAGCGAGTGAGGTCCGAAGTCTATCTAATTTTTTTCTAAATATAATTGCCAAAATAAATCCCCAGACAATTACGTATACATATGTCGGATCCTGCATCCATCCTACTGGAGTTCTCCCGATCATGACATCACGCAGGGTCCCGCCCCCGACAGCAGTTACAAATGCGATGATAAAAACGCCAAACGGATCCAGCTTTTTACTCATAGCAGCTAATGCTCCAGACATTGCAAATGCCATTGTTCCTATGATGTCGAGTAAGTGAAACATATTTGGAGGTTGAATTTTAAAACTTTAAAGACTACATGTTTTGAGTATAAAAATTGTAATCTTTCAAAATGGTTCTTATAAACTCAATTTGATTATTCGTCTGCATTTTAATACCTGTAACCGACTGAATTTTTTGAGACAATTTTAAAACGGTTTCCATATCATTATTTTTTTCGGCAGTTAGAAAAGTTTCCTTTATAATCCGCATATCATTATCTGACAGCTTAATAACCAATGGATAGACAGGCACATAGGTTTCACCTATTTCCTCTAATATTGTACTATTGATTGATATATTGTTTTTCAGTGTTATAATAGCTGTTCCTGCTGCCATATCGCCCATTCGCTGGGTTTTGTTACTGATGCATATTGATACTAATCCAATTAATCCGCCAAGCATGTTGTTTTCGATGATTCTAAAAAGCCAACGGATAAGATAATCTCCAAAACTGGCCTGATAACCGTCAATTTTAACGACTTTTATCTTTACTATTTTCTTACCGATGGTCTGTCCTTCAAAAATACTTTCCAGTGTCACGGAATAGATCATTACAGGAAAAAAAAACAATATCAATATTGCAAAACCAGACCAAAAATCCATTCTGTCCATGATTCGTGAGATACCCAGCAGATTAAAAAAGACATATGCGACAACAATAACATAGGCCGCTTTAACAACAAAATCCAGCAGACTAGCCAGCATTCTCTCGCCAACAGAAGCTGCCTTAAAATTTATTATAACATTTTGTGTTGTGTTTATAGATAATTCTGACATAATTCCTATTTTAGCACTTGATGAGAGAAATTGCATTTATAAAAGCGAACAAAAACAAATGGCTTGAATTTGAGCAGGCTATTTTTGGTAAAGCTAAAAAAAATCCTGATGAAATGGCAAATTTATACATTCAATTAATGAATGATTTGTCATACGCCCAGACTTATTACAGCAAAAGCAAAACGGTTGTTTATTTAAACTACCTAGCGTCCAGCATTTATCAAAAGATATACAAGACCAAGCGCACTGAAAGCAATAGATTGGTTTATTTTTTCAAAACCGAAGTACCACTCATTATTTATGAATACCGTAGGTATCTGGTTTATGCTTTTTTACTTTTTTTTGTGACTGTTTTTATTGGAACAGTTTCTGCCAGATACGATGCTGATTTTGTCCGATTAATTCTTGGAGATGGCTACGTCAATGAAACCCTGGAAAATATCAAAGCTGGAAATCCGGTTGCTATTTATAAATCAGGAAGCAATTGGGGCAGTTTTATTGGTATCACCGTCAATAACCTGCGTGTTGGAATGATGTGCTATATTTTTGGAATCTTTGGAGGCATTGGCACTTTTTATATTTCATTGCAGAATGCCATTATGCTGGGTTCGTTTCAATACTTTTTCTTTCAGCAGGGGGTTTTCTGGAAAAGTGTCCGAGGTATCTGGATTCATGGTGCCATGGAAATTTTTGGAATTGTAATAGAAACCGCTGCAGGTTACATTCTGGGAGCCTCTATCTTATTCCCAAAAACATATTCGAGAATGAATTCATTTAAAATTGGCTTCAAGAACAGTTTCAAAATACTGCTAAGCACTGTTCCTTTTACCATAGCTGCAGGATTTCTGGAAGGTTTCATCACCCGTTATTCTATCGATATGCCCAACTGGCTGAGCAGTTTTATTATTTTGTTTACTTTATCTATTATTTCCTTTTACTATTTGATTTATCCATTTATAATTCACAAAAAAACCAATAAGCCTCATGTTTGAACTTTACAAAGAACGCAATTTAAGCGACAATCTCTCCGACACAATTACTTTTTTCAAAACGTTTGGAAAACATTTTTTCAAAAACTTTTTTATCATAAACGGAATCTTCTTAATGATACTAATGGTTTTGATCTATTTTATTTCCAAAATATACACGGAAGTACTTTTTTCCAATGCAAATAATTTTGCTAATAATCCGAACTATCTTTCCAATTTCATAAGTGAGAATATTTTTCTTGTACTGGGAGGCTTTATAACAGCTATTATACTGATCGCTATTTTATCGATGCTCAATATTACTTTCCCAATTGTTTATTTGAAATTATTTGAAAAAGAGCATCACACCAATTTTTCTACGCAGGAAATCATTAATGAATTGAAGAAAAATATTGGAAAAATGATTGCCTTTTTATTCGGAACCGCTTTTGTCATAGTGCCTCTAGCTTTCATTATTTTTGGTGTCTTAATACTGCTTTGTTTTATCCTCATCGGAATTCCATTGGTTTTCATTGCCATTATTGGTTTTTCTTCATGGATAATGCTTTCGTATCATGATTATATTCTAAATGACGTAGGTTTTTTCAAAGCATTGTCAAATGGATATTATCTGCTGAAACTAAAATTCTGGACCATTGTAGGCACTACTTTTTTAATGATGATGCTGGTTCAGATTATTCAGGGAATAATCACTATTGTTCCCTATATGTTTATGATGGGTTCAATGTTCGTTTCGTCACAAAACGCAGGTTCACAAGCTGAAAATTTTTCTACTTTAGGAATTCTTATGACGGTTATAATGGTACTTTCGGTAGTATTAAGTTATATATTTAATAATTTCATTGTGATTAATCAGGGACTTATTTATTATAGTCTGCATGAAGACACTCAAAACTACACCACTAATAACCAAATTGATTTAATTGGCACAGACGTTGAATAAATTTTTTCTATTAATTTTCTTTTTCTTTTACTTCAATGCTGGAGCAAAAGATTCATTGGCTGCAGCCAAAAAAGAAAAAATTATTTTCACAGAAAAAGATATTGTAATAGATACTGCTTCTGTCACAGCAAAATCATTCCCTGAAAATTTCAAAAAAAAGTATACTGATACTGATTTTATATATGAATTCAAAACTCCAGAAAAAAATGCCTGGGACCGTTTCAAGGAATGGCTCTCCAATTTTTTAAAAAAATTATTTAGCATAAGTGACAATAAAACTTCCTCGCTTTTAGTAGATATACTTATAAGAGTAATCGCAATTGCCGTTGTTATTACAGTGATTTATATGATTGTAAAAGCGATAATGAATAATGAAGGACAATGGGTTTTTGGTAAAAACTCAGATAAAAAAATAATTAATTATGATGAAATAGAGAAAAACCTGCATCTAGCAGATTTCGAAAAACTCATTCAAAGCAGTTTAGAATCAGGTGAAAAAAGATTGACAGCAAGATACTATTATCTTTGGCTGCTTAAAAAAATGTCCGACAGACAAATCATCGAATGGGATATAGAAAAAACAAACTCCGATTATCTTTATGAAATAAAGAACCAAGCCCAAAAAGAGGATTTTGCCTATTTGTCATATTTATATAACAACATTTGGTATGGCGAATTCGAACTGGACGACAGCACTTTTGAAAAAACCCGAAGTGCTTTCGAGAAATCTATAAAAAAAGTCAGCAATGGGTAAAACACTAAAAATATATATCTTCCTTTTAGCTGTGCTTCTAGTGGCTATTGTTGTCATTGATATTAATCGTCCCAAACCTATTGATTGGACTCCTACCTATTCCATAAAGGATAAAATCCCTTATGGAATGTATGTTTTTGACAATGAAATTGGCTCACTTTTGAAAAATCAAAGTATAGAAAAATTCAGCAATACCCCTTATGAGTATTTTGACAGCGATCCTTATCTTGACACACTGATATCCAGCAACAAGAAAAAAGGAACTTTCGTCAGCATTTCCAAAATTTCAAATTTGGACGACCAGTCAATAAACACAATTTGTTCTTTTGTAAGACAGGGCAACAGCGCTTTTATCAGTTCGGAAACCATTCCGAATTCCTTGTTGGACAGCCTGAATCTAGTAATGGACAGTGAGTATAAATATTCTGACAGCATTTATAACTGGGTTGCCAATAAAAAATTAGGGACTCAAAAGTATAAAATCATTGAAGGCGTTAACAATAATTATTTTTCAAAAATCGACACGCTGAACACTACTGTTTTAGGCTATCAAAATGGGGATAGTGCCAGAGTAAATTTTATAAAAGTAAAGTATAAAAACGGTGATTTTTACCTGCACACACAGCCTGTTGCGTTTACAAATTTTCATTTATTAAAAGGAAATCATCACGAATATGCAGAAAAAGTCTTATCCTATATTCCAAAAGGAAACGTGTTTTGGAGCATCAAAGACCAAAATGGAGAAGTCATTTCAAACTCTCCTATGCGGTATATCCTAAGCCAGCCGGCACTCAGATGGGCTTGGTATATTTTCCTTATCGGGATGCTTGTTTTCATATTTTTCAATGCCAAACGAAAACAAAGAGTTGTTCCTATTATCAAACCGCTGACCAATACCACGGTTGATTTCACAAAAACCATCGGAAATCTGTATTATCAGGAAGGAGATCACAACAATATTATCGACAAAAAAATCATTTATTTTCTGGAAAAAATCCGAAACGAATACTTAATTGACACTAATAAGCTGGATGATGATTTTATCAAAAAACTGCACCATAAATCAGGGAAAGACTTAGCCAGCATTCAAAATGCGGTGTATTTGATTAATTTATACCGAAAAAGCAATTACCTGAGTGTTGAATCCGATTTAATTCATATTAACGCAGCAATAGAAAAAATACTGAATTAAATTAACCTGCCCAAAAATCTAAAAACCGCAAAATCATTAACCGCTCTGCCAAAAAAGCAACATAATTAAAGAAATATATGGAAGATATAACCACAACTGAAAATATGACCGAAAGCGTAAATTTTCAATCCCGAATCAACTTGGAACCGCTTTTAAACAGTATCAATGCTATTAAACAAGAACTCGAAACTGTTATCGTGGGGCAGAACAAAATGATTGATCAGCTGCTGGTCGCTATCCTGTCCAATGGTCATGTTTTGCTTGAAGGTGTTCCGGGCGTTGCCAAAACGATTACAGCAAAACTTTTGTCCAAGACTTTAAACATTGGATTCAGCCGGATTCAGTTTACACCTGATTTAATGCCTTCTGATATATTAGGAACTTCCGTTTTTGACCTGAAAAAATCAGAATTCGAATTCAAAAAAGGACCCATTTTCTCCAACTTGATTTTGATTGATGAAATCAATCGTGCTCCTGCAAAAACTCAGGCAGCCCTTTTTGAAGTTATGGAAGAACGCCAAATTACAATTGATGGCGTGACCTATGCTCTTGACACGCCTTTCTTGGTTATTGCAACCCAAAATCCAATTGAACAGGAAGGAACCTACCGCTTGCCAGAAGCACAATTAGACCGTTTTTTATTCAAAATTTCTATCGAATATCCAAAAATAGACGAAGAAATTGCCATAATCCAAAGAGAACATTTACTACAGAACCAAGGCAAACTGGACAATATTAAAACCCTGCTTTCATCGGAAGAAATTAAGCAGTACCAAACATTGGTCAAACAAATAATTGTAGAACAAAACCTGCTGGAATACATTGCTAAAATTGTGGTTAACACTCGTGAAAACGCCTTTTTATATCTTGGTGCTTCGCCTCGTGCTTCGATTGCTATTTTAAACGCTGCCAAAGGTTTTGCTGCTATACGGGGCCGTGATTTTGTAACTCCGGAAGATATTAAGGAAGCAGCTATCCCTGTTTTACAGCACCGTGTGATTGTAACTCCTGAACGTGAAATGGAAGGAATTACGAGCATCGAAATTGTCAAGCAAATATTGGAGAGCGTGGAGATTCCGAGGTAGTAAAAACACTATAAACTCTGTCGAAGTTCAAAACTTTGACAGAGTTTGTAAAAATTTAATCTTTACGAACAACCCAATGAATAAAAAATCCCTTTTAGTTTCAATTATACTTTGTTTTATATTGGCTTCTTGTAGCAGGCAGAGTTTGCAAAAAATGACTGTAAAAACACCCAAAACTGACTATAAAAAATCAGCTGGATTTAATTCATTTTCAGACTTTCATAAAGATGCGCTTTACACCGTAGCTATTATAAAAGAAGCCTATCCGAGACTTTACAATAAAATACCTGATTTTGACGAAAAATCAAATCAATTTATAACAAAAGCATCACAAACAGTAAATGAGAAAGAATTTGACATATTGCTCAAAAAATTTATTTCCACACTTAAAGATGGTCATTCAAATTATTCAATAAATTTCAATAAATATGACAAAACTATATATGGTTTAGGACTTTATAAGGAAAAAGAAAGTTGGGTTATTGGAAATATTGACAAGGAAGTTGACAGTACAATAATTGGAAAAAAAATAATTTCAATCAACAATATTCCAATTAAAGTAATAGAACAAAAAATAATTGAATTTGAAAGTGGCGAAAATGAACATTGGAAATACTTTCAATTTCTTTCTCATTATTCTTATTGTTTCCCTTCCTATTGGGAAGCTATTGGCGTAATTACACAAAATAATAAAAAGTTAAATTTTGAAGTTGAAAATAATAATGGAAGAATTTCCAATTTTACATTAAATGATAAAGAAAAAAAAATAATTAAAGGATACAAAGTTAAAACACAAAAACCAAAATATCGATTTACATTTAAACAAAACAATGGATTTTATGACTCAATTTCCAAGAGCCAAAATTTTGCCTATTTGCAAATGAATAAATGTCTGGATTATGTAAGTGTTAAATCAGAAATAGGCAATTACACGAATTTTATCACCAAACCCATTGCTCTTAAACTTTTCATAGACAAAGACGTCAGGAATGCTAATTTTGGCGAATTCCTCCAATCTTTTTTTAAAAGAATACAAGAACAAAAAATTGATAATCTCATCATTGATCTGAGTTATAACACTGGAGGTGACGAACGACTCGGAAAACAACTTATTTGGTATTTAACAGAAAATGAACCCGTTGGATTCAAGGAATATATAAACAATTCGGAATATTTTAAAACCCAAATAAAAAATGATTATAAAAATTACAATGCTTTATATAAAGCAAAGTATCAAACAGATTTACCAAAAGGAGAAGTAAATATTACAGAAAAGCTATTCAACCAGCCCTATTTTGAAGATATTACCAAAGAAAATAGTCCTTTTTTTCTCGATAAAACAATACCTAAATTTAAAGGAAAAGTGTACCTCATTATTGGGCCTCAAACATTTAGTGCAGGACAGGTTTTAGCAACAACAATTGCAGATAACCATTTAGCCGTAATTGTCGGTAAACCATTAGGCAATAAACCAACTACTCAAACTGCTGGTTCAGCATTTAAATTACCAAATACCAAGAAGATTATTTCTTTGTCTTACGTATATGCTGAAAGACCGGATAAAGCAAAAAATCAAGAAAATTCATTATTTCCAGATATAGAAATTCACAATACTTATCAGGACTTTTTGAATGGAAATAATCAAATAATGGAATATATAGTTAAGCAAATACACAATTAATTCAAGATTTCCAGATTCCAAAAATTATGAAACCAATAAAAAATTTATACATCAACAATTTCTTTTTCTATGCGCTTTTGGGCGTTATGGGATTGTTCATTTTGGCCTTTATTTTCCCGGCCTTGTACAATGCCGCTTGGTATGTGCTGTTGGTTCTATTGACTTTTTTAGTTCTGGATATCATAATTCTGTTTTTTGCAAAAGACGGTATTGAGGGGACACGGATTATGTCTGAAAAACTATCAAACGGCGATGAAAATGAAATCAGAGTCAATATCAAAAACTTTTATACTTTCCCTGTTTCAGTAAAAATAATTGACGAAATCCCTTTCCAGTTCCAAGTCCGCAATTTTGAAATCAAACGAAAAGTAAAAGCGGCTTCACAAAACGAAATCCAGTATTATCTGCGCCCCACTGAGCGTGGCGAATATTCGTTCGGGAATTTGAATATCTACGTTTCTTCTCCTCTATCTTTAATTTCGAGACGGTTTCAATTCGATAACGGAAGAATAGTTCCGACATATCCATCCTACATTCAGTTACGAAAATACAGCCTGATGGCTTTTTCTAACAATTTGTTTCAATACGGCATCAAGAAAATCCGCAGGATAGGCCACACAATGGAATTTGAACAAATCAAAGAATACAATCAGGGAGATGATATAAGAACACTGAACTGGAAAGCAACGGCCAAGAAAAATGCACTAATGGTCAATCAGTTTCAGGACGAAAAATCGCAGTCAGTTTATATGATTATTGACAAAGGCCGTGTAATGAAAATGCCATTTAATGGACTAAGTCTGCTGGATTATGCCATCAATGCCACCTTGGTTTTATCGAATGTTATCTTGAAAAAACAGGATAAAGCAGGAATGTTTGCCTTTTCGAAAAAAGTAGAAAACCGGGTTTTTGCTGAAAGGCGCGCTTCGCAAATGCACAAAATTCTGGAAACCTTATATAACATCAAAACTGATTTTTTTGAAAGTGATTTCAGCCGTTTGTACACGGACATCAAAAAAAACATCAATCAAAGGAGTCTGATTATTTTGTACACCAATTTTGAAACGATGGACGCTCTGCATCGGCAGCTTCCTTATTTGAAAGGAATAGCAAAAAATCATTTATTGGTTGTAGTTTTCTTTCAAAACACAGAACTCAACGAAATCATCATCAAAAAAGCCGAAAATATTCAAGAAGTATACGACAAGGTAATCGCCGAAAAATTTGCATTCGAAAAAAGATTAATCGTCAACGAACTTAAGAAATACGGTATTTATTCTGTCCTTACCCAGCCGCAAAATCTGACTTTGGACACCATTAATAAATATTTAGAAATCAAAGCAAGGGGGATTTTGTAAAAATTTCAGACTGCAGATTTTAGATTTTAGATTGCAGATAGATCAGTATTCATAAAATAAAACTGCTTACACAGAACAAAATTTTCAACACAAATTACATAACAATTGCTCTGACATATTTCTAGTCAATACCGTTTCAATCAGGAGGTTTTTAGAATTTAAAAAATGGTAGTACCTTAGCACTTCATAACTAAGCATCTTTTCCATTGAAACAAATCGCCTCCATACAAAATCCGTTTATTAAATCTTTGGTCTTATTACAGGAAAAAGCAAAAGCCCGTAAACAATCAGGAACATTTTTGATTGAAGGGAAAAGAGAAATTTCGCTGGCTTTGAAAGGCGGATACGTAATAGAAACGGTTTTGTTTTTACCCGAAGTATACCCGGAAACCGAAACCCGAAAATTATCCGATAATGCCGAGTTAATTGAAATCAGCAGAGAAGTCTATCAAAAACTGGCATACAGAGATACCACCGAAGGAATTTTGGCAGTAGCCAAAGCCAAATCAATGCAGTTATCCGACTTACAGTTATCCGAAAATCCGCTGATTCTTATTGCGGAAGCTCCAGAAAAACCAGGGAATATTGGTGCATTATTGCGTACAGCTGATGCAGCAAATCTTGACGCCGTGATTATAGCCAATCCAAAAAGTGATTTGTACAATCCTAATGTTGTTCGTTCAAGCGTTGGCTGTTTGTTTACCAACCAGATTGCAACAGGAACTACTTCCGAAATTATTGCTTTTTTGAAAGAGCGGAACATTAATTTTTATTGTGCCACGCTGCAAAATTCTACTTCCTATCATACCCAGGATTATACATCGCCAACAGCATTGGTTGTTGGAACTGAAGCCACAGGCCTTACACAGGAATGGCGTGATATGGCAGCTCAAAATATTATTATCCCAATGCAGGGTGAAATTGACAGTATGAATGTTTCGGTAGCAGCCGCTATTTTGATATTTGAAGCGAAAAGACAAAGAGGTTTTTAGATTGCAGAATTTAGATCTCAGATTGCAGAATAATATCATGCAAGGTTTTTAAAATTAGATTTTTTAAAAGATTTTTTAATCTAAAAAAAATAGCCTCTTAATTCCCATATCTAAATTCTGCTCCACAAAACCTTTGCAAATCTCCTGAAAATTTCTTATTTTTAAGAATTGAACCATGCCGTTATGATAGAAATCGATATAGAAAAAGAAAACAAAGCAATTGCTCACGAATACAAAGAGCTTCTTCGCATTAGTTATCAAACCTTAACCACAGAGGATAAGAAAGTGATACGCAAGGCGTTTGATGTTGCTGTAGACGCTCATAAAGACCAGCGCAGAAAATCTGGAGAGGCCTATATATTCCATCCGATTGCTGTTGCCAAAATTGTAGCTTCAGACATTGGTTTGGGCGCAACTTCTATTGCTGCAGCCTTAATGCACGACGTTGTCGAAGATACTCCCATTACTGTCAAAGACATCGAAAAGATGTTTGGACCAAAAATTGCTCAATTGGTCGAAGGCTTGACAAAGATATCATTGGTACAAAAAGACCTTAATGTATCCATGCAGGCAGAGAATTTCCGCAAAATGCTTTTGACTCTTAATGATGATGTTAGGGTAATCCTCATAAAAATAGCAGACAGACTCCATAATATGCTTACTATGGACTCTATGGAAGATTACAAACAGGTCAAACTAGCTTCAGAGACGTTATATATCTATGCACCATTGGCACATCGACTGGGGCTTTATAAAATAAAAAACAAACTCGAAGACTTAGGATTAAAATATACAGAACCAGAGAGATACAATAACATTGTCAGCAGAATAAGAGAAACTAAGGAAGAACAGGATCTTTACATCAAAGACATATCCGAAGTACTCAAAAAAGCTTTAGACGAAGAAAACATCGACTATATCATCAAAGGCCGTCCAAAATCCATTTATTCGATAAATAGAAAAATGCTGGCACAAAATGTAAGTTTTGATGAAGTCTATGATAAGTTTGCTCTGCGTATTGTTTACAAGTCAAATCCACATGATGAGAAATTCCTGGCCTGGAAAATATATTCCATCGTAACAGATCATTACAGACCCAGCCCTAGCCGATTGCGTGACTGGATATCTTCGCCAAAATCAACTGGCTACGAAGCCTTGCACATTACCGTTATGGGACCAAAAGGACGCTGGGTAGAAGTACAGGTGCGAAGCGAACGCATGGATGAAATAGCCGAAAAAGGCTACGCTGCTCATTACAAATACAAAAACGGAGCAACCGAAGAAAACGGTCTCGATGTTTGGTTAAATCTGCTCAAAGAAGCGCTTGAAAATTCGGAGACGAGTGCCGTCGATTTTGTCGAGGATTTCAAAATGAACCTGTATTCCAAAGAGATTTATATTTTCACCCCAAAAGGAGAAATCAAATCTCTTCCAAAAGGGGCAACATCGCTGGATTTTGCATTCAGCATTCATTCTGAAATCGGAATAAAAACAAGAGGAACCAGAGTCAACGGAAAATTAGTTCCGCTGAATTATGAATTAAAAAGCGGTGATCAAGTTGAAATCATCACTTCGCCCCATCAAAAACCAACTGTCAACTGGCTTGATTTTGTAACCACTTCGAGAGCAAAAAATAAAATAAGAAACGTTCTCAATGAGAACACGAAAAAAATCGCCGAAGACGGAAAAGAACTGCTTACCCGCAAACTGAAACATCTCAAAGTAACGTTAAACGAACAGACAACTAATGAGTTAGTTAACTTTTTTAAACTAAAAACAAGTCTGGATCTGTTTTACAGAGTTGGCGTCGGATCAATTGACAACCAGCAGCTAAAAGATTATGCCAGCCAGAAAAGCAATTCTTTAATCAACTTTTTCAAAAATAAAATCAAGCGCAATAACAATGCTCCCAACGAGGATATTCACAAGCAGGTTATCAGCAGCAATTATGACATGCTGGTTTTTGGAAAAACGCAGGACAAACTCGATTATAAATTATCCAGTTGCTGCAACCCCATTCCGGGTGATGAAGTATTTGGTTTTGTCACCATAAACGAAGGTATCAAAATACACAAAAAAGACTGCCCGAATGCCATTGCCTTACAGTCCAATTATGCTTACCGAATCATGCAGGCCAAGTGGATCGACTCTACTCAGCAGGACTTCAAAGCCACCATCAACATTATGGGAATGGACAGTTTAGGACTTACAAACGAGCTGACAAAAGTGATTTCAAACAATATGAACGTGAATATACAAAGTATTTCACTCAATGGAGAAGCGGGTATTTTCAAAGGACAGATATCTGTAATCGTACCCAACATCACTATTTTGAAAAAACTAATGGACAACATCAAAAAGATTGATGGAATTGACAAAGTAACACGGGTGTATAAAAATTAAAACATCACAAAATAAACTTTAACAATAAAAATTGTGATATTCAAAACCAGAAAACAGCAGCAGATAATTACAAAAACCATTTGGGCGTGCCACCATTAGGAAAAGAGACCTGCTAACAATATGACATACACGGTCTCTTTCCCTAATGCTGTCGGGCTATACGCTACGCAGCGGCGGATTGCTTCTATCTCTCACGCAGTAATCCAGAACCTAATTTATCATGGAGAAACACCTCAATAATAAAGTCTTAAACACCTATAAATAAAACTCAGGAAATAGAATTAAAACCCTATTTTTTTAAACTTTTAAAATAATAATTTATCTTTGCAGGATATGACACTCATTTCTACAGATAACAACAAAAATCAAGAGATTGTAAAAAATGTTTTTACAATGTATCTTGAAAACAAAGGACATCGCAAAACACCAGAACGTTATGCTATCCTTCAGGAAATATACGAAAGTGAAGAACATTTTGATATAGAAAATCTATACCTCAAAATGAAAAACAAAAACTACCGTGTCAGCAGGGCCACCCTTTACAATACAATCGAACTATTATTAGACTGCGCCCTGGTCCGCAAACATCAATTTGGGCAAAATCAGGCACATTACGAAAAATCATATTTTGACAAACAGCACGATCATATCATTATGACTGATACTGGTGAAGTAATTGAGTTTTGCGATCCGCGGATTCAGACTATCAAAAAAACAATCGAAGAAATTTTTGATATCGAAATCACCAATCATTCCCTATACTTATACGGAAACAAGAAACAAGCAAAAACAGAAGAAAATACATTAGAAAATTAACTGCAAATAAAACATAGAATGACTGTAGATTTATTATTAGGATTACAATGGGGAGATGAAGGAAAAGGAAAAATTGTTGACGTTCTTACATCAAATTATGACATAATTGCTCGTTTCCAAGGTGGGCCAAATGCAGGACACACTTTGGAATTTGACGGAATTAAACACGTTCTAAGAACTATTCCATCTGGAATTTTTCATAAAACAGCCGTAAACATTATTGGAAACGGAGTAGTAATTGACCCAGTAGTATTTCAAAAAGAGATTGAAGGTCTTGAAAAATTTAATATGGATATCAAATCCAAATTAATTATTTCCAGAAAAGCACACTTAATTTTACCAACACACCGTTTATTGGATGCTGCATCTGAAGCTTCAAAAGGTAAAGCAAAAATTGGTTCTACACTTAAAGGAATCGGACCAACTTACATGGACAAAACCGGAAGAAACGGTCTGCGTGTCGGAGATACTGAACTAGAAGATTTCGAAGAGCGTTACAGAGCTTTGGCTGACAAACACGAGGAAATGATTAAATTCTACGATGTCAACATTCAGTACAATTTGGCCGAAATGGAAAAAGAATTCTTCGAATCTATCGAAGTTTTAAAAACATTAGACTTTATTGACAGTGAAGAATATTTAGCGCAAGCTCAAAAAGCTGGAAAATCAATCCTTTGTGAAGGTGCTCAAGGTTCATTATTAGATGTTGATTTTGGAACATATCCATTTGTAACTTCATCAAATACTACTGCTGCTGGAGCTTGTACAGGTTTAGGGATTGCTCCTAATAAAATCAAAGAAGTATACGGAATTTTCAAAGCTTACGTAACACGCGTAGGAAGCGGTCCTTTCCCAACAGAACTTTTTGACGAAGACGGTGCTACAATGGCCAAAGTTGGAAACGAATTTGGTTCAGTTACTGGAAGACAAAGACGCTGCGGATGGTTAGATTTAGTAGCATTAAAATATGCTGTTCAAATTAACGGTGTAACACAGTTAATGATGATGAAAGGTGATGTTCTTTCTGGTTTCGAAACTTTAAAAGTATGTACTGAATACAACTATAAAGGAAAAAATATTTCACATTTCCCTTACAACATCGAACCGGAAAATGTAACCCCGGTATTCAAAGAATTCAAAGGATGGCACCAAGATTTAACAGGCATGACAACTTACGAAGAATTACCTGTTGAACTGAAAGAATACATCGAATTCATTGAAAAAGAAGTTGAAGTTCCAATAAAAATTGTTTCTGTTGGACCAGACAGAAAACAGACAATTTTAAAATAATAAGTAAACGTCCCGAATTATCGGGGCGTTTTTTTTAGCATTAAAAACATGAAAACATGGACAATCCTAAGTACAAAATACAGAAAACCGAATTACTTTCGGACAACTGGTACATCCTGAACAAAGTAACTGTTGATTATCAAAAAAAAGACGGAACATGGGACACTCAGGTACGTGAAGTGTATGACAGAGGCAATGGAGCTGCAATTTTACTGTACAACAAACACAAAAAAACTGTTATTCTGACACGCCAGTTTAGACTGCCCAGCTATATGAACGGCAACAAAAGCGGTTTAATGATAGAAGTCTGTGCCGGCCTTTTGGATGAAGACAACCCAGAAGCCTGCATCATCCGCGAGACGGAAGAAGAAACGGGCTACCGAATCCAGAAAGTTAAAAAAGTTTTTGAAGCCTATATGTCACCGGGAGCGGTAACCGAAATTCTGCATTACTTCATAGGCGAATACGACATCAGCATGAAAGTAAATGAAGGCGGAGGACTGGCAAACGAACACGAAGAAATTGAGGTCCTCGAGATTCCTTTTGACCAAGCGTATGTCATGATAGAATCTGGCGAAATAAAAGATGCAAAAACTATTATGTTACTGCAGTATGCCAAAATAAATCAATTAATTTAGCAAATTAGGATTTATAGTGTGTCAAAGTTATTGAAATATCTCTCCAAACTTGGCAAAAGCTAAGTTTATCAAATAGAATTACGTATAAAATGAAATAAACCGGTTTTTAATTTTTAAATTAATGTGATATAAAAATTCTCCACTCTTTCGATAAATCATTAAAACATTGTACATATATTTGTACATAAAAACACAACTATGGTAATCACTAATATTTCTGATTTTAGAAAAGACATTAAATCCTACTTTGATGTTGTCGCAAAAAATTTTGAAACCCTTATAATTAATAGAGGAAAAGATTCTGGGATTGTTGTAATATCGCTTGAAGAGTATAATTCATTAATTGCAACAAATTATGAATTATCTTCACGCCTCAATGAAAAGCGTCTCGATGCTGCTATTGATAAAATGAAAAACAGCCAATCATTTGCTAAAGATTTAATAGAAGAATAAATATGAAATATATCTTCGTGGATGAATCTTGGGAAGATTATTTGTATTGGCAAAAAATCGACAAAAAAAAAGTGAAAAAAATTAATGAGCTGCTCAAAGATATATCTCGCACTCCTTTTGAAGGAATTGGAAAACCTGAACCCCTAAAACATAAGTATGCTGGTTTTTGGTCTCGACGCATTGATGATGAGCATCGATTAATTTACAGATATTTAGAGGATGAAATACAAATCGTAAAATGCAGACATCATTACGATTAACAGTAGCACATTTTATAACTGTTATTGATTAAGCACCTTAAATTCTCTTCTTAATTTCAAATTGAATTAGCAATAAAATACCAAAATACTAACGTGATAAAAGAAAGAGGAATTCCAAAACCGATCATCATACTGCACAATCGAGGCTTTAAACCATAAGAAGAAGCAATAATACTGGACGAAATCATCGGAGCCATCGCTGCTTCCATAACCGATACCTGAATCATCTGCGAATGCTGCTTCATAATCACAACATACAGCAGATAAATTAAAGCCGGAGTCATGATTAATTTATAGACAAGTCCTAATCCCAAAAATTTGAAATGCTTGCTCTTTCTGTCAAACTGCAGCTGCAGTCCTACCGAAAGCATTGCTAAAGGCGTCATTACACTCCCCGCCTTCTGCAGGCCAAACTGAATATATTCATGAAAATCAAAATGAAAAACATTCATAAAACAGGCCAGCAGAAATGCAATAAACGGCGGAAAAAAAAGTATTTTTTTGATAATCTCCAGTCCGTTTGGGCTTCCGGTAGAATATAAAGTGGCGATAAAAACTCCCAAAGTGGAAAGCACGACAAATGTCCCCGGCTGATCGACCAGAATAGCCATTTTCAATCCTTCATTCCCGTACAGAGCCTGAATAATTGGAAATCCTAAAAAAGACGTATTACTAAAACCCGCAGTCATAATCATGCAGCCTGTCAGTTTTCTGGACCATTTTAACCGCGCCCCCAACAGACTAAAAAACAAAATTGCTGTTGTAAACCCAATCCAGGTAACACCAATCGGGTACAGTAATTTTGTATCCAGCACAATTTTTGGAATGTAAAATAAGGCTAATGAGGGAAGACAAAAATAAATAACAATATAATTCAGCTTCTTATATAAATTGATCGGTAAACGCTTTACTTTCTGTAAAAAGACACCGGCTAATAAACAAACGAAGATTAAAATGATATTATACATAATGCAGAATTGACTGCAAAAATACCACTTTAAATTTTTAAGACCATCATTTTTTTCACTAACAGTCTTGCCGATATCAATTTTAGTTTTATATTTGCAATAAATTTTATTACAGTATGATTTCAGGTAAATTTGCCATAACAATTCACATTCTGACTTTGCTTTCTAAATTTCCAGATGATTATCTATCATCAGATTTTATTGCGGGCAGTATGAATGTTCACCCGGTTTTGGTCAGAAAAGAAATTGCAAACCTGAAAAAAAACAATATTGTAGAAAGCAAAGAAGGCAAAAACGGTGGTACGCGCCTGTTGAAATCGACATCAAAAATCACTTTGGATGACATTTTCAAAATGACTTTTGATACCGTAACATTAGGTTTTTCTAAAAACGACCCAAATCCAGATTGCCCTATTGGAAGACAAATCAATAAAAATTTAGAAAATTTATATGAAGATATCAACCAGACAATCGGCTCACAGCTGAGCGAAATCACACTGGAAGATTTTTCCAATAAATTTTAGTTCTATTTTTTTGATTAAAACTGTAACATTTTTTATTACTTTTAAATATATATAACTATGAAAATCGCTATTATTGGAGCTACAGGATTTGTAGGATCCGCAATTTTAAATGAATTAGCAGGCAGAAACCATGAAATTACTGCTATTGCAAGAACCCCAAAAGATACTTCTGATGCTAAATGGGTGGCAGCCGATATCTTTAATACAGATTCATTAGCAGAAACCTTAAAAGGAAACGATATTATTGTTAATGCATACAATCCAGGCTGGACGAACCCAAATATCCACGATGAATTTATTGCAGGATCCAAAGCTATTCAAGAAGTTGTAAAAAAATCAGGGATAAAAAGATTCATCACCATTGGCGGTGCCGGAAGTTTATACATTGCACCAGATGTACAGCTAGTTGATACTGCAGAATTTCCAAAAGAATATTACGAAGCTGCTTCGGCCGCAAGAGAATATTTAAACATCATTAAAGAAGAAAAAGAATTAGACTGGGCTTTTTTCAGTCCTGCTATCGAAATGCATCAGGGAATCACAACAGGACGAACAGGAAAATATAGATTGGGTCTAGAAAATCCGGTTTTTAACGAAGAACAGCGAAGCATACTTTCAGTCGAAGATTTAGCAGTGGTTATTGCTGACGAAGCAGAAAACCCAAAACATCATCAGGTTCGTTTTACTGCAGCTTATTAATTTACAAGACTCATTAATTCACAAAAAACAGTTTCAAAAGCATTTTTCCGCTTTTGAAACTGTTTTTGTTTTGATTACTTTTACTTCTTTCAAAAAAAACAAAAATTTTGTCAGTCCAAAAAACAAATTCAAGCACTTTAAAACTAAAATCCGGTGTTTCCCATCAAGAAACAATCAGCTTGAATGCTATACGCCAAATCAAAGAGTCAAGAAAAAAACAGCCTTCAGCATCAGAATTAATCGAAGGAATTTTATCAAAAAACATAACAGCTCTAAGCCGTTCCATCACCTTAATTGAAAGCACTAATAACGATCATTTAGCCAAAGCAAATGAAATTATCCAAGGCTGTCTTCCCCATGCTAATAACTCCCTGCGTATAGGCATCACAGGTGTTCCGGGCGTTGGCAAAAGCACTTTCATTGAAGCTTTTGGAAAACATTTGACAAGTTTAGGAAAAAAAGCTGCAGTTCTTGCCGTTGACCCCAGCAGTACCATTTCGCACGGGAGCATTCTCGGCGATAAAACCCGAATGGAAGAATTGGTAAAAGACGAAAATGCTTTTATCCGCCCATCGGCATCAGGAGAAACTCTTGGCGGTGTTGCCCGCAAAACAAGAGAAACGATTACGCTTTGCGAAGCCTTTGGATTTGATGTTATCTTAATCGAAACTGTAGGCGTAGGACAAAGCGAAACAGCGGTTCACAGTATGGTCGATTTCTTTTTACTATTAAAAATTGCCGGCGCCGGCGATGAACTTCAAGGCATCAAACGCGGTATTATGGAAATGGCCGATGCAGTTATAATCAATAAAGCAGATGGAGATAATATCAAGAAAGCGCAAGCGGCAAAACTAGAATTCAACCGAGCCCTTCATTTATTTTCTCCAAAAAAATCAGGATGGATTCCTACGGTTTCAACCTGCAGTGCTTTGACCAGAGAAGGAATTGATACAGTCTGGCAGACAATTTTAAATTATTTCGAAATAGTACAGTCGAATCATTATTTTGAAGAAAAAAGAAAAGAGCAGAATATCTCCTGGATGATGGAAACCATTGATGAACAATTAAAAAATAATTTTCACAATCAGCCAAAAATCACTGAACTATTAAATTCCGCAAAAAAAGCAGTTGATAACAATGAAATTTCACCTTTTGCAGCAGCGCAGATCTTATTGGATAATTATTTTAAAAACAAAAAATGATTCGAGATACTGGATTCTAAATTTCAATACTGTAATACACACCTATTCCACAGCGGTAATTTCGAGCACTACACTGTTTTCCTGACGGGAAGAAGAAACTTTCAATCCGATTTTCATGAGGAAATCACCCGAATATACAGTTCCTGATTCTTCAAAAGTCTTTTTCCCTTTCGGCATTACATTGATTTCTTCTACTTTATACATTTTTTTGGCATCAAGCCCCTCTAATCTGACCAAACCATAATTAGGATCTGTCAGTGGATGCAGGGTATATGAAAAAAGCACCGACTTCGTTTTATTTTCATTGACATACATCAATACTGCCCTGCTGTCCTCATAAGGCGAAACCAATCGGTACAATTCTCCCTGCCAGATTGCTGGACTTAATCGTTTGTAATTGGCAACTGCCTCCTGACAATATTTCAATTCGTCGTCCTTAAGGCCTCCAACATGAATATCAAAACCCAGTTTACCCATCATGGCCACATCGGTTCTAAACTTTATGGATTGATTCCCCATAGAAGTAACGTGATTGCAAACCGCCAATGCCGGATAAAAATTAGAATATCCCCACTGAATAAAAATACGGTCAAAAGGATCGGTATTATCGCTCGCCCAAAACTCGGTGAAATAATTCAGCATTCCATAATCCGACCTGCCTCCTCCTCCGGCGCAGAGCATCATTGGCAGATTCGGGTATTTCGACTTTATTCGGTCCAAAACTTTGTACAATCCCTTGGTGTAATCAATAAACAAATGGGATTGCTGATTTTTTAAATAAGTCGAATACGCACTGGTCATCATTCGATTACAGTCCCATTTAAAGAAAGCCACACCCGACTGTGTCTGCATAATATCATCGACCACCTTAAACACAAAATCCTGCACTTTTGGATTACATAAATCAAGAACCAATTGTGTTCTATAAAAACTCTTTTCTCTATTTGGAAGGCTTAATACCCAATCGGGATGCTTTTCATACAATTCGGTTTTTTCATTAATCATTTCTGGTTCAATCCAAATACCAAATTTTACATCTGTTTTTTTAGCCTGTTCCAATAGAAAACCAATCCCATCGGGAAGTTTTGCTTTAGTCGCCTGCCAATCTCCCAAACCCGAAGTCGAACCGCTTCTTGGGTATTTATTCCCAAACCAGCCGTCATCGAGTAAAAACATATCGACTCCCAATGTTTTGGCATCGATAAACATATTAGCCAATTTAGTCTGATCAAAGTCAAAAAAAGTTGTCTCCCAATTATTCAGCAAAGTAAGACGTGGTTTTTCACCGTCTTTCAGACCATATTTTCTTGCCCAATTGTGCAGATTTCTGCTGGCCTGCCCTTTTCCATTATTGGAAAACGTATAAATAAAAGCTGGTGTTTTAAATATTTCTTTGGGTTCCAAATTGTATTCGGAAGCAAATTCATTGATGCCTGAAACGATTCGCAGTTCATTATTATTATCAATCTCAAATGTATGCTTAAAGTTACCCGACCAAGCTATAGTACCTGCAATAACTTCGCCAGTATTTTCACTTGACTTTGAATTCAACGAAAGAAAAAAATTGGGTGAAGCAAACATATTAGTCCGCACTCCCAATTTTGAATCAATGACTTTACTTCCTCTGGTAAGCTGACTTTCTTCCATTCGCATCTCTTCGACAACATCACTATAAAATTGGGTCAGCCAGTATTTATCGGCATCCAAATGCAAAGCTGAGGAAGCATAATTATAAAGCATCACCGGCTTTTTTTCCTGATGCTGAACTTCTGTCCACGACTCGATTACATTTTCTTTGTAAAAAACTTTATAGTGAAGATCAACAAATACAGGATATTGAGGGTCTTTTAAGCGAATGACAGTTTCCGTAGTATTGGCATCTATTTTTGCAGAATTATGATTTTGATATTCCAATTCCAATGAAGGATTTCCATCGTTGTGCGTTATCCGGATGGCGGGTTCAAATAAATTATCTGTGCCAAAAGCAGGGTAAGCCAGATGACGCAGATCGATTAAAGGATTGCCATCGTTTATGACAAATTTCTTGGTGTTTTCTTTCGAAATAAATTCATACTCTAAACTGTTATTCAGCTTAGTTCCAAAATAAGTCTGATAAAGCTTTTTGTTCTTACCTATTTTTAAAACAAGAGCCGAACTTTCTGTTTCAATGCGAATCATTTCTTGCGCCTGAATTGAGGAACACAGGAGGGCTAACAGTGAGAATAATAATTGCTTCATCTTTTATATTTTTAAAATAAATCTATATTTTTTCAATAAACACTAAACGGTTTTCCTTCTAATTAATCTCTGGAACCGTACCAAATAACTGAAACTGATAAGGCCATTGCTCGTCCGGTGTTTTGTCTGGATTGTCGCCCCATCGGTTAGGCCGTGGCCAATGTTCAATAGGAGCACCGGAAACCACCAGCCATAAATGTTCGGTGTTTGTTGGGACTGTAAAAGAAGCTTTGCCCTTACTCTTTTTGAAAGTTTCACTATACACCCGGTCTCCATTTTTTAATTGAGCCACAAAACCATAACGCCAGCCCGCTTTTTCAGCTTTCACTTTTGAAAATCCATCTGCTCCTGCAATTCCCTCAAAATTCAATTTTATTTTAGTTCCAAATTGCGGAACATGCAGCTTAATTCCATTGTAGCCATAGTTTTGAGGACAATTGATTGAATCAATCTTATACCAGCCATTTTGCATTTTATCAACTTTGGTGTAATGCTTGTTAGCATAAGGCTTGGCAACAGAATCAATTCTTTTCAAATCCCAAGTTATAAATTTTCGGCTGGCATCAAATATTTCATCATTAAACTGTTCTTGTGTGAGTGCATTCAAGCGTTTGTATGTCATTACGGGATCTTCTCCTTCCTGAGTATTCCGCATCAGTTTTCCGAAAAAGTCTTTTCCCCGTTTCTCTGACCAATATTCAATTACATAAGGAGAATGATACATATTATATGGATGCAGAAAACCATAATAAGTTCCTTTTAAATAATCCGTCAAATGATAATTTTCAAAAGTCATCCAGTCAGGATATACCTGCCAGAGCATATACTGTGCAGACATTTCCTGTATAACTCCATCGGTGCCTTTTCCTGTATCGGCGTGGCTTAAATACTGAAAACTGTGTCCCAATTCATGCGCCAAAACTCCGTAAGGTTCTTTGTGCACACGAACCGCAGGTGTCCAAAAAATTCCAACTTTATCTTCCTCTCCTCCACCGAAAGCCGTCTTTTCCTCACCTTTGAATACATAGACCAAAATCTTGTATTTATTTACAAGTGAATTACCTGATTCCACAAGTTTCAGCTGATTGACATAGATATCGTAAATCCTTTCGCATTCAATCAACATTCGATCAGGGTTGAAACGCTCTGATTCTTCGGGATTGGACATTGGATTCTTCCCATAATCTTTATGCCAAAAGATTGCAATGTTTTCTGAAGTGACCATATAATTAAAATTATAGTCACTATTTGGATTTTTATAATCATTATCATCAGGAATCATCCAGACTTTTTTAGGAAGATATAATTCTTTCTCCTTCAATTCTTTAGAAAAACCGACGAAAAATGCAAAACAAAGTAAGCAAGTTAAATTTTTTATCAGAGTTTTATTTTGCTGCATAATCGCTAGTTTTATTAACTAAAGTGAGTTAATGTTCTTTATAAAATTAGAAACCAATTAATACCCAAAAGGATTGTCCACACTCTGCATGGGAGTGGTAAACCACTTCGGTCCGTTTTCGGTCATGTAAAAATGGTCTTCATGCCGGATTCCAAATTTTCCTGGGACACATATCATTGGTTCATTGCTTATCACCATTCCTTCAAGCAGTTTTATTTCACTTCCTCTAACTAAATACGGATATTCATGAATATCGAGTCCGGTTCCGTGACCAACCCTGTGAGGCAATCCGGGTAAATTATAATCAGAACTTAACCCTGCTTCTGCCAATGTTTTTCGGGCAGCATCATCTACCGATCCGCAGAAAGAACCAATCTGTGCTGCTTCAAAAGCGGACTGCTGCGTTTTCTTTTCCAAATTCCAAAAGGTTCTGTATACATCAGAAGCTTCGCCATAAGCATATGATCTGGTAATATCCGAAAGATATCCTTCCAGTTTACAGCCGGTATCAATGATAACAGCTTCATTTTCTTTTAACGGCTGAGGAACTGAAACCCCATGAGGATATTGGGTGTCATCGCCAAACAAAACAATACAGAAATAAGAACCGGAAACTATTCCCGCTTTAATGTGTGCTTTATTAACAAAATCCACAACTTCTCCAACAGTAATACCGGGTCTTAATATCCTGGCAGCAGCTTTTTGAACCTCGATCGTAATGTCTTTTGCTTTTTGAATTATCGCAATCTCATTTTTGGATTTTTGCATTCTGCAGCCTGCAGTAATCTGCTGGGCATTAATAAAATCAAATGATCTATTTGCTTTTGAAATTCCATCAGCCAAAAAATAAGGTGACGACTCATCAATGGCAATTGAGCCGTCACTAATATTTTTATCCTCCAATAATTTACTAATCAATAAATAAGGAGATTCATGCTCTTCCCAGCAATTAATTGTCGATTGAACTTTCATGTATTTTTTGAAAGTGCCTTCTTCAAATTTTGGAACTATATATTCCAGAGAACCATCATCAAACAACAGTGCGCCCACCATTCTTTCCGAAGCACTCCAAAGAGTTCCCGTAAAATAATACAGATTGGTCCCAGCGTTTAGATAAAGAACCTTCACAGAATGCTCTTTCATTAACCGCACCGCTTTTTGAATCCGTTCCAAATATTCATTCAGCTGAATAGACTTCACATTGTGAATTCTGTTTTCTATTTTTTCTAATTCAATTGCCACTGATGAACCGCCTACACCTATTGTCATTTTCTTAAAAATTAAAAGTTATTAATCAAGGATGCATCAAATAATTTATTTTATCTGAGGTTTTGTTTTCTTCATAAGATTCATTACATCTCCCTGATTAAGCGCATAATCATACATACGCAGCGAAGCCATAAAGCCAGAGAAATTTTCACCAATATCTGATGCCCCAATTATGATTTTTGCTTTATCAATAGCTGATGACAAAAGCATGTTTTGCGAATTGTCCAAAATACCATCCACATAAACGTTCTCCACAACACCATCAAAAGTCAAAACGATATGATGCCATTTATCAGCCTGTGGCACTTTATTATATCTCATATCGAAATGCCCATCCAGATGCACTCCTGCTCCATAATTTCCGCTGTTGTATGCCAAAGCATTGTATGAATTTGCCAAACCAAATTCAGTTCTGTCACACCAAGAAGCCAAAATTTCCCCTTCATTTGACACAACAGGATTTTTAACCCAGACCGCCACTGTATAAGAACCGTTCCAGGCCAGACTTTTAGGCACTGATTTATCCAGAGTCAAAGCTCCGTTTGTAAAATTAAAAACCTTAATTCCATCTTTTTTTTCCAAAGAAACCTCTCCGTTTTTGGTGAAAATCCCTCCGATTGACCCTTTATTTTCAATCCCGGTAACGATTGAATTTCCTTGAATTCTATTGGCATCAAGATCGACCAATAATTTCTTTGTGCTTTTTATTGCAGGATCTTTGTCTGATTTTCTGTTTTTCAGCTGCAGCGGAATCTCAAACAATGAACTGTATACTTTAATGTTCCAAACCGCAGCATAAAGTCCTGCTTTTTCTGTAGTCAAAACCGTTAATTTAATATAACGGGCAGTTACGTCATTATCATCAATCATTGGGCTTCCGGCTGTATGGTTATTGGATTTATCCGCATACATATTCCATTTGTTTCCATCCGCTGAGTATTCCAGTTTGTATTGATAATAATAACTGGCAAATTCAAATTGGGTCATTATCCTTTTTATTTTTTTGGCTGTACCCAAATCGATGGTCAGATGCTGAGGAGTGGTATTATCAGCCGCTTTCCACATCGTTGCATTGTTATCATCAGTGGCAAACGAAGGCTTGTACTCATAATCATACTGAAGCGATTTCAAATGATAAAATGACGAAGCTGTTGTTTTTGCCATAAAAGCAATATCATCAGGGACATCAGATTTCAACAAATCACCTATTCCCTTACTCGATGGTACCACTTTTTTTATAGTCGAATCATTTTCAAAAATCATTTTATCAATGCAGACCTGTCTCGCAAGCCCGCCTCTGGTCATTGGGTAATCGTGCTTATGATACACAATGTAGTAATCATCATTCTCCTTCAAAACCGAATGATGTCCCGGGCCATGAACTGTCTTATCCTCATTGGTGCTAAGAATCGGGTTGTTTTTTCCGGGAGTAAAAGGCCCATAAGGTGAATCCGAATAAGAATACCGCACATTGTAGGTCTCGTCATGACAGGACGCACCGGAATACATCAAAATGTACTTCGACCCTTTCTTCATCATATAAGCCGCTTCAAACGGAGCCGGCGTCTGTTCCAATGGTATATTAACTGAATGCATCATGTCACCCATTGTCTTTTTATTTAATTCACCCACAGCATATCCGCCGTTGTAATGCACCCAGGTTCCCCAATATCCGTATACTTTGCCGTCAGTGTCTTTAAAAAACTGTGCATCCAATGAAGGAAAACCTTCTCTTGGAAATCCATTTGAAATCACTGGTGTGTCATTTTCACTTAATTTCTTCCAAGGCCCTACAGGCGTATCTGAAACATATCCATAAATATTACAGCCTATTTCACAGTTTCCAAAATACAGATAATATTTACCGTCCTCCCCTTCAATTATGTCGGGAGCCCAAAAATTAGTAATCGCTTTTGCCGAAAAAGAAGGAATCTCCATTACATAATTATACCAGTTTTTAAAGTCTTTGCTGTACCAGACTGTGGGAGCCCCCGATGCCAGCATTTCATTATCTGTAGTGGCATAGATATAATAAATATCACCAAACTTTTTAATGGTAGGATCGGCAAACCAGCCTGGTAAAATCGGATTTTTTGCTCCAGGGGCATTTATTTCAATGTCCTTTTGGGCGAAAATTATTCCCGCAAAAGCAAATGCAATAAGGCTGTATATTAGTTTCTTTTTCAGCATCGAATATTATAAATTAATTTGAATGGCTTTACTTTTCAAAGCAATTTTGTAGGCTCCTCTGACTTTTTCATAAGGAAGATTCACATCTTTGTCAACTCTTAAATAAGCATCGGGCATAAACTCCGTTCTAGCATCCAAAGTAATTTTTACTGCACCGGTTTTTGTATTGTAACTGATACTTTTAAATGTTCCCGCATCCAGAGTCAGCCACATTTTTTTGGGCGCAAGAAATATTTTAGATTTTGCAGCCGTTGTAATTTCTACTTCAGCTTCATCGCCGTTTTCTTTTAAATTACCTCCAAAAGCAACCCAGCCGTAATCCTTTTCATTTGTAATAAAGGTCGCAGTATTTACGGCGTAGCCAAAGAAACCGGAACCGTAATCTCCGGATAAATAATCAATTTTCAGAGTTTCAGGATAAGAATGGAAAGCTGCAGGTCCAAAACCATCTTCGGTAATATTTGAAATTCCTCCTAATAATCCGCCGTAACCTACTTTCAGCAGATGAAAATCATCAGGTGTTTTTTTGAACTGCTCCAAAACCGGTATCGCATTCAAAGCCGAACCATAATGATGAATCTGACGCTCTACTCTGGAAAGTTTCCCTCCGTATAAAAAATCCCAGTACCTGCGGGCATTTCCATTGTAAGCCCAGTGCGGTATAGTAGGCATATAAGCCAAAATAGCATCAAGAGTAACCTTCGCTTTATCATTATATCCAAAATAATCCGACCACATATACACCTCTTCCTGACCTGTGGAATCCCAAGGCATTTCGCTTCCAAAAGGATAATTAAGTGTTCTCCAATGATCAGCTCTTTCTTTCATTTTAGCTTCCAGATTATTGGCCATTTCTGTATATCCTTCTGTTTTTAAATCTTTTAAAATCAATAAAAAGACAGTTCCTTCCATTTGCCCAAACTGCGCATAATAAGGTGCCAATTTTGTCATTGCAATACTTGTTTCGTAAGCACTCTTCAGATACCAATCCCAAGAATGATTGGTAACCAAACCTTTGTAATATCTGGCCAGACGGTACATTGTCCAATGTGCGGCGGCAACGTGCGGATAATTATAGGAACGTCCCGGATCATCAGCTCCTTTTTTGTCCCAAGCGGCCCAAGTCTTGAAATTAATGTCTTTGCAGTACGTTCCTTCCGGCATCTTTGCTGGTTCATAATAAAAAACACTTTTCTTAACCCCATACTTAAGAGTATCAGCTGTATTGTATTGAATACCGCCCCATAACGTTTTATCCACAAACTGCTCCAGCTTTTTTATTTCTTCTTTATTCGGTTCTATCAGCTGCTTCATCATCGCGCCAAGCCATCCGCCTGCACCTCCTTCATCACTCAGCCCGCAAATCCAGGCACGGCTGTCCTGAACTACTTGTTTTTTGGTTTCATAATCATATGATATTACCGACGGGTTTCTGTGAAAAGGATCGTTCTTTTGATCAAACCATTGTGCCGTTGTCAAAAAATGCCCAAAATCGGCGACAACTTCTTTTTCAGATTTAATCACCTTGTAATTAATTGTCTGCTGCAGTCCATCTTCATAAATCACTGTCAATCTGGCTCTTCCCCATTTTTTACCGTGCACGGCATACTGGAAATATCCATTTTTGTTTTTCGATTTTTCCTCAACTGTCAAAGCTCCTTCCGGCTCAATTTTAAAGGATTTCACTGCTATTTTGTATTTCAAAAAAAGCTGTCCGTCTACATCCTGAGGCAAAACATAACCCGGAATTCCTACGGCTACAGGACGCTCATTTTGAATCAGAGAGGACTGAATATTTTTTATTTCATCAACCGATACAAACTTCAGCGAAAAATTTTTAACCTCTCCCGGCTGAAGCACCAATAAAGTTGGTGTATTCCATTGATCGGCGATTTTCCATTCGTTTTCAGCATAGGCTTTGCTTAACGGCATCCATTCATGAAAACCTTCAAAAACAATGCTACGCGGTGTTTCATCATCCGATAAAGGGCGGTAAGCCTCAAATGGCATATTCGCTTCAGGAAGCAGCAGTAATGCCGGCCCGTGACCGCTCAGGCGTTTAACTTCAAGATAACCGGCATCTTTACCGATGTAAGGATCAAAAAACACGTTTTGAACATGCGTTTCATCCAGAGTTTTTCCTTCAAGAATATTATTGAAAATCATTGGAACACCCAAAGCACCTATTTCCTGTGCAGTATTTGATTTGTTTGTAATTTCAAAACGCATTACCAGACTCCCATCCTTTTCTTCATAAAAACGTTTTATGGTTAAAGGAATATCCTGAGGCAGGGTATTGGACAAATCTGCTCCAGCCAAAACATTTCCGGAAACATTCAAAGCCGTAACAGCAGAACGTTTGGCAGCTGTCGAATAACTTTTCCAGCTTCCGTCCGCAGACTTTACCCTTAAATTAATATCGCCCAGCTGATACAGCCCGTCTTTATCACGAATAGCCAGCCGGTCTCCCGGTGTAAAATCGAAATTTTTGTCGCTAACCGGAGATAAGGCAGCTACTGTCTGGGATGATTTTACCAATTTCAATTCAAAAGATTTTGTATTCAAATTAATAAATCCCTTATCTATTTCAAGCGTTGAATTTTTTGCTTTAATTCTGTCCCAATACTCTTGTGCCTGCAAATTATTTGAAGCCACTAAACAGCAAATTGACAAGGCTACTATTTTTATTTTTTTCATATCTCGGTATTTATAGTTTTTTTTATCAGTCTATAATCATCGCTTTAAAGAAGCGCTTTTTAATTATTTAAAATCTGTTGAGAACTTCCAGTTTGTTTTATAATCTTCTGAAACCGGTAAATCTTCAAGCAAAATCCTAAGCATTTCCACCGGCATTATATTTTCCTTCAAAACCCGGTCATGAAACTGTTTCTCTGTCCATCCTTTGGCCAGCAATTCGTTTCTTAAAGCATAAAACTGTAATCCTCCCGTCATGTACGCTACCTGATACAGAGGTGCATCTCCGCTTGCAAAAGAACGTCTGACTTCTGCTTCTGCATTTGCCCTTTCATGCCCGACTTCATTCACCAGTAAATCAATACATTGCTGCGGTGTCATTTCTCCCAAATGGTATTTTAACGAAAAAATGATTCGGGCACAGCGGTGAATTCTCCAGAATAACATTCCTAATTTTTGCTCAGGTGTCTGCGGAAACTGTTTGTTCCAAAGATTGATTTCCCAATACAAAGCCCAGCCTTCCATCCAGAAAGGAGTATCAAAAGGAGCTCGATACGATTTGTAACGGCTGTTCATAAAAAACTGCAGATTGTGACCCGGCAGCAATTCATGCTGCACCGTAGCACGGGAAAAATTTGGATTATTTCCCCGCATACTCATCAGTTTGTCTTTCTGATCCATGTCCTCGGTAGGATACGAAATACTGATTTCCCATCCTCCGGTAAAAAAGGGATTCACCTTTTGCCGTTCGGGCGTCATCATAATCATCTGCCAGGTTTCTTTTGCCAAATCCGGGAAAGTAATTAAATCCCTGTCCTCAATAAATTTTACCGATTGATTATATAAATCCGTAATCGCTTGAGGCTGTTCGCCTGCAGGCACATAAGTGTCTTTAACGTGTTCCAATGCTGCTTTCCAATCGTTTCCATAACCCAATTCTGTCGAAGCTTTGATCATTTCTTTCTTGCACCACTCAAATTGATTTTGAGCAGTAGCAATTAATTCTTCTGGTGAATAGGGAATGTATTCAAAAGCCAGACTTTTAATTACAGCTTCTCTGCCTATTGGTTTACCAATGATACCGCTTCCGTCATCTTTTATACTGGTTTGGGGATAATTTGTTTTTAAAAAATCTTCATATGTTTTAAGTTTTTCTGACAGCTTTTTATATGGCTTTTCCATCCACCAGGTAAAATCAGGATCATAACTATAATAGAAATCATAAGCTTCTTTAAGTGATTTTTCAAAAGCAGTTACCGATTTTGAAGCTTTGTCAGCAGCAAACCAATCTTTGAAAGGTTTGCCTTTTAACTGCTCGATTTTTTTGTCAATACTGATTACAGCCACATCAAACGATTTGGCCAGCTGATTTGAAACCGGTTTTTTGCCTCTTCTTCTTTCTTTAACAAAAAGATTCATCTCGTCTGAAAAATCTAAAACAGCCTCGATTTCCTTAAAAGCTTTATACTCCAGCTGCAAGAAATAATCACCTTTGACTATCAGGTTTTTCAATAATAGATAATCGACTTTTCCGTCTTTGGATAAACTTTTAAAATCAATATTTTTTACCGTCTTGCCCCAATCATCATAGAACTTGGAAAAACGCACATAATATTCTTCCGATTCATTGTTTGAATAAAAATTCTGCAGTGCCGTTTTATCTGACTGAAAAGTGTTCACTACATCCACAAGTTCACTTGAAAACGCTGTTGTCGTCATAAATAAGAATAAAAGAATACTTATAATTGATTTTTTCATTGCCTTTTTGATTGTTTTAAATGCTTTTAAGCAAATTATTTAAGCGTAACGTCCATATAAACAGAGTGACGGCCATAAGTATCATAAAATGGTTTATAGAGAACTCCGTCAATGGTAAACTCTAGTTTCTTTGGGTCACCCTGAATCGATTTACTGATATCTTTAGCGTCCAAAGTCACTTTTCGCCAATCTTTTCGAGGTTCCGTTTCCTGTGCGGCTAATAATACAGGACCATAAAATAAACTGGCAATATTCTGCTGATCCATAACTGGTTCCAAATGAAACTCAAACGGCATGCGAAGCTCGATTGTGTCTCCGTCTTTCCATTTGCGGCTCAAAGTAAGATAGCTTCCCGGTGTGGCTTTCACTTTTTCTTCTTTACCATTTATTTTTACAAAAAATCCTTTGGCTGCCCAATGAGGCACACGGACATTGATGTCAAAATTTCCATTTCCTTTAATAGTCAATCGGGTAAAATCTTCATTGGGAAAATCTGTTGTTTGTTCTATGGTTATATTCTTTTCGATCCATTTTAATGTTGAAGGCACATACAGATTTACATAAAGTGCGCCGTTGTCTGCACTTTTAAAATAAATTGAATTCTGAAATTTCGTGTTACTCTCAATAGCCGTTCCGTTACAGCAGGTGAAACCCATCATGTGCGGATTACCAAACTGTTTTACAGATCCTGGCCGCAACGGAACATGATACGTATTTGCAGGACTATCCTTTGCCACCGAAGCCAGTATGTGATTGTAAAGTCCGCGCTCGTAATAATCCATCAGTTCGCCGCGCTGCTCATAAAGGAACAAATCTCCCGTTAATTTTAACATATTATAAGTGGCGCAAGTCTCATTTTGACCTCCGGATGAAAAACCGTTTTCATAAATTGTTGCCGGCTGACTGATAAAACATTCTGCATTGGCAGGATTTCGTGCTCCCGCAACTCCCCCGATGCTGTACATATAATCATTTACAGTTTTATGCCAAAAATTATCTGCCACACGGTAATAGTCAGGTGTATTGGAATCGCGGTACATTTCAAGCGCTCCCATAATCTGCGGAATATGCTGATTGGCGTGCAATCCCCGGAAAGTATCTACATTTTTTGCCAGTCCGTGAGAATGCTGTGCGTCGCCATAGAATACTTTTATATTGTCAAACAGCTGTGCTGCTTCTAAATAATGGGGATTTTTGGTTATTCGGTAAAGTCTGGCCATTGCTTCATTCATTCCTCCAAACTCGCCTGCAATATATCTGTTCCACATACTGATGAGTGTCTCTGTAGGCAGTTTTTTCAAACGGGCATACACCCAGTCTCCCATTCCTTTGGCCGTTTCGAGCGCTTTTTCGTTACCGCTTACTTCATAAACATCCATTAAACCGGCAAGAATTTTATGCAGTGTATAATAGGGCGCCCAAATTTGTGTTTTCTGTCCGCCGTATGTTGCGCCGTTTTCCAGCATAATAAACTGATCCGGCGGATAGGCACTTATAAAACCTTTGCCCCAATTCCAGTAATCGGTGCGCATGCCTTCATTGCTCAATTCTGAATCATAAGCTGTTTTATCTGGCCCAAAAGGCACTGCAGCTGGGTCTGAAACGAACTTTCCTCCAGCTTCTTTCGGATTTCCGGAAAGCTGCGACAATTGATAAAGTGTATTAACCATATACTGCATTTTATCAGTAAAATTGGCCTGCAAAACTTTATCATAGCCCGTACTCGCATAAGCTTGAGCAATTGCTGTCAGGTAATGTCCTGTGGCATGACCGCGCAGTTTTGTTTCCTGAGTATCCCACACACCAAGCGGTTCGGCCCCTTTTGGCTGTTCTTGTCCAAAAGCATTTCGGAACATGTAAAGAAAAGAATCCGGATCTGTCTGCGAAAGTGCTGTAAGGAACTTATCCCGATTCTCAATGAGTTTTGTATGGTTTCCGTCAAGATTGTTATTTAATGAAACCTGATCCAAATGGAAGGCTTCCAGCTTACGTTCCGGTGGGATAGTTTTTTTTGCTTCTTTTATGGTAACAACGGCTTTTGGCTTCAAATCTGTTCCGGGAACAATTCCAGTTACCGTGTACTGCCCAGTTTTAAGCACTTGGCTGTTGTCTTTTGGCGAAGGCCAGATTACGCGCACTCCCGGTCCTTGAATGCCATCACGATAAATACCTTTTACATAAGCCGGAATCCTTGGCAGATTCCCTACTTCAGTTTCCACTTTAATATCAGCGACGCTTTTCAGAAACTGATTGTACAGCTGTGGAGTGTTTTTTGAAAACAAAGGTAATCCTGCAGCCTGATCTTCTGCCGTTTCCTCTTCCTGATCTGCTGTTAAAGAATTCTTGTAAATTCTGCCAATCTGTTTGTCGCTCAAAGACACTCTGTAGATTCTGAAATCATGTAGTTTGGCGTTAAGAAATACATTTCCAGAACCCAATGCTTTACCTATATAGAGTTTATTCTCTGAACCTGCAGTTTTATTAAACAATTGGTTCAAATCCAATTCTACATTCTTGGCTTCGCTTACAAGAACTCCATTTACGTAAGTACTTATTAATTTTGAAGGTATATTAATAACCACTGCCAAATGATTCCACTTGCCTGCCTCAAGAGCGGGAGAATCTGTTTTGTATTTATTCAATCCGTTACTGATTTCGGTATGAAATACCTGTTCCGTTTTGGTACCCATCGGCGCAGCAAAAAAATGGGACTTATCATCTTTTCCAAAATCAAAAAAACACTGGTCTTTTTCAGTGGAACGCATAAAAATCCATCCAGTTATGCTAAGTGATTCTTCTCCCGCCAATGCATCACCCGGAATCGAAACAAAAGCCTGATTATCGGCAAGCAGATAAAGTACTCTGCCGAACTGTTCGTCATTAACAAATTTGGCTTTAGATTCCTCAATTTTACCATGCAGATTATTTCTCGACCAGTCCTTTGCACTGCCATCAAATAAATACCGGGCAATTAGTTCCGTTTCACCAATTCCGTCTAAAATCTGATCTCCGTTTTGAGCCTGTACTTTTATTGTGTTTAATCCAAAAAAACTTAACACTATACAAATAAGCAAGTTATATCTATTCATAATTCCTTTTCTTCTTGATTAAAAAAACGTTTTTCTCCTATCCTTTTAATAGTTACTTTTTATAAATTTCATCCCAGGAAGGCGGTGTAACTCCCAATAAATGCTGTACAAAATAATCTCTTCGTTTTCGTTCTCCAAAATCTCCTCCGGCTGAATGACCCATTCCCGGAACTGTAACCAATTCAAAATTCTTATTGGCTTTTATCAATGCATTTGCAAACTGCATCGTCGAAGCCGGATCAACATTATCATCCAATTCTCCCAGAATTAACATTAGATTTCCTTTTAACTGTGCAGCATTAGCAGTATTTGAACAAGCTTCATATTCTGGTCCTATCGGATATCCCATCCATTGCTCATTCCACCACATTTTGTCCATTCGGTTATCGTGACAGCCGCAGGATGCTACAGCAACATCATAAAAATCAGAATTAAAAACTAGAGCTGCTCCTGCATTTTGTCCGCCTGCCGATGTTCCGTGAATGCCGACTTTGTCAATATTCATATAGGGATATTTGGCCGCAGCTGCTTTCATCCACAATTTTCTATCTGGGAAACCTCCGTCCTTTAAATTTTTCCAGCAAATGTCCTGGAATGCTTTGGAACGGTTTGAAGTTCCCATTCCGTCAATCTGAACTACAATAAATCCTAATTCTGCCAAAGATGACATTGCCCAATAGTAAGGCTGAAAATTTTTTGGAACAAATGAATCCTGCGGGCCTGCATAGATATATTCGATAATTGGATATTTACGATCCGGATCAAAAGTCGTAGGACGTACAATAACTCCCCAAATATCTGTTTTACCATCCCTTCCTTTGGCCGTAAAAACTTCCGGGGCAATCCACCCAGTCTGCTGCAATGCCGAAATATCAGCCTGCTGCATTTCTAAAACTGTCTTTTGTGTATCGGTTCTTTTCAAAAGAGTCACAGGCGGCAAATCAACTCTGGAGTATTGATCGACATAATACTTATAATCCGGCGAAAAAGTTACTTTATGGTTTCCGTTTTCTGTTGTCAGTCTTTTAAAGTTTTTTCCGTCGAAATCAATTTGGCAATAGTGCAGCAAATACGGATCCTGATTACTGTCCAGTCCGCTTGCTGTAAAATAGATTTGTCTTTTTTCCTCGTCTATTTTAATTATTCCTCTAACAGGCCAGTTTCCTTTTGTAATCTGATTTTTGACCTTTCCGGTAACGGCATCATACAAATACAGATGATTCCATCCGTCACGCTCTGAAGCCCAAATTATTTCGTTATTTTTTTTAATATTATATCGGTATCTTTTTCCGCTGTATTCTACAAAAGTCGGACTCGTTTCTTCAATAATAACCTTTACTTTTCCTGTTGTCGCGTTTACTTCCAGAACACGGTAAACCTGATGCCCCCGCTGATTGTATTCAAAAGTAAAGCCACTGCTGTTATCATTCCATTCTATCCCTGAAATATCATACTGCTGCTGAAATAAATCTGTAGTAACTGAAATTTGTTTTTTGGCAGCCACATCAAATACCTGCGGACTTTTAAAAGGCAATTGATCTCCCGGTTTTAAATAATCACGCGTCTGCAGTTTTGGCTGCAACTGATCTTTTGGACTCGATTCTACAAAATAAATTTTATGCTCTTCGCCCGGTCTTACTTTATAAGCCATTATTTTACGGCTGTCTGGTGACCACTGCATGTATGAGGAATAATAAAACCCTTTTGAGCCGTCATAACTCAACTGAATTTCTGCCTTCGTTTTTTTGTTTCTGATATATAAATTATAGTTTTTTATAAAAGCAATGTTCAGTGAATCTGGTGAACCGACAGGTTTATTTCCTAACTCATCAAAATTATCTCCCCAGTATTCATCCTTTTTCGCTGGCTTTTTATACCCTCCTTTTATTCTGCTTAATTGATAGTTTTTTAAATCACACGAAAATTTAATAGTATCAATAGTAAACAGTAATGTTTCATGGTTTTTACCAAATTCTAAATTATCTATGGGAAGGTCATTAAAATTTATTTCTTTACCCATATTTTTTGATAACGATGCTGCCAGCTGATTAGGGTTAAAAGCTGTAAATTGTTTTTCTCCCTTAGCATCAACCAAAAGAAACTCCTTTTCTTTTCCATTGTTATTACTGTACCATAAATAACCATCTTCCAGCCAATGGAATTCTTTAGGACTATTAAACACCTTATTTTTGAATAAAGAATCTACCGCATTTGCACGTTTATATTCTTTCAATGTTCCTTGACTGTGCGCAGTTAAACAGCACGAAAGTGTTAAAATCAAACTTATTATTTTACTAGTTCTTCCCATAATTAAATTATTAATAAAAATAGTTTTAATTCACTGAACCTTGTTGGTCAATATTAACAGATACTATGATTATATTACCTCTAAAACCGCAAATACAATAAGAAAACGGAATATTAATACATCTCTTCCTGCAGCTTATTTTCTGCTATAAAAGCATAATAATAGCTAAACAGTCTCTTTTTCTTTTATCAGATAATAAATCGGGATTCCTATCAGCATAATCAAAACACCCCAGCCACAAGTTGACATTTTTGTAAATAATAATGATATACATATCCCTGAAGCAATTATTATATACAGCAATGGTAAATAAGGATACCCAAAAGCTTTATAAGGACGTACTGTATCCGGCATTTTTTTGCGGAGAATAATTATGCCTAAAATTGTAAGAATATAGAAAACAAGCACAATTATAATAACAAAGTCCAGTAAATCACTGTATTTACCAGTAAGGCACAACACCGAAGCCCATAAACACTGTGCCCAAAGTGCCCATGCAGGAACACTGGCATTGTTAAGTTTTGCCGCTTTTTTAAAAAACAATCCATCATTTGCCATTGTATAATACACTCTGGCTCCAGCCATAATCAATCCGTTGTTGCAGGCAAATGTCGAAATCATGATCATCAGCGCTATTATTAATGTCCCGATGTCTCCAAAAATATACTGCGAAGCCACAACCGCTACCCTATCGGATTTAGCTGTCGCAATTTCATTTAACGGAATAACAGCGGCGTACATTAAATTCGTCAGAACATAAATTATGGTAACGATAACTGTTCCCAAAAGCATGCTTAACCCAACATTACGCTTTGGATTTTTAATTTCGCCTGCAATAAAAGTAACTCCAGTCCAGGAATCACTGGAAAACAAAGCCCCTACCATAGCTGCTGAAATTCCCGAAATCAAAGCCGTTCCTCCAATTGGAGACCAAGAACCTGAATCTGAATTAAAAGAACGCGGTGTCCAGGCATCGGTCCAGTTGGAATCCCAAATTGACGCTTTAGCTGCCAATGCAAACCCAAAAATGATTAATCCGGAAATCGACAGTATTTTTATAATAGTTAGAATAGTCTGCAGCATTTTACTTTTTTTTACCCCGCAGGTATTCAGATAAGTGAGAAAAATAATGGTTACAATAGAAACAATCTGCGCGACATTGAGCTTAAAACTGCCCAATTGATAAAGAATATTTTCGTCACTTACAGCCGGAATCAGATAGGCAGCAAATTTTGAAAAAGCGACTCCCACCGCTGCAATGGTTCCGGTTTGGATCACTGCAAAAAAGCTCCAGCCATACAAAAAGGCAATTAATTTATTATAGGCTTCTTTTAAGTAAACATACTGTCCGCCTGCATTGGGAAACATTGCGCTTAGTTCTCCGTAGCTTACCGCCGCGATCATGGTAATTAATCCGGAAATCAGCCATATTAAAATCAGCCAGCCTGTAGAACCTACCTGTCTGGCAATATCGGCACTCACAATAAATATTCCCGAACCAATCATTGACCCTACCACAAGCATGGTTCCGTCGAGAAGTCCTAGTTCTTTCTTAAATTCTTTTTGATTGTCTTTTGTCATTATGTAGTTGGTTTGTTTAGTTAAACTTTAAAAATCTATTTCAGATTCCAAATATGGTCAGCATTTAGAATTTAGTTTGAATAAAATAATTTAAAACTGCATAGCATTATTTTAAAAAAATGTAACTGCTCTGTGATTAGTTACAAAAAAATTAGCTTCACTTTTAAATCAAAAATGAAGCTGAATTTTTATAGTTGAAACATTTCAGTGCCAACAGACGTTCGTTTTCCAGAAATAATTTCCGTGACTATTTTTCCGGTTCCTGGAGCCAGACTTAGCCCCATCATAGCATGCCCTGTTACCAATGTCAGATTTTTAAGTTTTTTGTCCCTGGCAATTATCGGCATCCCTGAAGGCGTGCAGGGCCTGAATCCAAACCAAGTTTCTTCCGCCTTGGGCATTTCAATTTTTAAATCAGGATAAAAATCATTGATTGAATTTACGATTCCCTGTACTCTGTTCTGGTTAATTTTGATATCATTAGTATGGGTAATTTCCATTGTTCCTCCAAACCGAATATCATTATTCATAGGTGTTACGGCAACTTTTCCTTCACATAAAATAGATGGAATTGAAGGTTTGTGACTTTGATCTTTTAGAGTAAAACTATATCCTTTTCCCGGCAGAATTGAAATATTAACATTCAGTTTTTTAGCAATTTCAGGACTCCATGAGCCTGATGCCAAAATAACCTCATCTGCTGTAAATATGCCTTTGTCTGTTACAATTTCAGCAATTGTGTCATTCTTTAAAACAAAATCATTCACGGTTGTCTGAAGATGAATCTTTACATTCAGCCTGTATAATTCTTCTTTTATAAACTGCATGAATTTTTGCGGATAAATATGTGCATCACTTTTATAATGAACACCGCCGATAACACTTGTTACTGTTCCATTTTCTAATTTTGAAACTTCCTCTTTCGAAAGAAAATCAACTTCCAGCCCTAATGCTTCAGCCAATTTTCCTTCGTGATGCATGTCTTCAGCAGTTTTATCAGTTTTATAAAGCATTAAAAGTCCTTTTTCCTCATAGAAAAAAGAATGGTTCTCTTTGGCAAAATCCTGATACAATTCTTTGCTCAAAAGCGATAGATCACAAAGTGCCGGCATTGCTTTCTCCACATGCTGTAAATTGGCATGCTTATAAAACTGTAATCCCCATTTCATCAAATCCAGATTTAATCTGGGTTTCACATAGAAAGGACTGTGACTATCAAACATCCATTTTATCCCTTGGGCAATCATGCCTGGCTGTGCAAGCGGAATTATATGGGACGGCACAATCATTCCTGCATTCCCGTAAGAACAGCCGTCTGTCATATCTGATTTATCAAAAACAGCTACTTCATAGCCTTCTTTGGCTAAATAATAAGCTGAACACAAGCCTATTATTCCTCCGCCTATTATACTTACTTTTTTCATTATTCACATAAATTAAAAAAACATTGGCAGTGATACTTATCCGTAAACCAATTATTTTTCATTACTATTTACTTAAATCACCTGAAAACCAAAAGCATACGGATCATCATCTTCATCGATAATAATCGTATTGTAACCATATACTTTTGCCCAGCCCTGAATGCTTGGTACAATAGCACTAATATCTCCTATGGATGTTTCTTCTTCAACCCTTCCGATGAATTTGCTTCCGATAAAACTTTCATGAACATAATCTTCTCCCTTTTTTAATTTTCCTTTGGCATGAAGCTGTGCTATTCTAGCCGAAGTTCCAGTACCGCAGGGAGAACGGTCTATGGCTTTATCTCCGTAAAAAACAGCATTTCTGCCGGATGACGCAGGATCTATCGGTTCTCCTGTCCACAGCATATGACTTACATCACGAATAGTGTCATTTTCAGGATGAATAAAAAGATTTGGATATTTTTCATTAATCCGTTTTCTCACTTCCTGACTGTACTGCACAATTTTTCCAGCCGTAAAATCCTGAATACCTGAAAAATTCTTTTGCGGATCCACAATAGCATAATAATTTCCGCCATAAGCCACATCAAAAACAATCTCTCCCAATTCAGGACAATCAACAGTAAGACCTTCGGCTGCCAGATATGATTTTACATTTGTCAAACGAACCCAATCCACCTTTTTTCCTGTCTGCTGGTATTCAATCTGAACCAGACCGGCAGGAGCTTCCATTTTTATTTTCCCAGGGATTTTGGGTGTAATCAATCCTTCTTCGACGGCAATGGTTATAGTTCCAATGGTTCCGTGACCGCACATAGGCAGACATCCTGAAGTCTCGATGAATAAAATTCCAATATCATTCTCCGAATTACTCGGCGGATACAAGATACTGCCGCTCATCATGTCGTGACCTCTCGGTTCAAACATTAATCCTTTACGGATCCAATCGTATTCTTTTAAAAAATGCTGCCGCTTTTCACTCATGTTGTTTCCAACAAGATTTGGGCCTCCGCCGGCAACTACTCTTACTGGATTACCGCAAGTATGCGCATCTACACAAAAAAATGTTTTTCTTGGCATAAATTATATTGGATTCTTTGTTAGTATATCATTTATGGTTCTAGTGATATTCAGCAGATTTTCATCCTGCAGAGCTGTTGGCAGCAATGCATCCGGCCAATCCTGATAAGTTACCGGGCGAACCCATCTTTTTACCGCAGTTAATCCTACCGAGGTAAATTTACTGTCTGAACTCGCAGGAAATGGTCCGCCGTGTGTCATTCCGGAACAAACCTCAACTCCCGTAGGAACATTATTAAAAACTAACCTTCCTACTTTATTTTTGAGGTTTTCGATTACTTCCCTGAACTCATCCAATTCTTTTAAATCAGAATTTATTATCGTTCCTGTCAGCTGTCCTTCCAAATCATGAATAATTTCATTCAGCTGATCCACATCATCACATTTGACAACAACCGAAAAAGGCCCGAAAACTTCCTTATGGAATGTTTTATTTTTTAAAAAAGTACTGCCGTCAACCGATATTACATTTTGCAATGCATAATTTGGTTTTATCTCTTTATTCAAATTGGTCTGCTGTTTATATCCTTCTTGTTCAAGAACTTCTGATTTTAGGTTTTCGTATTGTCTTTTAATATTAGGATGTAACATGCAGGATGGCTCTAATTTATCTGTCTCTAAAGCTAAAATAGTAATAAAATCCTCCAATTCCTTGCTGTTTATCCCTAAAATAAGTCCTGGATTTGTACAAAATTGGCCTGTTCCAGCCGTAATTGATGCAGCATAATTTTTGGCCCATTTTTCGCAGTCTGTTTTTAAAGCCGAAGGCAGAACCAATACCGGATTAATACTTCCCATCTCTGCATAAACCGGAATCGGAACGGATCTGTTGGCTGCAATTTTACAAAGTGCTGTACCTCCGTTGATACTTCCTGTAAAACCAACTGCTTTAATTGACGGATGCTCTACCAGCGCTTTTCCAACAGCTATACCGCTGCTGTTGATATTGGAAAAAACTCCGTTTGGCATTCCTGTTCTTTTAGCTGCTTTAATAATGGCTGAAGCAACTAATTCTCCCGTTCCGGCATGAAGCGGATGTGATTTTACAATAACAGGACAGCCTGCTGCCAAAGCACTTGCCGTATCGCCACCAGCGGTGGAAAAAGCAAGCGGGAAATTACTGGCTCCAAAAACTACAACAGGACCAATTGGAATCTGTATTCTCCTAATGTCTGGTTTACCTTCTGTTTTATTGATAATTGCTTCCACCCATGAACCTTCTCTCAGCATAGCTGCAAATGCTCTCAATTGTCCGGTTGTTCTGGCACGTTCACCATTGGCCCTTCCGGCAGGAAGACCCGATTCCTGAACATACGTCACTAATAAATCTTCTCCCAAAGCTTCTATTTCTTCGGCAATGGCTTCTAAAAAAGCAGCTTTTTTTATATCTTCAATAGTTCCGTATGTTTTAAAAGCAGTTTCTGCCAATGCAGCTGCCTGAGAAATTTCGTCTTCTGTGGCTTCATAAAAAACAGTTTCATTCTCCAGATTTAATTCTGGATTTATTGTTCTATATGTCGTTTCCCCTTTTGCGGAAAGCGTATCTCCAATATAATTTTTCCCTGTTATCATGACTTCTTTTTAAGCTTAAATTAAATTTCTTGGTAAGCAGGCAGAATCGGTCTGTTTTTCATTGCAGCATCAATGATTGCCAGAACACGTTCTCTTTCGATTCCCTGCAGCGGAAGTCTTGGAGCTCTTACATTTTCTGTTCCAAGTCCTGTCGCTACTTCTGCCAATTTGATATTCTGCACCAGCTGCGGAGAAATATCCAATTCCAGCAGTGGCATAAACCATTTATAAATTTCTACAGCTTCCTCTATTCTTCCTGCTTTTACGAGTTTATAAATCGCTACGGTTTCTTCCGGATAGGCCACTACTAAACCTGCAACCCATCCGTCAGCACCTGTTACCAAACTTTCAAGTGCCAAAGTATCAACACCGCAAAGCACTTTTAATCGATTACCAAAACGATTTCTGATTCGAATTACATTGCTGATATCCCTTGTTGATTCTTTTACCGCCTGAATATTATCCAGTTTTAAAAGTTCTTCAAACATGTCTAATGTCACTTCGATTTTATAATCGACAGGATTGTTATAAATCATAATGGGTAATGAAGTACTTTTTGCTATTTCCTTAAAATAGACAACGGTTTCATAATCGGTAGCTTTATACCTCATCGGAGGCAGCAGCATCAAACCATTTACGCCTAATTCCTCTGCCCTTTTTGCCAAAGCAACAGCCTCACTGGTAGACTGCTCGGCTATGTTCAAGATAACCGGAATTTTCCCTTCTGCTAATTTTAAAGTTTCATTAATTAGAACTTCTTTTTCTGCCTTAGTCAATGTACTGGCCTCTCCAAGAGTTCCTCCCAGTATAATTCCATTGACACCAGCTTCGATTTGAGCTTTAATATTTTTTTCGAACATTACAAGATCTAATTGACCTTCTTCTGTAAACTTGGTAGTTACAGCCGGCATTACGCCTTCCCATTTTATTTTCATATATAGCAATTTATTGTTTTTAATCTGTTATATGTAATCCGCATATCATTATTAGTACCTAATACTAAACTGCAGTTATGCGTATTATTCCATAACCTATTTTTTTATCAAAAATAAAACTTATGCAGGGTGGCCTCTTTGTTATTATTAGCTTATATCAAGACTATATTACCCCATCTATTGCACAATATCATTTTTTTGATAATATTTACATACTTAAAAAACAAACCATTGAAAATCCTTCCTTTTAAAATACCTAAAACCGAAAGAGAAGCGCTTATTTATCAAGAGGATATTGAACGCGTTTTTTACAATCATCTTCACCAGCATGAAGAGATTCAGATAAGCTATATCGTGAAAGGATGCGGCACATTGATAGTGGGAGATTCCATAAACGATTATAAAGAAAATGATATTTTAGTGATTGGCGAGAACGTGCCCCATGTTTTTAAAAGTGATGCAGAAACCTGTCCGGAATCAATAATGTTCACTTTGTTTTTTACAAAAACATCATTCGGCAAAGATTTTTTCAGTCTTAATGACATGAGCAGTGTTGATGATTTTTTTAAGAACTCGGAGTACGGAATCAAAGTTTTGTCAAACCACAATAAAATCATCCATCATTTTGAAAAATTAAAAAAACAGAATAAAATTCAGCGCATCGCCTCATTTCTAAAAATCATAAACATTATCATAAACTCAGAAAAAGCGCCTCTTTCATCATTTATCTATAGAAAAAAATATACTGATGATGAAGGAAGACGAATGAGTGCCGTTTTTGAATATGCTATAGAGTTTTATCATCAGAACATTACTTTGGAAGAAGTGGCAGAAAAAGCTAATATGAGTAAAAACGCTTTCTGCAGATATTTTAAAAAACGTACTAACAAAACTTTTTTTCAGTTTTTGATTGAAATCAGAATTGAAAATGCGTGCAAACTTCTCCATAACAAAAAGGATCTTTCGATTGCTTCCATATCTGAACTCTGCGGATTTCAGGATATTGCTAATTTCAACAGAAAATTCAAAGAATTAAAAGGGATTTCGCCTTCGCAGTATCGCGGACAGTTTTAATTTTTTACAAATGCAATAAGCTGCAGCACAAGTTTCAGAATATAACTGTCCTGTCAGCCTATTACTTATTGTCTTTATTTAAAAATAGACTTTCTGATTTCCATCTGCAATGGCGAAGTTTCTGACAATTCTTTTATTTCAAAACTTCTTTCAATCAAAGTATCATTTTCAGTGGCAGATTTCATCGGACTTAAATCTATCTGAAGTCCTGCATACTTTAAATATTTCTGATAATCAACAGCCTTTACGGTATTTACATAGGTTTTTATTTCGTCCAGAGATTTTCCTGCAGTCTGTTCAGAAACCTGCCAAAACTCAGCTTCGGTAAAACCCCTTCCCTTTTTTTCATAAAATTCGTTATACAAAAAACGCATTACATCGTCCAAAGATTTTTGGTTTCGGGTATTATTTCTGATTTCTAAATCTAATAAAAGCGCAATTACCGGTCCTTTGTTGTAATATGATATTGTTGTCTGCTTGGCATTGCTTTCGTTGTTGAAAAAGTTCAGCCAAATATCAAAACTGGAGCGGGACAAAGACATATGCCTGCTTCCCTCAATATTTTCATACCTCTTTATGGATTCAGTGAAATATTTATAGGCATCTTTACTATCAAGCAGACCGGCTCTCATCATGATAATGTATTCATAATAAACAGTAAAACCTTCAGAAACCCATAACATCGACGTGTAATTTTCTTTGTTATAATCAAATGGTCCTAATTCTATCGGGCGGATTGCTTTTACATTGTAAAGATGAAAATATTCATGGGTTACAAAATTCAAAAAATCCGTATACTCCTCTTTGGATTTAAAATCAAAAGTTCCATTGGTAAATATGGCTTGGGAATTCCAATGTTCCAGACCTCCTCCGCCAGCTTCCATCATGATAAAACTATAATAATCATAGGGTACTTTTTTCATAACAGCCGTTGTGGCTGTCATAATTTTTTTGAGATCCGAGGTAAATTTTTCTTCGTCTAATCCTTGCGGAGACGCAATTCCTAAGGAATATGATTTTCCTTCGTGCTTAAAATCTACTGTCAATTGATTTCCAATATAAACCGGGCTGTCATACAATATATCAAAATTATTGGCAAAAAAAGTATTTGTTCCTTCTTTTACCCTTTTCAGTCCGGTTGAAATTTTATTCCATTTTTTATACGGATTAAAAGTTACCTGCACAGGGGTATTAATCTGATTCTCGACGTGCATAAAAACATTATTGGGCATAATGAAAGCTTTTTCACTGTCCAAATACGATTCTGCAACCGATTTTCGATTGGCAAAAAAACGATACGTGATTACAATCTTTCTATGCTTACCGTTTTCGACCACCCAGTTGTTTTTGGATTTTTTATGCCAAAACAATTTATTCCCGCTGCTATCCATTACATCAAAATCCACGATATGTCTCGGAGTGTCCAAAATCATGTAATAACCCGGCGACCACACCGGAAGCATAAAACTGGTTTGATTATCTGTCAGTCCTTCGCATTCCAAACGAATATCCAGATAATGCGACTCTGGCTCTTCCATCGAAACGGTATAATTCATTATGCTTGATTTTTGGGGAACCGGCTCCGCTTTACTCACACTTAAGAATAAAAATACCAGCAGACATGCAAAAAATCTACATTTAAATTCTAATTTCTTCATCATAACTTTTTCTTTTTAAAACAACTTACCTGCAGACCCTAATAAAAAGTAAGCAGGTAAGTACCATTCAAAATATTTTTTAAAATTCTAAAAAAAGAAAGCCATCCCCAATACTATAGGAATGGCTGTCCATACACTTACAAGTAACCAGCTTGCAAAATTTTCATGCTTTTTAAGATTAAAACTCATTTAAACCGTTTTATAACAGTCTAAAAAAAATAATCAATAAGCTTTTCTGCTTATTAGTATCCTGGGTTTTGTTTTAAATTACTATTCTTATCCATCTCAGACTGAGGAATTGGAAGAATAGCTCTAAAAGCTGCACCAGGATTTTTTACCTTTGAAAACCAAGATTTTGTAGAATACACGCCAAATCGTATTAAATCTTGTTTTCTATGGGCTTCACCAATAAATTCCCATGCCAATTCATCCAAGAAACCGCCATATTTAATATCTGCACCCCCTTCATAGTTTGTAATTACTCCAGCCTCATAAGTACCGTATTTATAGACACTTCCTCCTAAAAGTTTTGCTCCCGTAACAGTAGCTTTAGCAGGATTGGTATTTTTAAAATCACGCTGTCTAACTTGAGAAACGATAACAGCAGCTCCATTGGCATCACCCGTTCTTAATAAACATTCTGCTTTAATCATCATAGCATCTGCTAATCTATAAAAAGGAACATCATTGCTCGTTTGTCCGACAAGGCCAGGCCCTATTTCATACTTAACCATTCTAAATCCTTCGTTAGGCTCACAGCCATTTACATTGGTTAAAAAATTAAGATACTCGAATTGTATCTTCTTATTTGAATCATTTGGATCAGTTACCATTATAGGCTCTCCTGTACTTGTAAACTGCTTGCCTCCCAGCCAGCAATCTTTCAATCTTTGATCATCTGGATCATAGGTATCTATAAACTGCGGAATACCTCCCGAACCATTCCAAGGACCATCAGCCAATTTATAAGTTTCCTGACTTGCAGCTGCTAATGTTTTGTATGGCCAATAACTTCCACCAGTCTTTTTTTGGTCAAAAGGGATAGAAAATATGTCTTCTTTAAAATTTGGATTTTGATTTTCTATTTTGAAATTGTCTAAATAATTCTTTGTTAATTCAAAACCTCCGTTATCAATTATATCATTAACCTGTGCCAAAGCCTCATTCCATTTTGGCGTTCCTAAATACACTCCAGCATTCAGATATAATTTTGCCAAAGTCATTTTGACAGCCCAAGTAGTAACTTTACCATAAGTAGTCTCATCAGTTTTATCACTTAAAAAAGGTAAAGCTCCTTTCAACTCACTCTCAACAAAATCATATACTTCTTTTCCTGTATTTTGTGTAGGCAGATAGCCTTTAGGAACATCAAACTTAGTTACGATTGGTACATTTCTAAAATTATCTAATAATAAATAGTAATAAATAGCTCTTAAAGCTCTTAATTCCTGAATTACTTTCTCTTTGTTTTCGATACCCTCTATTCCCTCAATTTGATAAATTGCTTTATTTACTTTATTTACACCTGAATATAAATAAAACCAATTCCCTTCGGCATGAGGCAATGCTGTACCCCAAGTATGCTGGTGCATGGTTATGTAATAATCTCCCCAGCCAATACCATTTCTTTGTGGTGTTACTATCAAATCGGATGATTCTTCATAGAGACAGAATGCTGCATCCCAGCCCCAAAAGATATCTCTGAATGAAGTATAAGCGGGTGCCATAATACTAGACAAATCTTCAGCGGTTAACTTTGTATTCTCTGCTGATATTTTATCATAAACTGTCTCGTCCAAATTTGTACATCCTGTACCAAAAAGGAACAAGCCTGAAATAAGGATTTTAAAAACTATATTTTTATTTTTCATTTTGATTTAATTTAAAAGGTTACATTTAATCCTAGGGTAAAACCTGTTGTAGATGGATATTTATCTCTATTGTCCATTCCCTGTGACAAAGGATTCCCTCTTTTTATCTCTGGATCTAAGCCTTTGTATTTGGTAAATGTGGCTAAGTTATTTCCAGACACATACAATCGCATTGCGTTTATAACCTTAAATGGGGTAACATCAAAATTATAGGACAAAGTCACGTTTTCAACTTTCACATAATCTCCTTGTTCTATATAATAACTTACGTAGGTTTGATTGTAATTTAATACTTCCTTACCATAGACTTTATCGAATGCACTATCTAACATATTGTAAAAAGTCGTAGGATTTTCATAAAACATGCGCTGTGAATTCAGGATTTGAAAATCGAAAGCCCCTGTTAAAACCACACTTAAATCGAATTTTTTGTAGCTAAAAGTATTCGTCCAACCCGCCAAATATTTAGGAATACCATTCCCTAAATATTGTTTATTATCATCATTATACATTTCTGTTGTTAATGTTTTTCTTGTACCGTCGGGTAATTCAATAATCCATTTTCCATTATCTTCAGGTTTAGGCATACCTTGAGTAATATCCACTGATTTTAATCCCCAAAAATTACCTATTGATTGCCCTACTTCCAGTCTATGAGTATCAAATGAGATCGGGTCTCCAGTATTCCCTACATTGATATGATTTTTATCTATAGAATATAATTCATTAGAAAGACTGGTTAGTTTGTTTTTATTATGCGAAAAAGTCATTGACGAATTCCAAGAAAAATTTTCTGTTTTAACTGGAATTGTATTCAGAAGAATCTCAAATCCCTTGTTTTCCATTTTTCCTACATTGGCCATAGTGCTGCCATAAATATTCGGAGGGATTGGCACCGCATAATCCCAAAGCATATCACTTGTCTTTTTGCTATATACATCAAGACTTCCACTAATTCTATTATCCAAAAATCCAAAGTCAAGCCCAATGTTTACCTCGGTCGTTTTCTCCCAACGTAAATCTGGATTAGGATTTTGATCAGGAACTAATCCTTTTACCCATTTTCCATCATTTAAAAAATAACCATCATATTTATACAAAGTAAGAGATTTATAGGAATCATTAGGTATTACTCCAGTTATACCATAACCTGCTCTTAATTTTAGGCTGTTTACATAAGAAACCTCGTTTAGGAAAGATTCTTTATTTATACTCCATCCCGCGGAAACCGCTGGAAAATTACCCCATTTATGGTTGTCTCCAAACTTAGAAGAACCTTCTCTCCTAATACTAACTAACAAATCATATTTACTATCAAAGTTATAGTTGGCTCTACCAAAAAAACCAATTAATTTATTGTCGTTTTTATAACTTCCCATTGCATCTCGATATCCATCAGATATAGCATTACCAGCTCCTAAATTATTATAAGAAAAAGCATCTGTAGGGAAGTCAAAATTATTAGCAGAAAATCCTTGATCTAATGAATATTGATAACTATACCCCCCTAATACCGTAAACTCATGCTTGTCAAAAATCTTATGGTATTTGGAAGTTATTTCTACATAATCGTTATCGATAGCTTTAGTATCTCTTGAAGCTACTCCATTTCTTCCATTTAGTGTATTTGAATAATGCTTTTTACTTTCGGAATAGCCATTTAGACCCGTATTTTTATTTTTTGAAAGCTGCGTTCCTACATTCCAACCTGGTAACAAATCCAAAGTTAAATTAGCTGAAAATCGCTGCCAAGTATTATTTCTATCTTGTGTTGTTTCATTCATAATGGCAACAGGATTGTAATACTGAAACTTATTTTTATCTTCATTATAAGTACCATCCGGATTATATACAGGAGCAGTAGGATTTCTAATCATAGCTTGTCTATAAGCATAGGCAGCTGTTTCTTCAACAAGTCCCATGTTTTGTGTTCCATTTAATAAACTCAAATTAATTTTTAACTTATCATTGAACATGGTATGATTAACATCAAATGAAAATCGGTACTCTTTATTAAAGGTGTTAACAAAAACTCCAGACTGATTTACATAATTAAGGTTTACTACATAATTCGTTTTTGCGCTTCCCCCTTTTAAAGCTAAATTATGATTTTGAGCAAATCCGCTTCCTGATATTTCGTCTAACCAATCTGTGCTTGCGCCTCCATCCGTATAAGGTAATTTAACTCCTTGCGAAAGTAGACTTCTTTGTTGGCTGGCATCTAGGAATTTAGCCTTATTATAAAAGTTAGATATTGTAGCAAATGTCGAATAGGTAATGGTTGGAGCTGTTTCTTTATTAACGGTCTTTGTGGTAATGAGAATTACTCCATTGGCTCCTCTTGTTCCATAAATTGCTGCGGCCGAAGCATCTTTCAACACATCTATCGAAGCGATTTCATTTGGGGCAACGGTATCTATACCACCTGGAACACCATTAATTAAGACCAAAGGGCCAGTGCTTCCTTTTAAAGTAGAAATTCCACGCAATGAAATATTTGGTCCAGATCCTGGATCTCCAGAACCATTGCTAATGGTTAGACCTGCGACTTTGCCTTTAATGAGATCAGAAGCATCATTAATTGCTCCTTTGGTAAAATCTTTTTCTTTTATACTGGCAATAGCACTGGTAACTCTTGATTTTTTTTGAGTACCGTATCCTACTACAACTACTTCGGTCAATTCTTGCGTACTACTTGCAAGAAATACTTCAATTTGGCTTTTATTTGCAGTTACTACTTCCTTATCTTTAAATCCTATATAAGTAAAAAGCAAATTAGAATTTTCCTTTTTTAGTACAATCTCAAATTTTCCATCAAAATCGGACAATACAGAATTGGACATATTCTTTTCTGTAATTGTCACTCCGGATAGAGGTATACCATTATTGTCCTTTATTATACCTTTAATTTTCTGCTGTGAAAATGATGCACAAAATACAAACAGAAAAACAACAGTATGAAAAATCTTTTTTCTAAAGAAAAGATTTTCTTTACTTTTAAAACAATGCATATTTAGTCTCATAATTTAACATTTTGGTTAGTGTTATTTGTACACTTGTAAAATTATGTTAAATGTTATTTACCAAAAATGCTAATATTACCACATGCTAATACTATATTATCCTGTTTTAAGCCGTATGGCAGCGTTTTACAGAAATATCAGTTTATTTGATAACAAATTAGAGTTATACTTGCATATAATGAAGCTTTTTGAAGAAAAATCAAGATAATAAACATACGGTAAAGCCCGAAACATTCAGATCAGGTTACCCTGTGGAATTTTAGAGCCTTTATTAATATGAAAGGATTTAACCAAGTTTTAAATCAAAGTGAAGAAATATTGACATTATAGTTTTTTGCATCAATTCATTAAATTTTGAATCCATTTTTCATTAATGGGTAAAGAACGCAAATGAACTACGGAATACGATTAGACAACAATATTTCTCTAACGAATATTACCTACTGAATTTTTAGCTGTATCGTGTTTTGTTTTCAGAACACCTTTCTCAACAGAAAAACCTATTCGGACTTGTGTTTTTAAGGTATCTTTTAAACCGGATGTTGCTTTTTCGATTATAATAAATACTAATTGATATTCACCGTCAGCTAAATCAATTACAGTATTTTTTTCATTATCATTGATTTTCAAAACATTTTTTTCAGAATCCGGTTTTGCAGTTCTTCCCGTTGCAGCATACGAAGCCGATGCAGCACCGCTTCCGCCGCCGGCTAAACTGCTTATACTTGAAACCGCTGCTGAAATAATCGCTCCGCCCGGCATAGCCCCTCCTAATAAAGAAGCTCCCTGCGACAAAGCACTGCCTGCTGCATGTAAGCCTTGATTCACTTTTTCGCCAAAAGCTGCACATTCAGTGCTGGTCAATTCCTTAATGCTATTGTTTGCTGTATTGACTCTGTAACCCTCATTGGAAGGAAACAAAACAATGCATCCGCCATCGATCAGTGTTACATTTATTTTTCCCGAATTTACTTTTTCGCCAAAAGATGCTCCCTGCGTCTGCTTTGCAACTGTAACATTCATCGAGATCCTGTTTGGCATCCCGCTATTGTTTATGCCGTTTATATTACTTTTTTGAGCAGATCCGTCTAAAGTTGTTTCCAAACTGGAACTTGATTTTATCGTTTTTTCTTTTACTGTTTCGATATCTTGTCCCTTTACATTTACCAAATAACACAATGCTAATGCCATTGTAAAAACTGAAGTCTTAAAATTTTTCATATCGCTGTAGTTTTAATGATTTATTACTAGATAAACAAAATTCATTTTTTGTTACCCTGCTTTACTTTTAAAACCAATATTGTTTCTCAAAAAACTGAATATTAAAACATTAAAGTTACAGCTATTTCATTAGACAGTAATTTTACTTTCTCAATTCTTATAAAAAAAAATGCAAAAGTTCTTAGTCCTTTTGCATTTTTTCAAAATTTAAATTATAAAAAATTATTCTGATACCATTCTACCTGCACTTTCAGTCCTTCATACAAACTGGTTTTGGGATTATAATCTAATAATTTCCTTGCTTTATCAATCACTGCTTTTGTCCGCAGCTGATCGCCGCTCCTGGCCTCTACAATCTGCAGATCAATTTTTTTATTTAATATTTGCTCAACAATTTCAATACCATGCTGTGTTGTATTTTCTTCTTCAGTCCCCAAATTGATGATTTCATTATTCACTATATCTTCCAAACCAATAACACTCACCACACCGTCTACTATATCTTGGACATACGTAAAACTCCTCAAGTGATTCTCACTTCCTTTATATAATGGAAAGGGAATGTTTTTAAAAGCATTTGCAATCAGTTTAGTATACAACTTTTCAGGTCTTTCCCTTGGTCCATAAACAGAATACAGCCGCAAAGAACACGCTTTTATATCACCAAGCCTGCTGCTTTCCAAAACCAATTGCTCTGCTGCCAGCTTTGTCACTCCATAATGAGAAACAGGTGTGGGAGGAACTGATTCATCAAAAGCTGCATTTATACCATAAATAGAAGAAGTGCCGATATTTACAAAAAGAGCTAATTTTTTATTTTTTAGAGCAAAATCAAGTAAATTTTTGGTACCGATTACATTATTCCCTAAATAATCTTCAAAACTAGAAGCTGCAGAAATACCTGGCTGTGCCGCAAAATGAAAAATATAATTAAAATCTGCTGGTAAGTTTTGAAGTTCTTCACTGTAACGCAAATCTATTTTCTCAATCCTAATACCTTTTTCTTCCAGACCTTTTGCATTGAGCTTTTTTAAAGACACATCGTAATAATCTGAAAAATTATCCAGACCTACCACGTTATTTCCAAGTGATTTCAGCCTTTCAGCGACATGTGAACCAATGTATCCTGCTGCACCTGTAACCAATATTTTCATAACTAATGTTTTACATATAAAAATAAGAATAAACATTACCATCTTTACCTGACAACCAGAATTTTAATGAAAACTTAATCTAGCTCTTCTTAAAATAAAATACTTTTGTATAAATCCCATCAGCTATGAGTTTTGAATTAACAATCATTATACCAGTATATAACGAAGAAGATAACCTAAATCGTGTACATCAGGAAATGAAACAGTTTTTGAGCATTTCCAAAAAAAAGACAAAAATTCTGTTTGTCAATGATGGTTCCAAAGACGGCAGTCAAATTTTAATTGAAAAAATCTGCAAAGACAGCGAAGACTTTACCTTTATTTCTTTTGAAAAAAATGCAGGTTTAAGCGCTGCTATAAAAGCTGGTTTTGATTACACAGATACTCCTTGGGTTGGCTATATTGATGCCGATCTGCAGACTGCCCCTGAAGATTTTAATATACTGATGGAATATGCAGGAGAATTTGATTTGGTTACAGGAGTAAGATCAAACCGAAAAGATTCTTTTACAAAGAACATGTCTTCTAAAATTGCTAACGGAATCCGAAGAACTTTTACTGATGACGGCATGGACGATACCGGCTGTCCATTGAAAATTATCCGAACTGATATGGCAAAAAGAATCCCAATGTTCAATGGACTGCACCGTTTTCTGCCCGCCATGATTCTGCTGCAGAACGGCAAAATCAAACAGACTCCAGTGAGACATTTCCAAAGAATAGCAGGTGTTTCCAAATTCAATCTATGGAACCGTTTATTAGGTCCGTTACAAGACTGCTTTGCTTATTTATGGATGAAAAAAAAATACATCAATTACAGCATAGCTAAACAAGGATAATGAACAGCATCATCGTCTATTCGATAGGTTTTATTGCCCAGATTTTGTTTTCGAGCAGAATGATACTTCAATGGATTATTTCTGAAAAAAACAAAAAGGTACTTACGCCAGTTTTGTTTTGGGAAATCAGCTTATTTGCTTCCTTTTTGCTATTTGTTTACGGTTATTTCAGACATGATTTTTCGATTATGCTGGGACAGACAATTACCTATTACATTTACATTCGAAACATTCAATTGCAGAACGACTGGAAAAAACTGCATATTCTTTTGAGATGGTTTGTAGTTCTTTTTCCCTTTTTTATAATTGGATACGGATACAATAACAATGTAATAGATGTAGATTTCCTGTTTAAAAACGAAAAAATTCCGCAATGGCTGCTTTGGACAGGAATAATAGGTCAAGTACTATTTACATTGCGTTTTGTGTATCAATGGATTTATTCTGAAAAGAAAAAAGATTCAGTTTTACCCTTAGGCTTTTGGATTATCAGCCTGATCGGATCTCTTATCATATTTATTTATGCAATAATTCGAAAAGATCCTGTATTACTGGCAGGTCACGCGATTGGTTTAGTCATTTATACCAGAAATATAATAATCATAAAAAAGGATGTCAAAATTAACGGATAACTACGCTTTTTGGCTGTTTGCTGTAGCCTGCCTCATGCTTTTCCCCCATTTAGATGTTATTGAAACCAACATCATGGAATCGCGTAACTTCATTACAGCCAGAGAAATGGTTACCAGCAACCATTGGATACTGACAACACTAAACGATTTGCCACGTTATGAAAAACCGCCGTTACCAACCTGGCTGACAGCAGTTTCTGGAATTGTTTTTGGTTTTAACACTATTTACGGCATGCGTCTGCCTGTAGTTTTAATAACATTGCTGCTTGTTTTTGGCACTTTTAGACTTTCAGAAAAAATTGGTTTGTCCAAACAGCAGAGTTTTCACAACGGATTGATTTTAATTACCTCTTTTTATATTTATTTCGCTGGAAGAGACAATCAATGGGACATGTACACTCACAGTTTCATGATAATCTGCATACTTTTTTTATGGAATTCATTAAATGATCCTAAGAAACCATTTCTCAATGCTGTACTGGCAGGATTATTTTTTGGTTTCTCCTTTTTGAGTAAAGGACCAATTTCTATTTATGCATTATTGCTGCCTTTTTTAATTGCTTACGGATTCACCTATAAGTTTCAATTAAAAGACAAAAAAATATATCTTATAATCATTTTTGTAATCGGCTTGATTATTGGTCTGTCATGGCCTTTATATGTAAAATGGGCAGACCCTGCGACCTATCTGCAGGTCACCAAAATAGAAAGCAGCCGATGGGGAAATTATAACACCAAACCTTTTTATTATTACTGGAGCTTTTTTACCCAAAGCGGTATCTGGACAGTTCCTGCTTTTATTGCATTGCTTTACCCGTATTTAAAAAGCAGAGTTACTAACCTTAAAGCGTATCAGTTTACGCTGTTATGGACATTGGCATCGGTGGTATTGCTTTCGATAGTGCCTGAAAAAAAATCAAGATACTTACTGCCCGTTTTAATTCCGATGGCACTGAATACCGGATTTTATATTGAATATTTAATTCAGAATTTCAAAAACATCAGTCAAAAAAAAGAAAAAGGAATCGTTTATTCTGCATTTGGACTTATTGTACTTATTTGTTTTGCTATTCCTGTTGTGATTTTTATCAAAGTAAAAAATGATTTAGCTGGATTCGAATTTTGGCTGATCGGCTTGACTCTTTCATTGTTTACAATAGGTTATTTATTGCTTACCAATCTTAAAAAACAAAATTTCAAAAAAGTATTTTATAGCGTAATAGCTGTACAAGCGGCAGTAATTGTTTTTGGAATACCGTTTACCAAACTCATTCTAAAAAATCCAGATTACGCCAGCGCAAAAGCAATTAGAGACAATGAAAAAAAACTGGGCATTAAAAGCTATGAATTGAAAGCATTTACTCCCGAAATAATTTGGGATTACGGATATAGCATCCCTATTTTATTAAATGAAAAAACCAATAAACTAAATTTACCTGTTGAGAATAAATTTGGTTTACTGGCTTTTAAAAAAGACAGTATTACTGCCAAAAAAGAATTCAGCAGTTACACTATAAAGGAGACTTCGTATATAGATCTAAATCACGTTCCAAAAGAATCAAAGAAACATAACGACCGATTGACAAGAATATATTATATCGTTACAAAGAAATAATTATTCTTCGTAACGGGTGATTTCTCTGTCGTAAAATTCATTAGCAAGAACGATAAGCCCTTCCATTTCGGCATTTAGCTCAGCTTCATCAAGATCCTCGGCCTCTTCCATGAATTCTACTTCATCATCTTTCAAGTTAATGATGAATCTTGGGTAATCCAGGTGAATAATAAATATATCATCTGGAAAATCGGTATTGTCTCCTAATAAGAATTTTGGTAATTCCATGTGTTTCTATTTTTTAATGTAAGGGTGTAAAAGTACGTTTTTTATTGAGATTCTCTTTTTAAAAATATTCTTTAAAAAAATGAAGCTTTCGCCCAGCCATTATGGAATAGACATCTCCCGATTTAGAAAAACAAGGCTTTTTTGCCGTAGTTTTTGTTAATCGGGAATATACGGACAGCAGGTGAAATGCTGTTGGAAAAACAAATTATCTTTCTAAACTTCTTTATCAGTATGCTGTGTAACCAGTTTTTTTGTCAGGCGTACAAATCGAATATATAAAAATAAAGCCGCCGCCGTCAGTCCCGCCAAAAGTCCGATCCAGACCCCCACGGCTTTCAAATCAGTATATTTCCCCAAATAAAAAGAAATAGGAAAACCAACTATCCAATAGGCAACAAACGTAATGTACATAGGAACTTTTACATCCTGCAGACCTCTCAAAGCTCCAAGAACTACAACCTGAATTCCATCTGAAATTTGAAAAATAGCGGCTATCAATAATAATTTTGAAGTAATCATAATGATTTCTTTATTATCTAAAGTTTGTGCTGGATCGTGCATATTCAGAAACAAATGCGGCAGATAATTATGAAAAACTACAAAGATTAATGCAAAGAAAGCTTCGGTAATTATTGCTAATAAAAAGATAGATCGGGCTACAATAATCAAATTTTTATAGTCTGCCACACCTCTGGAATGCCCCACACGAATCATCGCAGTAACACTCAAACCCATTGCTACCATAAATGTTGACGATGCTAATATAAGCGCAATCTGATTCGCCGCCTGACTGTTTTTTCCCAGCGATCCCGAAAGCCATATTGCAGCCGTAAACAAAGTCACCTCAAACAGCATCTGCATTGCAGAAGGGATTCCAAGGTTAATAATTTTTTTGATTATTGATTTTTTGATTTCTTTGAAAGTGAAATTTTTAAAATATTTATGCATCACAGCATTGTGCTTCATCAGATAATGCATAAAAACGACCATCATTATTCTGGAAATAACCGTTCCCAATGCCGCTCCGGTCACTCCTAATTTTGGAAAAAACCAAAATCCATAAATCAGTACATAATTAAAAAAAACGTGCACCACATTGGTCAGAATAATCGAATACATCGAATATTTCGTCAAAGACAAACCGTCGGCAAATTGCTTATATCCCTGATACATCACAACCGGAATCAAGGAAAAAGCAACCCAGTCAACATAAGGAGCGGCTAGTAAAACCACTGCTTCTGGCTGATTCATATAATACATTAACTGCTTTGACAACACAGTTATAATGAACAATGAGATCCCCAAAACAGTACATAACAGCAGGCCATGATGAAACGTAGTTCGGATCTTTTTATCATTTTTTTCGGCATCTGCTTCTGCCACCAAAGGTGTAATTGCTGTAGAAAATCCTATTCCGATGGCCATAGCCAAAAAGATAAAACTATTCCCCAGAGAAACTGCCGCAAGTTCGGTAGAGCCTAGATTTCCAACCATATAATTATCAACAATACCTATAAGAGTATGTCCAAGCATTCCTAAAATTACCGGGTAAGCCAACTTAATATTATATGCAAATTCTTGGGTGTATTTAGAAAAATTCATTTTGATTTTATTTAGTCGGCAAAGGTAATTAGAACAAACTGATTCTGTCAAAATTATTTTATTCATAAAAAAACTTAATGCAGATCAGCTCCGAATTATATAAAAACTCAAAATACCTCTATCCATAATAATTTTCCAAGATGGAATAATAATAGAAATCTAGGTAAAGGTGTTGGCCAGGCAGGTATTTGCGCTGCTTATGGTTTTGATTTATAAAATCATCCAGCTTCTATAAAAAATGTGCAGTTTTTCGGCACATTTTTTTACTCAAAAATTAAATTACAGTTTATATACTGTATTTTTGAAGGAGCTTAATCCAGCTGTTCACTGCAAATGCAATTCACTGAACTCCTATGAAAATAAAAGTTAGTGAAGTAATAATTTCCACTTCCATCTGGGCTAGGGCATTCATTTTCAAAATAACATTTAATGGAAAAATTCACACTCGAAATTCTTTTTCACATCATCGGAATTGGTTCTGCCTCCGGACTCATCTACAAAGATAACAGCTTATTTATCATTGGCGACAACAGCGGATTCTTATACGAATACGCCATTCCCTCACAAACATTGCAGCAACATGAAATCATCGAAAATGCTGCAGCCAATATTGTAAAAAGCGAAAAACCCGATTTTGAAGCTATTACTCATTTTGGAGACACACTCTATGTTTTTGGTTCAGGTTCTACCCAAAAAAGAAACGCGATGGTAGAAATTAATACATTCCAAAAAGAAATCCGAACAAACGACCTTACTGATTTATACGGAGTAATGCAGAGTTTCGGCGAAATCAAACCCGAAGATTTTAATATTGAAGGTGCCATTTATACTGGCGAAGAATGGTATTTATTCAATCGAGGCAATGGCGAATCGGCCAAAAATACAGTTTTCACCATTCAAGGCAAAAACTTAGTAAACGAATTCAAGATCCTTTCTAACAACTATAAATTACCCAAAATAAAAGGAGTACGAAGCAGTTTTACGGATGCTGTTCTGCTCGATGGCAAAATTTATTTTCTCGCAACGTCCGAAGATACTAAATCAACTTACCACGATGGTGAAATCCTGGGAAGCTTCATTGGCTGTATTGATACCAAAACAATGAAAATCGATTTTACCAAAAAAATCAGTGACACCCAAAAATTCGAAGGAATTACCGTTTATCAAAACAGCGATAATTCAATTGCGTTTTTGCTTTGCGAAGACAAAGACACCGACGTTTTAGAAACTACAATTTATAAATTATCCATTCCAAAACACAAATAAGAAATCACATTTAAAAAATATTTTAATTCCTTCCCAACCTTTTTCTCTTTTTCATCCTCTTTAGTAGAAAGATAACAATTGTGATAAACGAAAACTTAATTTCTGACTGCAAAAAAATGCACCGCGATGCCCAGCGTCAAGTGTATGAGCTCATGGCTCCCAAATTGTATCGCACCTGCAAGCGTTACCTAAAGAAAGAAGAAGAAATAGAAGAAGCCTTGGCCGATGCTTTCTATACTATTTTCACAAAACTCGATCAGCTCAAAGAGCTGGGCGCTTTTGAAGCTTGGTGCCGAAAAATTACGGTAAATCATTGTTTGGCAACTCTCAAGAAAAAAACCAATTTCAACCTATATCTTGATGATGTTAAAATTATTTCTCAGCCATTTACAGATGAAGTAACGGAGCTTGAGCAAGAAGATTTACTCAATTTACTCAATCATATTCCTGACGGTTGCAAAGCCATTTTTAATCTTTTCGTTATCGAAGGTTTCAGTCACAAAGAAATTGCGACTATGCTTAACATTTCCGAAGGCACTTCAAAATCACAATTGAATGCTTCGAAAACCAAGCTCAAAGAGTTAGTAAACAATTTGTATTACCAAAAAGCGAAATAGTCATGGACAATCAAGATAAAATATTCAACAAAATAAAAAATGCTTCGCAAAAAGCAGAAGAGAAAGACTTTCCTGCCTTCGAAAAAGTATGGACGCGTGTAGAGGAAAAACTCGACAAAAAAGAAGATAAAAAAACAATTATTCTTTGGAAAAAGCTGGCAATTGCGGCTTCACTCCTATTGTTTTTCTCATTGGGTTATCAGTTTTTCAAAACAGATTCAAAAATAACAACTCCAAAAGCTTCGGAAGAAAACAATGTGGTTATTCAAGAAAAGGAAGATACAAATAGTATATCAAAACCTTCAGAAAATATCAAACCTGATGCGGTTACTATTCTAAAAAAACAAATTGAAAAACAAAAACCTTTAGTTCTTTTAGATACAATTCCGCAAACAAAAATATTTTTAAGTAAAAATGCATCTCCAACTACTGAAGCAAATAGTAATGTTTTGAATGAAATGGTTGCCGTTGAGAATGAAACTATTAAAAAGGAAAATGATTCTGTTTACTTCATAAAAGGAGCAAGATTTACAACTGCAAAAGATGTAGATAATCCAGAATACTATTTTCAAACTAATAAAATAAAATCTATTCCAAAAACAGAAACAATTGTTTCGAAAGAAAAGAACAGTATCACTTCAACTTATAATACCACAACAAGAAGTATATCAGGAATTGTCACTGACGAAAACAACATACCAATACCTGGAGCGAATGTCATGATAAAAGGGACAAAACAAGTAGTTGCAACTGACTTTGACGGAAAATTCAATATCAAAGCAGAAAAAGGAGATGAACTTGTTTTTCTATTTATAGGTTATGACAATAAATATGCAACCGTCGAAAAATCAGATATACTAAATATTAAAATGCGATCTTCGACCCAAACATTAAACGAAATTGTAGTAGTGGGCTATGGAACATCAAAAAAGAAAACAGCAGTACCATTAGCAAAACAAAAAAACAAAGAGAAATCTAATCCAAATTCTAAAAGGAATACAACTGAAAATAATATAGGCTTTATAGATGAAATTATTCAAGCGGGTGAAAAAGAATTTGGTATTAACAACAAGCCACTGCTATATTTAAATGGTTATGAAATTTCGAAGAAAAAATTAAACACTATTGATTTTAATGAATTTGAAACAATTGAAGTTATCAAAACCAATGATGCCTTAAAGACATTTGGGAATAAAGGCAAAAATGGGGTTATTATGATAACTTCTAAAAATCCTACGGATAATGAGCAGAAAAAAATTGAGAAACTGGAAGATAAATTAGATGAAAAAAATGCTGATTATGATGACTTAGATTTTAAAGAAGATTTAGAAGATTACACATCATTTATAGAAAATCAATTCGAAAGTCCAAAAGCAACACCATTATCTACCTTCTCGATTGATGTAGACAATGCTTCGTACACCAATATAAGACGATTTATAAACGACGGTCAAACCGTTCCAAAAGATGCTGTGAGAGTCGAAGAAATGATGAATTTCTTTAAATACAAATATCCACAGCCACAAAATCAACATCCTTTTTCGATCAATACCGAATACAATAATTGCCCTTGGAATCCAAATCATCAATTATTAAAAATTGGCTTGCAGGGAAAAAACATACCAACAGATAATTTGCCCGCTTCCAATTTCGTTTTTCTTATCGACGTTTCTGGTTCTATGAGTGATGCCAACAAATTACCATTGCTTAAACAGTCAATGAAAATTTTGGTAAACGAACTCCGAAAAAAAGACAAAGTAGCGATTGTAGTATATGCCGGAGCAGCAGGAATGGTTTTACCTCCAACTGCTGGAGATCAAAAACAGACTATAATCGATGCTCTGGAAAAACTCAATGCAGGTGGAAGCACGGCCGGTGGTGCCGGAATAGAATTGGCCTATAAACTAGCCGAAGAAAATTTCATCAAAGGAGGAAATAATCGTGTGATTCTGGCTACTGATGGCGATTTCAACGTAGGCGCAACATCCAATACAGATATGCAGACTTTGATCGAACAAAAAAGGAAATCGGGCGTATTCCTGACGTGTCTGGGTTACGGAATGGGAAATTACAAAGACAGCAAAATGGAAACGTTATCCGATAAAGGCAATGGGAATTATGCTTATATCGACAACATTCAGGAAGCGAATCGCTTTTTAGGAAAAGAATTCAAAGGTTCTATGTTTGCTATCGCCAAAGATGTAAAAATCCAAATCGAATTCAATCCAAAACAAGTACAGGCGTATCGATTGATTGGTTACGAAAACAGAAAATTACGCCCAGAAGATTTTACCAATGATGCTATTGATGCCGGCGAATTAGGGAGCGGACATACCGTTACTGCTTTATATGAAGTAATTCCAACAGGTGTAAAAAGTGAGTTCATAAACAATCAGCTGGATTTGAAATATACCAAAACCAGTTCAAATGAAAGTGACTATTCGGATGAACTGGCAACGATAAAATTCCGCTATAAAAAACCAGATGGAAACAAAAGCATCGAAATGGTAAAAGTGATTGAAAACAAATCAATTCCGTTGAAAAACTCATCGGATGATTTCAAATTCAGCGCAGCTGTTGCTTGGTTTGGACTGAAATTAAGAGATTCCAATCTGGTCCCGAATAAATCTTCAGAAGACATTAAAAAATTAGCTAAGGAAGGATTATCAAATGATGAAGATGGCTATAAAGCTGAGTTTATCCGATTGGTTGAAACTATGAAATAGTTTTTAGACCTAACAGGTTTTTGAAACCTGTTAGGTCTTTTTTGTATTTAATTTTCTTCTGCCTAAACAAATACCTTAACTTTGATTTCTGAACAAATAGAAAACAAAAATGAACGATTTAAAAAATAAAAATGCACTTATTACTGGTGCTGGGAAAGGAATTGGAAAAGCAATCGCATTGGCTTTGGCCAAAGAAGGAGTCAATGTAATTTTATTGGCTAGAACACAAGAGGAAATCGACAATGTAGCTGCAAAAGCACGTTCCTTGAGAGTGAAAGCGCTGGCAATAACTGCTGATGTTGCCGATATCAACTCGGTAAATACTGCCGTGGAGAAAGCTTTATCAGAATTCGGATCGATTGATATTTTAATCAACAATGCAGGAATTGCTGCTTTTGGCAAGTTTCTGGAATTGGAACCGGAAGCTTGGGAACGTATCATTCAGGTGAATTTAATGGGAACGTATTATGTAACCCGTGCTATTTTGCCAAATATGATCGAAAGACAAACGGGAGACATTATAAACATTTCATCCACAGCGGGATTAAACGGAAATGCATTGACCAGTGCGTACAGTGCTTCGAAATTTGCCGTTTTAGGTTTGACTGATTCTCTGATGCAGGAAGTACGTAAACACAACATTCGTGTTACAGCTTTGACTCCAAGTACGGTTGCGACTGATATGGCAAAAGATTTAAAACTTACAGATGGCAATCCCGATAAAGTAATGCAATCCGAAGATATGGCTGAATTAATCATCGCTCAGCTAAAATTAAACCGACGCGTTTTTATCAAAAACAGCAGTATTTGGTCAACAAATCCTTAAGAATTATTAAACACGAATTTCACGAATGAGCACGAATTAATTTATAATTTCAAGTACGATTCGTGAAATTCGTGTTAGCGTCTTTAAACTTCAACATTTAAAAATTCCATTCTCACGCTTCCGTCTTCGTCAATTTTTGTCAGATTGATTTCGTGCAGCGTATTTACTAATTCTGGATTCCAAGGTGTTTTTACTTTTACATAGTTTTCTGTAAAACCATGTATGTAACCTTCCTTATTTTCGCTTTCAAAAAGTACAGTTCTGTTTGTTCCTAACTGACTTTCGTAAAACGCGCGGCGTTTTTTTACGGATAAACCACGAAGCATTTTACTGCGTTTAGCGCGGACATTCGCAGGAACAACACCTTCCATTTCGGCAGCTTCGGTATTATCTCTTTCCGAATACGTAAAAACGTGTAAATAGGAAATATCCATTTCATTCAGAAAATGATACGTTTCTAAGAAATGCTCATCAGTTTCTCCAGGAAAACCAACAATCACATCTACACCAATACAAGCGTGCGGCATAACTTCGCGAATCTTATTAACTCTTTCGGTATATACTTCACGTAAATAACGGCGCTTCATTAATTTTAAAATAGCATTGCTTCCCGATTGCAGCGGAATATGAAAATGCGGTACAAAAGTTCTGCTTTTAGATACAAACTCTATTGTTTCATTCTTCAATAAATTGGGTTCAATAGAGGAAATACGCAGTCTTTCGATACCTTTCACTTTGTCCAAAGCCTGAACTAGTTCCAAAAATGTATGCTCGTGTTTTTTATTCCCAAATTCCCCTTTTCCATAATCTCCGATATTAACTCCTGTCAGAACAATTTCTTTGATATTTTGTTTCGAAATTTCGTAGGCGTTTTTCAAGACATTTTCCAGTTCATCACTTCGGGAAATGCCGCGTGCCAAAGGAATTGTACAATACGTGCATTTATAATCACAGCCATCCTGCACTTTTAGGAAAGCTCGGGTTCTATCTCCTATCGAATAACTTCCTACATAAAAATCGGCTTCGGCAATCTCACAGGAGTGTACTTCGCCAAAATCATTTTTCGATAAATCATTGATATAATCTGCTAATTTGAATTTTTCGGTAGCTCCAAGAACTAAATCCACACCGTCAACATTTGCCAATTCCTCAGGTTTTAGCTGTGCATAGCATCCAACTGCAGCAACAAAAGCTTTGTCGTTTAACTTCATCGCCTTACGCACTACTTGTTTAAACTGCTTATCGGCATTCTCTGTAACCGAACAGGTGTTGATTACATACATATCGGCCACTTCTTCAAAATCTACCCGATCAAAACCTTCATCTTCTAAATTTCGAGCGATTGTAGATGTCTCCGAAAAATTCAATTTACAGCCAAGCGTGTAAAAAGCCACTTTTTTTCTATTCTCCATAATTACCTTAAATCAATGAAATCGTTGTCAAAAAATTTAAGTGTGCAAATTTACAAACAAAAATCTACACTATAAAGCTGATGATTATTTATATTTAACTGCTTTTGAGTCATTAAATGTAATTTTATCTTTGCGTTCATTAAACTTATAGAACTTACATATCAAAATCTTTATTTTTTCGTTCAAGGCTTTGTTCCTATTCATTTAAATATTAATTTCACGACTCCAAAAACAAGCTAACATATAAGCTCTAAATTGTACTAAATAGGGACATATCGCTATGTAAAAATCTAAATTATTACAAAAATAAAACAGAGCGGATAATATTATTTAACTTTTTGTGTTTTAGAAAGTGTAAAGACAATTAATATAACTTTTTTTACAATATTCTTAAATGTCAAAAATTTGACTTTGGAAAAAAATATTTTAATAACAATAATATGGGATCGCCGAAAACCATAAAGAGTAGGCAAATATTAAATTAAATAATAACATAAAATGAAATCATTCTGCCTCACAATCTCCCTACTATTTATCGCACTTTGTTCACAAGCCCAAAATGCACCAGCTATAGCAACCAAAAACCCATTTCCTACAATCAGCACTTTGACTGCTTGGGCGAGCTATAATTCACAGGAAAAATTCAACCTTGACATTAGAAGCCTTGGTTTTAAATTTGAAGAAAAATCAGCAGAAACAGCTTCTACTTCTTACACTTACATCAGAAAAGTTTCAGTTGACAATATTAACTATACTGACAGAATCGTTTACAGAATTGCAAATGACAATTCAGCCAGCATTATTTCATTGGTAACAGCATCAACCGATTTGGTTTCTTTTTACACGCCGCAATTGGCCGGTTATAAAACTGGAAAATGTGATAATGAAATGTCAAAAGACAAAAAAACAACCTGTACCTGTTACAACAATGACAAATTTGTTATCGATGTATGTGACGAAAGGGTAAAACTAACAATGGGTGACGGAAACAATTATTTTATTTCGGTTGCAAAAAAATAACGAAAACTAAATTCTTTAGTTACAAGATACACTGCAGTGCATGTCTATCCACAACAAAAAAATCCGTTTCATTTCAAAAAAATGAGACGGATTTTTATTTTGCGAAAAAATTACAAATTTGGATTTTCAGCACTATACCAAACATGTTCTTCTCCTTCATATTCAAAGGAATTAACATAATTCATTCCCAGTTTTTCCAGAATATTCCTTGAGCCCTTATTTCCGGCATCTGCGTAAGCATAAAGATTCTCGATTTTCATTTCATTAAAAGCAAATGCAGTAAAAGCCAATCCAGCTTCGGCAGCATAGCCTTTTCCCCAATGTTTTTCTATAAACCGATATCCTATTTCATAAAAATTCTGATGATTATTGATTGTCTCCTTAATTAATTTTATCCCAGACCAGCCAATAAACTCGTTGGTTTCTTTAAGAATAACAGCCCAGCGTCCAATTCCATTATCTATATACTGCTGTCTGATTTTTTCAATCATCAGCCTGCTCTCCTCAATATCTTTTACAGGCTTCTTCCCTACAAATCGATGCACTTCAGGATTTGAGTCCAATTCGAACATTCCTTTATCATCAGAAGGCAATAATTCTCTTAAAATCAGTCTTTCTGTTTCTAAGCAAGATTTCATTACTTTAAAATGTAACGCTGAATTACCTCGGCAACACCATGATTATTATTGGATGCCACAATAACATCGCCAAACTCTCTTAATTCTGCATCAACATTATCAACCCAAACACCCAGTCCAGCATACTGCACCATCGTCAAATCGTTTCCTGCATTTCCAACGGCTATGATTTCACTTTGATGAATATTGAGTTTTTCGGCCAAAATCTGAATTGCAGCTCCTTTATCAATTCCATTTGGTGCAGCTTCCAGAAAAAAGGGTTTTGACATACACACACTCAAATCCGGCATAGCATTTTTCAATACTGGTTCAACGCTTTTAAGATAACTTGGCTCTTCCAGCAATAAACATTTTACAGCCGAAGTTGTTACAGCATCTTTAAAACTAGGAACAATCACAAGTTCCATACCAGTGATAGTACTTTCAATATCAATATATTCTGAATGTCTTTCACTAATAATCTGTTCGCCCAAATAAGTAATAATATGAGTATTGTTCTGCTGGCTGAAATCGTAAAGAGAATGTATTTGTTCTTTGGTCAAAGCGTGCTCAAAAAGCACTTTATCCTCTTTCAAATCAGTAATCGTCGAACCATTAAACGAAATCATATAGGAATTATAATAATCCATTTTCAGTTCTTTGGCATATTCTGTCATAGCCGATGTTGGTCTGCCCGAAGCTAAAACCACATAAACTCCCATCTCCTGGGCTTTAAAAATCATTTCTTTATTCTCATCAGATATGATATGATCGTCGTTTAAAAGCGTATCATCCATATCCACAACAATCATTTTGTATTGTACTTCTTTCATTATAAAATTATTATATTATAAAAAGACCCTGATACTAATACGTCCCAAGGTCTTTCAAAAAAAATTAAATCAATTTAATTTAACTAGATACTCAACCTAAATTCCTCGATAACCGGATTTGCTTTTGCAAAATCAGTTTCCTGAATAAATACTTCAACAGCTGAATCTGAATTTGGAAATCCTGACATTCTAGCCGACTGAATATTATTTTTAACCGTGGTTTCAACACCAGCAGCTTCTATTTTCTCCTGCAGAGCCAATGCTAAAATTTCACTTCCCGAAAATACTTTCATTAATCCCATGATGTTCTATTTTTTAATTATTACGTTCTAAAATCATTAACCCCAAAAAAAAATCAAATCTTTTCGTCTGGATGACCACTTATTTTTTTAAATAATTTCTAAAATTCTATTCTTCTTCATTATCATCAATTTCCTCATCTTCTTCTTCAAAATCATCAACATCATGAAATACAGATTCCTCCTCATCGAAATCGTCTTCATCTTCGTCATATTCCTCTTCAAAATCAAAAACATAAGGCTCAACCAGCATTTTTTCGGCCAAAATTTCAATTCTTTCCGTTAACTGATCGGTAAATATAATACGCTGCGTTTTGGCAATACTATTTGATATCCGCATTATTTTTGGTTCATGGCGGAGTTTCAAAATAGAATCGGCATCATCAAGTATAAACATTCTTAATCGGTTTACATTATAACCGGCAGTAGAAAACATATCACTTAATTTAGCAGGAGTTCCTATAAGCACATCAATACCTGCTGAAATATAGTTTTTATCATAATCCATATCTCCTTTTTCATGAACACCGTAAACTCTCAAATTAGTGAATTTTCCAAGATTTTCAAAAAGCTCTTCCATTGCGAGAACCTTAGCTTTGTCTTCCACAATAATTAAAGCACGAGGTGACTCTTCACCTTCACAAACCAGCTGCTGGATAACATTCAATACAATAGTTGTTGATTTTCCTGAACCCTTTGAAGAAACAATAATTGCATCTGCACCGCTTTTTATAGTTGAAAAAGTTTCTTTCTGCATATCGTTTGCTTCTGTGAGCCCGCTATCGATTAAGGCTTCCTGCAATACTTGGTTTATTTTTTTTAATTTCATTTTTTTTATGCTATAAGCTTTAGGCATTAAGCCGTAAGCAAATTGATTATTCGTATTTTTTCAGCTTTTGCTTAGAGCATAACGCCTAAAGCTTATAGCTTTCTATTTATTTGCTTGCGAAAGCGTTAACATCACTTTCAGAAATTTCGTTTCCTCCAAGGATTATCAAGCGTTCAATCACGTTTCTTAATTCACGAATATTACCTGTCCAGTCGTATTCCTGCAACTGACGGACTGCATCGGCAGAGAAGTGTTTAACTGCATTTCCCTGTTCACCGGCAATTTTGGAAGCAAAATGCTCTATCAGTGCCGGAATATCAGCCCTTCTGTCATTTAAGGAAGGTACTTTAATGAGAATAACTGCCAAACGATGATATAAATCTTCTCTAAATCGGCCTTCTGCTATTTCAACTTTTAAATCTTTATTGGTAGCGGCAATCACCCGGACGTCAATTTTTATATCGCTGTCAGCTCCCACGCGTGTAATGATTCCTTCCTGCAAAGCCCTCAGAACTTTGGCCTGAGCCGACAGACTCATATCGCCAATTTCATCTAAGAAAATAGTTCCTTTGTTTGCAGCTTCAAATTTCCCAGCACGATCTTTCACTGCCGATGTAAAAGCACCTTTTACATGCCCAAACAATTCGCTTTCAATCAATTCACTAGGTATCGCAGCACAATTCACTTCGACCATAGGAGCGGCAGAACGTTCACTTTTATCGTGCAGCTGATGAGCGACTAATTCCTTTCCTGTCCCATTTGGTCCGGTAATCAAAACTCTTGCATCGGTGGGAGCGACTTTATCAATCATTATTTTTACTAGATTGATAGGTTCGCAGTCCCCAATTATTTCGTATTTTTTACTGACTTTCTTTTTTAAAATTTTATTTTCGACAGCCAGTTTTTTTCTGTCCAAAGCATTTCGGACTGTATTCAGCAGGCGGTTTAAATCCGGCGGTTTTGAGATATAGTCAAATGCCCCAAGGCGCATCGTATTAATCGCCGTTTCCATATCTCCATGACCTGAAATCATTACGATAGGAACTTCAGTATCAATCTTTTTTACCGCTTCCAACAATTCTACGCCGTCCATTTTTGGCATTTTTATGTCGCATAAAACCAAATCATAGTCGTTTTCTTTTATTTTTCCAAACCCTATAACACCATCTTCGGCGACATCAACTTCATAAGACTCATTTTCTTCACAGAGTATTTTGGCTAACACTCTCCTGATTGCTTCTTCGTCTTCAATAATTAATATTTTACTCATATTTTTTAAGTTTCTAAGCTTCTAAGTTTCTAAGCTTTTTCCAAAACTTAGCAACTTAGCCACTTTTTTTTAAAATACACTCAAATTCTAAGCTTCTCATTAATCTATAAAACTAAAAAACTTAGCAAATCAGCTACTTAGTAACTTAGCAGCTTCTAATATTTAAGCCATTTATATAACTCTTTCCAGCTTGGTTTTTTGCCATACATCAAAATTCCAACACGGTAAATCTTGGCAGCAAACCAAACCACGCCAAAAAATGTACCGAATAACAAAGATACGGAAATTGCAATCTGCCACCATGGCACACCAAAAGGAATACGCATCAGCATCACTATAGGAGATGTCAGAGGAATCATTGAAAAAACCACGGCAACTGTCCCGTGAGGATTATTTATTACTGTAAAAAAACCAATATAAACACTCAGCATCAACGGCATTATAATCGGTAAAAGGAACTGCTGTGAATCTGTCTGATTATCAACTGCGGCACCAATCGCTGCATAAAAAGAACTGTATAAAAAATAACCTCCAATAAAATACACAACAAAACCAATCAGGATTCCGGCAATAGGAAGATTCCATATTTCTTTAATATACATTTGGGCAGTACCGGTCAATTCCTGTTGTGCTGCGTGCATGATTTCTGGAGAAACCCTAGATGTGGGACCAATATTTACTCCAAAAAAAGCCGAAGCTGCAAACATTAATGACAAACCAATTACAGTCCAAATCAAAAACTGCAGTAATCCAGCCAATGAAGTTCCTATTATTTTTCCCATCATCAATTGGAAAGGTTTAACCGAAGATATTATAATTTCAACAATACGGTTGGTTTTCTCTTCGATCACGCTCCGCATCACCATATTCCCATAAATAATAATAAACATCATAATAAGATAACCAAAAGCCCCTCCTATTCCAACTTTAATTTCATTAAGCCCTCTAAGACTTTCTTCTCCTGAAGCTTTTGATAATTTAAAAACCACTTGAGCTTTGGCTTTTCTAATTGCTAAAGTATCTAAATGTGCTAATTCCAGATTATTTTTGGTTAACTTGTCTGCAATAATTCCTTGTGTACTTTCGATAAAGCCAATACTTGGGCTTTCATTAGAAACCAGCTGAATTTTAGTTTCCAGCTCTTTGCTATTAACCGTTTTAGGAACATACAGCAAGGCTTCAAAATTTTCTTTAACAATACTGTCTTTCAAAAATTGGATATCAATTTTAGATAAATCCAAGTATTTATAATCACCATTTTTATTATTTAATGCCATAAACTCATTAACAAACAAACCCGATTCGTCATGAATCGCAATAAGTTTAGTATCTGGCTTCATGGAACTTAAATACGTAATAAAAGCAGTAATTGCAACAAACAGCAAAGGACTTAAAAATGTCATCACAATAAACGACTTATTGCGCACCTTGGCTATAAACTCTCTTTTTATGATTAATGAAATTATACTCATTTTAATAGATTATTGGACTTTTAGATTATTGGATTTTTTAGATATTAATTATTGGATAGAAAGATTATTGAGATATAACAGAGAAATCTAATAATCCAAAAATCGGACAATCCAACTATCTATCCGGCTACTGTTTTAATAAAAATATCATTCACACTTGGAATTTTTTCTACAAAATGGGTTACTTGACCACGTTGCGTTAAAACATGCAGTAATTCATTTGGTGTTGAATTTCCAATCTGAATCTCCAATTTCAATTCATCGTTTAATGATTTAAAATTTGCCGGCCCAACCTTAAATTTCTGAGTAATATCAAACATCAGACCTTCCACATTGTCTGACAGTATACCTACTTCAAAACTATTGGTTTTAAATTGTCTTTTTACATCAATCAGTTTGCCTTCAATCAGCTTGTTCGATTTATGAATCAGCGCAATATGATCGCATAGTTCCTCCACACTTTCCATTCTGTGGGTCGAAAAAATAATCGTTGCTCCATCTTCTTTCAATGCCAAAATCTCGTCTTTAATCACATTGGCATTTACTGGATCAAAACCAGAAAAAGGCTCATCAAAAATCAACAATTTAGGTTTGTGCAGAACGCAGACCACAAACTGAATTTTCTGCGCCATTCCTTTTGAAAGTTCTTGAATTTTCTTGTTCCACCATCCCTGAATTCCAAGACGGTCAAACCAATATTCGAGCTGTTTTTTGGCCTCAGCCTTAGACAATCCTTTCATTTGTGCCAAATACAGGCACTGCTCCCCGACTTTCATAGTGCTGTATAAACCTCTCTCTTCGGGAAGATAGCCAATATGCTGAATGTGTTTTGGCTGCAGTTTTTCACCGTCAAGGATGATTTCACCGCTGTCTGGCATCGTAATCTGATTGATGATTCGGATCAGCGAAGTTTTCCCAGCTCCATTTGGACCGAGAAGTCCGTAAATACTCCCTTTGGGTACGGTCAGTGATACTTCGTTTAGCGCAACATAATCACCATATTGCTTTATGACTTTATTTACTTCAAGAATACTGCTCACGGGTAATTTTTTAGAAGTGCAAAAGTAGTTAATTCGTGCTGATTATGGCAGGATTATTATACAAAAACCAATGATTTGAGCCTTTTGCCAGCAATAGCGGATAAAAACCTCTAAAAAAAGAGCATTCCTTTTCAAGCCTTTCAAAAGATTAAATTATAAAATGATTTTTCAGGAGCTAAATCCAGCTGTCCGTTATATCTGTGTACCTGAACCCCAGGCACACAGGATGCCACTCCCATCTGGGCTAGGGAGAACATTAGGAATTTTAAGAACTTTTAGCTTAAAATTGTTCTTTGTCAATTTGTAAAAAATTGTTTATATATTAGCATTAAAGAAAGTTTGGTATTTATTGTGTTTTTTAAACCGATTCAGCCCATTTGATTTTATTTTTATCAGACATATAAACTAGTTGTGCGTCATACTAAAAAATCTTTGCTAACAATGAAACTTAAATTAAATAACCAATATATTCTGAACCTTTTCTGTACATTATTGATTATTGTAAATATCTCTTGCAATAATCGAAATCTATCAGATAAGAATAATCAACTAGGACAAACTAAAACTGATATTAAATTACTAAAATTCACATCTGGTGTTCGATCATTTCTTGAGGACACTAAAGGAAATATTTGGTTTGGTAGTTATAACGAAGGAGTGTGTTTACTTCATAATGGTAAATTTCAATATTTCACAACAGAAAACGGATTAAGTCACAATCAGATAAGAAATATATATGAAGATAAAAATGGTGTAATATGGTTTGAATGTGGCAAAGGTTTAAGCATTTATGATGGAAAAAAAATAATAATTTATAAAGAAAGAAATTACGACTTAACAAAACATTGGAAATTAAATGATAGCGACCTTTGGTTTAAAGGTGATGAAATAGAGGGTTATAACAAACTTGAAAATAATCCAGGTGTTTACCAGTATGATGGAAAAAAACTTTCATATCGCACATTTCCCGTTACACCAAAATCCGAAGATGAACGTAGGTTTGGTTATGCAATTTCAACACCTTTCCTAAAAGGTAAAAATGGTACAATTTGGTTTGGAACTTACAATGCGTTAATTGGATATAATGGCACTAACTTTAAGATTATTACAGATGATTATCTTGGACTGCAGAAAGAAAATGGTTTTTTGCATATTCGAGGTATTTTGGAAGACAGTAAAGGAAATCTTTGGATTGCTAATAATGGCAAGGGAGTTTTGATATATGATGGGAAAGAAGCTATTAATTTCACAGCAAAACAAAAATTGACAAAGGAAGATACAAAAGGGAATTCTCTTGATAGAGCTTTTTCACTTGGAGAGGATTCTAAAGGAAATATTTGGATTGGTACAGTAGAATCTGGAGTTTGGAGATATAATGGTAATTCTGTAACAAATTTTACTAAAAAGGACGGCCTTGATAGTAAGCAAATTTGGTTAATACATAAAAGTAAAAATGGAGAATTATTGTTTGGAGGAGCAAATCCAAGTGGTGTTTATCAATTCAATGGGAAGTCTTTTGAAAGAAAGTATTAAATAAAAGTACGACGCACAACACACGTTTGGCGCAATTGCGAATTTTGTGGTAAATTCACGTTCACGTTTCGCAAGAAATATTATCTTAGTGGAAAATAATCAGTTCCGAAGTTCGCAACTGACGCCAAGCGCGGGAACGTCAGTCTGTGAAAAAACTAAGTCAAAAACAGAAACTATTCGGATACCTCTCGGAGAAAAATTTCATACAGCCGATTCTCAGAGCCTCTTTTTGAGTTTATTCACAGACTGACGTTATGCGAAGTATACAACTAAAACTTCCAAATTATGAAGTTAACTTTATTTTATGTGATTATTTCAATGCTTAATAGTTTTCAAAATCCGAATCTTTACAAATATTCGAATGATGTAAAAGAAATAAAAATACAGTACATTGATTTTGATACTGAAACTCCAATAAGAATTAACTGTTCAACTTTTAATTATTTTGGCAATGATATTAAGCTGAAAACAATCCAAAATGAAAAATCTATTGAAGAGATAACAAGTTTTCTTGAAAATTTAAATGAAAGTAAATCTAAAGTTGGAGTTGATGTTAGATTTAAAATAAAAATAGAATATAATTCAGGTGAGAGTAAAGAAATTTGTGGAAATAAAGTATTCATAGACATTGAAAACAAACAATATTTAATGAATAAGAATTTCTTAGAATATCTTGTAAAAATATTAAAATAATAGAAACGCATATTCGCACCTCACATAACACTCTCTACAAGAGAACATTGTAAAAACATGAAAAATCAAATCCAAAATTTAATAAAAAAGGCATATTCTGCTTTTAATTCAAGGGATATTGACACAGCACTCTCTACATTTCACTTGGATGTACAGTGGCCAAAAGCTTTTGAAGGCGGTTATGTTACCGGACATGATGCAATAAGAGAATATTGGACAAGACAATGGACTGAAATAAATCCCAATGTTGAACCAATCGGATTTAATGAAAGACAAAATGAAACATTCGAAGTGACAGTTCACCAGATTGTGAAGGATTTACAAGGAAATCTGTTGTTCGACGGAATGGTAAAACACATTTATGTCATAGAAGATAATTTATTGCGAAGAATGGATATTGAACTTGAACAGACAATCAAAAATTAAAATCACAATTGACAACAACTTATTCCTACATTAAAACTAAATCAAAATACTTTATGAAAAATTTTAAATTTAACATTATATTATTTTTGATTTTAAGCAGTTTACCTATTTATTCACAAGAAAAGACCGCCGACTGCCTGGAAATTTATGGAGAATGGAAAACGTATTATATACAGCAACCTTTTGGAATTGATCCTGGAAACAAATCTGAGACATGGATTTTTAATGACGATAAGACACTTTCAATAGATGGTAAAATGACTAAATATAGTTTAGAGGAAGATTGCTCAACATTAATTATCGAAAACGATTCAAAATCATTTTCTATAGAAATAATTAAAGACACTTTGTTTATGACTAAAAGAATTTTACCACACGAATCATATAATCTCCGATTAAAAAAAATAAAGCATTAAAAAAAATCCCCACTCTAAAACCAAATGTAGAATGGGGATTTTATATTTTAAACCTTTTTAAAAAATAGTTTAAGAAAACATATCTTTTACTTTTTCAAAAAATGATTTGTCTGATTTTTCAGGACTTGGAGTAAAGTTATCATCCGTCAACGCTTTTTCAAAGAATTGTTTTTGTTCTTTGTTTAACGTTTTTGGAGTCCAGACATTTACATGAACCAGTAAATCTCCGCTGCCGTAACCGTTGATACTTGGAATACCTTTTCCTTTCAATCTTAGAATTTTTCCAGACTGAATTCCTTCTTCCAGTTTGATTCTTACTTTACCGTTTACAGCATCAATATCTTTTGAAATTCCAAGAACCGCTTCGGCAAAACTGATGTATAAATCATAATGAAGATTTTCACCTTCACGTTTCAAGAATTCATGTTCAATTTCTTCGATAACAACGATCAAATCTCCTGCAACACTATTACCTGGAGCATCGTTCCCTTTACCAGAAACTTTTAACTGCATTCCATCTACAACACCAGCTGGAATTTTGATAGAAACAGTTTCATCTTCAGCAACCATTCCTTGAGCATCAGCATTATTTGGTTTTTTATCCAGAATCTGACCAGATCCACCGCATGTCGGACAAGTTGAAGCCGATTGCATTCTGCCCAAAATAGTATTAGTCACACGCATTACCTGACCTTGACCATTACAGGTAGAACAAGTTTTATAGGTTACTCCTGGTGCCTGAACTTTACGCTTAACTTTTACTTTTTTCTCAACACCATTAGCGATCTCTTCAATAGTCAGTTTTACTTTGATACGTAAATTGCTTCCTTTGACACGACGGGAACCCCCGCCTCCGCCTCCGCCAAATCCGCCGAAGCCACCACCGAAAATATCACCAAACTGACTGAATATATCATCCATGTTCATACCGCCGTGACCGCCGCCGCCAAATCCGCCAGAACCGTCAAATGCCTGATGTCCATATTGGTCATATTTTGCTTTTTTGGCAGGATCACTCAATACTTCATAAGCTTCTGCCGCCAGTTTGAACTTTTCTTCTGCCTCTTTGTCGCCAGGATTCTTGTCAGGGTGGTATTTCAAAGCGCTTTTTCGGTATGCTTTTTTAATTTCAGCTGCATCTGCACCTTTTGAAATGCCTAATATTTCGTAAAAATCTTTTTTCATAATTAAAGTAATTCCAAATTAAAAACCTTTAAACTCCTAATATAAACCGGAATTTAACTGCCAATTACCACTTTTGGAAAACGAATAATTTTGTCTCCTAGTTTGTAACCTTTCTCAAGAACATCAACAATTTTTCCTTTCATATCATCTGAAGGTGCTGGTATTTGAGTAATTGCTTCAGCGAAATCAGCATTAAATGAGTCGCCGGCTTTTACATCAACAAGCTCTAATCCTTTAGTAACTAAAGTGCTTTTCAATTTTTCATGAATAAGTTCCACTCCTTTAGCCAGCAATTCATCTTCAGATTTACTGATTTCAATTATCGCTCTGTCAAAATCATCTAAAACTGGCAGCATAGAAAGCAAAACTTCCTGATTAGCTGTTTTAAACAATTCAATTCTTTCTTTAGTAGTACGTCTTTTGTAATTTTCAAATTCAGCAAATAATCTCAGAAACTTATCTTTTTCTTTTGCTAAGTCTTGCGCTAATTGCTCTTCAACACTTAATTCTTCAATAATAATTTGCTCACCATTTGCATTATTTTCTAATGTCACGTCATCTATTTCTTGATCGAATTCTGTATTTTCTGTAGTCATATTACTTTTATTTTTAAAAAAATTCTTAAACATAGTTTTATTCGTTATTTTTTGATTGCAAAAGTACTGCCAAAACTTATAAAATGTCAAATTGTCACTCTTTTTAAACAATAAAAAAATTATATGACTATCCGTGACTAATACCAAATCGATAAAATTGGACACAGATTATAAAGATTAACACAGATTTCTAAAAAATGCATGTAAAATCTATGAGAATCTTTATAATCTGTGGCAAAAAAAAGATTTAGAATCTTTGCGGATAGTCATATTAAAAAAAATATTTAAAAAAGTTTATGGATTTTGTTTCAAAAAATTAATATAATTTTAAGACTATTACGATATAGTTTACTTAAATTTGGAACTGAATACTATTCTAGCCCCAAGAATACAACTCACAAAATTCGAATCTAAGGTTGTCTTCTGTTTATAATTATTAATTCACCATGCCTTATATCAAAAAAGCTTCGTTTTAATACAACGAAGCTTTTTTTTATTTCATAAAACAGATTTTATTTTAAGCGGATACTCCATTCAAAATCCATTTCAGATACCTGAACTCCTTCCTCATTAGTTCCAATAGATTTCATCCAAAATGTCTGACCTTCGCCATTGGCAATCGTCTTTTGAACAGCTTCTTCAATCAAATGACCATCCTTGCACACAAAAGTGATGCGACCTGTAGCCTTTTTGGAAAAATTGGATTTATTATTGGCCACAAGCATTGATATTTTTTTTCCGCTTTGCTGAATTTTATCGATTACCATCGCACCAGTTGTCAGCTCAGCAGCCATCGCCTGTACAGCAAAATACATAGAATTAAAAGGATTCTGATTGATCCATCGGTGTTTTACAGTTACCACACACTTTTCTTTATCTATAGATTTCACACGTATTCCACAAATAAATGCTGATGGCAGTTTAAAAAATACAAAGCGATTCAATTTTGATACCGTCAATTCCATAAGTATATTTTTTTTGACTAAAATACAAAAAATACTATGCGTACATATAAAATGTTTTAGAATTTTAAAATACATAATCAATAACATAAGTTTTACCGTACAAATATCATTATTTTTGTTAATATTTTGTTAATATACACTACTATGCGATACAAGATACTCGCTTTTGAACATATATTTGCATAAGAAATTACTAGGCAAATCAACTTGCTGATTTCTAAATCAATCATCAATCAAAAAACGAAAATCAAATCATGGAAACTTCAACCGAAAAAAAAATTGCTGCACTTACACACTTGAGTACATTTAGCCAGTATATCATTCCGTTTGGGAATTATATTTTTCCGATAATCATTTGGACTTCTAAAAAAGACGAATCAGAGTTTGTAGATCATAACGGCAAACAAGTGCTGAACTTTCAGCTGAGTATTTTAATTTACTCTTTAGTTTTAGCAATGATCGCTATTCCGGTATTTTTATTCACTGTACTGAAAAACATTTCTTTTAATGATTTAATAAACAACGAAGACATTATCATTAAGAATTTTGATTACGGAAACAGCATCGGGTTATTGACAATAGGCGCTTTGGCTCTTTTTGCAATTGCCTGTATAAAAGTTGCCGAATTCTTTTTAGTCATTTATGCTTCGGTAAAAGCTTCCAATGGAGAAAGATATACTTATCCTCTGACGATACCTTTTTTAAAATAATACCATTCAAAATCAATCAATCATCAATCATCAATCAAAAAATGGACAAATTAATCAACCAGTCAAATCAACTCAAATTTAAAAATTATGAACATTGAAAACACAAAAGCACAGATGCGTAAAGGTGTTCTTGAGTTTTGTATCTTATCCGTGCTAAAAGAGAAAGACGCTTATACCTCAGAAATATTGGACACTTTAAAAGACGCTAAATTATTGGTCGTAGAGGGAACCATTTATCCGTTATTAACCAGATTAAAAAACGACGGATTACTCAACTACCGCTGGGAAGAATCCACATCAGGACCACCACGAAAATATTATGGTTTGACCGAGATAGGACAAACTTTTCTAAAAGAACTGGATGGCACATGGACGGAACTGTCTAATGCCGTAAATTTGATAACCAACCAAAAATAATAGTCATGAACAAAACTGTAAATATAAATTTAGGAGGAATGTTCTTCCATATAGATGAAGATGCATACCAAAAGTTAACCCGTTATTTTGACGCCATAAAGAGATCTCTTTCAAAATCATCTGGCCAGGAAGAAATCATCAAGGACATTGAAATGAGAGTTTCGGAATTACTGACAGAGAAACAAAAAACTGAAAAACACGTAGTTACCCTTAGAGAAGTTGACGAAGTTATTGCTGTAATGGGACAGCCTGAAGATTACATCATTGAAGAAGATTCTACTAATAACAGCAATAATAATTACAATAATTATACAGCACCCAGCAGTACCAGAAAACTATACCGTGATAAAGACAACGGAATGATTGGAGGAGTTTTGGCAGGACTTGGACACTATTTTGGAATAGACAAAGTTTGGCTTCGTATCTTTCTTTTGGTATTAGTTTTAGCATGGGGGACAGGAGTTTTAGCTTATATCATTCTTTGGATTGTAATGCCTGAAGCGATAACAACTTCAGAAAAACTTGAAATGACCGGAGAGCCTGTTACCATTTCAAACATCGAAAAAAAAGTTCGTGAGGAATTTGAAAATGTTTCCGGTAAATTCAAAAATGGTGATTACGACAAATATGGCAACCAGATAAAAACAGGAGCTGAGAAATTGGGAAACTCTTTCAGCGATTTCATAATGACAGTTTTCAAAATTTTTGCTAAATTTTTAGGAGTCATTTTAATCATGGCAGGCTTAACAATGTTAGTGCTTCTTTTAATTGGAATATTTACTTTGGGAACAAGCGTTTCAATGGATTTCCCTTGGCAGAGTTTTGTGGAAGCTGGTAACTTTACCGATTATCCTGTATGGTCTTTTGGATTACTGATGTTCTTTGCAGTAGGAATTCCGTTCTTTTTCATGACATTATTAGGTTTTAAATTATTAGCACCTAATATGAAATCAGTTGGGAATATAGTAAAATATACTTTACTGGCACTTTGGTTAATTGCTGTTTCAATTGCCATCTCAATTGGTATTAAACAAGCTACTGCATTTGCTGTAAACGGCAGAACGGTTCTTAAAGAAAAAATCAGTTTTAAACCAACTGATACAATATCTGTTAAATTCAAGCATAATGATTATTTTGCTAAAGATGTAAACGACCGCCACGAATTCATGATTACCAAAGATTCATTAAACAACGACATTATTTACTCTAATGAAGTTAGGATCCGAATAGAAAAATCAGATGAAAAATATGGTTATATCCAGATTGAAAAAGAAGCTAAAGGAACATCACTATCTGAAGCTAAAAAAAGAGCAGATGCCATAAGATACAGTTATAAAATTGTAGGCAGCCAATTGATTTTTGATAATTATCTGATCACTGATGCTAAAAATAAATTCCGTGACCAAGAAATCGAAATAACTTTGTTCCTGCCTGTGGGCACGCTAATAAAACCAGACGATTCTATGGCTCATTATGACAAAACTGATGATGATTTCTTTTACTGGTATCCAGAAGACAATGGAATATACAGAGTTGGGGAAAACAAAATAAAATGCCTTACTTGTCCTAACCGTGATAATGAAGACGATGACTCAGATAATGAAAATAGCCACGAAAGCAACATAACCATTAATGAAAATGGAGTTACAGTTGAAAGTGACACTGTTGTTAAAACCAAAAAGAATTTCAAGGAATTGAAAATTAATAAAGATGGCATTATCATCAAAACTGAATAAGATTACTAAAAGCATTCTAATTTAATTTAAAACCGAATAGTCATGCTAAAAATCATCACATTAATTACCAAATTTATTGTTATTACATTAATAGCATTATTTTTTGGATCTTGCAATCAGATAAGCGAACTGCGGTCTATAAAAGGAAGCGGTCATGTTACCTCCGAAAAAAGACCTGTGACAGGAGATTTCAAAAATGTAGAAGTAAGCAATGCTTTGGATCTAGTTATTGAGCAGTCGGACAAAACAGAAATAACTGTCGAAGCCGATGATAATCTACAAAAAGAAATTACGACAAAAATAGAAAATGGAGTATTAATCATTTCCTGTAAAATTGGCAGCTTTGTAAATGTCTCTTCGAAAAGAATAACTGTAAAAATGCCAGTTATTGAAGGACTTGAAGCTTCATCAGCTTCAACAATAAATGCTAAAAGCACATTAAAAGGAAACAGTTTAAGTCTGACCTCATCGAGTGCAGGATCCATTAGTGCAACTGTAGAATATGAAACTGTTCAATTAACAAGCAGCAGTGCCAGCAATCAAAACATTAATGGAAAAGCAATCAATCTGGAAACATCTTCTTCCAGCGGTTCAGTTCTAAATGCTGGTGAGTTACTGGCAAATGAAGTGAGTGCCAGTGCTTCGAGCGGTTCATCAATAACAGTTTCGCCAATTGTAAATTTAAAAGCAGAAGCATCAAGCGGCGGAAGCATCGCTTACAAGAGAACTCCAAAATCGATTCAAAAAGAAGAAAACTCAGGAGGAAGCGTACATGAGGAATAATATTCCAGCATTAAAATTAAAAAATCATCCATCAAAAATGGGTGATTTTTTTATATTTGCATCTAACCCAAAACGTATAAAATGAAATATTCACATCTTGTTGTTTTTTTTCTATTGACAACAACTCTGGCTATTGGTCAAAATAAAGAAAAAATAAAAGGTTCTAAAACAGTCATTGAAAAACCAAAAGAAATTGGCGAATTTACCGCTTTGGAAATTGAAGACAACCTTACTGTTTTCTTGGAAAAGGGAGCCAAAAACGAAATAAAGATTGAAGCAGATGACAATCTTCAAGATGTCATTTCATTTGACATCAAGGAAAAAACACTTCGCATTTATACAACCAAAGAAATCAGCACTTTTAAAAAACTTTCATTAAGAATTAAATACACCAATGATTTAAAATCGGTGACCGCTAAAAATGTTTCTATTATAAATGCGCTTGAAGCAGTTCAGCTTGATGATATTACTTTTAAATCATTAGATTTTGCCAAATTATATTTAAATGTAAATTCTAAAATCTTCGGTTTGATTTCTGACGATAAATCAAAAGTCGAACTGAATTTAAAGGCGGAAAAATCCAAGATTCAATTAAGCAAAACGGCTCAGCTTAAAGCATTAATTAACTCAACTGATCTTGCATTTGATATGTACCAAAAGACTACAGCCATAATTGAGGGAGAAAGTACCAATGCAATTTTGCGTCAAGACAATAACAGCGTATTTACTGGAGTTAATTTTACAATTCACAACGCTGATATTACTACGGAAGCTTCGGCAGTCAGTAATTTAAGAGCAGATACAAGTCTTATAGTTGATGCAAATGGTTCATCCAGAATATATTTATTGGGTACACCAAGAATTGAAGTGCGCAAGTTTTTAGGCGAAGCCCAATTAATTAAAAAAGCGAAATAAACTCAACCTATCCGCATAAAAAAAGTCCCAGCTTAAAAAATTGGGACTTTTATATTTTGAAACATTTTCTTAATGTTTTGCAGCTAAATATCTTTCAGCATCCAAAGCCGCCATACAGCCTGTTCCTGCAGCAGTAATCGCCTGACGGTACACATGGTCTGCAGCATCTCCAGCCACAAAAACTCCTTCAACATTCGTTTTTGAAGTTCCTGGAGTATTAATAATATATCCTGTTTCATCAAGGGTAAGATACTCTTTAAAAATATCCGTATTGGGTTTATGACCAATAGCTGCAAAGAAACCTGTCGCAGGAATATCAAAAATATCTCCCGTTGTTTTGTTTTTTGCTTTCACGCCAGTTACTACATTTCCATCACCTAAAATTTCAACTGTATCGTGGTTCATCAAAATAGAAATGTTTTCAGTTTTGCGGACACGCTCTTCCATAATTTTTGATGCTCTAAATTTATCGCTGCGGACAAGCATTGTCACTTTCGAACATAATTTAGATAAATAATGTGCTTCTTCACAAGCAGAATCCCCTGCTCCAACAATAACTACTTCTTGGTTTCTGTAAAAGAATCCGTCGCAGACAGCGCAAGCAGAAACACCGCCACCCATTTTCAAATAATGCTGTTCCGAATCTAATCCTAAATATTTAGCTGATGCTCCAGTAGAAATAATTACTGTTTCACAATGCAATTCAATTTTATCATTGATCCACACTTTGTGAACTCCACCAGCGTTAAATTCAACTTTAGTAGCCCATCCATCACGGATATCTGCACCAAAACGCTGTGCCTGCTGCTGTAGCTGCACCATCATTTCCGGACCGGTGACACCATCTACATAACCTGGAAAATTTTCTACTTCGTTAGTTGTAGTCAATTGGCCTCCTGGCTGCATTCCTTGGTATAATACTGGATTCATATTGGCTCTGGCGGCATAAATTGCTGCAGTATAACCTGCAGGTCCAGAACCTATAATAAGACATTTTATTTTTTCGATTGTATCTGACATAGTATATTTCTTTTTTTTAAAACAGCACAAAAATAAGTTTTTATTATTGGAAAACTAGATAAGAATTATCACTATTTATTATCTTAAAATAGATAAATAAAACATAATATATCATTTCCCGAGTTTATATAACTTTAAATCCAAATCATAAAATGTGTCTTTTGAAGTTTGAATATAAATATTCGTAATTTCTCTGTTTTTGTTTATCATATCAACTGGAACTTCAATAGCTGGGTTATATGAATTTTCACCTTTATTATAATTGTACAAAAGTGGCTCTAAAGATGAATAATTCAAATACAGAAAATCATTTTTAACAGCTGGTTTTATTTTCCACTTCATTGTAACCAAATCAAAAACTCCAGATTTTTTTCCTTCACAATCCATTATAGCATATCCGATTGACTGCGCATCATTTTCCCAGTTTGAAGAACTAACAAAAGTTTCTTCTATGTATTCACCTTTCAATAATGATTTAAAAACATATTGGTCTTTACCTGTCTCCATAAGAAACCACACATCTTCGTCGCTAGAATATATTTGTTTTCTATGTGGGTACTTTGGAAGGTTTTCAAAGTTGGAAAAAGGTTTTCCATTTTGATCAATAACACTGTATGTAGAGGATGAGTTATCTGCTGATCGGTTCGCAACAATAGCATAATATTTATTTTTTAAAGTAATAACATCAAGAATATTGGGTTCATCTTTACTATTATTGTAGTATTTGGAATTAAAATAAGTTAAATTTCCTCCAGCATCAACCTCAAAACCAGATAAATCATCTTTAATCATACTTTTATATGATTTTTTAGTTTCTTTATCCCAAGAACCTGAACTCTCAAATATCTGATAACCGCTAGATTCTAAATTCTCAACACGATAGTTCTCTTTACTACCCAAAATTTTACCGTTACAGCCATTTTCTTTCCCATCAGTTTCGAGACTATAATATAAATTAATGTACGGATGAAAAAAGAAAGCATCCTTCATTACAGGTTCGGTGATTTTCCTTTTAGTCTCTCGATGAAAATAGCCCCATTTACCTTCTTTTTTAGAATAATAAGGAATTAAATCATTCGACTGAAATCCTTTTATCTTTTCAATTAAAAATTTATTTGCTTTTTCTTCACAAGTCATCTCTTGTGCGGAAACATTTATACTCCAAACTATTAAGTAAACAAACAAGGTTTTTTTCATTAGATTTTTTTTAGTTTTTATATTTTTCAATCAATACCAATTTATATAAAAACTTACTTAGCTTTTAAAAGCATTAATTTGATGCTAAATTATAGTTTATTTATCTCACTAAAATAATTCTACTAAAGAATTTACAACCCGTTTTAAACAAAATAATCCGAAAATAATTATTTAAAGAAATAAACAATCCATAAAAACTGACTATAGCCATAAACCGCATCTTCAATGGGAATGGTGAGCATTCGAATACCTAAGAATTCATTAGGATTATAATTCACAATTGGAGATTCCAATCCTGTACCTGTCAACATTCCGTTTACAGGAAAAAAACCGAGCATTAGAATCAAATACACCATAGAAGCTTGAGAAATCCAAGGAGCACGAACAAAAAAATGGAGATAAACTAATGTAAAAACAGTAACAATAGCTGTTACAAAAGTATAAGCTTTGTCTGAATGCAACAAAGCAATAAGACTGCAGACAATGATGCTTACAAAGACAATCATATTATTAAAACCTACCAACCAATCCAATTTAAAAAACTTGTTTATGCAGAAATAAGTAAATAGACACGAAAACGGAATACAGATAAAAAACAACCATTCTTCAAGAGGTAAACCTGTAATGACAATCCCGCAAGTGTAATCAAAATTGAACCACCAAACACCATGAGCCGTAAACCAAACATCCCATAAAATAAAAGGGATCCCAACTATAACCGCTGATTTTAGAAATGCTCCAAAGTGTTTATTGAATCCTAATCTTTTATCAAAAGAAGCAATAAAACATACAAAAACTGTAAAAAAAAGAATTAGTAAATAAGTATACGGCTTCATTGTTATTTTGTTTTGAAGTATTTTTTAGGAACATATAAAAATCCAAAACACTCACCATCCAATTTGCCTAAATGTTTATGATGCTGTTTGTGTGCCCTGCGAAGTGCCAAAAAATACATGTTTTTAGTATTTCGCAATACTTTTATCCTTTGATGAATAAAAATATCATGCACAAAAAAATAGGACATCCCGTAAAAAGTTATTGACAAACCAATATAAAACAAATAATTAAAATCTGCGAGTGAACCAAAATACATTAATGCAATCGCCGGCAATGCAAAAATGACAAAGAAATAATCGTTTTTCTCGAATGCGCTTTCGTTGCTGTGATCATGATGATCCTTGTGCAAAACCCATAAAAAACCATGCATAACGTACTTATGAATAAGCCAAGTTGCGCCTTCCATGCCAATAAATACTGCTAGTACGATTAGAAAATTTATCATTTCACCTGATTTTGATTAAATTTTTTATTCAAATATTGAAACCGATAATCAAAGATTTCGTTAAGCTTTTTTTTGACAAATAAATAATGAGCAATCTGGCCCAAAATACCAAAAGGCAATTCATAGTCGACAGTATCTTTCATCAAGACCCCATCTGCATTAAGAATAAATTCATGGTGATGATTCCAAAGCTTGTAAGGTCCTTTTGCCTGAAAATCGGTAAAGCTTTTTTGAAAATCTACTTGCAGAATATGAGTTTTCCATTTCATCGGAATTCCTAATAATGGCGAAACCGTATAATCAATTTCCATTCCTTCGTAAATAATATCACCAGCATTTTTGGTAAGCACAACAAATCCCATATTCTTTGGTGTAATCTCCGAAAGATTGTCCGGATTGGAAAAAAAAGTCCAAGCTTCAGACAAATCGCAGCAAAGCTGTTGTTCTCTATATAATTGATATATCATTTGTATTTATTTTAAAACAGAATCTAACAGATTTAAAACAGCTGTTGAATTAATCTGCTCTTTATTTTTCTTCAAAAATTCTTCATCCTCCTGAATGTTTTTATTGTATCCTAAAAAAGCAGGACAATTTTTTTGTACCGATAATCGGACCAATCGGATTTCAAAATTATTGCTGTCTTTTTTAACTGCATCTACAATTGCTGCTTTTCCTTTACTGAAAGTACTCAATTTGGAAAACGGATTGACAACATGATTTGCCCAAATTGTCTGTAATGCCCCCAAATAAGCTAAATGTACACTAGTAAGGGGTGTTTTCTCTAACTCCGTTATCATCTCTCTGCATATTTTTTTATCAGATGCCGCCAGCCCATAATGATTTCTAATGTAATCCAAATCCATCGAAAAGGCAAAACTATTGATGGCAAAAATTAAAAAAACACTATACAGCATTATCGTTTTCATCCTAAAATCTCAATTTTATAACGAACATAACTGCGCATCATTACGTTCATTTTTTGAAAATTTGGAATACGGATGCGCTCCTGCAGAATATTCTCGGCAGCGGTTCTTTTTATTTTTTTAAACAAAGACAAATAATAACGATAGGCTAAATAAACGCCAAATTTTGAAGTAGCAGGCAGCATTTTAATACCTGTCAGAGCTTCTTTGAACTCGATTTCAATTTCATTTTCGATTGCTTTTTTTACTTTATTATCAAAAACATTCATGTCAATGTTGGGAAAATAGGTTCGCCCCAAAGTCCTGTAATCTTCGTTCAGATCACGCAAAAAATTCACCTTTTGAAAAGCAGAACCCAGTTTCATTGCTGATGGCTTCAGTTCTTCATATTTCTCTTTATTTCCATTGGTAAAAACCTGAAGACACATCAAACCTACTACTTCTGCAGAACCATAAATATACTCTTTATACAGATCCGAATTGTAATCCATCTTTTCCAAATCCATTTCCATACTATGCAAAAATTGATTGATCAGGCTGTAATCTATCTGATATTTATGCACAGTGTCCTGAAATGACTGCAGGATTGGATTGAGCGATATTTTTTCATATAAAGCAACCTGAGTTTCTTTCTTGAACCTCATCAAAAGTGTTTTCTTATCAAAATCATGAAAACTATCCACTATCTCATCTGCCAATCTGACAAAACCATAAATGGCATAAATCGCAGGCCTGATTGACGGTTTCAGTGCCAAAATCCCGAGAGAAAAACTGGTGCTGTACTTTTTAGTTGTCTTTTTGCTTACCTCATAGGACAATTCATCAAATAACTTTTTCATTTTTATGCCTTTTTAATTGATTTACTTCTGTTGCTACGATTTTTCCAGATATAATAGAAGGAGGAACACCAGGTCCTGGCACTGTTAATTGTCCCGTATAAAATAAATTCTGTATTTTTTTATTCTTAATTTTTGGTTTCAAAACTGCAGTTTGTGAAAGCGTATTCGCTAATCCATACGCATTGCCTCCATATGCATTATAATCACTGGAAAAATCAGACACACAATAGCTTTTTTTGTACACTATTTTAGACTGCAGATTTTGAGTTCCGGTATGGCTTTCGACCCTCTGGATCATTGCTGTCAAATATTCTTCCCTCTTGGATTCGGCGTCATCTATTCCGATAGCCAAAGGCATCAGCAAAAAAAGGTTTTCTCCTTCCGGCGGTGCCACATCTGGATCAGTTTTTGATGGACAGCAGGCATAAAACAATGGTTTTTCAGGCCATCTCTTATCTCCATAAATAGCATCAATATGGGTATCCAGATCATTTTCAAAAAACAATGTATGATGTCTTAAATTCGGTATTTTATCTTTGAACCCTAAATAATAAATCAAGCATGAAGGAGCAAAAGTTCTTTTCTTCCAATACGATTCAGAATAATTTCGTTCGTCTTCCTCAAGTAATGTTTCGGTGTGATGGTAATCTGATGAAGCCACTACCGCATCAAATTCATATTTTTTGCCATTGATAAGCAGCGAGCTGACTTTACCTTTCTCGGTAATAATCTTATCTACCGTCCGATTAAAATGAATAAAAGCACCTTGTGACTCAGCAACTTTCTGCATTGCCAAAACCAATTGGTAAAAACCTCCCATCGGATACCATGTTCCCAATTTATAGCCTCCATAATTCATCAAACTGTACAAAGCTGGAATATCCTTTGGCGAAGCCCCAAGAAATATTACGGGAAATTCCATTAATGTTCTCAGCTTTTGATTTTTAAAATTCTTAGCTACATACGACCTGAAATTAGTGAGTAAATCCAATTTTAATGCACTCGAAGCAATTTTAGGAGATATAAATTCCAGCCAGTTGTGACAGGGTTTTTGAACAAAATCCTTCATGCCAACCTCATATTTATACTGTGCAGCATTCATAAAACGGTCCAATTTTTCGCCAGCCCCTTTTTCTAAACTTTCAAACAGAACTTTCATCTCCTGAAAAGATTCGGGAACAGCCATTTTCATATCTGAAAAAATCATTTCGAATTGAGGATTCAGGGCAATCAATTCAAAAAAATCCGAAGCTTTGCAATCAAAATCGTTAAAAAAACTCTCTATAATATCCGGCATCCAATACCAGCTTGGTCCCATATCAAAAGTAAAACCATTATCGGTAGTAAATTGTCTCGCTCTGCCACCGGGTTTGTCATGTTTTTCGAAAATATGAACATGATGACCGGCTTTAGCAAGATATGTCGCTGCCGAAAGACCCGAAAAACCAGCGCCAATTACCGCAATAGTTTTTTTTGTATTTGATTTATCCATAGTTTCTTTTCTAGTTCTTAATAACCTGATTTTTTTATCGCTAAATTGCTTTTAAATAGGCATCGTATGCGATATTCAATAGCTGGGAGGAATCCGAATTATTATGGTACAAAGGCTTATGAAAATGATCCAGTTTTTGAAGCAGACCAATCAGCTGCAGCTTTTCAGCGCTGCTCAAATCACCAGTCACCACATTGGCTGCCCGCCTGATTTTATCCATCTGCTGTTCCAGAACTTTTAATCCTTTTTCTGTTATGGATATCATCTTGCTTCTTTTATCAGCAACAGAATCTTTTTGCTCCAGCCATCCGCTGGCTAACAAACGATCAATAATTTTCATCCCAGCAGGCTTATCCTGAATATTCTTTTTAATCAGCTCCATCTTGGTCATCGAACCAAACGCTTTAAGGTTAATCAGATAAACAAAATCTTCCTGAGTCGAAAAATCAGAACCATAAATGGCCGACTTGGAATATGATTTTGCATATCGATTCATATGAACAATCAAAGTATTGATGACACTTTCAGGACTTCTGCCCATTTCTTTGCCTTCCCAGTCAGGCTCCTGATTATGCAGATTATTTTCACATTTACCACAAATCCAGTCCTTGAAACCTTCCATATCATTTGTGTATGAATTGCAATCCATATTTGCATCTTCAAATTCCTGCACTAAACCTACAACATCTTTGAGTAAATTATAATTCATAAAAAAACATATGATTATGTTTAACTATCTAAACTTTATTTCAATATATAAAGAATACAAATATACTAAATTTTAAATAAAAACAATTAAATTAGTATATTTTTACACCAAATAACACTGTAGAGATTATAAATAACCTAATTCTCCTTCACTTGAAAAAAAAAATTAAATTATTTTACTTTTATACTTTGAAAAGCAGAAATAAACCTTATATTTGCACTCGATTTACGGGGTGTAGCGTAGCCCGGTTATCGCGCCTGCTTTGGGAGCAGGAGGCCGCAGGTTCGAATCCTGCCACCCCGACAAAAAGCCGAACAGCAATGTTCGGCTTTTTTTGTGGGAAATTTAAAATCTGGTAATTACCAAAAAAGCAAGACAAATAATAATAAAAAAATCCCAGCTGTTCAACTGAGATTGTTATAAAATAAAAGCTTTTTTTACTTCTCTATTTTTGCTGCGGTTTATTTCCCGAAGGCAGATAATACAGCCAGCTGAACCCTATTAAAAACAGTACCAAAGAAGCGACAAACGCAGGTATTAAAATTTCTTTATTATTTTCTAAAGCGTTGTTCAGCGAAGCATACAACAGCCAAATCTGGATCGTGACATTCAAAATTAATATGAATATCAAGGTCGAAAGTATGCTGTTCAGTTTATTTGGATTCGCTTGATTCTGACTGGTTCTAAAAGTACTCATGGCTATTTGGTTTTAGCAAAACATTTTATTTTTTTACCATTAAGAAATTAAGTAACGTTAAGTTTCAGCTTAATGATTCTTAATTTCTTAATGGTTTATTTTTTTTTAAACTGTATGTTCTTCCTGATGGGAAGCTTTGACATAAACGTCATTTTCTTTGAAAATAACCTCCAAACTTGGCAACGCCCTAGGCGGCGGTCCGCCCAAAACATCTCCAGTTTTAGCATCAAATGAACCTTCATGACAAGGACAATGAATAATTCCAGTGCCTGGTTTGTAAAATACGGAACACGACAGATGGGTACATTTTTGTTCATAGGCCTTGAAATCCCCATTCTCGAGGTGAATCAAAATATAAGGAATAGTGCTTCCCTTGATCACAAAACCGCGGGTTCCGCCTACTGGAACTTCATCTTTCTTGCATACAAAATGCTCACCCTCGACTTCTTCTTTAGGAAGCAGATAGGCTTTGGCAGCAACGAGTCCGCTGCCTACCATCAGTCCGCCCGAAACCAGAGTCAGGAACTTGGCAAAATCACGACGGCTTACATTAGTCGCCTGTTGTTTGAGTACTGGAAAATCTTTCTTCCAGTTTTTATTTAAATTATCTTCTTTTGACATTTTTTATATTGTAAAAAGTTTTGTTTTCAGTTTTTTGAAGATCTGTAATCTAAAATCTGTCTTCTATTTTCTCAAGTCTTAATACCTAGTAGATAATCAGCTCCGAACTTCCTTTCGGCATCATAATGTTGACTTTGGTATTGACAATTTCTTTTCCAAAAATAAAAGTATTAACTGGTGTACTGTTCGGACGCATTTCCTCGATTTCGGTTCTTGTACCGAAAAACAAGGCACCACTTGGACAAACCGTTGCACACATTGGTTTTTTGCCAATGCTGGTTCTGTCGTAACACATTGTACATTTCATCATCAAATCGTAGGATTCTTCTTTTTTTGGCACTCCAAACGGACAGGCCAACACACAATTCGAACAACCAATACATCTTTCAGTATTGGCGGTATGCACAATTCCATTTTCGTCCTTGGAAATCGCATCAGCCGGACACACATTCGCACATACGGGATCGTCGCAGTGCATACACACCTGAACGGTCGTCTGCACCGTTGAAGCCCTATCTACATAATTGACGCTGATTAAAGATTCCTGACCGTTTGTCTCACATTCGGCGCAAGCCATTTCACAGGCTTTACAGCCAATACAGCGCTGCATATCTACAAAAAATTCCTCGTTTTTATTGAAACTCGTATAATTCATTTTTCCTTTTTATAGATTAAATACTTGCATACGCCGTTGATTCTTTTGACGGAGGCGCAATTTCCCTAAGCGGTTCCAAATGACAGGCACATACTTTGAACTCCGGTATTTTGGAAATAGGATCCAATGTTCCCGGCGTTAATTGATTGGCCGATTTTTTACCCGACCAGTGGTACGGTATAAAAACGGTATCCTCCCGAATGGTTTCCACAATGTTCGCGGGAAAAATCCCTTCGCCTCGTCGGGTGGAAACCTTTATTAATTCCCTTTGTTTGATTCCGTATTGCTGTGCCAGTTTAGGGTGAATTTCCAATAACGGTTCAGGATATTGGTCAACCAGCTTGCCTATTCTTCGTGTTTGCGTACCGCTCAAATATTGGGACACCACACGACCCGTTGTCAAAATAACGGGATAATCAGCATCAGTCACTTCGCCCGGGAGTTTGTACGGCGCAGGATTAAAATGTGCTTTCCCGTCAGGAGTCTTGAACTTTCTGTCTTCCCATAACCTTGGCGTTCCCGGATGGTCTTCACTTGGACATGGCCAAAACATTCCCATATTGTCCTCAATTCTCTTGTATGTAATTCCGTAGTAATCTGCTGTTCCGCCTTTGGAAGCTACACGCAGTTCGTTGAAAATAGCTTCACTATTTTCGTATGTAAATTTATCCTTCACACCCAAACGCTTGGCCAATTCCAAAATAATCGAAGTATCGGTTCTTGCCATTCCCGGAGGCGTTACCGCCTGACGAATTCGAATCACTCGACCCTCAGCCGATGTGGTGGTACCTTCCTCTTCTTCCTGCAAAGAACCAGCCAATACAATATCGGCATGGCGTGCGGTTTCATTCAGGAAAAAGTCTATACATACATAATATTCCAGTTTTTCCAAAGCCTCACGAACATAATTACTGTTCGGTAAAGACACTAACGGATTGAAACAAATAGAAATCAATCCCTTAATTTCCCCACGGTGAATAGCTTCGATTATTTCGTAGGCCGAAAGCCCTTTCCCTGGCAAATCTTTCTCGTTGATTCCCCAAACTTCCGAAATATACTTACGGTGTTCCGGATTCTCGATGTCCCTGTTTCCTGGTAATTGATCACATTTATGACCATGCTCTCTACCGCCTTGACCGTTTCCTTGACCGGTAATGGTTGCATAACCGCAATATGGTTTACCGATTCTTCCGGTTGCCAGCACCAAATTGATACAACCCAAAACATTGTCCACCCCTTTTGAGTGGTGCTCAATTCCACGGGCGTGAAGCAGGAAACTCGTTTTGGCCCTGCCCCATAATTCGGCCGTTTCGCGTATTTTATTTTTATCGATTCCGGTCACTTCCTCTGCCCATTCCAAGGTGTAATCCTTTACGGCATCAATCGTTTCCTGAAATCCTGAAGTATAATTATCTATAAAATCATGGTCCAGCATATCGTGATCCACCAGGTATTTCAAAATCGCGCCGTACAAAGCCGAGTCGGTTCCCGGACGTACATCCAAATGAATATCGGCAGTTCGCGCCAGTGGGATCATCCTTGGATCCACCACAATAATTTTGGCACCGCGGTCACGGGCTTTCCAAATCCAGTGTGTCAAGGTTGGGAATGTCTCGCTGATATTAGCCCCAGCCACAATAATCACTTCGGCATATTCTAGATCAGAATAATTATTTGAGCCCCTGTCCAGTCCAAACGCTTTTTTGTTTCCCGCACCTGCGCTCACCATACACAAACGTCCGTTATAATCAAGGTTTTTAGTTTTCAAAGCCACGCGGGCAAATTTACCCACAAGGTAACTTTTTTCATTCGTCAATGAAACCCCAGACAACATCGAGAACGCATCATTCCCGTATTTCTCCTGAATCCTTTTAATTTCCGAAACCGTTTTATCCATCGCATCATCCCAGGAAATAGGCGCAAATCCCTGTCCCGGAACGTTTTTCAAAGGAGACATCAATCGGTCAGGGTGGTTATTCTGCAGATAACGCTGAACCCCTTTTGGACAAAGCCTTCCCTCATTAAAAGGAAATTCCATCCAAGGCTCAAACCCCACCACCGTATTATCTTTCACCAACAATTGAATCCCGCACTGCATCCCGCAAAAACAACAATGCGTTTTCACGGCCTCATCCGGCTCGTCCCTTCCCACATATCCGTCCTTTGGCGCATAATTCAGGGTCGGCCCAAAATGCTTTACTATATTCTCCTCTGCTACAGGTAATTTTGCCATTTTATATTTTTATAAATGTATGTTCTCTTTTTCTAAAATCTTAAATCAAAAATAGTTACCCGAGCCTGAAAGGCGAACAGGCGAAGCAATCTGCAATCTAAAATCATCATCCTTTGGGCGTGACCACAATAGAAAAAGGGGCTGATTTAACAGGGTCTTTATTCGCCCCTTTTTCTATTGCGGTCGGGCTATCCGCGCTACTTCGGTAGCCAGCTTCTATCCCTCACGCGGTCGCAAATCAACATCAGGTTTTCAATCAAAAACATTTCGTTCTTTCAACACATTCTCCCTCTCACAACCTGTCTTCTTAAATCTATTTCTATTTTTTCTAACTTCTACCTCTAACCTCTTTTTTCTAACCTCAAACATTATCCAAACAAATTCCCCCCCTGCTGTCTTGCTTTCAAATGCGCCATTGCCAGTCGGGATCTTTTCCCTTCAGGGCTCAAATCCAAATGTGATGTTCCGTCTTCGTAGGTAAAATCAAAACCCAATTCTTCCGTAACCGTTTTCAAATCCTGAATATGCAGTTTGGTGGCAAACTCCTCGCCCGTATGCGGACAAACCGCCATACCCATTTTCATTCCCTGTTTCTTGTAAATATGCGCCCCAATCTGAGCTGGACGCTGAATGATATGGAAAAACTTCCCGAACGGAATCCAAATCAAAAACATAATCACCGTAACGGCATGCAAAACCGCCAGGAAATCAAAAGCAAAACCTTTCATGAACTGATACGAATACGTCAATCCCAATCCCGTAACCGAAATGGCTATCAATAAAATAAGCGGTAACAAATCTCCTTCAAAAGACTGAGTGGCAATCAATCCAGGGTTTGTCAAACGTCTTCTTAAATAATATAATGATCCAAAAATAACCAAATACGAAGACCAGTTCAACGCATGAAAGGTCAAAAAAGCGGTAATCGAATCCAAATTGAAATCCATCACCTTAAACCCGAAAAAATACGCTTCATACACCGAAATGGAATTCGGGGCCATCGCAAAATTAATCCACCCAAAAGTAAGCGGTATCGTAATCAAAAATGCCGAAGTACAGCCCACAGCAATCATAAAATGCGCCACCCAGCGGTATTTTCCCCTTGGATAAATAAACTTCTGAAACGCAATATTCTCCACCGATTCTTTGGTGGCAAACCAAAAATGCGAAAACACTTTTCCGGTCACCAAATATGTAATTCCTCTTTTAAAGTAAATCCAAGTCGGTGGCCGTTGCAGCCAAACAGTATAGCGATATACAATCCCAAAGAAAGCAAACACCGTCCCAAATAAATAAGTTACCAATGCTGCGTCAAAATTCTGCAGTTTTCTTGACCCATAAAACACTAGGGCAATCATAAAGATCGAGAGCCCGGTTGCAATCAGTAAAGCTTTGGTGTTATAGGTTTTGTTTTTCATAAATCTAAAATTTAATACGGTTTTAAACTTCGTAAAATCAGTTAAAAAAGACCGTTTTATTTTTGTTGTAAAATTAGCAAAAGAATTACTAAGTAAAAATACTTAAGTAGTTTTGAAAACACAAATCAATTAAAATATGTTACAATATCTAAAGTCAACGCAGTATTCTTTAATTAATATTACGCTGACTTTTATTTATACCATTAAAAATAAATTCCTAAAAGCTTAGCTTGGTTTCTCACATCCTTTGCGGTTATAAAACCACCAATTTACAGAAGTAGCTAAGATAGTGAAAAGAATCAGACCAATAAAGAACTGATTTACAGTTCCGTTTGCTGTAATGTTGTTTCCAATTAGTTTTGAAAAAATAAAAGGTCCAAAAGCGGCAATTGCAGCAGTCCATCCAATCACTCCAGCAGCTTGACGCTGATTCTCTGAAAATATGATAGGAAACTGTCTAAAAGTACCTGCATTTCCAACTCCTGTAAAGAAAAACATAGCTAGTATCACTGCGACAAACATTGGAAACTGATCCATACTCGTTGGAGAAACCAATCCTTGTGTAACCAAAATAACTGCACCAGTCAAAATTCCGATTCCGGTTATAGTTGTCAATATAGCTCCTCCTACTTTATCGGCCACAAAACCAAAACAAACCCTGCTCGCAGAACCAATCAGCGGACCATAAAAAGCATATACCAAAGGATCTGGTGCATTTGGAAAATCACCATACAAGAATTTAATCATCAATGGAAAAGCTGCAGACAGACCAGCGAATGTTCCAAAAGTCATCACATAAGTTATGGTGCAGAACCAAGTGTGTTTGTTTTTGAAAATATCCATCTGTTCTTTTATGGAAGCCTGCATTGGAATGCTTTTCAAAAAGAACCAGCTGATTACGCCCAAAACCAAAAGAAAACCAATGTACCAGAATGCAGCCGATTGAATGTAGATTTCCTTATGCGTAACCGCCTCATTTTCGGGACTAATTTTGTTTAATATTTTTTCGGCCAATTTAGGGTTTGCATTGGCAATCGCTTTAGATTTCTCATTGAGTGGCAATGCAGAAAAAATCTTGAAATTTTCATTTGATTTCGTTACCGCAGTGACCGAATCTAATACTGGTTTCTTTACAGCAGCCAGAATTTTATTTTGTGATTTGTCATCCAAGGCTGCAAAAACTTCATTTTGTTTTTCAACTGTTGAATCTTTTAAAACATTCTTGGTTTCCTTAACATCGATGCTTGTAAATACCGAAGTAGTACCGTAAATACTAACACTTAAAATAATCGGTGTAATAAACTGTGCTAAACTAACTCCAAAATTCCCAATTCCCGCTTGGATTCCCAATGCCGTTCCTTTTAATCTTTTTGGAAAAAACAAACTGGTACTAGGCATAAAGGATGAAAAATCACCGCCGCCAAAACCACTGGTAATAGCCAAAAGAACAAATACCCAAAACGGAGTACTGGTATCCATCACCGCAAATCCGATACCGACTACCGGAATGAGTTTCAATAAAGTAGCCACGGTCACAACGTGTCTTGTACCAAAAATTGGGAGAATAAAAGTATGGATAATTCTCAGAAAACCTGCAGCCAACCCAGGAATAGCTACCAGCCAAAAAAGCTGGTCTTTAGAAAAAGGAAAACCCAGCCCTGGTAATTTCACCGCTATTACGCTCATCATAAACCATGAGGCGAAAGAAAATATCAATGACAAAGTTGTAATTGTCAATGTTTTCCATGCAATTTTGCTTCCTGTATTTTTCCAGAATTCCTCGTTTTCTGGTTCCCATTTGTCTAACCACGTTTTCATAACTATATTTTTTATTTCAGAATTTAACTTTAGCAGTAATTACTAATCTATCGAAAAATAAGACAAATAAGTCCTTTATTTACTGATGTAAAATTAAAAGACAATAAAACATTAAAACATGATATTTATCAGTTGAATTAAATAAATTACAACATCAAAAATCCTTTAATTTATAAGCCTCTGAATCCAGCAAAAAGCTGTTTAATAATGACGACAGGACACAACTTATTAACTACTGATAAAACCAAAATCCAGCTTCATCACGGCATTCGCATTTAAAAAAAAAATAAACACGAATTTCACCAATTAACACTAATTCTTATCAAAATTGAATTCAAATTTTATAACTTTTTACAGTTTCTAATGTTTTGTGTAATTAAACAGCAATCTTAATTCGTGCAGATTAGTGTAATTCGTCTCAGAAACTTTTAAAAGCGAATGCCGTGCAGCTTCATTAAAATTATATTTTATCAACAGAATTATTTCTATTTTTGCATTCTAAACAAACAAAAATTAATATGCTCATTATAGGAATCGCAGGAGGAACGGGGTCAGGAAAAACAACAGTAGTACATCAAATCATGAATGAACTGCCAGAAGCTGAAGTGGGGATTATATCTCAGGACTCCTACTATAAAGAGACACATGATTTAAGTTATGAGGATCGTTCTAACATCAATTTTGATCACCCAAGAGCTATTGATTTTGAATTATTAGTAGCCCATCTCAAAGAATTAAAAGCAGGAAAGATCATAAACCAGCCGGTCTATTCTTTTGTACAGCACAACAGAACTGATGATGTTGTAATTACTCACCCACGAAAAGTAATGATTGTAGAAGGAATTCTAATTCTGACAAACCCTGAATTGAGAAAGCTTTTTGATATCAAAATATATGTACATGCCGATTCGGATGAACGCTTAATCCGACGTTTAAAAAGAGATATTGCAGAGCGCGGAAGAGACATGAATGAAGTTCTAAACCGCTACCAGCATACCTTAAAACCAATGCATGAGCAATTCATAGAACCAACAAAAGCTTTTGCTGACATAATTATTCCAAATGACAGATTTAATACTGTAGCAATCGACGTAGTCCGCGCAGTAATTAATCAGCGTATTTTATAATTTTATTGTAATTTTATAGGCATATAAAACGCAGCAGATCTTTGCTTTCCTGTAAAACAAAGCGATGCAAAACAAAATCTCGATTTTCTATTAAAATTAGGCAAACAACCCGATGAAAAACCCTTTTAAAAACAGCTATTGGTTTAAAATTTTAAGCAACAAATACGTTTGGGTCTCGTTATCATTTTTAGTCTGGATGGTTTTTCTAGATAATTACTCTTATTTTGAACATCGATTTTTAAATAAACAAATTGATGAACTCGAAGATAATGCAACTTATTATGAGGGAGAAATCAAAAAAGATGAAGAAAAAATCAAACAGTTAAAAAATCCTTTGCAGATAGAGAAATATGCCCGTGAAAAATACTATATGAAAAAAGATAGTGAAGACATTTATATCATCCAATTTGACGGTGATACTGTTAAAAAAAAATAACCCTACCGCGTATTAAATCTAATTACAAGCAAAAATGGCAAAGAATTTATTCGATGATTTCAGTCCGGTTTCAGCAAAACTTTGGAAACAGAAAATTCAGTTTGAACTCAACGGAGCCGATTATAATCAAACCTTAATCTGGAATTCTCCTGAAGACATCAAGGTTAAGCCATTTTATGATAAAGAAGATACTGCAAAAAAATATTCGATTTCAACAAAAGCCTCTCAATTCAAAATCTGCCAAAATATCTTTGTTTTTGATCTTGATAAATCAATTGAAAAAGCTTTAGAATCTATTAATCGCGGCGCCGAAAGTCTTTGTTTTACCATACCAGATGAAAAAATAAATATCGCAAAACTATTGGAAAGACTTCCTTTAGGAAAAATTGCTGTTTACTTTCGTTTCCGATTTATTTCAATCGATTTCGTCAAAAAGATTGATGCATTTGTAAAAGATAAAAAGACTGCTGTCTATTGTCTTTTGGATCCAATTGGCCAATTAGCCAAAGACGGAAATTGGTACGCAACGCAAGAAAAAAATAATTTTGAAACACTAAATATAATTGCCAAAGAAACTGCATCTCTTTCGCTCATCAGCATCAACAGCGGTTTGTATCAGAATGCAGGAGCCAATATTATACAGCAGATTGCATACAGCCTTGCCCATGCTAATGAATATTTTAACAGAATAGATACCATTAACAAACCTATTGTTTTTCAAATTTCAGTAGGAGGCAATTATTTCTTTGAAATTGCAAAACTGCGTGCATTTCGAATTCTTTTCAAAAGCATAGCTAAGGAATATAATCACAATTTAGATTGCCATATATTTGTTACTCCTTCCAAACGCAACAAAACCATTTATGATTATAATGTTAATATGCTTCGTACAACGACGGAATGCATGAGTGCAATTCTTGGCGGAGCCGATGCAGTTGCCAATCTGCCGTATGATTCATTATATCACAAAGACAATGAATTTGGCGGCAGAATTGCAAGAAATCAACTGCTGCTTTTAAAAAATGAAAGTTATTTTGACAAAGTAGATAATCCTGCGGACGGCAGTTATTATATTGAAAGTTTAACCAATCAATTAGCAGAAAAAGCATTATTATTATTTAAAGATATTGAAACTAAAGGCGGTTTCCTAAAGCTATTGAACGAAGGTGTAATCAAAAGAAAAATACAGGAAAGTGCTGATGCAGAACAAGCTCTCTTTGATTCCGGCAAAGAAACATTATTGGGAACCAATAAATATCCTAACAAGAATGACAAAATGAAACACGATTTAGAATTGTTTCCTTTTGTAAAAATCAAACCCCGAAAAACATTGATTACACCTATTATTGAAAAACGATTGGCAGAAAAAACGGAACAGGAAAGGCTTTCGGAAGAGTAATCAGACTGCAGTAACTCAGTCTTTAGTAAACGACAGAATCAATTTGGTATTAACTAAAAAGATTAATGACCAGACAAATGAAAAGAAAAGATTTACAGCATATATCACTCCAAAACGATTTTCAGCCCGCAGAAAACAAACTGCCAGCTGAATGCTTTCTCACGGCCGAAGGAATTGAGCTTAAAAAGACTTATTCTGAAAAAGACATAGAAACTCTCGAACATCTTGATTTTGCTGCAGGCTTTGCACCATATCTGCGCGGTCCTTATACTTCAATGTATGTTCGAAAACCTTGGACAATCCGTCAGTATGCAGGATTTTCTACGGCACAGGAAAGCAATGCATTTTACAGAAGAAATCTTGCGGCAGGACAAAAAGGACTTTCCATCGCTTTTGATCTGCCAACACATAGAGGATATGATTCTGATCATGAGCGTGTAGTGGGCGATGTTGGAAAAGCCGGAGTAGCTATTGACTCTGTTGAAGACATGAAAATATTGTTTGATCAGATTCCGCTTCATGAGATGTCTGTTTCTATGACGATGAATGGTGCTGTACTGCCAATTATGGCTTTTTATATTGTTGCTGCAGAAGAACAAGATGTAAAACCAGAACAGCTTTCGGGAACTATTCAAAATGATATCCTGAAAGAATTTATGGTACGTAATACTTACATCTACCCGCCAGCACCTTCAATGAAAATCATTGCTGATATATTTGAATTTGCAAGCGATAAAATGCCAAAATTCAATTCTATTTCCATCTCAGGGTATCATATGCAGGAAGCTGGAGCTACTGCTGATATTGAATTGGCTTACACACTCGCCGATGGATTAGAATACATTAGAACAGGATTGGCAGCAGGAATGAAAATAGATGATTTTGCTCCACGCTTGTCCTTTTTCTGGGCGATCGGGATGAACCATTTCATGGAAATTGCCAAGATGAGAGCAGGAAGGATGATTTGGGCAAAACTTCTAAAACAGTTTAATCCAAAAGATGAAAAATCATTAGCACTAAGAACCCATTGCCAAACATCCGGCTGGAGTTTAACAGAACAAGATCCGTTTAATAATGTAGCCCGTACCTGTATAGAAGCAACGGCAGCAGTTTTTGGAGGAACACAGTCTTTACATACCAATGCTCTGGACGAAGCAATAGCTTTACCTACAGACTTCTCAGCCCGAATAGCCCGAAATACCCAAATCTATCTGCAGGAAGAAACTAAAATCACCAAAACAGTAGACCCTTGGGCAGGAAGCTACTATATTGAAAGCTTAACTAATGAAATTGTAGAAAAAGCCTGGAAACTCATTGAAGAAGTGGAAGAATTAGGCGGAATGACCAAAGCTATTGAAACTGGAATCCCTAAAATCCGGATTGAAGAAGCAGCAGCCCGTAAACAGGCCCGAATAGACAGCGGGCAGGATATAATTGTAGGTGTTAACAAATACCGATTAGAAAAGGAAGACCCATTACAGATTCTAGATGTAGACAATCAAATGGTACGCCTGCAGCAAATAGAACAATTAAGCAGAATAAAAGCATGCAGGGATTCTAGCAAAGTTCAAGCTTCACTACAAAAATTAACCAGCTGTGCACAAACTGGTCAGGGAAATTTATTGGAAATTGCAATTGAAGCTGCCAGAAACCGCTGTACATTGGGAGAAATCAGTGATGCTTTGGAAACTGTTTTCGGAAGATATAAAGCGCAGATTAAATCTTTTAGCGGTGTATACAGCAAAGAAATGAAAGACGATAAAAGCTTTGAAAAAGCAAAACAGCTGGCAGACAGCTTTGCCAAGCAGGAAGGCCGCCGCCCAAGAATAATGATTGCCAAAATGGGGCAGGACGGTCATGATCGAGGTGCCAAAGTAGTTGCAACTGGCTATGCCGATGTAGGTTTTGATGTCGATATTGGTCCACTATTTCAAACTCCTGCCGAAGCCGCCAAACAAGCCGTTGAAAACGATGTGCATATTCTTGGAGTATCTTCACTGGCGGCAGGACATAAAACATTAGTACCACAGGTAATCGAAGAATTAAAAAAATACGGCAGAAAAGATATTATGGTCATCGTTGGCGGAGTAATCCCAGCTCAGGATTACCAGTTTTTATTTGACGCAGGTGCTGTTGCAGTTTTTGGACCTGGAACCAAAATCAGTGAAGCTGCCATACAAATATTAGAAATTCTGATTGATTAATTTTTTTGCCAAAGCGACACAAAAGAAGCGGTGAAATTTAAAAGTTAAACTTTTGAGTCTTACCGCTTCTTTTGTGCCGTTACTTTTTACATCTGCTCTTGAATAAATACTATCGGACTACTGGATATAATAAAGACTTAAACTAGATAGTAAATCCAAAAAAAAGATTCAAACAAAATCTGTCTCGCGAATTTCAGTACCCTTTTTTAATCCCAAATAATCTTACTTTAATAAAATAATGCAAAAAACTGGGATATATAGCTTTATCATTAAAATTTAGAAGTATCAATCTGAATAAAAGGCCTTTACAAATTAACAAATTTAAAGCAATCGATTAACAATCAGTATTTTATAATTAAATTACTTTTAAAGTCAGCGTTAGAAACAAATTAAAAAACAAAAAGGGGAAGTAATACTAAAGAAGCCTTACTATTTGTTTTGAAACCAAATTTTCAGATATAATTTTAATTCAAAAAAAATATTATGAAAACACTCATCATTATTGCATTTATTTTTGGAATACACCTCCCCTCTTATTCACAAAATAAAACGACTGAAGATAACAATGAAGGAACAATAAATACTATAGATCTTCCCGAAGTTGTAATCAAAAGTGCTGGAAAAGATTTTTCATATTACCTCCCAGATAAAAATCCAGACCCAAGTATTAGACAGCTTCAAAGTGAATTTATTGCCTATAATTTAGGCAAAGATTTTGATGGCTTCGATAGCTATCTTGTTATGCTGGAAGTAAAAAAAGGTATCTTGACTGCCACATATGATGGCAAAGGAAAACTCACTAGTGTGGTTGAAAAATATAATAACACCATGCTTCCCCCTCTAGTTATTTATTCCGTTTACAAAGCATATCCCGGCTGGCAGATTGTAAACGACAAATATCTCTACACTCAGCAAAACGGAGATATTACAAAAAAAGAGTACAATTTAAAACTCAAAAAAAACAATGAAGTTCTTAAATTAAAAGTACATCCTAATGGTGACATTATTGCAGATGCAGATTAAAATTTAATAGGCGGTTCTGAAATTGATTTCAAACCGCCTATTAATAATTTAAAATTTAATGAATTTTTGACAAGACCTTCGCATTACTTTTTGCGACAATAAAGGAAGTATCATAACCTCCAAACCGCTGCAAATAACTGCTTAACGAAGTTCCATAAGCATCTCTAAAACATCTTTTTCCTTTGTATCTGAAATACTTTTTTACAGAACCGACACCGGCAAGATGTGCTGCTGCCAAAATTCCTGACTCAGTAATACGAGTACCATTCAAAACGGTTCCTTCATATCTTTCAATAACATTTCTGAGTTCCCATTTGTTTTTGGACAGCAATGCTATAAAAGCTTTTTCCTGCATTTTTGGGCTATTAATGAAAGCTGCGCTATCGTGGATACCGATAGTTTTTAAAGTTTCAATACCAAATTGGTATTTTCCTAAATAACCTAGAGAATTAATTTTTTTGTATTTACCTTGTGACTCTTTGAAGGCGATTGCTTCTTTATAGCCAATAAAGAAAGTTCCAGTATAGGGAATTTCAGAATTGGTATAATCTGTCACATTTAATGATGGTAGCAAGTAGGATGTATCATCTGATTCGTTAATTAGAAACCATGGGGTAGATTCTAATTTGGATGGTTTAAAACCTAAGCTTAAAAAAGCCACTACAACAATTAAAGTTGTGTAAAAATACCATTTTTTTATCATAAAGTAGTTTTCTTCAAAACCTGTCACGTTATTGAAATTTCTATGCCCAAAGATACGACTTAAAAAAATAAAGCTGAAAATCAACCCTTTAAACTTATCAACTGCTCTTGCAAAAACTCCGTAAGTAACTAGGTCTGCGGACGTTCTGCTGTTAACAAAATTTCAAAAAAAGTATTAAAACAACAAAAAATCAGTCAAATTAAATAAGTTTATTCCTATTTATAAAAAGTAAAAACGTCGTGAAAACGAAAAATTAGACACAAAATAGTACTAAATTCTCATTTTACGATATCGTTTTAGCTAAAAAAGAAAGAATTTTCAATCAATAAATCTATTCTAGAGCATGACTGCAAAGGGCTCAGCTGTCCACATAAACAAAAATTACAGCACGAAAAAGATCTTATTTTTCTAAATCAGAAAATGAAGTTTTCATACAATCAGTTACGTTTTCACAACTGCTTTTTTGATAAAATAAATTTCGCAAAAGAGAGAATTTGAAAACGAAAAAGCTTCAAAATCGTCTTTCAACAATTTTAAAGCTTTTTTTAAAATTTAAGTTATAATAAATCTAGCGCTGTACGCCCTGACTATTAATCCATTTTGAATATTTTTCGGCATTTTTATTATGCTCCGCCAAAGTCGCAGCAAATTCATGATACCCAAAACGGTCAACGCTGGCGCAGAAATAGATATAATTGTTTTTTTCAGGGTTTAAAACTGCTTCAAGTGCCGTAATATCAGGCATAGCAATTGGTCCTGGAGGAAGACCGATATTCACATATGTGTTGTAAGGATGCTTCATAATTAAATCATTATAAAAAACTCTTTTTATTACTTGATTAAAATCATTTGACCTCTTTTTCATTGCAAAAATCACGGTTGGATCAGCCTGCAAAGGCATTCCCAGTTTCAATCGGTTCAGATAAACTCCTGCAATTCTAGGACGTTCATCTTTTTTTACCGATTCCTTATGCACTATCGAAGCCAATATTGTTGCCTGAATTGGAGTAAGTCCTTGAGCTTCGGCTTTGGCGGTACGTTCTTTGTTCCAAAACTTATTATATTCCTTAATCATTTTATCGCGAAACTTCACTGCCGGAGTATTCCAATAAAATTCGTAGGTATTTGGTATAAACATGACAAAAACGTTCTCTTCATTAAAACCGTTTTCTTTCAAAAAAATGGAGTCTTTGAACGTATTCAGCAATTCCAGGCTGTCTGGTTCTAATTGAGAGCCTACGCGTCCTGCCAGATCTTCCAATCGTTCCTGATTGTTGAAAGCCAGATTTACCGGATCGTTATGTCTCATCGCTTTGACCAAATCGTAGCTGCTCATTCCTTTTTTGAATAAAAAACGTCCTGGTTTTACATTCTCTGGATAACTTGCCTTATTGGCTACCATTTCAAAACGATCAATATTTTTTACATAAGGGCTGATAATTTTCTTTACCTGTTCATAATCCGAATCTGTGGGTACATATACATATACCTCATTTTCTTCAAATTTTGTGTTGCCGCTAAATACCTGATACATTAAAAAGGCTCCATAAACGATTAAGCCTGAAATTATTGCAACTGCAGCTAGTGATATTATTTTTTTTGGATTCAAAATTAAAAAATTAAAAATTACTGAGACAGTTCGCTGTCACCCGCCTGATTATTGATTAGCTGAAAAATGGCTTCATCCTTGTAAACTCCATTTACCAGAGTCCAATCTTTCTTTACACCGATTTTTTGAAAACCAAATTTAGTAAAAAGTGCAATACTAGCTTCATTTTCGCACCCAATATTTGCATATAACTGATGCAGATTAAGATTATAAAAAGAGTAATGAATAAGCAGGTCCAAAGCTTCCGAGCCAATGTTCTGATTTCGGTTTGCATTGTCATGAATTACAATCCCTACACCTGCTCTGTTATTTTTTGGATCAAAATCAAATAGATCGATTAACCCCAAAGCTGGAAAATCTTCATCCTGACAAATTGCCAATCTTAACTGTTTGGCTTCATAAATATCCTGATGTGCGTTTTCCAGATACTGTTTTACCAAAAAACGGCTGTAAGGTGTATGAGTATTACTTACTTCCCAGATACTCTGATCGTTTTCTATCGCATAAATAAACTCCAGATCACTGGGTTCAAGTGCTCGGATGTAAATAGTGTCGCCTTTTAATGTTTTCATTTATATACGATTTACGAAGTTGGATATACGATATGGAATTTACGAATTAAGAGATACTATTTACGAGATAGGAATTATAAGTTATGAAATTTACATATAAATACAATTTCGAAACTTCCAAATAGATATTAAAATTTCAAAAATTAAAGTTCTCAGTTGGAAACCGTATATCCCACCTCGTATATCGTATATCTAAATTCTTACATCTATACTTCCTTTAAACACAAATTCTGCAGGTCCTTTTAAGAAAACATTGGTAAACCCATTTTGATTTTTATCAAATGAAACAACTAGTTTTCCTCCTTCAACATTTACATTTATAGAAGTAGCTTCGGTTTGTCCTGTGGCATTCATCGCAATGGCAACAGCTGTAGCACCTGTTCCGCAGGCTAACGTTTCATCTTCAACTCCTCTTTCATAAGTGCGCAGCCTGAAAGTGGTATCATCTATTTTTTTTACAAAATTGATATTGCTGCCTGCTTTGCCGTACAATTCGCCATAACGGATTGCTGCCCCATTATCTTTTACATTATAATGTTCCAAGTCTTCAACCATCTGCACATGATGCGGAGAACCAGTATTCAGGAACGAATAATCGGCTTTGATATCAATTGCAGGAACATCAATCATCTGCAGTGAAACCAGTTTATCTTCAAATGACGCATGGTGCAGGCCGTCTGTTGCAATAAAAGTAGTTTCGTTTTCAATCACGTGCATATCTTTAGCGAAAGCGACCAAACAGCGTCCGCCATTCCCGCACATTGAACTTTGATTCCCGTCTGAATTGTAATACACCATTTTAAAATCAGTTTCGGAATCATTTTCAAGCAGAATAAGTCCGTCCCCTCCTATTCCAAATCGTCTGTCACACAGATGAGCTACCAATTGTGTATTGTCTTTTGGAAAAAAACCGGAACGATTGTCAATCATAACAAAATCGTTTCCAGCACCTTGATATTTATAGAATTCTAATTGCATTTTATTTCAATTTTAGTCTCACAAAAGTACAAACTATTAATGAATTGTTAATCATTGTTAAAGAGCGTTAAACCATATTGTGCGAAAAAAAAATTGCCATAAATTCGTAATTAAATAACTAATAAAACATAAAGCAAAATGAAACAAATTTCTAATTTATTCCTAGTATCCTTGTTGAGTGGCGCAACAACCCTTGGCGCTTATAAATTATTATTTGACAACAATGGTTATTTTTCTTCAAACAAAAACGGAATTACGACAACTGCCCCTGAATTCTATGCAAGACAGACGAGTTTAGGTGCAGAAAATGTAGATTTTACAGTTGCTGCTGATAAAGCCATTCACACCGTAGTACACGTAAAAAATGTTTCAGTAAGAACTGTTTCCAACCCTATAATGGAATATTTTTACGGTTACGGCGGACAACAGCAGCAGGAGCAGGTTGGAACCGGATCTGGAGTTATTATTTCTGAGGACGGCTATATTGTAACCAACAATCACGTTGTGAAAGACGCTTCGGATATTGAAATCACGCTGAACAACAAGAAAACATACAAAGCAAAACTCATTGGAACCGATTCTAAAATGGACATTGCACTGTTAAAAATCGATGCCGATGAAAAACTGCCGTATTCCACATTTGCTAATTCCGATTCGGTTAAAGTGGGCGAATGGGTATTGGCTGTTGGTAATCCGTACAACTTGACTTCAACTGTTACAGCTGGAATTGTTTCGGCCAAGGCACGAAACCTGGACACTAGAGGTATTCAGTCTTTCATTCAGACTGATGCTGCCGTTAACCCTGGAAACAGCGGTGGCGCATTGGTAAATACCCGTGGGGAATTAATTGGAATCAACACGATGATTTCGTCAATGACGGGTTCGTATGTAGGTTACTCTTTTGCCATTCCTTCTAATAATGCACGAAAAATTATCGAAGATATTATGGAGTTTGGAAATGTACAAAGGGGAATTCTTGGTGTAGAAGGCGGAGAACTGAATGGAACGGTTTCTCAAGAATTAGGCGTTACGCAAACACAAGGTTTTTACATTAACAGAGTATCTAAAAATTCGGGAGCTGAGAAAGCTAATTTACAAAAAGGTGATATTATTATCAAACTGGATAATCAGGACATTGCTACTTATGCAGACCTTTCCGGTTATGTAAACACCAAAAGACCAAATGACAAAGTGCAGGTAACTATTATCCGAAACGGAAAAAATATGGTTGTACCAGTTGTTTTGAGCAAAAACGAAAACTTCAATACTGAATTTAAAGGAATCGAACTCGAGAATATCAATGCTGACGACAAAAAAAGGTTCAAACTGAATTATGGTGTAAAAATTAAAGACATCACCAATGAAAATTTGGAACAATACAGCGAAGAACTTGTCGGAAACATCATCTTGAGCATTAACAACGTTAAAGCGACCAACGTGGAAACTGTTTCTAAAATTTTGAACAATAAGGACGAAAAACAAAGCATCCGCATTGAAATGATAAATAAAAATGGTGAGATCATGAGAATCATCATCTAAAAAGTTAAAACACTAAATCTAAAGGCCGGCCTGCAATTACATGCCGGCTTTTTAATCAAAAATAATTAATATCCTAAATCTATTTTGAAATAGGCATTAATTGAATTATATTTGATATAAAATTCAACAACTATGGCAACTTCTTCAATATCTGAAATTCATTTATTTAACGCTTTGAAAAGCAAACTTGGCGAAAAAGAAGCTGAAGAACTTGTATTGTTCGTAAAAACTTCAATCAAAGAAAATATTGAAAGTGAAATTTCAAACATTGCATCAAAAAAAGATTTAGCTGAAACAAAGGTTGACATTATAAAATGGGTAGTTGGAATCTTTTTCGCACTTGCATTAATGATAATAGGACTTTATCTCAAATAAACTTTTCAGAATCAATCTCAAAACAACAATATGCCAGCCTGCATTTGCATGCTGGCTTTTTTATTTGAAAAAATCAATAAAAAAAGTTACGAAATCGATTGAAATAAGTATTTTTGCACCAAATTTTAAAAATTTACAACAATTATCATTGTTTTTATTATTAAAAATCAATTCAGCAAATACAAATTTTTCAATATGACTAACATGGATTTATACGAAAAAGAGGTTTTGTTACAAGCCGACAGAAGACGTTCAGGAATAGAATTAATTAAAATCATCAGCGATTTATGGTATGAAAAATCCATAGAACTGGTTTTGTTCCGCAATGAGTTAATAGACCGAAATGTAAGCGAGATTATCAACCTGCATGAATACGCAGCTAAATTTGTAGGCAAACCCATTTCAGTTTCCGATTCTGTAGAAATCGCTAATGTAATTTTGACTTTAGATTTACCCCCGTCCAAATTAGACATTGGTAAACTGACTTACGAATACCGGCTAGAAGACGAAAAATACCCAGATGTCAGACATTTTGTTTTACATAAATTAAAAAAGGCAAAATCATCCAAAGAAATAAAACCAAAAGATGTTGTCCTTTATGGTTTTGGCCGTATCGGACGATTATTAGCGCGGGAACTCATGTCCCGAACTGGCAAAGGACAGCAGTTGCGCCTGAGAGCCATTGTAACCAGAGACAAAAACGATGCAAACAGTTTAGAGAAAAGAGCTTCGCTATTGCGTTACGACTCCATTCACGGCGATTTTCAAGGATCGGTTATTGCCGATGCAGCCAACAATGCCCTGATCATCAACGGCACAACCGTTCATGTCATTACCGCAAACACTCCCGAAGAAATTGACTATACCCACTACGGAATTGACAAAGCCCTTGTCATTGATAACACAGGTGCTTTCACAACCAAAGAAGCTCTGAGCCGTCACCTGGCTTCCAAAGGAGTTGCCAAAGTATTGCTTACTGCTCCTGGAAAAGGAATCCCAAACATCGTTCACGGTGTCAATCAAAACGAATACAATCCAGATGAAATCGACATTTTCTCTGCTGCTTCCTGCACAACCAACGCCATTACTCCAATTCTAAAAGCAATTGAAGATACTCTGGGCGTTACAAAAGGACACTTAGAAACGATTCACGCCTACACAAACGACCAAAATCTTGTCGATAATATGCACAACAAATACCGCCGTGGCAGAGCAGCCGCACTAAACATGGTTATTACCGAAACAGGTGCCGGTTCCGCAGTTGCCAAAGCCTTACCATCATTGGAAGGTAAACTAACCTCAAACGCGATACGTGTTCCGGTTCCGAACGGTTCTTTGGTGGTGCTGAATCTGGAAGTAAACACCGAAACTTCAGTAGAAGCCATCAACGCCATCATGAAAAAATACGCCCTGGAAGGCGAATTGGTAGAGCAGATCAAATATTCGCTGAATAACGAATTAGTATCGTCGGATATAGTGGGAACCTCAGCGCCATCTATCTACGACAGCAGCGCCACCATCGTTTCGAAAGACGGAAAAAACATAGTCCTTTATATTTGGTATGACAACGAATACGGCTACAGCCATCAGGTCATCCGGCTTGCTAAATACATTGCCAAAGTAAGACGATTCACTTATTACTAGCCAAACCAATTGCAGGCTGGGAACTGCTCTTTTAGTTTTTAATTTTAGTTTTTTAGATAATAAAATCATCCCAGCCTGTGTGCTATCGAAATCCGTCTCGTTCCAGTAACTTGGCGGATTTTTTTTATTTTCTAAAACTTGAATCCTTTACTCTAAAATCTGCAGTATACAATTACTTTGGGCGTGACGCGGTAGGAACTTTAAAATAAAAAGTAACTTATTAATAAAAACCTTTTATTCATTGCTTAACTATTTTTATTATTTTCACAAAATATAATACGCTATTGTAGTTGCGTCAAGCTGCTTATTTTTTTGGGTAGTTATATGTAACTGTATAGCGTATATTTATGAGTTAGGCGACATAACTAAAAAACCAGTGAGAGTTCTTCAGAAAATATAAACAGAGAATAATACTGACTATATTTTTTCAAGGAAAGGTAAATGTAGCTTAACCAACATAAATTGTTAGTATAAAACTTGCAAATAAATTAGTTATTTAGTACCTTTGTATTTCAATCATTCAGGCAACTGGGCCCAGAGATTGAGAAAACTGAATATGTTCTTAATTATAGTGTTTTATTCTTATTTAACAATGATGTATGCGCATCACTCTTACAATGCAACAAAAGAGCTAATTAAAACGAGCCAAACAGAATACAATAATGCAAAAATAAATAATACAAGTAAAGAAATGGAGGCGAAAATGGAAGAAAAACAATTAAAGATTACAGAAAATAAAGAAACACTAAGAACAAAAAATCAGTTAGTATCCTCTGAAAACCATCATTATATAATAGCCCTCTCGAAGGGCTATTTTTTTTACCCTAAAGAAAACTAAATGAGATGGCACAATAAACGCTTCAATCTTTTTAGTGAAGTTAGCATTAACCGAAATACTGTTTATAAACACGAGAAAAAAAATTAAGAGGAACTTCTAAAAGATCGATGCGGATAAATTTTGCACATATTGTTACGTCGCCTAACACTTGCTACAAGAGATTTGGGCAATTGGCATAATTTAAAAATGGTCTTGTATTTGGAATGTTTAGGCAAATCCGAAAATAAGGCTTAATTTAATCCCAAACCTCTTGTAGCAAGGGAACGTTATGTGCAATTCTACCTAAACCAGACATAAATGCTAATAAAAAGATATTTTAGACCGCGAAAAAATGATTTAATATATCATTATTGTTCAGCAGAAACTTTTCATTCAATTTGCACAAATAATACAGTTAGATTTAGTGATTTATTTTCAATGAATGATTTTTTAGAGATTCATTGGGGATATCAAATATGGCAAAAAGCCGCAAATGAGATTTTTGATGAAGTTACCGAAGAATTCTTAAACAAAGTTGATGAAATTATAAGTGGTTCAAGCTTAAGTTTTAATTTTCTTGCAAGCTGTTTTTCGTTGGAGGGAGATGTCCTAAGTCAATGGCGAGCTTATGCAGATGATGGTAATGGCTACTGTATTGGATTTGATGCTAGACATATTTTAGGCTTACCCAGCACACCTTTAAAAGTTTTATATGATGAGAAGAAGCAAATTGCAGAAATCATAGATATATTAAGAAAAATATATAAATTTGAAAGCGAAGCTAAAGAAGATGAAAGATATGGTAAAGATTTTTTCGAAATATGTGCTTTATTAAGTGCTGATTTAACTTCATTTAAAAACCCAGCCTTTAAAGAGGAAAAAGAAGTGAGATTAATACATATTTTAACATTTGAAGAAAGTAATACGTATTTAAAACTTGTAGATAAAGGTGGTACTTATTTTGGTGAAGATTATGATGGACAAGAAGTTAAATTTAGAATGGCTAAAAATTTACCTATTCCATATATAGATTTTAACTTCATAAATAAAAATGGAGATAATCCTATTAAGGAAGTCATTTTGGGACCCAAAAATGATTCAAGATTGACAGCAATTGCTGTTTATTTAGAGACTTTAGGAATTCCTAACGTTAAGTTAAGAAATTCAACAGCATCATATAGATAAAAAGAACTGCACATAACACTTGCTACAAGAGATTTGGGCATTTGGCTTAATTTAAAAAAGGTCTTGTATTTGGGAAGTTTAGGCAAATCCGAAAACAAGGCTTAATTTAATCCCAAACCTCTTGTAGCAAGGGGACGTTGGCGATAAGTTTGCTGAACGACACAACAAAAAAAATAATGACATATAAAACTAAATCTCTTTCAATATTTCTAATATTAGTTATGCTAACATTATTCGCGTGCAGACAAAATAATTCCAACAAAAATGTAAGTCAAGCGGAAAATAAAATATCTGAAAGAAAAACTTTAACTATTGATACGTTTTCGACTTTTCCTCCAGAAATAGATGGCTGTTCTTGTTATTTTTCTAATGACTCGACAGAATTTAAAAAAGGCGAATATATCTATATGAATGATTTCGCTCAGACTTCTTTTTTAAAAATCAATGGCGTTCTGACAAAATTCTCGCAGACTGACTTTAAGGAGATTGATTCATCAAACTTAAAAGCGAAATATAAAAGCGAGAATTACGAAATGACAATTGAATCTAAAGATGGAAAACAAAGCGGTGACGAAACATGGTTAAAAAGCGGAACAATTAAATTGACAGACAAAAATGGAAAAACAATCACAAAGACGTTTTATGGAGAATGTGGTTGTTAACTCTGCAGACAAGAACCTATCGCTAACCGCTAGTAAGCAATAGTCGGGAATTAGACTTAATTTAAAAATAGTTTTGTACTTGGAAAAATAGTAATTAACTGAAATATTACGCTTACTTAAGCCCGACCATCGCCTACTAGCCAAACGTTACCTGCAAGCTTAAAAGAAACATTATGTTCAAAAGATTTTTTCAAAAGCGAAATCCTGACAAACTTTCTAAATTTGACTATTGGAAAAAATGGGAATTGTTTGAGTTGTTTAACGACTTACACAAAGCCGAAAGAATTTTGGGAGATATTGAAAATTATAAAAGCGATGACAAATTTCTGAAATTCAAAAACGATTTTACTGAAGAATTATATGAAGTAAAGGGAGATAATGTAGCAGACTTCACAAGGATTTGGGAATGGTTTGCACCGACAAAAGAATGGGATATATTTGGACAGAAAGAGGAAGAATTGGGAAAAAATATCTTTCGTATAACTGACAAGTGGAAAAGAAATCGAGACTTTGTAAAGGGAACAAAAGTTTTATCAAACGGTGAATTTGGCGTAGTGTTAGACAAAACTACTGACAATGAAATGTATGGGCAAATTCGTTGGGACACAAGTGAAGAAAATGATATTGAAGATTGGCGAGGATTATTTGGAAGTTTTTTGCAAACAGGTGGGAAAATTATTAATCAAGAACATCAATTTAAATATATAAACGATGACGGAACAACGAAGAAAGCCAGCAGGTAACACTTGCTACAAGAGATTTGAACAATTGGCATAATTTCAAAATGGTCTTGTATCTAATGATTTGGCAAATCCGAAAATAAGGCTTAATTTAACCCCAAACACGCTGTAATACCAGAACGTTAGCGGTCAGGCTAAGCAGAAGCAGGAAAATTCATGAATCTAACACAATTTTTAAGACAAAAAAATGATTTCAGATAAAAATTTAGCTCGTATAGCAGGCTTATGCTATTTAATTGTAATTGCAACAGGATTATTTTCCGAAGTGTTTGTAAGGCAAGCGTTAAAAGTTCCGAATGATGCTTTGGCTACTGCTCAAAACATTCAGACTCACGAAATGCTATTTCGTTGGGGTTTCGCAGCAGACATTGTCAACTTTGCAGTCGGTTTACCAACCATATTAATCATTTATTATTTTTTCAAACGTGTAAATAAATTATTGGTACAAATTGCATTGGCTTTTGTAATTATCCAAACTGCAATTATTGCTGTTAATCTTCTAAATCAAATTTCTCCGCTTTTAATTTTAAGTAACGAAACTTATCTTAACACGTTCCATCCTAATCAGCTAGCCACACTTTCTTTGTTATCTTTAAATATTCAAGCACAAGGTTACGGAATTGGATTAGTGTTTTTTGGCTTTTACTGTTTGATAATCGGTTTTCTAATTTTCAAATCAAATTTACTGCCCAAAATATTGGGAGTGCTTTATGCAATAGCTGGTTTGTGTTACTTAATTAATAGTTTCACAATGTTTCTTTCCAAAGGATTCGAAAATCCAATGTTTGTATATCTTGCCATACCAATTTTTATTGGCGAATTGTCATTGTGTTTGTGGCTGCTAATAAAAGGCATAGACACTTCAAAGTATAAACAATCGAATAAAAATTAAACTAGAAAAATAGACCTCATAAAGAAGCTTGAACTGCTAACAGCCTTTGCGCTATTGCTAATTTTATGCAAGCCGTACGCGTTTATCTTTCGCAAGAAAACTTATCTTAGCAGAAAATACGCAGTTCCGAGGCTCGCAACTTATGAGAAGCAGCGAGACATCAGGCTGTGAAAAAACTAAGTCAAAAAGAGAAACTATTCGGATACCTGTCGGAAAAAAAATTCGCACACAGACAATTCTAAAAGCCTTTTTTTGAGTTTATTCACAGACTGACGTAGCGGTCAACTTAGTTAGAATCTCGTAAGCTCAATAATTTAATAAAACAAATGAAAAACTCAGTTTTAATATTTTTATTATTACCACTATACATTTCATCGATAAATTGTTAATACGGACAAAAACTTGACAGAGATAAATTAGCAAAAAAAGTTGTATTGTCCTTACAACAATCTGACGTAAATACTTTAATCAATCTAGTACCTTCTATATCTGAATATGAAAATGCGATTAAAGTACAAAGAAGTTATAGCAAAATTAAATTTAAAAAAAGTCTCAATGAAGAGGCAAAATTATCACAAATAGAGGAACAAAAAAACATTGAAGGCCGTTATGAAGATTTGGCAGGCGAATATTGTAGGGGCAAGAAAAACCCTAAATGGAATACTGCTACAATTAATAAAATAATTTATGAAACTGAAAATAATACTGGCAATAGTTATTCAGCAATATTAGTAGAATTAATCGATTCAAATGATAATGAGAAATATTATCTAGAAATAGAGGCAATTCTAACCAATAAGGGATGGAAAATATTTGACGATATTATGATTGTTGAGGATAACATTGAAAAAAGAATTAACGAAAAAAATAAAAGAGGAAATTAAAAAAAGTCGAACCTCTAAAAGCAGTTCACAATCCGATCGATCGGATATGAATTAATTTTCTCGTTACATATAGGCGGCATTGCATTTCGTGTCCTCAAAATAGCGCAGGTCATTATAACAAATAACCTCTCTTTAGCAATTATTACGAGTCTCTTTTGGCTTATAAAAATCAAATTCAATAATATATAAGTAAGTTTTTTAGCACAAACATATTTTTTTGTAAATAATTACTACATTAGTATTTAAATTTTAACAGAAATAATATGTCAAACTTAACAAACAACCGCTTAAACATTACTGCAACGGCGGCACAGATTACAGCTGTAAAAACAGCCCTTCAAACAATCAATACCAATTTACCTTTTTTGGTAGGATTAACTACCGAGGAACGCATCGCGTTACCAACTATAGATGTAAACAACAAAGCTTTTACCGAAGATGCCATTGCAGCAGGAGTTAACAATAACAGCTTATTGCCATCGTATATTTCGGTGCCAAATATGGTAAACGACTTAACACTGTTTGGACAATTGGACGAAATCATTGGGCTTGTTAATCAATTGCAGGAAAAACTGGGAGACACCCAGCTTTTGGCGGGCAGCGAAGCCTATTCCTCGGCACTTATGCTGTATAAACTTTTTGGCTCAGCTTCGGAGGCCGGTGTTGCAGGTACAGATCCTATTGTAAATCAGCTGAAACAGCGATTCGCTAATCAAGGAAACAAAGGAGCCGCTCCAACCAGCCAGCCAGTACCTGCAGCATAGAACTGAAAACTTAGTATCACAAAACTTCGTGAATCCCACGAAGTTTTTTTATAACTACAATCGTACTCATTTATTGAAAAAAACAGTTCTTATTTCCATCCACAATAACATTTGAAGCAAGTTAAACCTGTTTAAAGAAAAAGTTAAACTAGCCCTTAGAACTATTAAAACTTGCATTATAAACCAGTGATATTAGCTTTTAAAAACAATGTAACTTGTTCATAAAACAAGTTATACCATTCATTGAAACCAGCATAACTTGTTTATTAAACAAGTTAAAACATCCTTTAGAAACAGTCACACTTGTTTATATAGCAAGTTATAATAGTACTTAATACCACTAACAACAACAAAAATAATAATACCCCTATTTGTTTACTTATGACATCAAACAAACCAAAATATCAAGCTATTAACGAAGAGCATTATCCAATCAATGGTAATATGATCAAATATCACCTCAGCAGTAATAAACTGAACAAAACGCAGGTTGCCAAAGACATGAACATATTGCCAACCACCTTATACAAATATTTTAAACAGGATTCATTGCAACTGGGCATTTTGTGGAAACTGAGTAAAGCGGTGAATCATAATTTTCTGGCTCAAATGAGTGAATACCTGCAGATTCCATTTGAAACCCAAGCCGAAAAGAAGCTCAAAGCACAGCTAGCCGAAAAAAATGAATTGATAAATAAAATGGAAGTGCTGCTGGCGATTTATGAAAAAATAGTGATGAAGTAATAGCTAATAAATATTGTCAAATCCGTATCGGGAGTATGTATACAAATACTATGGAATGATTTTATATTAGCGTAGATAAAGCCTGAGGCAATGATAACAGCTGGCAGATAGTATGGAAATATTAAAAAATAATATGACTATCGTTAATTAATAACAAACAGATTGAATTAGCCACAGATTAAAAAGATTTACACAGATTTTTAAAAAAAACAGTAATGAAATCTTTGATAATCTGTGTAATAAGCGGTAAAAAAAAACATGGTATTATTTGCGGACAATCGTAAAAAATAATATGACTATCGTTAATTAATACCAAACAAATCGAATTTGCCACAGATTAACACGGCATTCGCTTTTAAAAGTTTCTGACACGAATTACACTAATTTGCACGAATTAAGATTGCTATTTAATTACACAAAATATTCGAAACTGTAAAAGTTGTAAAATTTGATTTCAATTTTGATAAGAATTAGTGTTAATTGGTGAAATTCGTGTTTATCTTTTTTTAAATGCGAATGCCGTGACAGATTAAAAAGATTTACACAGATTTTTAAAAAAAATAGTACTGAAATCTGTGAGAATCTGTGTAATCAGTGGCAAAAAAATACATGGTATTAAACTTTTACAGTATTTAGCACACTTTGTACAATAAATAAAAACGCCATTTCATTATTAAATCATCACTACAATACAGCAAACAACTGTTAAAACACAAATAAATACGTAATACTTCTGCTTTTTTTCAAGATTAATCAAATAAATATTCTAATTTAGTTGGTATAAACCAAATCAAAATGAGAAGAACTCTGCTATTATTATTTTTGAGTGTTTTTTTACCCAAAATTCATGCTCAAGACTATTTCCCAAACAGTGAAAGTGTACAAAATAAAAACAACAATTACACCGCTTTTACAAATGCCAAAATTTATGTCTCCCCTACTCAAATCATTGAAAAAGGAACCCTGCTGATTCAGAACGGAAAGATTGCTGGAACTGGAAATACTCTTACAATCCCAAAAAACTGTACCGTAATTGATCTTAAAGGAAAATTCATTTACCCTTCCTTTATCGATATTTACACAAATTTTGGTATCGAAAAACCCAAAAGAAATTTTAACAATAGCGATGGTCCTTTGTACAATACCAAAAGAGTGGGGTACTATTGGAACGAAAGTATCCGTTCTGAAATAAATGCGTATGAAACATATAAATACGATCAATCAAAAGCTGAAGAATTTTTGAAAGCAGGTTTTGGAGTTGTACTCACCCATTTCCCTGATGGTATTGCCCAGGGATCTGGAGCTTTAATCGCTTTGAACAGTACTGTAAGCACTAACCGTGTACTGTCCGGCAAAATAAGCAACCAGCTTGCTTTTACAAAAAGTGCATTAACAAACCAGGCCTATCCAACTTCATTAATGGGAAGTATGGCATTACTTCGTCAGATGTATCTGGATATGAATTGGTATAAAAATGGCAATTCAGCCACCAAAGATATATCGCTTGAAGCTATGATTGAAAATCAAAAACTGGTTCAGATTTTTGATGCCGGAGACAAATTAAACAGTCTTCGCGCTGCAAAAATCGGAAAAGAATTTGGCATCAATTACATTTTAAAAGGAGCCGGAAATGAGTTTGAAAGAATTGACGAAATCAAAAAAACAGGCTCTAAATTCATTATTCCAATTAATTTCCCTGAAGCTTATGATGTATCCAATCCTTATCTGGCCAGCCAGATGGAATTATACGATTTCCGCTTTTGGAATCAGGCCCCTACAAACCTAAAAACATTATCAGATAATGGTATTGTATTTACCATAACCACAGACAAATTAAAAAAAACAGACGATTTTAGACCCAACTTACTAAAAGCAATAAAATATGGTTTGGACAAAACCAAAGCATTAGAATCCTTAACAACTATTCCTGCTTCCCTTTTAGGAAAAAGCGATGAGATAGGGAGTTTAAAAAATGGAAGCCAGGCCAATTTCATTATCACCTCAGGCGAAGTATTTGATGAGAAAACTATTATTCACGAAAACTGGGTACAGGGCACCAGATATACTGTAACCGAAATTATTCCAAATGACATCCGCGGCAATTATGACCTGACCATTGCCAATGAAAAATACAAAATGAAAGTTGAAGGAGAACTGGCTGATCCAAAAACTGAAATCACAACTACTGATGCTAAGAAAGTAAGTACGAAACTCACAGTTGCAGACAACTGGATAACAGCTTTAATAAAATCAAAAGATACGGTCAATCCAAATTTTACCCGATTAACCGGATTTATCGAGAATACTGCTGCACTTTCTGGAAAAGCAATCATGGCCGACGGGAATGAAAGTACTTGGTCTGCGGTAAAAACGTCTCCTTTTGTTATTAAAAAGGATTCTGCAAAAGTGGACAAACCAAATCATATTATTCCGGTAACGTATCCAAACACTGTCTTTGGAAATGTACAAAAACCAACACAACAGACATTATTATTCAAAAACGCCACAGTTTGGACCAATGAAAAAGAAGGAATTCTTGAAGAAACTGATGTTTTAATAAAGAATGGAAAAATAGCCGCTATAGGAAAGAATTTATCTGATGCTTCTGCAGCTACGATTGACTCAAAAGGCAAACATTTAACCTCAGGTATTATTGATGAACACTCGCATATTGCCATTTCTTCGGGTGTAAATGAGGCAGGACAGAACGCTACTGCCGAAGTGACCATTCAGGATGTAGTAAACTCTGAAGATATAAATATTTATAGAGATTTAGCCGGAGGCGTTACTACTTCCCAATTATTGCACGGTTCAGCAAATCCTATTGGAGGCCGTTCCGCTATTGTAAAATGGAAATGGGGATTATCCGCAGATGAAATGCTGTACAAAGACCAGCCTAAATTTATCAAATTTGCTTTGGGAGAAAATGTAAAACAATCAAATTGGGGAATAGACAATCCAACAAGATTTCCTCAATCCAGGATGGGTGTAGAACAGGTTTTTACAGATTATTTTCAAAGAGCCAGAGAATATGAAGCTGCATGGAAAAATTACAATGCAAGCTCCAAAAAAGATAAAAACAAAGCACCTAGAGTTGACTTAGAAATGCAAACCCTAGTCGAAATCCTAAATAAGGAACGTTTTGTTACCTGTCATTCCTATGTTCAATCTGAGATTTTAATGCTGATGCAGACAGCAGAGAAATTCGATTTTAGGATAAATACGTTCACTCATATTCTGGAAGGCTATAAAGTTGCCGATAAAATGAAAGAACACGGCGTAGGAGCCTCTACATTTGCCGACTGGTGGGCATATAAATTTGAAGTAAACGATGCTATTCCTTATAATGGACCAATTCTTCACAATCAGGGAATAGTTGTAGCCTACAACTCGGATGATGCTGAAATGTCAAGACGATTGAATCAGGAAGCGGCCAAAGCCGTTAAATATGGTAATATTTCCGAAGAAGAAGCTTGGAAATTCGTCACTTTGAATCCAGCTAAATTATTGCATCTAGATGACAAAATAGGAAGTATCAAAGTTGGCAAGGATGCCGATGTTGTATTATGGAACAACAATCCTCTTTCTATTTATGCCAAAGCAGAAAAAACAATCATCGAAGGTGCAGTTTATTATGATCTGCAAAAAGACGAGGCTCAACGTATCGCAAATTCCAATGAGAGAAATGAATTAATTGCACAACTGCTATTGGAAAAAAACAAAGGAATGATCACTCAAGAGCCAAAAAAGACAGACAAAAAATTATACGATTGTGATACATTAGAACAATAAAAACATGAAAATAAAACACACCTATAAAGTGACCGTATTATTGGTATTTCTTTTATCAATAACTACAAAAGCACAACAGATACCAGCACCAAAACAAACAAAATCCATATTAATACTCAATGCCACCGCCCATTTAGGTAATGGAAAAGTCATAGAAAACAGTGCAATTGGATTTAAAGACGGAAAACTTATTTTAGTTGCTGATGCTACTGCCATACGCATAGCAAAAGACGCTTATGACACTACTATTGATGCCAGCGGAAAACACGTTTATCCAGGATTTATTGCTCCAAACTCCACTCTGGGACTAGTAGAAATTGATGCCGTGAAATCATCCGATGATGAAGATGAAATTGGCCAGTTTAATCCTCATGTGAGAAGTATTATCGCTTATAATTCCGAATCAAAAGTGATTGAGACTGTTCGTCCAAATGGAATATTATTAGCTCAGATTACCCCAAGAGGCGGACGCATATCCGGTACTTCATCTATTGTTCAGCTGGATGCCTGGAGCTGGAGAGATGCCATACTAAAAGAAAATGACGGAATACACCTTGAGTTCCCAGCCAGTTACAAAAAAAGCGGCAGCTGGTTTGAGCCTGGAGTTAGTGAACCTAACAAAGATTATAAAAATCAAATACAAGAAATTAATTCGTTTTTATCCAATTCAAAAGCATATTCTTTAGATACACCCAAAGAGAAAAATCAGATTTTAGAGGCTGCAAAGGGCTTATTTAATGGATCTCAGACATTATATATCCATGCAGATGAAGAAAAACAAATTATTGATGCAGTTCAATTAGCAAAAAGCAATGGAATTCCCAAAATGGTTATTGTAGGCGGCTATGAAGCTTATAAAACCAGTGATTTACTTCAAAAAAACAATATTAGTGTTCTTTTAAGACGTGTACATGATATGCCTGAGAAAGCTGATAATGATATTGATCTGCCTTATAAATTGGCAAAAATATTAACAGACAAAGGAATTTTGGTTGGCTTGGAAAATAGTGGTGATCACGAAAGAATGAATACCCGAAATTTACCTTTTCTTGCCGGTACTTGTGCCGCCTACGGTTTGGATAAAGAAACAGCTTTAGAGTTAATAACATCCAATACCGCAAAAATTTTAGGAATTGATACTTTATGCGGAACATTGGAATTGGGTAAAGATGCTACTTTATTTATTTCAGAAGGTGATGCTTTGGATATGAGAACCAATAAATTGACGCAAGCATTTATTCAAGGGAGAGCAATCAGTTTAGAGACACATCAAAGTGCTTTAAACAAAAAATTCAAAGGAAAATACAATCAACTGTAATTGAATTCTAAAATACATTAATTAAACAACGACATTTATGAAAATAAAATTCACCAAACTTATTCTTATTATGCTGGGTATAGCCAGTACTCTAGTCAGCTGCAATTCGAATAAAAAAGAAAATAACGGTAATACGACAGATAAGAACTTTACGGCTTTTGAAACTGATTTTTTAGATGCTTATTGGAAACAATATCCTTCAGGCTCTATAGGTGTAGGTTATGGCAAATATTATGACAAATTGGTGGTGCCTAATGCTGCCACTTTTGCAGATAATGTTTCTTTCTCAAAAAAATGGTTAGCCGATTTAGCTTCTTTGGACTATAATCAGCTGAGCGATAATAATAAAATCAGCAGTAATATCATCAAGAATCAATTGGAAAGCGATATTTGGTACACTACCGTTTTTAAACAACAGGAATGGGATGCTTCTGTCTATAATATCAGCGGCTCTTGTGATTACATCATTAACCAGCCGTATGCATCACTAGATGAGCGATTGAGAATACTAACCAAGTATCTGGAAAACTCTGATGCTTTCTACAAAGCTGCCTTAGAGAATTTAAAACAACCAACCAAAGAACATTTGGAAATGGCTGTCAGCCAAAACAAAGGCGGATTAGGAGTATTTGGCAAATCACTCACAGATTCTATTGCAGCTTCCCATTTGACTGTAACCGAAAAAGAAAGTTTGCAAAAAAACATCATTAAAGCAACCACTGCAATGAAAGGTTATATGAGCGGTTTGGAAAAAATAGGTGCTGATAAAAATTTTAAATTCAAAGATTACCGCATCGGTAAAAAACTGTTTGCTGAAAAATTCAAATACGATTTAGCAACTGATTTTACTCCAGAACAGATTTATGCAAAAGCGATTGCTGCCAAAAAATTCTATCATAACAAAATGTATGTTACTGCAAGTAAAGTATGGACAAAATATTATCCAGCTCAAACCAAACCAAAAGACAGTTTAGAAGTAATCAGGATGGTTTTGAGCAAAATGCAGCTTAACCATCCTACTCCTGCTAATTTTTATAAATCACTGAAAGACCAAGTAACTCAATTGAAAAAGTTTATCATTGAAAAAAAATTATTCGACTTTGATACTGTTTCTCCTCCAATCAAGGTGAGATACATGCCAGAATATGCCAGAGGTTTTGCTTTGGCTAATGCTGAATTTATTCCTCCTTATCAAAAAAAAGGAACAACATATTACAATATAGACGACCTGACTCAATATACTCCAGCAAAGGCCGAAAGTGCTTTGCGCGAAACCAATTCCTACTCTTCGCAGATATTATCCATACATGAAGCGGTTCCAGGACATTGCTTACAGGGAATTTACAATAACAAAAAATCTCCAGATGTATTACGTTCTGTTTTCCAAAATGGTGCTATGATTGAAGGTTGGGCAGTATATTGTGAAACAATGATGATTGATGAAGGCTGGGGTAATCATCAGCCAGAAATTGAATTAGCATTGGGAGTCTGGAAACTTCGAGAATTGGGTAACGTTATCATCGATTATGATATTCAATGTTTAAACAAATCAAAAGAAGATATCGTAAAACTGTTATCAAAAGAATGTTTTCAAACCGAGCAGCAGGTTGAGGAAAAATATCATCGTGCTACGGTTTCTCAGGTGCAGCTTTGCTCTTACTATAGTGGTTCTACAGCCATTCAACAGCTTAGAGATGATTATCAAAAGAAAATGGGCAATAAATACAGCTTAAAAGATTTTCATGAGACATTCCTAAGTTTTGGCAGTTCTCCTGTAAAATATATTCGTGAACGAATGTTAAAATAGTTATTAAATAAACATTTAGACAATTACACAAAATGACCTCGCTTTAAATATTTAGAGCGAGGTTTATTTTTATTTCAGTTGCATCTGCAATCAAAAAACAGTCTTCCTGTTAAACAATACCCCACAATAAACCAGTAAAATTATCGCAAAACAATTTACATATATACCACATTATCAAATACATATAATTCAATATTCCAAAACATTTTTTTTATTATATTTGAATAATCGAAACAAAGATTAGAATAATATGCAGTCAGAATTTCCATTTCTCCCAACTAGTGAAAAAATAGCATGTCCAAATAAATTGTACTCTAAAAATGAATAAGGATACTAAAGAATATAACGACAAACAAACTGAAACTGACAAAGCAATTTGTGACCTGATTGCCACTGCTATTGACAGCGAACTAACCGAAGCCGAAAATAAAATCTGGCATGCCATCCCAGTTTGGTTCATCGACGGAAATCCAATTGTAGGCTACGGCAAACTCAAAGACAGCTTACGGCTTTTATTTTGGAGCGGTGATACTTTTGAAGAAGAAAAACTTCAAAAAGAAGGAAAATTTAAGGCTGCTGATATCCGCTATACTTCCGCAGACCAGGTTAATTTAGATGATCTGTCCCGCTGGCTGAAAAAATCAAGAGAAATTCAATGGGATTATAAAAACATTATAAAACGTAAAGGACATCTGGAAAGGTTAAAATAAAAAAACTAACTCAAAAAGATTTTCTAAAATCCCAAAAGACATTCCTATTGATACTTTTCATATTGGCAAAACCGTTGTACTCTTCACTTCTGAAATAATAAAAAAACTGTTTATCAAAGATACTTCCGGCAAAATGGATAATTTCATCTGATGAAAATGATGATAACTTTCCATGTCTGGCAGCACAATTTTGAGCATATAATCAAAACTACCCGAAACAAAATTACATTCAACAACCTCAGGTAAATCTAATATTGCACGATTAAAACTATCCGAAATATCAAACGTCTGTTTCACCAAAGTCACCTGGCAATAAACAGTGAGGTTTTTACCTAGTTTTTTCTTGTTCAATATAGATACATAACGTTCAATAACACCCTCTTTTTCAAGACGTTTAACTCTGTCATGAACTGGGGTGAGCGAAAGATTTATTTGATTCGAAATGTCTTTTAATGTCAAATGTGCATCTTCCTGCAGGAGACGAAGTATTTTTCTGTCATTTTCATCTAAAATCATAACAAAAACAAATTTTATAAATTAATTTATAACAAAATAATCCGATAAATTTTCTTTTTAATATTCATAAAACTATCAAATAAAGAATTATTTCATGCTAAAATACTAAATAAAAATAATATTTTCTTATTTTAATATCCATTAAACAAAATTTTTCTTTATCTCCTAAATTTGTAATGTAATATTAAATCAACCACTTAAAACATAAGTTATGATAATCGGTGTTCCTAAAGAAATTAAGAATAATGAAAATCGAGTTGCCCTAACTCCAGCAGGTGCTGCTGAAATGATAAATAACGGACATAGCGTTTATGTTCAGGCAGCCGCAGGCGAAGGAAGCGGTTTTGCCGATGAAGAATATACTGCTGCAGGTGCTGTCATTTTACCGACGATTGAAGAGGTTTATGCAATAGCCGAAATGATTATCAAAGTAAAAGAGCCAATCGCTTCAGAATATCCTCTTATCAAAAAAGACCAGTTACTTTTCACATACTTCCACTTTGCATCATCAGAACCGCTAACTCACGCAATGATTGAGCGTCAGGCCATCTGTCTGGCATATGAAACTGTTGAAAAAACAGACCGCAGTTTGCCGTTATTAGTTCCAATGTCTGAAGTTGCAGGACGCATGTCTATTCAGGAAGGCGCAAAATACCTTGAAAAACCATTGAAAGGAAGAGGAATTCTTCTTGGCGGTGTTCCAGGTGTTCCTCCGGCAAAAGTATTAGTACTAGGCGGAGGTATAGTAGGAACTCAAGCTGCAAAGATGGCCGCAGGTTTAGGAGCTCAAGTCACTATTATGGATATAAGCTTACCTCGTTTACGTCAATTAGATGATATTATGCCTGCTAATGTTACGACTATAATGTCTAACAGTTATAACATTAAAAAAGCAATTACAGATACTGATTTAATCATTGGAGCTGTATTGATTCCTGGTGCAAAAGCACCGCATTTAATTAAACGCGACATGCTAAAATCTATGCGTCCGGGAACCGTTCTTGTTGATGTAGCCGTGGATCAAGGAGGATGTATTGAAACGTGCTCCCCTACCACTCACGAAAACCCAACTTTCATTATTGACGATATTGTACATTACTGCGTGGCAAATATGCCAGGCGCAGTTCCTTATACTTCGACACTTGCACTTACTAATGCTACTTTGCCCTATGCTGTACAATTGGCAAACAAAGGATGGCAGAAAGCCTGTGCTGAAAACGAAGAACTAAAAAAAGGATTAAACATTGCCAACGGAAAAATCCTTTATAAAGGAGTTGCCGAAGCTTGGAATCTTCCTTTTAATGAAGAGTTAGTATTAGAAAACGCAGTTTGTTAATATTAAATAAGTGCTTACTACGCAGGAAAAACCCGTTTTGAAGAACAAAACGGGTTTTCTGTTTTTAGTCTGATTATAATTTGAAGCAGAAAACATTAGACTTATTCAGCAATTTACAAATAGTAAAAAGAAACAGCAAAAACAGTCAAAAACAAAAAAATCCGCCACTAGAGACGGATTCCTATATCATAAAAAACAGCAATCTATTCTCTGAAACCTGAATACTATTCCTTAGGTTTAGTCAAATAATACACTGGAATACCTGTCAGCATAATCAATACTCCCCATCCGCAGGTAGAAAATTTAGTAAGCAGTAATCCGATACAGATTGCAATAGCAACAACTATATATACAAGCGGTAAAAATGGATATCCAAAAGCTTTGTAGGGTCTTTCAGCCTCCGGCATTTTCTTTCTGAGAATAAAGATTCCGTAAATTGTAAGTATGTAAAAAATCAATACGATGATAATTACAAAATCAAGCAGATCACCATATTTTCCAGTCAAACATAATACCGATGCCCATACACACTGCACCCATAAAGCCCATGCTGGAACGCTTGCCTCATTAAGATTGGCTGCTTTCTTTAAAAACAAACCATCTTTAGCCATTGTGTAATACACTCTGGCTCCTGCCATAATCAGTCCGTTATTACACGCAAAAGTCGAAATCATAATCATCAGGGCAATTATAATTGTCCCCATATCCCCAAAAGTATATTGAGAAGCAACGACCGCAACTCTGTCAGATTTTGCTGTGGCAATTTCCTGCATTGGAATAACTGCCAGATACATCAAATTCGTCAATATGTAAATAATAGTTACAATCAATGTCCCTAAAAACAAACTTAAGCCAACATTGCGTTTTGGATTTTTAATTTCTCCTGCAATAAAAGTTACTCCCACCCAAGCATCACTTGAAAATAAAGAACCAACCATTGCTGCCGAAATTCCAGTCAGCAAAGCTGTTCCGCCAATAGAACTCCAAGATTCACTGTCAGCATCAAAAGCTCTTGAACCCCATGTATCAGCCCAGTTAGCATTCCAAATATCCGATTTGGCAGCCAAAATAAATCCGAAGATGATTAATCCAAACAATGATAAAATTTTAATTATCGTCAAAACCGTCTGAAGAATTTTGCTGTTTTTCACCCCGCGGCTATTTACATAAGTCAACAAAACAATGGTTATTATCGAAACGATTTGTGCTGCATTCAGTTTGAAAGCACCCAGCTCATACAAAACATTTTCATCACTTAAAGGCGGATATAAATAAGCTGAAAATTTAGAAAACCCAACACCTACAGCAGCAATAGTTCCAGTTTGAATTACAGCAAAGAAACTCCAGCCGTAGAGAAAAGCGATTAACTTATTGTAAGCTTCTTTTAGGTAAACATACTGCCCTCCAGCATTAGGAAACATAGCACTCAATTCTCCGTAACTAACAGCAGCGATCATCGTAATTAAGCCCGAAATAAGCCATATCAGTATTAACCAGCCCGCAGATCCAACTTGTCTTGCGATATCTGCACTCACAATAAATATCCCAGAACCTATCATCGACCCTACGACAAGCATAGTTCCGTCTAATAATCCGAGTTCTCTTTTAAATTCTCCTGGTTTGTTTTCTTCCATTTTTTTGGTTTATTTTTTGGTTGGCTAAAGATATACTTTTTTTTGAAAATGGCTAATACTAGTATCTATACTCAGGGCATTCGCTTTTAAAAGTTTCTGACACGAATTACACTAATCTGCACAAATTAAGATTGCTGTTTAATTACACAAAATATTCGAAACTGTAAAAAGTTGTAAAATTTGATTTCAATTTTGATAAGAATTAGTGTTAATTGGTGAAATTCGTGTTTATCTTTTTTTAAATGCGAATGCCGTGATCTATACTCAGAAAAAGATTAAATCCTAAAAACAAAAAACCCTTAAGTTTCCTTAAGAGTTTTGATAAATTTATTTTTAAAAGCTATTTAAGTATCCGGTTCACCTGTGCAAAATTACGGTGATAATACGGCTCTTTTGTAGAAGAAATAATTACTCCTGAATGTGTCGAAGAATGGATAAATTTTATTTCATCTTCATTAACTTCTATAACCATCCCCACATGATTAATATGTCGTCTTCCATTCGTTTTAAAGAAAATCAGATCTCCTTTCTGTGCATTTTCATCATCAATCTTTTCACCAATTGCAGATTGTTCAATGGAAGATCTTGGCAGTTTTATATCAAATGCACCAAAAGTAGAATACATGAAACCTGAACAATCGAATCCTGCAGTTGTAGTCCCTCCGCTTCTATATCTGGTTCCTATCTTATCTGATGCTGACTGAATGATTTGAGCAATCAGATCTTCATTTGCAATAGTCAGCCCTGTAGTTGTAGTGTCAGCTTGTTTTTCAGATTGAACTAAAGCAGTTCCATCTTCTTTTTTTATTTGATTCTCGACAGCGTTATTAGGAACCTGAATACTTAATTTTGCACCAACTTCTAATTTTTGCTTAATGGCAGGATTCTGTTTTTCTAATGCTGCTACGGTTATGCCATATTTTTTTGCAATTCCATATTTAGTTTCTTTAGTCAAAACTTCATGAATGATTTCAGAAGTTGGAACTTGAGATTCTTCAATTGTATTCTTCTCCTTATTTTTATTTTCAGCTGGAACAATTTCTTTTTTTTCTGCCGCTGCAACCGGAAGTGTTTCTGTTTCAGACTTAGTTTCTTTTACAGCTAACTCTTTTGATGCCGATTTTCCATTACTAGGAATCATAATTACCTGACCTAGACTTAAGCCCTTCTTCCCTATTTTAGGATTGGCATTCTGCAGTTCTTTCAAGGTTATACCGTACTTCTTTGCGATTGCATACAAAGATTCTTTTGGTTTCACTATATGCGTTAAAGATTCCGTATTTTCAGCTGTTTCTTCTGTCTTTGAATTAGACAAATCAGCTATTTCTTTCTTGGTTAAATTTGATGGAATATTAATAGTCTGTCCTATTTTCAATCCTTCTGTTTCTAATTTAGGATTTGCTTTGTAGAGCAGCTCAGTTGTAGTTTTAAATTGTTTTGTAATTCCGTATAATGTTTCTTTAGACTGTACCTGATGAGTAATCTGAGTTGTTTTTTCAGCATCGGAAACTGTCTGATCATTCTCTTTTTTCGATTCAGAATTTGGAATCAGTAATACCTGATTGAGATGCAGTGTTTTTTTAGCTTTGGGATTTAACTTATAAATTGAAGCAATCGAAACATTGTATTTTTGAGCAATACTAGAAATTGTTTCCCCTTTTACTATAGAATGCTGAATGTTATTATCTTGTGAAAAAACGCTTATACTGCATAAAAAAAAGGCTGTAACAATTAATCTTAAGTACTTCATCGTTCTTTATTTATTCCTCATTTTCAACAATACACACATTTTTTGAGGGGGTTATACTATTTGTGTGTCTGGTTTTCAACTTTTTTTTGAAGAATTACAAATATAACTTATTAAACAGAAACAAAAACTAAAAACAGGCTAAAATTCTTAAAAAAAATAAAAATATCAGCCTTTTATCGTTAATATTAACACAAAATTAAACACTTTAACCTTTTCATAAACTTTCTAAAATCGCTGCGTAATGAAATATTGTCCCCATGAGCACGAAGAAATGCCAAATAGTGTGAAAATAATTTTTGTCCCCTTTGATATAAAAAAACACCCCCACAGTATAACTCAATCCGCCTGCAAGAATCCACATAAATACCGAAAATGGAATTACGCCCCATAACGGTTTTATAACAAAAACAATCATCCAGCCCATCATTAAATACAATGCAACAGAAATAAACTTAAAACGGTCAATGTAAAAAATCTTAAAAAATGTCCCCAACAAGACTATCGACCACATTGTTCCTAAAAATAGCAGCGCCGTTTCCTTATTCAGATAAATAACCATGAGTGGCGAGTAAGTACCTGCAATCAGATAGTAAATACTGATATGATCGGCTATTTTAAACAACTGTTTCGATTTTTGTTTTTGTACTAAATGATACAAAGATGAAAACAAATACACAAGCATCATTCCTATTCCGAAAACTATAACTGACGATTCTGTTATTAAATTGTGGTGTTCAGACGCTTTTGCAATAAGCAAAGGCATTCCTGTTAAACAAAATAGTATCCCCAGAATGTGTGAAATTCCGTTAGCTAATTCTTCTTTGCGGGTTTGGATTCTGGTTGACATCGTATTTCTTTTACACTTTTAATTTCAATAAAGATACGATTTCATCATTTAATTTCAAGCATACCGAAGTTTAAGCTTTACCATTTAGTTCTCAGATAACTCCTCTGTCGAGTCGGCAACAGTATTTCCATAAAATTCCATCAACTTGTTCATATACATAACTTTTTACTTACACATTTAACAAAATATACAAAAATTGACAGAAAAAAACTATTTGAAAAAGTAAGAATAGTTTAGATTTGATTTTGTAAACTATTAGTACAATAACCATTAAAAAACTATTTTATGTCAAATTTGCTTAACAATCGCGTAAACGCCACTGCTACGGCAGCACAGGTAACGGCAGTCAAAGCCGCTTTCCAAACTATTCTAACCAATCTTCCGTTTCTGGTGGGTTTAACCGCCGACGAAAGAAAATCACTAAACACTGTTGATGTCGCCAACAAAGCGTTTACCGAAGATGCCATTAATGCGGCAGTAAACAACCCAACACTTGTTCCGTCTTATCTTTCGGTGGCGAATATGCAAAATGATTTTACGCTATTTACACAACTGGATGAAATCTCGGGCTTGGCCAACCAGCTTTGTGAGCGCATCGAAGACACCAAAATGCTGGCAGGCAGTGAGGCCTACAGTGTAGCACTGGCGCTGTACAAATCCTTTGGATCAGCAGCCGATGCCGGAGTTCAGGGAGCAGACAGCATCGTCGATCAACTCAAAAAACGTTTTGCAACCAGCGGCGGAAATGCCGTTACGGTACCGCCCGTACTACCTGCGGTGTAGCAAAACAATTTGCTTAAAAATAACCGCAATCGCCTCTTTTGAAATAAAAGAGGCGATTTTTTTGCCGTTCTTTTTTGTTATCCAAAAGCAATTGTATGTAGTTCGAACCAACAATATAGGTAGTTCAAACCTGCTTTATTGGTTCGACGAACCAATAGAACAGCTAGTTTGCACCTATACTATATGGTATTAGAACCAATAAAGCATATAGTTTAAACCTATAGTATATGTAGTTCGAACCAATAGAATATGTAGTTTGAACCAATAAACCATGTAGTTCCAACCAACACTATTAGTGTTTAGCACTACTTTATTAGAAAAACAGTAGGTATTCCTAACCTTAAACACACAAAAGATGATATCGACCAGCAACAAATACCAGAATGGAAAAGGGGAACATTACCCAGCGATTGGCAATTTTATCCATTATCACATTATCGAGAATAAAATCAAGAAAGCCGATGTTGCCAGAACACTAGGCATACTCCCTACGGGATTGAACGAATATTTCAAGAAAGAGTCCTTGCAGTTTGCCATTATATGGAAACTCAGTATGGCTATGAACTACAATTTTATTGCACACTTGGGCGAATACCTCCCCTATCGTTTTGAAACCACTCGCGAAAAAGCCCTAAAAGAAGAACTTGCCCAGAAAGAGGCGCTCCTCCAAAAAATGGAAATCCAGATGGAGACCCTGAGGGAATTGATTAAAAAATAACCTAAGTTAAATTGAGTTAAATCAACTATATTTGGGAACATAAAACTGACAACTGTTGCACAAAGCTAGCCAAATAAAGATAGCTAAACTCAACAAATGAGTAAAAAAATGAGTATATAAACAAGTTGGGCAATATTTTAAAACTACAAACAATGAATATTAAATCATTAAAAGGACCAAAAGGAGACAATCAATATATAGAAATTGACTTTTTTCGAAAAGGTGGTATGGGAGAAATATATACTGCAAGCGATTCGATAAATAATTCAAAAAAAGCAATTAAAATTGTACCAATAGAAAATGATGAAGAATATAAATTGTTAGTTTCTGAATTTGAAGTTGCTACTTCACTTAATCATAAAAATATAATTTCGACAGAATATTACAGTGAGTTTGACAGTAAAAATGTAAAATATATTTATTGCGTAATGCCATTTAATACTAATGGTAGCTTAAGGGATTTTTTAAAGTCAAGAAGTGAATTAGTTGGTTTAAAAGATTCAATCCATTTAATGATTGACCTAGCAAATGGTTTAAAAAATGCTCATCTAAAGGTTGTTCACAGGGATTTAAAACCTGAGAATATTTTATTAGACCAAGATGGAAATTTACAAATTTGTGACTTTGGTCTTGCAAAACTTATTGATGCAAAGACAAGAACTAAAAGTTTTAAAGGTTATGGCACTTTACCATATATGGCTCCTGAATGTTGGATGTTTGATTCAAATACAACAGCAATGGACATTTACTCACTTGGAATTATATTTTATGAAATTCTGACCTTAAAACAACCGTATATAGGAAAAACTGAACAAGAATTTAGAGATAAACATTTATACGAGTCTTTGCCAAATATTTCAAATTTCAGAGTTGATTTACCTGTTAGATTAATAGAAATGATTTCAAAAATGACAAATAAAAGGCCTAGTGACAGATATTCGTCAATGTCAGATATTGTTAATATTTTAGAAAATTTAGTAGATAAAGCTGAAGAAAAAAGTGAAAGTAAAATTGATTCTTTGTTACATAAGGCGAACCAAAAAATTTCTGCTACTCAAATAAAAGAATTAGAAAGACAAAAAGAAAAAGAAAAAATTGATTCTGAACTTAAATTTTTAGAATATTCTACTAATTCTCTATTTGATAAGTTCAGCACAAGAGTCAATGAGCTTAATGAAAGTTTAGAAAGAACCAAGATACAGGTTAGTAGAAATTCAAGTCAAATGACCATTAGCTTTATGGGGAAAAGTTTTACTATTTCCTTTTACCCTAGTTCAAATATTCAACAGACTATAAAAAATCATAAGGAGGCATCTTTAAATTACCAAAAAAAACAATATGGCTTTATAATGCAAGCTCCTCAAGCAACTTACCTTGAAAGAGACAATGTGGTTTTGATAGGTCAAATGGTACTTTCTCAAAGTTTTTCTCCTATGAAAAATATGGGTTACAATTTACTATTAAGAAAAGCAAACCAAGAAGATTTATACGGTGAATGGTGGGTTGTTTGGTTTGAAGATTCTGGATTATCCCGCAATCGTCCATTAAATCTTCATTATGCAATTTCAATTCCAGAATTTTATGAAGAATATGAATTTGGTCGTATAAGAGCGATGCACATAAGAAATATGCATATGGCCACTTTAGAAACCGAAGGAGTTGACAAAATGCTTGAAAAAATATTAGAATAAAAACATCGCCCAATCGAGTAGACGGCTCCGCCCCTTAAGGAACGGAGTGCGCCTCTCACACCCGATTGATTGGATTTACAATCCGTGCCCACGATCATAAGCCATAAAATTAACATAAACGACAAAAAACATCAATCTTTGAGGGTACAGTTGCAAATCGCAAGTCTTCTAAAGAGTTGAAAATGGCAAGAAACGTCCAGTTTTACGTAATATTGTCATTCCGAGGAACGAGGAATCTCCGTTAGAAGCTCGACAAAGATTGGGGATTTTGATTGCGGAATTACTTGCGAAGATTGCTTCGCCAGTTCGCTATCGCTTGTGTCCTCCTACGTCGGAATGACAAGTTTGAGGATGTTTGGACGAATAAAATCATATGTTTACGATCTTCCGAACACTTATGATCGTAAATCCGCTATCGTACACAACAGTTTTTTATATAACCGAGCAATCGTACCAAAATTTTTCAAACCCTCTCATAAAAAAACTCCCAAGTTTCCTTGAGAGTTTCTACTATAAAGATTTTAAACGCTTACGCATTAGCCTCAGCAGCGATTAAGTTTAAGGCTGAACCAGCTTTGAACCAACCAATTTGACTCGCATTATAAGTATGGTTTGCCAAGATTACCTCTTTGCTTCCATCAGCGTGAACCAATTCCAAACTCAATGGTTTCCCAGGAGCAAAGTCAACCAAATCAACGAAGTTGATCGTGTCATCTTCCTGAATTTTGTCATAATCAGTTTCGTTGGCAAATGTCAATCCCAACAATCCCTGTTTTTTAAGGTTTGTTTCGTGGATACGGGCAAATGATTTAACAAGAACAGCTTTTATACCCAAGAAACGAGGCTCCATTGCAGCATGTTCACGAGAAGAACCTTCTCCATAATTATGATCCCCCACAACAACGGAAGGAATTCCGGCAGCTTTGTAAGCACGCGCCACAGCAGGAACAGCTTCATAAGTACCTGTCAATTGGTTTTTAACTGAATTTGCAGTCTGATTGAATGCATTGATCGCACCAATCAGCATATTATTTGAAATATTATCCAAATGCCCGCGGAAACGCAGCCATGGTCCTGCCATAGAAATGTGGTCGGTAGTACATTTTCCAAAAGCTTTAATCAATAATTTTGCTCCAGCAATATTTTTACCATCCCAGGCTTCGAATGGAACCAATAACTGCAGACGGTCTGAAGTCGGACTTACATTTACCTGAACATTCGATCCGTCTTCGGCCGGGGCTTGAAAACCTGCATCCTCAACATCAAAACCTCTTTTCGGTAATTCGTCACCATAAGGAGCGATTAATTTCACTTCATCACCGTTATCATTAATCAATGTATCAGTCAGCGGATTGAAATCCAATCTTCCTGAAATTGCCAACGCAGCAACCATTTCCGGCGATGTTACAAAAGCGTGTGTATTTGGATTACCGTCAGCTCTTTTGGAGAAATTACGGTTGAATGAATGTACGATTGTATTTTTCTCTCCTTTGTCAGCGCCAGCTCTGTCCCATTGCCCGATACAAGGTCCGCAGGCGTTTGTAAATACTTTAGTTCCCAATTTTTCGAAAGTGGCGATGATACCGTCTCTTTCGATAGTATAACGAATCTGTTCCGACCCTGGATTGATACCAAACTCTGCTTTTGGAGTGATTCCGTGCTCAACAGCTTGGTTTACAATTGAAGCTGCACGTGCCATATCTTCATACGAGGAGTTTGTACAGGAGCCAATTAATCCCCATTCTACTTTTATTGGCCAGCCGTTTGCAGCAGCTTCTGCTTTCATTTTAGAAACTGGTGTTCCGCGGTCTGGTGTGAAAGGCCCGTTGATATGCGGTTCCAATTCGGATAAATTAATTTCAATAAGCTGATCAAAATACTGTGACGGATTAGCATATACTTCTGGATCTGCGGTCAAATAAGAAGCAACTTTATCTGCAGCATCAACAACATCCTGTCGGCTTGTAGCTGCTAAATACCTGCGCATGGAATCGTCATAGCCAAATGTAGAAGTTGTAGCACCAATTTCGGCTCCCATATTACAGATAGTTCCTTTTCCTGTACAGGACATATTTGTAGCTCCTTCACCAAAATATTCAACAATAGCTCCTGTACCTCCTTTTACAGTTAGAATATCGGCTACTTTAAGAATAACATCTTTCGGAGCAGTCCAGCCAGATAGTTTTCCAGTTAATTTTACACCAATTAATTTAGGAAATTTCAGTTCCCAAGACATTCCGGACATTACATCTACAGCATCAGCACCTCCCACTCCAATAGCCAGCATCCCTAATCCGCCGGCATTTACCGTATGCGAATCCGTACCAATCATCATTCCTCCTGGAAAAGCATAATTTTCCAAAACAATCTGATGAATAATTCCTGACCCTGGTTTCCAGAATCCGATTCCATATTTATTTGAAACAGATGACAGAAAATCAAAAACTTCTTTCGACTGTGTATTCGCCACAGCTAAATCTGCAGAAGCACCGACTTTGGCCTGAATCAGGTGGTCACAATGGACCGTTGTAGGAACTGCCGCTTTAGATTTACCGGCATGCATAAACTGAAGTAATGCCATCTGAGCAGTTGCATCTTGGCAGGCAACTCTGTCCGGAGCAAAATCAACATAATCAATACCTCTTCCGTATGCCTGTTTAGCAGTTTCGTCCCAAAGGTGACTGTATAAAATTTTCTCCGTTAAAGTAAGCGGACGGCCAACTATCTCACGTGCCGCATCTACACGTAAAGGCATATCTGCGTACACTTTTTTAATCATTTCAATATCAAAAGCCATAAGATTTACAGTATTGTTAATTATTAATTTATTTTAAACCCTACAATTTACAAAAAATAGAGCAGTTATTAAACAAAAAGCCCGAGTTTATGACTCGGGCTTCTAAATTATGATAGAAAAATTATATTAACTATTCACTAACTGCTTGTGAGAAGGCGCAAACTTAGTCAAGTTGATACCGTCAACTGCAGCAATATATTCTTCAATTGTTGGAGTTCTTCCAAGTACTGTTGACAGTACTACAACTGGAGTAGATGATAATAAAGACTCTCCTTTTTTAGCATCAGTATCTTCCACAACTCTTCCTTGGAAAAGACGAGTAGATGTTGCCATTACAGTATCTCCTTTAGCTGCTTTTTCCTGGTTACCCATACAAAGATTACAGCCTGGACGCTCTAAATACAACATTTTTTCGTATTCAGTACGTGCTGCAGCTTTCGGTGCATTATCGTCAAATTCGAAACCTGAATATTTCTGTAAAACTTCCCAGTCACCTTCAGCTTTCAATTCATCAACGATGTTATAAGTAGGAGGCGCTACTACAAGAGGTGCTTTAAATTCTACTTTACCGTTTTGAGCTTCAATATTTTTAAGCATCTGAGCAAGGATTTTCATATCACCTTTGTGAACCATACAAGAACCAATAAATCCAAGATCTACTTTTTTATCTCCTCCATAAAAAGAAAGAGGCCTGATTGTATCGTGAGTATATCTTTTAGAAACATCAGCATTATTTACATCTGGATCAGCAATCATTGGCTCTGCAATCACATCAAGATCAACAACAACTTCAGCATAATATTTAGCATTTGCATCTGGAGTTAAAGCTGGTTTTTCACCAGATTTAATCTCAGCAATTCTCTTATCTGCTTTATTAATCAATCCCTGAAGAACTTGATTGTGATTATCCATTCCTTTGTCGATCATAATTTGAATTCTGCTTTTCGCAATTTCCAATGATTCAATCAAAGTATCATCTTCAGAAATACAGATAGATGCTTTTGCTTTCATTTCCGCAGACCAGTCAGTAAATGTAAATGCCTGATCAGCAGTAAGAGTTCCAATGTGAACCTCGATAATTCTTCCTTGGAAAACGTTCTCACCACCAAATTGTTTCAGCATCTGAGCCTGAGTAGCATGAACCACATCACGGAAATCCATGTATTCTTTCATTTCTCCCTTGAAAGTCACCTTTACAGAATCCGGAATTGGCATAGAAGCTTCACCAGTAGCAAGTGCAAGAGCAACAGTTCCTGAGTCAGCACCAAAAGCAACACCTTTTGACATTCTCGTATGAGAGTCACCACCAATAATGATAGCCCAGTCATCAATTGTAATATCATTAAGAACTTTATGGATTACGTCCGTCATTGAGTGATAAACACCTTTAGGATCACGTGCAGTAATTAAACCGAAGTTGTTCATGAATTTCATCAATTTAGGAATATTTGCCTGCGCTTTTTTATCCCAAACTGAAGCAGTGTGACAGCCTGACTGGTAAGCACCATCAACGATTGGCGAAATTACTGTAGCGGCCATAGCTTCTAATTCCTGAGAAGTCATAAGACCTGTAGTATCCTGAGAACCTACGATGTTTACTTCTACACGAACATCAGAACCTGCGTGCAATATTTTACCTGGAGTTGTTCCAACCGCATTTCTGTTAAAGATTTTTTCAACCGCAGTAAGACCTTGTCCTTCGTGAGAAATCTCTTTTGATGGAGCAAATACTAATGGAATATCAATACCTAAAACTTTCGCTGCGAATGTTTGCAATTTTTTACCAAATACAATAGCATAAGACCCGCCCGCTTTAATGAATTCCATTTTTTGAGGAGTGAAAGCTTTAGCGATATCAATTAATTCTTTATCGCCATTGTATAATTTTTTAGTTTTTGTATTGATTGTTAAAACAGTTCCTGTAGCTACAGAATATGCCTGCTCTAAAACCGGCTCTCCGCTTTCGTTACGAACAACATTCCCTGATGCATCTGTTTTTTTAACCCAGTTTTTAAGATCAAGACCGATACCTCCGGTAACATCAACTGTTGTTAAGAAAATTGGAGAAATACCGTTTGTACCTCCAACAATCGGAGCAAAATTAACAAATGGAACGTATGGGCTTGCTTGTTTACCTGTCCAAAGTGCCACGTTGTTTACTCCTGACATACGAGAAGAACCAACTCCCATTGTACCTTTTTCAGCAATCAGCATCACCGATTTATCAGGGTGCTGTGCCTGAAGTGCTTTAATTTCCTCCTGTGCTTGAGGAGTAATCATACATTTACCATGTAATTCACGATCTGAACGTGAGTGTGCCTGATTTCCTGGAGAAAGTAAATCTGTAGAAATATCACCTTCACCAGCGATAAAAGTTACCACCTTAATTTCTTCAGCAACTTCTGGAAGTTTAGTAAAGAATTCCGCTTTTGCGTAACTTTCTATAATTTCTTTAGCGATAGTATTACCGTTTTTGAATGCCTCTTTTAAACGATCTGTATCTGCATCATAAAGGAAAACCTGCGTTTTAAGAACTTCCGCAGCTTGTTTTGCAATAGCAGCATCATTTCCTAAAGCCAAATCAAGCAGTACTTCAATTGAAGGTCCGCCTTTCATATGTGACAACAATTCAAATGCAAAAGCAGGTGTGATTTCCGCTACTACAGATTCACCAAGAATAATTTCTTTTAAAAACTTAGCTTTCTCACCAGCTGCGCTAGTAGTTCCAGGCAAAGTGTTATAAATAAAAAATTTAAGAGAGTCTTCTCGATTAGCATTATCTAAATCTTTGATTTGTGCAATGATTTCACTTACCAATGCAGCATCGTCAATTGGCTTTGGGTGGAGTCCCTGAACTTTACGTTCTTCGATCTCCTTGATGTAGTCGCTATAAATATTCATAATTAAAGTCAGGTTAATGGCTCTTTTATTGAGTATTTCAATATTAAAGCCATAATAATTAAGTGTTTTTTATTTTTTTGTCCTGCAAATTTAATAATTAAAGATGATAATTTAAAGAAATTTAATAGATGTCCATTTTTCAAAAAAAATTATTGCAAAATAAATGATTTCACTGCGTTAAAATAAGAAATAAACATGTTTAGTCTGTCAATTTTACAAATTCAATAATTCAGAAATGGATTTTAACAAAAAGAAAAACTATTGTTAAACAAAAAGTACCACATTCCCATTAGAATGCAGCACTTTTCAATAATCTATTATTTTTTACTTTTAAACAAGCTTTCCAATTATCATTTCCTCAGAAATTCCTTCTGCATCTGCTTTATAGTTTTTAATAATTCTATGTCGCAGGATACCAACTGCAACAGCTTTTACATCTTCTATATCCGGAGAAAATTTACCATGAAAAGCCGCATTTGCTTTGGCTGCCAAAATCAAATTCTGCGAAGCTCTTGGACCCGCACCCCAATCCAGATAATTTTTCACAAATTCATTAGACAGTTTATTATCAGGACGTGTTTTACTTACTAACCCAACTGCATATTCCACTACATTATCTGCAACTGGAATACGGCGGATCAAATGCTGAAAATCAATAATTTCCTGAGCAGTAAATAATGCATTCACCTTTGTATCAACATCTGCAGTAGTTCTTTTCACAACTTGCACTTCTTCTTCAAAAGATGGATACTCAAGTTTTATCGCAAACATAAATCGGTCTAACTGTGCTTCAGGCAATGGATAAGTTCCCTCCTGTTCTATTGGGTTTTGTGTAGCCAAAACAAAATAAGGCAGACTCAGTTTATGGTTTGCGCCAGCAATAGTAACCGAACGTTCCTGCATTGCTTCTAATAAAGCCGCCTGCGTCTTTGGAGGCGTTCTATTGATTTCATCAGCCAAAATAATATTTGAAAATATAGGCCCTTTAATAAATTTAAACTGCCTGTTTTCATCCAATATTTCACTCCCTAATATATCTGAAGGCATTAAATCAGGAGTAAATTGAATTCTTTTAAAATCCAGACCTAAAGCCTGCGCCAAAGTATTCACCAGCAAAGTCTTAGCAAGCCCAGGGACTCCAACTAACAAGGCATGTCCTCCTGAAAAAATACATAGCAAAATCTGATCAACAACAGCTTCTTGGCCTACAATAATTTTAGATATTTCTTTTTTTAATTCATTACGCTTCTGAACTAAATTTTGTATCGCTGTTACATCCGACATTTTTATATTTTTTTTTAATTAAAAAAGAGTTAGTACTATGAAAACATAAAACTAACTCTTTTTATTTATTTAATGAAAATTATTTTTTTACCCAGTTATTAGTAAATGGACAATCTTTATATTCATCCACAATCTTTATATAAGTATCCTTAATTTTGTTATCAAACCATTTTGCAATAGCTTTAATTTGTTTTTCTTTCAAAGCCAAATCCTTAATTTTGATATAATCTTTAGCATAATCCGCAGTGTGCGAATCAATTCTATTGGTCACTATCATGATTTTATAATATTTTTTCCCTTCTTTATCTTCAAGGAACGGCATAGAAATCTCATTATCCTTCAAATTGGAAACCTGATTATAAATAGAAGGATCCATATTAGTCAGCTCAAAATGTGTATCCTGAGTCTTAGGATTTACCAGTGCTCCTCCATTCGCTCTTGTTTCCTTTTCATCAGACATCGTTCTTGCTGCTTCCGCAAAAGGAATTTCCTTATCTAATATCTTCTTTCTAATTAAAGTGATTTTCTCTTTAGCTTCTTTCAAAGACTCCTGAGAAACTGTTGGAGCTATTAATATATGCCTCAATTCAATTTCCTGCCCCTTTATTTTTTCAACATAAATAATATGGAAACCGTATTGAGTCTCAAAAGGCTCTGAAATCTCACCTTCAGCAAGACTAAATGCAACATCTTTAAACTCCTTGACAAAAGCAGTTTTTCTGTTCATTTTATAATAACCTCCGTTTTTACTGGAACCAGGGTCTTCCGAATACAGCACAGCTTTGGTAGCAAAACTTGCTCCCTCCATACACTCTTTCCTAAAGCCATTCAGTTTATCAATAACTCTTTTCTTGTCTTCTTCAGTAACCTTTGGTTTTACAACAATTTGAGCTACTTCTAACTCCGCACCAAAAACCGGCAAATCAGCAACAGGTATTTTTTTAAAAAATTCACGAACTTCTTCAGGCGTTATTTCAACCTTATCGATTATCTTTTTCGTCATTTCACCAGTAAGCTTCTGCTCTTTTAGTACATCAAAGAAATATGTTCTAAATTCTTCTTCCGAATCCTTTTGATAATACTGAACCAGCTTATCCATTGTCCCCACCTGCTGAAGCATATAAGATAATCTTTCATCCATCATACCTTTTACTTCGGCATCACTTACTATAATACTGTCCTGAACTGCTTGATGAGCATACAATTTCTGTTCCAATAACGTCCCCAAAACCTGACATCTTGTTACATCCGAGATAGATCCTCCTTGACTTTTAATTTCCAAAAACCCTTTGTCAATATCAGAATCTAATATAATATAATCTCCAACGGTTGCAACTACTCCGTCTACTTTAAGTTTTTTTGTTGAAACCACAGGTGCTTTTGCTGTCTTAGGAACAACAGTATCTTTTATAATCTCCTGAGCATTTACAAAAGTTAAAGAAAAAAACAAAAGAAAAAAAGACAGCATAACTTTAGTCGTTATGGATTTCATTTGTACAATTTTTAAAGGCATTTTTTATTTTTTATATTATTATTATCTCAAAAAAATCTATTTAAAAAAATGCATTCCTCTTAAATACAATCTTTTAAAAAACAAGAAATTGTTCACTTTAAAGTCCGAAAAATCAAAACGTAATAATTCGGCAAAAAACTTACAATTATCTCAACATATAACGAACAAAAATAACAATTCGAATGCATTAAACAAGTTTCCTCGGTACTATTAACAAAAAATTATTAAGTTCCACAGCCTGCTTATATTATTTATGCAAAATCAAAAAAATTATAGCCCTAATTTAATTCCCCAAACCAATACCTACGCACAACTTACTACAGCATAACTAAAGATTTGACAGCAATGGCAGACTTTAATCCAAATTACTATTTTTTAGAAGCATCAGCAACTGGCATTTCAAAAAAAAAATAGTTCTTACTCTAAACTTTAACTTTGTTTAAAAAAAAGGATATTGTTTCAATCAGGATTAAAGAGAAACATAATTCTTTCTTACCATCATTTACAATTACAATCGAATTCAGATCTATATTATATCCAGAAATTTAATCCATTTCATATAACTATATATTTTTTTTAAATAGCATATATAAATAGTACTTTTGCAGACAATTGATATATAAATATGAGTTTTTTAAAAGAAATAGAAAGAAGACGCACATTTGGGATTATCTCACATCCCGATGCCGGAAAAACCACACTGACAGAAAAATTGCTGCTTTTTGGAGGAGCAATTCAAGAAGCTGGTGCAGTAAAAAACAATAAAATAAAAAAAGGAGCTACGAGTGACTTCATGGAAATTGAGCGTCAGAGAGGAATTTCTGTATCTACGTCCGTATTAGCCTTCAACTATAAAGAGAAAAAAATAAACATTCTCGATACTCCCGGCCACAAGGATTTTGCCGAAGATACTTTTAGAACCTTAACAGCAGTTGACAGTGTAATTGTTGTTATTGACGTCGCAAAAGGGGTTGAAGAGCAGACCGAAAAACTGGTTGCTGTCTGCAGAATGCGAAAAATTCCAATTATTGTTTTCATTAATAAATTAGACCGTGAGGGAAAAGACGCTTTTGACTTAATGGACGAGGTGGAACAAAAACTTGGACTAACAGTTACTCCCCTAAGCTTCCCTATCGGAATGGGATATGACTTTCAAGGAATTTACAATCTTTGGGAACAGAATATTAACTTATTTAGCGGTGACAGCCGTAAAAATATTGAAGAAACAATTGCGTTCTCTGATGTACAAAGTCCTGAATTAGAGAAAATAATCGGGCCTAAACCTGCAGATCGTTTGCGTGAAGAACTAGAATTAATTGACGAAGTATATCCAAAATTTGATCGTCAGGATTATTTGGATGGAAAATTACAGCCAGTTTTTTTCGGATCTGCTTTAAACAATTTTGGGGTTAGAGAATTATTAGATTGCTTTGTAAACATTGCACCATCGCCAAGACCAAAAGATTCGGAAACTAGATTGGTAGATCCAAAAGAAGAAAAAATGTCTGGATTTGTTTTTAAAATCCACGCGAATATGGATCCTAAACACAGAGACCGATTAGCTTTTATAAAAATCGTTTCTGGAACTTTTGAAAGAAACAAACCTTATTATCACGTACGTCAAAAAAAGAATTTAAAATTCTCAAGTCCAAATGCTTTTTTTGCTGAAAAAAAGGAAATCGTAGATATCTCCTATCCAGGTGATATTGTCGGGTTGCATGATACCGGAAATTTCAAAATTGGTGATACTTTAACCGAGGGTGAAGTAATGAGTTTCAAAGGAATTCCAAGTTTCTCTCCTGAACACTTTAGATACATAAACAATGCTGACCCGATGAAAGCCAAACAGCTGGATAAAGGAGTTGACCAATTAATGGACGAAGGAGTTGCCCAGTTATTTACTTTAGAAATGAATAACCGAAAAGTAATTGGTACAGTTGGTGCATTACAATATGAAGTTATTCAATACCGTCTAGAACATGAATATGGTGCAAAATGTACTTATGAAAACTTTCCTGTTCACAAGGCCTGCTGGGTAAAACCAGACGATGCTAAAAACGAAGAATTTAAAGAATTCAAACGTATCAAACAGAAATTTTTAGCAAAAGACAAATACAATCAATTGGTTTTCCTTGCCGATTCTGATTTTACCATTCAGATGACACAAAGCAAATACCCAAGTGTAAAACTATTTTTCACTTCAGAATTTGATTAAATCATAAAAAAATAGACAAAAAAAACGCCAATTTTTAATTGGCGTTTTTTATATATACAAATTAAATTCAACCTTAAATACTCGCTAGCAAGATTTAATATTTAGTGCTTTTTTCAAAAGCGTTTTTACCAATAAATGATTTGGCTGTCTTCCCGAAGTCAAAAAACTTTTCTTAGAGTACATACCATCATCCGAAAAAGGTTTACTCACATCTTCCTTAGTTCCCATGAACCACAAAATGAAATTTACATTTGAGTTCATCATGAGAGAATTAGACGACACTTTCACAGGGTCTTCAATCACAATATCATTATGAATATTCAGCACTTCCACAATAGGAATTTCTAAACTTTCTTTCTGCCCAAAAACAGAACCTGTAGAAAGAAAAGATATCAAAACAATAATAAATAAAGAACTACTATTTTTGTTATTTTGAAAAACATTAAAAATTTTACCCATCTCAAATACCTTCCTAATATGATTTGTTATACATATTCAGGGTGCAAAACTAAATAAATAGTCATCTACAAAAAAAAATAGTCGTTCAAGTACTCAAATAGTCGTTTAATAACATAAAACATCGGAAAACTTAATAAGAACATAACATTTATGTAAAACACAAAAAAAAAGACTCCATTTCTGAAGTCTTCATTTTTATATAATTAGGCTTGTCCTGCCGGACCAAAATTTAATGGAATTGGAGCCTGCTCGCCTTCTTTTATTTCACCATGAGCTAATTCAAAACGATGAACATTTTCACCAATTGCCTTAAGCAGTCTTTTAGCATGCTGTGGTGTTAAAACAATTCTTGATTTAACTTTAGCTTTAGGAACTCCTGGCATTATACAAACAAAATCTAATACAAATTCCGATGAAGAATGGTTAATTATTGCCAAATTTGAATAAATTCCTTCAGCTATTTTTTCATCCAATTCAATATTAATCTGTTCTTGCTGTTGGTTAGGATTGCTCATAAAATTTAAATTTTTCAACACTCTCTCCCTGCATTCACAGAGAGAGAACATTGATGAAAGAATTAATAAATATACTCTTCTTTATTTGCCATCATATCATTATAGTCTTCTCTAGATCCTACAATTGCATTATCATATTCTCTCATACCAGTACCGGCAGGGATTCTATGTCCAACAATTACATTCTCTTTCAATCCTTCTAATAAATCCACTTTACCTGCAACAGCAGCTTCGTTTAATACTTTTGTTGTTTCTTGGAAAGAAGCAGCAGAAATAAATGATTTAGTCTGAAGAGAAGCTCTAGTAATACCTTGTAAAACCGGTGTTGCAGTAGCCGTAATTACGTCACGTGCAGCAACAAGATTTTTGTCAGTACGTTTCAATAATGAATTTTCATCACGCAGCTGACGCGGTGTTATAATCTGACCTGGTTTTAAAACACTTGAATCTCCAGCATCTTCAACCACTTTCATACCATATAATTTATCATTTTCAACGATAAAATCTTTAGTATGAATTAATTGATCTTCTAAGAACAAAGTGTCTCCTGGATCTTCAACTCTAACTTTACGCATCATTTGACGTATTACTACTTCAAAGTGCTTATCGTTGATTTTTACCCCTTGAAGACGGTATACCTCCTGAATTTCATTTACCAAATACTGCTGAACAGCAGATGGCCCTTGAATTCTCAAGATATCATCCGGTGTAATAGCACCATCAGACAATGGAGACCCAGCTCTTACGAAGTCATTTTCCTGAACTAAAATCTGGCTTGATAATTTAACCAAATATTTTCTAACGTCACCAAATTTAGACTCAATAACGATTTCACGGTTACCTCTTTTAATTTTTCCGAAAGAAACAACACCATCAATCTCAGAAACTACAGCTGGGTTTGAAGGATTACGAGCCTCTAACAACTCTGTAATTCTAGGTAAACCTCCTGTAATATCCCCAGATTTAGAAGAACGGCGAGGAATTTTAACTAAAACTTTACCAGCTTTAATTTTCTCTCCGTTTTCAACCATCAAGTGGGCACCTACCGGTAAGTTATAAGAACGGATTAATTCACCTTCTTTACCGTAAACCAATAAAGTAGGAATTAATTTTTTATTTCTAGCCTCAGAGATTACTTTTTCCTGGAAACCAGTCTGCTCATCGATCTCAACCATGAACGATTGCCCCTGCTCTAAATCTTCGTAAGCAATTTTACCCGTAAACTCAGAAACAATAACCCCGTTATATGGATCCCACTTACAGATTACAGTTCCTTTTTCTACTGATTCACCATCATTAACAAAAATACTTGAACCGTAAGGAATATTATGTGTACTTAATAAAATACCTGTTTTTTCGTCAATTAATTTTAACTCTGTAGAACGAGAAACTACAATATCAACTGCATTACCTTCTCCGTCTTCACCTTTTACAGTTTTTAAATCTTCAATTTCCAGTTTACCAGCAAAACGAGTGATAATACTAGATTCTTCAGAAATACCTCCTGCAACCCCTCCAACGTGGAAAGTACGCAGTGTCAACTGTGTACCAGGCTCTCCAATTGACTGTGCAGCGATTACACCAACAGCCTCTCCTCTTTGAGTCATTTTACCAGTTGCCAAGTTTCTACCATAACATTTAGCACAGATACCTTTAGTAGCCTCACAAACCAATGGAGAACGTACTTCAACTTTCTCAACTGGAGAAGCCTCGATACCTTTCACTAATGCTTCAGTAATCTGCTCACCAGCATGTACTAAAATCTCACTTGTTAATGGATTAATTACGTCCTGCAATGCAACACGTCCTAAAATTCTTTCTCCTAATGATTCAACGATCTCCTCATTTTTCTTCAATGCAGAAACTTCAATACCTCTAAGAGTACCGCAATCCTCAAGATTAACAATAACATCTTGAGAAACGTCATGTAATCTTCTGGTCAAGTATCCGGCATCAGCCGTTTTAAGAGCCGTATCCGCAAGACCTTTACGAGCACCGTGAGTAGAGATAAAGTACTCAAGAATCGAAAGACCTTCTTTAAAGTTAGAAAGAATCGGGTTTTCAATAATTTCACCACCACCAGCAGTAGATTTTTTAGGTTTAGCCATCAAACCACGCATACCAGTTAACTGACGAATCTGTTCTTTAGAACCCCTCGCCCCAGAGTCAAGCATCATATACACAGAGTTGAAACCTTGCTGATCTTCTCTAATGTTTTTCATTGCCAGCTCTGTCAATTGAGCATTTGCTGAAGTCCATACGTCAATAACTTGGTTGTAACGCTCGTTATTGGTAATAAGACCCATATTATAGTTAGCAGAAATACCTTCCACTTGCTCTCTGGCATCTGCAATCAATTTTGGTTTTTGTTCTGGGATTCTAATATCACCAAGCGAGAATGATAATCCTCCTTTGAATGCAAATTTATAACCCATGTTTTTCATATCATCCAAGAAAGCTGCTGTTTCAGGTACACTAGTCGAACTCAATACGTGCCCGATAATATCTCTTAAGTTTTTCTTAGTCAATACGTCATTGATATATCCAGCTGCTTCAGGTACTACTTCATTAAATAATACACGTCCAGCGGTTGTCTGGATAATTTGATACACTAACTCTCCAGCCTCGTTAAAATCTTTTGCTCTAATTTTCACACGAGCATTCAATTCTAATCTTCCTTCGTTCAATGCAATATTGACCTCTTCAGCAGAATAGAATGTAATTCCTTCTCCCAAAATAGTCTTCTCAGGTGTTGACAAACGCTCTTTGGTCATATAATAAAGACCCAAAACCATGTCCTGAGATGGTACAGTAATTGGCGCACCATTTGCAGGGTTCAAGATATTGTGAGAAGCCAGCATTAACAATTGAGCTTCCAAAATAGCCTCTGGTCCTAATGGCAGGTGAACCGCCATCTGATCCCCGTCAAAATCCGCGTTGAACGCCGTACATACTAATGGGTGCAATTGAATCGCTTTTCCTTCAATCAATTTTGGCTGGAACGCTTGGATACCTAATCTGTGCAAAGTAGGAGCACGATTCAGTAATACTGGATGTCCTTTGATTACATTTTCAAGAATATCCCAAACTACAGGCTCTTTCTTATCAATTATTTTCTTAGCAGATTTTACTGTTTTTACAATTCCTCTTTCTATCAATTTACGGATGACAAAAGGTTTGTATAACTCAGCAGCCATATCTTTTGGCAGACCGCACTCAAACAATTTCATCTCAGGTCCAACAACAATTACCGAACGAGCAGAATAATCCACACGTTTTCCAAGTAAGTTTTGACGGAAACGTCCTTGTTTACCTTTTAACGAATCAGACAATGATTTTAATGGTCTGTTTGATTCCGTTTTTACTGCTGAAGCTTTACGAGTATTATCGAAAAGTGAATCTACAGATTCCTGCAGCATACGTTTTTCGTTACGAAGGATTACTTCAGGAGCTTTAATCTCGATTAATCTTTTCAAACGGTTGTTACGGATGATTACACGACGATATAAGTCATTCAAATCCGAAGTTGCAAAACGACCACCATCAAGAGGCACAAGAGGACGTAATTCTGGTGGAATAACTGGAATCACTTTCATGATCATCCACTCAGGACGATTCTCTCTGTTCAATGTAGATTCACGGAAAGATTCTACAACCTGTAGTCTCTTTAACGCCTCAGTTTTACGCTGTTTAGATGTTTCGTTATTAGCTTTATGTCTTAAATCGTATGATAATTCGTCAAGATCAATACGCGCTAATAAATCCATAATACACTCTGCTCCCATTTTGGCAACAAATTTATTTGGATCAAAATCATCTAAATATTGATTATCAGCAGGAAGAGTATCTAAAATGTTCAAATATTCTTCTTCTGTCAAGAAATCTAATCTTTGTATTGATTCCCCATCTGCATTTTTAGCAATACCAGCTTGGATTACTACGTATCTTTCGTAGTAAATAATCATATCTAATTTCTTAGATGGAAGACCAAGGATATAACCAATTTTGTTAGGAAGAGAACGGAAGTACCAGATGTGAGCAATTGGCACAACAAGGTTGATATGTCCAACTCTATCACGACGTACTTTTTTCTCAGTAACTTCTACACCACAACGGTCGCAGATGATACCTTTGTAACGTATTCTTTTATATTTTCCGCAAGCACATTCGAAATCTTTTACAGGTCCGAAGATTCTTTCACAGAAAAGCCCATCACGCTCAGGTTTGTGAGTTCTATAGTTGATAGTCTCAGGTTTCAATACTTCACCTCTTGATTCTTTCAAGATAGATTCTGGAGAAGCTAATCCTATCGAAATTTTATCGAATCTTTTTACAGTATTCTTTTCTTTATTATTTCTGTTATTTATCATAGTTTTTACTATTGATTTATTTGCAATTAAAAATTGATTCTTGTTTTTAATCTTAAAGTCAAATATCATAAAGTTTTTAAAGCCACGAATGACTTTAGACTTTGTACCTTTAAACTTTCGACTTAAAAACTACCTCGGATTACTTCTCTAAACTTCAAACTCAAATTTGAAGTGCTAGTTATAAAATCTTTTGAAATTTTATAAAAAATCGGAACGGGTTACGGGGCTAAATCCTTAAAAACTCTTATGAAATTTAAATAGAGACGTAGCAATGCTACGTCTCTACTTTGAATAATTTATTCTTCTAAGCGAAGGTCAAGACCAAGACCTTTCAATTCATGCATTAATACATTGAATGATTCAGGTAATCCTGGTTCCGGCATAGTTTCACCTTTTACGATTGCTTCGTAAGTTTTGGCTCTACCAATAACATCATCAGATTTAACAGTCAAGATTTCACGCAGCGTACTTGATGCTCCATAAGCCTCAAGTGCCCAAACCTCCATCTCTCCAAAACGCTGACCTCCAAATTGAGCTTTACCTCCAAGTGGCTGTTGTGTAATTAACGAGTATGGACCGATAGAACGTGCGTGCATCTTATCATCAACCATGTGTCCTAATTTCAGCATATAGATAACTCCAACGGTTGCTGCCTGATGGAAACGCTCTCCAGTACCTCCATCATAAAGGTGAGTATGTCCAAAACGTGGCACTCCAGCTTCATCAGTCAAAGCATTGATCTCGTCTAAAGAAGCACCGTCAAAAATTGGAGTAGCAAATTTTCTACCCAAATTCATACCAGCCCATCCTAATACTGTCTCATAAATTTGCCCGATGTTCATACGCGAAGGTACCCCAAGCGGGTTCAACACGATATCAACTGGTGTTCCGTCTTCCAAGAAAGGCATATCTTCATGACGTACGATACGAGCAACAATACCTTTGTTACCGTGACGACCTGCCATTTTATCCCCTACTTTCAACTTACGTTTCTTAGCGATATAAACTTTAGCTAATTTCAAGATTCCTGATGGCAATTCATCTCCAACAGTAATTGTAAATTTCTCTCTACGCAAAGCCCCTTGTAAATCGTTCAATTTGATTTTATAGTTATGAATCAAATCATTAACCATAGTATTTGTTGCATCATCAGCAACCCATTGACCTTTACTTAAGTGAGCAAAATCTTCAACAGCATAAAGCATTTTTTGAGTATATTTTTTACCTTTTGGCAAAACTTCTTCACCCAAATCATTCATTACACCTTGAGAAGTTTTTCCGTTTACGATATTAAAAAGTTTCTCAATCAATCTATCCTTAAGCTCAACAAACTTCACTTCGAACTCCATTTCAAGAGCTCCTAAAGCATCTTTGTCCTGAGTACGTTTACGTTTGTCTTTTACCGCCCTTGCAAATAATTTTTTATCTAAAACTACACCATGTAAAGAAGGAGAAGCTTTCAATGAAGCATCTTTTACATCACCTGCTTTATCACCAAAGATTGCACGAAGCAATTTCTCTTCAGGAGTAGGATCTGATTCTCCTTTTGGAGTGATTTTACCGATAAGAATATCACCAGGCTTAACCTCGGCTCCAATTCTGATCATACCGTTTTCATCCAAATCTTTAGTAGCTTCTTCAGAAACGTTTGGTATATCATTCGTTAACTCTTCGTTACCTAATTTAGTATCTCTTACCTCTAATGAGTAATCGTCTACGTGGATTGAGGTAAAGATATCGTCACGAACTACTTTTTCAGAAATCACAATCGCATCCTCGAAGTTGTACCCTTTCCATGGCATAAACGCAACTTTAAGGTTTCTACCTAAAGCTAATTCTCCATTTTGAGTAGCATATCCTTCAGACAATACTTGACCAGGAATTACTCTGTCACCTTTTCTTACGATAGGTTTAAGGTTAATACTTGTTCCTTGATTGGTTTTTCTAAATTTAATTAAGTTGTATGTTTTTTCATCAGCATCAAAACTTACCATTCTTTCTTCCTCAGAACGATCATATTTGATAGTAATGATATTAGCATCAACGTATTCTACAACTCCATGTCCTTCAGCATTAATCAATACTCTAGAATCTGAAGCGACTTGACGCTCTAAACCAGTTCCAACAATCGGAGCTTCAGGACGTATCAATGGTACGGCCTGACGCATCATGTTAGATCCCATCAATGCACGGTTCGCATCATCATGCTCCAAGAAAGGAATCAAAGATGCAGAAATCGAAGCAATCTGGTTTGGCGCAACGTCTGTATAATCCACTTGAGAAGGATCAATTACAGGAAAGTCACCTTCTTGACGCGCAATTACGTTCTCGGCAGTAATTTTACCTGAATCTTCCATTTTAATGTTCGCCTGAGCGATTAACATTCCTTCTTCTTCTTCAGCACTTAAATATATAGGTGTAGACTCTAAATCTACAACACCATTATTTACTTTACGGTAAGGTGTTTCAATGAAACCCATTCCGTTTACTTTAGCATAAACACCAAGAGAAGAAATCAAACCAATGTTTGGCCCCTCAGGAGTTTCAATCGGACATAAACGTCCGTAGTGCGTATAGTGAACGTCACGAACCTCAAATCCAGCTCTCTCTCTCGAAAGTCCACCTGGCCCAAGTGCAGATAATCTTCTTTTGTGTGTAATCTCAGCCAATGGATTCGTTTGATCCATAAATTGAGATAACTGGTTTGTCCCAAAGAAAGAGTTGATAACTGATGATAATGTTTTAGCATTGATCAAATCAATTGGTGTAAACACCTCGTTATCTCTAACGTTCATTCTCTCACGAATGGTTCTTGCCATACGAGCCAAACCAACACCAAACTGTTGAGACAATTGTTCTCCAACTGTTCTAACACGACGGTTTGACAAGTGGTCGATATCATCAATCTCAGCTTTTGAGTTGATCAATTCGATCAAATATTTAACAATAGTAATGATATCTTCTTTGGTAAGCACTTGCTTTTCCATTGGAGTATCAAGACCAAGTTTTTTATTAATTCTGTAACGACCTACTTCACCTAAGTTATAACGTTGGTCAGAGAAGAATAATTTATCAATAATACCACGAGCAGTTTCTTCATCAGGCGGTTCTGCGTTACGCAATTGTCTGTAGATATGCTCAACAGCTTCTTTTTCAGAGTTTGTTGGATCTTTTTGTAATGTATTGTGGATGATGGAATAATCAACAGCGTTATTATCTTCTTTGTGCAACAAAATAGATTTAACGTTTGAATCGATGATTTCTTCAACATTATCTTTGTCGATAATAGTATCACGATCAAGAATAATCTCATTACGCTCGATTGAAACCACCTCTCCAGTATCCTCATCAACGAAATCTTCATGCCATGTGTTCAAAACACGTGCAGCAAGTTTTCTACCAATATATTTTTTAAGACCAGTTTTTGACACTTTAATTTCTTCAGCAAGGTCAAAAATTTCAAGGATGTCCTTATCTCTTTCGAAACCAATAGCACGGAATAAAGTTGTAACAGGTAATTTTTTCTTTCTATCGATATACGCGTACATTACGCTGTTGATATCGGTAGAAAATTCTATCCAAGATCCCTTAAAAGGAATAACTCTCGCAGAATATAATTTTGTTCCATTTGCATGGAATGACTGCCCAAAGAAAACACCTGGAGAACGGTGTAATTGTGAAACCACAACTCGCTCTGCTCCATTGATAACAAAAGTACCACTTGGTGTCATGTAAGGTATTGTTCCAAGATAAACATCTTGTACAATAGTTTCAAAATCTTCGTGTTCAGGATCGGTACAATATAGTTTTAACCTAGCTTTTAAAGGCACACTATACGTAAGACCTCTTTCTATACATTCTTGAATGGTGTAACGTGGCGGATCTACAAAGTAATCAAGGAATTCTAATACAAAGTTGTTTCTTGTGTCTGTAATTGGAAAGTTTTCCATGAAGGTATTGTACAACCCTTCGTCGCCTCTTTCGTCTGATTTAGTTTCTAATTGAAAAAAATCTTTAAACGATTTAACCTGAACATCTAAGAAATCTGGATATTGAGGTATGTTTTTGGTTGAGGCAAAATTCAATCTTTCAGTCTGATTTGTTATCATCAATGGACAAAATTTTGATTAAAAAAAAGTAATTTTTGTGTGTAAAAACACTGTTCAATTTATAAAACAATCTATACTTTCTTTTTGTAATCAATACATCTTTAAAAACCAACAAATAAAAAACATTGTAAATTTTCTTTCTTCGTATTGATCAAAAACTTTTTCGTATTCTAAACTATTTTATAATAAAACTTGATATAATTTTATTATACGAAAAATGGTTTAGACCGTTGGACGTTTCTGTCCAAGGTCTAAACCTACTTTTAAACTGGGGTTTTGTTATTTTAACTCAACAACTGCACCAGCTTCTTCTAAAGATTTTTTAAGACCTTCAGCCTCTTCTTTAGTTACACCTTCTTTAACGTTGCTTGGAGCACCGTCAACTACATCTTTAGCTTCTTTCAAACCTAAACCTGTAAGTTCTTTAACTAATTTTACAACAGCTAATTTAGAAGCTCCAGCCTCTTTCAATACAACTGTAAATTCTGTTTGAGCTTCTACAGCATCACCTTCACTACCACCAGCAGCAACTACTACAGCTGCAGCAGCTGGTTCGATACCGTACTCATCTTTCAATATTGTTGCTAATTCGTTAACTTCTTTAACTGTAAGGTTAACTAATTGCTCTGCGAATTGTTTCAAATCTGCCATTTTTTCTATCTTTTTTAAAATGATTTGTAAAAATATAATTTATTTATTGTGCGCTATTTTAAGCAACAAGGAAATAAATTTCCTCATTTTGAGTATTAAGCTTCAGCCTCTTCGCTGCCAGCAAATTGGTTTTGTAAAGCAGAAATAACTCTTTGAGCTGGTGATTGTAATAATCCAATGATTTCACCGATAAGCTCTTCTTTAGATTTAATAGTTGCTAATGCATCTAATTGGTCATCACCAAGGTAAATTTCAGAATTGATATAAGCCCCTTTCAATACAGGTTTTGCTGATTTTTTTCTAAAATCTTTGATAATTTTTCCAGGTGCATTTGCAACATCAGCAATGAATATAGCACTGTTACCTGCCAAAACAGAAGGTAAATCTCCATAGTCATTATCTGAAGCTTCCATTGCTTTTGCAAGCAAAGTGTTTTTTACTACCTCTAATTTAACACCTGCTTTAAAACAAGCTCTTCTCAAGTTTGAAGTTGTTTCTGCGTCTAATCCAGAAATATCAGATACATAAATGATGTTTGTACCAGCTAACTGTGCAGTTAAATCTTCAATCGCGATTGATTTTTCTTCTCTAGTCATACTAAAAATTATTAACTACCAATTATACTGCTTTTGGATCCAATGCAATAGCAGGACTCATTGTGCTTGTAAGGTGAATACCTTTAATGTATGTACCTTTAGCAGCAGTTGGTTTAAGTTTGATTAATGTTTGAATAATTTCGTGTGCGTTGTCAACAATTTGCTCAGCTCCAAAAGAAACTTTACCAATTCCTGCATGAACGATACCAGTTTTATCAACTTTAAAGTCAATTTTACCAGCTTTTACCTCTGCAACAGCTTTTGCAACATCCATAGTTACAGTACCTGTTTTAGGGTTTGGCATTAAACCTCTAGGGCCTAAAATACGGCCTAATGGACCTAATTTACCCATAACAGCAGGCATAGTGATAATTACATCAACATCTGTCCAACCGTCTTTAATTTTTTGCAGGTAATCATCAAGACCAACATGATCTGCTCCTGCTTCTTTAGCTTCCGCTTCTTTATCTGGAGTAACCAATGCCAATACTTTTACATCTTTACCTGTTCCGTGAGGCAATGTTACTACACCTCTCACCATTTGATTCGCTTTTCTTGGATCAACACCCAAACGAACTGCGATATCAACAGACTCATCAAATTTTGCAGAAGCAACAACTTTAAGTAATGCAGCAGCATCTTTTAAAGAGTATAATTTGTTCTTTTCAATTTTTGAAGCAGCCTCTTTTTGCTTTTTTGTCAATTTTGCCATGTCTTTCTCTTAATTAAAAAGGAGAATCTCCTGATACAGTTATACCCATAGATCTAGCTGTTCCAGCAATCATGCTCATAGCAGATTCGATTGTGAATGCATTTAAATCTACCATTTTATCTTCAGCAATTGCCTTGATAACATCCCAAGTAACGCTAGCTACTTTTTTACGATTTGGTTCACCTGATCCGGACTTTAGCTTTGCTGCTTCCATTAACTGTACTGCAGCTGGAGGAGTCTTAACAACAAAATCAAATGATTTGTCTTTGTACACAGTGATTTGCACTGGACAAATTTTGCCAGGTTTATCCTGAGTTCTAGCATTAAACTGCTTACAAAACTCCATGATGTTTACCCCAGCAGCTCCTAAAGCAGGTCCAACCGGTGGCGACGGGTTCGCAGCACCTCCCTTAACTTGTAGTTTAACTACCTTACTAATTTCTTTAGCCATTTTTAAAAAATTTAACACCACAATCATAGGAAGCGATTGCAGTGGTTATTATAGATGTAACAAAAATTATACTTTTTCAACCTGCATGAAACTCAATTCCAAAGGTGTTTTTCTTCCGAAAATTTTCACCATTACTTCAAGTTTACGCTTTTCTTCATTTATTTTTTCAACTGTACCATTAAAGCCATTAAAAGGACCATCGATCACTTTAATAGTTTCACCCAAGCTGAAAGGAATTGAACGAGTATCTGTGTTTACAGCTAACTCATCAACTTTACCTAACATTCTATTCACTTCTGACATTCTTAATGGAACCGGCTCACCGCCTTTGGTTTCACCCAAAAAGCCAATAACACTTGTGATAGACTTAATAATATGAGGAATTTCCCCAACAAGATTGGCTTCCAACATAACATAACCTGGAAAATAAACTTTATCTTTTGATAATTTTTTACCTTCTTTTACAGTAACTACTTTTTCAGTAGGCACAAGAACCTGCGAGACATAATCACTCATTCCTAAACGAGCTATTTCTGTTTCGATATAAGCTTTCACTTTATTTTCTTGCCCGCTAACCGCACGAACGACATACCACTTTTTTATATTATTATCGGCCATTACAAAAAATTACGCTTTAATCCAGTTAAAAAATACAGCCAATGTTTTTGCACACACTTCATCAGTTCCCCATGTTGCCAAAGCAAATACCACGGAAAACACTGCTACAACAATAGTAAGACGCTGTATCTCAGCCCATTCCGGCCAAGTCACATTTGATTTTAATTCCTCAAATGATTCCGATATGTAATTAACAACTTTTGTCATAGTGATTAGTTTATTTTGCACGGGCGGAGGGATTCGAACCCCCATCAACGGTTTTGGAGACCGCTATTCTACCCTTGAACTACGCCCGTAGTTATAAACCAGTGCCGTCTAAACGACACTGGCTTGGTAAATTTATATAGTATTAAGCTACAATTTCAGTTACCTGACCTGCACCTACTGTTCTACCACCTTCACGGATAGCGAAACGTAAACCTACGCTCATAGCGATTGGGCTTAATAAAGTAACATTGATAGTTAAGTTATCACCTGGCATTACCATCTCTACACCTTCTGGTAAAGTAATGATTCCTGTTACGTCAGTTGTACGTACATAGAATTGCGGACGGTAGTTATTGTGGAATGGAGTATGACGTCCACCTTCTTCTTTTTTCAAGATATACACCTCAGCTTTGAAAGTAGCGTGTGGCTTAACAGATCCTGGCTTAATGATAACCATTCCTCTTTTGATAGATTCTTTATCAATACCTCTCAACAATAAACCTACGTTATCTCCAGCTTCACCTCTGTCAAGGATTTTACGGAACATCTCAACTCCAGTGATAGTAGAAGTCAATTTCTCAGCTCCCATACCAATGATTTCAACTGGATCTCCAGTATTAGCAACTCCAGTTTCGATACGACCTGTAGCAACAGTTCCACGACCTGTAATTGTAAATACGTCTTCAACCGGCATCAAGAATGGTTTAGCAACGTCACGAACTGGCTCTTCGATCCAAGCATCAACAGCTTCCATTAATTCAATAATTTTAGGAACCCATGCAGCATCATTATTCAAACCACCTAAAGCAGAACCTTGAATAACTGGACAGTTGTCTCCATCGTACTCATAGAAAGATAATAAATCTCTAATTTCCATTTCAACAAGCTCTAACAACTCAGCATCATCAACCATATCCACTTTGTTCATGAAAACAACAATTCTAGGAATACCTACCTGACGTCCTAAAAGGATGTGCTCACGTGTTTGTGGCATTGGTCCGTCAGTTGCAGCTACAACAAGAATAGCACCATCCATTTGAGCAGCACCAGTAACCATGTTCTTTACGTAATCCGCGTGACCTGGACAGTCAACGTGTGCGTAGTGACGGTTAGCAGTTTCGTACTCAACGTGTGATGTATTAATAGTAATACCTCTTTCTTTTTCTTCAGGGGCATTATCAATTTGATCAAATGATTTTGCTTGACAGTAACCAGCATCAGATAACACTTTTGTGATTGCTGCTGTTAAAGTAGTTTTACCGTGATCTACGTGTCCGATCGTACCAATATTTAAGTGCGGTTTCGAACGGTTAAAGGTTTCTTTTGCCATTTTACTTAATTTTTAATCTAGTTTATATATTTATTTCAATTTCCTACTTACTTGAGCCAACTACGGGAATTGAACCCGTGACCTCTTCCTTACCAAGGAAGCACTCTACCCCTGAGCTAAGTCGGCAGAATCCCTGTTAAGGATTTTACAATTTTCAATTCAGAATTCTAAATCTCAAATCATTTTGTGGGGAGAGCAGGATTCGAACCTGCGAAGTTCACACAGCAGATTTACAGTCTGCCCTCGTTGGCCGCTTGAGTATCTCCCCTTTTTTTTTATTAAAATTCCAATACCTTAAAGAACCCGTTTCAAATCGCATTTGAAACAAAAAAAGAGCCGGCGGAGGGACTCGAACCCACGACCTGCTGATTACAAATCAGCTGCTCTAGCCAGCTGAGCTACGCTGGCGATTTCAATAAAAAAAGTCCGCTATTTCTAACGGACTGCAAATGTAGATATTTTATCCTTTAATCAAAACATTTTTTTAAAAAAAATTAAATTAAATATGTGTTCTTAACTTTTCTTTACGTTTTACAAGCAATCGCTCTAGAGATTCCGCTGCCTGTTCGACTGCTTCTTCAAAGGATTTACATTGTTTTTCAACCAAAAAATCATCTCCGGGGACATTAATCTTTATCTCAACATTTTTATTTTCCTTTTCACTTGTCTTTTCAACTTTCAAAAAAACATCAGAAGAAACAACTCTGTCATAATATTTTTCCAACTTATCCATTCTTTCCTGAACGAAATCTACCAGCTTTTTGTCAACAGTAAAGTTAACCGCATGAACATTTACCTTCATAATCTATCTTTTTAATAGTTAAACACTTTTTGAATTATTTTCTATTCCTAGGATGCGCTTCTTTATACACCTTTTTAAGTTCATTCAAACTACTATGAGTATAAATCTGTGTAGAAGCCAAACTGGAATGCCCCAATAATTCTTTTACTGAATTCAAATCAGCTCCGTTATTTAATAAATGAGTCGCAAATGTATGACGTAATATATGAGGACTTTTTTTTACCTTTTCGGAGACACTACTAAAGTATGAATTTATTAATCGATACACAAAAGAATCATTCAATTTTAACCCTTTTTTTGTTAGAAAAAGATAATCCTCATCCTCAATATTTTCCAACACAGAACGTTCCTTTACATACAACACTAACTGTTCCATAACCACACCCAAAACAGGCAGAATCCGCTCTTTATCCCTCTTCCCTAACACCTTTATAGTACCGGCCGCGAAATTCACATTCGAAAGTTTTAATTGGATTAGCTCTGCCCTTCGGATTCCGGCAGTATAAAACAATTCTACAATAAGCCTATCCCTCACCTCCTGAAATCCTTCAGGAGCTGAATTACAAGACAAAGCCTCAACCAATTCTTTTTCCGAAAAAGGAATCTGAAGTTTTTTTTCTGTTTTTAAAGCCTTATGCTTCAAGAAAGGACTAACCTGAATCTGTTTAATTTTTAATAGAAATTTATAAAACGCTTTAAGGGAGGCAATTTTTCTATTCACAGTAACATTAGAAACACCATCATCAACAAGCAAAACAATCCAGCTTCTAATCTGGTTATAATTCACCTGATCAATAGTATCCTGACCGAAACACTCCCTATTAAAAACCTCAAAAAAAGAGAGATCATTTAAGTAAGCATTTACCGTATGCGGAGAGTATTTTTTTTCCAGCTGCAGATAATCTCTAAATGCATCTTTATTATTTGTAGTCATAAAAAAAACCGTTAGCATCAAAGTTAAGAAACTTTAATTACTAACGGTAATTTATTTTAAAATGCAGTTAAGTATTAAATATTCTCAATACTATCTCTTAATCCTTGAATATAAGCTGCTTTTTGGAATTTCATTCTATTTGTAACTGACGGCTTAATGAAAGCAGTACGTGCTCTTAATTGTCTTACAGTTCCAGTTTTATCGAATTTTCTTTTGTAGCGCTTAAGTGCTCTATCGATATTTTCTCCGTCTTTAATTGGTATAATTAACATAATTTTATCACCCCCTTTCGTTAAGTGCGCAAAATTAAACATTATTTTAGAACTAAAGCATTTTATTTTACTTTTTTTGAATTCATTTTAAATTTGATCACAAACCCAGATTCACAAAAAATAAAAGCAACACACAATTATGAAGTACACAGCCAAACACTCATTAACTATTTCAATAAATTTCTAGAAATTACCAATTTTTGAATCTCAGTAGTTCCTTCTCCAATGGTACATAACTTGGAATCTCTATAAAATTTTTCTACCGGATAATCCTTAGTATAACCGTAGCCACCGTGTATCTGGACAGCGTCATTAGCAATTTTTACACAAACCTCTGACGAATACATTTTTGCCATTGCTCCTGATGTAGTAACCGGCCTTTGCTGTTCTTTTAAAAAAGCCGCTTTATGCAGTAACAATTCCGAAGCTTCAATTTCAGTAGCCATATCAGCCAATTTGAATGAAATTGCCTGAAAGTCAGAAATTGGCTGACCAAACTGATGTCTTTCCTTAGAATATTTTAAAGCAGCTTGATAAGCGCCTTTAGCAATACCTAGCGACAAAGCACCGATCGAGATACGGCCTCCATCTAAAACCTTCATTGCCTGTACAAATCCTCCCCCAACTTCACCCAATCTGTTCGCATCCGGAATACGGCAATTGTCAAAAATCAATTCAGCAGTTTCACTGGCGCGCATGCCTAATTTATTCTCTTTTTTTCCTGATGCAAAACCCTTCATTCCTTTTTCAAAAACAAATGCTGTCATTCCTTTTGAGTCCCCTTTTTCCCCAGTACGCACAACCACAACTGCAATATCTCCTGAAATAGCATGAGTAATAAAGTTTTTTGCTCCGTTTACCACCCAAAAATCACCATCGCGAACTGCTGTAGTATTCATTCCGCCGGCATCGGATCCTGTATTATGCTCTGTCAGTCCCCATGCTCCTATATGCTCCCCTGATGCTAATTTTGGAATCCATTTTTTCTTCTGCTCTTCATTCCCAAAAGTTAAAATATGATTAGTACATAATGAATTATGAGCAGCTACTGACAAACCAATAGACGGATCGACTTTGGAAATCTCCTCTACAATTGTAATATATTCATGATACCCCAATCCTGAGCCTCCTAATTCTACAGGAACCAACACCCCCATAAAACCCATTTCGCCCAATTTTTTAAAAAGATGCGCTGGAAAAATCTGAGCCTCATCCCATTCCATTATATAAGGCCTTATATTTTTTTCGGCAAAATCTTTTATAGATTGCGCTATCAAAGATTGAGTTTCGTTATAATCAAAATTCATAATAAATATCATTTATATTAAAAGTTCAAATATAAGGCAATATATTTTGCCTTATCAACAGGAAAATTGTTAATCTTTATCAAATCCTCAATAGTCCTAAAATCACCATTCATACTCCTGTATTTTACAATCTGTCTTGCGAGATCATTTTTAAAATAAAAAAACGCAGACAATTCTTTTAACGAAGCATTATTAATATCTACTTTATTTAAATCAGGGAGTTTTGTAATGGCAAAATACTTGTTTAAATTGAGAATCACCTCTGGAGACAAACCCCAAACTTCTTTCATCTGCTCCATTGATACAAATGCCCCTAACTTTTCTTTCTGAGTCAAAATTCTTAGTGATATTGCTTCGCCAATACCATTAATCTTAATTAAATCATCCTGAGTGGCGGTATTTATATCGATAGGAACTATTTTCTCTTTCTGGGCGAAAGCTGAATTTGGATATTTCTTAAAATCAGCTTTATTCTTTTTATTATTTACCCAATCCGGGAATTTAAAAAACGGTGCTATTGTATTTAATAATGAATCTGAAACTTTTGTTACGTCTTGAAATTCTTTGGCAGAATTAACAAACTTATTTTGTTTTCTAAAAGCTAAAAGCCTATCAATTTCTGCTACAGACATACCTAATTTGTAACCTTTATAATCAGAAATAAAGTTTGGATTAAAAGGATAAACAGCAGGCTTATCATTAGATTTATGCAATTTTAAAGAATCTACAACAGGCTGCAAAGAAAGCCATTGCTGTTTACCTGAATTCTTTTCTTGAATAGGACTGAAATCCACAAAATAATAAACCAATTGCAAAACAATAATAATTCCAAAAAGCAAATAAATCCCTTTTTGCTGTTGCTTAGTAAACTTAAAATATTGCATTTGTTGTTTAGAATTCATTTCAGAATAATGTTCTTGTCTTTATTAAAATCTAAATTAAAATAAAAAAAATCATTTTATTAAGAAAAACATCAAATTCACACATTTCATAATATCAATTTATTACATCTTTAATTAATTGACAACACACTAAATATCAATACATAAACAAAAACCAAACCTCTTATTTTTCAAATCTTAAAGTTTTTATAACTTAAAAGACGATAATTGTTTTTATTTTTTACAAAAAACGATACATTTGGAACTTAATAACATTTAAACCATAAACCATGTCTATTTGGAAAAGAAAACCATTAGCTCAACTATTAGCAGAAGCAGCTGATTCTGAAAAAGGATTAAAAAGAACACTAACCGCTTGGTCTTTAATTGCATTAGGTATAGGTGCTATAATTGGAGCTGGATTGTTTGTAAGAACAGCTACCGCAGCGGCACAAAGTGCTGGCCCATCTGTAACAATTGCCTTTGTTGTTGCCGCTATAGGCTGTGCATTAGCAGGATTGTGTTACGCAGAACTTTCTTCTTCTATCCCCATTTCCGGAAGTGCTTATACATACACATACGCAACTATGGGGGAATTTTTAGCTTGGATTATCGGCTGGGATTTAATTCTTGAATATGCAGTGGGAGCTGCAACCGTAGGAATCGCCTGGAGTGAATATTTAAACAATTTACTCACAAACGTACTGCATATGGATCCAATACCTTACGCCTATTCTCATTCGCCATTCCAAACATCAGTAACAGGAGAACATGGTTTAGTAAATTTACCTGCTCTTTTTATAGTTGCCGTAATCAGCTTACTATTGATAAAAGGAATACATGAATCAGCAGTTGTAAATGCTATCATTGTTGTTGTAAAGGTTTTAATTGTTATATTAATTATAGTTGTAGGATGGCATTTCATAAATCCAGCGAACCACACACCTTATATCCCTCCTACAGATGTTTTCACTGATGAACACGGTGTAGGACACGCCTATGGAGGCATAATGGGAATATTAGGAGCAGCTGGTACGGTTTTCTTTGCCTTCATAGGATTTGATGCTGTGAGTACTGCTGCACAAGAAACGATTAACCCTAAAAAAAATATGCCAATTGGTATTTTAGGATCTTTAGCAGTGTGTACCATTTTATATATTCTTTTTGGTCATGTATTAACAGGGCTTGAACCAGTTGAGTTTTTTAGAACCAGCGGTAAAGAAGCTTCAGTAGCCAATGCGATTATTCATGCTATGGGAGAAAGTTATAACTGGCTTGCACAATTTGTAACTATTGCCATATTAGCAGGTTTTTCATCCGTTATTTTAGTAATGTTATTAGGACAGTCAAGAGTTTTTTACTCTATGGGTAAAGATGGATTATTACCAAAAGCTTTTAGTGATCTGCATTCAAAATACAAAACTCCTTATAAAGCGAATCTAGTAATTCTATTAATTGTTGGAGCGTTTGCAGCATTTGTTCCAGGAGATATTGTTGGAGACATGACAAGTATTGGGACTTTATTTGCTTTTGTTCTTGTATGTATTTCTGTTATTATTTTAAGAAAAAAAGAACCAAACATGATCAGAGAGTTTAAAACTCCGCTAGTACCTTTCGTACCCCTTTTGGGAGTATTCGTATGCTGTGCTATGATGTACGGTCTAGGCTGGACAAATTGGCTGAGACTTTTTGCATGGATGGCTATAGGCGTCATTTTCTATTTTTCTTATGGTAAGAAAAACAGTAAATTGAACAATCCAGAAATATAAAATTTAAAATAAAATCACAAAAGGGTCATGAAGCAAATACTTTATGACCCTTTTTATATGTTCTAGAATTAATTTTCTACAAATCGAAAACAGAAGTTCGTTTAGCACGGACTAAGTCTTTCAATCTAATCCAAAAAGCCAAAGTAAGATAAACTCCAAATCCTAAACCAGCAGTTACAAAAGAAATATAAATAAAAAACAAGCGGACGTTTGTTACACGCATCCCTAATTTATCTGCCAAACGTGATGACACATGAAAGCCATATTTTTCTAAAAAGAATTTCAACCGTATTACTGCCCGCATTTTTTTTAAGTTATGATTTTTACAAAAATACAAAATTTCCGAATCGGCAAATCAGTATTTTTTCAATAATTCTAACCCAATAGCGCAATCTAAACATTTATTCTTACTGCAGTATTCATTTTTGAGCTGTAATAATGATTGGGTTTCAAACGCATTTTTTGGTTTTAATCCAAAGGAACTAAATTTTTCCATGATTGAATTCTTTTCAGCCTCAACTTTATTCAGCATAGTAATCAAATCTTCCGAATCTTCTTTTCCCTGACTTTTGGCATAAGCAAATTGAAGCGGAATAATAGTATTTAGGATAATTAAATCAATGAAAGATTTTGTTAAAGCTTTCTTTTTCTTGGGGCTTTCTTTGTCAAACTGATAATGAGTCTGCCAATAGGACGTAGCCGAAACACCAAAAATTTCATATATAGCTTCAAGTGAATTCAATTCGCATATTTTAGAAAATAAATTTTGCTGTTTATGATATAAATCAGCTAATTGCGAAAGCCTGATCGTGGGAAAATTATCAGGACGATGTTTAAAAAACTGTACAGGCTCGATACTGTTTTTATCAATTTGATATTTATGAAGGAGATAAAAATACCTGAATTTTAAATCCTTGAAATAGGCGTCTTCTTTCTCTTTATCCATCAATCCTGCGGAACCAAACAATAATGCTTCGAGATTCTCTACTTCAAAACATTCTTTTCGGATTACAGAAAACGGAATTGACTGAGCAATTTTGAGAAATATTTCACCATTAGTATTCAAACCAAAATTCTTTGCCAACAGACAGAACAAAACCGCTTCCCAATCATTATTGGTTAATTCCAGCAATTCCAAAATTGGTTTTGACTTTCTTTCCAAGCGCTCAAAAAAAAGACGCTCCTGCCAATTAATTAAAGTAAATTGAGGAATTTCCTTTAATTGCTTTTCGCAAAAAATCCAAGATTTTGGCGATAGTAATTTTTGATAACTATTTACTGTTTCTGAACTAACATAATTTTTAAGTTCCAGAACTGGTATTTCGGAATTGTTGCTTCTGTAAATTTCAGAATCATGTTCCCAGACTACATGCAAAATTACATTTTCATAACCTGAATCTCTTTCATGATGGTGAATATACCAATCAGATGATTTGACATGAATTTCTACATTTCCTGCCCATTTTTGATCTCCAATGGTAATTTGTGCATTAAAAAAATCAGGCCCTGCCAATTCGAGATATTGACCCGAATTACTAATTGTGATTTCCTCCTGACAGCAGGTTTTTAGATTTAAAGTATCAAACTTTTTAAATTTCCAAAGGTAGTGGAGAAAATCTTCTTTCATAATTCAGATTTGTTAGACTTTTAAACTAAAGTAATAAAAAAAACTAACAACTTGTCTTACAAAATTAAAAAAAGACAGCTTCGAAGATAATCCGAAAGAGTTTATTTCAATAAATACAATTCAGCACAAGCTCTGGCATCCGATAATGCCTCGTGATGGTTTAGCTTAATATTCATTACACGACAGCAATCACTAAGCTTTGTTGGTTTTAATCCTTTAGATTTATATATCTTCACCGTACATTCCCAACGCGAACCAATATTTAAATCTTCGTAGTTCAAGCCATACAGGAGCATTGATTTAATCAAAACATTCCGATCGAAGCTTTCATTGTGTGCTACTACAACTCTATTTTGAATCCTTTTTTGAATTTCGGGAAAAACTTCGATAAAGGTTTTGGCATTTGCGGTATCTCTAGGTGAAATACCATGAACTTTAATTGTAAACGGATTATACTCGTTATTTGGAGGCTTAATCAAAGTTACAAATTCATCAACAACCACCCCGTTTTCAACCATTACTATTCCAACCGAACATGGATGATAAGCAGTTGCAGTTTCAAAATCTATTGCCGTAAAAGTCATGGAAATTTAAAATTTAAAACAATATTATTTCATTGATCTAATGATGTCGGACTTTGTAATAATCTGATGATTTCCGTTATTAAGATCTACCAATACGGCATCATTTCCTTTGGTGAATAATTTAGAAACTTCTTCAATAGAAGTGTTCAATTTTACCACCGGGAAAGGTTTTCCCATCACTTCTTTAATTGGCTTATCCGCAACATTTTTGTCGGCTACATAACTTCGAAATAAATCCGTTTCATCAACAGAACCCACAAATCCATTGATATCAACAACGGGGATTTGTGAAATATCATACTTGCGCATACGGTCAATTGCATGCGAAACCAATTCTTCAGTTCGAACGACAATCAATTGCTGATTGATATGATCTTTGATTACATCTTCTGCCGTTGTAACCTCCTCCTCTAAGAAACCTCTTTCACGCATCCAGTCGTCATTGAACATTTTGCCCACATATCGGCTCCCCGAATCATGAAATAATACCACCACAACATCCTCTGGCTTGAAATGTTCTTTTAACTGTAACAAACCTTTTATCGCAGCACCAGCAGAATTTCCAACAAATATCCCTTCCTCGAGTGCGATTTTCCGGGTATAAACTGCAGCATCTTTATCAGTTACTTTGGTAAATCCATCGATTAAAGAAAAGTCAACATTCTTCGGCAGAATATCTTCACCAATACCCTCAGTTATATAAGAATAGATTTCATTTTCGTCAAAAATGCCAGTTTCATGATATTTCTTAAAAACTGAGCCATAAGTATCAATCCCCCAGATTTTAATATTTGGATTTTTCTCTTTTAAGAATTTACCAACACCAGAAATCGTTCCCCCGGTACCTACTCCAACCACAAAATGAGTAATTTTTCCATCAGTCTGTTTCCAGATTTCAGGACCTGTCTGCTCATAATGAGCCAAAGTATTGGATAAATTATCATATTGATTTACATACCAGGAATTTGGCGTTTCTTCAGCCAGTCTTTTGGAAACTGAATAATAAGAACGAGGGTCGGTCGGTTGTACATCAGTTGGGCAGACCACTACTTTGGCTCCAACTGCACGAAGAATATCCATTTTTTCTTTGGATTGTTTGTCGGATATCACGCAGATTAATTTGTATCCTTTAATGATTGCTACAAGTGCAAGTCCCATTCCTGTATTTCCGGAAGTCCCCTCGATTATTGTTCCGCCTGGCTGTAAACGGCCATCAGCTTCGGCATCCTCAATCATTTTTACTGCCATACGGTCTTTTACCGAATTTCCCGGATTGAATGTCTCTACCTTGGCAAGAACCAAAGCATTCACTTCTGCAGTTATTTTATTGAGTTTCACCAACGGCGTATTCCCAATAGTCCCTAATATATTTTCTGAGTATTCCATTTAGTTATTTTTCAGCAGTTACAACTTAAACTATAGCATTTCTATATAGTTCGTATGGAAGTAAAATTAGTGTATTTTTTTATTTGAAATAACTTTTTAAATTGATTTTGTTACAAAAAATCAATTAAAGAAATTCCAAACTAATCCAAAACGAATTAAGAAGTCACGATATGGATTATTGGGATCTGAAAAATAATTATTTTTCGAAAACAGCGAATTAAAATGTTCTGCTTTCAAATAAAGCCTCGTACGCTGTATCTTAACATTTACAAAATAATCAAGAAGAGGAGCATTACCAATTTTAACTCTGTCCTGCACAAAAAACTCACCAATTACAGAATTATAAACATTACTGTAATAGCTTGTAAAATAATTCAATTCAATACCTGTCTGGAAAAATAACTTCCTATTAAACATATAATTAGTATAATACAAAGTGTTTCTGGTAACAAATTCAGGAACATTCAAAACATTATCCGGCTGATCTGCTTTTTGAAATAATAAAGTATTATCCAATGCCCACTTCCCAAAAACAAACTCTCTAGCTGCCTTTAGCGAAGCATAATTAATTGCTTTACCATATTGCTTAGGAGCGACAATCTGCATGCTGTCTTCCCTTTGTGTGGCAGTAGTGACATCGGCAAAATATAAATGATCATTTATGGTATTCAGCTGCATTGACAATGAAACCCATTTGGTATCCGCATTGGCGCTGATAGAATTTATTTTTTCGTTGACAAAATCATTAGACCAGTTGTATTCTTTATAACTGCTTTGAAATAAATTATAATTATTATTTGGCAGCTTATTCATGCTTTGGTAACGAAATGATAACTGATTTTCATCATTCCAGTCATAAACAGCCGAAGCATCAATATTATATAAATTTTGATCTGTTATCGATTTAGAATATAAAAATTTACCATTCCATTTGTCCTTACGATAATTATATTGACCGCCAAACGTGTTAATTTTTTGACTTAACAGATTACCAACCGTATTTCCATTATCTAAATACAAAATATTATTGTAAAAATAATTAGAATGCAGATCATCAACAAAAAAAGTAAAAGAACCCAGCATCATATTCTCATATACAACTCCAACTTTATTATACATTTTATTATAATTCGTAATATCATCAATTCCACCAGTCACAAACGATTCACCAAAACGGCTCACAAGAGCACCGCCAACATTTGATGCAATTGTCTGCTGTTTGTAGTTGTAATATATTTCTTCGTAATTAAACTGATTGGTAAAATACAAATTGTTATCTCCTTTTTTAGGATTTATTCTAAAGGCCTGATCAAAGAAAAAACGTCCTCCTTTCAATACCGAATTCGCATCTTCGAGGTATACTCCTAACCGCTCTCTATTATCAAACGAAGAGTCACCATTGGTAAAATCGCTTACATTACTGATTCCCCCGTTTTCTTCATTTTGAAGCTTCTGTGAAGTATAATGTATATTTGCAATAAATCGCCCGTCCTTGGAATTATAACTTGTTGTGAATCTAAAATTCCCCGATTTGGTCTCTTGATTGATATACCTTCCCTTCGACCGCAATCCTTTATAAGCAATCGAAAAATTTAGCCTTGGAGAAATATTCAATGAAAAATAAGAATCAGCTGACTGTCCTCTTTGAATCGTAGATTTAAAATACAGTTCAGTCACCGGCGTAGCAACATTTGCATATTTTATATCATTAACTTTTAGATAATTAAACTGTCTTGCCGTAAAACCAAATTCCGGATAAGGCGAAAAACCATTCATTCCATACTGCAGCGTATTGTATGTCTGTCCGATATTTGGAAATGACAAAAGCCCAAAATTATCTTTTCTTAAATAATTATGACTGTACGATTTTCTGATAGACTGAGTAGTATCAATATAAGTAGTATCACGGCTCAGTGAAATAAACTGGTACATATCATATGTTGCCTCTGGCGCTTTCTTCTTCTTTATGGAGTCCGAAGAATTGTATTTACTATTATAATCAATTTCTTTAGCACTATTAACCTGTTTGTTTTTCTGTGAAAAAAGGAGAATCGGAAAAGCTAAAAAAATTAAAGAAAAGAAAATCCTCATTTGAAACGGTTATAATTAGGCAATTATTTTACAGATATATCCAGCAAAGGTAAAGGATAAAAACGTATAAATAAAAAAACACTCCAATTTATAAAGTAAACATTAACACATATTTTTTTTACAAACCATAACTTTTCATTTCCAAATAATCGGAGCGAGCCACCATCCCAATAAAAGGGCTATTTCACTGTACGGATATACGCCCTTTTATCGGTATGCTGTCAGGCTATACGCTCCGCAGCGGCGGATTGCTTCTATCCTTCTCGCGTCTCAGCAGTGACTTAGAAAGTTTTAAACATTAATCAATATAACTATCCTTAACTAATACCAAACTGATCGAATTAGCCACTGACTACACAGATTTTTAAAAAAATAGTAATGAAATCTGTGAGAATCCATGTAATCAGTGGCAAAAAAAAAAACATGGTATTATTTGCGGACAGTCATATTAATCAATTTAATCAATAAGCTTTTCATCTTTTAATACTGCTAACACGGCATTCGCTTTTAAAAGTTTCTGACACGAATTACACTAATTAGCACGAATTAAGATTGCTATTTAATTACACAAAATATTCGAAACTGTAAAATTTGATTTCAATTTTGATAAGAATTAGTGCTAATTGGTGAAATTCGTGTTTATCTTTTTTTAAATGCGAATGCCGTGTACTGCTTACTGCCTTTTTCAAAAATCAAAAAAAATCACAATATTTGCAGTACAAAATAGACTTCAGTCCGTATGCTTCAAAATAATTTCTCTTCTTTTGTTTTCGAAACCGGCACCGATGAAGCGGGGCGCGGTTGTCTTGCAGGTCCGGTTACTGCTGCAGCTGTAATTCTGCCATTCGATTTTAAAAATGCCTTTCTAAACGACAGTAAGCAATTAAGCGAAAAAGTAAGAGAGAAACTCAGACCAATTATCGAGCAGGAAGCCATCACCTTTGCAGTAACTCATCTGCATCCAGAGGAAATTGACGAAATAAACATCCTAAACGCCTCGATGAAAGGAATGCAGGAAAGTATCTTGAAATTATCCCGAATTCCGGAATTTATAATTGTAGACGGAAACAGAGCACTGAATGCCAAATTGGGACTGAAAAATAAAATTGGAAAACAATTCTCTAACTCGGAAATTGAATTATTGAAATCTATTCCCAACCAAAGTATCATCAAAGGAGATTCTAAATATTTAAGCATTGCAGCAGCTTCTATTTTGGCAAAAACCTACCGCGATGAATATATGGATAAAATTCACGAGGAATTCCCAATGTATAACTGGAAAAAAAACAAAGGCTACCCAACGCAGGAACACCGTGAAGCAATCAAAAAATATGGTCCGACGAAATACCACCGAATGAGTTTTAGATTATTGCCCGAACAGTTGGAACTGAATCTTTTTTAAACAATAAAAAAAGGCTTATCCAAAATCGACAAGCCAATTTATTAAAATCTAAAACTGAAATTTATATCCAAAATCGGGTAAAAAACCAATCTGGTCTTTTTGATCTATTTTATTGGTCAATCGGTTATATTCTAACTGAAAAACATTGGTATGATTGATTACATTTTCTAAATCAACATAAAACAGATGGAATCATTTTCTCTTTTTGCTGTTGAATTTAATTCCAAATTTCACATCCAGCCTTAAATACGAATCATATTGTTTACTAAACGCATTGGCATCATCCTTGATTTCATAACCTGCATCGTTAGAAGCTTCAAAATCTACAAGCATATAATAACGTCCGCCGGCAGTTGTAAATTTGTATCAATCGAATTTATTAATATAGAGCAGATATTCAATAAATTAAAAAGAAAACTAAAAAAAATTATACTTAGAGCCTGTTTAAGTTTTATTTATTGGCTCTCTTATGACGATTTTTGGCTACAACTTCGTTAAATTTTTATACAATAGCTCTGCTATTTTATAAAAATTTGCCTAGTTTCACTCAAAAATCATCTAATAATAAATCTCAAAAATAAAATTTAAACAGGCTCTTATTATTTTCAGACCTGTTTAAAAAGCAACAAACTCTGCTTCGAATAATTGAGTAAAATGTTTTAAGATTTTCGCTTTCACTTCGGCTTCATCCACTTTTTCAACTCCGAGTTCAACGTTAAGTGAAGTAACCGCTTTGCCTCGGATACCGCAGGGAATTATATTGTCGAAATATCCCAAATCAGCATTAACATTTAAAGCAAAACCGTGCATCGTTACCCAGCGGGAAGCACGAACACCCATAGCACAAATCTTTCTCGCGAATGGTGTACCTGCTCCTAGCCAGACTCCGGTTTCGCCGTCGCTTCGTCCGCATTCTATTCCGTATTCCAGTAAAGTAAGAATAATGGCTTCTTCCAGAAAACGCAGGTATTTATGAATGTCCGAGAAAAAATTTTCCAGATCCAGAATAGGATATCCCACAATCTGTCCAGGACCGTGATACGTAATGTCGCCGCCACGGTTGATTTTGTAAAAAGCAGCACCTTTGGCTTCCAGCTGTTTTTCGGATAAAAGCAGATTGCTGAAATCACCGCTTTTACCTAAAGTATACACATGCGGATGCTCCACAAACAGAAAATAATTGGGAGTTTCAAGAGTCGTTTCTTCTCTTCTGTTCTGAATTTTCAAATCTACAATTCCTTTGAAAAGCTCTTCTTGGTATGCCCAAGTTTCTTTGTAATCTTTATTTCCTATATCTTGAAGCTGAATTTTTTTATTCATTTTAATTATTTTTCAAACTCAACATCAAAGTTAAGTTTATCTGGATTTTCTATATAATCCGTGAAAGAGTATTGTATTGTAACTGATTTCCGGTCATCGCTGAATAAAGCATTCGGATTAGAAATTTTCTTTATTTTTTTCGGAAAATGATATTTCATAATATAATTAGACGATGAATAAATCATTTTTGACATATCAGCTGCAGAATCTTTTACCTTTTCAGTCACTTTTTGCTGATTAATTACAGCTTTTCGAGAAAACTTCTTCCCATCGTAAGTGTAGCTTAATTTACTGTTATTATCTCCTAAACCACTGCCGAGAGGATTTATACTTGAACCTCCTTCAAGTTTTTGCAGTGTCCCAGCTGTCTGCAGAATATCCTGAAGTTCATTCACATTTTTGAAATCAGTTGCAATAGTCATTAAAAACTGCTTTTTTTCTGCATTCATTTTTGTCGTTACCACAAAATTTTCCAGCTTTTTAATTTCTTTTTGAGCTTCTGTCGATAATTTAGCAATGCTGTCTTTTTTCTCAGCAAACAGCTGTTTGAAAGTAAAAGTAGAATCGATATCATTTTTGGCACCAGCTCCCATTTGACTTCCTAACTGATCGCCAGCCATTCCCATAAAAGCAGAGCCGTCTACATCTATAGAAAATTTTCCGGTTCCGTTATCATTAATATAAATGTTTTCAGTGAAAGTACAGCTAGTTAACGCCGTTAATAAAAAAGTAAAAAACAGTAATTTATATATTTTCATTGCAGAATTATTTTTCACCAAATATACGAACTCTATTTTAAACCTTTTAACCCCAGATTTATTTTAAAAAAACTTAACTATTTCATCGCAATCTGACTTAAAAGAACATAAACCAAAAAGGTATTAATCTACTGCTTCAGGTTCTAAAATCACTTCCAGATTTGTGCTCAGCGGATTTTGCAGACAATCCGCTAAAAAAAACTGCAGTGACAGCGATTTTTGGTCATCACTAATTTTAGCAAGCGGATTAGAAACCGACTGAATTTTTCGAGGAAAATGGTAATTCAGGACATAATTCTGAACTAGTTTACGGCCTTTGTATTCAGCTTTCATTTTTTCAATCTTATCAAATTCCTTTTTTTGCTCCAGTGTATCTGTAACCGTGACGATTCGATGGAAACGATTGCCGTTGTAATCGTAGCAGACGTTATAATAATGCTCTTCGGCACTTAATGCATAATTATTTTTAATGTCAGCCAAATAATGGTCTGTTTTGGTAAGATCAGCAATATCAGCCGCTTTTTGAAAATTCTGTGTATAGACCGTTCTGAATTCCTTATCGTATGAACTTGCTTTTACATGAATTTTTACTTCGGAATATTTCAAGAACACTCTTTGATCGGCAATTGGCGTTCGGGAAAACGTTTCTTGGTGTTTTTTGATATAATCTCCAAAAACATAAGTTGTGTCTCTGTAAATATTTTCCATAGAGTAATTATCTCTAGCAATCTGCATATAACTGTTTTCGTCACGCAAATTAGTTACTTCGATTGTTCCGCTCCCATCACTATTAAGGCGCAGTGTTTCTGTTACCTGACAGCTTATGATTAGAAATGGTAAGAGTAATAAGAAACCTTTTTTCATTTGACTGCAATATGTTAATTTTCTAAAATTTAGAGTTCATAAAAATCGAAGTTAATTAGTTTTCTTGCAGCCTTCATTATTGTTTTTAAATAATTAACATTTTCAATCTCTAATTATTACTTTGGCAGAGAGGTTATGAAAAACAAAACTTGTAAAATAGCCCCGGCAGCAGTAAAAAAAAACATAAATGGAGCAATAATCATTTTTTAGAAAGATTGTGACTAGCCACAAGTGCATTCTTTCTTTCTTCTTCATATGTAAACAAATCCATGAGTCTTTTATTTGGCAACAACAACAATGTAGGCCCACAACAATCATCTTGTTCGTCCTGTCTATGAATCACATTTAAATACTTAGGTTTTTCAATTGAATTTATAAAATCTTTTATTACTGTTAATCTTTGATTTTGAGCTTGATGAAACGTAAATTTTATAGTATCCCCTTTAATTGCACCTGCTTCAAGATATGCACCTGCCAAAAAAGATTTCATTTGCAGTTGTGTTACATTTTCTAAAACACTTGGTTTAAAAAAGCCCTGTTGTCTTTTTACTTCTATTTCAAGAACACTATAATAAGTTTCCTTATTCGTAGAAGATGTAAAATCATAGAAATCGCCAAGTTTGTAAAAGTCTGGTATATCAATAAATTTATAAAATTGATGACAATTATCGCAGTCTCTTTCACGTTTGCGCTTTTTAAATTTAAAACCTGCCACTTCTGAAAAACGATAAACATCACCCATATGGGATTCGTGCATTTGAAAACCCATTATACTCGATTTTAAATCACCTCGATAAGTACGAGGAATACTATAATCCCAATTATAGCCAAGTATATAGTATAACTTGTCTAGCTCTTGTGAGTGAACAGGAATTATTGATAACATAAAAAATATTGTAACTAAAAATTTCATATTCGTTGTTTCTTTAAATTTGATTTAAAATTATTACATGTAAACATAGAGAACTTTTCGGAAACAATCATATATACTTAACAAGTTTATTCTTTTACTTTTATCAATAATAATGTCAATGCTATTCAAAAACACATCTTATAAAATGTAAAAACCGTCGTTTAGCCCCGGCAGCAGTGAAAATCCTCTTGTACCGGTCCCGATAGCTATCGGGAGGCACAAGAAATTGCAGCGAATGACGGGAGAAATGTTCCTGAAAACACAGAAAATTTGTGCTCCAAAAAATCTAAAATCTGCTTTCTGAAATCTGCAATCAATTTGTTATCTTTGCGGACTTAAAAATCAGAACATAATGGCCTTATCAGAACAAGAAATCATCCGAAGAGAAAAACTTCAATCCTTACGTAATTTAGGAATCAATCCTTATCCAGCCAATCTTTTTCCTGTAAATCATACTTCAAAACAGATTAAAGAGTCTTTTGAAGAAGGTAAAAAGGTGATTGCAGCTGGTCGTTTGATGAGTGTTAGAGATCAGGGAAAAGCTTGTTTTGCTGAGTTGCAGGATAGCGAAGGACGCATTCAATTGTATGTGAACCGTGATGTTTTGTGTGAAGGCGATGATAAAACACTTTACAATCAGGTTTTTAAAAAATTAACTGATTTAGGAGATTTTATTGGTATTGAAGGTGAATTGTTTACGACTCAGGTTGGTGCAAAATGTATTCGTGTGAGCGGTTTTACTTTCTTGAGCAAAACGCTGCGTCCATTACCATTGCCAAAAGTAGATGAAGACGGAAAAGTACACGACGCTTTTAACGACGCTGAATTGCGCTACAGAATGCGTTATGTGGATTTAACTGTTAATCCGCAAGTGAAAGAAACTTTTATCAAGCGTACAAAGTTATTCACTGCGATGCGCGGTTATTTTAATGATGCTGGATATCTGGAAGTAGACACTCCGGTTTTGCAATCCATTCCTGGTGGTGCTTCGGCGAGACCTTTTATCACACACCATAATTCGCTTGACATTCCGCTTTATATGCGTATTGCAAACGAATTGTATTTAAAAAGATTGATCGTTGGCGGTTTTGAAGGTGTTTATGAGTTCTCCAGAAACTTCCGTAATGAAGGAATGGACAGAACGCATAATCCTGAATTTACCGCAATGGAAATATATGTAGCCTACAAAGACTACAACTGGATGATGGAATTTGCTGAAGGCTTGCTTGAACATTGCGCAATTGCTGTGAATGGAACTAGCGAAGTTACTTTTGGTGAGCATAAAATCAATTTCAAAGCACCGTATGCACGTGTTACCATGACAGATTCTATCAAACATTTTACTGGTTTTGACATCTCTGGTAAAACAGAAGCTGAACTGTACGAAGCGGCCAAAGGTATGGGCATTGAAGTTGACGAAACAATGGGGAAAGGAAAACTGATTGATGAGATTTTTGGAGCAAAATGCGAGGGCAATTATATTCAGCCGACTTTCATTACGGATTATCCAAAAGAAATGTCGCCGCTTTGTAAAGAACACCGCGATAATCCAGACTTGACTGAACGTTTTGAATTGATGGTCTGCGGTAAAGAAATTGCAAATGCCTATTCTGAATTGAATGATCCGATTGATCAAAGAGAGCGTTTTGAAGACCAAATGCGTTTAGCAGCAAAAGGTGATGATGAAGCAAACGGTATTATTGACGAAGACTTCCTGAGAGCTCTTGAGTATGGTATGCCTCCAACATCTGGAATGGGAATTGGAATGGATCGTTTAATTATGTATTTAACCAATAATGCTTCAATTCAGGAAGTTTTATTGTTCCCGCAAATGCGTCCGGAGAAAAAACAGACCGTTGAATTATCAGACGAAGAGAAATTTATCGTTGATTTATTGAAAGGAAATGAAAATAAAATGGATCTGCAGCAGCTAAAAATCACTGCGAATTTAAGCGGTAAAAAATGGGATGCATCTATGAAAAATTTATCTAAACACGGTTTGACAAAAGTTGCCGTTGAAGGTGAAAGTAAATTTGTGGAATTGGTGGAGTAATTTCCTAATATAAATACCAAAAAGGAACTTCTTAACGGAGTTCCTTTTTTATTTCAAAAAACATTCAACTAAAACAAAAAAACATTTCCCTTTTCCTTAACTTTACTAATCAAAACCATACTATATATGAGCGTTTTAGAATTAAAACTAGAAATATTTGACAAACTAAAATCTATAGAAGACGAGAGTTTGTTAAAAAAAATAATGGCTTTACTAAAAACAGTTGATGAAGATAAAATTTACCATTTGAGTGAATACGAATTAAATATGGTAAAAGAAGGTGAAGAAGATATAAAATTTGGCAGAATCATTACGCAGGAGCAACTAGACAAAGAAGATTTAGAATGGCTGTCAAAACAGTAATTTGGACAAACACAGCGGTTCGTGAAAGAAGAAAAATATTGGAGTATTGGACAAAACGAAATAAATCTTCTGCCTATTCTGAAAAACTAATTTATGAAATCTTGGCTAGAGTACAATTTCTACTCAAAAATCCAGAAAACTTCGTTAACACTAATTACAAAAACATTAGAACCTCAACTTTAGGTAACTATAATATTTACTACAAAACAACTGAAAAAGAATTAATTGTTGTTGCTTTTTGGGACAACAGACAAAACCCAAAGAAACTTTTTAAAATTCTAAAAAAATCATAAAAAAAAGAGCTTCAAAATTGAAACTCTTTTTTTTCTTTTACAAACTATAATTCAGATTAATGCTCCATCGATAATTGGCAACAACATTTCCCGCAGATAAATTCTGATTTATCGGAGCTAAATAATTAAGACCTATAGACAAACGGTCTTTACCAATTTCGACACCAAATTTACCAAACAGAATATCTCCCGAAGTATTTGCTAATTCCTGTCCATGCTGATAATTACTTTCATACACTTCACCTGCCAAACCGGCTTGAGGTGCTATTGAAAGACTATTCTTTTCGTACAAATAATAAAAAGTGCCTGAGTAATTGAATTGATTTCCGAATTGGTATTTCTTTTCGTTTTCGGTTTTAATAACATAATTAAGCATGGTGTTCAAGCCAAATTTATTTCTTCTGATAGTATATTCAGCAGCCAGTAAATAATCCCAACTTCCGGTTCCAACCTGGAAACTCGGATTTACACCTTCAGAATTGGCTTCATTAAACTTTCCTGTTGGCGCTTTAAATCCTCCGCCCAATTGCAAAGTATGACTCACAATTGTACTGTCTTTATGCGTTTGGTACAAAGTGTACATTCCCAAAACCGTAATATCACCTACTCCATTTATGTCTTCCATTCCTGCGACGGTTTCTCTTTCGTGAAAATGATATGGAATCAAAGCTGAAATCTGTACTTTATTACCAACTGGAATTCTAGCCCAAGCCTGAACTGTATTGAAATTCTCCACATACCATGGTGAATTGCTATACAATCCATCATTCGTTTTGTATTGCTGATTGAAATACCGAATACCTACAAAATTGGCGTTCAGAACAGAAGCAAAACCCATGCTTCCGCCACTGGCAGAACAGCCACAGGCATCACAATCCTCATCTTCAAATTCGAATTCAGATTCCACTTTCGAGAAATAATGAAATTTAGCAAACGGATTGATCACATTCAGTGTATCTTTTTCGGCTGCATTTGCCCATTGACAAGCAATAAGAAAAAGAATTAGTATTTTTTTCATATTTATTTTTTTTAAATAGTTTCTAAGTTCCTAAGTGGCTAAGTTGCTGAGAAACTTAGCCACCTAGAAACTTAGAAACTTTAATACTCTGAAAATCGTTTATCAGTTAGATATTGATTATCGGTTAAGGTTTTTAGAAAAGCAATTATTTGTGACTTTTCAGTTTCAGTTAAAGGAATTCCCAGTTTGCTGTTTTTATTCAAAATTGGATCTAATGTTTCTGATGCAACAACTCCCGAATTATAATGTTCCAGAACGGCTTCCAAAGTAAATAATCTTCCATCGTGCATGTAAGGAGCTGTTTTCTCAATGTTGCGCAGACTGGGCACTTTAAATTTATAATAATCAGTCGCCAATTCGGTAACTCGATAACGCCCAACATCATTCACGGCAGGATTTACAGGCAAACCGTTATTTCGAAACGAATTATCAGTAAATAAATCTGTAGCGTGGCAAGAAGCACATTTTGCATTAAAAACAGTGTAGCCATCTAACTCCTGCTGAGTAAGTGTCCCTCCAGATTCCTTACGGCGGTATTTATCAAATCGAGAATTAGACGATGTTACCATCACCATAAATTGTCCCAAGGCTTTGAGCATATTCTCTGAATTGATTTCTCCATCGGTAAAAGCAATTTTGAATAATTTTTGATATTCAGGATCGGCTTTCATCATCGCAATGGCACTACTAAAATTACCATTCATCTCCACTGCACTCGTAAATGGAATTATGGGCTGTAAATCCAAATGCGCTGTCGCTCCATCATACATAAAACTTGTCTGATACGCTAAATTCTGAATAGACGGTGTATTGCGGGTTCCTACAGCATTATTCACACCATGGCTTACGGTGTGTCCGTGATGTGTGAATGCATCTTGCTGAATGTGGCAAAATCCACAGGAAACCAATCCATCCGAGGATAATCTTCCGTCATAAAAAAGCTTTTTACCTAATTCGAAACCTTTTTCAGTTGGCGGATTATTAGCCAAATCATACACCAAAGGCGGAAAGTTAGACGGCACTTCAAAAGCTAAAGGAATATTTTGATACACCTCATCATCATTATCAGAACAACTCCAGAAAAAAGGGAAAATGAGCAATACTAAATATTTTACTTGCATATTTTTTGTTTTAAAAAGCGGTCAGTATAACCAACCGCTTTTATCCTTTTTTAGTCGTTATGCACGTGATTTACAGTAAACATATTAGAAAGATTAGCTGTGATTAATGGCAGGTTTGTTCCTCCCATAATCATCGCTCCCATTCCTCCCATATTATTATCCGAAAGTTTGATTTTATTAGTTCCATCAATAATTTTGGCAACATCTGCAAAAATGTGAATATCTGGTGTAATAGTAGTTCTTACCAAAGCTTTAGTTGGGAGATTAAGTGTTACCTCGGTATAATTGTAATCCGTTCCCGTTTGTCCTGTATGCACCATAAAAGCAGTTTCCGCAGTTACTGTAGATGAAGTAAACTTACCTTCGAAAAGCACAAATTTATACCCCGCACTCCAAGACCACATCATTCCAGCATCATCTGCTACTGTTAAAAAGTCTCCTTGTCCTGTTGCTCCCAAATCAAATTGGGCTTTGTCTACTCCTATTCCGAATTTAATTTTTGTGTAATCTCCAGCAGGAATATTTTCTAATTCAATTTCCTGAGTATCAGCATCCGCTTCACTTACTACAAAATAGCTTTTAGATTTTGGATAGGTAAAAGTAGTTCCGTCTTCTTTTGTTAAAACAATGTTGCTTATAATGTATTTTACATCCGAAATTTTCAAGGTTTCCCCTTGAGAAGTAACATTACTTTGTGTGTTCAGAATCAAATTACTGCTTCCAAAAACATTATCAAATTCTACTCCTAATTTTCCTTCCCCAGTAACCGCTTCATCATCATTATTTGAACATGAACCCAATGCAAATGCTATAGCCACAACAGCTATTATTTTTTTTATTTGAAATTTCATTTTTAAGTTTTTTATTTTTTAAAATATCATAACAGTCTGCATCAAAACAATTCATTTTAATGCAAGCAAAATTAATCCCATCTGTGCAAACGACAGAAGAAACTTTTAATAAATCTAAATTTTAAGAAATAAAAATAGGGGGACGAAAAACTGCATCACCATTCAGATAGAAGTATAAATCCGAATAGCTTTTATTTATTTTCTGAGTATTTGAAGAAATTAAAGTATTGATTTTGAATAATTTTATTTCTTCAAAAAACAACACTTCGGTAAGTTGAACAGTTCCTTTTTTGTCTGATGATTTTGGGTTTTCAGCATCAGAAGCTTTGGCCAGTTCTTTCATCAGATGACATTTCCCATTACAATGCATCATGGGTTTTGCTTTATTTTCGCAAAGCACTTTTGAAATGTATTCATAATTAACCACGTACTCTACAACCGGAAATATCGGTTTTAGGAGCATCGTTAATACAATTATGAATATTATTTTTTTCACGATGCAAAAATATATATAAAAATTTTAAACTTTCGTTTTAAAGACAAATTAACATCAAAAAAATCCATAAAATGATAAGGAGTTTCCTGCTGAAACTCCTTTCAAGACAAGAATCAATAATTACTTTTTAAACGAAAAAATCTGAGGATTTACATTAATACATAACCATCCCCAATTATTGGTGTGGTCCACATCACCGCCTTTTAATCGCTGCATTGTATCGCTAGCAAACATCTGAGAATAACCGCCTGTAACATTTATAAATTTGTGAACTGCATAACCGGCTGTAAAATCAATTTCCGTTCCAAGATAGTCGTCCATTTCATTTCCATTGGCAGCTAAAACAGTATTAGCAGCACTAAAGACATGAGGCAGTAAAGCAAACTGCCATTTGTTTACGTTATAACCAAACTTCAAAAATACATCCTGCAGTCCTACCGAATTTTTATGATTACCTACATAGAAATAATCCATATAACCATTTAATCCGTGGTTGGTTCCAAAAAGAGGGCTGAATGATTTTATGTCGGTACTTGTATTGTCTTGACCTTTTCCTGATAAAAATTCATAACCAAAACCGGCTTTAAATTTTTCGGTTACAGCATAATTAAAATTAAGCGCAGCATCAAAAGCGCTCACGTTATAAGTACTATTTTTTCCAGTCTGGCCATAAAACCATAGATTTCCGTCCCAGGATTTACCTTTGGTGTTCATGTAGGTCCCGAAAGTCTGCATATAATCTACTTTCAATTCTGGGGTTGGTGTTGGAATTGGTGCTGTCAGTTTATTTTCGTAACCAGTGTTTAAGAACAACAAACTCATATTCAATTTACCCAATTCGGTATGATACCAGGCATACTGCATGGCTTTGTAAGCGGCAACAGTATATTGTACAGCGATATCAGATTCTCCGTTTGCATTTAAAGCAAAACCTAAATCCAAATGGCTTTTACTGTTTTTATAGGTTACCAATACAGCATCGTGGCTTTGTGCCTGCGGTGCCCAATCGGCTTCACCAAGGATACGCTGATTGTCATACGAAATCACCTGACGGCCTAAACGGGTACTCCATTTTTCATTAAAATTATATTGCGCCCACGCTTCAAAAACCTGAATACCATTCACATCCGATTTGGTATTTGGAGCAGCATCTCCCCAGACACGGACATTCTGCATAGTAAATTTGGTAACAAATTGATCCTGTTTAAAATTCAGATTCAGACGCGCTCTTGAATTTATAAACTGCGCCGGCGTTTCTCCATAAGGAATCGGAGCTTTATAGCCGTTCCTAAATTCGTAACGGGGCTTAATCTGTAAGTTGGCATCAAACTCTTGGGCAAAAATATTCCCGCTGGCAATTAATACAGCTGCCAGTACCATTTTTTTGAACATTTTCATTAGTGAAATTTTAAATTAGTTTACTTGTAATTATTCAGCTAAACATTAATAAAACATAAAATCGAAATAAAACGAAACACTAATCTCGCAAATTTGCACAAATTGAATTGAGGCTGTATTTGTGAAATTCTCCTCATTTTCATCTTGAATTTGTACTAATCGGCGACATTCGTATCAAACTTTTATCCAGCCGAATAGTTACGCTTACTGTACTTTAGCAGATTCTTCGGTAATTTTTTTAACTGTTGCATCCGAGTTCACACCTAATCCTTCCTGCTGATAAACCAATTCGCCTTCGGTATTAAAAACGCTTATGATATTGGAATGAGAAAAATCCATTGGAGATATTTTTTTATAATTAACAGCCAAAACCGCTGCAAACTCTCTGGTGTTTTCTTCTGTCGAACGCAAAAAAAGCCATTGGTCACCTTCCATTTTATTTTCAATCGAAAAGTCTTTCAGCCGTTTTGGAGTATCTACTTCCGGGTCAATACTAACTAATACTAGTTTTACATTTTCCTTGATATCGTTCGGCAGACGCGATTCGATATTACGCATATCTGCCACCAGACGCGGACAGGCCGCTTTGCAGGAAGTGTAAATCATGACCATTACGAGTACTTTCCCCCTTAAATCCTTCATTTCAATATTCTGCCCGTTTTGTGTGGTCCACTTAGATGGCAGATTGTAAATCGACAAATCAGAAATAGGTTTCTCTTTGGCAGCAATCTCTTTTTTGTTACAGCCTTGAAAAGCTAAAAACAGCACAAAAATAGGTAAAACAAGTAAAAAATACCATTCTGTTTTAAAAATCCCTTTACGGTTTGGAGTTAAATTAAGTTTCATTTTTGGATTGGTTTTGGCTGATTTCAGAAAGTGCCAATTAATCTTTGGCACATCTAAAACCTAAGTTTTTTGTAGTATAATTTGCTTTAAGGCTTGCCCTGAAAGCGTAGCGCATAAAAGCGGCGTAATTCATCAGATCTGTGGCGTTTACAGATCCGCTTCCGCAAAAGAGATTCTTATCAGTGTCTTTGTCCTTTCTGGATTCACCCGAAAGAAAAATGCTGTTGAAATCCGAAGTCCATTCCCAAACCAATCCGTGCATATCATAAACACCCCAATAATTTTTGAAGGTTTTCCCTATCGGATTCGAATAGGTCTTTGGCTTTTCGTACCAAGACAGAATATATCGATTGAACTCCTCTTTGGTACGGGCATCGGAGCGTTTTTCATCGGCCATAGCCACATATTCCCATTCGTCCATCGTAGGCAGTCTTTTCCCTTGGCACTCACAATATTTCTTGGCAGCAAACCAAGATACATTGGTTATGGGAGCATCGGCCAAATTATTTTTTCCGATACTGAAATCGCTTTCCCATTGATTCAAATAACTTTTATCGGCATATAATCCTTTCATTTTCGAACGGCTGTAGTCCGGATATTTTTTTACAAAGGCAAGATATTGTGCATTGGTAACCGGATAAACATCTAATTTAAAAGACTCCACTTTAACCGGTTTTTTAGTGGTGGCACCATAAAGGGGGACAAAAGTCCCCCTATCTATGAATGCCATTTTTGATTCTTGAGCAAAAAGAATACTGTTTATCAGCAATAAAAAGAAGATCATTATTTTTTTAAGTGGAGACATAGGAACTCTTTTTGCTTTAAAATTAATTATTTTCTTTGAGCTTTCACCATGGCTGTGGTAACCACTTTTTTGCTATTGCCCCAGCTTGAGTAAACATAAGTAAGTACATCAGCGATTTGTTGGTCGCTTAAAGCCTGCGGAGGCATAGCCGTTGTGTATTTTTTTCCATTTACGGTTATTGGTGCAGTTGACCCTTTGATTACCTGTTTAATGGCTCGGTTTACATCGGCATTCAGATAATCCGATTTAGCTAATGGAGGAAAAGCACCAGGAACTCCAGCTCCTGTAGCCTGATGGCAGGCAATACAAGTTTTGGTATAAACACCTTTACCCTTGTTTACATCCTGACTAAACCCTTTCAGACTTAATCCAATCAATGCTATTCCTAAAATGTATTTTTTCATGACTTCTAAAATATTTAAAATTGTGTTTATTATTTTCTTTGCGCTTTTACCATTGCAGGAGTTATAACCGTTTTGTTGTTACCCCAGCTGCTGTAAACATAGGTTAAAACATCTGCGATTTCTTCATCTGAAAGATTTTGACTTGGCATCACACTATTTATTTTCTGACCGTTTACTGTAATCTCTCCGCTCAATCCTCTTATAACAACTTGGATAGCTCTCTTAGGATCGGCATTCAAGAAATCTGATTTTGCCAATGGAGGAAATGCATGCGGCACCCCTTGTCCTTCGGATTGATGACAGGCAAAACAAGTTGTCCCGAAAATCGCTTTTCCTGATTTAATTTGTTCAGGCAATGTTTTGGCAACTGCAGGTTTAGTTTCTTTTTTACCTTCCGGCATATTTTGCACATTTCCGCCTTCAGGCAAATAAATTCCTTCCTGAGTAGTTCCTGAATAGATTTTTTTATTTTCTTCACCCGTTACTTTCAGCATTCCCAAGGCTCCTTTATTGAACGCTCTGAAAATAGAATGATCCACCAATATAAATGTTCCAGGAACATCAACTTTGAACTCCACAATCGCAGAACCTCCCGCAGGAATCATCGTTGTCTGCACATTTTTATTGATTAAGTCACCGCCTTCGATGTGTACTTTGTCAAATATCTCTCCGATAACATGGAATGAAGAAACCAAGTTTGGCCCACCGTTACCCATAAAGATACGTACCGTTTCACCTACTTTTGCCGTAAGGGCATTATCACCGGCAATCGCTCCCACTTTACCATTGAAAACCACATAATCGGGTTCTTCTTTCAAGGCTTTGTTCATGTCAAAAGGCTGCACTCCCTGTTCTCCGTAACTTCCTTTGGTATAGAAATCACCCTGCATCACGTAGTATTCTTTATCAACTGGTGGTAATCCGCCTTCTGGCTCCACCAAAATCAAACCGTACATACCGTTCGCAATGTGCATCCCCACAGGCGCAGTGGCGCAATGGTACACATACAACCCAGGATTCAGTACTTTGAAATTGAATACTTTTTCATGTCCAGGCGCAACAATTGATGAAGCTGCTCCTCCGCCTTGACCGGTTACTGCATGCAGATCGATATTGTGCGGCAATTTATTGTCTGGATGGTTTTTTAAGTGAAATTCCACTTCGTCGCCTACTCTGGTACGAATGAAATTTCCAGGAACAGATCCACCAAATGTCCAATAGACGTATTTGGTTCCATCAACCATTTCGCCTTCCTCTTCCTTGATTTCCATATTGACAACCAATTTCATCGCCGGACGGTCACCAATTGGTTTTGGAACCAATGGCGGTGCAGTCAGTTCGGCCTCTTTTTGTCCTTCGACCTTTATTTTTTCGTAATAAGCTGCATCATGTTCCTCTTCTTTTTTTGCACAGGAAAAAATACAAATAAATGCAATTAATGCCAATGCCTTCAAGCTAAAAGGTCTGCTAAAATTTAATGGTTTTTTCATTTTATTTTTGGTTTTAGAATAGTACTTCAATTAAGGATAATTATGTCTTTTATAGGGTAAAATTAAAATATGAGTTCCATAAAAAGGATGATAAATATCATATTTCTTAACTTTTTTTTATGACTTTTGTTTTAGCGAAATAACCAATACCGTGAACAAAACCAAAGTAAACGTCAAACTGATTTTCCAAAACGAATGTGCTTTCTTCAATTCCATAAACTGAAAAGCTACTAACAGAAATTTAATGACCGCAAAAAACATTATCAAAGGAGCAACGATATTTGAAACCCCAAGCCATTCAGCCACGCAAACAACTGTAAAAGTGATTATTAACAATAAAATATAGATTAAAATTAATGATTTTCTCATAATTAAAAAAATAAATAAAGGATTGGAAATAACAGCAGCCAAATCAAATCACACATATGCCAAAAAGCACCGCAAGCTTCGATATCTTCAGCTGTGGTATCAGAATTTTTCTTCGTCATTCCGTAATTTGTCCACGCCAAAATGACCAATCCCATAATCACATGAATAACATGAAATCCGGTCAACAGCCAATAAAAAGTGTAAAACATATTGGTGTCCAATGAAATTCCGCTTTCGATTTTATGGTAATATTCAACACTTTTTAATGCCAAAAATAAAAATCCGCCAAGCATTGCCAATTTAAAATACAGAGATGATTTTTTAACTTCATTCTCCTTAAACAAATGCACGGCATTGGCCATAAAAAATCCGCTTGTTAATAAGAAAATAGTGTTCACTGTTCCGAAAACCGTATTCAATTCCATACGCGACTCGTGAAAAACCGTGGCATTTTCAGTTCCGTAATAGACAAATGCCAGCAGTGCCATCCCGAAAGTGATGAGTTCCAGAAAAATGATGATCCACATCAGAATACCTCCTGGCGGATAGTAAATGTTTTTGTAATTTATTTTCAAACTTTCCATTTGATTTTAGATTGAAGATTAACGATTTTAGATTTATGATTTTGGGTAAACGATAGAGGAATGATAAAAGATTTTAGATGTTGAAAAACGAAGTCGATTATTTCAGCTTTTTCTTTTGTACATAACGAAAAAAAACTAATCCTTCTGCACCAAAATCAGAAATCAAAAATCGTTAATCAAAAATCAGAAATCTTTTCATTCCCAATCCAACAGTCTTTTTTCACCTTCTATTTTCTTAATGTCGGTGATATCCTGTGACATTTCGATTACGCCTTTGTAGTTTTTATTTGCGTCCCTTACGGCAAAATAGCGGATATAAATCAATCTGTCTTTGTAGTTAATCCAAAACGACGATTCATTTTGAGTTCCTTTGCGGAATTCTTCGAGGATTTTCAATACCGTTCCCACACTTTTTGGCGGATGGCAAAACTTCACTTCACGACCGATGATTCCTGCACTTCTTGGGAATACGCGTTCTTCTCCGCGGTTGTAAAAAATAACCCTGTCGTTTTCGTCAACGTAAGTCAAGTCCAATGGCATCGTTCTCAAAAGCAGATTCACCTGCTCGACCGTCATATAACCCTCGTCGTAATGGGAAGTGTTTTCCAACGAAAAAGGCATTTCCCTTACGGTGAAATCTTCGCTCGGGTGTATGTATTCGACTTTTGGGAAAGGCGACGGTGTGTGCGAAAGCATCCAGCCTATTTCCTCTTCGCCTTTGCGCATTTCGACCCAGTCATTTTCGGTAAGAATATCTAGTGCGTTTGGAAACAGCACGTTTTCCTCCACACCTAACAATCGATAGATTCCGTCCACCAAAAAGGGAGTATTAGTTGCTATTCTTTCAGGATTATTCATTTTGACATAGTACTGAATCAAGCGGATTTGCTCTCTCAAATTATCGTGAAAAGACCACATTCCCTGCGACGGGCCAACCCAGCCTTTTTTCTCCAAAAAAGGGAAAAGCTGATTTTCCTTGCGGGCAAAACGTTTCTCAATCGTAAGCAGCTGATTGAATATGTTGGTATACTTTGGCAAATCAATCGCTGGGTCAACACCTTGAATCTCTTCCAAAAGAGACACTATTAATTCTTTTTCCTGAAAGTAAATCCAAACGGGATGTCCTTCGGGTAATACTGGGATATCTGTTGTATCTGTCATCTTGATTAAATTTTGAATCATTTTATTTTTTTTACCATTAAGGTATTAAGGAAATTAAGCTGGATTGTGTGTTTCTTTTTTAACGATTCAGAAAATTAAGTTTACAATCTTAATGATCCTTAATATCTTAATGATTCATTTTTAAACCATTTATTTCTTTATTTTTCACCATTAAGGTATTAAGGAAATTAAGCTGGATTATGTTTCCTTTTTTAAGCTTTAAGACTTTAATAAAATTAAATTTCAATCTATATTTTCACATTAACCTTAATCAATCTTAATATCTTAATGGTTCATTTAAAAAAATGGTCTTGCATTATTTTTGGTGTTTTATCTTCTCGTATAATTTCACTAGCGACTGCAGCAACTCGACGGGAGTTGTCAAAATCTGGTAGTGGTTTTGCCCGAACATCTGCGGCAGATAGTATTTGGCTTCGGCCTCGATGGCTAATGCGTAGGAATTGATGTTTTTTGAATTCAGTTCCCGAAGTGCCTGTTTTACATCATTGATTCCATATTTACCTTCGTATTTATCGTAATCATTGGGTTTTCCGTCAGAGATTAGGATAACCCATTTATTTTTGGTGTTTCGTTTGTGGAGGCGAACTCCTGCGTGGCGCAAGGCCGACCCAATCCGGGTGTAACCACTAGGTTCTACTGCACCCACTTTATGCTTGGCAACATTCCAATTTTCATCAAAATCCTTGATGGTCAGATAGGTTGAGTAATTTCGGGTTTTGGAATAAAAGCTGTCAATTGAAAAATCGATTTGGAACTCGTTCAGGATTTCTCCAAACAAAATCGAGACTTCTTTCTCTACATCAATCACACGGTTTCCAGAAGCATAGCCATCACTCGAAAGGCTGATATCCAACAAAATCAAGATCGATAAATCCTTTTCTTTTTTTCTATTCGAAACATAAATTTTTTCCGATGGCGTTCTACGGGAATGTACATCAACATACAAGTCGGTGATGGCATCGATGTCGAATTCATCGCCCTGAGTCTGCCTTTTTTGTTGTTGCATTATGTTGTTGACATTCGTCAGCATTTTGCGCAAGCCCATCAATGTGGAGTCGTTTTTTGAAATTGTTTTTTGGTAATAATCGCTGTCGTTTTTTAACTGTAGTTTTGGATATACTTTACAAAAATTTGTTTTATAACTTTTTTTGGCAAAATCCCATTCATCGTAACTGTGGTGAAAACCTTTTTCGTCTACCGACGCACTTTCAGAAATTGTGGTGTTCTCAATAAAATCAGCTTGATAGACAGAATGTGCAGTGTCGTCAACTCGGACTGTGAATTTCATATTCAGTTCCTCCAAAGCATCCTGATGGTCTTCAAGTTCATCCGATCCGTCAAAATCACGCCAGTTTCCGTTGAATTCCTCAGCCGTTTCTACTTTTTCAAAATTATGAAGCATTACATAATCTTCCTGCTGTTTTTTGTCGAGTTCAACAGTAACTACCTCCTCAACAGCCTGTGCTTTCAATGTCGTTAAAGGCTGAATTTCGTTCGGTTTTTGAATCTTGTCCGTAAAATTTTGAAGTTCATTTTCAGTTTCGGCAACCACTTCATTTTTCATCCATTTGCCAAAAAGAAAAGAAAAATCAGGTTCGTTTTTAGCATCCTGTTTTTCGATAAAATGTTTTTTGGCTTTCACCAAAAACTGTCTATCGAAAGCAAATTCTTCAAACAAAACTGAAAGAATGGCTTCAGAAGTTTCCAATGCTTTTTGTTGCGAAAGAAGCAGACTCTGCTCCGCATCTTCGGGAGTCCAATTGTAATTCAAACGCTGTTGAATGCTTAAATATAAAATCCTGAAGTGATAAAAAGCAAGATTCTCCTCTGTTGCTGAAAATTCGGCAAACGAAACCGGAAGGAAAAAATTATTGTTTTTGTAACCTCCTTCTCTTTCGGCAGGAAATATTTCGATTGGATTTCCCGTCAAAGCGCGCGCCATTATCGTCAGGCGTGACTGTATCTTGGCAAGGGAAACCGTTCTGGCTTCTACTTCGGGGCTTATTTTTTTTCGGCTTTTTAAATGCTTAAAAAACTTCCCAACTAAATATTCATCTATCTCGAAACCCATTTTTATTTTTTATTACATGTACGGACAACTCGCGAGTTGTCCCTATGTGCGAATTGTTCCTACAATCATATCATCAAATTGCACAGATCCTTCAGTGCTTCCAGCGTTTGTAAATCATCTGTCAATGGCTCGACAACGGCTACGTGAACCGCCAATCGTTTTGGCAGACCGCTGTGGATGATTTTAGCGGCATCGACTAGAAGTCGTGTCGAAACCGTTTCGGTCAAACCCAATTCGGTTAGATTTCTGATTTTATTGCCTATTGCTACTAATTTCTTGGATGTGTCGTGATCAATATTCGTTTCGTTTACCAAAATTTCGGCTTCGATTTTCGGTTCAGGATAATCAAATGAAACGGCAATGAAACGTTGTCTTGTGGAAGGTTTCAATTCCTTAAAACCTCTTTGATAACCAGGATTGAAAGACGCCACCAGCATAAAATCATCGTGCGCCTTTATGGTTTCACCCAATTTGTCTATGAAAAGCACTCGCCGGTGATCGGTCAAGGAGTGAATTGCCACAATTACATCAGGTCGGGCTTCGGCAACCTCATCAAGGTAAATTATTGCGCCTTCCTTTACTGCGGTGGTCAAAGGACCGTCAAGCCAAACCGTTTCGGCTCCCTTGATAATAAATCGGCCAATCAAATCGGTGGAAGAAGTTTCCTCGTGACAACTGATCGTAATCAGTTTTTTGTCCAATTGATGTGCCATATATTCCACAAATCGGGATTTACCCGTTCCTGTTGAACCTTTCAGCAAAAAGGGAATTTTGTTTTTGTACGAGTGTTCAAAAACTTCCACTTCTTTACCTACAGCGTGGTAATACGGTGTTATTGTTAAAGTATCTGCTAACATATTTTTTTATTTTTTTGAAAAAACCGAAACGTCAAACAATTGTTTTGAGGAAATGGAAGTTTAAAACTTTTGAATGAACGTTCCGGTTGGAAAAAAAGGCAGGTTAGTTATTTTATTTCCAAAGCTTCATCCGTTGGTCGGCCGTATTTTATAAAATCATAGATGAACATACAGATTCCGGTGGCGAACATTGTTGCACAGATCAATAATACTACGAAGTGAATACTGATTTCGTTCTGCACGACCATAAATTCCATTTTCATTTTTCGCTCCAAATATACCTGTACCACTCCGGCAACTCCAAAAGCGACTGTCATTCCCAGCATACCGACATTTGACAGCCAGAAAGCGGCCATTCCAGTTGCGCTTTGGTATCTTTTACGACCTGTTAAATTGGGTAAAGCATAACTAATTATCGCCAAAACAATCATCGCATAAGCGCCCCAGAAAGCGTAGTGTCCGTGCATGGCCGTTACCAAAGTTCCGTGAGTATAAAGGTTTGTCTGCGGTAAAGTATGTGCGAAACCTAGTAATCCAGCTCCGATAAATGACACGATTGAAGAACCTATTGTCCAGAAAAGAGCTATTTTGTTCGGGTGGCTTTTTTCACCTTTGCGGTACATATTTACAGCAAACAAAGCCATTCCGAGGAAAGCCAATGGCTCCAATGCAGAGAAAATTCCGCCCACGATTAACCAAATTTTATTCACTCCAATATAATAGTAATGGTGTCCTGTCCCCAACACTCCTGAAAGGAATGTCAAACCAACGATTACATACAGCCATTTTTCGATAACTTCTCGGTCAACTCCTGTCAACTTGATTAATAAATACGAAAGGATACCTCCCATAATTAGTTCCCAAACACCTTCAACCCACAAGTGAACTACCCACCAGCGGAAGAAGGAATCCATCACCTGACTGTCGAACCAAATCATTCCAGGCAGATACAATAAAGCGGCGAATAACAATCCCATTGTCAATACCAGTGCAGTTGTTGTTTTACGTTTTCCTTTGAAAAGCGTTCCCAGAATCAGTCCAAGGAACAGCAATACATTGACAACAACCAAGAAATCCAATTCTCTCGGAATTTCAAGAAATTTTCTTCCTTCCCAGTGGTTCAAGTGGAAACCAACGATGGCCACAACACCAACAACGGCAAGGGAAATCAGTTGTACATACGCCCATTTTACGCTTATCAGTTCGCACTGTGCTTCTTCAGGGATAATGTAGTAGGCCGCTCCCATAAAACCAGTTAACAGCCAAACTACCAATAAATTAGTATGCACCGCACGGGCAACATTAAAAGGGATAATATCATGCAGTCCTTGAACTCCGATTCTATCAAAGCCCATAATAAAGCCATAGACAATCTGCAGTGAGAACAACAGCATACAGAGTGCAAAAAACCAATAGGCTACTTTTTGTGATTTATATTTCATTGTAATTTTCTTTTAATTATTTTCTTTAGCTAAAGGCGAAACGATGTGGTCAAATCCGTTCAAATCAATTTTCCCGATCCATTTTAAATAAGCCACAACGGCATCGGCATCTTTTTCATTCATATTATAGACCACCATTTTTCGTCCATTTGGTGCCCAAGGCACTGGTGACATCAGTACAGCCTTAACGTAACCCTCGCCTCTGCGGTCGATAACTTTTGTCAATTCCGGTGCATAATAGCCTCCTTCTCCTAAAATAGTATGACAGCCCATACAATTGTTGTGTTCCCAAATTTCTTTTCCTCTCACGACCTGTTTATCAATCGCCTTGTAATTTGTCTGATCATTTCTAGGCATAAACGAATAAATGGTCAATCCGATAAAGATTAAAAAGGTGACCAATGTTCCTCCCAGAAAAAATGCCCGTGCTTGTGATTTTGAAAGCATAATAATCTGTTTTTTTTAGTTAGTAAAATGTTATTTTTAAATAAAGGATAAAGTTGTCTTTTATTCAAATGCAAATATAAAAGATATTTTTGTCTTTTATTATGATTTTTATCATTTATTTCAAAAAAAATAATTTGACTGCTCTTTAAAAAAAAATTTCAGCGCAACTGATTATGAATATAGATTTTAGGAGTTTTCAACACAAAAATGTTCTTAAGTTGAAGCCGGAATATGATAAAAATCATGTTCCTAATTTTCAATTAGTCGTAAAATTACAAAGTCAAAAAAAGAGACCCCCTACAATCTCATTATTTTAACCTTCAAGTATTTATAAAAAATTTTAAATAATAAAATTAATTAAGGATAAACTTGTCTTTTATTAAAATAGTATCTATTTTTGTGCCTATAAATTTTAAATAAAAAAAATCAATATGGAAACTTTAGAAAAAATTACAATAGGTCAATATGTAGCAAAAGATTTTAGAACTGCAGCTTTATTCTCAAAATACGGCATCGATTTTTGCTGTAACGGCAACAGAAGTATTGAAGAAGCATGCGAGAAAAAATCAGTTAATCCTGATGAATTATTGAAAGAAATTGAAGCTGTTTTGTCTCAAAAAAGTGATTCGGGAATTGATTTCAATTCTTGGCCGATCGATTTATTAGCGGATTATATCGAGAAAACACACCACCGTTATGTATCCGAAAAAACACCAGCGCTGCTTCAATTTTTAGATAAACTGAGCAGAGTACACGGAGCCAATCATCCTGAATTATTAGAAATAAACGAACTTTTTAAAGGATGCGCAGGAGAATTGGCCCAGCACATGAAAAAAGAAGAACTGATTCTGTTTCCTTTTGTCAAAAAAATGGTTCGTGCCACTATTTCAGATGAATTAATTGAACAGCCACATTTTGGAACTGTAGAAAATCCAATTGCGATGATGATGCACGAACATGATGCTGAAGGAGAACGTTTTAGAAAAATAGCATCATTAAGCAACGATTATACACCGCCATCTGATGCATGTAATACTTATAAAGTAACATTTGCCATGTTACAGGAATTTGAACAGGATCTGCACAAACACATCCATCTAGAAAACAATATTTTATTCCCAAAAGCAGCTAAACTCGAAAAGGAATTTTCGGCACAATCATAAACTATGTCAAACACTAAAAAATCAACAACTATGGAGAACTATGTAATAAAGAGAAATGGTAAATACAAGCCATTTGAAAGTTATAAAATTAAAGATGCCATTGAAAAAAGTTTCAAAAGCGTCTCTGCAGTTGTTGATGAAAGTGTTTTTGAAAGCATTATCATCCAGCTTGAAGCTGAAGAAGTATGGGCCGTCGAGGAAATACAGGACATGATTGAGAAGAAATTATACGAAAAGAAATACTTTGACGTCATGCGTTCTTTTATGCTTTTCCGTCACACGAGGAAGTTACAGCGCGAACATATACAAGGCTTAAATGATGACACAACTTATGTGGACAGTTCTCAGACAATCGAAGAATATATTGAACAAACCGATTGGCGCATCAATGCCAACGCCAATACTTCTTATTCTAATGCGGGTCTGGTGAACAATGTGGCTGGAAAAATTATTGCTAATTATTGGTTAGATAAAGTTTATACAAAGGAAGAAGGTTATGCGCACCGCAACGGTGACATTCACATTCATGATTTGGATTGTTTAACCGGCTATTGTGCTGGCTGGAGTCTGCGTGTACTGCTCAACGAAGGTTTTAACGGCGTGAGGGGCCGTGTAGAGAGTAAGCCACCGTCTCATTTTAGGGAGGCTTTGGGGCAAATGGCAAATTTCCTTGGGATTCTGCAGAGCGAATGGGCGGGAGCTCAGGCTTTCAGTTCGTTTGATACGTATCTGGCTCCTTATGTTTTCAAAGATAATTTGGGTTTTGAAGATGTTTTAAAAGCGGTCAGAGGTTTTGTTTACAATCTGAATGTTCCCGCGCGCTGGGGGCAGTCACCTTTTACAAACATCACTTTGGACTGGATCGTTCCAGATGATTTAAAAACGCAGATTCCAACCAAAAATGACCATCATATCTTTGAAGACTGCATTACTTCTGACTTATTAGTCAGAGCAAAAAGAAGAGGAGTATCTAAAGTAACCGACTTGCGTTATGAGCATTTCCAGAAAGAAATGAACCTCATCAACAAGGCCTATTATACCGTAATGACCGAAGGCGATGCCAACGGACAGCCCTTTACCTTTCCTATTCCTACAGTGAATATCACCGAAGCATTTGACTGGGACGGAGAAAACACTGATCTGCTTTTTGAAAATACGGCCAAAATTGGTTCTTCTTATTTCCAGAATTTCATCGGAAGTCAATATGTTTTGGATGAAAATGGCAATCAGGTTGAAAATGAAAATGCGTATAAACCCAATGCCGTCCGCAGTATGTGCTGTCGCCTGCAGCTGGATTTACGTGAATTATTGAAACGCGGCAACGGACTTTTTGGAAGTGCCGAAATGACCGGAAGCATTGGTGTTGTAACCATCAATATGGCTCGTCTGGGTTATCTAAACAAAGGGAACAAAGGTAAATTATACACTGAACTAGATCATCTTTTATATATAGCCAAATCGACTTTGGAGAAAAAAAGGGTATTTATCCAAGAGATGTACGACCGAGGATTGTATCCGTACACCAAACGCTACCTGGAACATTTCAGAAACCACTTTTCGACCATTGGCGTGAACGGAATGAATGAAATGATTGAAAATTTTACTGACGAAGAAGACAATGTAACCTCTGAAACAGGCATCGAGTTTGCTTCTGAAATCCTTGATCACATCCGCAACCGAATGAAAGAATTCCAAGAAGAAACCGGAAATCTGTACAATCTCGAGGCAACACCTGCCGAAGGAACAACGTATCGTTTTGCCAAAGAAGACAAAAAACGTTATGACGATATTATTCAGGCAGGACAGCAGGACAATATTTATTATACGAACAGTTCTCAAATTCCAGTAGATTTCACTCAGGATCCGTTTGAAGCCTTGATGTTACAGGATCAACTACAGTGTAAATATACCGGAGGAACAGTTTTACACCTGTACATGAGCGAAAAAATAAGCTCACCCGAAGCCTGCAAGCAGTTTGTCAAAAAAGTGATTACCAATTTCAGATTACCGTACATTACCGTAACGCCTGTTTTTAGTGTATGTCCGGTGCACGGTTACCTGAACGGCGAACACGAATATTGTCCAAAATGTGATGAAGCCATCATTGAGGAAAAAACAAAAAGTTTAAGTGTTTAAAATTGTTTAATGTTGTTTAAAAACCGTAAGCTATTCCTCGATTTTGTCATTTCCGCCGTAGGGGGACACGAGCGACAGCGAATTGGCGAAGCAATCTCAGTTGCAAAATCGACAACGATTATTGCCTTTGATTGCGGAGCCACTTGTGGAGATTCCTCCTTCGTCGGAAATGACAATATTACGCGATAAACTGCGAAACAACATTAAACAATTTTAAACCCTTAAACCTTTTAAACAACTTTAAACCATTTTTAAACCCAAATAAATATGAAAATAACAGCCAAGCAGATTCTAGAAGAAAATCAAGAACTACGCACTAAATGCTTAGTGTACACACGAGTAATGGGCTATCACAGACCCGTAGAAAGTTTTAACATAGGAAAAAAAGGTGAACACAGACAACGAACTCATTTTACAGAAGGAAAGTGCTGTTAGACCCATTTACAGCCTAACACCTTTCACTTTATTAGACTATCCGCACAAATCAGCTTGCATTCTTTGGTTTGCAGGCTGTAATATGCGGTGTCTATATTGCTACAATCCCGAAATTGTTTTTGGGAAAGGCATTATTTCATTCGAAAATGCAATCCAGTTTCTAAAAAACAGAAAAAAACTGCTGGACGCTGTCGTCTTTAGCGGCGGCGAATGTTTACTGCACAAAAGAAGCGTCTCCTTCATTGAAGAAGTCAAGAATATGGGATTCTTGGTCAAAATTGACACGAACGGCTCACAGCCCAAAATACTCAAAGAACTTATCAACAAAAAACTTGTCAATTATGTCGCACTTGATTTTAAGGCCATGCCGGATAACTTCGAAAAGATAACACAGTCGGATCTTTTTATTCCGTTTGAAAAGTCACTACATTTATTGCTTGAGAGCGAAGTTCCATTTGAAGTCCGCACAACGGTACATTCTGATTTATTGAAGAAAAATGATATTCAGCAGATGATTTCCTATCTGGAAAACATCGGTTATATAGGAAATTATTATCTTCAGCATTTTAGGAATGAGGCCCCAACGATTGAAAAACTAGGGCATTCGTTCAGGGAATTGGAAAACGAAAATCTTTCAACAGAAAAAATTAAAGTGCATTTTAGAGGCTAATTATGAGAAAGAGCTGGATTCTTGTTTGTTTTATCAATTTTTTCATTGCTTCGCTAATGGGATTATTGTTGCGATGGATGTATGTTGCCCCAATTGAAGGTGTCAATTTTCAGTTTTTGATGCACGGCCATTCGCATGTTGCAATGCTGGGCTGGGTCTATATGATGCTTTATTGCTTGATATTTTACTCTTTTATCCCTAAGAAAGCACAAGAAAAACCCATTTACAACAAATTGTTTTGGGTAACAGAAATCGCAGTCATCGGGATGATGATCGACTTCCCTGCGCAGGGATATGCCTTTCTTTCGATCCTTTTTTCGACTTTGCATATTTTTTGCAGTTACTGGTTCTGTTATTTAGTTTGGAAAGACGCCGAACCCGCCGCTTTGCCCGAAAAGAAAATGCTGCGAACCGCTTTGTTTTTTATGCTTTTATCTACCGCTGGCGTTTGGTGTCTGGGTCCTGCGGTAGGATTGTTGGGAAAAGCAAGTGCGTTCTATCAAATTGCTATTCAGTTTTTCCTCCATTTTCAGTTTAATGGATGGTTTCTGTTTGCTGTTTTGGCTTTGTTTTTCAAGCAGGCAAAACTCATTTTCGATGAGAAAAAATTCAGTCTAATTTATAATTTATTCGTCTGTTCTACAGTATTGACTTTGGCCTTGCCCGTGAGCTGGTATTTGTCCAACCCCGTTTTTCACTGGATAAATGCAATTGGCGTTGTCCTGCAATTGGTTTCGGCGGTTCTTTTTATTCATCACATCAAGCCACAATTAACGGTGTTTTTTCCGAATCTTTCTGCATTGGTAAAAACCGTTTACGGATTTGCGCTGTTCTCATTAGCTTTAAAAATCATCATTCAGCTGGTAGTTTTGGTTCCTGAACTGGCACAGGTTTCCCATCAGATTCGGAATTTTGTTATTGGTTATATTCATTTGACGATGCTGGGAATTATCACTGGATTTCTGTTTGGATTTACTTTTCAGAATAGTTTTTTAAACCCGAAAAAAATTATTCAAAAATGGGGAATGAATCTATTTCTGCTCGGATTTGTAGCAACTGAAATCTTGCTGTTTCTCCAAGGCATTTGGCTGTTCCTGAACAAAGGTTCGTTTCCTGATTATTATCTAAATTTATTTTTAGTGAGTATCTTTTTACCGGTGGGACTTTTGATGCTTACGATTGGTATTTCATTTAAAAAAACAAACGATTAATTTTTAAACATATAAGTCATATAAGTTTTTTTAACAGAAAATAAATTTTCAAAATCTTGAACCATTAAGAGATTAAGAAAATTAAGGTTATTCCTTAATGAACCTTAATAACTTAATGGTTTGAACTAAAAAACTTACATGACTTATATGTTTTATTAAAAACTTAAACCAAAAACGATATGAGCCATCATTTACTGTTAATCATCCATCTTATATGTGCTTCCATTTGGGTGGGAGGGCATTTGTTACTGGTTTTTGGGCATTTGCCAAAAGCGCTGAAAGAAAAAAACCAAAATATAATTCTCGACTATGAACGAAAGTACGAACCGGTGGGAATGACTTCGCTGGTTTTATTAGTAACCACGGGAATTATGATGGCTTACAAATATGGCGTAAGCATCGAATACTGGTTTCAATTTGCTACACCGATAGAAAAAGTGGTTTCTACCAAACTGCTTTTGCTTTTTCTGACGGTGCTTTTTGCGCTGAGCGCACAATTCAGAGTGCTGCCAAAACTGAAAACTGATTCCCGTAAACTGCCCGAAATGACATTTCATATTCTTTCGGTTACACTGATTGGTGTTGTGATGCTTATTTTGGGTTCTTTTGTTCGTTTTGGAGGACTTTAATCTTGAACGAACAACTAATTCTCTTCTTCTGCAGTTACCCGCGTGAGGGGTTGCAGTGGAGCTCTCCCGATTTTTCATCGGGAAGCGGGAACGAAAAACCCGACCCTGAGTTTTTTACGAAGGGACACGCCCAAATGATGATTTTTATTCAAAAAACTGCCAAACCTTTAGGGTAATTTCTAGAGAGTTTGGAACTAATTTCTTAAATTTGTAAAAAACCGATTATGTTTTCCAAAACCTGTGAATACGGCATTCGAGCCACGATTTTCATCGCTTCAGAGTCTTATCAAAACAAAAGAGTTGGACTCAAAGACATTGCCAAAAAGATTGATTCCCCAGAAGCTTTTACGGCCAAAATTCTTCAAATACTATCAAAAGACAACATCATTAATTCCATAAAAGGTGTTGGTGGTGGTTTCGAGATTCCAAGAGAAATAATGAAGGACATTAAACTAGCACAAATCGTGAATGCCCTGGAAGGGGACCGCGTTTTTACGGGCTGTGGTTTAGGTCTCGCGCATTGTTCCGATGGTCATCCCTGCCCGATGCATGAAAAATTTAAATCAATTCGAAGCGAATTAGCTTTTATGCTCGAGAATACCAATCTTGAAGAATTAGCTTTAGGTATAAAATCTAGTGATACATTTTTGAGGTATTAAAATAGTAATCCTATATTTACATGATAATTTTAAGCAGCCAATCTTAAAACCTCTAATTATCATGACTAAATCTAAGGAATCCGGCTTAAATTCTCTTCTAAAAATAGATTATGAAGATGATAATAAAATTTGGCTTACCAATAGTCTGACCCTTCGAAAGATTATTGGTATCATGGGAATGGCTTTGCCTTTACTGTTATTTGGAGTCCTGTATCTTGACAATGGCTTACAATATCCTTTAGAATCTATCAGCCATTATTACTATACCCGTGCTGGCAGTATTTTTGTAATTGTTTTGAGCCTCCTCGCCTTTTTTCTGATTGTTTACAAGGGCAAAGAGCCTGCTGACTTTTATATTTCGTTATCTGCAGGAATTTTTGCCTTACTGGCCGTTTTGTTTCCTACTAGTAATATTACGGATATATGCGGAGATCCTGCAAAAAAATATGCAGTTACTATATTACCAGTAAGCAATTTCAGAATGTATTTTCATTATACCATGGCAGCATTATTTTTTATTTGCCTATCGTATATGTGCTTTTTTTTATTTACAAAATCAAATATGGAGCCTAGTAAAAGAGGAAGTAAAAAAATCCTCCGAAACCGAATTTACAGAATTTGTGCTGTACTTATGTTTTTGGCAATATTGGTTCCGTTTGCCGGCTTACTAAAAATAATTCCTTCCTACTATTTTTCAAAGTATCCACTAACATTTTGGATGGAAACGCTGGCAGTTGAAAGCTTCGGTTTTGCATGGTTAGTTAAAGGAGAAACCCTTTTTAAAGATCATAACTGACAACAATTGTTTTCAAAATAAAAACAACTTGAAAAACACTATAAAAAAAAGAGGCTCGATTCTGAATCAAGCCTCTTTCTGTTTAAACTGCTATTGCAGGTATTTGCTCCGGAATGCAAAGCTCCAGCAGTTCGTCTTTATATTGTTTTAACTGCTTTTCTATAGTTTGTCTGCTTTTTTCAAACCAGTTATTAGATGCGATTAAAGACTGATAATATTCAATTCCTTCATTCAGATTAGTTTTGAAAGCTTTCAGTTTTTTTGTCTGTGCTGCTGTGATTTGTTCTGAAAATTCATTGATTTCATTTTTCAGATAATCCATGTACATTTTCAATTCGTTGATAATAACATTCGGACGCTCCTTATTTCCAAGAACAGAAGCATTTCCATAAATATGTTTTACCATATCCGAAAGCGAAACTTCTTTGTCAAAATAGGCCAAATTTGGACCTGGACAGATAACAACTCCCTGCTGCTGTCCTTTTATTTTCAAATTGTTTTCAAGATAAGAAGCATTTGCCAAACCTACGCAAAGACACGATTTCTCTGTAATACTGTTTTTTCTTCTGTCAAAAGCTTCTTGGGTTAATGAATCTTTTTCAGTATTCAATTCTTCCAGTTTTAAATCTTGGTACGTTTTAGATGCCGGACACATTCCTTTTGGACCGTATTCTTTGCTCAAAGCCAAGAATTTCTTCGGGCAGGAACTTCCCGCTTTTTCTTCCTGAATTCTCTTTTGTTTAAAAAACTCATTCGTTGTCCCTTTCACCGCATTGAACGGAATTCCAAGAGGCGAAATATGACTTAAATAAAAATCGTCTTCTTTTGCTTTTTCTAATAATGCTCTAGTTTCGGCATCAACAGAAGTGGCTTCGGGAACTAATAAAAAAGGTGAACCCCAGCCCACAGAATCTACTTGATAATGTTCTAGTAAAAAGTCATGTTCTTCGGCGGTACCAACACCGCCCTGAACTGTGATTTTTAGTTCTAATGGAGTTTCTGGAACATACAGTCCTTTTATTTCCAAAGCTTTCACCATCAGCTCGTGAGCCGATTGGATTAACTGTTCTTTCTTTTGTTTGAATTCTTCCAAAATTGGTCCCAGCAAGTATCCGTCGGTAGCAAAAGCGTGTCCACCGCAGTTTAACCCTGATTCAATTCGATATTCTGAAACCCAAAGTCCTTTTTTGGCCAGGAAATTTCCCTGAATCATTGCCGAACGAAAATCGCTCACTTTAAGGATAATTTTCTTTTGCAGTTTATTATCAGTATTCGGATAAAAAACCGGGAAATTTTCAAAATAAGCGTACAATCTCGGATTCATTCCCGCAGAAAGCACCACTGATGAAGACAGATTACTGTTTGCAAAACCGCGAAGTGAAGCATGAGCATCATTAAACTCAACTGGTAACTGCTTGTCTTTTATGAAATTATCTTTATCGACTTTGGTCATGATATTCACATCAATTTCACCTGGAGAAAGATTTTCTTCGATGTATTTTTTGATGGTATCCTTGAAAGTAATTCCTTCATCAATAAAATTCTGCAGCCCTTTTTTGATCTCCGATTTATTAGGAAGCATCGCGATGTAATTTTCCAAAGCCTGCTTGCTTTCTGTCAGTTCTACTTTGAATTTTTCGAATTTGTCTTTAACGATAGTATCCATCAGATTCAAATAGGAAGTAACACGTTCAGCACGATAATCATGGATCTTTTCTGTGATTTCCTGATACGGCATTTTGAATTTTTCGCTGTAAAAAGCGTTCATTCTTTCAATCAAATCATCATCTATAATTGATACTACAGATGAAATTCCATACTGTGCAACACGAATTGGACTATCAATCGTATAGGCCAGTCCCATCACAGGAATATGAAAATTATGCAGTTGTTTTTTAGCGTTCATAAATGTAAATATTTGGTTTAAAACTTTGTGCAAATATCACAATACTCATCCGCTTAAAACCTGATAAATATCATGTTCAAATGAAACATATCCCTTTAAATTTGCCAGTTGCAAAAACCTGAAAAGCTGTTTTTTTTAACAAAAACATTTTTTTTGAATGGTTTAGAAAGCTTGCGGAAACGTGCAGCTTCAAAGTTTTACCTTATATTTGCATAGAATTAATCTCAATTAAAAAAACACCATTAAAGTTTTTAAAAAATGAAAAGTCTTAAAGAGCGTATATTGGAATTAAAAAAAGAGAAAAATGCGGTAATTCTAGCGCATTATTATCAAGAATCCGATATACAGGATGTGGCAGATTATGTTGGGGACAGCTTGGGATTATCTCAGGAAGCGATGAAAGTAGATGCCGATATTATTCTTTTTGCAGGAGTTCATTTTATGGCCGAAACTGCCAAAATATTAAACCCTGCCAAAAAAGTAATTCTTCCGGATCTGAAAGCAGGCTGTTCACTAGCCGAATCATGTCCCCCAGAAGATTTCAAAAAATTTACCGAAGCACATCCCGATCATATCGTTATCACTTATGTAAACTGCTCTGCCGAAGTAAAAGCGCTGACAGACATTGTAGTAACTTCATCCAATGCCGTTAAAATAGTGGAATCTATTCCAAAAGACAAACCAATTATTTTTGCTCCGGATAAAAATTTAGGAAAATATGTAATGGAACAAACAGGCAGAAAAATGCTGCTTTGGGATGGTTCCTGCGTAGTTCACGAAGCTTTTTCACTTGACAAACTGGTGGCTTTATACAAACAAAATCCAGACGCTCAAATCATTGCGCATCCAGAATCGGAAACACATATATTGAAAACTGCCAATTACATCGGTTCTACCGCAGGAATGATTAATTATGTAAAAACCAATCCAAGCAGCAAATTTATTGTAGCCACTGAAGCGGGTATTTTACACAAAATGAAACAGGAAGTTCCTAATAAGATATTGATTCCGGCACCTTCAAACGAAGACAACACCTGCGCCTGCAGTGAATGCGGGTACATGAAAATGAATACATTACAAAAAGTGTACGACTGTTTATTGAATGAAACTCCCGAAGTTAATGTTCCCGATGACATTAGAGAAAAAGCATTAATCCCTATCGAACGCATGCTCGAATTATCTTAATAATGATCACAGCCAATTATTTAATTATAGGTTCAGGAGTTGCAGGTCTGACATTTGCCTTAAAAATGGCCAACCGTTTTCCTGAGAGAACCATCACCATTATCACCAAAGCAAACGCAGACGAGTCCAATACTAAATACGCTCAAGGCGGTATCGCTATTGTTACCGACAAGACTGAAGATTCGTATCAAAAACATATCGAAGACACTCTGATTTGCGGAGACGGATTGTGTGACGAAGCCGTAGTTAAAATGGTTGTTACTGAAGGCCCAAAACGATTAAAAGAACTTATCGAATGGGGAGCCCAATTTGATAGAAATGCCAAAGGTACTTTTGATTTAGGAAAAGAAGGAGGTCATTCTGAAAACAGAGTTGTGCATCACAAAGACCAAACCGGCCATGAGATACAGCGTGCCATTTTGGAACAGGTAATGCAAAAAGAAAATATAAATGTTCTCGATCATCATTTTGCTCTGGAATTGATTACGCAAGATCACCGCTGTATAGGAGCTTATGCTTTGGATGAAAAAACAAATGAAGTAATCACATATCAATCTGATTTTACTTTACTGGCCACTGGCGGTATCGGACATCTATACGGACATACCACCAACCCAGTCATAGCAACAGGAGATGGAATCGCAATGGCGTATCGTGCCAATGCGAGAATACAGGATATGGAGTTTATCCAGTTTCATCCAACAGCTTTATACGATGATTCTCCAGGATCCAAATTTTTAATATCCGAAGCTGTCCGTGGTTTTGGTGCTCATTTAAGAACCAAAAAAGGCGAATTATTTATGCTGAATTATGACTCAAGAGGCGATTTGGCATCAAGAGATATTGTTTCGCAGAGCATTGATTTGGAACTTAAAAAATCGGGTGATGAATGTGTGTATTTAGACTGCACACATTTGGATATGGAAGGATTCAAAAACCATTTCCCAATGATTTACAACCACTGCAAAAAAGTGGGAATTGATCTTGAAAAAGAATGGATTCCGGTTGTTCCTGCCCAGCATTATTTATGTGGCGGCATTGTGGTAGACAGCAACGGAAAAACCTCAATAGAGAATTTATTTGCCTGCGGCGAATGTTCCCGAACAGGATTACACGGCGCTAACAGACTGGCTTCAAACTCACTTTTAGAAGCTTTGGTTTACTCGGATAAAATATATCATTACTTGGCAGAAAATCCTTTTATCACTTCAAAAACTGCCAGCATTATTTCTGAATGGCCTAACCAGTCTAAAGATAAAATTGCTCCCGAATATATCGCACAAACCAAAGCAAAATTACAATTGTTAATGCGTCAGAATGCGGGAATCGTACGATTTGAATCGGATTTATTACTGGCAAAAAATGTTCTTAAAAATCTGCAGAACGAAATTGATGACAAAATAAAAAATCATTTGGTCTGCAAGGATTTATATGAATTACATAATATGATCGATATTGGAAACCTAATCGTTCAGCAATCCATCGACCGAAACGGCAATTGTGGCGGATTTGTAAAATATGAATCTAAAGACATTAAATAATTAGCATTAAAAATAAATTATCAAACTCCCTCGACAAAATAGCTGAGGGAGTTTTTAGTTTAATTTAAAAATGGAATGCTCTGCTGTTTATCTAATACTATAATCCAACATATAACTTTTCTTCTCGACGATAATATCCGCTGAGAATACTAATGCATTATTCTTGATAATTTTTCTTTCTTTCCATTTCTTCTTTTATTCTTTTGTTGATATCCACTTTGGCACCCCGCAAAACATAAATCGAAATTTCTGGCTCTCTAGCAAACTTATTAATCCTTTTACCTGCCAAATAAACGGTGTCAAAAATTGGAATTTCTCTTTTCCTTTCTTTATCATCATCATTATCTTCTTTTACCAAAATAATGTCTTTAATTTCTTTATCCAAAGGAATCCAATTAACATAATCGGCATTGAAGGAATGAGCGATTACTTTTTTATTTTTAGTATAATAATTGATAGCACCGGTCTGTCCGTAATTATCACAGAGAATTAAGGTATGTTCCAAATCCGGCAATGTTCCGGCAACAGAATCTACTTTCACGGCCAATTCTTTCCATCCTACCATATCGGCAAAATCCTGCTGAAGTATATGCTCTGTTCCATCTTCCCAGCGATGCAGTCCGTATTTTTGAAATTCTTTGGCATGACTCACAATGTATTGCGGACTTTTATTTGGAAAATCAACTTTATACATTGGAATAAAAATCAACATAGGAATTACAATTAAAACTAAAAATAAATACCTTTTCCAGCCATTTTTTAATTGTTCTTCTAAAAAGACAGCACCAAAGGCAATATAAATAGGATATAACCCAATAGCATAATAATCTTTGGCTTTGAAATACATAAAAACGGCTAGTGTAAAAAGTAAAGACCAAAAGAAAAATTTGTATTTCTCAAATGGTTTGTAGAATAATAAGGCTAATAATCCCGAAACAATAACAAAAAAAGAGCCGATAAAAAAGAACAATTGTGATTTTAAAAATCCTAACCGATCAACATAAACTAACTGAGTATCTGCCAATTCTTTTAAATGATGAATAACAGGTAAACTGTTTTGAATCTGCCAATAAATATTCGGTGCAATAAGTAACAATCCTAAAATCAATGCCAAGTAAAATTTGGGCTGAGCAAAGATTTTTCTCTGTTTCGTCACTAACAATCCGGGAATCAAACCAATGAATAGAAAGCCAATATTATACTTATTTAAAAAACCTAAAGCAAAAACGACAGCTCCAATGAAAAGCCATTTGGTATTATCAGAATTGATGTATTTTATTAAGACAAAATACAAAGTCGTCCAGCACAAAACATCAAAAGAATTAGGCTGATATAAGGTGTTTAATCGCAAAAGAGACGAAAGCAGCACACAAACAGCTCCCAATATTAAGGCAGGCAGCTTACCTTTTAATTCCTCAATTGCTTTCCAAACCACAACTAAAGTCATTGCGCCAAACAAAGCGGGAAAAAATTTCACCCAAAAAACCGAATTCCCTAAAAGATAAATAATATAGGAAATCCAGGAAGTAAACGGTGGTACCGATAGATATCCCCAGGTCAAATGATGGCCTTGATCTAAGTGCAAATATTCATCTCGTTGTAAATCGTAGTCGGAGCTTATTAATGAATATTGTAAAACAAATTTGAATAAAACGAAGCCAAGTAGTAATAATATTTTTTTGGTCATGATATAAGTTAGTTATCGATTAGGATAATATTCATTTTCGATATTTCAAGCTCGTAAATATAAAAGATATTGCAATAAAATCTTTTATTAACATCAATATTATATAGAATTATATTACAAAACTAAATTTTCACCAAAAGGGCAAAAAAACTTATTGAATAACTTGTCGAAATATTGGTTGTTTGCCAAAAAAGAAAAACAAATTTTCTTCGAACAGATAGCATACAGACACTACTTCTCTTAATCTTTATTACCAACTATTTCAAAATAATTAAGAATGGCTTTGTAATTATCTTGAGCGGTTAGACAAGTATCCAAAAGGTATTCTTTTACATTATTCCATTCCTGCAAACCTCTATAATAAAATAATTTTAAATCTTCATCAATGATAAATGGCACAATATTGTTTGCCAAACATTCTTTAAACATAATCAATCGTCCCACACGGCCATTACCATCCTGAAAGGGGTGAATAATTTCAAACTGATAATGAAAATCAATAATATCTTCTAGAGATTTCTTCTCAATTTTATAATACTCAGAAAGCAGTTCTTTCATTTTAACAGCGACCTCTTTAGGCAAACAAGTTTCATTTCCTCCAACTTCATTGGGAAGCTTTTTGTATTCACCGACATTAAACCAATCTTTACCACTATCAGAAGTACCCGATTTCAATAAAAAATGTAATTCCTTGATAAATGATTCTGTCAATTTTGCTTTAGCTTTATCAATTATCAGGTCAATGCAACGGAAGTGATTTGAGGTCTCAATAATATCATCTACATTAATAGCTTCTTTAGAAATGCCAATCGTATTCGTTTCAAAAATATATCGGGTTTGATCGTGACTAAGTTTACTCCCTTCAATGCGGTTGGAATTATAAGTGAGATCAATCTGTGTACGATGATAAATCCCTCCCTTAAGCTTCATATCCTTTTGCTCTTTCAGGTGATTCAGCAAAATATTGTTACTGAATTTTTTCTTTTTCTCCTTTTCAGGCAAAACAGCATCTTCGGGAATATTCCAGGTTTTGCCTGTCTGGAAAGCACCTTTTATTTTACTGGAAGCACAATAATGACGCACAGTCCTTTCAGACAAACTCCATTTTTTTGCAAACACATTTACAGAAATATACCTCATCGCTTTGTTTAAACTTGCCGTTATCGGCAAATATACAACAAAAAACATCTTTAAAAACTTTACTTTTTTGCCGGTAACGGCAAAAAAACACTCTTTCTAATTCCCTTTGTACTGCGAACCTTGAATAACTCCCCTTTTTTCGATCGTGGAGTCGATATAATGCTGGATTTCGGTTTTTTTGAGTCCCCAATTTGGGGCGATGAGCAAGTCCCAATCGGAGATCCCGAAGAGGCGCTGAATAACAATATCAGGTCGCAAGAGCGGAATTAACTCACAAAGCAAATCAGTGTATTGTTCCAAAGTGAAGAGCGGAAAAGGGTTTCGCTTATAATGTACGCCCATAATCGAGCCTTCGACGATGTGCAAGTGATGGAATTTAACGAATTTTATTTGCGGAAAACGGTTGATTTCATTGATGTAGTTGAGCATCATTTCGCGGGTTTCCCACGGAAATCCAAAAACGGTATGCACGCACAAATCGATTGGGCTGTCTTTTAATAGCTCCACTGCAGTAATGAATTCGGCGTGGGTACAGCCTCTATTTATTTTCAACAGTGTTTCGTCATACATCGATTCCATTCCCATTTCGAGATCAACATCAAAACGGTCGCAATAACTTTCGAGTAAAGCCACTTTTTCGGCATCGATGCAATCAGGACGCGTCCCCACCGAAAACCCAACAACCTCATCAGGATTGAAGGCTAAAGCACGGTCGTAAATCGTTTTTAAATAATTGACATTGGCGTACGTATTCGTATTCGGCTGAAAATAAACTATGAATTGATCCGCTTTATATGATTTTTTGGCGCGCTCCATCCCCTGAAGCAATTGCTCCTCAATTGTCGGCGCTTTTCGGGAAATATCCGGTGTGAAGGAATCGACATTACAATAGGTACAACCTCCGTAACCCTTAAGTCCGTCGCGGTTGGGACAGCTAAAATTACCATCGACAATTACCTTGAAAACTTTTTTTCCATTGTATTTCTCACGGAGATGTGTCCCGTAATTGTTATAACCTTTCTTTCCGGATTCTTTTTCTGCATTCATTTCGCAAAGGTATCCACGATTATATGGCGCAGAAATGACTTTTGTCAGGTATTTTGGAGCAGAAAGATTTGTTATTTTCAGAGAAATTCCTCCCGCTCCGTTACAATCTTGCGTGCCGAACCCCGGCACACAAGGATTTCTACTGCAATCGGGGCTAAAAATCAATATTTTATTTTCATAATTCGTTTTTCTTTGCGTCTTAGCGACTCCTTACGAACCCAATTTCTCGCAAAGACGCTAAGGCGCAAAGTCCTTGCCTATAAAATTAATCCTTTCTATCTGCGTTAATCAGCGAAAATCTGCGTGCCACTGTTTCTCACTCAGATTTCGCAGATTTTTTTTTAGAAATTCATTAAAAACCTTACTCAATAGACTTTGTGAATCTTTGTGAAATAATACTACCCTCCAATCTTAATCATGCTCCTGTTTTTCGAAAAAAGAAGCGGATCTTGGAATTTAGCATCATTATCCATTCCGCCACGCATGGCGAATTTGAATTTTATATTTTGAAAAATAAGCGGTTCTATTGATTCCCCTGCTCGCAAGGTATCGAGCAAAGAAGTTTCAGTATTCGAAAACAGACAATTTTTCAATTTTCCATCGGCGGTCAAACGGATACGATTACACGTACTGCAAAACGGATTCGTAACCGAACTGATTACCGAAAAACTCCCTTGGTAACCTTCAATTTTATGATTTTTGGAGGTATCATTTGGTCTGTCCTGCAAACGGTTTACATTAGATTTACCATAAAAATCATTCACTTGTGAAAGTATTTCGGCATAGCTTACCAATTTTTCCTTATTCCATCGATTACCGTCAAAAGGCATAAACTCTATAAACCGAATCTGAATATTTCGTTCTTTGGTCAATTCAATAAAATCAACAATTTCGTTGTCATTAAATCCTTTGACAACAACGACATTCAGTTTTACTTTAAAGCCGTTTCTTTCGAGCAAATCAATATTTTCAATGACTTTCTCAAAATAATTACGACGGGTGATTTCGTTGAATTTGTCTTGTTTCAAACTGTCGATACTCACGTTCAGAGTGGTAATTCCGGCTTCTTTGAAAGTATCTATAAATTCGTGAACTAGGATTCCGTTGGTCGTCAAAGTCAGTTCTACGCCAAGTTTTCCTAATTCTTCAATAATTTTTTTGGCATCTTTTCGGACCAAAGGCTCACCTCCTGTCAATCGGATTTTGTTGACGCCAAGTTTTACGAAAGTCTGCGCAATGGTAACAATCTCCTCTGCAGTCATCAGATGCGCTTTTGGTGTAAGCGCAATCCCCTCGGCAGGCATACAATACGTACATCTCAAATTACAATGTTCTGTAATCGAAATGCGAAGGTAATTGTGTACCCTTCCGTGGTCGTCCTGCATTGGATTTTTGCTATTTTCCATGGTTGAAACCATTTAGTATTTTAAATAAATGCAACACCGAAGGAAAAACGGCATCCATCGATTCACTTGCTCCCGCTGTCGATCCTGGCAAAGCCATAATCAGCGTGTTTCCTTTGAAACCAACAACGCTTCGGGATAACATCGCATAAGGCGTTCTGTCTTGTCCATAAGAACGAATCGCTTCCTCAATCCCCGGAATGCAACGGTCAAGCATTGGAATAATCGCTTCGGGAGTTACATCACGATTGGACAAACCTGTTCCGCCGGTTAGAATAATCAAATCTTTATTGCCGGAACATAATTTGGTAATCGTTTCCTGAATATCAGCAACCTCATCCGGAATTACCGTATAATTGGAAACCGTCATTCCCATCTTTTTAACTTTATCCGAAATTACTTTTCCGGCTCTGTCTTCTTTTTTTCCACTGGCAACACTGTCCGAGCAAACGATCACCGCCACCGATAAATCAAGATTTTCTTTTACTCCATAATCGGATTTTCCACCTTTTTTATGAAGCAGTTTTATAGTCGAAATTTCGACTTGTTTGTCTATGGGTTTTAGCATATCGTACATGGTCAAAGCCACTATCGAAGCACCGTGCATCGCCTCGACCTCAACTCCTGTTCTGTAAATTGCTTTAACGGTTACTTTTATCAACACTGAATCATCGAGCAATTCGTATTCAATCCCTGTAAATTCTATCGGCATCGGGTGACAGTCGGGAATCGAATTTGAAGTGTTTTTTACCGCAAATAACCCGGCAGTTCTAGCGACTTCCAATACATCTCCTTTTGGAACTGTTTTATTTACAATTGCCTGCATCGTTTCAGGCGAACCTACTTTTACAATGGCCTGAGCAGTTGCAGTGCGCTGGGTAATTATTTTATGGGTGATATCTACCATTTAGATTTCAGATTTTTGATTAATGATTTTATTTCACAAAGATTCGCAAAGGATCCGCAAAGCCTCGCAAAGTTTTATTTTTTCTTTGTGTATCTCTGTGTTTTTTTAGAGTTACTTTGCGAAACAGCTTAACTATTTACTTTCCAAGTATAACTTTCGTCATCAAAAATTTCTTTTCCGAAAATCGCTGTTTTCTCTTTTATTTCTTCCACCAAAAACTCCAAAGCTTCGTAAACCACTTTTCGTCTTGGTGCCGAGACAAAGACAAACAAACAGACTTCCCCCGTCTTTACCAATCCCAAACTGTGGTAAATATGCAGGCAGGTCAAATCATATTTGGAGAAAGCCGATTCCCGAATTTCGTAAAACGTTTGTTCTGCCATTTCTTCATAGGCGGTATATTCAATTGCGGTTACCGTTTTGCCTTCAATGACATCGGCACGGACCTGACCTAAAAAAATGTTATGGGCGCCAATTGTGGTTTTACTTTGGTGTTTGGCTATCGAATTCCCTATGAACTCGGAGGTTATTTGTCCTTGAATAAAAGAACTTTTTTTTGGTTTATCTGTTGACATATTTTTGTTATTGGGCCACGGATGACACGGATTGAACGGATTTCCGTCGATTATTTTTTTAATTATCTGTGACATCTATAGCCTATTTTTATTTTTTTGATATTGTTATTGAAATTGTCATTGAATTTTGCATTATCATTGCTATTCTATTTGATTTTTAAGGGATGCAATTCCTCTTGCTAAATGAAAAACTCCAATAAACCCAGAGTTTTGCAGATAATTCATCGCCTGTTGGCTACGCTGGCCTGTTTGGCAGAACAGTACAATTTCCTGATTTTTATTTAATTTCTTACTATACTCTTCCAATTCACTCAAAGGAATCCGAATCACATTATCTTTCTTCAACTCGGGCAATTCATCTGATTCACGGACATCAATAATAACCATTCCCAACTGATTGCATTTTTCTAGAAAAGCATCAGGACTTAAGTTTTCATTTGCTTTTTTACGATTCAAAAGCAGACTTCCATTGATAAATCCTTTTTCGATTGCTTTTGGATTTCTGGCGAAATCAATGGTTTGAGTCTGAAAATTCAAGGCATCGTAAATCAGTAATTTTCCCGATAATACTGTACCAATTTCAAGTATTATTTTAAGTACTTCGGTAGCTTGAAGCGTACCTAAGGTATTTGGCAAAACCCCCAAAACACCTGATTCTGTACAATTTGGAACCGCTTTCAGACTTTCCTGCTCCGGAAACAAACAGCGGTAACTTGGCCCATTTTTATAATTAAACACCGAAACCTGCCCTTCAAATTTATGAATAGAGGCATAAACAACCGGAATTTTTTTGGCTACAGCCAAATCATTTATCAGATAACGGACAGCCAATGTATCAGTGCAATCCACAATGATTTCGTAATCATTTACAATTTGGATTGCATTTTGTGTCGTGAAAAACTCTGAAAAAGCAGTAACATTAATCTCTGGATTCAACTCCAAAACCACTTTTTTTGCTGTTTCTGCTTTGCTTTTTCCACAGTCTTTTAAAGTATATAATAATTGTCTGTGCAGATTGGTTTCATCCACGACATCCCCATCGACAATTCCAATAGTTCCAACTCCTGCACCTGCCAAGTTTTGAAGCACTGGACAACCCAAACCTCCCGCACCAATTACCAAAACGCGGGCGTCTTGCAATTTTTGCTGACCAGTTTCTCCAATTTCAGGGAGGATAATCTGTCTGTTATAGCGTTTGGCGTTTATCATTTTATTTTTAAAACTTTTTTGGAAACATATAAGTCATATAAGTTTTTTCTACCTGAAATCTAAATTCTAAAATCTGCAATCTTAAATCCTTATCCTCCCGCAAAAGGCGGTAAAAAGGCAATCACATCCTGATCTTTTATTTTGTTTTGCAAATCACTCATCGTCTGGTTGACCGCAATGGTGTAAGCTGTATTTTGCATATTTTGATAACTGCTTTCAATTTTTGACTTTAATGCAGAAACCGAAATAGTCTCTTCATCAAAAGTGAATTGCTCCTCTCTCAATTTCGTAATATCGGCGAGTGACCCAAAATATTTTAGCGTAATGGTCATTTGATTAAATTTTGATATTCTTCTTTTGTGTTTATATTTTGCACTTGATTGCTCCATTTTTCAGGAATTTCAATAGTGCGGTGTTTTACATCTTCGATTGCCTGCTTTAATTTCAATTTATTTCCTGCTATCTGCTCGCCAAAAACAATTTTCATCGAGCGGTCGTAGACTGCAATCAGCGGACTGGTTTTGTCTCCGATTGCAGTTTGTGTAACCATATCTGTTTCGTTGTGGTTTTCTAAAAGCCATTGCAGTAATTCGGTTGTTACGAGTGGTACATCGACACTTATAACCAGATTTACTTTTGTTTTGGATTCTTTCAGACCTGTGTAAAGTCCGCCCACTGGGCCTTTATTTTCAATAATGTCTTCGACTCTTGAAAAACCTAATTTATCGTATTCTTTGTTGGCAGAAACAATCAAGATATTCGAGCCTACGATAGGCTGCAGAGTATCGCAAATGTGCTGGATGAATGTTTTTCCGTTCCAGTCCAATAAGCCTTTATCGGTTCCCATTCGCTGGCTTTTTCCTCCGGCCAAAAGTATTGCTGTGATTTTGTTTTCCATAAACTAATTATAACGAATGTTTCTTGAGTTCGGCATCCAAAAATTCCCAACAGGCCACATTGATTTTTTCAAAAGACGCGATAAGCGATTTCCCATAAGGAGTAATAACAGTACCTCCGCCTTTATTTCCGCCCACTTGGGTTGCAATTAAGGGCTCTTTGGAAGCTTTATTCGAAGCGTCGATTAATTTCCACGCTTTTTGATACGAAATATTCATTTCCTTCGCCGCTTTGTTGAGCGAACCCGTAGCTTCAATCTGTTTTAGCAAATGAATACGCCCTTCGCTAATGAGAATTCCCTCATCGGTTTCTATCCAGATTTTGCTCTTGATTTTCAAAGTCAGTCTTTTTCGTTATACTTTTACAAATATAACGAAATCTGTTTTTCAAAAAAATATAAAAACGGCTTTATGATATATTTTTTGTTATAAAAAAAGAT
>NZ_JADKPR010000005.1 GCF_015351475.1 Flavobacterium sp. HJJ | reverse complement strand
AAGTCCTTAGGCACAACTATGGACAAAAGTTTTGATACACAAATAGAAACCCTAAAAAAGGAAGGTACAAAAATACGTCTTCTTGAAAAGAAGGAATTAAAAGAGTTCAAAGAGGTAACCAAATTTGAAGAAATTCAAGATAAATGGGCAAAAAAACAACAGGAAAAAGGAGTTTCTAATGCTGCTGATGTTTTGCAAAAAGTTAGGGTTTTACAATTTGATTCCAAAAGCTAAAAAATTCTAAAAGTCTGCACACTATTCCAAAAAGGCCTAAAAGCGAATTCATCAAAATAAGACTGGGCATGCTTTTTACGTACATGAATTGGAACAGTGCTTATCCATGCTTTTAGCTGATGAATGACAATAGGCATTTCCTTAAAAATTCTTCCCGTTTTTACTTTCCTTCTGTTCAATATTATACTTTGATTTCAACGGGGAATATCCTTTCCACTTATCAGTAAATATTTTAGCGTTTGTACTAATACCATTTAGATTTATAAAATAGCCTGAAAACTCAGGCTATTTTTTTTACATAAATTAGACTATTATATAGTTCTAATTATCTGTATTACTGTTTGATCGAAGAATTGGTTATAAAAAATCTATAATCACTAGTGAAATCCATCAAGCAATTAAACAAAGGCTAACCTCTCCAAAAGATGCCTTTACCTCTTATGTAGATTTAATTCATTGGATTGTTGAGAATTACATTCCTCAAGGCATAAATTACCACACAGTAAATAAATATGCGAAAAGGCATTTTGGTGCCAAATTAAAAGTATCTAGAAAAAGTCATGTAAAAAAAGACCTCAACGCTGTCGAATCTTTTAAAAAAACTTCTCAATAATTCTTGATTCTACATTAAAAAATGTTTCAGAAAAATTCACTCATTTTAATCTTTACGTGCAAGACGAAAGCCGATTTGGATTATTTACCAGAAACGGCAGAGCCTTAACGGCAAAAGAGGTAAAGCCCATTTGCACTTACCAAAACATATTCAGATCAACCTATATTTTTGGAGCATTTTCCCCAATCAACGGGGATAGTTTAGTAATAGAATTGCCGTATTGTAATGGGGATAATTTTCAAATATTCTTAAACGAATTGTCAAAAAAGAAACCCGAAGAATTAAAAGTAGTCATTTTAGATAATGGTGCTTTTCACAAAGGAAAAGCGTTAATCATTCCAGAAAACATAATACTTATTTTTCTTCCACCATATTCTCCAGAACTCAATCCAGCAGAACTTGTTTGGCTTAATATGAAAAGGAAAATTACTAACAAAATCTACAAAACAATGGAAGAACTGAAAATTAAATTAGATGAGATAGTCAAAGAATTGATAACTGAAAAGTTTGTTAAAAATCTATGCAGTTTTGACTATTTCTTTATTTAAATCAGACTGTTTAATATGTCTAAATGGTATTAGAAATAGGGAAAACAATCTTCCTTTAATACATCACTCAGACAGAGGTTTACAATATTGTTCACAGACCTATCAAAATGTATTAAAAGCCAATAAAATCAGTCCATCATGGTTATGATTGTTATCAAAATGCTTTAGCCGAGAGGATTAATGGTGTTTTAAAACATGAGTTTTTGATTTATAAATGCAAAAATGGTCAAGGACTCGGTAAGCTAATTAAAGAATCTATTGAGTGTTACAATATTAAAAGACCGCATTTAAGCTTAAGATGAAAACACCTAATTTTGTATATTTAAAGATAGTTTGTACATGTGAAATTTGTATTTAACCAAAACTCTTGCATCTTTATTCCCCAACCACGGTAAGCGACAAGACGATAAAAGAAATCCTAATTCAAACGAATTAGGATTTCTTTGTTTATGAATCAATGTGTTTTTTTATAGATTCTTAATTACAAATTCACTTCTTCTGTTTAATTCGTGTTGTTCTTCATCGCATGAATCTTCCGGTATACATTTTACAATTGGAACAGATTCACCGTAGCCTTTGGCATGAATTCTGTTTTTAGAAATTCCCTGTTCCAAAATATAATCTCTTGTTGCATCGGCTCTGTTTTGAGAAAGATTCAGGTTGAATTTCGCAGCGCCACGATTATCAGTATGAGAACCAATTTCCACAACCATTTCAGGATATTTTTTCATTAATTCGACTACACGATTTAGAATTTTTTTAGATTCTTTTCGGATGTACCACATGTTGTAATCAAAATAAATAGGTTCAGTTTTGATTATCAGCCTGTCTTTATCTTTAACAACATCTTTTTCTGCTGCAACTATAGCTGCAGTTTTTTCTTTTTTCTTAGCTTCAGCTAATTCTTTTTGTTTTTTATCCGCTTCTAATTTGTCTTTTTTCAACTGTTCAAGTGCAGCTATTTCTGCCAGTCTTTTGGATTCAGCAGCATTAGTATCGGCTATTTTTTGCTGCTGTAAAGCTATAGCATCGTCCTTTCTTTTTTGCTCGAGTGCCGCTAATTCGGCAGCTTTTAATTGCTGAGCGGCCAGTTCTTCTTCTTTTTTGATTATTTCCTGAGACTTGATTTCCATAGAGGCATCATTAGTTTTGTTTCTGTCTTTAGAAATAGTCAATGACTTTGAATTTTCGGTATAATTTTCTTTGGTTACAAATACAGAATACTGAGATTCACATGCTATAGAAAAATTAAATTTTCCATCTGCTGCAGTTATAAATTTATTAATTTCCTGATCGTCACTGTTTATCAGTATAACTTTTGCATTTTCTAAGGCAAGATGCGAATCAATATCCGTTATTATACCGCTGATATACTGCTTACAGTCTTCAATAAGCAGTTCTTTGGTTTCTTTTATGGAATAAATATCATCTTTTCCTTTTCCTTCCGGTCTGTCAGATGAAAAATAACCTTCTTTGGTATCTGAATCAATATAATAGGCAAAATCATCATAACCAGAATTTACAGGCAGTCCGACATTTGAAGCTTTCGAATAGGTATTATTATGAATATCTGATACAAAAATATCTAAAGCGCCATATCCTTCCAGTCCATTCGAAGAGAAATACAGCTGGCTGTCTTTTGAAACAAATGGAAACTGTTCTCTTTTTGATGTATTTATATTTTCTCCTAAATTAGTTGGAACACCGTATGTTAAACCATCTACAGAAACACTGAAAATATCGAAGGATCCTAATGTTCCCGGCATATCAGAAGCAAAATATAATGTTTTTTCATCAGGGCTTAAAGCAGGATGCTCTACCGAATATTCCGGACTGTTAAATGGTAATGAAACAACATTTGTCCATTTTCCATTAATTAATTCTGCCCTGAAAATTTGAATGTTAGATATTTTTTCAGCGTTTTTTCCTATTTTGCCGTTATTATAATTATTTCGGGTAAAATACATTGTTTTACCGTCTTTTGTGAAAATGGCATTCGATTCGTGCATTGGTGATTTTAATTCTTTAGAAAAATAGGATACAATAGAATCTTTTGTATTTATATTCTTCAATGGAATGCTTACTAAATTCAGATAGCCTTCATTGTTCCATTTATAGGTTTTGTCGAATAGACTCGGTTTCTTTTTAACAGCAGCAAATACTAAATTATCATTAAAAACGACTCCGCCAAATTCTGAATTTTCTGTGTTCAAAGCTAAATTTACAATTTGAAATCTATCTCCAATTGCGGTGACATTACTTAAACTTTTAATTCCCTTGTCTAATTTTTCGATTGCAGCACTATTATTTGAAATCTGATAGTAATTTCTTAGAACAGTATTGGCTTCATCGTATTTTCCTCTGGTTTTTAATGTTTGTGCATATCTAAAATAAAAGTCTTCATTTAGTTCGTTGCTTCCGCTTTGAAATAAAAGAGCATATTGTGCCTGAGCTTTATCATATTGGCCAGTGTAATAATAACAGTCTCCCAGATTTTGAATTACTGCAGTACTTTTATCTTTAAGACTAATTTTTTCATACAAAGGAATGGCTTCGCTGTAATACGTTTTGTTAAACAGACGATTTGCTCTCTGCAGATCCTCCTGCTGGGCTTGTGCAAATTGGATTGTAAAAACAATTAAAAGTATATATATTCTTTTCATCTTTGTTTTTTTAGAAGAATCTAGGCGATTTATTATATCCTTTACCCAACAAATTCAAGTTATACAAAAGCACTATTTCATGTGAGCCGGAATTAAACTGGCTCAGGTTAGAAATAGTATAATCATAAGAATAACCAATTCTAAAATTTGGAGATACATTTATGCTCATTAGAGCACTTACAGCATCTCCAATCCGATAAGCTGCTCCAAGCTCAAATTTTTCATTATACAATACATTAGCTGTTAAATCTACAGAAACAGGCGCTCCCTCAACAAATATGGCCATAGCTGCCGGTTTTAGTTTAAATTCTTCATTGATGTCAAATACATAACCCCCAGTTAAATAACCATGAGCTTTATGAGTTCCAAAGGAATTAATCTTACCTCCGGATGATCCTGGGTGTTCGGCAGAAAGAATGTTTGGAACAGATATACCGATATAATAATTATCAGCAAAGAAGTATGCTCCTGCTCCAATATTTGGCATGGTTTTGTTTGTGTTTTCTGCAAATGCTAAATCAGTAGTTACGTCACCGCTGTTTAACTGAAAGCCGTTGAAATTTGTAGTTATTGCAGTAAATCCAGCTTTTAGTCCAAAGGAAAGTTTGTGGGTTTCATTTAGCTGAAGTACATAGGCAAAATCAGCAAAAAAATTTGTTTCTTTTTTTGCACCATCACCTATATCATCTGAAATTAATGAGAAGCCGGTTTCGATTTTGTCATTTATTGGAGTATGTGCAAATAAGGTTAGTGTTTTTGGAGCGCCTTTAATTCCAGCCCATTGGTAGCGATAAAGACTTCCTAAATTTAGTATTGCCGGCGTATCTGTTGCATAAGCAGGATTTATCACACTCATATTACTCATATACTGTGTAAAATGAGGTTCTTGCTGAGCGCTTGCCTTTAGTATAGAAAGGAAAAAAAACACAAAAAGTATTAATTTTTTCATTGGAATTGGTTTAGTAGTAAAAAAAGAATTATCGGTTCAAATAAAGCTGTCCTTGTCGTGGTGAAAAGTTCTCTTTATTATAATTGATAATATAAAAATATACACCTGTAGCGGCATCACCGCTTATAAAGCTTGAATTAGAATTTTTTCCATCCCAGTCAGGTTTGTTTATATTTCCTTTGAACATGATATTTCCATACCTATTAAATATTTCTATACTGAAATTCGGAAATAAATATTCTATATCTAATATTTTGAATGTATCATTAATGCCATCACCATTTGGCGAAAAACCGTCAGGAATTGTTAAGCCGTCTGGAGTAACGCTGCAGGCTGTTAATATAATAGCTGTTTCTAATGGCCCTGAAACGCACTTAGTATTAGGATTGTAATCAATGGCATAATATGTCGTTCCTTCAGTTAATAAAACAGTATTGTCGTATGCTGTCCCATTCACAGGTGCATCATACCATGTTAAATTTCCAGTATAGCTAGTGTTACTAGTCAAATTTTGAATTGTCGGTTTGTCTGCTCCGCAAAAATTCTGACCATCAGTTTTTAATGTTGGAACTGGTACACTGTTTATAGCAACATTAACAACAGTAGCGTTTGATTCACATCCAGTAGTAAGGTTAACTTCTGTCAAATAGTAATTCCCGCTGATTAAAAGTGTGCTTGGCTGCAATGGTGTTGTGCTGTTTGCAGAATTATACCATTTATACTGCGTTCCGCTAGGTTTTAAATTTGCAACTGTTGCTGAATTTTCTTTACAAAATCCCTGATCATTTGCAGCTGGTTTACTTGGAATTGGCAGAATAGCAAAACTTTTAGGGGCTGGGGGGATTACTGCAGAACAAGTTGTAATTAAATTAATTATATCGTTCATAATTAATGAATTAGATCCTGTATTAGGAAGCCCTGAGCCAAGTATCGTAAAATTGGTACTGCCTCCTGTTACTATAAGTGCATCAGTTTGTGCATTAATAGTATTGGCACCGGTAACGCTATAACTAAATTTTACGCTGGATAAAGTTCCTAATCCGGAAACAATAACATTTAGTGGCTGATTTGGACAGCCGTCTTTAACGGTTACAGTCATGCTGGAAGTGTCTGGAGGACCACTTACAGTGAAATTAGTTTTTTGATCGGTAAATATTGGACAGCCAGTTACAGTATTAGTGATGTTTGTCAGATTAAAAGTCGTTAATCCTGCTTTTGGTATATCAGATGCAGGAATTATAAAACTTACTTTTCCGTTTACAACAGTCAATGAAATGGTTTTTAAGCTGACAATATTTGCTCCCAATAATCGATAATTGATATTGATTGTTGTTAAAGATCCTAATCCTGATAATTCAACATTTGTTGACTGTCCCTGACAAATATCTTTAATAGCTGTTACCATGCTGGAGATATCTGGTAATGGATTTGTAATAAAGGATTTACTTAGATTGGCAGTATTTGTACATCCAGTATTTGGATTGGTTATATTGGTTACTTGAACTGTAGTGGTACCTACGTTTGGAACAAAATTTGGAAGAATATCAAATCGGCCGATACCGCTGGTTACGCTAAGAACAGCAGCTATTCTGGTTCCTGTATTGGCTCCGCTAAGACTGTAAAGGACATTATAATCTCCATTGGCAAGGTTTGAACTACCTCCTAATAAAACAGTTACTGTATAAGACTGACAGGTTGTAGCAATTGATAATCTGGCACTGTCAATTTGCGGAGTTGTATTAATAGTTACCTGGATTTTTTTTAAAGCAGATTCACAAAGAGTTACTGGATTCACTTCTTTTACAAAATAATCTCCGGTGCGTAATGGCGTCGTCAGTGCTAATGGTGTTGTACTTGCAGCAGAATCAAACCATTGGTATTGATTTCCTTGAGGTGTTAAATTGGCAACAGTTGCATTATCAGCGCTGCAGAAAGGTCCGCCTGAAGCAGCAGGTGTATTTGGAAGCGGATTAACAGTAAAAGATGTTCCCTTGTTTATTGCAAATGTACAGCCTGTTATAGTATTAGTAACATTTGTTATGTTTAAAGATGTTGAGCCTGTATTAGGAATATCGGCAGCTGGAATTGAAAATTTAACTTGACCAGCGACGGCTGTTAAAGAAATAATTTTAGAACCAGTAGTATTACTTCCTGTAAGGTTATAAGTGACATCGATAGCAGTTAATATTCCTAAACCAGTTAAAGTTACTTCAGTTGGCTGAGCTGCGCAGGCATCTTTTACTGTAACTCCCAAATTGCTTAAATCTAAAGACGGATTAACTGTAAAATCTTTTCTAAGGTTTGAGGCATTAGGACAGCCGGTAGCAGAATTTGTAATTCTGGTAATTGTAATTGCTGTAGTGCCGGCTTTTGGTATATATGCAGATTGAATGGTAAATGTAGATAATCCGCCTATTACATTCATTGTTGCTGGTATTCCATTTAGATTGTTGCTTCCGCTCAAATTGTAAATAATGTCATAGCTTCCGTCTGTAAGGTTAGAAGTACCAGAAAATGCAGCTAGAGCATCAGCACCTTGGCAGACTGGCGGAATTGTAAGGGTAGCGCTATTGATTTTAGGACTTGGATAAACGTTTACTACATCTTGAATTGTTCCAACAATGCTTGAACAAAAAACTGGACTCGCGGTCAAAGTAACGTTTGTAACGCTTACTGTATAATTTCTTACTTGCGAAAAATAGGAAGTAGGAATTGGAAATATTAAAATACCATTAGAAAAATTTTGAAATGAAACAAATGAACCTACACCAGAAATGGAATAATCAACTCTATAATAACCGTTTGCAATGGGTTTAGCTCCTTGTGTCAAAATTCCTGTATAGATTGTAGTTGATAAATTGTTTTCGCAGACAGGATTTGGATTTACTGTTAATGTCGCAGAAGTAAAATCTAACTGCTCCCCTATTGCTATAGTAACTGTGGCCGACTGTTTACTGCAGACACGATCGTCTTTAGGAGGTGATACTGTATATGTAAAACTGTAATATCCAGGCCCTTTTGTATTGTATATATTTTGAATGTCAATTGTAGAGTCTGTACTGTTGCTGAGTTCTGATGTACCAAATTCCGTCCAGGTTCCACCAGTATCTTCTCCGCTTAATTGATTGTATAGGTTCACATTTGTATATGAGCCAAGCTGATTTGAACACAGCTGTAAATTACTGGGAGTACCTGGTTCTGGAGTACGATAAATGGATACCGAAACTTGAGATGATACTGCCGGACAGCTGCCGATAGCGTTAATTGAGTATTTATAAGAGTATGTATTATAAGGAGGAGGTACAGAAGCATTTAAAACACCGGTTACTGTATTTAATCCTCCTGCGAAAGTCAGGGCTTGCCAGGTTCCTCCGCTTTGTGGAGCTAAAACTGGTGTTCCCTGAAAAACCTGAAATAAACTATAAGCATGATCAGAACTGCAGATAGAATTGTTTGGTCCCGGCACTCCTGCATAACCACCGATAGTAACCGTAATCGTAGCTGTATTAGTGACACAGCCCACAACTCCATTTATAGTATAGGTATAATGATAAATACCGCTTTCATATACTTTCTGGGCATTTAAAATACCTGTGGCAGTATCAACTAATCCTCCGGAATTATCATCATCACTCCAAGTGCCTCCAGCTGTATGAGTTCCTAATAATAAATTCAGATCAATTGACTTGCTGCTAACATTTGTTATATCGCTGCCGCATAACGTGAGACTGTTATTATTACCGGCACATTGAGCATTTATGTCTGTCGAAAAGACTAAAAAAAGGAAAACAATTAAACAAGTAGGCAATGTAAATTTGGAAGAGAAAAGCAATTTTCGAACCATAAATTGTTTTTAGTTTATTCAAAAATAAGCATTTTTAGAATTAAATATTCAGTTTTATTCTTTTTAATGAGTTAAAAATGCCAAAGAGGTGAAAAAATGATATTTTAATAAAAAAAAGCCCTGCAAATCGCAGGGCTCTCTATATTTAAAAAATCTAAAAATTATTTTTTCTCTGATTTTTCCATTTTAGCTTTCAATGCAGCTAATACATCATTGTTATCTCCTAAAGTTGCAGCTGGTGCATTTGTAGTAGATGCAGATGAAGTAGTTTCAGCAGCAGCTTTCACGTTTTTCTCTTCTTCTTCACGGAAGATAGCAGTGTGAGAAGCAACTACTCTTTTGAATTCTTTGTTGAACTCGATTACTTTGAAATCAGCAGAATCACCTTTTTTCAATTTTTTACCGTCTTCTTTTTCAAGGTGACGAGTAGGAATGAAAGCAACGATATCTTCACCGAATTCTACAGTAGCTCCTTTATCAACGATTTCAGAAATTTCACCATTGTGGATAGTTCCTACAGCAAAAGAATCTTCGTATTGATCCCAAGGATTAGCAGTAGTTTGTTTGTGACCTAAAGATAATTTACGTCCGTCAACATCTAATTCTAATACTACTACATCAAGTTTTTCACCAACATTTACAAATTCAGATGGGTGTTTGATTTTCTTAGTCCAAGAAAGGTCAGAGATGTAGATTAATCCATCGATTCCTTCTTCCAATTCTACGAAAATTCCAAAGTTTGTAAAGTTTCTAACGATACCTGTGTGTTTAGAACCAACTGGGTATTTAGCAGTGATATCAGTCCAAGGATCTTGAGTCAATTGTTTGATACCTAAAGACATTTTACGGTCTTCTCTGTCTAATGTCAATACAACAGCTTCAACAACATCTCCAACTTTTACGAAATCCTGAGCAGAACGTAAGTGAGTTGACCAAGACATTTCAGAAACGTGGATTAAACCTTCAACACCTTCAGCAACTTCGATAAATGCACCGTAATCAGCGATTACAACTACTTTACCGTTTACTTTGTCACCAATTTTCAAATCAGCGTTCAAAGCATCCCATGGGTGAGCGTTCAATTGTTTCAATCCTAATTGAATTCTTGTTTTCTCATCATCGAAATCAAGGATTACAACGTTTAATTTTTGGTCTAACTCAAGAACTTCACTTGGGTGGTTGATTCTTGACCAAGAAAGGTCAGTAATGTGGATCAATCCGTCAACACCACCTAAGTCAATGAATACACCGTATGAAGTGATGTTTTTAACAACACCTTCCAATACTTGTCCTTTTTGTAATTGACCGATAATTTCTTTTTTCTGTACTTCGATGTCAGCTTCAATAAGCGCTTTATGAGATACAACAACGTTTTTGAATTCGTGGTTGATTTTTACCACTTTGAATTCCATCATTTTGTTAACATATACATCGTAATCTCTAATTGGCTTAACGTCAATTTGAGATCCTGGTAAGAATGCTTCAATTCCGAAAACATCAACGATCATACCGCCTTTAGTTCTGCATTTTACAAAACCATTAACGATTTCTCCTGTTTCGTTTGCAGCAATAACTCTATCCCATGATTTGATAGTACGTGCTTTTCTGTGAGATAATACTAATTGACCAGTTTTGTCTTCACGGATGTCAATTAATACTTCTACTTTGTCACCTACTTTTAAATTTGGATTGTAACGGAATTCGTTCAATGAAATAACACCTTCCGATTTTGCATTGATATCAACGATAACGTCTCTATCTGTAATTCTCACAACTACTCCCTCTACTACTTCTTCCTGGTCAGTAGCGATAAAAGTTTTTGATACTAGTTCTTCGAATTCCAACAAGTTTTTCTCATCTACTGCATCGATACCTTCTTCAAAGTTATGCCAGTTGAAATTTGCTAAAAACTCTTCTTGTGATTTTAATTGTTCAGACATGCTGATAAAAAATTTGTATTCTGTTTTTTCTCGAGTTTCTTCATGCGAAAGAAAAATACAGAAGTTGTTTTACTTAAATTGTTGATACCTAAAGGAAACTCCTATTCACCAAAAGGTCTGCAAAATTAATTCTTTTTTCTGAACTGACAAAACAAAACATGCATGATTATCAATCAATTGTTTTAAGAGCAGGAAATTTTGTTTTCATTAGGAAGTTCAGTCCCGATTTTTGTTGCAATCTTGTGAACCGAACCTCGGTCCACAAGGATTTTTACTGCAATCGGGGCTATTTTAGAAGTTCACTATTTCATAACAACAAACCCGACAAATTTTAAAAACTTGTCAGGTTTAAACTCTCAAAACTGTTACTATATTTTATGGGTACGTGCGAGACGCTCACACTTGCAATTTTAAAAACTCAAATCAACTTTAAAGGGATTCTTTCATGAATAAAGGAAATTATTTTTTCAAAATTTATTTCACCAACTTCAAGTTTATCCAATATGTATGGTTCGTAATTTTTTGCAACAAGTATTAAATTATCTTCTTTTACTAAATATAAGGTAAATTTTTCCCAGTCTAGAACTGCTGTATTATCTCCAACTTTCATAATGAAAGATTTCTCTGTGAATTCAATAATTGCTTTTTTGTTGTCTTTTAAAAACTTAACTTCTTTTACTTTTGCGATTTCAAACTTTTTATGAACACTTTTAACTTTAAAATAATAATAAATAAAAGGGAGTAAATTATATAATCCAATAAAGAGAAAAAAAAGACCACCCATAAATCTATTTGGGTTATCGTAAAGTAAAGAAATTCCAATAACTATTAATAAAACACCAAGGTATTGAGAATATCTATGAAAGTCAGTCTTTTTTTTCCAGCCCAAATCAAACAATAAATCCATTTGTTTACGGTAAATATTTTCGTCAAAGTCTATTTCGAATTTCATATAATCTAATCACTTTTTTATTTTTAAATATTTCAAAAAAAAAATATTATTTTAAACAACAAACCCGACAAATTTTAAAAACTTGTCGGGTTTATTTAATACATTTTTAATGCTTCACATTCTCCAATTCCTTCGGATCATGTTTGTATTTGAATAAAAAGGCAAACAAAATCAAAATCACAAAGGCATATCCGGCAAATGAAAACCAAACCTCCGGCCATTGAACTTTATTTTCAGTGGTAAAATAACTTACCGTTCTTCCTGCAAATTCACCGCCCAAAATAGCTCCAATTCCGTTTGTCATTAACATAAACAATCCTTGTGCGCTCGATCTGATTTTGCTGTCGGTTTCTCTTTCCACAAATAAAGAACCTGAAATATTGAAGAAATCAAAAGCCATTCCGTACACTATCATCGATAAAATAAGGAAAATAACTCCAGAACCCGGATTTCCAATTCCAAATAAAGCAAAACGCAATACCCAAGCCAGCATACTAAACATCATTACCTGCTTGATACCAAATCGTTTCAGGAAAAACGGAATCGTCAAAATAAATAAAGTCTCTGAAATTTGGGACAACGAGATGATAAATACAGAATGTTCAACTCCAAAAGTTCCGTGATATTCAGGATTGGAACCAAAATCTCTGATGAATGTATCAGCAAACATATTGGTAACTTGTAAAGCAGCTCCTAAAAGCATAGCGAATACAAAAAATATTGCCATCTTTTTTTGTCTGAATAACACAAAACTGTCTAATCCAAATTTACTCGATAAGGATTGGTTGGTATTTTTATTTTCGGCAGGCACATCCGGCATCGTAAACGAAAACAAACCTGTTGCAATCATAGCAGCGGAAGCAAAAATAAATTGGTTGGTATTTGATTTCCAGTCTGTCAAATCTACTATCCACATTGCTATTATGAATCCAACTGTACCCCAAACACGTATTGGAGTAAACGCTTTTTGCACATCAAATTGGAATTTATTTAAAACCGCATAACTTACTGAATTATTCAATGCGATTGTTGGCATATAAAAACAGCAGGTTACAAAAATCACCCAGTACATTTCAGTAGAATTGGTTGCCTTAGTAGCAAAAAAGATTGAAATTCCTGCAGCGATATGTGCAAAACCTAAAACCTTTTGAGCGCTAAAATATTTATCTGCAATTATTCCAAGTAAGGCTGGCATAAACAAACTCGCCCACCCCATAGAAGCATAAGTTCTAGCGATGGACAAACCTGTACTACTACCTTCCACTGGACCGAAAACCTGCCCCATATAACCGCCTAATGAAATCAGCCAGATTCCCCAAACGAAAAATTGGAGAAAATTCATAATTGTCAATCGTAATTTTATATCCATAAGATGATTTGTTTTTTTATTTGTAGATTTTGAGACGTGTAAATCTAACATTAAAATTGATATTACCAAAAAAAATACTCGACAATACATGTTTTTTTTAAACATATAAGTCATATATGATTATGTAACGTTAAAACCAAATTGAACTCAATTTGAGAAGCTTGTATAAGTGTAAAAATATTAAAAACGAGTGTGTTATTTCTTTTGAGGAGTATGTGAAAAGCCTTTAAAACAAACTTCTGTTTATTTTAAAGGCTAAAAAACTTATATTTTTTATATGTTTAAAGAAAGTTATGAATTTATAACTTCATTAACCAATTCTAAAACAACTTCAAACTGTTCTTTACGGTCCAGATACGAATTGTCTACTTCTATCGCATCTTTGGCGATTACTAAAGGAGAATCTTCTCGGTGTGTATCAACATAATCGCGGTCCACCACATTCTTTAAAACTTCTTCATAGGAAACTGTATCTCCTTTTGCCTGCAGTTCGTCAAAACGTCTTTGTGCACGGGTATCAGCACCGGCTGTCATGAATATTTTAAGTTCGGCATTGGGGAAAACAACGGTACCAATGTCTCTTCCGTCCATGACAATTCCTTTCTCTCTGCCCATTTCCTGCTGCTGTTCCACAAGCTTGGCGCGTACTTCTGAAATTGCTGCAACTGTACTGACAAAACTGGAAACTTCCAGAGTCCGGATTTCAGTTTCTACATTAATATCATTCAGATACATTTCGGCAAAACCTAATTCGGGATTGAATTTAAAATGCAGTTTTATCGAAGATAGGCTGTCTATTAATTTATCTTTATCCAAAAATTCGATTCCAATACAATTATTCTGCATTGCAAATAAAGTGACTGCGCGGTACATTGCACCAGTATCTACATATACATAACCCAAATGTTTTGCTAATTGTTTCGCCAAGGTACTTTTACCTGTAGATGAAAATCCATCTATTGCTATGGTGATTTTTTTCATGTCTATGTTCTGTTATCTATATTCTTTTTTCTAAAATCATTCTCCAAAATTAATAATCAATCCAAATAAACTAGTGTTTCCTGCTAATGTATATTTAGAATAGGAGTAATTTAGTTTTAATTTATTCAGTTTGAGTCCAAAACCCAATGAAAGTCCTGAAAAATTGCGCTGATCCTGTATCTGCAGCTCTTGACCTCTTCTAAAATTGTAGCCCAATCTTATATTAAATGCTTTCTTGGGAAAAAGTTCTGCACCAAAAATCATGTGACGCAGCGCATTGTTAAAAAAAGATACTTTTTCTTCTGTTACCGTGCCATCAATAGAAGTTTCAGAATTAACAGGATTTGAAAAAGACAAATTCCATTGCTGTAAATTTTCAATTGTCAAGTGCCAGCGCAAAGGTACGTGTTCTAACTCCTGAGATACTCCAGCAATAATTTCAAAAGGAAGCTGCTCTCTAGTCCCATCATAAGTAGTAAATTGAGTTCCAATATTCATTAAAGTCAAAGCCCAATTCACATCATTTTTTTTATCAATATATACCATTCCTAAATCTACCGCTCCTCCAAATGAGCTGTAACTTTCCAATGTAGACTGAATAAGTTTTGTGTTGGCACCAATGTGAATATCGGTGTAAGGAATATTGTAGGCATAACCAAGAGAAAGTGCTATTTCACTTCCGGTAAATGAATTTGTCTGTACTCCATTTTCATCATATCCGTCAAATTTTCCGTAATTAATGTAATTGATTCCGGCTTGAAATGTCTGCAGATGCTGATCATAAGTGTAGGCATATGAGGCTGTGCCGTAAGTGACTTCCTGATAGTAATTTCCGTAATTTAATGATAAACGATTGTGCATTTCGTCATTGATTGACGCAGGATTGAAAAGTGCCTGATTGACATCTTCATCATAAATAGTAATCGTTTTTCCGCCTAATGCAGCTTGTCTTGGTGAAGTAATCAAATTTAAAAACTCATAAGTATATTTCCCTCCTGTTTGTCCGTAGGAAACAGAACAAATTAGCAGAGAATAATAAAATAAAAGTTTTTTGAACATACAATAATCAAAAGAAGGTTTGATATTTCAAGATTCAAACTTACAAAAATAACAGCTAATAATAAGGTAAAAAACAAATTGCTTTCGCCTGTTAGCAATCGCTCGAGTCCAAATCCCAATTTTCAGATATTAATCAGAACTGGAATTTGGAATTTTGCTATTTGTAATCTAAAATATTGAAATTTATTTCAACTCTTTTGCGTTTTTAACTTTGTCTTTTGTAATGGCTAATTCTAAAACTTCGCTCATTTCTTTAACATAGTGAAAAGTTAGACCTTCTAAATATTCGGGTTTGATTTCATCAATGTCGCTTTTGTTTTCGTGGCATAAAATGATTTCTTTAATATTGGCTCTTTTGGCTGCCAGTATTTTTTCTTTAATTCCGCCAACAGGCAGTACTTTTCCTCTCAAAGTAATTTCTCCTGTCATGGCCAAGTTTTTCTTAACTCTTTTTTGAGAAAGTAAAGAAACCAATGATGTCAGCATGGCGATTCCGGCACTTGGTCCGTCTTTTGGTGTAGCTCCTTCCGGTACGTGTAAATGAATGTTGTATTTATTCAATACTTCTGGATTCAATCCCAGTAATTCAGCGTTTGCCTTAATGTATTCTAAAGCAATTGTGGCTGATTCTTTCATTACAGTGCCTAAATTCCCTGTAATAGTCATCGATCCTTTTCCTGGTGAAAGTAAAGACTCAATAAATAAAATATCACCTCCCACGCTAGTCCAGGCAAGACCTGTTACTACACCAGCTACTTCGTTATTTTCGTATTTGTCTCTTTCCAATCTTGGAACACCTAAGACTTTTATAATATCTTCGTCTGTAACTTTTTTATTGTATTCTTCTTCCATCGCTACTGCTTTGGCTGCGTTACGGACAATCTGAGCAATTTTATTTTCCAGACCGCGTACACCTGATTCACGTGTGTAACCTTCTACGATTTTTTCTAATTGTTTTTTGCCAATAGACAAATCTTTTGGTTTAAGTCCATGAGCTGTCAATTGTTTTGAGAACAAATGTTTTCTGGCAATTTCAACTTTTTCTTCGATAGTGTAACCTGACATTTTTATGACTTCCATACGGTCAATCAATGCAGGCTGAATTGCTGCCATATTATTAGAAGTGGCGATGAACATTACTTTGGATAAATCATAGCCCATTTCAAGGAAATTATCATAAAAAGCACTGTTTTGCTCTGGATCCAAAACCTCTAATAATGCAGATGATGGATCACCGCTATGGCTGGAAGATAATTTATCAATTTCGTCCAAAACAAATACAGGATTTGAAGTTCCGGCTTTCTTTAAACTCTGAATGATTCTTCCTGGCATTGCACCAATGTAAGTTTTCCTATGTCCGCGGATTTCGGCTTCATCACGCAGTCCGCCTAATGAGATACGAACATATTCTCTTCCCAATGCCTCGGCAACAGATCGCCCAATCGATGTTTTACCAACACCTGGAGGTCCTGTTAAACAGATAATTGGCGACTTCATATCGTTTCTTAATTTAAGCACGGCCAAATGTTCGATCATTCTCTTTTTGACATCTTCCAAACCAAAATGATCTTTATCTAATACTTTTTGAGCGTGTTTTAAATCAAAATTATCTTTTGAGAATTCACCCCAAGGCAATTCTAAAAATAATTCTAAATAATTTCTTTGAATACCAAAATCAGGAGCCTGTGGATTCATTCTGCGCATTTTTGACAATTCTTTATCAAAATGCTTCATTGTTTTTTCATCCCATTTTTTACTTTTGGCCTTCTGGCTCATTTCGTCCATTTCTTCCTCCTGCGAAACACCTCCCAATTCTTCCTGAATGGTTTTCATCTGCTGATGAAGGAAATATTCTCTTTGCTGCTGGTCTAAGTCAAAACGAACTTTAGACTGAATATCATTCTTAAGCTCTAGTTTCTGTAGCTCAATATTCATGTAGCGAAGCGTTTCCAAAGCACGTTCTTTCAGCCCATTAATCGACAATAAATCTTGTTTTTCCTTTACTGATAAATTCATATTAGAAGAAACAAAATTGATTAGAAACGAAGGGCTTCCAATGTTTTTTATAGCAAATGTAGCTTCAGTAGGAATATTTGGGCTTTCGCTGATAATTTTTACCGCTAATTCTTTTACTGAATCAATAATTGCATTGAATTCAGTATCTTTTTTAGCAGGTCTTTTTTCAGCAACTTCTTTGATTTTTGCTTTTAAATAAGGTGTTTCCGAAACTACTTCAGAAATTTCGAAACGTTTTTTCCCCTGAAGGATAACTGTTACATTCCCATCGGGCATTTTTAAAACACGAAGAATACGTGCTACGGTTCCAATTTTATTGATATCATCAAAGGTAGGATCTTCATCGTCTTCATTGATTTGAGCCACTACTCCAATTACTTTTCCATCAGTGTTGGCGTCGTTTATCAATTTTATTGATTTATCTCTTCCAGCCGAAATTGGAATTACTACTCCCGGAAACAAAACGGTATTGCGTAAAGGTAAAATAGGTAAAAATTCCGGTAATTCTTCATTATTCATTTCTTCCTCATCTTCTGGAGTCAATAATGGAATTAATTCGGCTTCCGAATCAAATTCTTGAAGTGACAGATTGTCAATAGTGAGTATTTTATGGTTTGACATAGCAGTATTTAAGTCTTTTTGTCATTAATTTTTTAGATAGGAACGCAAATATAAGGTATAGTAACAATATTCTGATCTAATATTGTTGTATAAATAGATTAAAATATTCGAGCCTTAATAAGGCAATGATTATGCCAAAATAAAATTCTTCTTTTATTTTCTTTAATTAAGCATACTATTAATAAAAAGCCAAACTCTAGAATTTGTTTTCTAGGAGCAGACACATTGGGATTTTTCAAAAAGCTTGGTTCCCGATAGCAATAGAAATAACTTCTTTCATAATTACCTTTTGAAAGATTGAAAAAACCTAGATTTAAAAGTGTAAAAAGTTAAACTAATTTTATAAAACTGTAACATATCAAAAAAAATCATGTCTTTATTATAAATCATTACTATTTAATTGAATTTGACCCACCAAAATATCGAAGATTTAATTACGCTCTGCAAAGAGAATAATCAGAAAGCACAATTTGAGATTTATAATCGCTATTGCAAGGCGATGTATAATGTGGCCTATAGAATTGTGAAAGATGAGCATTTTGCTGAAGACGTTATGCAGGAAGGTTTTTTGAAGGCATTTACCAAAATAAATGATTTCAAACAGGAAGTTGCCTTTGGTGCTTGGCTGAAAAGGATTATAGTCAATTACAGCATCGATTTTTACAAAAAAAACAATCAATTTAAAACAGAAGATTTTGAAAAAACACTTTATAAGCTAGAAGAGAACGATAATGACCGGGAAGAAAAATTAGACTTTAATGATTTAAAAGTTAAGCAGGTTCTGGATGCTATTCAGTCCTTAAAATACAATTACAGCATGGTTTTAACTTTGTTTTATATAGAAGGTTACGACCAGGAGGAAATAAGCGAAATTCTTAAAATTAGTTATGCAAACTGTAGAACAACTTTGAGCAGAGCTAAAGAAAGCTTAAGAAAAAAATTAAATGAGTTATGAAAATGAATAATGAAAATGAAAAATTAGACCAGCTATTTGAAAATTTTGATAATCAGTGGGATGTTCATGAATTGGACAGCCAGCATTCGGATAGGTTTTCAAAGAAATTGGATCTGAAAAAGAAAAAAAGAAACTACAGTTTTATCTATGCTGTCGCTGCTTCAGTAGTTGTTTTGCTGGGTGTGTCATTATTGTATAGAAACAATGACAGACCAAAAGAATTGAAATTTGCCTCTAAAGAAACTAAACAGACAGATTCAATTTTTACCGTATTAATTAAGAATGAATTAGAAAAAATTCACGAGAAAAAATCACCTGAAAATGAAAAAATTATTAGCGACGCTTTAAAACAAATGAAATCGCTGGATAGCGATTATGACAAAATTATGCATGAATTGGAAGTTAACGGCGAAAGCAAGCCTATTATTTATGCAATGATCAGTAATCTGCAGACACGGATTTCTTTTTTGCAGAGTGTTTTGCAGCGTATCGAAGAATCTGAAAAACTTAAAAATTTAAACGATGAAAAAACAATTTAAAATATTCCTGATACTTTTTTTAATTCCTTTTTTAGGATTTTCTAATGATGATTTAAGCTATACGAAACAGAAAAGCATTAATAAAGCTTATATAGTAAATAGCGATGCAGGCATCAACATAGATAACTCATACGGTAATATCCTTGTTACTACCTGGAATGAAGATAAAATTAAAATTGATGTCCTTATCAAAGTCAGCGGTGACAGTGAAAGATGGGTGAGTCAAAAACTGGATGCTATTGATGTGAATTTTATTGCGCTGAAAAGTATGGTTACGGCCAAGACTGTAATTGAAAATTTCGCTTCCAAAAATAATGGAAAAAATGATAATTTCGAAATCAATTACACTATTAAGATTCCAAAAAATGGATCGGTAATCTTGAATAATAAATATGGCAATATTAGCGCAACCAATCTGTTTTCCACCACGGATATCAATTGTAAGTATGGCAAAATTAATTTAGCAAACCTAAATGGGAACAGCAATAGAGTCCAAATTGGCTATTGTTCAAAATCTACTATCGATTATTTAAAAAATGGCTCGATAAACTCAAAATATTCTGAATTGTCAATAGATCGTGTTGCCAAAATTGATTTGGTCTCTGATTATTCCGAAATAGAAATTGGAGATGGCAGTGATGTAAAATATAATAGTAAATATGGCAGTATCAAAATTGATAAGGTTAATTCCTTGGATGCAAATGGTAATTATTTGTCAATAGATATTGGATCGATTACCAATCAATTAAGATTATATACCAAATACAGTAATGTTTCAATTGATGATATTCAGCCCAAAGCGAATAATATTGCCATTGCGGCGGGTTATACCGGTATTAAGATAGGCTTTGATTCGAATTATATTTTTGATTTTGACATTAGTGTGAAGCATGCTGATTTTAAATTCGATAATGAATTAATTTTCAGATTAAAAGAAGAATCTAATTATACCAAAAGAGTAAGTGGTTATTTCAAGAAAAAAGGAGAAAACAAAGTCACAGTTACTTCCGAATATGGTAATGTAAAGTTGTATAAAAACGATGTTCAGAAATAGTTTCAATCATAATCAATAAATCTTTAAATCAATTAAAAATGAAAAAATCACTAGAATTAATCCTTTTAGGAACTTTCCTTGTTACAGTTATTGGATATGCTCAAGGAAGTAAAATTAAGGGGAATGGAAAAATAGTTACTGAAAAAAGAGCTACAGGCGAGTACGATCAAATTAGAGTTTCAGGCTTTTTTGATGTTGTATTGGTCTCTGGAAAAGAAGGGGCAATAACAATTACTGGTGAGGAAAATATCTTGCCTTATGTCAAGGTCGAAGTAAAAGATAATGTTTTACAAATTCATGTGGAAAAAAATATGAGTATCAGTACCAAGAAAAATCTCGTTTTGATAGTACCCTTTGAACAAATTAGTGCTGTTTCGCTATCTGGCTCAGGTAATGTGGAATCAAAAAGTAACATTGTGGCTTCAAGTTTTAAAGCCAAACTGTCTGGTTCTGGTGATTTGAAACTGGACGTCAATGCCACCGATTTTGAAATTAATCTTAGTGGATCGGGAGATGTTGTATTGTCTGGAAATTCGGATAACTTCAATTCTAAAATGTCAGGTTCGGGTGATATTGATGCCACTAATTTAATTACAAAGAAAGCTAACCTGACTATTTCAGGATCTGGTGACATGATAGTAAATTGCAGCGATAGTTTGTATGCACGAGTTTCAGGCTCTGGCGATATTGCTTACAAAGGCAATCCGGCATCTAAAGATACCAAAGTGAACGGTTCTGGTGAAATTTCAAAAATTTAGCGGTTTTCTAGACTATCTTTTTGTAGGATATTTTTTTGTACTGTTTACAGGAGATAATTTGCAAGCATAAAAAAAGAGGCAGTTTGCCTCTTTTTTTATGCTTTAAATCAAATGATTTTATTATCTAATATGGAAAAAATCAGCATTGGTACGGTTATTCCCTAAAGAAGCTATAATTCCAAAAGTTAAAGCAAACTGACTGCTTGAAAATTTGCCTGGATTTGGATAAGTTGTGTTTTTTCCATTGTAATAAACATCTTGTTCCATAATACTTTTGTAAGTTGCATCAGCAAAAAAAGAAACTTTATCATTAAATGCCCATACAGGCTTAATTCCAAAAACTACAGCTCCAATGTAGTCACGGTCATTGTATTTACTTGACATTGCACCTGCATTAAGACCACCATGAAGTAACATTGTAAAATTATCTGAATCACCATATAATTCGAGAGTTTTACCTATATTATAAACTAATTCTAGACCCACTAGTTTTTGTTCATTTCTTTCATTTAAATTATTTATAAAATAATCATAATTTAAGCTTCCTAATAATCCTATATTCTCATTTAACATATATCGTAAAGCTCCTTGAAAATGTCTTTTAGAGATACTTTCATTTCTTGCTCCTGATGGAGAAAGTTTAGATAATGGGATTCCTAATCCAATTCCGGCTTCAAGGAATAATTTGTCGTATCGAAAGGATTGTCCTTGAACCATAGCGGTCATTAGTAGAAATGCAAAAACGATTTTTTTCATAATTGATTAATTTTTTTTTATATATATTATAGATTGATGGGGTTATTATAAAAGCATCCCTAACAAAATAAGCATCATATTGATCTGAAAATTATAAGAAAAAAGTTGTTATAATTTTATTTTTTTTCACTTCTTAAAAACTGAACTGAAAAATATATTTAACTAAATCTCCGTAATTATTTCCAACATTATAAAGCTAATTTTGTGCAAATATAATTGACTGTAATTTAATTATTGTAAAAAAAAAGAGACGGAAGTGTGATTATTATGAAATTAATTAATAATGTACTGTAAGTCAGTTGTTTATTCAAGTAATATTTTACCCTAAAAACCAATTGATATCAATAAAAATTAAAAAATCTGTTTTTTAATCTTTTAAATGGCTAATTAATCATTAAAAAGACTCATCAGTTTATTATAAATACACCTGTAATGCTAATTAAAACAAACAATAAACCAATACTTTTTTCTCTTGAATTGAATTAAAAAACTATTTTAATTTGATAAGGTTTTATTTGTAAAAATGGCATTTAATTTTTCTATTAGAAAAATTAAATGCCATAGAGGAGTAAGACTAAATTATAGAGAATACAAATCTGTATTTTGGTAAATACATTTTAACGTTGTTGGATTTTATATTTTTTCACTTTAAAAAAAGAATTGTTTTTATTTGAAAACAGTAGTTTATTTCGATACAGCCTCATTTTTTGGAACTCTATTCAAAAGCAAAACACCAATTACAAAAAATACGGCCAAAAAAACAATTGCTAATCTTGGGCTTCCTGTAATTTGATCAATAATGCCATACACACACATTCCTATTACAATTCCAATTTTTTCGGTTACATCATAAAAGCTAAAAAAGGAAGCTGTATCCTCAGTTTCTGGTAATAGCTTGGAATAAGTAGAACGTGATAATGCCTGAATACCTCCCATTACAAGGCCTACTAATGCTGCCATTATATAAAACTGCACAGGAGTGACAATAAAATAAGCTGCAGAACAAAGTAAGCACCAAAAACAATTGATTATGATAAGTGTTGGTAAGTTTCCGAATTTAGCAGATGCTTTTGAAGTTAGAATTGCCCCAGCTACGGCTACCAGCTGAATTAATAAAATACATATAATTAGTCCTATCTGACTTTGACTGCTCGATTCCCATGCTATTTCCTGCGAACCAAAATACGTGGCGATGAGCATTACCGTCTGAACAGCCATACTGTAAACAAAAAAGCTAATTAAATATCTTTTTAACGGAATATTGGCTTCTAATTGCCCCAAAACTTTTTTGAGTTCTTTAAAACCATTAAACACTACAGTTTTGGTTACTTTTCTATCGGTGTTTTTATTTCCTTTAGGCAAATAATAATAAGTATATTGGCTGAAAAGTATCCACCAGATTCCAACCATAACAAAGGAATATTTCATCGCTTTCATGGCCGCTTCTCCTTTACTTCCTGTAATTCCAAAAGTATCCGGCATCATTACCATTGCTAAATTTAGAATTAATAAAATAACACTGCCGATGTAGCCCAAAGAATAGCCCTTGGCACTTACTCCATCCTGCTGTTCAGTATATGCTATATCTGGCAGATAAGAGTTGTAAAATACTAAACTGCCCCAAAAACCTATTAAACCAAAAAAATAGAAAAATAAACCAACATAAATGTTTTCTAAACTAAACCAATTTAAACCGATACAGGAACAAGCTCCTACATAACAAAAAAACTTCATGAAAGATTTTTTATTTCCTACATAATCAGCTATTCCTGATAATAATGGCGAAAAAATAGCAACCATTAAAAAAGCGGCAGCGGTAACAAAACTAATTAACGCAGAGTTTTTTAAATGAAGACCAAAAACGTCTATATAATGATCTCTTTCTGAAAATAATGCTTCGTAAAAAATTGGAAATATTGCTGAAGAAATCACCAATGGATATACTGAATTTGCCCAATCGTAAAATGCCCATGCGTTTAATAATTTTTTATTGCCTTTTGCTAAGTCTGCCATGTTTGTCTTTTTTGTTTATTCTGCGAATGTATTTATTTTTAATTTGTAATAATCAAAATTGAAGTAATCACAGTATTATTTTTTTAATATTATATCTTATTGTTTAGTTATCAGTAGTATCTTTTTTTATAATTGAACTCATTCTATTTTAAAAATGATTACTCCCAATGGCGGAAGTTTAATTACTGCAGAATATGCTTTTCCATCATACGGAGTATTATTTATTACTGGTTCTTTATTAGATTTTACACCGCTGCCGCCAAAAGCGGTATCATCACTATTAAATATTTCGCTTAATTTTCCTGATTTAGTAACACCTATCTGATAATTTTCTCTTACTACCTGTGTAAAATTCAGGACAATGATTAAATCGTCTTTAGGATTGTTTCCTTTTCGGATGAATGACATTACTGCATTTTCATGGTCTGAATAATTAATCCATTCAAAACCCTCAGGACTAAACTGTTTTTCATACAAAGCAGGCTCCGTTTTGTATAATTGGTTGAGTTTTGTAATTGTCTTTTTTATTCCATTGTGAAAATCATATTGAAGCAAGTGCCAATCCAGACTATTTTGAAAATCCCACTCCCTGCTTTGCCCAAATTCTGCTCCCATAAATAGTAATTTGGTTCCGGGATGTGCAAACATATAACCATAAAGTAAGCGCAGATTTGCAAATCGCTGCCATTCATCACCAGGCATTCTTCCTAGAATAGATCTTTTTCCATATACTACTTCATCGTGTGAAAGAGGAAGCATAAAATTTTCAGTATAGGTATAAGTCATTGAGAACGTTAAATCGTTTTGATGGTATTTTCGATACACGGTTTCTTTTTGAAAATACTCCAATGTATCATGCATCCAGCCCATCATCCATTTCATTCCAAAACCTAATCCTCCAGCGTAAGCAGGCCTTGAAACCATAGGGAACGAAGTGCTTTCTTCGGCAATAGTCTGTACTCCTTCATAATTGCCATAAACGGCTTCATTAAAGTCTTTTAAAAAGCTGATAGTATCCAGATTTTCTCTTCCGCCATAAATATTTGGCTCCCACTCACCTTCTTCTCTGGAATAATCCAAATACAGCATAGAAGCCACTGCGTCTACTCTAAGACCGTCAATATGATAATGATGCAGCCAAAACAGCGCATTACTTATTAAAAAGGAACGGACTTCATTTCGCCCATAATTAAAAACTAAGCTTTTCCAATCCGGATGGTAACCTTTTCGACGGTCTGGATGCTCAAATAAATTAGAACCGTCAAAAAAGCCCAGACCATGAGCATCTTCTGGAAAATGTGACGGAACCCAGTCTAAAATCACACCAATACCAGCCTGATGAAGTTTATCTACCAATGTCATAAAATCCTGAGGATTCCCAAAACGAGAGGTAGGTGCAAAATAGCCGACCAATTGATAACCCCACGAAGGATCATACGGATACTCCATAACAGGCATAAATTCCACATGAGTAAAGCCTGTTTCTTTGACATATTTTACTAAATCTTCAGCATATTCCAGATAAGTTAAAAAACGGTTTTCTTCACCATGTCTTTTCCATGAGCCCAAATGAACTTCATAAACAGAATATGGTTTGTCTAAATCGTTATGCTCTTTTCGGGTCTGCATCCATTTTTTATCTTCCCACTTATAATCAAGATCCCAGATAACAGAAGCAGTATGTGGTGGTTTTTCGCAGTAAAAAGCAAATGGGTCTGCTTTTTCTGTAATAATTTCCTCATTATGGGATTGTATTTTATATTTGTATGTGGTTCCCTGCTCTATCCCTGGAATAAAACCTTCCCATATTCCTGATGAATCCCATCGTACCTGTAAAGGATGTTCTCCCTGTATCCAATAATTAAAATCTCCTACAACCGAAACCGTTCTTGCTGATGGCGCCCATACTGCAAAATAAACACCTTTCACTCCATCCACTTCGATAAGATGAGCTCCTAATTTTTCGTAAAGTCTGAAATGTTTGCCGGCTTTGAATAAATCAATGTCGAAATCTGTAAAAAGGGAATAGGTCTGTACTTTGTTCATTGTGTATTTTTATTTTTTTCTTGTGAAATTGTAATCAATTAATTGTATTAAACCCCATTATACTGGCAACTCCTGTTAATGGAATTACTGACCATCTGGGACGGGAATTTAATTCATAACCCAATTCGTAGATTGCTTTTTCAAGAAGACAGTATTTTAGTAAAAAATCAATTTCTTTTTGATAGCCAATATTTAAATTACCAGATTGAGCCACTTCAGTATAGGTATTTAGAAAAACGCCTACAAAATATTTGTATAAAATTTCTCCTGCCTGAAAAAGTTCTTCCTGCGTATAAGGATATTTATCATTGCTGTTGAATATAGTGGCATAAATTGCATAATGAAAGGATCGAAACATTCCTGCTACATCTTTTAATGGCGGCTGTTTTACTTTTCGATCCCTGATCGTACTTTCCGGTTCTCCTTCAAAATCAAGAATGCAAAAATCATCACCATTCACTAAAACCTGGCCTAAATGATAGTCACCATGAATGCGGATCCGTTCCGATTTCATCTGAGTCCAGTCAAAATCAAGGAAAACTTTTCTGATTTCTTTTTTATTGTCCAAAAATTTATTAGCTAACTCTAATTCTAAACCATCTAATTTGTGCAGATTATTTTCTAAGATATTCAATCGGTTTTGAAATTGATAAGTCAATCTGTTTTTTAGCCAAACAGAATAATCACCATTATAAGTAAGAGGTGTAAAAGCGGTTTCATGAATATCGCTTCCAAGTGCTATATGCATTTCGGCGGTTCGGGAAGCTAAAGTTTGAATTCTTAAAAAAATACTCAGTCCAGCCCAATCAATTATTTCATGGGGTACATCTTTTAACGGAAGCCTTTTAAATAATTCTATTTCTGGAAGTCTGCTCACTGTGATCTTTTTGGTGCTCAGATTTTCAAAAATCCGGTCAGCTTCTTCCAGCATATATTTCCATGCATCTCCCTGATTGGGAACCAATTCCTGCATTAGTCCCAGCGTAATATTTCCTTCCGAAAAGACAATACTGATACTTCCGGTATAGGCTGGTGAATGCTTAAAGTTCATTCTTTCAGTAAGAAAACGGCTGATTTCATAATCCGGATTCATACTGATATATATTCTTCTAAAAATTTTCAACACTAAATTGTCATTAAAAACTATTGAAGTATTGCTTTGTTCTACCCCCATAAAATGAGAGGAAATATATTCTTTGGCATGCAGTTTTTTTCCTTTGTGAAAGCTTACTTTAGTTTCTTCATCTTTTTTGGAATGAATAATTTTTTCAAAAAGTAATTTTCTGAAATCTTCCTGATGCAGAGCATCTACAAGATAACCTTCTTTTTCATTCATTACTACCGGAGCAATAATAGTATTAGTATCTAAATCTTTTTGCGGTAAAAAAGCCAGAGGCATAAAGTAATGCTGGTAAAAAGCTTCTTTAAAATTAACTTCTAATAAAACACCGTAATATGTATTGTCTGCTGAAGTAATTTTGAAGGAATGTACAATTTCAATGTATTTTAATGTACTGGCTTTACCTCCATACCACCTTTTGTTGATAATGTAATTTTCTAAAATATCGGAAGCAAAAATTTTAATAAAACTTTCGTCTTCAAAAGCATTTTCCCAGTCTGTATGAAATACAAGCGGGTTTTTATATTCGGCTTCGTTAATTTTATCAACCATTATTTCTGAATTTTAAATAGATGAAAAGGCAATTCTGGAGGGAGTTCAGCATAATTCCATTCATTATTCCATGAATAGGTATTTCCGGTAATCAAATCATCAATCTGGATGTTATGGCTCTCAAGTTGTGATGGAAGTTTTATCATTGCTTTGCCGGTATGATACGGATCAAGACTGACAATCATCAGTGTTTCGTTTTGTTTATTATCATCGAATTTATAATAAGCGATTACTTGATCATTATTGGTTTCGCAAAAAACAATATTATTGGTCTGCTGTAATGAAATTTGTTCTTTTCTGATTGTGTTTATTCGTGTTATCAGCGTAGTGAGTTTGTTTTTTATGTTCCAGTCCCAGGTATAGCATTGGTATTTTTCAGAATGCAGGTATTCTTCTTTTCCAGGAGCCATAGGTGTGCTGACCATATATTCAAAAACGGGTCCGTAAATTCCAATATTTGAACTTAATGTGGCTGCGAGGAAATATTTTTGCAAATGGACAGATTCGTTTCCATTCTGTAGAGCAAAAGGGTTAATGTCTGGTGTGTTTGGCCAAAAATTGGGGCGGTAAAATTCTTTTTGCTCAGTTTTGGTCAATTCTTCAACATATTCGGTTAACTCCTGTTTGGTATTTCTCCATGTAAAATAAGTGTAAGACTGGCTGAAGCCTTGTTTGGCCAGCTCATTCATTATTTTAGGACGTGTAAAAGCTTCTGCCAAAAATAAAACATCTGGATGCTTCTTTTTGATTTCGGCAATTAACCAGCCCCAAAAATAAAATGGCTTGGTATGCGGATTATCAACTCTGAATATTTGAATACCGCATTCTTCAATCCAAAATAAAGCAACATCAAGCAGTTCTTTCCAAAGATTCTTCCAGTCAGAACTCTCAAAATAAATAGGCTGAATATCCTGATATTTTTTTGGAGGGTTTTCGGCATACTGTACGGTTCCGTCAGGCCTCCATTTGAACCATTGCGGAAAATCTTTTACATAAGGATGATCCGGTGCGGCCTGCAGGGCATAATCCATTGCGACTTCAATTCCTAAATCTTTAGCTTTTTGTACCAATTCTTTAAAATCTTCGATAGAACCTAATTCAGGATGTGTTGATTTGTGTCCGCCGTGATGGGAACCAATTCCCCAAGGAGAGCCTACATCACCATATTCAGCATTTGTGGCGTTGTTTTTTCCTTTTCGGTTTACTTCCCCAATAGGATGAATCGGCGGAAAATAAAGCGTATCAAATCCCATTTCAGCAACTCTGGGAAGGAGTCTTTCGCAGTCTTTGAAAGTTCCGTGTTTTCCTTCTTCAGAAGAAGCTGACCGCGGAAAAAATTCATACCAAGTACTGAAAAGCGCTTTTTTTCGGTCAACATATATTTCTAAATCAATTGATTTATTTTCTAAAAATCGGACAGGATATTTTTTGAAAATACTGATAAGCCTTTCTGACTTTGTTTCTCTTACAGCATTATCGTATTCTGATTCAGTTGTGAAATAATATACCAGCTGATTAAGGTATTCATTGTCAGAAGCATCAACTGCACTAAGGATTTCACGGATATACTCTGCTCCTTCCAGCAGTTCTGATTTTACATATTGATTGTCATTGATTTTTCGTTCAGTACCATGCTGCCAGTTTAGTGCATAATCTACCCAGCCTTCTACAAAATAAGTATATTTTCCCTGTTTTTCTACATGGAATTCAGCTGACCATTCATCATTCTGATTATGAACCATTCGGACTTCATTCCAGTTTTTATCAAATTCGTGTTTGAACTTAACACAGCATTCTATGACATCATGACCATCTGAAAAGACTTCGGCTGTTACAGATACTTTTTGGCCAACGATTCTTTTAATGGCAAAACTGCCGCTATTAAGCTGCGGCAAAACATTTTCTATTATGATACGGGTTTGATTCTGCATGATATTGGTAAAATTGGATATATAATTGGATATTTATTTAGGGTAACTAATTTAAATAAATTTGGATATTTATGCAATTGTTTGTGTCTATAAAATACCTTTTACACCAAACCGAAGTCCAATAAATTGTACTGTCTATTTGGTGTAATCAGTTTTAGTAGTAGAAAAAATATAACTTGTTAATGCTTATTTACTTGAAGTTATTTAACGGTAAAGTTGTTTGGAATTATAGCTCCTTTTCGAATTACAACAATTCCTTCTTTAACACAATACAATTCGGTTACTGTGTCAGCGAGATGAGTACCTCCTTTAATATACACATCATCCCCTATTCTGCAGTTTTTGTCTACGATTGCATTATGAATAAAACATCTTTCACCAATACCAATTAATGGGATCTTGTTCTGAATGTTTTCATTAATATCCTCTATACTTTGGTATAAATCATTACCCATTACATAACTGTGCTGGATTACAGTACCCTCGCCTATTCTAGAGCGGTTACCTATAACAGATTTGGTAATCTCTTTGGCATGAATAATACATCCCTCTGAAATTAAAGATCTTTCGACTAATGTATTATGAAATTTGGATGGAGATAATAAACGAGGTCTGGTGTAGATTCTATTGTCATTATCAAATAAATTAAATTGAGGAATATCGTCTGTTAATCCAATATTTGCTTCAAAAAAAGAATCAATATTTCCTATATCAGTCCAATAGCCTTCGTATTGATAACTTAAGAGCTTGTTGTTTGCTACAGCTTGCGGAATAATTTCTTTTCCAAAATCTTTAGTTTCAGGGTCAGACATCAATTCAATTAATAGCTTTCTATTAAAAATATAAATCCCCATAGAAGCCAGATAGAGTTTTCCCTGCCTTTTCATTTCATCGCTTACTTCTGATGTCCAATCAGGTAATAATTCCTTGGCAGGTTTTTCTATAAAGGATTGAATTGTGCTGTCTGAATTCGTTTTTAAAATTCCAAATTCAGGAGCATCTTTGTCATTTACAGGCAATGTGGCAATAGTAATATCTGCTTCGGCTACAATATGGGCTTCAATCATTTCATTAAAATCCATTTGATATAATTGGTCACCGGATAATATTAGTGCATAATCAAATTCATGGTTTAAAAAGTGCGGCATACATTGTCGTACTGCATCAGCAGTTCCCTGAAACCATGTGGGATTGTCTGGAGTCTGTTCTGCAGCTAAAATATCAACAAATGAATTACTGAAAAATCCAAAATTATAAGTATTTTTAATATGCGCATTTAGAGAAGCCGAATTAAATTGTGTCAATACAAACATTTTGTATATATCAGAATTAATGCAGTTTGAAATAGGAATATCTACTAATCTGTATTTTCCGCCAATTGGTACAGCAGGTTTTGATCTTCTTGCAGTTAAGGGAAATAATCTAGAACCCTGACCGCCTCCTAAAATAATAGCGATAACATTTTTCTTTTTAGTTTTCATGTCTTTTTCCAATAATTAAATTATATAATTCTATATATTCCTGGCTTACGTGTTCCCAGGAATGGTCTGTATTCATTCCTTTAATTCTAATTTGGCCGATCGCATCTTTATCTGAATATAGATTTACGGCTCTTTGTATAGCATCACAAATGTCTTCTGCAGATGCCTGATCGTGGCAAATACCATTTCCATTATCTTCAAAATCAATAATAGTATCTCTTAGTCCGCCGGTTCTTCTTACTATTGGAATTGTTCCATAGCGCATTGCATACATTTGATTTAATCCGCAGGGCTCAATGCGTGAAGGGATTAAAAGAAAATCAGATCCGGCATAAGTTTTATGGGCTAATTCTTCATTATAACCTATATGAACATGATAGTTTTCTTTATATACTTCCAATAATTGCTTAAGCTGATTTTCTATTTCAATATCTCCATATCCTAAAATTAAGAAATTTATTTCATTTTTATATGTAGTCAAAGCTGATGATATGGTTTTAGCCAATAAATCGGCTCCTTTTTCATTATATAATCTTCCAATAAAACTAAAAAGGGGTTTATCTGGATTCATCTTAAAAAGAGAACACAAATGCTCTTTGTTTTTTTGTTTTCCTTCACTAAAGTCAGTCACTGAGTAATTCATTTCTAACATTGTATCTCTGCTTGGATCCCAAACATCCATATCAATTCCATTAAGTATACCTCTTGACTTGTTTCTTACCCGCTGAAATAATGTTTCAAGACCATTGTCAGAATAATTTATTTCGTTCAGATAAGTTGTTGACACAGTTGTGATTTCGTCCGAACATTTTATCGCTGACGCCAATGAATTAATGCAGTTTCCCCATTCTAATTCTTTTATGTGTATTAAATCAAATTCAGGCAGATAATATAATTTGTTAAACGTGAATATTCCTTGATACAATCCGTTATGAATTGTAATAATTGCAGCAACATTTTTTAATTTTTCATATTTGAAGCAATAATTCTTCATAAAAGGTATTAACCCTGTATGATGATCGTGACAATGAATAATGTCTGGTATCGAGCTTAGCCCAGAAATCCAGTCTAAGACAGCAATTTGAAAAGATAAAAACCGCTCGATATCATCTCTATAGCTGTAAACATTTGGCCGGTCAAAGAGTTCAGGTATTTCAATTAAATAAAGCTCAAATCCCAGTTTATCTGTTGTCTCTTTTAGTACGCTGTAAGGAAAATTAAACTGCCCTAATTTTAATTTTCCCCAATGAATGCATTCAAAATTATTTTCTAACCTAAATACTGTCTGGTAACATGGAATAGCCACGCTAACATTATTGTTTTTATTGTTTTGATATTTTGGTAATGAACCAATTACATCAGCTAATCCCCCCACTTTTGCAACTGGGTAACATTCTGCACCCACGTGAAGTATTTCCATCCAATTATTTATTTAAATTCTCTTAAAAAAAGGCTTATATTTTCAGACGTTTCAATAGTTTACTAAATTTAAAAAACTACAAACTTTATTGCGAAAAACTAAATTATATTAACATTAAATTTATAGTACTTTTGTGTTTTTTAAATTTAGTTAAAAAAAGTTAACATTTAAAGACTTTTAATAATTTTATCAATATGACAAAAAATGCTTCAAATCATACTAAGCCTTTAAAAATTCCAAAAATTATCTTACTATCTAGTAAGGTTATTGCGTTTCTGTCTATAAAATGGGCTGTTGTGTATGCTTCGAAATTATTCATTACACCAATAAAACATAAGATTCCAAAACGAGAAATTGAAATGGATGAAAAAAGCATACAGCAAATGATTACAGTTCCATCAATAAACAGAAAAATAAATATTTACGAATACGGAAAAAACGATTCAGGCAAAAAAGTGCTTTTAGTTCATGGCTGGTCCGGAAGAGGCACTCAGCTGTGTAAGATTGCAAAAGAAATGGTTAATTTAGGTTACCAAACAGTAAGTTTTGACGCTCCTGCGCATGGGAAATCACCTGGAAATTCGACAATTATGATTGACTTTATTGCATCTATTATTGAAATTGACAAGCAGTTCGGGCCTTTTGAAATTGCTGTTGGCCATTCATTGGGAGGAATGTCTGTTATGAATGCGATAAAAGAAGGATTGAAGGTTGATAAAGCTGTTATTATTGGAAGCGGAGATATTGTCCAGGATATTACTGATGATTTTGTAGCTAAATTGGGTTTAAAACCAATTATAAGCAAACTGTTATGTGAGCGTTTTGAGCACAAATATGGCGGAAAGATGAATGATTACAGTGCTTATAAAGCAGCAGAAATAACTTTGATTCCTACATTGGTTATTCATGACAAAAATGATCCTGAAGTATCCGTAAAAGCAGGAATACATATTCATAAGCATCTTAAAAACGGAGAATTAATGCTGACTGAGAAACTTGGTCACAGAAAAATACTGGCAGATCATCAAGTGATTGAAAAAATAATTAATTTTATTAAAAAATAATAATCATGAAATCGTCATTAACCATAAGTTTGCGTTAGCAAAATACCAATAAAAAAAGGCGATAATATATATGATAACTAAAAAATAAATTTCACCTATTATGAATTATCCTTTTGTAAAATCAGAGAAAGAATGGGAAGAAGAATTAGGTTCTGAACGGTATAGAATTCTTCGTCAGAAAGGAACTGAATATCCGCATACAGGAAAATATAATCTGCATTTTGAGAAGGGTCATTATTGCTGCGGAGGCTGCGGTACTCCCCTCTTTGAAAGCAATTCAAAGTTTGATGCACATTGTGGCTGGCCTTCATTTGATGAATCAATACCAGGAAAAGTAGAATATATACCTGATGCAACACATGGAATGACCCGAACCGAAATTGTCTGTGCAAATTGTGGCGGGCATTTAGGTCATGTTTTTGAAGATGGTCCGACAAAAACAGGACAGCGGTATTGTGTGAATTCTTTATCAGTGGATTTTAAAGAAAAATAAAGCTTTCATTTAAAAAACCGATAAAAACAAAAAATGCTTTACTGAAATGTAAAGCATTTTTTGTTTTTAAAAGATAATGTATTTAAAAAGCTATATTCCATCTTGGAAGTTTTCCGGTTTCGTCTAAGAAATTTTGCAAAACCTGTCCTTCAACACTAGTAGGGATTGATTTTACAGTATCATTAAAAGTTTCAAACCAATAAACTTCAAGCGTATCAATACTTTCTTTTTTCATTTGTGCAGGCCAAGAATATTTTCTTCCTGTTTTTGCAAATTGATGTCCATTTACAATTTTGTCATAAAGACCTCCGTTTTTACTTTTTAAAGTCCCGTCATTCTGAACGGTTCCTGTAGAACCAGCCATTATTAATTCTTTAGTATCATTTGCCACAGCATAAACAATAAAAACGCCGCTTCCAGTTTGTGAAGCATTACAAACTGCTTCTAAATTATCTTCCTGTGTAAATGTAAAATTTCCATTTACAGTAAACTTTTCTAATTCTTTGTACATATTTTAATTTTTTAAGCAACAAGATTCTTATAGTCTGAATTGCTAAGTTTTTGATTATTTTCCAGACATTTTAAAAATGTAAAAAAGTCTCAACAAAATATTGAGACTTTTTTTGGAATTTATTATTTAAATAAATTGGAGATTATCCAAGTACTTCTTTAACTTTCTTTCCTATTTCAGCAGGAGAATCAACAACGTGAATTCCGTTGTCTTTCATAATTTGTTTTTTAGCAGCAGCTGTATCATCGGATCCTCCAACTATAGCACCAGCATGTCCCATTGTACGTCCTGCAGGAGCAGTTTCACCAGCGATAAAACCAATAACTGGTTTGCGGTTACCATCAGCTTTGATCCATTTAGCAGCATCAGCCTCTAATTGACCTCCAATTTCACCAATCATGATGATGCACTCAGTTTCTGGGTCGTTCATTAATAACTCTACCGCTTCTTTGGTAGTTGTTCCAATGATTGGGTCACCGCCAATTCCGATAGCAGTAGTGATTCCTAACCCTTGTTTTACAACCTGATCAGCTGCTTCGTAAGTTAAAGTTCCAGATTTTGAAACGATTCCAACAGTTCCTTTTTTGAAAACGAAACCTGGCATAATTCCAACTTTAGCTTCACCTGGAGTAATAACTCCTGGACAGTTTGGTCCGATTAATCTAGCATTTCTTTGTTTAACATAGCTGTTTGCTTTAATCATATCAGCAACAGGTATTCCTTCTGTAATTGCAATAATTACTTTAATTCCTGCATCTGCAGCTTCCATAATAGCATCTGCAGCAAAAGCAGGCGGTACAAAAATAATTGAAGTATCAGCTCCAGCTTGAACAACTGCATCTTTTACTGTATTGAAAACCGGTAAATCTAGATGTGTAGTTCCTCCTTTTCCTGGAGTAACACCGCCAACAACATTTGTACCGTACTCAATCATTTGAGTAGCGTGGAATGTTCCTTCGCTTCCCGTGAATCCTTGAACAATTATTTTTGAATCTTTATTAACTAAAACACTCATGATATATTTTTTATGTAGTTTTTAAAATTGTTTCGCAAAAGTAAGTCTTTTGTAATTATTTTAAACTTATTTATAATAAAAATAATTAACTAAATTTGACTCATTTGATAACCTCTGTATAATTTATTGTCTTTTATTTCCCATATAATCATCATATGAGCCAAAAACATTTCTTCTCTGGGATTCTCTATTGTTTTTACATAATGTGTAAAACGAACTGAAACCGTATTTCCTTCTTCTACAATATGACTGATTCTTGCTTTAGTCCGTACATAAGCTCTGCTAATATCGTAAGTTAAGCTTAGTATAGCTTCATAATCCATTTGAATAAAACCTTTGCTGCTATTCCAATCCAAAATACATTCCGGATGCAAATATTCTTTCATTATCTCAGGGTTAATGAAGGCATCTGATTTATAAAAATTTTTTACAATTTCCTTAGCAGACATAATTATTTCAATTTATTTAAAATCTCAGGAATCTTCTTAATATTTGCTAATTGCTTTAATTTTTCTCTTGATTCTTCAATTGGTGTGCCAAAATAGCTTTTTCCGCCCTCAATTGATTTTGTTACTCCTGTCTGTCCCATAATGACAGCATTGGCACCTATAGTAATACCGCTCGTAGTTCCAACTTGTCCCCAAATTGTAACTTCATCTTCAATAATTACACAGCCTGCAATACCTGTCTGAGAAGCAATTAAACATTTTTTACCGATAATCGTATCGTGGCCGACATGTACCTGATTATCAATTTTTGTGCCTTCGCCAATAATTGTATCTCCAGTAACTCCTTTGTCAATTGTACAAAGGGCTCCAATTCCAACATTATCTTTTATGACAACACGGCCTCCTGACAGCAATTGGTCATAGCCTTCGGCTCTTTTTTTGTAATAAAAAGCATCAGCTCCAAGGACAGATCCGGAATGAATAATCACGTTGTTACCTATAATTGTATGGTCATAAATTGAAACATTAGCATGAATCAGACAATTTTCACCGATAGTGACATTGTTTCCAATGAAAGCGTTTGGCTGGATAACGGTTCCTTTGCCAATTTTTGAAGAAGGAGAAACTATAGCATTTGCCTGCGCGAAAGGTTTGAAATGCTTAGTCAAAATATTGAAATCTCTAAAAGGATCATCAGAAATCAATAATGCTTTGCCTTCAGGACATTCCACTTTTTTGTTTATTAAAACAATCGTAGCTGCAGAGTTTAAAGCTTTTTCGTAATATTTTGGATGGTCAACAAAAACAATATCACCAGGTTCAACAACATGAATTTCATTCATACCTTGGATTGGAAATGCTGCATCTCCTACAAATTCACATTCAAGTAAATCTGCAATAAATTGTAGAGAATAAACTTTTGGGAATTTCATCTTTTTAATTAGATAATTTGAAAATTAGAAAATGTGATAATTAGGTAATTTGTTAACTGACTAATTATCACATTGATTCATTGTCTAATTGACAAACTACTCTTTCACTCGTTCCATGTAAGAACCAGTAGCAGTATCAATTTTTATTTTGTCTCCTTCGTTAATAAACAATGGAACGTTTACAGTTGCACCAGTTTCAACAGTTGCAGGTTTTGTAGCATTGGTTGCTGTATTTCCTTTAACTCCTGGTTCAGCATAAGTTACTTCCAAAATCACTGATGGAGCCATATCTACAGATAATGGTAAATCAGTTTCAGTATTAATCTGGATCATTACATTTTCTCCTTCTTTTAACAAATCTGGAGAATCTAGAACATTTCTGTTTAAAGTAATCTGCTCAAAAGTTTCAGCATTCATGAAATGGAAATCATTCCCTTCTGGGTATAAAAATTGGAAAGTATGAGTTTCTACTCTTACTGTGTCGATTTTATGTCCTGCAGAAAAAGTATTATCCAGAACTTTTCCATTTGTCAAAGACTTTAATTTAGTTCTTACAAATGCAGGTCCCTTTCCTGGTTTCACATGAAGGAACTCAATGATTTTGTAAATATCGTGATTGTGCTTTATGCAAAGCCCGTTTTTAATATCTGATGTAGATGCCATTTTTGTGTTTTTTTGTTAATTCGTTTTTTTTGTTAATCTTTTATTTATTTGCCGATTAAACGATTTGATAAATAAACGATTAACCGACTTTTTTTTTAATAATTTCCAGTGTATCCTTTCATAACGCCACGAGATGAATTTCGGATAAAATCTAATATTTCATCACGTTCAGTCGTAGCTTCCATTTCGGCTTCAATAATACCAATTGCCTGAGTTGTATTGTAGTTTTTTTGATAAAGAATGCGATATATGTCCTGGATTTCTCTTATTTTTTCTGTTGAGAATCCTCTTCTTCTTAGTCCTATGGAATTGATTCCTACATATGATAAAGGCTCTTTTGCTGCTTTTGTATAAGGAGGAACATCTTTTCTTAATAAAGATCCTCCGGAAATCATAGCGTGATCTCCAACACTTATGAATTGATGAACAGCTGAAAGACCTCCGATAACTGCGTAATTTCCAATTGTCACGTGACCGCCCAGTAAAACACCGTTTACAATGATTGCGTTGTCACCTACATGGCAGTCGTGAGCAATATGCGCGGCAGCCATAATCAGGCAGTTGTTTCCGATAGTGGTCTGTCCAGAAGCTATAGTTCCTCTGTTTATGGTAACACATTCTCTGATGGTACAGTTATCACCTATAATGGCTAGAGAGTCTTCTCCGCCAAATTTTAAATCCTGCGGTACAGCAGCAATTACTGCCCCAGGGAAAATGTTACAATTTTTGCCAATTCGTGCACCTTCCATTATAGTAACATTAGAACCTATCCAAGTTCCGTCTCCGATAATAACATTGTTATGTATCGTTGTAAAAGGTTCAATTACAACATTCTTGGCGATTTTTGCACCTGGATGAACGTATGCTAACGGTTGATTCATATATTTTGTTTAGTCGTTTAACTTGTTGATTGATTAATCGGATAAACGATTAATCAAATCAGCAAAAAAATTATTGTTTTCTGGCAATCTGTGCCATTAATTCGGCTTGAGCTACTAATCGCCCATTTGCGTATGCATTTGCCTGCATGTGACAGATTCCTCTGCGTATTGGAGTTATCAGATCACATTTAAAAATAAGTGTATCTCCAGGTAATACTTTTTGTTTGAATTTTACATTATCAATTTTCATGAAAAAAGTCAGATAATTTTCTGGGTCTGGAACTGTGCTTAAGACTAGGATACCTCCTGTCTGCGCCATTGCTTCTACAATCAATACTCCAGGCATTACCGGTGCATTAGGAAAGTGTCCAACAAAGAAATTTTCATTCATTGTAACATTTTTCATTCCTACTACGTGGCTGTCAGACATTTCGATAATTCTGTCAATCAGTAAAAACGGAGGTCTATGCGGTAACATAGCCATAATTTTATGAATATCCATCAAAGGCTCCTGATTCAAATCATAAGTTGGAACATAATTTCTTTGTTCGTTTTTGATGATTTTTGACATTTTTTTTGCAAATTGAGTATTTACAAAATGTCCAGGTTTATTAGCGATGATTTTTCCTTGAATTTTTGTTCCGATTAAAGCTAAATCACCAATTACATCTAATAATTTATGTCTTGCAGCTTCGTTTGGATAATGCAGTGTAAGATTATCTAAGATACCATTTGGTTTTACAGTAATCTCGTCTTTGCCAAAGGCTTTTTTCAGGCTTTCCATTGTAGACTCCGAAATATCTTTATCTACATATACAATGGCATTATTTAAATCACCGCCTTTAATCAATCCGTTTTCTAATAAAGCTTCTAGTTCATGCAGAAAACTAAATGTTCTTGCATTAGAAATTTCATTTTTGAAATCGTCAATTGTTTTTAAAGTGGCATTTTGTGTTCCTAATATTTTTGTACCAAAATCAACCATAGTCGTTACACTGTAATGATCACTCGGCATTACCATAATTTCACTTCCGGAAGCTTCATCAGTAAATGAAATTACTTCTTTAACTACATATATATTACGGTTTAATTCCTGTTCTTCAATACCTGCTTGATCAATTGCTTCCATGAAAAATTTTGAAGAGCCGTCCATAATCGGAAGTTCAGAAGCATCTAACTCGATGATAATATTATCCAGATCAGAACCCATCAAGGCTGCCAAAACATGCTCAGGTGTCTGAATTTTTACACCCAATTTTTCTAAATTAGTACCACGTTGTGTATTAACTACATAATTAGCATCAGCTTCAATAACAGGATGTCCTTCAAGATCTACACGAACAAATGTAAATCCATTGTTTACTGGAGCAGGTTTAAAAGTCATTTTTACTTCTTTTCCAGTATGCAGTCCAACTCCTGTCAGCGAAATTTCTGTTTTGATGGTCTTTTGTTTAACCATTGTTTCCATTTTTTTGGTTTAATATTTGTTTTTTTAACTCTTCTATTTCTTTTACCATTTTAGGTAAATTCTTAAAATAAACATACGATTTACTAAAATCAGAATATCCAAATGTTGGGCTTCCCTGAAGAACTTCGTTGTCTTTTATATTACTTGCTACTCCAGACTGAGCCTGAATACGGACGTTATTTCCTATTGTTAAATGCCCTACAATACCTACCTGACCTCCTATCATACAGTTGCCTCCTACTTTTGTAGAACCTGCTATTCCTGTTTGAGCAGCAATAACTGTGTTGTTACCGATTTCGACATTATGGGCAATCTGTACTTGGTTGTCTATTTTTACACCAGCTCTGATAACAGTAGATCCTAATGTTGCCCTGTCTATAGTAGAATTGGCACCAATATCCACATTGTCTTCAATAATTACATTTCCTATCTGCGGAATTTTATCATAAGTGCCGTCTTCGTTTGGAGCATAGCCAAAACCGTCAGCACCTATAATTGCTCCTGAATGAATGGTACAGTTATTTCCAATTACAGTTTCTGAATAAATTTTAGAGCCAGCGAAAATAATCACATTGTTTCCAATAGAGACATTGTCTCCAATGAAACTCCCAGGATATATTTTTACATTATTTCCCAATTTCACATTGTCGCTTATGTAGCTAAAACTTCCTAAATATAGATTTTCGCCATAAACAGCACTTTCAGAAATAAAGGAAGGTGTTTCGATACCGTTTTTATTTAATTTCACCTGATTGTAAAATTCAAGCAGTTTCGAAAATGCCTTATAAGCATCTGCTACTTTTATAAGTGTTGTACTTATTGGAGTTTCGGGAACAAAAGAATCATTAACAATCGTAATTGATGCTTTTGTGGTATAAATAAAGTTTGTGTATTTTGGATTGGATAAAAAAGTAAGTGAGCCTTCTGTTCCTTCTTCGATTTTGGATAAACGGGATACTTCAGCATTGGCATTACCAACAATCTCTCCTTCTAAAATCCCTGCTATTTGTTCAGCTGTAAATTTCATCTTATTGTATTGTATTTTTAAAAAGTATAAGATGGAACAGACTAAAAGTTAGTTCTCACACTATATAATAAAAATAGATTAGCTTGATTCATGGCGACAAAAATATGAAAAATAGGTTTTAAATGTTAATTTTAAAGCAGTTGTTTTGGAAAACAAATGTAATACTTAGTTACCAGTCTTGATAACGACTTCAAATTCAGCTGGTCAGATGCCTCTACAACATCTTCGATAGTTGCATCTTTATTTAAAATCCTTATAGGTTCAGCTAGTTTGTTATATGCCTGGCTTTTTATTTTTCCTTTAAATATGAAATAGCCTGCCTCAGTCAAAGAAATTTTATTTTGAGAAGCGAAACGCTCTTTCTGGTCCTGTAATTCTTCGAGTGACACTTTATCATTGGTTAATTTGATTTTTAATAAATCTCTATTGATAATCATTCGGCTCAATGAAGAGAGTATAAAATCATCATGGCTTTCCCATTCTTTTAAAGCACTGATAATATCAAAATCATCAAGTTTGGTAAAGAGTTTTACTGTTTTTTGATCAAAAGTTTCTAGGGTTACCTTGTTTTGCATAAAAAACAATAATGATTTACTGCAGGGCAAAACCATTCCTCTTTCGGTCAGTTCTTTGGCACGTTTCAGTACTTTGGTCAATATCAATTCGGCTGCTAGACTGGTTTTGTGTAAGTAAACCTGCCAATACATCAATCGTCTTGACATTAAAAACTTTTCGACTGAGTAAATCCCTTTTTCTTCAATAACCAGAACATCATCTACAACATTCATCATCTGAATCAATCTTTCGGAATTAATATTTCCTTCTGAAACCCCAGAATAAAAACTATCCCTTTTTAAATAATCCATTCGGTCCATATCAAGCTGGCTTGAAATCAGCTGCAGCATGAATTTTCGATGATATTCTCCCTTAAAAACCTGAATAGCCAGACTCAATTTACCGCTGAATTCAATATTGAGCTGATTCATCAATAATAAGGATATTTCCTCGTGATGAACATCTTCGACAATACTGCTTTCCATGGCATGAGAAAAAGGACCATGACCAATATCATGCAGTAAAATAGCTATGTATAAAGCATTCTCTTCCTCAGGGCTGATGTTTACTTCTTTAAAACGGAGAACATCGACAGCTTTCTGCATTAAGTGCATGCATCCCAGCGCATGATGGAAACGAGTGTGATTAGCTCCCGGATATACGAGATAAGACAATCCCATTTGTGAAATACGTCTCAGCCTTTGAAAATAAGGGTGCTGAACTAAATCGTAAATTAAAGGATTGGGTATTGTAATAAATCCATAAATTGGATCATTGAATATTTTGAGTTTATTTATTTGAGACACTGTCAGATGATTTAAGGAAAACAAATATAGTCAAAATAGTATATAGTATTAGGAATCGAATCACGGCATTCGCTTTTAAAAGTTTCTGACACGAATTACACTAATTTGCACGAATTAAGATTGCTGTTTAATTACACAAAATATTCGAAACTGTAAAAGTTGTAAAATTTGATTTCAATTTTGATAAGAATTAGTGTTAATTGGTGAAATTCGTGTTTATCTTTTTTTAAATGCGAATGCGTGGAATCGAATTTGTGATCTAAGTGCAAAAGCTTTGTTACTTGTCTTCTGTTTGTCAAGAATACAAATTTTATACCAAAAGAAGTTTCTGCATAATTCTTCTTTAACTTTCTGATATGTTATTTTAAATTAAAAATCATTTTGAAGTATATTGTTGTACTGTCAGTGTTGTATCGAAGCTGCCTCCATTGCAATACAATTGTAAATCAGTTTTTAGGGATTATAATGAACTGCGTTCAATATATTTAAACTCATTTTTAATTATTTCTTTTTTGTTTGATAATATCAGATCAGCGGTAAGCACTCCCATCGCTTTAAAGTCAGTGCTGATAACGGTTATGTCAAGCAATGATTTCAACGGAGTTTCATTGTATGAAACCACACCTACATCCTTACCTAGTACAAGATGTTTGGCTTTGGTCTGCTGGACTAAATCAACCAAATCCGATTCCTCAATTACTATGTAAGCATCTTTGCTTTCAAAACTTATACAATCATCAATGGTGTCTATAACCTCAAAATTAAAATTGTAAGAACTACAGAATGCTTTAAATCCAGTTATGATAGGTTCTGGATATGGAAACACAGCATTTTTCGGGTATATTAAAATGATCTTATCGTACTTTTCAAGTTTATCTGAAGCTTGTTCCAATGCATGGAAAATATCATTTTTAAAGTCCTGGCATACTGCACCATAATTTCCAGTAATCCCCTCTTTTACGGTATCCAATAAAATTAGCTTGTCTTTGGGCATATTTTGAAGCGCTTCAAAGGCTTTATCTGTATAACTGACATGATTGTTGCTTTCGTTTTTAAAATGAGGCATAATTACGTAGTAATCAAACATGCCCAAACTTTTTTTTAGTCCATCAATAAAAAGATTTTCATCACAATAATAAAAAGATACTGCGATATTACCTTTGTCCCCTATTGTATCTACAAAAGCATTACATATCTCCATCTTGTAAGAACTTGGTTTATTAATAAGGAAAAAGATATTGAGTTTATCTGAGGATTTTTTTATATTGATAAAATTACCAACGCCTTTAACGGAAATAATTAGATTTTTATTCCGCAAATATTTATAAGCCTTTTGAATTGTATCGCGCGACAGAGAGCTTGAATGGCTTAACTCATTAATTGAAGGTATTTGATGACCTGCTTCCAGTGTTCCTGAATTTATATCATTCATGATACATTCTGCTACCTGCTTGTATTTTGGCACGCTTGAACGTGAACTGACGTTTAGTTTTAACTTTTGATACTGCATTTACACTTGTAATCTTAATAATGCTTTAATCCTTGAAATAAGAGAGGATTTTAATACTCTTATATGTTTTTAACAATATTGAGCATAATCTAAAGCTTTTAAATTTTATTTATTTTAAAGCATGTTAAATCTGCAAAATAATGGTTCAAAAATAATAAAATTCTAGTCTCAAAATATAACCTTAGTTATTTATAATCAATAAGGCTAGTCTTTAATTATTGCTGATTTTAATTGAATTGAATGGCTGCTTATTTTTTTTGCATAAGAATTTATCTGATCGTTTGATTTGGTAATTGTCGATGCTGTTTTAATATCTTATTAAATGTTCAATGGATAAATATAAAAAAAAAGACACTTGGTGTAAACAAGTGCCTTTCTGTTATAAAAGTAATTTTATTTTGAGTTAACTTATTACAGCTGAACGTTCATAAGATTAATAAAAACCATTTGTTTATTGCCTTCTGTTTTCGCCAAAATTAATCTTTTAGCTTCGGGTAAATAATTCATAAAACCTTTAATTATTGTTCCATCATCATCTAAAGATTTTATTTTAAGATTATTGTCAATCGAACCGTTATTTAATCGGTAAATTCCAGGAATTTCATATTGTCCGTTTAGATGTGCATTAAGAAAAAAGTTTCCTTTAATATTTTGTACACCAATTGATTTATAACCTTCTCTAGCTGGTCGTATATTATAACCTACAGTTCTCGTGAGTTCTCCATTCATATTAAACAACAGTAAATTTGGATAACCGTTTGAATATTCCGGAACTTTGAACGTTGAATTTGGAAAGGTAGGATCCGGTTTTGTTCCGCTTTGAAAGTCACAGTCTACAAATAAGTTAATTTCATCATTTTGTATGAACAAAGTATTGAAATTAACATTCTTCAAATCCTTAATATTTCTTAAATTTTCTACAGAATTATTTTTCAAGACCTTACCTGCATTTACATCATAAACAAGAACTTTATCAAATTCTCCGCGGTTTATACCATGTGCATAATTATTAAATGCGATAAGATACTCGTTTGGACCTACTGAAAAAGAAAGCGGTTTCTTAATCTTGACATCTTCTTTACCAAAATCTTTGTTTTCAACAGTATTTCCATCTGCTATAGCCAAAACGTTTTGAGATCCGGTTTCTTTAGTTGTTCTGACGAAAATCACTTTTCCGCTATCACTTAAAACGACATTGTCTGTAAATGATAATAACGGAAAGGAAACGTCTTTCTGCCAAAGTAAATCTCCTGTTCTTCCATCTATAATGGTACATTGGTGTTCTTCTGCAATTTTCTTATTTGCAAATTTACTATAAACAATTCCGAAATAGTTTTTGTTTTGTGAAACCATTGGATAAGTAGTTCCAGATTTTGATAGGCTTTCAAAAGTATATTCGGCGATTACTTTTTTATCAAATAACCCCGTTTTTTTATCAAATGTAATTTGATGAATTTCTTTCTTTTTTGTTTTATTTGAATAACAATCGGTTAAAATTATAAGCTTCTCTTTTCCAATCTCATAACTTCCAACATAATTATGGAGTGTAAATGCGTCTTTATATGGAAATTCTTCAGTAAAAGTCTCAACTAACTGATTTTTTTGATCAAATTTTCTAATAATAATTTTGTTGCTTGACTGCATTCCGCCGTCAACATTTATTATAGAAGACATATAATGATTGTAGTTATCAACCAATACTAATTTAAAATCTATTTCTCTTGAATCGTAGTCAAATTTTGTTCCGTATTCTTTACTAATCTGGCTAAATCCAGAATAGCTTAGCAGTAAAAAAAGAAGTGCAAATATTTTTATTCTCATAATATTAGTTTTTAAGTTGTTTTATAAATTTGCTTTTCGATGGCTTTTAATTCGGTTTCTTCGCTTGAATTTAATTTGATGTAAATTAAATTTTCCTGCATCTCATTAAGTACTTTTTCTGCATCAGTTTTTTTATCTAATGCCAAATTTAAATTCATTAAATTGAAGTAAATAAACTTTGCAATTTTTGCATTAAAATCGGCTTTGGGATCTTTGAAATCAATCTTAGAAAGGGTTTCTCTCCAAATATCAATTCCTTTCTGCATTCCAGTAAAAGCTGCGGCATTAATTTGAGGATTTTCAGGGCTTAATTTTTTTAAATTAGTAGAAACATAAATATCAGCTTTTTCTAAATCATCATATTGCCCTTTGTTTTTAACTTTCTGGAGTCTTATACTATATCGGATTGTTTTAAAAGCAAATGTTTCATTTAAATAATCATTTACAAAAGCTACAATTTTTTTCAAATGCTGTTGTTCTTCACGAGGTTTATTGATGTTGTTTGTTGGAGACGAACTAATGTATTTATATTCCTGAAAAAAGATTTTATTTATTTTTTCTAGTCCATTTTGCTTTACAATAAGTGTAGTAGGCTGATTGGCATAAGTTTGTCCTGAATTATCCTGAAAATTAGTTTTTTTGATGTCTAATAAAATGGTTAAATAATTTCCGTCTTTAGTAAAACCGTCAATGTTTACCTGAGAAGCTAAAACATTATTGTCAATAATAACAAAGTTTTGAAGGTTTGGTTCGTGATAAACTGGTTTTAGCGGCGCTACATAAAGCGGTCTGTTGGGAAGAATAAGTTTAGGGGTTTGATTTTTATCCTGCAGCGTTAAACGCTCTAATAAAGTAAGTTTTTTAAATTCTTCAGACTCTGATTTATATTTAGCATTGGCTTTTGCTACATCTGCATCATAATCTGCTAATTTTTGTTTAAACTCTTTTTCACTTTCCGCAGTTACTTTATCAAAATTATTTAATTCGGTTTGAAAATCAATTTTAGATTGGGCATAAACTTCATCACTTGTCAGGTTGTAAGGTGAAGTAACTGTTACTGAATACTGGCGTGAACTGGCGTCGATACTAATTTTAGGTTCTCTTAAAATCTGGTATTCCACTAATTCAGTTGAAATACTTTGTGCATTTAAAGTAAAAAGGGGAAACAGGAAAAAGCCAAAATGTAGATAATTTAACTTCATATAATTTAGGTTTAAAATTCGCTCAAAAATAACATAATATAAGTACAAAATAAATAGTTTATATTAAAATTTGTCCTTGATTTCTGGTTATTTATTCGGTTAATAATTTGAGCATGATCCAATTTTATGAGGATTTCAAAAAATTTCAATTCAGAGCAAAAAAACTTCCCAATTTCTTGAGAAGTTTTGTGGAGTGTCAGTGACTGGAATCGAACTTTTAATACCTGTATTGACTTTTTTCGAAAGCTTAAAATGCCATTGTCTTCCAATAGTTTTGTTTCTCTTTTTGTGATATGGATGAGACTTCCATCAAACACTTTACTACAATGCCGGTTATTTTATCCGAATTTGAGTGTTTTAAAAAGATAAAAATATCTATCTATTGCACACCGCCGCCAAGTGCACGATATAGTTCTGTTGCGGCATTGAGTTTTTCTAATTTGATAGCAATAAGATCCAAATCATTTTGGAGCGCACTATTTTGAGCTACAATAACATCTAGATAAGTAGCCATACCGCTTTTGTACAAAAGATTAGCATTGGCAGTTGCTTTTTCTAAAGATACCGCTTTCTCCGTTACGGTTTCCATACGTTCATCTGCATACTTTAATTTTGACATAGCTCCCGATACTTCAGCAACTGCAGTTATAAAAGACTGCTTGAACTGAATTACTGATTTTTCCTGTTCCAATGCTGCAATCTCATAAGCAGTTCTAAGTGTGCGTTTCTTAAAAATGGGCTGTACCAGATTGACAGCGATTGTCTTGGTTATAGATCCCGGAAAGTTAAACCAGTTATCAAACTCAAAGGAATTAGCTCCAATAGATGGATTTATGCTTAATGCTGGATACATCTGCGCTTTGGCAAGTCCTGTTTTTGCTGTGGCAGACATTACGGCATATTCTGCACTTTTTACGTCTGATCTTCGGCTTAAAAGAAACGCAGGAACTCCTGATGGAAGTTTTACATCCATTTCAGCTGCATTTAAATTTCCGGCACGCTCGACAGTATCAGGATATTCTCCGCATAAAACCATAAGCGTATTTTCCTGTACCGCAATATTCGCTTTTGCCTGCGGTACTAGAAGTTCAGCAGTTTTCTTTTGAGCTTCAGTCTGATTTAAAGCCAAAGAACTGATTAATCCCGATTTGAACTGAAGCTGCATCATGCTCAAAGTATTGGTACTCAATTCAATATTTTTCTCAGCAATTTTAAGCTGTTCGTCCAATCCTAAAAGATTAAAATAAGCTTGAGCAACCTGAACAATTATTCTGGTTTTAAGTGCCGAAAGGTTTTCCTTTTGCGCAAAATAAGATGCTTTTGCATCACGCTTTTGCATGGCCGCTTTTCCCCAGATATCAGCTTCCCAGGATAAATTTAATGTCGCATTGTAATCATCAATGTAATCCTTGCTGGTGAGCTGCGAGCTTAATGATCCATTCAAAGAGTTTTTTGACTGATAGCTGCGGCTGGCACCTGCATTCAAATCAAGTGTAGGAGTTAACGCCCATTTTGCCTGTTTGTAGCTAAGATCCAATTGTTCCATGTTTTTGATCGCGACAAGCACCTCGTTATTTTTAACGAGGGCTTTTTCTATCAATTGAACTAATAAAGGATCTCTATAATATGTTTTCCACGGAAGCAGCACTGTATCACCAGTTACAACAGCTTCTTCTCTATATTTTTCAGGTGTGTTTAAATCTGTTCGTGTATATTTCTTTCCAACTACACAAGATGACAACATAATCATGCTGCAAAAAGAAATTCCTATAAAATATTTTATTTTCATTACTCGTGCTTTTCTATTTGAATTATATTTTTCTTACCCGATACTTTTTCCTGTAAATATTGGAATAGTATAAAAAGTAATGGGATTACAAAAACTCCTAATACTACACCGCTGAACATTCCGGCAGCAGCACTTACACTAATGGATCTATTTCCGAAAGCTGTTCCTCCCGAAGCAAACATTAACGGAATCATACCTACGATAAAAGCCAGCGAAGTCATAATAATAGGTCTCAATCTTGACTTGGCGCCTTCTAAAGCGGCCTCAGCAATAGTAAGTCCTGCCAATCTTCGCTGTAAAGCAAACTCGACTATCAGAATGGCATTTTTTGCTAATAAACCAACAAGCATAATAAGTCCAATCTGAACATAAATATTATTATCAAGGCCAACAGCTTTTATTCCAAGGAACGCTCCCAAAATTCCTGTTGGTATAGAAAGTAATACTGCCAAAGGCAATAAATAACTTTCGTATTGGGCGGCCAGAAGGAAGAAAACAAAAAGAAGACATAACCCAAAAATGGCAATGGTCTGGTTTCCTCCTGCTTTTTCTTCAAGACTTAATCCTGTCCATTCATAACTATAATCAGATGGAAGTTTATCTAAAACTGTTTCCAGATTAGCCATAATTTCCCCGTTACTAAATCCCGGAAGTGCCACTGCAGTAATATTTACAGCATTATAAAGATTGTAACGATTTACAGATTCCGGACCATAGACTTTACGCAATTTTACCATGGATTTTACAGGAACCATTTGCATTTTATCGTTTCTTACAAAAATCTCATTAAAAGCATCCAGATCGGTTCTAAAGATACCGGCTGCTTTTACATTAACTCTGTAAAATTTGCCAAATCTTGAAAAATCAGCCGACTGGTCACCTGCAAAATAAGTTTGGATATTGCCCAGCATCTCACGAACATTCACACCCATTTGTCTTGCTTTATCCTCATCAACTTCCAATTCCAATTGCGGAAAATCTGCCCTGAATGTGGTGTAGGCATACTGCACTCCTGGTTGCTGCATAAGCTGGCCGATTACTTTGTCGGTCATTGCTTTTAAAGTTGCCGGATCACGCGCCATTCTGTCCTGAAGCACAATCTCAGCACCACTGGTCATACCAAAACCTTCTACGGGAGGCATACGAAGTGCCATAACAGAACCTTCTTTTATTGTGGCTGTTTTTGCACTGATGATATTCAGTACGTCTTCAATATTCTTAACTTCTCCCCTGTCCTTTTTAGGTTTTAATTTAATAAATCCCATTCCATAAGCAGAACTCGCACTATTACTCAAAATATTAAATCCAGTAATACTGGTCTGTACGTCAACTGCCTCTACTGTTTTAAGCTCATTTTCAATTTTTTTGATGACTGCATTGGTACGGTCTAACGCTGTTCCCGGTGGCATTGATAAACTGTAAAGGATAAAGTTATCATCTTCCATAGGAACAAAACTTTTTGGAGTTGTGTTCATCAAAATAAATGCAATTGCACTAATGATTAACACGAATCCCGCAGCCAGCCATTTTCTATTGATTAAAAAACGAACTCCGCTGATATATCGGTTGGTCAGATTATTAAACCCTGTATTGAATCCCGTAAAAAAACGTTCTTTAAAACCCGTTTTGTGATTGTCCTTTCCATGTCCGCTGTGGTTATTCTTCAATAACAAAGCACATAACGCAGGAGTTAATGTCAAGGCATTTACTGCAGAAATAATAATGGCAATTGCCAGCGTGTAAGCAAACTGTTTGTAGAAAATACCCGATGAACCAGTCATAAAACCAATCGGAATAAATACAGCAGACATTACAAGTGTAATCGAAATTACGGCTCCAGTAATCTCAGACATTGCACTCTGAGTTGCTTCTTTTGGCGTAAGACCTGCATCTTCTTCCATTTTACTGTGCACAGCTTCTACAACCACAATAGCATCATCGACGACAATACCGATGGCAAGCACGAGCGCAAAAAGTGTCAGGATATTAATGGTAAATCCTAAAGCCAGCAGGAAAAAGAAAGTTCCTATAATGGCCACCGGAACCGCAATAGCCGGAATAATGGTAGATCTGAAATCCTGAAGAAAGATGAAAACCACTATAAATACTAAGCCGAATGCCTCTAATAAAGTCGATTTTACCTGACCTGTAGCTTCATCCAGTTTGTCTTTTGTACTCATTACATTCACATATTTTATCCCTGGGGGAAAGGATTTCTGCAAACGCTCAATTTCTTTATTGACTCCAATTTCTATATCATTGGCGTTAGACCCTGAAGTCTGCAAAATAGCCATTGTTACAGCATTTTTTCCATTAGATAAATTATTACCGCTGTAAGAAATAGAACCAAATTCAATTTTGGCTACATCTTTTAATCTCAAAATATTGTTTCCATTGTTTTTAACTACAATATTCTCATACTGTTCGGGTTTATTTTTCTTTCCCTTATATCGTATTACATATTCTAAAGCTGCATTCGATTCTTCTCCTAATTTTCCCGGAGCCGATTCTAAACTCTGATCAGCAATGGCCTGCGTAACATCTGACGGAACCAGTCCGGCATTAGCCATTTTTCTTGGATCCAGCCATACACGCATCGAATAATCTTTCTGGCCAAAAATCTGAACCTGTCCAACTCCCGGAACACGTTTCATCTGCGGAACTAGATTGATATTGGCATAATTCTGAAGAAATAATTCATCGTACTTGCTATTATCTTCTGTATAAATATTGAAAATAACAATCATACTGTTTTGCTGTTTAGAAGTAGTAAGTCCCATTCTAATCACTTCCTGAGGCAGTTTTGGCGTAGCCTGCTGTACTCTGTTCTGCACATTTACCGCAGCCTGATCAGGATCTACACCTTGTTTGAAGATAACACTTATAGAGAATGTCCCATCATTACTGGCGTTGGATTTTATGTACTGCATGTTCTCAACTCCGTTTATCTGCTCCTCTAACGGAGTTACTACAGAACGAATTACGGTTTCACTGTTTCCTCCCGGATACGAACCACTCACCATAACGGTTGGAGGAGAAATATCAGGAAATCTGGTTACTGATAATCTGGTTAGGCCAATAATACCCAATATAACCAAGACTATAGATATAACTGTGGCCAATACAGGCCTGTCTATAATTTTCTTTAACATAAAAATGTTATTTATTTTTTGAACAAAAATTAATTTTTAGCAGTTGCTTTAGATGCTTCTTTAGGAACGACTTCCATACTGTCATTTAATACATCAATAGAATTTAGTGCTATTTTATCTCCCTGTTTTACACCGCTTTTAGCAAAATAATTGGCTCCAGCACTTCCTTCAATTTCTATAGGAACCATCGCTACTTTATTGCCGGATTTTAATACAAAGACAAAAAACTTGTCCTGAATATCTTTTACACTCGCCATAGGAACAGCAACCACTGATGATAAACTATTATTAAGCACTACTCTGGCTGAACCGCCAGAACGAAGTATTTTATTAGGATTAGGAAAAATGGCTTTTAATGCAATTGTACCCGTAGTACGGTCTACGTTTCCAGAGGCAACTTCAAGAGTTCCGTGTTGCTCATAAACGCTGTCATCTGCCATAATGAGACTTACTGATTTTTTTGATTTTGAATCTTTAACAAAAGAAAGATAATCGGATTCACTTAATGAAAAATAAACGAATACAGTATTAATCTCAGAAAGCGTAGTTAATGGAACGGTATCCGCAGGCGTGACAAGATTTCCAACACGATTTGGAATTCTGCTGATATATCCGCTTACAGGTGCTTTGATTAAAGAGAAATCAGCATTGATCTGCGAAGAACCTAAAGCTGCTTTTGCCTGTGCTGCCTGAGCCTGAGCAGCTTCGTAGTTTGCCTGTGCTGTTTTTAACTGCATATCAGAATACACATTTCCTTCTACAAGAGGTCTTATTTTTTCAACTTCAAGTTTTGCATTGGCTAGATTTGCCAATGCACTTTTATAAGTAGCACGGCTGCTATTTACCTGTTCTGCAAAAACGTCGCCTTTAATTTTAAAAAGAGATTGTCCTTTGGTAACAAACTGGCCTTCTTTTACATAAATTGCTTCAAGGTAACCAGATACCTGAGCTTTAATATCGACGTTTACGCTTCCTTCGATACTACCTGGATATTTTTTTTCTACTTCAGCTGTAATTGACTGCGCCTGAAAAAAATCAACTTCTGGTTTTGGAGCTCCATATCCTGCTTCAGCTCCAGGATCTTTTTTTCCACACGCGGAAAGAAGTCCGAAAATTAATAAAACAACTAGCTGTTTCAGCGGTATATAATTTTGATAAAATTGTTTTGCCATTTTTCTTTTATTTAATTAAATAGATAGAATTTGATGGCAAAATAACAGTGAAAACGCTTAGGCGGATATCGAAAACTTACCCAAGCGTGTTTATTGAGGACTGAAACGAAGAATAGCACAACTCAAGATTTTACTGAATTGTTTTGTATAAAAATCGAAGAATATTTAATTTATTCTCTTGAAAAGACAGCAGTATTTTTCAACAGAAACTTATAGTCTATATTATTAACGATCCATCCAAACTTTAAAAAGTGATGCTTTTTCCCTGCTAATAATAACTTCCTGTTGTGGCGCTCTTTTTAATTCTATTTTGAGTTTAGAATTAAAGTAATTCGAAATAGACTTTATACTCTCTGCACGGATCAAAAACTGTCTGTTGGCTCTAAAGAAAATATCAGGATCCAATTCTTCATCCAATTCTTCCATGGTATGGGCAACCGGAATAATTGTCGTATCCTTTAGAAACAGATGTGAAGTTTTGAATTCTGAATACACAAAATCAATATCTGAAACATTTACACTCTTGTAACCGTCTCGATAATTGACTAAAAACCGTAACCTGTAAGAAGGTTTATTTATAAAGCCTTTTAAAATTTCGGAGATATCATTACTATTTTGAGTTTTAGGTAATGCCTTAAATTTTTCGAGAGCCGTTTTCAATTCATTCTTTTCAATAGGTTTCATCAAGTAATCAATACTATTTACTTTAAAAGCCCTAACCGCATATTCGTCATACGCTGTGGTAAATATCACGGGACAGGTAACTGCCGTTTTTTCGAAAATAGAAAAACTGATTCCATCAGCCAGACGAATATCCATTGTAATTAAATCGGGCATTTCATTAGATTCCAGCCAAGCGACAGATCCATCAACGGTATCGATAATATTAACAATCTCGCAAACCGGTTCCAGTTCGAGTAGTAATCTTTTCAGACGGCTTGCGTTGATACTCTCATCTTCTACTATTAAAATTCTCATACTATATTATATTTAAGGGTAGCTGCACGATATAAAAACCATTCGTCTCTGAAAAGACCGGTTCCCGATTAAATAAAATTTTATATCGGAATATGATGTTTTTCTGCCCGATTCCTGTTGAAGCCAGACTTTTTCCTGTAGTCATCTGTAATGCATTTTTGACAATAAGATTATTTCCCTCCGAATAAATAAAAATTGTAAGAGGTCTAGATTCTGTGGCTACGTTATGTTTTACTGCATTTTCTACTAAAAGCTGCAATGTTAAAGGAGGCAGATGAAATTCTAAATGATCTGAATTTACATCCATTTTCAATTCAATTTTACTGCCCATTCTTTTCTTTAAAAGATAAAAATAAGAGTTCAAAAAATCGATTTCTTCTTTGATCGTTATGGTATTTTTATCAAGATTAGAAATCATATAACGATAGACTTTTGTAATATTTTCTAAAAAAGAAGCCGCTTCATTTTGATCTTCGTGAATTAACTCTGTGAGCGTGCTGAAATTATTAAAAACAAAATGCGGATCGAGCTGTAAACGCAATGATTCCAGTTCAGATCTGGTTACCGCTTCCTGAAGCTGAGATGCTTTAACCTTTAACTCTGCTGCCTCTTCGGAAGTAACACGCCAGCGGTTCAGCAGAAAAATACCGGTATGTATAAAACTTATAAAAAAAGACAAAATCGCTGCCATCACGTTAGACTGCCATACCATTACAAGCTCACTTTCGTTGAGAGGCTTCCAGGAATAAAGGTATGCCCATAAAAAAGAGAATAAATAATTCAATAATATATTCCCAACAATGATAGACAAGAACTGCAGAAAAGCCCTAAAAATTGGTTTCTGATCCCAGCTGATCCAGTAATTAAGACTCCGTCCTACAAATAAACTCAACTCTGTCAAAATTGCACAATATGCTAACAACAGAAAAACATCAAATGTCCAGCCCAATACAAGCAGGGTATCTTGTTCACGATTCTTATAAGGATTCAGCAGGTAGTAAGTAGAAAGATATACCAGAAATACAATAGGTATTACTACAATCCTGTAATATTTGTAAAAGAAATTTTTTCCTGATTGTTTTCCAATGTTTGAATCCATGGGTTAATTTACTATATTTTTGCGAAAGTAGAAAATTCTAAGACAAACACTCCGCAGACTGCAATTGATTTACTTTAGATTTTTCGTTTTTCCGCCTTCGCATAACTCCCCATTTTATACAGGCAGCTCCCCAGGAAAATCCAGCACCAAAGGTAGTAATCAATATATTTTGTCCTTCTTTAAAATCATTTTTAAAATCCCAAAGACATAACGGCACTGTCGCCGATGTTGTGTTACCGTATTTTTCAATATTGACTTTTACTTTATCAAAATCGATATTTAGATTATCGCTTACCGCCTTAATAATCCTCAAATTAGCCTGATGTGGCACTACCCAATCTATATCTTCTTTAGTCCATTCATTTTCCTGCAATACTTCATTGCACACTTCACTCATTGAAGCAACTGCTTTCTTAAAAACATACGATCCGTCTTGATAGATAAAATGCTTTTTATGAAGAATACTGACCAAACTTGCAGGATTCTTAGAACCTCCTGCTGGAACGAGTAATGAATCTGTTCCGCTGCCATCTGTTTTTAATATTGTTTTTTGTATTCCATATCCTTCTACTGCCTTTTCAATAAGTACCGCACCAGCTCCGTCCCCAAAAAGAATACAGGTATTACGATCTTGATAATCTACAATCGAACTCATTTTATCAGCACCAACTATAATTATTTTTTGATAGCGTCCGCTTTCAATCATAGTAGCACCCATTTCAAGAGCAAACAAAAAGCCACTGCAAGCCACATTCATATCGAATCCAAAAGCATTAAGCAGTCCGCTTTTCTCACAAATTTTACTGGCAGTAGGTGCAAGTATATAATCTGGAGTAGCAGTAGCAAGAATTAAACCTTGAATTTCAAGCGGATCAACTTCATAACTCTGTATCAAATTTTCGATAGCCGCAACAGCCAGATAGGAAGTAGAATGATCATCATTTTTAGCTATTCGTCTTTCTTTTATTCCTGTTCTTTTTTCAATCCAGTCAGAAGTTGTATCAACCATTGCTGTAATTGCATCATTATTTAATATATAAGATGGGACAAAGCCTCCTACAGCCGTAATTGTTGCTTTCATTTTAAGTGTATTTTTTTATTTATAAGCTTTAATTTAGTGTTTAAAAGTTGCATTGAATGCTCGCTATCACACCGAATGACTAATCTGAAATGACAGATTAGTCTTTTAGATCAAATTTGATTTATACTCGCTTAAATTACTTTTGAGAAGCTGGGTATGACAACAGAGGGATTTCGAGTCCAGCGGCCATGATTCTGGTTTTACTTTTGTGAACAAGGGAATCCCAAAAGCCGTATTTTTGAGGAACCATTACAAGAATGTCTGCACCGTATGATTTTATCTCTTTATGTATCTCATCAATAACAGTATTGCTTCTTACACTTTTATAAACATATTTTATCTCCTGCAGATCTTCATTAGCAATCGATTTTAGTAATTTTTCGCTTTGCTCCTCTTTTAAAGTGCTTAATTTTTCTTCAACACTGAACAATTCAATCTCAATATCAAGACTGCCAACTAATTTATACAAACCACTGAATTTCTTTATTGTTGTCAAACTTAAAGTATCACAAGCATACAAGATTTTTTTTGCATTCTGAAAACGAGCATTCTTAGGGACAGCTAATACCGGAATTTGCAGATTTTTTATTACAGAAGTGGTAGTGTTTCCAATTAAATCCTGCTCTAGCGAACGTTCTGCCATCCCCATAATTATAAGTTCCGCATTAGTTTTATCTATAATTTCTTTAAGATAATCTTCTACAAATGAAAAACTGCAATAGGTAGTCACCTCAATAGCAAATAATTTAGAAAGATCATTTCCTAAAACTTTAAGCCTTTCCGTATTTTTATCAATTTGCTTCTGCATTGACTCAGCTGAAATCTGTGCATTTGCACTATGAATACTTAAAGAAAAAGAATTAAAAAGAATTAATTTTGCTCCTGCGGCTTTTGCCAGTCCAGCGGCATAAGTGACAGCATTATTAGCTGTTTCAGAAAAATTTGTAGCCACTATGATGTTTATTGGATGAGTCATAAAAAATACTATTAAAAGATTTAAAGAATGTAAAATTGTTCAATAAATCTCTTTAATAGTATAAAAGTTGACTGTACTGTCAATTTTAAGTTCTCAAACGGAATTATTCAATGCTGAAAAAAAATTGCCACTATTTAAAAAAATAAGCTGCTATCGATCATATTACCACTGCTGATAATGTCTTTTTTTTTGCCACAAAAAAAGTAAAAGTAGTTTTCTTTGATTGTGAAAATTTTACTTGGGCAAAATTCATTCTAAAGCGGACATTTGATTTTACATTATATTTTTAATCAAATTTGATTTTTTTGATTTGTTCAGTAAGGACTTGCTTTTCAAATTTGTTTTTGGTTAATCTAATGGCTATTTCAAAATGTTTTACTGCCATTGCTTTATTGTCATTTTTATAAAGATAACCAAGTAAGCTGTGGTAATAGTTATTTTCCAATAGATTAATTTTTTTTGCATCAATTAAAGCTTTTTCTGAGCCATAAACTTTTGAAAAAGCAAAAGTCCTGTTTAATGCAGCCATTGGAGAATATTCAAATAATAAAAGTTGGTTATATAATTTCAGAATATGTTCCCATTTATTTTCGTTTGTGTTTTTTGTGGTATGCCAATAGGCGATTCCTGCTTCAAAGTGATATTTAGAAATTTCATTTCCTTTGTAAGCATTTGTTAAGTAAATGTTTCCTTTCTCAATAAGTGCTTTATCCCATAAATCTATATTTTGATATTCAAATAAAATAATTTCATCATTTTCGTTTTTTCTTGTATCTAAGCGTGAACTTTGATAACACATCAAAGCAAGTAAAGCATTGGTTTTAGGTAAATTGGTTAGCTGATTTTCGGTAAGAATTAAAGTTAGTCTAATTGCTTCGCAACAAAGTTCTTTTCTTATAAGTTGATCTTTATTCTTAGAATAATAGCCTTCATTAAATAACAAATAGAGTGTTTCTAAAACAGTTTCTATTCGTGCTACTATTTCGGGTTCTTCAACAATCTTTATCTTAAAATTATCTTTGCGAAGAGCCGCTCTTCCTCTATGAAGTCTTTTTTTTATTGTTTCAGTTTTGCTTAAGAATGCGTTTACAATTTCTTCCACACTAAATCCGCAAAGTATTTGAAGTGCAAGTGAAATTTGTGTTTCTTTTGAATTTATAGGATTGCAAACAGCAAAAATCATCGCTAATTGACTGTCTATTATTGATTCATCGTTAAATTCAAAATCTTCATTTATTTCAGAATCTTTGCTGATAATTTGTGGCTTAACATTTTCTTCAAAAACTCTATTATGTTTTAAATAGTCTTTTGTTTTGTTCTTAGCAACTGTATATAGCCAAGCTTTTGGATTTTCAGGTATACCGTTTATAAACCAACTTTCTGAAGCCTTTAGGAAGGTGTCGCTAACAATATCTTCAGCTACTTCAATATGTTGTAAGCCAAAATGACGACATAAAACTGCCGTCATTTTTACAGATTCTTTTCTAAAAAGATTTGGGATAAGTTTGTCCTTATTCTTTTCGTTAATTATTGTCATCTGGAGTTACAATTGCTCTTACTTCTACATTTCCGCCAATTTTTAGAATTGGGCATTCTTTAGCTATTTCAATCGCATCGTCAATAGTGTCAGCTTTTACGATAATATAGCCATTTATGAATTCTTTTATTTCAGTAAATGGTCCGTCAGTAATTGTATTATCTGATCTAACCGTTTTTGCCTCTGACATAGAAAGTCTATTTCCTTTATCAGCTAATTTGTTTTGGGCAGCAATACTCCCCATCCAATTCATCCAATCTGTCATTACCTTTTTCATTTGCTCAGGTGAAGGTTTTGTGTCACTGTTTACACTGTTTCTAAAAATTAACGCAAATTCTTTCATTTTTATAATATTTTAAAGTTATATGTTCAAGACGATTAATTATTATGGATGGGGACAAAAAATGATTTTATAATGTAAAATTAATTTTTTATGCGAATAAATAATTTCATTTAATACAGATTAGGCAAATTGTGTTTTAAAACGGGCATAAGTAGGTTTTAAGAGAAAATAAAATTTAATTGATTGCTTTGAGTTTGCTTTTACAAGTTAAAAATTTATCTCTCAAAATTTGCATATCCTCACTCACTTTTTTATCTAAAATTTTTGCATAATGCTGGGTAGTCTGTATGTTTTTATGACCAAGCATTTTGCTTACAGTTTCAATAGGTACTCCATTTGTAAGGGTTACAGAGGTTGCAAAAGTATGTCTTGCCATATGGAAAGTAATTTCTTTTGAAATATCACATAAATCCCCAATTTCTTTTAAATAAGCATTCATCTTTTGATTAGTCAAAATTGGTAAGATTCTATCTTCATTTAAGCATTTTGGATGGTTGGCATATTTTTCAATGATTTCTTGGGCAATTGGCAATACCGGAATTTTTGACTTGGTATCGGTTTTTTGACGATTTTTAAAAATCCATTTTTCGCCATCAATACCTATTGCTATATGGTCTTTCTTTAGACCTTTTACGTCAACGTAAGCCAATCCAGTATAGCAGGAAAATATAAAAATGTCTTTCACTATTGTCAATCGCTCTGATGAAAATCGTTTGTTGTAAATTCTATTTAGTTCTTCTTCAGAAAGAAAATCTCGTTCCACTTCTTTCATTTTTCCTTCGTAGCGACTGCAAGGATTTTTATCTAACCAATCGTTATCTAAGCAAATCTTAATTATTTTCCTTAAATTTCGAACATATTTTACAGCAGTATTGTTGTTGCATTTTTTAACGCTTCTCAAATAGAATTCAAATTCGGTTATAAAGGCGTAATCAATTTTATTGATGCTGATGTCTGAAACATTGTATTTCCATAAAATGAATTCTTGTAGGTGTTTCAAAGATATTTTGAAGCGTTCTAATGTTCCATAAGCATAGCCATTACCAATAAGTTCTTCTATTTTATCATTGTGATTTTGATAAATTGGAATTATCATTCGCTCTCGCTGATGGGTTCCTAAAATTCTTGATTTGAAATTCTCCAGAGATAATTCTTCGTTTTTATGGATAAGTTCTATTTGAATATCAAAAACTTTAGATTTTATTAAATCGAGATAGTTGTTTATTGTTCTAGCTTCTTCTGAGTTGCCTTTCATTTTGGATAATTCCGGAGACCATTTCGATTTTTCAATGAATTTTTTGGAACTAAACTCGAAACGTTGTCCGTCAACCGTTAGTCGAATATAGATTGGTAATTGTCCTACTGCATTAGCTTTTGTGGTTTTCGCATAAATGTGTAAAGTGATTTTTGCTTTCATAATGGTGACCTTTTAATTAGTATTCAATTTAATTTTCTAAAGAATAGCAAACAAGATGTACATATTCTGAACAAGCATTAAACTGGTTGTTAGTACGACTATTTGCAAGGATTGAGACCATTTAGCGAGACCCTAAATTGTAAAATTTTCAGAGTCTCGATTTTGTTCCTTTTCCATTAAGATTGAATGAATAATTTGAGATATGCCCAAAAGCAAAAAGCCGATAAATCATAAGATTTATCGGCTTTTGAAACCATTTGTTGTTAAACTTGTGGGCTGTCAGGGACTGCAATCGAACACTTGATACCTATTTTGACATTTTTTGAAAATATAAAATAGGTTGCCTTGCGCTTCGAATCCCAGTTAGACTAACGCTCTCAATCTTTTGGCTTATGTATATGAGGCTTTAAAATAGGATGTTTTGGCTGATTTGGTGGTGTCACTCTTCTTCTTTCATCTGGTGTGCCATCTGGTGTTTTAGGTTTTGGACCTGGTTTAATTGCTTGAATTTTTTCCATGATACGTGTTTAGATTAAAATTATTTTTAACGAGACTTCTTGAAAAGCCTATATTCTAGATACAAATAACATCAATAAAAGTATCATCTTATTACGGAAAACCATAATTCACGAAAACTTATTTAAATAAAAATCATCAATAAATTCGTTAGATTTTTCAAGATTTTCCACTCAATATCTAAAAGACTTTCTATAAATTTAATAGAAATTATTATAAAAGGAAGTTTATGGAAACAAAGGAGTTTACAAGGAAAGAATTATATGATTTGGTGTGGTCAACATCACTTAGCAAGCTGACATTACAATATGCTTTTTCAAATGAAGGTTTAAAAAAACTCTGCAAGCTATTCGAAATCCCTATGCCTGATAATGGCTATTGGATGAAATTGAAGTTCAATAAAGAAATTGAGAAGCCAAAATTTAACTCACTTTTTGATGGAGAAGATAAAATCATATTAAGTATACGAGAAGATGGAAATCTCGTTAATGTAGACCAATCTCCACTTACTATAAGATCGAAAGAAATCTTAAGTGATTCTAAATCCCCTTTAATTGTTCCTGAAAAATTAAGTAATCCAGACATTTTAATTCAAAATACTAAAACATTTCACGATAAAAGAAAGAATGACCATTATTATAGGGATGAAAAAATTGATACTGTTTCCATTTTTGTAGTCCCCGATAATTATAGTAGGGCTCTAAGAATAATGGATACGTTTATAAAATTACTAAGATACAGAGGTCATTCATTTAGAAGAGATATAAATAAAAGAGGGCCACGTATTGTAGTAAACGATGTTGAATTTCATTTTGAAATAAGAGAAAAGAATAAAAGAATTCCTTCGGATAAACCTTATGGATCATCTACTTACATTCCAACAGGTATTTTAATTATAAAAATTGGGGAAAGTTATAAGGCTAAAGAATGGAGTGATGGTACTGTAAAATTAGAAAACCAGTTAGCTAAAATTGTTGCTAAGATTGAATTAGAAGCAAAGGAAGAGTTCGTATGGAGAGAAGAATGCAGGTTGCATCATGTTAAAATGGAAGAGGAGGAAAAAATAAGAAAGGAATTCCAGAAGAAAAGAGAGGTTGAACTCCAGAGAACAAAAGAATTATTTAATAATGCAATATATCACAACAAAGCCAAAATAGTTAGAGAATACTTGAATGAGTTAGAAACTAAAGCGTCATTAAACAATCAACTCACAATTGAATTACAAGATTGGTTAAAATGGGCAAAAGACAAAACAGATTGGTTTGATCCAATGATAAAAAAAGAGGATATACTATTATATGAATCCGATAAAGAAGATCTCATTCAGATTAAAAAAAAGGAAAATAATTTTTATAGATATTAAATGTTTAAGTAAAAAATGACAGGGTTTTAAATAAATTTATAATGATTTAAACGGCATTTAAATTCAATAAGAGGTTAGGATAGTGTCTACTAAGAGGGTCACGATTTTATGTTAAAAGAACACTGTCCCCCTATTTCATACACTATCTATGCTTTATCTATGCTTTATCTATGCTTTATCTATGCTTTATCTATGCTTTATCTATGCTTATGATAGGTATTTGTCAATACAGATTTTTTTTAAATTAGCCTCTCTTCAATCAAATTTTTCCAAATAATAAAACCTTTTCTATCCGTGGAATAATCGTGAAGTACTTTACTGAAATTATCGGGCGGATTTTCTATAAAAGCTTGTCTGCCGTTATTTCTAATGGTATTTAGGTAGTTGTCAATTTGTTTTAATATATCGGGAATAAATTGTCTGTCTTTGTCAAAATGCCAAATATAGGTTGCTTCTTCTGTATTTAAGGTTTCTAAAACAATATGAAATCCCGTTTTTCCCGCTAGAAGGAAAACAAATGAAAATGGATTCAAAACGAATCGGATTTTAAGAATAGTTCTCTCGTGATGCTTGGCTAAATATTGTAAATGCGTTTGGTGTTTGTAATTTTGATTCTTCAAAAAATCATTCAATAATTCATCTCCCGACTCATATAATTTTTTGTGATTTTCATTCTGCAATTGATTAATATCCAGCAAATTTTCTTGATCTATTGTGTTTGCTTTGCCTAAGAATGTCTTTGCAATGAATTTAAACTTCACTCCTTCAATCAATTTTTGAGTTATTTTTTCTAAATCGTTAGATAGCGCCAATTGTGAAATCAATTTTCCGTTTTCAAATTCAGCGTGAATTATAGCAGTAATGTTTTTAATTTTGAGTGTCTTAGAGAAATAATCTTTCAAAACTTCAAATTCTGGTCTAATTTCAAAATTTTCAATATCAAATTCAAGTTCTGTTTTCATTTCCGAAATAGCAAATTTAAAAGCAATACTTCCGTATCTAAATTCAAGTTTTTCAAAAGAAATCTTTATTTTTTGATCAATGACGAAAGAGTCTTTTGAAACAGTAATTTCCTCTTCGGGTTCATCAAATAAGGTAGCTAGTTTATCTATTTTTCTGTAATAGGTATTTCTCTTCAGAAACATTTTGTTTAAGTAATCAATCTTGATGTCTCGATAATCGTAAATAGTTGGAGCTATTTCCGATCGTTGGACTCTACCGATGTATTGAATTAATTTGCCCTCAAAAGAAAAAGGATAAACAAGAAATAGGCAATTGGTGTTTTGCAAATCGCTTCCCTCTCCAAAGAATTGACCAGTGGTGATTAATACTTGATAATTTCCTTCCTTTAGTAATTTCCATTTTGAATTTTTGGCACTTTCAGAATCTTCACCACTTAAAGTGATTACTTCGTAAGATTGTTTTAAATATAGATTTAGCGAGTCAATATGTTCTTTACGTTCTGTAATAATAACAACTTTTTTGTCAAATTTCAATTCATTAATCACATCTTCAAGAATTGATTTGTTTCGAGTAGAATCGTGAACTAGAATTTTTGATAAAGTTTCAAATTTGTCTGTTTTTGAATTGAATGGCACATCAAGTTCAGTGTTTCGAATGATAATTTTTGGTCTTTTAGATGTGCTTATTTCGTTTGATTTTATTTCAGCAATTACTTCGCCTAAATGAATAAAAATAAGTTTACTGTCATTGTATTTTCGAAATGGCGTTGCTGTTAAGCCATACAAATAAAAGGTTTGTAATTTTGAAATTGCATTTCTAAATGTTTCAGCAGGGATATGATGACATTCGTCCACAATGATAGTCCCAAAAGCATTCAAAATTTTTCCGGTATCAGGTTTCTCTAATTCTTTTGATAAACTCTGGATCATAGCAACAGTTATTTGCTTACCGATTTTGGTTTTGCCTTGACCTATTTTTCCAATTTCATTTTTTGGAATTCCAAGAAAAGTTTCAATTCTTTCAATCCATTGGTCGGCAATTTGTTTGCGATGAGTGATTATTAATGCAGGTTGCTTTTTCTCTGCAATAATTTTTAGCCCGACAATAGTTTTTCCTGAACCCGGTGGAGCAACGATAATTCCTAAATCTTTCTTTCCAATCGCATCAATCACTATTTGCTGATGTTCTAGGAGTTGTGCGTTGAATAAAAAAGAAACTTCTTTTAATTTTTTCCTTTCATCCTTAAAATCATATTCAATTTTATTTTCTCTACAAAATCGAATTATTTTACCAATAAAACCTCGAGGAATGATTACTTCGTTTTCCGTTTCTTCAACTAGTTTGAAATAACGTTGTGTCCCAAAAGTATTTTTTCCAATCTTCTTTTTGACTAAAAATTCCGTATTTAGAAAATTTAATTCTTCTTTCAGAAAATTAATTAATGCAGTTGAAATGGCAAAGCGATTAATTTTTATGTCGTTTGCTAATCTTATAGTTAATTTTTCATTGTGTAATTTTGGAACAATCGAAGCAAGAATATCTTGTTGTGCATTATAAATTTGATGCAGTTCATCAAGTTTTATTGTCGAAATTTTTTGAATATTCTTTATAAAATCCCATTGATTCGGAATTGGTTCTAGACTTTCCACATCAATAAAACAACTGTTTCCTTGTTCGTAGGTTTTCTTATATAACGGAAGAGCTATCAAATTACCAAATCCTTTTCCGGACAAAAAATCCTGATTAGGAAACATTCTATCAAAACTGGAGCTCTTGTCAAATAAAGAAAAAACTCCTGTTTGCTCTAAAATTGAAATGAAAATCTTTCTGCTTTTTATAGCTGGATAAGGTTGTTCAAAAAATATCCAAACATGACCGCCTTTACCCGAACGAGAACGTTCCAAATAGGCAGAAATTCCCTTTTCATTACAAGCATTTATAAACTTTTTGCAGTCCTCAACCCATTCGACTTTATCAAAATCGGCAACAATAAACCAAGAAGTATTGTCTTTAAGCAGCGGATAAATTCCAATATGCTGTTCGCCGTTTAAGTGTTTTTCAATTTCCCTTTCAGAAAGTAGTAAATGCTCCTTATCCAAATAATTTTGAAAAGTGCCACCATTCATTTTATGAACTCGGTAACGGTATGGGGCATAAAAATAGGCTGGCATATAGCCACTTTTGCTCCCTTTTTCCCATCGAACAGCAAACACATCTTCTCTTCCTGTAAAAACAGATTTGAATAGTTGGATATTATTTATCTCGACTGATGTTGACATAATTTTAATTAATCTATTATTAGATTAGTTGCAAATATATTAAAGGAAAAAAATAAATAATCTATTTATAATCTGAATAAATTACTTTTAAATCAAGCTTTGTAGGCATTCAGACGCTCTTGAACATAATCTTTTAATGTTTTTGGCTCAATAATTTTAACTTCTCCAAGAAGTCCTAGAATAAAACGACCAACACCTAAAAAATTGCCAACTTCACATTCCAAACGATATAAACTATCCGTTATCTTAGTGATGTATTTCTCAGACAATGGATACTCTTCTATAATCAAGTTATAGGCTACTAATGAGAGTTCCAAATTGACAGGCACTGGTTCAAAACTTTGTATTCTAAAAATATCAATGATTCCTTTTTTATGTTTAGGTTTGAATTTCCAGGAAGATTCAAGTAAAATAACTTGCTTAATTCTTGAAGTCTTAAAGACTTTATTGGTGCCATCTTCAACATCGTAACACCAAACTCCTGTATAATTAACAGTAAAATCAATAGGCTCTACAATTCTATCTCTAATGTTTTTACTATTACTGGACTTATACGATTGTAAAACTACTTGTTTTTGTTGTTTTATGGCTTGCAGTAAAGAATAAATATTCTCACTTTCTTCCTTTTTTGCAATGGCATGGATAACACGGTCAAAATCATAGAGACTATATAATTTCTTAACTAATTTGATTTTTAATTCATCATTATCATCTATGCTATGAATTGCTTTACTCAAAATAAAGGCCTCTTCTTCAGAAAAATGCAACAAATCACTAATTTCCTGAACCGTAGTGTTCTCTTTGTCAATTTTAAAATAGCCATTGTTGTTCTCAATGACAAAACCAACGTGTTTGAAAGTATCAAGATATCTATAAACCGTTCGATGTGATATTTCAAATCGCTCTGACAGTTCTGCAATGGTTCTACCATATTGGCAATCTAATAGCAGTAACACTTCCAGCATTTTTTGAAATTTAGCTTGGTCTGCCATTTTAATTGTTTTGATATTTCTTAAAGTTCTCCGCCTGTTCAAAAATTTCTTTATAAACTTCGTCTCTATCTACAGGTGGATAACCGTTTTCAGCTAAAAGTATAATTAAGCCTACTTTTAATTCGGCTTTGATGTCATCCCGTTTACTCCAGTCTGTATATTTTGCTTTGTCATCAACTACTTCTTTTACTTTTTTTGCTAAAGGAATTAATTTATCCTCGGGATATACGAAATCATACTTAACGGCCAGTGTTTTTAGGATGTCATAAAAGGCTTTTTCCTCAAAGTCAATTCCGAGGCCTTTAAAAGATTCCTTTTCTTTTTTCAAAGCATAATACAAGTCTATGATTTCATCTGTGAAGTCTTCCAATACTTCACTTCGCAATACATCACTTTCTTTTCTTTCGTTGTATTTATCAACGATGAATTGCAAGCGCTTAGAAAAGTCAATTCCAGTTATCTTATTAATTTTCTTTACATCATCAATAGCTTTAGCCAATAGTTTTTGTAGAAGCTTGATTTTGGTATTAGGCAGCTTGATTTTATCAATCTTGGCCATATAATCCTCTGAGAAAATATCCACCTCAGTTTGATTCGCTTCTCCCAGTTTAAAAATTTCTTCCACACCATTACTCTCAATGGCCTCCTGTAGCATCTGTCGCACTTTGTTGTTCATTTGCGCAGTATCCAGTGCCACTCCTTTGGTGAGTTTGAACACTATCGAGCGAACGGCTAAATAGAAATGAATTTCGTCTTTTTCCGCTTCATCGAATACACCACTACCGGAACATATATCGTAAGCTGATTTTAATCTTTTTACAATATACATGAACCTTTTTTCTAGCTCTTGGGTAAGTTGGACAAACTCTGCTGCCTGATTTAAGGTTCGTAATTGATCTATGGGTGAACCCTTGAAATAGTTTGATTTATCGAATTTATGGAACAGTTTAGCCAGTAAATCCAATTGGTCTTTAACCACTACTATGGATTGTTCAATGTCTTCAATATTTTGAGCATCGGTACTGCTGTACTGCGCCAAAGCCAAATTCATTTGTTTTTTGATTCCAATATAATCCACTACCAAGCCTTTTTCTTTACCTTCAAATTTTCGGTTAACCCTTGAAATGGTTTGGATAAGATTGTGCCTTTGTATCGGTTTGTCTATATACATCGTATCCAGGAAAGGCACGTCAAAACCAGTCAGCCACATATCGACCACAATAGCGATTTTAAAATTGGATTTTTCATTTTTAAATTGGCGGTCTAACTCCTTACGGTCTTCCTTGGTTCCTAACAGATTGTATAATACTTCTGGATCATCTTTGCCTCTGGTCATGACCATTTTTACACGTTCCATTGGTTTGATTTCCTTTTGTTCTTTTTCGGAAAGGACTATGCCATCTTCTGTAATTTTTACTTCTCCCCATTCCGGACGGAGTTCCAAAATGTTTTTGTATAATTCGTAAGCGATGGGACGGCTACTGCAAACAAACATTACTTTTCCTTTTACAGTCGCCCCTTCAGCAATTCTGTTTTCATAATGTTTTACAAAATCTTCGGCTACGGTTTTCAATCGTGTAGGATCACCAATAATGGCATTCATTTGTGCCATGGCTTTTTTACTTTCCTCCACCTGATGCTCGTTACTGCCTTCTTCGGCACAGCGGTTATAGTATTCTTCAATTTCCTGAAGTTTCCCGTTATTGAGCAGGACTTTGGCCGCACGGCCTTCATAAACAATACGCACCGTAATTTCATCGATTACAGATTCCTTCATTGTATAAGTATCTACTATGTCACCAAATACATCAATAGTAGCATCAATGGGAGTTCCTGTAAAACCTACATAAATAGCATTAGGCAGGGAATCGTGTAAATATTTAGCAAAGCCAAAAGTTTTTGAAACTCCATTCTCGGTCACTTTTATTTTCTGATCAAGATTGGTCTGACTGCGGTGTGCTTCGTCGGAAATACAGATTACATTATTTCTGTCGGTCAATAATCGGGTATCTTCCGTAAACTTATGAATGGTCGTCAGGAACACCCCTCCGCTATTTCTGCCTTGCAATAGTTCCCTTAGTTGGCTTCTGCTTTCTACACTGACAATCATTTCATCACCGATAAATCCTTTGGCATTTGTAAATTGTCCTGATAATTGGTCATCCAAATCAGTTCTGTCGGTTATCAATACAATGGTTGGACTTCCAAAATAAGTGCTTCTCATCAGCAAACGACTCAGGTACAACATCGTGTAACTTTTGCCACAACCAGTAGTACCAAAGTAAGTACCGCCTTTTCCGTCACCTTCAGGACGTTGATGTATTTTTATATTTTCAAAGAGTTTAATCGCGGCATAATATTGAGGGTAACGACAAACTATTTTTTCATTTTTCTTGGAACTGTCGGGAAGATAAATGAAATTTTGAATAATGTTTCTTAATCTATTGCGATTGAACATACCCTGGATTAGTGTAAACATGGCATCGATACCATCCACTTCATTGACCATACCTTCAATTTTACGCCAAGCATAAAAGAATTCATAAGGTGCAAAGAAAGAACCGGCTTTGGTATTCACTCCGTCACTAATGACACAAAATGCATTGTATTTGAAGAGTTCAGGAATGTCTCTTTTGTATCTTGTGGTTAACTGTACGTAAGCATCATGGATTGTTGTATTTTCCTGAATGGCAGTTTTGAATTCAAAAACCACCAGAGGCAATCCGTTGATGTACAGAATTAAATCGGGGATACGCATTTCGTACCCTTTAATTGCCAATTGATTGACAATACTATAGATGTTGTTATCCTCCTGTGAATAATCTATCAACTGAATATAAACATCCTTTTGGTTACGGTCTTCACGTTTCAATAGGAAACCATCACTTACCATTTTCATAATGGTTTTGTTGGTTTCATACAAATCAGAAGCAGGCAAACGATCTAAATCCCTTATAATGGAATCGATTTCGTTTTCGGTGATATTTTCCGCCTTGTATTGGCTTTGCAAGTAATTTTTCAAATCCTCTATAATCAAGACTTTTTCACTTACTGCATGGCCATACACAGTTGGCGGTTCTGCTAAACCATTGAATTCTGTTTTACGTACCTCCCCGCCTGCAAGATGAGTCATTTTCTCTTCTAGCAGTAATGATATAAATGCCTTTTCTAATTGTGATTCGGTAAATTTCATTTTTTCGGTATTATTTTCCAATGTCCTCCTTTATCCGGACCTATACGTTCAATAATAGAATCGTTTTTTAGAGTTCCGATGTATTTTTCGATGCTTCGTTGTGTTACTCCCAACACCTTGCCAATCTCATTTGCGGTTATGTTATTATTGAGTAATATTAGAAAGACGGTGTAAATCGACTTTTCTCCGAATTTCGTCCGAATTTCGTCCGAACTTCTTCCGTATTTCTTCCGCATTTCTTCCGTAATTACCCCGTAATTACCCCGTAAAAAGTCAATATTTTTTTCCTTCCCGAGAGTAATTCGGTCTGATAACAACCCAAATTCCTTTTGGATTTGTTCAATAGACTTTGTTGAATCTTCCATTGGACTACCGACTTGCTGGGTGGCTTGAATATTTGGATCTTTATAAACAGTAACCAGTATACCACCATCCATCGAAATAATTTCCGGTTCCGGCAAGTCCATCTCTTTACAGGCTTCATAAATCTTTAAAGTACCACGCCCCCAAGAATCAATATAACCCGCTTTGAAACAAACGTCAGCTATCAGCGGATTTCTAGGGCGTGAAATATGGTGGTGTTTTAGGCTTTCGAAGTCCATTCCTTCAGGCAGTAAACCTTCGTTCCATATATTCAATTTGTTATCATATACACGCATTTGAATCATCGAGCCCATATAGGAACGGTGTACCAAAGCATTCAAAAGCATCTCTCGTACGGCCGCCACGGGGTATTCGTCTTTTTCGATACGCAGTAAGCCTTCGAAATCGATAGGTTTGGTAAAAAACTTGTAGTTTAACTGATTGGGAACTGTTTTCAGTAATTCGATAATATTGCCTTCTTCCACTTCCTGAAAACGCAAGTCGGCATCGTTGACGCCAAAACGACCTATTTTTACTTTGATGTTGGGATAAAAACGATTAGGATCTTTACCAAACAAGATGATAGCAGCTCTTTTAAGTTTACCGTGATCGAGCAAACGAATTTTTTCCAAAAGCTCCACGGTAGAAAGTTCTCCAATATCATTGGGCATACGACCACTTTTTAAGGCATCTTTGACGAATGTCTTTATACTGTTGTCATCTATGTCATCCAGATTGGCACCTTCCTCAATGACATCATCCCAAGTTTTACCTGCTTTTTTGAGCAGAAACTCATTAAGGGTGTTACCGGTCATTTCCATCTTGGAACTGCCGGAACGGTAATAGTATCGCCCCCGGAGCGACACGGGAACCGAATACGGATTGACTCTGATTTCGATATATTTTTTACCCGCTTCATCATGCAAATTGACATCGCAAATAATGCCCAAGTTTTCTCTAATTTTATTGGGAAGCGACTCCATCAGTGCTTTGTGATTTTCCAAATGGGTTACCACACCATCATCATCCTTTCCGATGTAGATAATTCCTCCAACTGCATTGGCAAAACCGCATATCCATTTCAGATAGTCGTCATGCCAGCTTCGTTTCCATTCTATATTTTGGGATTCGCTCATTGTTTTCGTAATCGTTTTTTTTTGTATGCTATTGAAGCGAGTTGATGAAGACTTGTTCTAATTGGTGTTCGGAGATTTATTGGTTAATTTCTCTACTCCATTTTTCTTTATACTCAGCTAATTTTTCTTTTAATTTATCTGTTTCTAAAAGTCTTTGATAAATTATTATTAGAGACCCTATAAATAAAGTAGTTGGCAATAGCCATAACCATTTACAAAATTCTTTTTGCATAGTTCCCTCATCTAAAGAATTAGCATATTGAGTATATACCGCAACCATATTCCATGAACTATTTTGAAATGTAAATAGTAAAAAGAAAAAAATCAAACAAATTATAGTAACGGGAATACAATAGTATGCTTTTGATTTGTATTTGTTTAAATCAAGTTTTGCTTTTGTATTTATTAATTCCTGCCGAACCCTACTATTCTTCTCAATTTCGATATCTTTTAAATTCTTTTCGCTATCCTTACTCTGTTTTAAATTTTCAATTGCTGTCGAAGTATTAGCTTGATATTTTTCAAATTTACTTTCTAATTGTGCATTAACTTTTTGTAGTTCTTCTATATCTGATTCTAATTTTGATTTTGCAAATAATTTAGCCTTTTCTATAATATCATCCTCAGAATTACTTCTTTCCAAAATCCCTTTAAAACCTATATTAATCATTTCAGAAATAATACTGTTTTGTTGTGTGAAATCAGTGGTGATTTCAGAAATACCGTTAAGAATCAATTGTAGATTCTCATTAGAAATTCCTTTTTCACCATTATTGATGTTTAAAAAACTTACAAAACTTTTAAAATCGTCACTTGTTCTATTTAAATATCTCAATAAAATACTCATCCACTGTGACGGGAGTAAAACTATTGGAATTGATGAATTCTTAGTATAATCCCATTTTCTTAAGTACTGATCGGAAGAAATAAAATAATATTTACAGTCAAAAATATTATTGTAATGACCATTGCGCAAAAATTCAAGTAAATGGATGTTTTTAGCATCATTTATACAACCTTCCATATTGGAAGGTACATTTTTATTAAATGTTTTAAATGTATTTATTTGAGATGCTTTATCTTTAATTTGTTCATCAACATTGGCATCATTTATATCAAAATAGTCTTTAAAATCATTTTTAACTTCAAATTTATTTTTTAAATCACTCACTAAAGAATTTATATGTGATGAAAATAAATCTAATGAATCATTAACACGATTTCTTCTCCATCTATGATAATACTCAATAAAATCTTCACTCTTACTAAAATTGCTAAATACTGAAGAATTTATTCTAGCTGTACTATATTTTGATATCTGATTAATATGATAAGTAATTGTTTTTCTTAATTCTTCATCTGTGAATTTTGAAATAAATAAATTTTCTTTTGCTTCTTTAAATTTTTGCAAAAAGGTTAAAGTTCTATTTTTCCTATTCTCTCCATTTACTCCAATCGCCCTTAAGACAATATTAGTATCTAAGAAAAAATTTTTGCTTTTTAGATTTTCTAATTTAAAATTACTGCCTTTCTTATTCGTGAGAAGACAATATTCTAGAGCCAAATTTGAAATGTCAAAAATAGTCTTATTTTTATCATCATTTTCCCAATTTAAAAAGCCATTAATAATTTCTATTTCTAAAATCGTTAAATTGTAATCATTAATATTCACAAGTTCTTCAATTTTAATATTTGGATTAATTAATTTAGAGAAACTTGTAATATTAGTTTGAAATACTTCATATAAAAAGCTATAAATGACACTCCGAATATCATCAAACTCATAATTTGAATTTGCTTTGTGAAACTCTGAAATAAAATATTCTAAATTATTAGACGTTATTTTTCCTGCAATTGTTTCGTATCGCTTTGCAGTTAATGTGATTTTCAACTCTTCTACTTTACACGATGACGTACTAAAAAAAAATCCATCTGAAACAATTTCATTTATTTCTTCAACTGTAAAGTCTAAATTATATTTTTGTTTAATCAAATCAATTAGAGAATGTACACCAAGAAAGTTATTTTGATTTTCAATAAATAATGATTCAATTACTTTTCTATGAATTGTTTTTGGATTCACTTCATAATTATTATCAGCATATAAAATTGCGGCAAGCCTAAAAATTTCAGTATTCATAATCTAAGTTTTCTATATCTGTTAATTTATATTATCTCCAAAGTAAAGAGATTTGTTTATACCACATTGTAATCTTCTTTCTTGTTTAGTAACTTAATTATGATTAACTATATTTTTTAGGAACTTTACAATTGGCACGTTGTTTATTTCTTCCGTACCTAAATTTGGTTGTAAAACATCTTTCCAATATAAATTTGCATTATATGGCTTACCATCTGTTACTAAGTAATCATTACTATATCTTAAATAATCATTTATAGTTTCTTGTTGATGAGATGGTTCGAACGTAGGAACATTTACTTGGAATAAGCCAACAGAATAATCTGCTTTTTTGTAATCCGATTTTAATTGTTGATAGATTGATTTTTGAATACCTGTCTCAAAAGGGATTAAACCAAGATCATCTAATTCCATTACATCAGCAGCATCTGAATCACATATAACATGATATTTTATGTTGAAACGTGAAAATATTTTTTGAAAAAAAGGAATATTATTAACTGTGCCGCAATTCACTACAAAGATGTCCTTGTCTGTTTGGATTTCATTAAAATATCCTCTTAAAATAATCTCTTCCGTTGGTCCCTCAATTAAGACAACTTCATCTGCATAAAAAGATTCACATATAAAAGGATTAAATCTAAGAACCTCATTCATTTCCTGCTTTAATTCTTCTTTAGTCTTAATTTCTTTGGAATCCTTTAAAAACTCATCGTTTATTTGAAATAATCTTGTTCCTTCATTGTGTTTAATCATCCTTACTAATGAAGATTTGTCTTTTGTAATGTCAATCATCTGTGGTGAATGCGATGCACACAATACTTGATAAGGTGTATCTGTTTCACTTACTTTATAAATCAATGTACGAAGTTGTTTCATTAATTTAGGGTGGAGGAACAACTCAGGTTCTTCAAATAGTACAATATAATCCTTTCTATTATCTACTCTTTCAAATTCTTCGGCAACATCCTTCATTAACAACAATGAAAAAATGGCAGATCTAACTGCACCATGGCCAATTCTCTCATGACTAGTTGGAATTGTTTCATCTTTTTCTCCATTATTATTTTGTTCAAAATGAATAGCAAAACTTTTACCAATTGAATTCTCAGTCCACTTAGCTTTATCTTTTTCACTTAATTCAATTTTAGTATTTGGAAACAATGACTGGAAATATTTATTTACTTCTTCCTTGTAAGATTGAATAGATTCAGGGTTGTACAGTTTATCCTGTAATTCTTGAATTTTAGCTTGTGCCTCTTTTAACTCTTGTCGATCTTTATCTTCTAAATTAGCAGTAGCCTTTTGCTTAAGTATTTCATTAATAATTGCTTCTCCTTCTGCTTCGGTAGGCATTGCTTTTATGAAAATTGGGGTAGGTAATGCAGCTTGAAAAACAGTATCTAATCCAATACCCCCATAATTTTTTTCAACATATTTATCTTCATTATAATCCCAAGTGTAATTTTCTGTCTTTTCAAATGAAATTTTAGCACCTGATTTGGGTTTAAGGACTCGTTTGATTTTAAGCAAATTATCAGGATTAAGCCATTTTTTTAGACCTTCTTTTTTATTTGCAATCGATTCTTTTTTAAAGTCAAATTCATCTAATTGTAGGACTAATTCAAACTCAATAATATTTTCAGGATTCATTCGGTAAATATCCTCAACTGTAGCTGTAGGATTTTTATAAAAGAATTCATAAGCTTTCAAAAAGCTTGATTTACCAACATTGTTTTGTCCTAAAAGAAAGATTGTATTAGAGTTATTAAACTCAATGGTATTGTATTCTAATCCACCAGCAATACCTCTAAAATTGTTCACTCCAAAAGATATTATTTTCATTTTTTTATAATTTATAATTTTAATTATGTGTTATCAATTTCAAGCCAATATAATTACAGCATCCCTTAAGTTCCTCAAATTTTATTTAACTAATGATGCTGACTTTTTAGGCGAAGCATTAATAAGTACAATATTTTCTTGATCTAATAACTCTAATTTACTTAATGTTCTTTCAACATTTTTTATCTCTCCCTCAGTGTAGCATAAAATAACTTTGATGTCATTGGCTGATTTTGATGCCTTTTTATAAATATCTGTTTGATTTGAAAGATTTCTGCTTAATGAGGATGATTTTCCTAACTTAAATTCAACTATTGTTGAGTCATTAGCGCCATAAGAAACTTTATAGTCTGCTGGTCCTCTACCGTTGTTAACTTCAGCATTTACATCAAATGGTGTTGCGTACCATGTAAGTTTAAATATTCGCTGAATCGTATCTTCTTTTGCAATAGGGATTCCGTCACTGTAAAAAACTCTATAGCCATCATTATTCTCAATTACATCTTTTAAAAAATGTACTCTTTTTAATGCTTCATCATAACTGTTTGGAAGTACTTTATAAAAATCACTATTCTCAAACAAAATATCACCCAATGAAGATAGTGCTTCAGTAAGTTCGAAAGTAAGCTTTTTGATTCTGTCTTTAGTTAATTTAGTTACAGTGTCTTTATTATCTTCTTTTGATTTGATATAATAATCTATAATATCGGGAAATCGACTTGCTGTTTTGCTAATTGCATAAGTTCGATCCTTTTGTGTCGGTTTTTTTGGAAGTAAACTTCTGAAATATTCGTTTATTGAATTCCTTAAATCAGCATTTTTAATACTATTTGCTACAGATAAAAAATTAGAATAAAACTCTGAATTATTAATTGCAGATTCATCTTTGGTTAAAATATCCAAAGGGGTTAATATGATGAAATCTCCTCTTTCTTCCAAATACAAGTATGGTAATTGATACTTTTTAGGCATCCATCGTTTGAATCTTTTGTCAAATATTGAATTGACACTAAATTCTTGAATTTGATTTTGAGATAGATATTTTAAGGCAAAATTTTCAGTGTAGGTCAATAAGTAATCATAGATTAAATTGGTTGTAAAATCACTGATGAAGTCCCTTCCAATTCCTGGATTTAAAATAGTCAGCTTTTCAATGTGTGTTTCGGAAGTTATATCTTCATCTCCAAAAGAATTGTAAAACCCATTAAAGGATTTAATTATTTTTTTAGCAAAATCTTTACCTAATCCATGACCTTCATTTCCAAATTTAGAAACTCCTAACCAGTTTTGTTTTATTTCTGGAAATCTAAAAATACTATTTTCTATACCAGCATCCTTATCTTCAATAGCTATTTCTTTAAGAATTAATAAGTGATCTATTAAATTCTGGTGTAATTGTTTATAATTATGATCATCAGAAGCAAACAATAAGAACGGATCTATGAATAAAGGCATGTCAGCCGAAAGACAAATATTAAGTGCTCCATATTCATCCATCTTAGATTTATCGATGTTAAAATAGTCCGAAAAAAGTAACTTAAAATTTGCCATACATTCTTTATTTAGGAATTTAATTCAGTTTCAATTTTTGTCATTTTTGCTAATAATAAATTTTTCAGGTTTTCAAGTTTATCACTCATTTCAAGGCCTTTAAAATTATCTATTACATTAGTCATTTTAGAAAATTTAATCAATAAATTTTCTGATGGGATTAATACTTTTAATTCTTTGATCTGATCTGGAGATATATTTGCTTGATTTGCACTTCCAGTTGATCCATTCAAAAGTGCAGTCTGAATTTCTTTAGAGGAGACATATTGATAAACAAATTCTTTAAAATAAAAATGGATTGGTGATAATTTACAAACCCTTTGGTTTAAGAGCGAAGGAAAATTAAAGTAATATTTACCTACTTGACCTACAGCTGAATTTAATTGATTTGCTCCTGATCCCGTCATTGATATAAGTATATCTCCTTTTGAGACAATAATTCTATCTAGGTTTTTAGGTAGGTTATTATTGAAGTATTTAGTATCATCTTGAATATATACATAAGGTGCTTTTATATTTTTTATTTTTAAAATTGGATATTTTCCAATATCATAAAATTCATCACTTTTAAATGCATATCCATTTATTGTTTCAATTATACTTCCTAAATTATCATATTCCCACCCTTCAGGAATTTCCTTCTCCAATTCCTCACACCAAATCATCTCCCCTCCATTACTTTTATAAGGCCTACCATTTTCATCTGAAAACTCAAAATCAACAAACCACTGTCTGTAAATTGCTTGTGCAGTTTCTTCGAGTTTAGCAATAAGTTGGTTGTTGAGTTTGATACGGTTTTGAATAATATTGTATTCTTTTACAATTTCAAGTTGTTTTTCTGGTGAAGGAATTGGTAATTTCATTCCACAAAAATCTTCCCATTCTAAGCTACCACGGACACCGCCAACAGCATGAAAACAAGCTTCTCTATCAAATTCTGAACGGGTGAACCACATCATTAAATATTCGGGAAGCAAAATAGCTGTATCAATTATTTCAAAAATAGGATACGCTTGAGAAATAATTGCAGGAGAATCTTCAGAGAATAAAGCTACTGGCATTTTTCTATCTCGTCGAACTTGCATTGTTGAACACGCAAATTGATTCTTTTGAATTATTTTATAGTTTTCCATATCTGTACCAATAATATTGGCAACAGATTTAATGAATTGTTTAGATACGCTCAAACCAAGCAATGTGGTAACTTTTAATCCCGTATTGCGTTCATCAACCAACTGAATATAATCGCCAATAGGTTTATAATTTGATGCCATACCCCAATTCTTTGAAAACAGTTAATAAATCATTTTTAGATTGGGTTTCAAGTTGTAATAATTCGGAGAAATCTTTTTGTAAAACTTTCATTTTATCATCAAAATCAATGTTCTCATCACGGTTTACGAAAGATATATATTTACTAGGGACTAATGAGAAATCTTTTTCAGCAATATCTTTTAATGTTGCTGAGTAACAAAACTCTGGTACATTTTTATATTTCTCTAAATTAGTTTGCCAATTATGGTAGGCTTGTGTAATTTCTAGAATATCATCTTCGGAAAATTGAGTATATTTTTTCTCGAACGGAATTCCTTTTTCTCTTAAATCAATAAACAAGATTTCGTTTTCTCTATTACGATAATTTCTGGTTTCATCAGGTAAAATAACTGTTCTTGCTTTTTTGTTTTTATTCAAAATCCAAAGCGTTACACTAATATTGGTTGTATAAAACATATTTTGTGGCAAAATTACAATGGCTTCGACCAAATCGTTTTCAATCAATTTTCTACGTATTTTGTATTCTTCGCCACCGCCTGACAAGGCACCATTCGCCAAGATAAAACCGGCAACTCCGTTTTCGGAAAGTTTACTCACCATATTCAAAATCCAGGCATAATTGGCATTGCTCGTTGGTGGCACATCGTAGCCTCTCCAACGTGGGTCGTCTTTCAATTCGTCAGCAGCTCTCCAGTCTTTTTGGTTAAACGGAGGATTCGCCATGATGTAATCGGCTTTTAAATCGGGATGCTGATCTTTTCCAAAAGTATCCGCAGCAACATCACCTAAATTAGCCGAAATTCCGCGAATGGCCAGATTCATTTTGGCTAGTTTATAAGTCGTAGCCGTATATTCTTGACCATAAATGGAAATCTCTTTTTTGTTTCCGTGGTGGTTTTCAATAAACTTAATGGATTGCACAAACATACCACCCGAACCGCAAGCCGGATCATAGATAACCCCTTTGTAAGGTTCAATCATTTCGGCAATAAGATTAACGATGCTTTTTGGGGTGTAAAATTCGCCTTTCCCTTTTCCTTCGGCCAAGGCAAACTTACTCAGGAAATATTCATACACACGACCTACAATGTCGGTTTGTTTGTCCTTGATGGTGTCAATATTATTGATGGTATCCAACAAAGCCGCCAGCTTACTCACGTCCATATTCAAACGAGAGAAATAGTTGTCGGGCAAAGCGCCTTTTAGGGCAGGATTGTTCTTTTCTATGGTATGCAAAGCGGTGTCTATCTTCAAAGCAATATCACTTTGCTTGGAATTTTCAATAATAAACGACCAACGCGATTCTTCAGGTAAAAAGAAAATGTTCGACATATTGTAGAACTCCTTCATCTCCAGGTATTTTTCCTTGCCGTCGGCAATCAGTTCCTTTCTGCGTTCCACAAATTTATCGCTGGCAAACTTCAAGAAGATTAACCCAAGTACTACGTGTTTATATTCAGATGATTCTACGGTGCCTCTCAGTTTATTGGCAGAATCCCAAAGGGTTTCCTCTATGCTTTTTTCTTTTTTGGGTTTAGCTTGTTTAGCCATTTAAATGATTGTATTTTTTTGAAATTATTGGTTTTTATTTTTAACCTTAAATCCTATTTAACAACATAAAGTATTACATTAGTTACAGTTGAAAAATTAATAGTTTTTGACGCTTATTGACAAAGTTATGTTTTAGTTTTGTCATTTAACGTCAAATGTAAATAAATTTTAGTGCCTTTTAAACTAAAATGAAATTTATTAATTTGTAAATAAAGTTACATGAATTTACAGTCTTATATTAACGAATTAACATCAGAAGAAATCAATTAAAAACTCAATTAATATGCCAATAATTACGACAGTAGCAGTAACAGCATTTTTGACAGCACTAGCTCAAAAAGGAGTGGATAAAGCATTTGAAACAGGAAGTGAAAAAGTTTCAGAAGACGCTTACAATTGGATAAAATCATTGTTTTACAAAGATCATGAACCAAAGAAGATTTTGAAAGAGTTACAAGATAACCCAGAAGATGTTGAGAAACTAAGCAATGCAGCCGCAATCATTAATAACTCTATTGAAGACGACCCGAAATTCGAAGCCTATTTAAAGGAGATTATTCAAAAAATGCCTAAAGCTGTAAATGCAATTTCAAACAGTAAAAATGTTATAACCGGAAATGTAAATACTGGAGGAGGAAATTTCATCAACGGTGATAATAATAATCAAATGTCTAAATAAATGGAGTCAAGCAAAAATATTATTAATGGAACCATTGAAACAAATGGTGGTGATGTAGTTAATGGAAATAATAATACGATTGTTAATTTTATTGATAGCCTATCTTTTCTTCTTACTGAATACAGGGAGCAATTAAATCAAATCCATGTTTTGATTTTAGCATTCAAACCCAAAACAGCTCTCGGTTTACTCACCAATTTGGAAAACAGAATCAAAGAAAGTAATGCTAAAAAAGATAATAAGATAACGAGTAAATTACTTTACTTAAAAGCTCTTTGTAAAAGAGAATTGGAAGATTTTACAAAAGAAGATTCCGCACAAGATTTTATCAAAGCATATAATCTCAACATTAAGGATGAAACAATAAAATACAGAGCCTGCATCGAATACTTAAATTTAGGAGATTCCGAAAAAGCGATAAATTTAGCAGATGACATTCTAATTTCGGATGAATATAATGGTACTGCTTGGATTGTAAAAACTTTTGCATCAAATGATTTTACGCAATTTATAAAGACCGTTCCTCCAATTGTTTTAAAGGATTATAAATACCAGCATAGTATCATTTATCATATAATTAGCACACATAAAATTCGATTTTTTGGTGATTTAAAGAATTATGGACTTCACTTAACATTCGATTTTGACAGATATAAAGTTTTAAATTTTGATAACAAGCAGGCATGGATAATAGCTATCGACTTATTAATAAGCAAGGCTATAAACAGTTTGACTCTTAAATATGTTTCTGGTGAAAATTTTATTATTGAAAATGATCCTGATGTACTTTCAACTATTAGGCTTTTGAAATTTTATATTAATGCTTTGGAGTTCACCGAAATTTATGAAAGTACTAAACATCATAGATTCTATCTTAATTATCTTGAATATGCGAATACAAATGATGAAGAGTGTATAAATGATTTAACAAAAATATACGACCAATTAGAAAAACCGTATTGGTTTTATTCACACTGTTTTTGTCAAATATTAAATCATCAAAAAGAGTTTCATAAATCATTAGATTGCTTAGTCGAATATGAAAATTCAAACGGTGAATTACATGCAGAATTTTATCTTTTTAAATCGGTAGCCCTTCATTTTCTTGGAAGAGGTGAAGAAATTGAAATATTGTTTAATGACTATTTGAATTCTATTGAAATTATTGATGAACGCCACTTATTCAACTTGATAAATGTTTTCGATATTATAAAGCAGCATGTTGATGATGAAAGCAAATTTATAATCCATCTTGATAAAGCTTTAAGGAAAAAATTCATCATAGCAGATTTAAAAACTATACTGAAATCCACTGTTGAGTTAAAACATAATCTACCGTTCGATTTAGAGGAAATTTTTTCATTATTAAACTCGATTAAGGGCAATTTTTCGCTTGATTCCAATTGTAAAAACCTCATTGCTGAAAATTTAGATCGTTTAGGTAAGACCCTTGAAGCATTAAACTTTATGGATACTTACATCGATAAATCTGTAGTGTCCGAATCTCTTAGACTACACATCTTTATTCTTCACAGTCTGTTACAAAATAAAGAAGATACGCCCAAAGGCAAAGGTAAAGAGCTGTTGGAATTACTAGAATTTTGGAGAAATACAAGTGACTATATTGATGAACAGTTGTTATGTTTGGAACATGATTTATGTGCGCGATTACATGATTTAAATAAACTCGAACAAATAGACAAATTGTTATTTAGTCATTTTCCGAATAACAAAAAATATTTATATTGGTATCTCGCAACGCTTGAAATGACACATAATTGTAATGGAATAGTGAAAATTTCATCTTCAATTCCTGATGTTTTTGAGAATGATGAGATTGGTCTTTATATTGCGGGTGTCTTATTACGTAATAAAAAAAATATTGAAAAAGGATTCAAAATTTTATACAATTTGGCATTGGATAAAAATAACACTGAAGCCAGAATGAATTATTTTGGTACTTCTTTGTTGTTTGATGATTTTTTTAAAAATTTTGAAACGGTTGAATTGGGTTATTGGGTGGTATACCTTATAGATGATAGACGAGAAAAAATACAAATTACAAAGTCAACAGGGTTGCAAAAAGAATTGTTAGGCAAAAAAAATGGAGAAATTTTTAGCCAGATTCATCCAATGACTAAACAGACAAACAACATTACAATTGTTGAAATTTTTAATGACGCTTTAAATCTATTCCGAGAAATTGAAGAAGAAGCAAAAAATCCTGTCAATGATTTAGGATTATATTCATTGCAACTTCCTCCTGATATAAATGATTTTACAAAATTTCTTGTAGAGCAATTTGGCACCACTGGCTCTGAAGAAAAAATACAGAATGATAAACTTTTTGATGATTATTACAATTATCGTATTGGATATTTAGCCCTAGTAAGTGCCGTATTTAAAAGAAATTTCGTTGATGCATATTTACATTTAACAGGTAATAAGCAAAGTAAATTCATAACAGTACCGAATAATTCTTCAGTAAATATTGATACTCAAAATCAATCATTAAAATTTGCATTGGATTTTACTTCTCTCATGCTCTTCTTTTTTTTAGAAAGAGAGTTCAAATTTGAGTTCAAGCATAAATTTGTCATTTCTTACAACATGAGGTGTCAAATTGAAAGCTATATAAATTCAGAGGAACATTCCCATGAATCGACATTGAGTATGAATATTACGAGTGAAGGTGTTGAGAATTTTTTCTATCCAGAAGGAAATAAAAAGACTAGGATTGATTTTTTACAATCAATATTAAATTGGATAGATAAGAACTGCGAAATTGATTTAGTAGAAGAAAAATTAGATGTTATTTTAAAACTTCCAAAAAAAGAAAATGAATTTAAAAATGCTATTATGAACAATATGATTGATTCTTTACATCTTTCAATAAGAGAAAATCATAGATACATCAGTAGCGATATTTCCGTTTTCCAATTTAGGACTGGTTCTGATTTCAATACCAATTTTTTAAATCCAGAAAAGTATCTATTAACCTATTACCCTGAAAAATGCAATTCCAATTTTTATCGTTTCTTGTTAAAATCAAATTATTTGGGCATTAATATTAGTTATGATACCTTAAAAAAAGAATTCATAGAATACATTGGTGGTAGAGAAAATTATTACCTAATGGTTTTAGAAAACTTACAATTTTCTATAAACAACAATCCAAATGTGATTTCAACATGTATCAATTTTTTTAATTTCTTGAATAATACAGCTTTACCTTTATCGGCGATAAATAAACATGCATCTGAAGTTCTTGTAAAATCGATGGTTGGTATGGAACCAGATTTAATACTTTATTATAGAAAGATGATAAAAGATAAACTTAAAGAGAGGCTATCGATTAAATTGAAATCCTAAACAAAGTATCCCTTGAAACGTGTCAATCTAGGAGTTTTTGAAAGTCTAAGGCCAAACTTATAAAAAAAAGCTTTAACAATCAATTTCTAATATCTTTTGAAAGTGTAAGCTTCTCAAACCCATATTAAAAAATAATAAAAGAAGCGTGCTTTTTCAAACAATGCCTCTTTTAAAATTCACAAAATTCTGACCCTTTCCAGGAGGATTTTTGTGGATATCTTGAGAAATTAATAATCTAAGTTATGTGGAAACAAAAGAGCCTCACAAATATTGCAAGGCTCTTTGATTGGTTGTCTATGTTGGTATTAAGACTAAATTATTTATCCTTCAATAACTTTTCTAAATAAGCTATTTTATCTTTTTCAGCTTGCAACAAACGTTCGTAAAGTTCTAGAATTTTATCCAATGGATTGATTGAACATAGATAATTGTTGTTATTGGAACTACTATCAGTAAAAGTGTTGTTTATTATATTGAATACAGCTTCTTCGCTAAACTGTTTTATACCTTCTGTAGAGACATTTAGAACAGCTGAAATTTTTTCTAATACAATTTCATCAATTGTTTCACTTCCTTCAATATTAGAGACTGACTGCTGGCTTACACCAATAGCGTTAGCTAATGCTTCTTGTTTCATACCTCTGAGCTCTCTAATTCGGCTGATATTTCTACCAATATGTTTTGGTTTTGTTGCTGTATTCATAACTCAAAGATATTTAAAATTCTTTTAAAAAAAAGGCTTTGGTAAAAAACAAGCCCGCTTTTGTGAGATACAATTACCGTTAGTTCGGTACGGTATAATCTATTGCTTACTTGCTGTGTATTAAACAAAAATACAATTTTTCGGATAATTTATTAACTAAAAAAGTAAAATTATGAATGCAATTGAATTTTCACAGCAAAAAGAGTTGAAGGAAGTAATTACAGACCACATTAAAACATCTGCTATTTATTGTTTTGGCAGGCAGGAAACAGTTTATAGTTCGAGCAGGAAAATTTATCCTGATAAAGAACTACAAAAAGAACATAGTCATTTATACCTCTTAGTTTTTGTACATGAAACCAAAGAAAATGCGGGCAATGACATAAGTGACAAGATAAAAACAAAGACTCAGGGTTCCTTGACCGCTACTGTTCTTATACACCACGTACAGAGTCTTAAAGACCTTTGTCAAGACCAGCAGTTTTTCTTTTGGCAGATCATGCAGAATGCAGAGCTGTTATTTCAAGATATTAACAAGCCTCCTTATTTAAGTATTAGCGAAACTCCAAAAAGGAATTTAAAATCTACATCGCATTATATAGCATGGAGGAAGAATAATATTGCTACAATCTGGGGCTGGGTATATAATGATGATGATGCTTCTAGCTCGGATGAAGTAAAAATGTCTGCTCTTCATCAAATAGTGGAGCAAATCTGTTTGTCTTTGATCCGTGTCTTTATAGGCTACACTCCGAATCATTTTGCATTAGAGTATTTATTTAATCTGTGCGAATACTTTACCACCATAACTACAGACTTTTTTCCCCGACAAACCCCTGAAGACAAATCCATATTTAAACTCATTAAGCAACAGCCTAACACGCTACGCTTTAGTAAGGCTAACGATGTTGATTATTTATATTATCAGGTAGTGGAAGAAAGATGCAAAAATTTTAAAAAGCAAGCGGAAATTTTGATACAAAATGAAATCGACCGGCTGAATGAAGTTGAAAATTAACAAGAGAAAATAAAATAATTAGAAATTATGGAAAAAGATAAAATCAAATTAAACGAGCTCATAGAGAACCCAGAGCATTATTTTGTACTGATCAAGCCGACATTTGAAACAAGAAATGACATACACAATATTGAAATTAGTGTTGAAGGATATAGGGATCTGTTTTGTATGATAACGGATTTACTTAAAACAGCAAAATTTGCTTTAGACGGAATTGAGGTCAGCACTGGGAGTACTATAAATATTGAAAGATATGTTGGAAGTCTTTTGAGAATAATAGAAATGCTGATCCCATTGGAAGAAGCGGAATTACTGGATATGCTTTACCTAAAACATTTAAATGAAAAAAATCAGAGTGATTCCAATTAACCTGTTTCCATTTGTAAATTTAATAAAACGCCGACTTTGGAGGCGTTTTCCAGTCCCCTGCAAGGGCAAGTGGTTTTGAGATGCTGAATTCATTCCAAGCATCTCAAAACACAACTTGCCGTTGTCTGGTGACAACTTTTACTAAATGGATTTTTTGAAAAAGGGTTGACACCCTTTTTTTGATGTAACAGGTGAAATAGAAATTGTTTTATTAGTTTTTTTTTTTCATTTTTATTAATAGTTTTTAAAACCTAAAAAATGCTAAATAGTATTAGCAGCCTTGAAGGCTGCCGCGCCAATATTCAATATTGCTTGATAGCCAGCTGGAATTCAAGCACTTTTGAAGGGCATCATGCAATATGGCAGTTCGTCAAGAGTTCTAGTGCGAATGCATTCTTGCATACATACAAGCATACAAGCATAAAAGCATACGTTTGTACGAATAAACAGGCAAATATACTTGCATATAAACATAGTCACCGAAATATGTAAAATCTAAAAACAATACATATTTGAGCAAATATTTATATAGTTAAGTCCGATTATAAAGTTACAACCCAGTACACACACTTTTGAATACATACAGGTATATGTGGGGACGTACCTATTTATAAAACAGTCAGTACATAATTAGGATTTATTTGCGGTTTATATAAATCGTAACTCCTCCCTTTACTATCTACGCCAAATGAAGACAAACAACGCCAAAAAAGGACAGAATGGAAAGGTTATAAATTTATAGGGTTACTTTGTTTTATAAAAACAAGGCATCATGAAAAAAATAAAAAAGCCAAAGGAAAAAGAAAAGACTGAGCAAAGTGTAACGGAAAAAGCTAAACAAGAGAAACTTGATAAAAGTGATAAAAAGCTGTTTATACAGATAGACAAAAGTGGAGACCCAATTTCTAATTTTATTTCAAATTTCATAAGACAATTTAAAAACCCGACGTCTTTGGGACTGCCGAAACTTTCAGAATGGTTAAGTCTCTTCACAACAAAACGTATTCCAGAGGAAAAGGAACATACAAAACCTTCCGATATAATGGGTTCAGTAAAAACAGTTTTTAGTTCTGAAAAGAAAATATCAACAGAAGGCGGTAAAAATAATGAAGGCAAAACGATAAGTCAAGGTGTGCGCCATACTAATTTTAATAAGGTCAAAGAAAAACAGGACTTTCAGACACAAAGAAAAACTGAAAACACAAAGCCAAAATTACGTATGTAATTAGAAAATTTTATCAGGGATTTCCAAGAAAACTATCTTAAAATAATGATACAATATTGGTTTTAAAAAAAAGGAATACGGATTTATTAGCCGTATTCCTTTTTTTTAATTTAAATTATATCCAGTGATAGGGTTTGTCTTTTCTGTTTAAGTAACAGTACATTTCTTCTTTTTTGAGTTCTGGAAAGAATTTCAAGGCATCTTCAATTGCATAGTCAGGCAGAAAATAAATTTCGTCACGTATAGCTTTAATCACTTTCTCATGACCATAAAAACGGATGATTTCATCAATCTCATCCTGACTGCCACGCTCTACGATACGACCAATTACCATCTGATAGGCTTCAAGCCAATTGATTTCATCAAATCTAAATTCCCAAAAGAATTTGGGATGAAGATTGGGTATAGATTTGGTTGATATTTTCATTATTTTTTTACTTTGGTTACTATCAAATATACGTTTTTTCCATTGAACTACCTACGGAAACCTCTCTTATTGTTTCTGTTAATTGGCAAATCCTGATTTTCTAATGCAAATTTTTGCAAAGGATTTTTAGTGGCTAATTCCAATCGTTTTTGGATATCTTTCCAATTTTGCTCTTTATCTTTTAACATATCTACACCATCAAAAGTGGTAATCTTGTCATATGTATTCAGACCTATTGATGCCCAATACGGATCTTTATCATATTTTCTCTGATAGGCTTCAAGATAGAATTTTAATGGTTTTTCTTCCAGTAAGAAGTACATATCAACAAAATCTTTGTACCGCTGACCGCTTTGATGGATTGCATGGAGTTTCATTGCTCCAATGTCTTCATTAGAAATCATTCGAATTCCTTCTTTTTGTTCCACTGCATGGAGCAAAGGATACTTGTGGGTAACGATATCGACTTTTATATTTTTAATATAGGTCAGTACCGTATTGTTATGCAGCCTGCTTTCTTTTTCTTTTACATCATAAGTGCGCTGTAAATATTGCAGCATCATTTGTGGATTAAAGTCTTTTGTGGTAAATAGGTCTATATCTACTGATAACCTATGTCCTAAGCGTAGCGCCAAAGCTGTGCCTCCAACCAAAATATAATCCTTTAACATTTGATCTTTCATGAGTGTTTGGAGAAGTTCCCACATTTCTTGGTTAACTGTTTCTTTATGTAACATAATCTAAAATTTTCAGAAAAAGTAATTCTGAAAATGGAGCATGTTTACAAAGTGGCTTTTATAGGCAGTATTTGGCTTTTGTTGTCGCTATACCCGTTACTATAAAGGCGGTTTTATTTTTATCTAAAGCTTGTCAGATAAACTCTTCGGAAAACGAAAATTGACCTTTGCATTTTTTATTCGGTAATGAGAGGAGGAGCAGTTTTATTTCATCCATTCCTATCTTCCATTCCAATTATCCATCCGACCCAATCCTATTGACTTTTTTTTATTCGTTTAAAGAGCCGGAGTATGCTGGTTTTATTTCGGGGACAGCAAATCGAAATGTTTAGCAAGTGACAAGGCTTTTTGAAAAAATACTACCCGAACGGGTGGAGATTTTTTCAAAAACCTGCAAGGCCTGGCCTTGGCACTTGCGTTAAGAATATGGAGATAGCTTTGCCCCTAAATAAAACCAGTACCGACTGTTTAACTTTAATAATGGGAAAAATAATTACAGCAAAATTTAAATTTTCTACAGCGGGTTATTTCTATCTGATATGGAAACGAAAAGCCAAATACTGCCATTCGATACAACATAAATCAATAATTGGTCGAAGTGAAATATATTGCTTTTTTAATTTTAAAAATAAATTGAACCTAAGCTGAATTTATGGCAAGCAATGACAAAACTAAAAAATATAAAGGTGGCAGACATCCCAAGAAAGATCCTGCTGTGTTTCGCTATTCTATCAGTTTTACCGCTGTAGAAAATGCCCGCTTCCTCTCCCTTTTTGAACAGTCAGGAATGAATGTAAAAGCACACTATATTACTGCCTGTGTTTTTCAAAAAGCAATCAAGACAATCAAAATTGACAAGGCAACAATGGATTACTACATGCGCCTGACCACTTTATATGGTCAGTTCAGGGCTATCGGAGTGAACTATAATCAAATTGTGAAACTCCTGTATAGGAATTTCACTGAAAAAAAAGCGGCTGCCTATCTGTACAGATTGGAAATGCAAACCGCTGAATTGGTAGTGTTATGCCAAAAGATTATACAGCTTACGGACGATTTTGAAACAAAACATCTTAAGAAATAAAAGCAGATGATAGCTAAAATTGTCAGGAGAGAACAGTTTATTGAGGTATTGGGTGGATTGCTTCCCAAAGATCAAGGACAAGGCTATGAAAAAGAAGTATTTACCAAAAAGATGAAGAAAGAAAAAAATAAAACAAGGAAAATGGTAATACCCTAATTGTTTGGGACAAAAAGAGATTTAGCTTTAAATAGAGAATACTAAATATTCTCAAAATAAAGTTTTGCGTTTTGGTAGATGCAGGGATTCAAAAGGAATGCGTCTATCAAATTGCAACTACCGCTTTGGTTAACAAAGACTTTCCCGACCAAAGAAGGGAGTGTCTTTTTTAATCCAATAATTCTAAATATTTGGTTGTAATTGGTCAAATGACGACAAACACTTCCTTTGAAGGTTATTAAGGGAGAAACAATAAATCTGATTCATAATTTCAGGAGGAGTATTACAACTATTTGAAAACTTTTGTTAAGGTAAGGAGGGAAAAATGGAGGATTTAGAAAATAAAACTACTGAAAAAGAGGAAATTATCTCAAAAATTTATGATGAGATAGAAAGAGAACAAGAAGAAAAATTTGTAAATTTATTGGTTGAGATTATTGTGTCAATTACATTAAAACAAGTTTATGAAGAGAGCGATTAGATATTTGAGATTTAGTCAATTGGGACAAAGCAATGGTTCTATTGAAAGACAGGAATTATACACCGATCAATACATACAGCATCACAATATACAGTTGGTTGATACCTTTATAGACAGGGGTAAAAGTGCGAAAACTTTTGACCGCCCTGATTTTATAAAATTGCAGGCTTTTATAGCCAAGCATTATAAATCCGTAGATTATTTGCTTGTAGATCAGCTCGACCGCTTTAGCAGGGATGCTGGCGAAGCTATGAACATGGTTAAGCAATTTCAAAAAAAATATAGCATCCAAATTGTCAGTGTAACAGAAGGAATCACTTTTGATTATGATACTCCAGGGAGTTTTTTCAGGGCTGGACTACAATTACTACTTGCCGAAGAAGATAATATTAATAGAAGTATAAAAGTTCGAGGTGGACTATATACAGCCAGAGCAAAAGAAGGACGATTTTTGACAAGAGAAAAACCTTTTGGTTATAGTAAAGTCGGAGAAGGTAAACAGCGTCATCTTGAGATAAACGAAGAAGAGGCAAAAGTTGTACGTATTGTGTATGATATGTTTGTTCGTGATGTGCCTTTGTATAAAATCAAGGAGAAAGCCTATGAATTGGGTTTTGATAGAAAGGGCAATATGGCTCTTGACCGTGTACTTGCCAATCCAGTTTATGCGGGTCTTGTCAAAGTAGAAGCTTTCAAGGATTTACCAGGAGGTCTTTTTCCAGCTATACATGAAGCCATTATTGATAAAACGACGTGGCAAATGGTGCAAAGCAAAATGAAGAAGGAAGATAAAGTGAAAGTTACCGTAGATGATGATATTCCACTTAGAGGTGTTTTAAAATGTCATTGTGGAGCTCCACTTACTGGTGCGCCTTCACGTGGCAAATCGGGTAAATACTTTTACTACTACAAATGCAAACATTCCAAACATAATAATATCAGTGCTATTAAAGCTCATGAGCAGTTCTTAAATGTTTGTGACCTTATGAGTATCACTGAAACGAATATCAAAGGAATCAGAAATAGTTGTTATTCTTCAATTGAGCTTGAAATGAAAGCCAATAAGAAAAAAGCATTAGAAAAAAAACAAGAACTTGATGAAGTACAACAAAAACTCAATACAGTTGAAGAAAAGTGGTTTAAAGACGAAATAAACAAAGATACTTACGATAGATGGTATCCAGTTTACAGTTCACAAATTTTAAACCTTCAAACGGCTATTGAAAGACTTAGTACTAACCACGGAAAAGTTTTTGAATTTTTAGATGCTAATCTTGATATGTTGTCGGATATGCGTTATGTCTATACTGAATCAGATACTTTGCAGAAAAGAGAGTTTGTGAACATGGTGTTCAACAAGAACTTGTACTATCAAAACGGTATTTATCGAACACCTACAATGTTGGATATGTTATCGCATAATGCCAGTAAAATGGAGGAAAAGGGATATCTTATATACCAAAAAAAGAGGGATACTTTTTCAAGTATCCCTCACAGTGGGCGATGAGGGGTTCGAACCCCCGACCCCCTCGGTGTAAACGAGGTGCTCTGAACCAGCTGAGCTAATCGCCCTATTTTACTAGGTTGCCATCATTTCGTGATTGCGAGTGCAAATATACAACTAGAACTCGTAATTGCAAGCATTTTTTTGGAAAAATGATAAAAAAAATTAGAGATTTTTATTTATCTGCTCATTAACAGTGCTTTATTGAGTGTTCAAACTCCGCTTTTTTTTTGTTATCCTATTGATATAGCCTTACATTTGTATCATAAAAAAAATAAAATGGCACGATTCCAGGAAAATGATTTACCAAAATCAAAAATTACAGCAAGTTCATTACAAAAAGCAGTTCTTATCTTTAAATATGCCAATAATCATAAGTGGAAATTTTATGCAGGACTGGTTTTTTTACTGCTTACAAGTGTTACTGCCCTAGCCTTCCCTAAATTTATGGGAATGCTTGTAGACTGTGTTCACAAAAAAGATGCACATCTCGCTAATCAGATTGCTTTGGGATTAGGACTTGTCTTATTATTGCAGTCTTTATTTTCTTTTTTCAGACTTTCATTATTCGTTAATTTTACCGAAAACACTTTAGCAAACGTGCGATTGGCACTCTATACTAATTTGGTTAAACTGCCAATGTCATTTTTTTCCCAAAAACGTGTGGGCGAATTAAACAGCCGGATAAGTAATGATATAACCCAGATTCAGGATACTCTAACTACAACAATTGCTGAATTTTTAAGACAGATTATTTTGATTATCGGAAGTTTTGCTATGCTGGCCAGCATCAATATTAAACTGACCATTATGATGGTTTCGGTGGTGCCTTTTGTTGGTGTAGCTGCGGTTATTTTTGGGAGGTTTATTCGGAAATATTCAAAAAAAGTACAGGATCAGGTTGCCGAAAGCCAGGTTGTTGTTGAAGAAACGATGCAGGGAATTAGTATTGTTAAGGCATTTGCTAATGAATGGTATGAAATTGCCCGCTATAAAGAAAAAATCAAAGAGGTTGTTAAAATGGGAATTAAAGGTGGACAATTCAGAGGTTTTTTTGCTTCTTTTATTATTGTCTGTTTGTTTGGAACTATTGTAGGTGTAGTTTGGTACGGAGTACAATTGAGCATTGCCGGCGAAATAACCGTTGGACAATTATTTACCTTTATATTATATTCCAGTTATGTTGGGGCTTCATCAGGAGGTATAGCCGAATTATATGCTCAAATGCAGAAAGCTATTGGTGCTACTGAAAGAGTTTTTGAGCTTTTGGGTGAAACACCAGAAAAAATTAATTCTAATGTAGATATTTCTTTAATAAACAAATTAAAAGGAGATGTTAGTTTTAAAAATGTGGCTTTCAGTTATCCTTCAAGAAAAGAAGTAAAGGTTTTAAAAGATATTAATTTTTCTGCCGGATTTGGACAAAAAATTGCTCTCGTTGGACCAAGCGGAATGGGGAAATCTACAATTGCTTCTTTATTACTGCGTTTTTATGATATAGAAAGCGGGGAAATCTTAATTGACGGAAAAAATATTTATGATTATAATCTGGAAGATCTTCGCGGAAATATGAGTATTGTTCCTCAGGATGTTATTCTTTTTGGCGGAACCATAAAAGAAAATATAGCTTATGGAAAGCCAAATGCCACTGATGAAGAAATTATTACGGCAGCAAAACAAGCCAATGCTTTTGTATTTATAGAAAGTTTTCCTGAAAAATTTGATACTATTGTTGGCGAAAGAGGTATTAAGCTATCCGGCGGACAAAGACAGCGTATCGCAATTGCCAGAGCCTTGCTGAAGAATCCTTCGATATTGATTTTGGATGAAGCGACTTCTTCTTTGGATAGCGAAAGTGAAAAACTGGTTCAGGAAGCTCTTGAGGTTTTGATGGAAGGAAGAACAAGTATTATTATTGCACACAGGCTTTCAACGATTCGTTCTGCCGATCAGATTTTGGTACTTGATAATGGAAAAATCAGTGAACAGGGAACGCATCAGGAATTAATTAATCTTGAAAATGGTCTTTATAAGAATTTGAGTAATTTACAGTTTAGTAATTCATAGTTTTAAAAGCTTTTAAATGAAAAACTCCATTTGTTTTTAAAGGCAAATGGAGTTTTTTTATAAATCTCAGTTTCAATTTTTTCAATCTGACAGCTGTTTGCTGAAAACTGTTATCTGTAAAAGACTAAGCCATCTCTTTTCGTCTCTTGCGTTCAGCTTTGATCATTGAAAGTTCACGACTGGTCTGTCCTGCTACCGAAGTGTTTTCTTCAGCACGGCGGATTAAGTACGGCATCACGTCTTTTACGGGACCAAAAGGAAGATATTTAGCAATATTATAGCTGTGTGCCGCCAAATTATAACTGATATTATCGCTCATTCCGTATAATTGACCAAACCAAATTCGGTCGTCATTGGACGGAATTCTTTTGGAACTCATTATCTCCATTAGTTTATAGGTGCTCTCTTCGTTGTGTGTTCCAGCAAAAATAGACATGGTGTCCAAATGTTCTGCCATATACAGGACAGCTGCGTCATAATTTACATCAGTAGCTTCTTTGGATGAGCAGATTGGAGTTGGATAACCTCTTTCTTCGGCACGAAGATTTTCTTTTTCCATATAGGCACCGCGAACTAATTTCATTCCAATAAAAAATCTTTCAGCTTTTGCCTGTTCATGTAGTTTTTTCAAATAATCCAGACGATCCCAGCGGTACATTTGAAGCGTGTTGAAAACAATTGTTTTTTCTTTGTTGTATTTGCGCATCATTTCGGTAACCAAATCATCAGCTGCGTCCTGCATCCAGCTTTCTTCGGCATCAATCAGCAGTGCTACGTTTTTTTTGTGGGCTTCACCGCAGACTAAATCAAAACGTGCTGCTACTCTATCCCATTCAGCCTGCTCTTCGGGAGTTAATATTTGTTTCTCTCCTACTTTCTCATATAAGTCTAAACGTCCTAATCCGGTAGGCTTGAAAACAGCAAAAGGAATTGCCAGGCGTTCTTTAGCAAATTCAATTGTTTTTAGAGTCATCTGCAGCGCGGCATCAAATTGATTTTCCTCTTCTTTTCCTTCAACAGAATAATCTAATACTGAAGAAACACCTTTGGTAAACATTTTATCTACAACCGTCAGGCAGTCATTTTCGTTTACGCCTCCGCAAAAATGATCAAAAACAGTTGCACGGATCAGATTTTCGACAGGCAGATTCGCTTTTATTGCAAAGTTTGTCACCGCTGTTCCTATACGTACCAAGGGCTGGTTATTGATTAATTTAAAAAGAAAATATGCTCTTTCAAGTTCGGTATCGCTTTTTAAAGCAAACGCATTTTGTGTGTTATTGAAAATATTATCCATATTTTGTTATATTTTTTATGCAAATATAAAGAGAGTAAGCGATTATAATTAGTAAAATTTGCCTTATTTTGCGCTTTCAATTAAATTAAAATCATGCAGTCTATTCAAGCAAATAATTATCCTGTTCATTTCAATGAAACTGGGTACGAAAAACTAAATCAGCACTTAAAAGATAATAAATATTCGAACCTGTTTATAATAGTTGACAGCAATACAAATGAGTTTTGCCTGCCAAAATTACTTCCATTATTAGAAACAGATCTGACGGTTGAAATTATTGAATTTGAAGCTGGTGAAATCAATAAAAATATTGAAACCTGTATCGAAATCTGGAATGTACTGACTGAATTGGGCGCTGACAGAAAAACATTGATTATCAATATTGGCGGCGGTGTTGTAACTGATTTAGGAGGATTTGTTGCTTCAACTTTTAAAAGAGGCGTCGATTTTATCCATATTCCAACTACTTTATTATCTATGGTTGATGCTTCTGTAGGCGGTAAAAACGGGGTTGATTTGGGAAATTTAAAAAATCAGATTGGAGTTATCAATACGCCAAAAATGGTATTGGTTGATACACAGTATTTAGAAACTGTCCCTCAGAATGAAATGCGTTCAGGTCTTGCCGAAATGCTGAAACACGGATTGATTTTTGACAAACCTTACTGGGAGTCATTTTTGGACATTAAAGGAATCGACTTTGATCAGTTGGATACTTTAATACACCGTTCTGTGGAAATCAAGAACATTATCGTAATGCAGGATCCTACTGAAAAGAATATTAGAAAATCTTTGAATTTTGGACATACATTAGGTCATGCGATTGAAAGCTATTTTTTAGAAAATGAAAATAAAACCACATTGCTGCACGGTGAGGCTATTGCGGCGGGAATGATTTTAGAAAGTCATATTTCATTGCATAAAAACTTGATTTCTCATGAAGAATATAGTGAGATAAAGTCTACGCTGAAATCAATATATGATGATATTATTTTTGAAGAAGAGGATATAGAACCTATTCTGGACCTACTGATTCATGACAAAAAAAATGAGTATGGAATGATACAATTTGCATTAATTGAAGGCATCGGTAAAATAAAGATAAATCAATCTGTTGAAAACGAATTGATTCTAAACGCTTTTGAAGATTATAAATCTTAGTTTTTTTTTAATAAAAAGCGTTGCATTACGTCTATATTATTTTTTACATTTGCCTCAATGAATAAAAATCAAAATAATAAAAAATTTTCTGCTAAAAGAAACAGAAACAATAGGTCTTTTTTGAGCTTATTGAAACGTTTTTATGGTATCAAAGGGAATTTCAGTTTTGATTTATTTCAATATTTCAAGGCCGATTACGAAAAACTTCAGATTGTCTATGCAAATATTAGAGTTTGAAGTTTAATTAATTCTATTTTTTAAATACAATTAACGTAAAACTCTAAAGGACAAATGAATACGAAATATTCCGACTTAATAAATCAAACATATTACTTTCCTCAAGAAGAATTCAAATTAAATAAAGATAACCTACAGTTTCATAATATTGATTTAATGAAATTGGTCGAAACTTATGGTACCCCTTTAAAATTTACTTACCTGCCTCAAATTTCAAACAACATCAACAAAGCCAAAAGCTGGTTTCGCAAATCGATGGAAAAAAATAAATATGAGGCTAAATATTACTATTGTTACTGTACAAAAAGCTCTCATTTTGAATATGTTATGAATGAGGCTTTCAAGAATAACATTCACGTTGAAACTTCTTCAGCTTTTGATATAAACATTGTTGAAAATTTATTAGAAAACGGAAAAATAAATAAGAGTACTTTTATCATTTGTAATGGTTTTAAAAGAGACCAATATATTCATAACATTGCAAGACTAATCAATAATGGACATAAAAACACTATTCCTATTATTGATAATTATGAAGAGCTGGATTTACTGCAGGCAGAGATAAGCGGAAAATTCAAAATAGGAATCCGTATTGCTGCAGAAGAAGAACCAAAATTTGAGTTTTATACTTCGAGATTAGGAATAGGATATAAAAATATTGTTCCTTTTTACAAGAAAGAAATCAAGGAAAACAAAAAGCTGGAACTTAAAATGCTTCACTTTTTTATCAATACCGGTATTAATGACAATGCTTATTATTGGAATGAGCTTGTAAAATGTATCAAAGTATATGTTGCCTTGAAAAAAGAATGTCCAAGCCTTGACAGTTTGAATATTGGCGGTGGTTTCCCTATCAAAAATTCATTGGCTTTCGAATACGATTACCAATATATGATTGATGAAATCATTAATCAGATAAAAATTGCCTGTGACGAAGCTGAAGTGGATGTTCCGCATATTTTTACTGAATTTGGATCGTTCACTGTTGGAGAAAGCGGCGGTGCTATTTATCAGGTTTTGTATCAAAAACAGCAGAATGACAGAGAGAAATGGAACATGATTGATTCTTCTTTCATTACCACTTTACCAGATACTTGGGCAATTAACAAACGTTTTATCATGTTGGCAATCAACAGATGGAATGATACATACGAACGTGTTCTGCTGGGCGGAATGACCTGTGACAGTGATGATTATTACAATTCTGAGCAGAATATGAATGCAATATATCTGCCAAAATATAATAAAGAAAAACCATTATATCTAGGTTTTTTCAACACAGGTGCTTATCAGGAAACCATTGGTGGTTTTGGCGGACTGCAGCACTGTCTTATACCGCAGCCAAAGCATATTTTGATAGATCGTGACGAGAACGGAATATTGGCAACCGAAGTATTTTCTGAAGCTCAAACTGCTGAGGATGTACTAAAAATACTAGGTTATAATAAATAACAAATTTAAATAGGGGTATAGGAATTTTGATATTTATAAATTTCTTTTATTTGTAAATCCAAATCTCACTTACCCTTTTGAGCAGTAAACAAAAAAGAAAAAAAAGAAAAAAAGAATATGAGTAAAGGACCAATCAGTCAGTTTATTGAAAAGCATTATCTGCATTTCAATTCTGCATCTTTAGTTGATGCCGCAAAAGCTTATGAGCAGCAGTTGGCCAATGGTGCAAAAATGATGGTAACTATGGCCGGTGCTATGAGTACCGCCGAAATTGGAAAGATTTTTGCCGAAATAATTCGTCAGGATAAAGTCCAGATTATTTCTTGTACAGGAGCAAACCTTGAAGAAGATATCATGAACTTGGTGGCACATTCACATTATGAAAGAGTACCTCACTACCGTGATCTAACTCCTCAGGATGAGTGGGATTTATTGGAAAGAGGATTGAATAGAGTCACTGATACTTGTATTCCTGAGCATGAAGCATTCCGCCGTCTTCAAAAACATGTTTACAAAATTTGGAAAGATGCTGATGATAAAGGAGAAAGATATTTTCCTCATGAATTCATGTATAAAATGTTACTTTCTGGTGTTTTGGAAGAATATTATGAAATTGACTTGAAAGACAGCTGGATGTATGCGGCGGCTGAGAAAAATTTACCTATTATTGTTCCTGGATGGGAAGACAGTACAATGGGAAATATTTTCGCATCGTATGTGATTAAAGGAGAATTGAAAGCTTCTACCATGAAATCGGGTATCGAATACATGACTTTTTTATCCGATTGGTATACAAAAAATAGTTCTAATGGTGTTGGATTCTTCCAAATTGGCGGTGGTATCGCTGGTGATTTTCCTATCTGTGTTGTACCAATGTTATATCAGGATATGGAAATGCATGATGTTCCATTTTGGAGTTATTTTTGCCAAATTTCAGATTCAACAACCAGCTACGGTTCTTATTCCGGAGCAGTTCCTAATGAAAAAATCACTTGGGGTAAACTAGATATTAAAACTCCTAAATTCATTATTGAGTCTGATGCTACTATTGTGGCCCCATTAATTTTTGCATATTTGTTAGATCTATAATAATTATTTATGAAATCGCCAAGATAGAACTTGTTGCAAATACAAATGAGAATCTGGCGATACCATGTTTCAATAAAAAAAATATTAGCTGCACATGAAAAGAGTAATAGTTGATTACGCCAAATTGACCAACGAAATTTTAAATCTTTTGGTCGAAAAATTCCCTGATGGATATGATGATTCAGATATCATTCGATTTAGAAATGCTAAAAATGAATTGGTAGAAGCTGTTGAAGTTAGAACTGAAGATACAATTTATTTAGTAAAAGTAAGCACCAAATTGGCTGATAGAATTGGTAATTATGAAGATGATGATGAAATTGATGATGTTGTAGAACCAATCAGCGGTTTAGAATTAGATGTTGAAGATGAAGATGCAGATGATGACGATGATGATGAAAATTTAGATAAGCCGGATGTTGATGGTGATGATGACGATGAAGATGGTGATGACAAAGATATCGCTGATGACGATGATGATGAAGATGACGAAGATTAATTCTATAAGTTTATAAAAAAATTAAAGGAACTCGCAATTGAGTTCCTTTTTTTATTAGATTTAGATTTCTAAATATACGCCAACATGACAACAGAAATTTTACACGCCAAACTCAAGGAAAATTTTGGATTTGAAAAATTCAGACCCAATCAGGAAAACATTATTAATAGCATTCTTTCCGGAAAAGATGCTCTCGCCATCATGCCAACTGGAGGTGGAAAATCAATATGCTTTCAGCTTCCTGCCCTAATTCTTCCAGGAATTACAATTGTGATTTCGCCATTGATAGCCTTGATGAAAGATCAGGTTGACAGTTTAAAATCCAATGGAATTCCTGCTTGTTATATCAACAGCAGTCAGTCTTCAGAAGAACAGGATTTTCATATTCAAAACCTAAAAGATAAAAAAGTCAAACTCGTATATGTAGCGCCGGAAAGTCTGTCATTTTTAGAAAATGCTTTTAGCCAGATAATTGTTAGTCTCATTGCAATTGATGAAGCACATTGCATATCTGCTTGGGGTCACGATTTTCGTCCGGCTTACACCAATTTAGGTTATCTCAAAAACCGCTTTCCTTCTACTCCAATCTTAGCTTTGACTGCAACTGCTGATAAAGCAACCCGTACTGACATCTGCAAGCAATTAGAATTGAAGGAACCCGAAATTTTTGTAGCATCTTTTGACAGGAAAAATTTGAGTCTTGAAGTCAGACCGGCTTTAGACCGTGTGCAGCAGATTATTGATTTCATAAAAAATAAACCGAATGAATCGGGTATCGTATATTGCCTGAGCCGGAAGACCACAGAAGAACTTTCTGAAAAACTTCAGAAAAAAGGAATAAATGCAAAAGCTTATCATGCAGGTTTGGACAACAAAATGCGTTCTAAAACTCAGGACGAATTTATCAATGATGACTGTCAAGTCGTTTGTGCAACCATTGCTTTCGGAATGGGAATTGATAAATCTAATGTCCGCTGGGTAATTCATTATAATCTGCCAAAAAATATTGAAGGCTATTATCAGGAAATTGGAAGGGCCGGCCGTGATGGTCTGCCATCCGAAACAGTTTTGTTTGAAAGTTACGGAGACATGATTCAATTGCAAAAATTTGCTTCCGAAGGTTTAAACGCCGAAGTGCAGCTGGCGAAATTGGAACGAATGAAACAATATGCCGACGCATTGAGCTGCCGCAGAAAAATACTGCTTTCGTATTTTGGTGAATTGGTAACTGAAAATTGTGGTAATTGTGATATTTGCAAAAATCCTCCAGCTTTTTTTGAAGGAACTATTATTGCCCAAAAAGCATTGTCGGCAGTTGCACGCCTTCAGGAATCTGAAGCGCTGCCTGTAATTGTGGATTTTTTGAGAGGTTCCAAAAATGCTTCCATTTATGACAAAGGCTACCAAAATTTAAAAACCTACGGAGTTGGTGCGGACTTATCATGGTACGACTGGAATCAATATCTTATTCAATTGATCAATTTGGGATATTGCGAAATTGCTTTTCATCAACAGAATAAAATAAAATTGACCCCTTTTGCCAAAAAAGTATTATTTGACGGTGAAAAAGTAAAGCTGACGACTGTTCAAAAAATGAATAAAGAAAAAGCTGAAGCTAAAACTGTTAAAACAAAATCAGCTGTAAATTCTCTTTTTGAGTTTCTTAGAAAACTTCGTACTGAAATTGCAAAAGAAGAAGCAGTTCCAGCTTATGTAATTTTTAGTGATGCAACTTTGAAACAATTAGAAATTCACCGGCCAATGAGCGACTCTGACTTTTTAGCGATTGATGGAGTTGGAAAAGCAAAATTGGAAAAATACGGTGACGTTTTTATTAAAGCAATTATTGAATTTGAAAATATAAAAAAAATAAGAGCAAAAAAAGAAAGTTCAACTTATAAAGAAACTTTGGAACTATTTCAAAGCGGAATAAAAGTTGAAGAAATTGCAATAAAAAGAAAATTGGGAGTTGCAACTATAATTTCGCATTTAGCTAAATTATACAATGACGGTCATCCAATAAATTTGAGAGAATTTATAAATGATCAGGAAATTGCAAAAATAGCGGAAGCAAAAATAAAACTGGAATCTCCAAATGCTTTGAAACCTTATTTTGATTTTTTTGAAGAACAAATTTCGTATGACAAAATCAGGGTTGGATTAACAATACTCGAAAAAGAAAACTTAGTATTCTAATTTTATGGCAATATATTCTTTTCCATATTTTATTGATTCCAATACCAAGGTATTAATTTTGGGAACTATGCCTGGAGCTATGTCTCTTGAAAAACAAGAATATTATGCACACCGAAGAAATCATTTTTGGAAAATAATCTGTACACTATTTGATGCATTGCCAATTCCAGTAAATTTTGAAGAAAAAATTAAAATTCTTAAAGAAAATAAAATTGGGATTTGGGATGTCCTAGAAAATTGTGAAAGAAAAGGAAGTTTAGACATTCACATTAAAAATCATAAAGAAAATGATTTTGAAAATTTATTTAAGCAATTTCCAAAAATCAGAAATATTATTTTTAATGGAAAACAGAGTCATGCCTTTTTTATAAAGAAGTTTGGAAAAATTGAAGGCATCACCTATCATGTGATGCCTTCAACTAGCCCAGCTAATACTATGACTTTTGAAAATAAATTAAAAATCTGGACAGAATGTTTTAAACAAAACTAATTGTTTAAATATCTTTCTGCGAAAACTCTCTGATGATGTTTAAGATGACCAAGGAGTATAAAACCTATGGCTCTTACTGAAATTTCATGATTTGATGCAGTCCCTATTCTTCTTAGCTGTTCATCTGAAAAACTTTTGAACATCAGTAAGTTAGAATATCTTACCGCTGAAAATTCAGTTAATAAATCCTGAATACTTCTGCTTTTGGCATCAGTATTGTCAGCATAATCATTTTCTTCAAAACCAGGCAATGGTGTTTTATCATTTCGGGAAATTCTCAGAGCACGATAACTAAAAATTCTTTCAGTATCAATAATGTGCTGAATAATTTCTTTGATGGTCCATTTACCTTCGGCATAACTGTAATCAAATTTGTCCAAAGGAATATTTTGGACAAATTTGATAAAATCATGCAAACTAATTTCTAATTCTTCAAATAATTCAACATTTTCTAATGCTTGTATGTAGGTGGCATTAAATTTTGAATATTCATCTACTGGCAATTGATTGGAATTCATAATGACAATTTTTTTGAATTTAGAATTTAATTTTGCTTTAATATTTTAAGCTGAATTTCTGCTTGCATTAGTATTTCCAAAAAGTGAACGGGTCACAATTTTTTCATATACTTTTATTAAGTTCAAATCAGGGTTTTCTGCTTTGTTAAGTTCGCTGATTTTTAATAATGCATATTGCTGTATTGTTAACAGCGGCAACACAATACGCTCTCTCATCTGAATAGAAGCTATACCATCAGGATAGTTTTCCATTAACTGAGCATGACCGGCAATTTTTAATAACAATCTTTTTGTTTCCAAAAATTCATCATAAATAATCTGCCAAAATGCACCAAATTCAGGATCCTTACTCATATAAGCAGTCAATGGAAAAAATGATTTAGCCAATGACATCATACTGTTTTCAAGGAGTGTTCGGAAAAATAACGAATTATCATATAGATTTTGTGCTTTCTCCCATTGATTGGTATCTTCAAAATGTTTCAGTGCTGAGCCAACACCGAAAAATCCAGGTACATTTTGTTTTAACTGACTCCAGGAACCTACAAACGGAATTGCTCTTAAGTCAGCAAAATCAAGTGTTTCAGATTTGCTTCTTTTAGATGGACGGCTTCCTATATTTGTTTTTGCATAATATTTCAAAGTACTCATCTGTTCCAAATAAGGAATAAACTTAGGATGGTTTTTGAAATTCAAATATTTGTTATAACCCAATTCAGCCATCTGATCTAGGATTTCTTTATCTTCAGCAGATAATTCATTTTGTCCTAAATTGAAAACCTGATTAGCAACACCAGCACTCAAAAGGTTTTCTAAATTATAGCGGCAAGAATCTAAAGTTCCAAAATTTGAACTAATGGTTTGTCCTTGAATTGTAATCTGAATTTCGTTATTCTCAATATTTGGTCCAAGCGAAGCGTAAAATTTATGTGTTTTTCCGCCGCCACGTGCAGGAGGTCCACCGCGTCCATCAAAGAAAATTGCATTTATTCCATATTTTCTCGACATTTCTGTCAAAGCTTCTTTTGCTTTATAAATACTCCAGTTCGCCATCAAATAACCCCCATCTTTTGTTCCGTCAGAAAAACCTAGCATTATTGTCTGCTTATTGTTTCTGTTTGCCAGATGCTGAGCATACTCAGGGTTTGTATATAATGTCTCCATCACTAAATGGGCATTATGCAAATCATCTACCGATTCAAAGAGCGGGATGATATCTACTGTAGCATTTTCCCAATTGCATAATTTGAACAAGGCGAAAGTTTCCATGACATTAAGTGCACTTTCATTATTACTAATGATATAACGGTTGGCACCAAATTCGCCATTGTTCTGTTGAATTGTCTTAATAGATTGAATTGACTCAATAGTTGATCTTGTCATTTCATTTTCAAAATCAGCGGCATCCAGATTCCCTTTTAACGTAGACAATACTTCCAATTTTTTTTCATCTGTTAATTGGAAATAATCTTCCGGAAAAATATTTTCTTTTGATTTTGAGTAATAATCTACAATATCATAAAAAACACTTTGGTGAATTTTACTATTTTGTCTAATATCCAAAGTAGCAAAATGGAAACCAAATAAATTGATTCGGATAAGCAGCGCATCTATTTGATCAACATAAAGTGACTGATGCTGTTCAATTATTATGGTTTTTATTTTGTTCAGCTGTAGTTTAAACTCATCAAGAGTTATGAAAATATCTCCTTTAGAATAGAAAACGGAACGGTATAATTTTTGTTCAAGTTCCATTACCAATGAATCTACAACAGGGAAAGTCAGTTTTCTTTTTAAATTTCGAATTTCAAAATAATAACATTTTAAAATAGAAGTTCTTAAACGTTCAGCAACTTTTAGAGTGATTTCGGTAGTTACGAATGGATTTCCATCACGGTCACCGCCTGGCCAGAAACCAAGTTTAATCAATGGATTTTTTATAGATTCTCCTTCAAAAACATTTTTTTGCAGGTAATGAACCATTTCTCCAGAAGTGTTATAAAAAACATTTTCCAAATACCAGATTAAGCTTACTGCTTCATCAAAAGGATTGGGTTTCTCGTTTTGAATAAAAGGAGTTTTTCCTAACTGAGCAAGTAATTGTTTGATTTCCAGTAAATTATTTTTACGGATTGCCTCTGTCAAATCGTTAATAATTCCTAAAACAGCACCAGGATAAAATTGAGTTGGATGTGCAGTTAATACAGTACGTACATTGAAGTTTTCTAAAAAATCGATTAACTCTTCCTTGTTTCCTCTTACATCTGATTTTTCTTTTATATCACGCAGTGAACCTCTTCCCTCCATGTTATTTACGACAGGAAAAGCGGCGTCTTCAATTGCATCAAACAAAACAATCTGACGTTCAATGTATTGTATAAAATGAAACATCAAATTAATTTTATCTTTCTCAGAATCACTGTGCATGTATTTATCTGAAAAGAAATCAAATATTTCAGTAGGAGTCTTTTGTTTTTTGAAACCACTATCACAAAGTTCTGTGAAAATAGGTAATAAAACACCTGTATTATCCACAGAATCAAAAGGTAATGTTATAAAAACACTATTGTAAATATGGTATTTAGATAAAACATTTTCATTAAAACGTTCTATTTTTGGTAACGTATACATAATTAGACTATTAGTTTATTGGTTAATCTAACATAAAAAAACCCCAAGGTTACACTTGAGGTTATATTTACATATAGCATTCAAGATTTACATTTCTTTGAAAATGGTATGCATCAAACGCTTTTTATCATTAATGCTTTCTTCAAGAGAAATCATAGTTTCTGTTCTATAAACACCCTCGATATCATCAATCATAAAAATAACATCTTTTGCATGTTTAGTATCTTTTGCTCTTATCTTGCAAAAAATATTGAACTTACCTGTAGTTACAGAAGCTACAGTTACAAATGGAATCTCATTAATACGCTCTAAAACGAATTTTGTCTGTGAAGTATTGTTAAGAAAAACACCTACATAAGCAATAAATGAATATCCTAATTTATCATAATCAAGGACTAAAGAAGACCCCATGATGATACCTGCATCTTCCATTTTTTTTACCCTAACATGAACCGTTCCAGCTGAAATCAATAATTTTTTAGCAATGTCTGTAAACGGAACTCTTGTGTTGTCTATCAACATATCTAAAATCTGGTGATCTACTTCATCTAAACGAAACTTACTCATAATTCTTTTATTATATGGTTATTTGCTATTAAAAAAGTTAAAATTATAAATAAAAATTAAATAATCGGCAAAAAAATCATTTTTTTATCTTTCCATTAAGAAAAAATACTTTTTTATCAAAATTAAAATTGGCAATTTGTCCAATTTTTGGCAGATTATCAAAATCATCTTGATATAAAGCTCCTTTAGCATCGTACTCGAAATGACCGAAATATTTCTTTAAATCTCCTACTTCAACTATGTAAGCATTAAAATTTAATTTGTTATCGATTAACTCTTCTTTATATTGAGCCACAAAATTGGTGATTATTTCATTACCATCATAATTTATTTTGACATTTTTGTATATAAAATCAAAAAAAACAACATTATTCTGAGGAATGTTTAAATATTTATCATTTCTATTATCAACTATAACGTTTTCGTTGAGAATAATGAAACTTGTAAGCAATGACATGAATACGAATTTTCTTGTTTTTTCTCTTTCGTAATCATCAGGATAATGCCCGGCCTCGAATAATATTGTTGGAACACCTAAATATTGAAAGGTATCACCAATACAATTAATGTTAAATGAATCATCGAATCGTCCTATTTGGCCAGGAATATAATTTTGTAATACTTCAGTAATGCCAGCGATTAGATTTATAGCTTTCAAACGTGATTCATTTACCTCTCGTTCTTCATTGTAAGAAGGTGCCAAAAAAGAAACTGTTGCAGGTTTTCCAGTATCAGCAACTCCAAAAATAGTGCGCTGATCGTGAAGGTTAAAACAGTAATCCGGTTTGAAATCTTCAAATACCGCTCTTAATATCTTACTCTCCGGCTGAGTAAGATCCTGAGAGTCTCTATTCAAATCAATATTGTTTGCATTAGCTCTAGTGTATAATTTAGCTCCGTCCGGATTCAACATCGGGATACAGTAAAAAGTAAAACGATTTAAAAGGTCTTTGGCTAAATCCGATCCATTATTTAAAAGATTTATAAAATCGAATAACGCTTTGGTCGTCGTACTTTCGTTTCCATGCATTTGTGACCAAAGATAAATTTTGGTTTTACCTGATCCTTTTTGATAGCTGTATATTGGTTTTCCTAAAACCGATTCTCCAATAATAGTTACATCCTTTTTTAAAGATTCTTTGTTTAATAATGGCTCAATATTTTCTAAAGTAATATAACGCCCCTGTATTGTGTTTTCTTTATTTTGATTAAATAAAAGTTCTAAATCCATGTTTTATAATTTGATTTACAAAAGTAAACATCTTTATTTTTACATTTGTAAACTAATGATTTTTTATTTTTTTTAAGTTTGTAAACACCTATTTTAATATTGGAAATAAATATTTATAACTTGAAAAAATATTAAAGTAAGCTTTATGTGCTAATATATAAAAAACAAAATATCAATACATTGGATATTTTTATTTAAACTATTTAATTATGTATTTTATTATTCAATTTATATTTAACCTTTGGAAATTAGGTGGTTACATAAGATTTGGTTACATTTGTAAATGAGTTAATTTTAAATTGAATTCACAATGGTAAACACGGATGATTTCATAAAAAGATTAGAAATAATACTGGAGTATTACAGTCTTAATGCTTCTTCATTTGCTGATAAAATTGGAGTGCAGCGTTCCAGTTTGTCTCATTTACTTTCAGGCAGAAATAAGCCAAGTCTGGATTTTATTTTGAAAATTACTGATATTTTCCCTGATGTAGACTTGTATTGGATATTAAAGGGAGCGGGAGTTTTCCCAAAGAAAATAGAAGAAAAAGATAATTTAAATTTAGATTCTGCTGCTACAAATTTTGACACCCCTACTCCAATTGATTTATTTTCTCAAGTTTCTGTTTCGCCAGAATCTAAGTTTGATTCGAAAAAAATAAAACAGATGGAATCTTTTACTGAAAGTGAAAATCCTGATGAAGTAGAAAAAATAGTATTTTTTTATAAAAACGGAACATTCAAGATTTATTCTCCAAGTTGATTTAAAATTTCATTAGACAAATATTTTCTATGACTTTTATAAGAAGCATATTTTCAATTTTAAAAATATCCCACAATTTACGAGAATTGAATATTCTGAACCAAGAGCCAAGAAAAAAAATCTATGCGATTCTCAGCAAGTTCAATTTTAAGAAATTTTATATCCGTTTTCTGGTATTTTTCCTTTTGCTCCAATAAAATGTTTGTTCAAATGAATTAGGTCTGGTTCAATATTACCTGTAGGATAAAATGCATTTCCAAAATCTACAGTTTTCTTTTCAAAATTTATCGATACCGGTATGATTGGCACATTTGCTTTTACGGCGATGTAATAAAATCCAGTTTTGAGATGTTCTACTTTTTTGCGTGTACCTTCGGGAGAAAGTCCTAGTCTAAAAGTTTCTTTGGAATCAAATATACTGACTATAGAATCTACTTTGTTTAATCCTCCTGTTCTGTCTAGCGGAGAACCTCCTAAAGATTTAAAGAAGAAGCCAAAAGGAAAACGGAATAATTCTTTTTTTCCAACCCAATTAATATCTGCTCCTATTGCTCCTTTACAAATAATAGCAATATAAAAATCATGCCAGCTTGTATGAGGCATTACCATCAAGACGCTTTTTTTTATTTCCCTGTCAATATTGCCTTCTATTTTCCAGCCCATTATCTTTTCAAAAAACCATCTGCAGATTTGTCTCTTCATTTGTTCTTAGTTTTCACAAATTAAATAATTAAATGTCTTATTTTTGATAAAAACCAAAAAATTAATGTTTCGCAAATTATTAAGTTACATCATACCCATCAAAATTTATACAACTAAATCTAAACTAAGTAAAACTATTGAAGTTACATGGGCCAATGGCGAGCTAGTTCTTGATTCAGAAAATACCAATTATTCTTATGGCAGTCTGCAGCGTATTCTGAGAATCGGATTAAAACACTTAGGATTTGATAAAATTGTAAAAATGAATCAAATATTAGTCCTAGGCGTTGCTGGCGGCAGTGTGATTAAAACATTAGTTGACGAAATTCATTTTGAAGGACAAATTACCGGTGTTGACATCGATCCGGATATTATTAAAATTGCTAATGAATACTTCAGTCTTAATGAAATCAAAAATTTAAACATTGTGATTGATGATGCTTTTGAGTTTGTGTTGAAAACTAAAGACAGATACGATCTTATTATTATCGATATTTTTCAAGATACTAAGATGCCTAATTTTCTGTTTGAAAACTATTTTGTAAACCGAATTTGCTTTTTGCTCAATAGTAAAGGAATCGTTCTTTTTAATACGATGTGTCTGTCGCGAGAAGATAATTTAAGAAATCAAAATTTCATTAAAGACTTTTGCGACGAATCCTACAAAACACAGACCATTCCTAGAGTTGAAGTTCACAATGAATTAATTATTATCGAAAAATTAAAATAAAAAATGCTTCTTTGAACTAAATCAAAGAAGCATTTTTCTTGCTTTTTCTAAATCCTCAGCGGTATCTATTCCGATTCCGATGTGATTGGTTTCAACCATTTTGATGCGCTTTCCAAATTCTAAATAACGCAATTGTTCCAGTTTTTCGGAAGCTTCCAGAGATTTCATCGGCAAACTGTAAAAATCCAATAAAGCCTGTTTTCTAAAAGCATAAATTCCGATGTGTTTCATATAACGAACGCCTACATTTACTTCTCTTGGATATGGAATCACCGAACGCGAAAAGTACAGTGCAAAACTATCCTGATTCACGACTACTTTTACATTGTTTGGATTATTAATATCGGCTTCATCTTTGATTTCGCACATCAGCGAAGCCAAATCAACTTGTTTTGAAGTGTCATTTTTAAAAACTTCAATAACTTTTTCTAAAGGTGCTGCATCAATAAATGGTTCGTCTCCCTGCACATTTATAACAATATCAACGTCAAGATTTTCGACGGCTTCTGCAATTCGGTCACTCCCCGATTCATGTTCTTTGATGCTTTTGATCGCTTTTCCGCCATTGAAAACAATTTCGTCAAAAATCAGCTCGGAATCCGTTACGACAAAAACATCATCAAATAATTGAGTGCTTATGGCGGCTTCATAGGTTCTTAAAATAACCGTTTTGCCTCCTAAATCCTGCATCAGTTTTGCGGGAAATCGTGTAGATGCGTAACGGGCGGGAATGACTGCTATTATTTTCATTTTAAATTTATTTTAAACGTTAGCAAAAGTAACCATTCAAACTTAAGTTTAAAAGAAATTATTGATAACTGAATAATTTTGAATAAGCTTACTTACTGTGTTTATTCTATTCCTATTTTATTAGTTTTATTGGATTTGGATATAAGCTTTCTATTTTTCCATTATTGGTTTTAACAGCAAAAATTAAGGGCAAAATTATATTTAAAGTATAAAGTCCTATAAATGCATAAAATAAAATTTCATATTGCCCGTAATGTAAAATTTTACATAAAGCAAAAATAGTCATTGAAATAAAAGTAAAAACAGTCCAAATTATTTGAAAATTCAAGAGATTCGCTCCAATTTCATTCAGACCAATTATTTTATCTTTTTTTGTCTGCCATAAAATTAAGGGAAGAATGATATTTCCTAATGGAATAACGAGAAATACTATTACTGAAAGATGAAAAATCATGAGATAACTTTTATCTTCCTGTTTTCCATAATCTAAAATATCTTCAGTATTTATATTAAGAACTTCACAAATTAAATTCAGGGTTTTTCCTCGCGGTTCGCTTTCGTTATTTTCAATTCGCTGAATTGTTCTTAAGTTTACTTTTGAAGATTCTGCCAGTTCTTCCTGAGATAATCCTTTTTTCTTTCTTATTTCTTTAATTTTTTCTCCGATTTCGAGCATAAGTAATTTTGATTTATTGTTTCAGCAAAACTACTCATCAAACGTCTTATTTGGTAACGGTTTATTTGCGACATTTTAACGGCATTCTTGTCTGTCTATTGATTTTGTTCAGTTTCAAAACTGTATTACATAATTTTCACTGAAGTCATACTTAAAGAACCTCCTACCAATTTATCATTAAACAAACTCAATTCTTCCGATTTTCCTTTTAATCCCAAAGTATAAATTAAGGGCAAATAATGATCAGGTGTTGGGATGGAAAGTTGGAAAGCTTTGCTTTGTTTTTCAAAATCAATAAGCGGTTGGAAATCGCCATCGATTAAATGATTATTGATAACTTCCCTAGCTTCAAAAGCCCAATCGTAACCGTAATTGTCGGTATTTATGTTTCTGAAATCGACTAATCTTAAGTTGTGAATGATGTTTCCGCTGCCCACAATCAGAATACCTTTGGTGCGTAATTCACTTAATTTTTGCGCCAATTCAAAATGATACTGCCCCGATTTTGTATAATCGATACTCATCTGAATTACAGGAATATCAGCGTCGGGATATAAATGTTTAATTACACTCCAGGCTCCGTGATCCAATCCCCAATGATGATCTAATTCGACAGCTGTTGGAGATAATAATTCCTTAGTTGCGGTGGCCAGTTCGGGACTTCCTTTGGCGGGATATTGTACTTCAAATAATTCTTGCGGAAATCCTCCAAAATCGTGAATCGTGCGAGGCATTTCCATAGCGGTAACCTTTGTCCCGTTGGTAAACCAATGTGCCGAAATACACAAAATTGCGTTTGGTTTAGGCAAGGTTTTCGCCAAATTCCTAAAACCGGTCACAAATTGGTTTTCTTCGATGGCATTCATTGGACTTCCATGTCCCAAAAATAATACAGGCATTTTTTTGGTATTCGAAAATGATCCTGAAATTTTATGTAAATCGTTTAGCGTGTTCATGATAAAACCATTTATTATTTTTTTTAAACATTAAGAAATTAAGGCTATTAAGTTTTTATCATTGCAACTTAATGAATCCTTAATCTTAATGGTTAAATTTTTAAAATTATTCCACAAAACTATCGTCTTTAAATCCTATCAAATATAGCTTATTTTTGGCTCTTGTCATAGCGGTGTATAACCATCGGACATAATCCCTGTCGATGCCGTTTGGTAAATACGGTTGCTCAATAAAGACAGTATTCCACTGCCCTCCCTGGGATTTATGGCAGGTAATTGCATACGAGAATTTTACCTGTAAAGCATTAAAATATTCGTTTTCCTTTACTTTTTGGAACTTTTTATACTTTGTGGTTTCGCTTTCATAATCTTTCATTACTTCCTGATACAATCTGTTTGATTCTTCAAAAGTCAATGAAGGTGATTCACTTTTAATTGTATCCATTAAAAGTACGGTTTCAAAAGGCTTTTGGTCGGGATAATCAATCATTCGGATTTTAACTTTGGCAAATTTAAAACCATATAATTCTTTGATTCCAAACATTTCCAAAACTTCAATGATATCACCATTAGCAATAAATCCTGCTTCATCGGAGTCTTTTAGCCAAAAATAATTATTCTTCACCACCATCAGGAAATCGCCTGTGGACAATTCGCTCTCTTTATCAAGGATTTTTGACCGAATCTGCTCGTTGTATTGATTCGCCCTTTTATTGGAACGAACAATAAATGCAGTGTCTTCGATACTGTAATTACTGTAAGCAGAATGAATCGCATCCTGAATATCATAGCCATCAACCAAGCGCACAATATCTTTGAATTTCCTGATATTAAACTTGAATTCCGATATAAAACTATCCTTTAATAACTCTCTCAATTCGGTTGCGTTATGCAAAATGCCGGAGCTTTCTTCCTGACGCATTACTTCATCAAGTTCAATATGTTCTACTTCTTTATTGTAATGAATACTTAAGGTGCTAATATCCAAAGCTGGGCTTATGTCTAAATTTACAGGAGGCAACTGAGCTGTATCTCCCAAAAGGATCATTTTGCAATTCGTTCCCGAATATACATAGGAAATCAAATCATCAAGCAATGAGCCGTTTTCATATAATTTGGAATCCGAATTGGCGTCCGAAATCATCGAGGCTTCATCGACTATGAAAATCGTGTTTTTATGTTTATTGAGTTGTAAAGTAAAGGAAACTCCTCCGCCTGAATTTTTCTTTGGGAAATAGATTTTTTTATGGATTGTAAAAGCGGGTTTGTTCGAATAATTGGCAATTACCTTCGCCGCGCGTCCTGTTGGCGCCAACAAAACGGACTTTTGATTATTATCCAATAAGCTATTTACGATTGTCGAAATAACGGTAGTTTTTCCCGTTCCTGCATATCCTTTCAAGACAAAAATGGTGTCATTATAACTATCTGTCAGGAAAATGGCGATTTTCTGAAAAAAAATATCCTGATTATATGTCGGCTGAAAAGGAAATTTTTTCTGTAAATGGCTATAAAATGAGGAGGAATTCATCAGGAACATTTTATTGCAAAGTAAGGCTTTTTCAATGGCAATATCAATTGCAATGACAAAAATCAAATTCAATAGCAATATCAAAAGTAATAGCAATAGCAATGACAATGTCAAAATCAATTAAATGGCAATAGTAAAGTGTTTGAAAATTTAAGTCAAATAATATTCAATTGATTTTTACACAATCTTGTCATTCCGTAGGAATCGCACGTTTGTTATTTGCTTTGTGTAAAATTCCTTCGGAATGACAAACTTTACGGATAATTATGATATCTAATGACAAATCTTTATAGATATTTCTTTGTCGAAATCTCGTTATGAAAAACTAAACTTGTCGCTAGCCCAGATAGCAGTGGAAATCCTTGTATGCCGGGGTTCGGCATGCAAGATTGCAACGGATAGCTGGAGGATGCTTGAGAAAAAAACAAATGTTCTGCTCTAGAAAAAAATAAACATTAATTATTCTATAATCTTATTTAATTTTTGAATTTGTCATTGATATTGTGATTGTTATTGATTTTTGAAATTGCAATTGATATTGCCATTGAAATTCGTAAGTTTGCATTGTTGCTAAAAATACTATGAACATTAATATAACCGATAAAAAATACAAAAAGCTTTCCATTCAGGTTTCACTGACGGGACTTTCTTTTTGCTGTTTTGACACGCTTCATAACAGGATTACGTCGATAAACGAAATCCATTTTGATACTTTTCATAAATCGACCAAGATTGAGGAATTGTTTTCGAATGCTTTTCGGAATTATCCGGAATTGAATGACAGTTATGATGAAATTCTCGTGATTCATAATAACAATCTTTCAACCTTTGTTCCCACTGCCCTATTTGACGAAAATTTTATGGGAAGTTATCTGCAGTACAATACAAAGGTTTTTGAAACCGACTTTTTTGCATTTGATGAAATCACTAATTATCAAATGAATGCGGTTTATATTCCTTATGTAAATATCAATAATTTTTTCATAGACCAATTTGGTTCATTTGATTACAAGCATGCCAATACTATTTTGGTTTCCAGACTTTTGGATGCATCCAAAAACAATGATACCAAGAAAATGATTGTGCATTTTAATCCCGGTCATTTTGAAATTATTGTAATTCAGAATCAAAAACTGCTTTTGTTCAATTCATTCGAATACAAAACCCCTGAGGATTTTATTTATTATCTGCTTTTTAGCGCCGAACAATTGAATATGAACCCTGAGAGTTTTCATTTAGAATTATTAGGAGCTATTTCAGAAGAAGATGATTTTTATAAAATTGCTTTCAAATACATTCGAAACGTTTCTTTCTTTGATGTAACTAATTTGCAGAAGAGCAATACTTTTTCAAGAGCTCAAAACCAACAACATTTTATACTTTTTAACTCATGAGAATCATATCCGGAAAATACAAAGGAAGACGCATTTTTCCGCCAAAAGGCTTGCCCGTTCGACCTACAACCGATATGAGTAAAGAAGCATTATTTAATGTTTTGAATAATCATTTTAGTTTTGAAGGCCTTAAAGTATTGGATTTATTTGCCGGAACTGGTAATATCAGTTATGAGTTTGCTTCGAGGGGAAGTTTTCCAATTACTTCTGTCGATGCCGATTTTGGCTGTGTAAAATTCATCAAGCAAGTTTCTGCCGAATATGATTTTAGCATTGCAGCGACCAAAAGTGACGTTTTTGCTTTTATAGAAAAAAACAAAACGACTTACGATATTATTTTTGCTGATCCGCCTTATGGTCTGGATCAAAAGACTTTTGAAAGAATCGTTTTATCTATTTTCGAAAAAGGATTGTTGAACGAGGAAGGCATGATGATTATTGAACATTCAAAATATACCAAATTAGATCATTTGATTAATTTTTCTTTCCAGAAAAGTTATGGTGGTTCTATCTTTAGTTTCTTCGAATTGGACTCTGCCGAAGAGGAAGAGATTGATGATGAGTCTAATCGAAAAGACACTGAAGAAGACGAAGGTTAGTTTATAAAAATAATTTTTACCAAAAAAAAGAGCCCTTGTTATTTCAAGGGCTCTGGTATTTTAACAGGTTTTGGTCTTGTTTTCTTTTTAAAACTAAAATAATAGTTTAGACCAGCTCCCAGTGAATTTTTTATAAAAAATCTACTGCTTCCACTGTGATTTAATTCATTCAAAGCTGTACCTATATCAACATTTTGATAATAGATATTTAAACATAAAGAATCAGTATTATCAGTAGAAACACTAATATCAAGACCTAGACCAATTCCTAAAGAATGTTGCCAATCAACAATTGTTTCTTTGCTTGTCGTTTTTACATCATTATGATTTATTGTTGTAAATTCTCCGACAGCGGCAACCTTAGAAAAAGAATATTTTGGTAAAATAACTAGATAGGTATCATTTTGTCCGTTATTACCAAGACAAATCTTTGGACAAAAATTAAAATTCAAAGAATTAGCCGACCTCTTAAATATACTTATTGTATTTCCCTGATCGCTTCGAAGTTCTACGTCATCAATAGGAACATATAAAAAATTAAACTCAATTTCTGGTTTTATAAAACGTTTAATAGTAAATTCAGTACCACAGTTGACTCCTACAAAAATCGATCTGTCTAAAATCGAACCTAAATAAGCTGAAAAACCTCCAAAACCTCTAACCGTTTGAGCTTTTGTATTCATGGAAGCAACCAGCAGGATACATAGAATTATTTTTTTCATCATCAACTATTTCCCAATAACCCAGCCTATAGTAAAGTTGATTACTGGAACTATTTCATTATTGTATTTATCAATATTATACCCAACACCTCCATTTAAATTTAGATTAAAATTGTGTTTGTAGGTCCTTTGAAATCCCCAAACTGGGGCAACTGTGAAAGATGGACTTGATGATGAAAAATCAGAATTTGAATTAATGGATTCAAAATTATAAATAGCATTTAATCCATAAAAATTACCCGAATTTCCTAAAGTCCTCTTTCTTTTAACCGCTCTTTTTTCTAAGTTATAATAATGTCGAAATTGCTCATTAATAGTTGGATAAAATGACCAGGTTGAGCCCCAAAAACCACTTTTACTATAACCAATTCCAAAACTTAACTCAGAATAAAGTGTGTTCTTATCATTAAAGCCATGCTCGTAAACAACACCTGGTAATATTAAATTTATTTTGAATTGATTTTTTTCGACTCTTGGAGAGTCTTGTGAATATAAATTTAAAAAAGTAGTTAAACTTAGAAGAAGATACACATATTTTTTCATGTCATTTTAATTTGAAATTATTGTGTCAAAATACTTTAGTTTTATTTAATTTCATCTCTTATTAATCTACACCCTTTCCATTGTCCATTATGCAAAGCTGCACAGTATATATCTGCATGTATTCTTGAATATGGTGTTGAACCTTTTAAACCTGATAAATATTCGGGTACGGTTGTACTATTACTATTCCAAGTTATAAGATTTCTAAAGAACAAATGAAACTTGAAATCTTTGAATATATTGAAATTTGGTACAATCGAAAAGAAGACATTCGCTTTGAATTGTGTAACTATTGAAGAATTTAACAATCAAATTAATTACAAAAATGTAGCCTAACTAAACGTGCAGTTTTTGTTTGCATATCCATACTTTTATTTGTTAGAAATTGCATTTCGTTTTTATAAGAAATTTGCGCAAAAGTAGTAATTAATTTTTAAAGAATATTCTTATTTAAAAAATAATTTTACAAATTGTAAACTAAAAATAATTAATTCCTATTAATTAAAGAAGATAAAAAATGCAGACCTATAAGCCGGATTCTGTTCACGCTATCACTAACGATACCTTACCATTTATCTAGATCTTGAATTACTTCAAGACTCAAGCTATCTACCCTTCAGCAACGGACGAGAAGCCCTTAAATGCTGATATACTTGATATTTCACCACATAGAGTTTACCTGGTTTCACTACAGCATTACCTGTACATACTTTCTGTTGCACTTGTCCTAATCACGTTCTAAAACGTAACCGACGGGTGTTACCCGCTATGCTTCTCTATGGTGTCCGGACTTTCCTCCCTTCCGATGAATCGGAACGACGATAAGGCGGTCTGCGGTGCAAATCTACAACATAAATCAAGGTTTGTCAAGAATACCGCTTTTACTTTAACAAGTCCTTTACAACATATTAAAAATAAAATAGTTACCTTTATTAGATTCTAAATTTTTGAGCTTCTAAGTTTCAAAGCTTTTAAACCTATGAATCTTTTTTATTAGAAAATTAATAACTCAGAAACTAAAAAAATGAAACCAACCTATCATTATACAACAGTTTTGGAAGCCTTGAATGATTTGAAAGAAAAAGGATTTGATTATGATTTCAATCTTTATTTTGAAGGTATTAAATCAAATCCTCATGACTATACGGTAGAACATGTGTACCGATACGAAGGTGATACAGATCCAGACGAAGAATCTGTTGTTTATGGAATAATTTCAAGATCTGGTAAAAAAGGAGTTTTTGTGGCTGGTTTTTCGGCTAATTCTGATAATGAAGCACGTTTGATTTTGGAAAAATTATATATAGAAAGCTATAAAGAATAATAGAAACAGCGAAGCAAATCTTTTTGTTTAAAAAACAATCGAATTTGCATTTCAATCTATAAACCAAAATTTTTGGTTTATCTAGTATGAAAATATGTGTTTATGGAAAAAACTAATTTCATCAAAATTGAAGCCATTCAGATTGCAGAAGCTTTTAATATTAAAAAATTAAGGACTGAATTTGAGATTCAGCCTCATTCGAGTTCGCCATCTGAGATTTTTTACACTTACACAAATAAAAAGCGCTACCTCTATATTTTTGATTATGGCGTGGTAGTTTTTGCAAATTTTACAGCACCCAAGAAAAAGGAGTTTATTGATTTTGTCAAAAATTATGCTTCAATAAATGTTAATCTGGATTTATTTGAAGAATACCGCATAGAAATTGACGAAAACATTCCAAAAGCAGTTATCAAAAATGATTATGTTTCGGTTCCTCATGTTGATGCTTCGGTGATGAAGATCGTAATGCTCAATATTGCACAGTCAGTTGCTCTGGACTATTATGAAGCGCTTACAGATGATCTTATTACTTCGTCTAAAAAGTACATTCAGGAATTGGAACGCCGGGGAAAACTGAGTATTTCTAAAAAAAATCTGCTCAAATACATCGGGAAAGTTCTGAATGTAAAAAACAGTATAGTTGATAATCTATATATTCTTGATGACCCAAATTTGGTTTGGGACAACGAAGAACTGAATTTATTAAACCGGTATTTGAAAGCCAATTTTGATATTAATCCGCGTTTTAGGGATCTTGATTATAGATTGGGTATTGTAGAAGAAAATTTAAAACTTTTTACTGATGTTCTGAATGTTAATGAAAGTTCCCGATTGGAATGGATTGTGATTATATTGATTTTTATGGAGATCCTGATTGCGTTATTATTTCATTGATTTTATTGAAATATAAGTTTTAATTATTCTCGCAAAGACGCCAAGCCGCAAAGTTAAGGTTAGTTTTTCTTTGCGGCTTGGCGTCTTTGTGGGAATAATATTTTGAACAATATTTAGTGAGAAATTCGTCTAATTTGCTTACATTGATGTTCAAATTCCTTATAATCTGCTGATATAACTTCCAAAAATATCCCTGAACTGATATCCTACAGCAACACGGTCTTTACTTAGTTTTTTGTATTCTACTAATCCCCACAAAATAAATTCTTTCATGAAATTGCGGTCTTTTTTGTCCAGGTTTGGCAGGTATTTTTCGATTAATTTATCAAGAGGGGTTATACTGTCTAAAATTGATCTGTATTCTTCATCGGTACAGTCGTCCAGCAATTCAAAACCGCTTTCAGTGAAAAACCAATCCAAAATATCACTATAAGGTGTTTTTTCGCCTTGCTTTTCCAGTTTTTCTATTTTTGGGAAAAAGGAAGGAAATAAGGTATGAATGGCATCATTTATCAGGCGCTGTGCCACAAAAGATGCTCCCTCCTGCTCTCCTTCGTAAACCAATTCAACTTTACCGGTTATCGATGGAATTACTCCCATAAAATCAGATAAGCGTAAAGTGGTTTTATCTGTTCCTGAGAGTAAGGCACGGCGTTCCGCAGTACTTAATAGATTTTCATAAGCTGTAATGCTCAGTCGGGCACTTACACCGCTTTTGTTATCAATAAATTCGCTCTCCCGCGCTTCAAAACTGATTTGCTCCAATAAATCTTTAGCTAAAAAGGGAATATAAACTGATTCGCTTTGAGCGTCGTCAAGCTTAGCTTCCTGCGCCGTAATCGTTTTGGCAATCTGGATATCCTGCGGATAATGCGTTAGAATTTGCGAACCGATTCTGTCTTTCAAAGGTGTAACTATACTTCCTCTATTGGTATAATCTTCAGGATTTGCGGTAAAGACAAACTGCATATCAAGCGGCATTCTTAATTTGAATCCGCGAATCTGAATGTCGCCTTCCTGCAGTATATTAAATAAAGCTACTTGAATTCTTGCCTGAAGATCGGGTAATTCGTTAATAACAAAAATACAACGGTTAGCACGCGGAATCATTCCAAAATGAATTACACGGTCATCAGCATATGACAGCTTTAAATTAGCTGCTTTTATCGGATCGATATCTCCTATCAAATCGGCTACGGTTACATCTGGAGTAGCAAGTTTTTCGAAAAAGCGTTCGTTTCTGTGCTGCCACGAGATTGGGGTCTCGTCACCTTTTTCAGCAATTAAATCTTTGGCAAAACGAGACAATGGGTTAAAAGGATCGTCATTGATTTCGGAACCTGTCACATAAGGAATGTAATCATCCAGTAATTCAATCATTTTTCGGGCCAATCTAGTTTTGGCCTGTCCTCGTAGTCCCAATAAATTTATATTGTGGCGTGACAAAATAGCTCTTTCCAATTCTGGAATTACAGTATTCTCAAAACCATGAACGCCTTCAAAAGCAGGTTTTCCTGATTTTATTTTTTCTCTTAAATTATGGCGCAATTCATCTTTGATGCTTTTGCTTAAATACCCTGATTTCTTTAATTCTCCGAAAGTTTTTATATTGTCCATTAATTTTGATTTCGTTTAAATTTGTATTGCAATTGATATTGTAAACTATTTTATTCGTTTTTTTCTGTTGGTTTCATAATCCTCAAAAATCATTTCGCCCAAACCTTTTAGTCCGGTATAGAAGGCTTTTCCCTGATTGGCTTCGGTGAACTTATTCACAAATTTTTGCAGATAAGGATCGTTGGCAATCATAAAAGTGGTTATTGGGATATGAAGTTTTCGGGCTTGCTGCGCCTGTGTGTAGCATTTTTCAACGATATAATGATCCAAGCCGTTACTGTTCATATAATAAGAGCCGTCTTTTTCCCTCACACAGCTTGGCTTGCCGTCGGTAATCATAAAAATCTGTTTGTTGGTGTTTCTTTTTCGGCGCAATAAATCCATGGCCAATTGCAGACCGGCAACGGTATTGGTGTGATACGGTCCCACCTGAAGATAAGGCAGATCCCGGATTGAAATCCGCCAGGCATCGTCACCGAAAACCAAAATATCCAGTGTGTCTTTTGGGTAGCGGGTAGTGATTAATTCGGCCAAAGCCATTGCGACTTTTTTGGCCGGCGTTATGCGGTCTTCGCCATACAGAATCATACTGTGGCTGATGTCAATCATTAAAACGGTGCTCATTTGGGACTTGTAACGGGTTTCTTCGACAACCAGATCATTTTCGGTCAGCTTAAAATCTCCCACTCCATTATTGATTTGAGCATTCCGCAGGCTTTCGGTCAATGAAATGCGTTCGAGACCGTCACCAAAATGAAACTCCCGAAACTCACCCGTATGTTCATCACCATTGCCAACGTGTTTGGTTTTATGGTTACCGCTCCCTGATTTTTTTAGGTTGCCGAAAATGTTATCCAAAGCCTGCTGGCGAATAGCACGTTCGGTTTTGGCGGTAATTCCTGTACCAGTTGTTCCATCGTCCTTGAGTTCTTCTCGGATGTATCCTTTTTTCTTTAAATCCTCAATGAAATCATCGATGGTATATGATTCATCGGTTAGTTTGTATTCTTTGTCCAATTCGCGCATCCAGCTGATGGCTTCGTCAAAATCTCCCGAAGTGTGCGTGATAAGTTCCTTGAAAATTTCAAAAAGCTTATCAAACGGAGACTGAAACGGTGCTTCGTAAGTCTTAAAATAAAACCCTTTTTTTATTGTGTTCTCCATAATCATAAATTTAGATTATTTTTAAATGAACAAACAACAAACAATTTATAATTTTACGTTAAAACGATGTGTCTAAATAGTCAATCAATCTACTTTTTTAAAGATCAATTCATTTCCTAAAGAATTGGTGAGTATTAATCGTAAGTTTTCTACTTTATATTTGGCAGTACTTTGCAGCGTTTTGAGTAAAACAGCTTCATTATTATTATCAGCACAGACCATTTCGGTAGAATTAATATTTATAAAGCGCAACAATCCTCTTTCGAAAAAAATGTCGCCTCCAACCCTATTACAGCCAGCAGACCCCATAAATGTATTTGTTGTACTGTTTATTTCAAGATTGGGTATTTCTTTGGCATAATTTGCTGAAGTAACATTTTCACCGTTTATTTTTTCTAAAACCCAAATGTCATGCAGTCTAAAATCTGTAATGTAATTTCCGCAGCCATTAAAAAATTCAGATTTGTTATCTTTCACAATTTCTATTCGGACAGAATAAGATGATTTATCACCAGACATTGTATTTATGCATTCCTGTTGCATAATCTGAACAATCATTGTACCATCAGTAATTGGAACCCGATACATTTTGACATTGGCATCCATGGCCAGAAGCGGCTCTGTATGATGACCGCTCAAGGACTCATAACCTGATTTTAATGAAGTAAACTCAATGTTTTTCTCAGAAATTTTTAAGCTCCAGCGGGGTTCGTTTCCGCTTCCGCGAAAGTAAATTCCTTTTTCCAGATTTTCCATCTGCTGTTTATAAGCAAAAGAAGGTTCATTAGTTTCAATTGCTTTGGGAGTGGGAAGATTTGTTTTGCAAGAAGCACAAAGCAAAGCTATTATTAAAATTCCAAAGCCTTTTGCCATAATTATCTATTGTAATATTATTTGAATTTTCCATCAACATAGAACCAAGAATCATTTTCTTTTTTAAAAGTTGAAAATTCATAATGTACTTGGTTTTGATTGTTTTCATCAATGAAATATGCCTTAAACTCCACTGTATTTTCTGTTGAAGAAATGATTTCCAATTTCTGCCATGTATTGACTGTTGCCCAATGCAGAATATCCTCTTTCGAATAATATTTTCTTTCACTGATATGTGTGGTTGCCAATAAATAATCCGCCTGATGTGTGGCATAAGCTGAATATCGAGACTTCATCAGTGCTAAGGCTGTTGGGACTTTTATAGCACCGCTTATATAAAGATTACAGCACGATTCAAAAGATGTATCAGAACCGCAATAGCAATTTTCGTGAATCATAAACCTAAATTAGTTAAGCTGTGCCTTAAGCAGAACAATTTTTTGCTGCAGTTGGTTCAATAATACCTGATATTTACTGATTTCAATAAGTTCTTCATCTTCTTCGGCATAATCCAGTAACTCATCGAGTTCATCGCTCACTTCTGCCAATTTATTATTGGCATCCTTTGCATTCTTTACAGCAATCAAATCGATGATTTGCTGAACGCCGTTTTTTAATTCATCAAATTTATTTTTATTCATAATATGCTAATTTACAATATCATCCGAAGACTTACTTTCATTAAATTTTTTAGTGATCTGTTTCAGTTTTTCTTTGCGCTCCATTTCAGCCTGCTTTGCTTTTGCTTGGGCTTTGTGCAGTTTGTCGTTGTGTTTCTTGATGTTTTTTTCGTTGTTCCGGCTCATTGTATCTCTCTTTTTTTTATTTCATTTTTTTAAAATGAAGTTCTGTTTTTAAAATTGCTCCAATAAAAGAACGCATGCAAAGTTCGGATTTATTATTTAAATGACTGTTATTTTTATTTTGATAAACCATTATTTTGGATGACCTGTATTAAATAAAATGAGTATTTTTTTACTTCTGTAAATTAGAAATGGTATCTTTAGGATTTATAATTTCTTTTTTTATCCCAAAAAACACCTTTTTAGACCTTACAGTATAATATCCAATGATGTACGAAATTAAATGGCCCAATTATATTCGCTGGTTTATAACGAAACCAAAAATGACAGGATTTTTAATTTTTTTAATCCTAAGTTTTTGTGTTGGTCTTTCAATTTTTCTGCGTTTTCAGGTTATTAAAGTAAATGAGCGCCGTGAAATGGGGCAGACTCTTGAGAATCTGCACCAAAACATAGAACAGTGCCTTAAGGGCTGTTACACTACTACATTAACACTTGCATTAACGATTAATGACAGTGGCACTCCTGATAATTTTGAATCTATAAGTTCACAGCTTTTGGCTTCAAATAATTCTATTAGTGCAGTTCAGCTGGTACCAGATGGAGTTATCAAGTATATTTATCCATTAGAGGAAAATAAATCTGCTTTAAATCTTAATATTTTTAAGATTCCAAGTGTTAGAAATGAAGCATTTAAATCATTAGCAGATAAAAAAATGTATTTTGCCGGTCCTTTGGTCTTGAGGCAGGGCGGAATTGGCATTGTTGGCAGATTACCAGTTTACAAAAAAAACAAGTTTTGGGGATTTTCTGCAGTTGTAATTAAATTCAAAGATTTATTAAAAGTTTCCGGAATCAATTCAATTGACACCAATAAATATTATTTTCAGTTTTCAAAAATAAATCCCAATACTAAAAAAGAAGAATTTTTTCTTCCTGTCAAAAAAGATATTTATAAACAAGAACAAATTTTTAAAAAGATTCCTGACGGAAATTGGAAATTATATCTCAGTCAAAAAAAGCAGAAGTATCATTACTCTGTTCTTTTTCTGCCTTCAATTTTAGGATTTATTCTGGCACTGCTCATAGCCTCGCTTGTCACAGTTTTATTAAACAGACCGCGTCAATTACAGCACCTGGTCAACATTCAAGCCTCAAAACTATTGAACAGCGAAATTAAATTTAAAACTATTTTTGATCAGGCTCCGCTGGGAATTGCTCTTGTTGATGAAGAAACAGGTAAATTTCTAGAAATCAATAGTAAATTTTGTGAGTTATTAGGATATTCAGAACAAGAAATGAAAACCAAAAATTATCAGTCAATCACGCATCCAAAAGATTTACCGAAAAATGAGCTAAACGTATATGAACTTAAAGAAGAAAAAATTAAAAATTATACCACCAAAAAAAGATATATTACTAAATCCAATATAACCATATGGGTAAATTTAATTGTTTCGTCACTTTCGAAAACAAAAAAAGAAAGAAGAACCAATATTGCTATTGTTGAAGATATTACCTTGCAAAAGCAAATTTTGGAGGATCTTAAAAAAAGTGAAAAACAGTTTAGAAACCTCTTTGATAATTCACCTATCCCAATGTGGGAAATTGATTTGTCTTTAATTAAAAATTATCTGGCGGATTTAAATCTCGTTGGCAAAAAAGCATCCACAGCAGAAAACTATTTTAAAGAGAATCCAGAAACAGTATTAAAATGCTTTGCACTAATCAAAGTTATTGCTGTAAATGACCAATGCCTGCAGCTCCTTAATATAAAAACAAAAAATGAGTTAGATAACAATTTAGAGCAGGTACTGGATACTGAAACCATAAACGATTTTATAAAACAATTAGTCGCAATTACACAAAACAAAAGGCAATTTGCTTATGATACCAAAATAAAGAACAGCGACGGTGAATCAATAGATATTCACTTTCAATGGAATGCAATTCGCGGGTATGAAAAAACTATGGGACGAATGATTATTTCAACGGAGGATATTACTTTTCGAAAGAAAAACGAAAAACTGATCGTTAACTCGCAGCGAAAAGTCGAAGCCCTTATTAATACCATAGACGGAATTGTTTGGGAATGTGATATAAAAACATTTAGATTTACTTTTGTCAGCAAAAAAGTCGAACAGATTTTAGGTTTTACCTCAGAGGAATGGTTGAGCAACCCAAATTTTTGGAGCGAACACATTTATCCAGATGACAGAGATTGGGCACTGGAATATTGCACTAAAAAAACAAATCAGCTTTTAAATCATGATTTCGAATATAGAATGGTCTGTAAAAACGGAACGGTTATATGGCTTCGGGATATGGTAAATATTGTTTATGAAAATGGAGTGGCGACAAGTCTGCATGGTATAATGATTGACATAACAAAATCAAAAAACATCGAAGCTGATTTAAATAATTCATTCAATCTGGTATCCAGGCAAAACGAAAGACTGTTGAATTTTTCCTATATAATTTCACATAATCTAAGGTCTCACACCAGTAACATTGCTTCAATTGTTACTTTACTTCAGACTTCAGAAACTCCTGAGGAAAAAGAACAAATGTTAGGATTGTTAATTTCAGTTTCTGGTCTGCTTAATGAAACAATGCTGCATTTAAACGAGGTAATCAATATACGGACAAACGTCAGTTTAGTAGTTCAGCGATTGAATTTGAATGAGTATGTTGAAAATGTGATGAAAGTATTCTCCCAGCAGATTATTTCAAAAAAAATAACAATCTTCAATCATATTCCTGAAGATCTGATTATCAATTACAACCCTGCCTATTTAGAAAGCATTCTTTATAATTTAATTTCAAATGCAATCAGGTATAGTCATCCGGAACGAAAAATAATCATATATTTAAAGTGGATAACCGAAGATGATAAAAATTATCTGGAAATATCCGATAACGGTATTGGAATAGATTTAGTAAAAAACGGCAATAAAATTTTTGGCTTGTATAAGACTTTCAGCAGTGATCCATCTTCAAAAGGAGTTGGGTTATTCATCACAAAAAACCAAATAGAAGCAATGGGCGGTTCTATAACTGTAAGTAGCGAACCTAATGTGGGAACAACATTTAAAATTGATATCTTATGAGTCTAAAAACAATATGGGTAATAGACGATGACCCTATTTATCAGATTATAGTAAATAAAATTATAAAAAAATCAGAATTATTTTCAAGTGTTTCCAGTTTCAAAAACGGTAAGGACGCCATTGATGCATTAAAATGCACATTAAATAATAATGAAACAACACCTGATATAATTCTTTTGGATATTAATATGCCAGTTATGGACGGCTGGGAATTTATGAACGAAATGGTACTCTTAAAATCGCAGATAAAAGAACAGACAAACATATATATTGTAAGTTCGTCAATTGCATTGGAAGATAAAAGCAAAGCAAAAGAATATTCTGAAATCATTGCTTATTTATCAAAGCCAATCAGTCCAAATGATTTGATATTAATAGCTGCGAGCAACTAAATTTCTCTTTTAATTTCCTCCAAAGGTTTATCGGTAAAAATCAGTTCCTCTATAATTTTCCTGCGCAATTCATCAATATCATCATAATCAAAATACTTGGCCCATGAAGTCAGTTCAAATAAATTCCGGATCTGCTTAATTCTTTTTGCAGTGGCAAAACTTGTTCTTAATATTGCTTTGGAATCATAGTTCGGATTATTTCGATGCTGATAATTAACCGTTCTTTTTTCATAATCGGCTTCCAGATAATACAATTCTTCCTCTGCATTATCGGGATAAAACTCATCCCATCTCGCAAAACCAATTTTGAATTTAGAATCCGTCTCCGGTTCTATCGGTATCAGTCTCCATTTGCTATTGGCCAACCTCCCCCAATGGTTCGAAAGGCGGTACATCCCCTCTTTGGTGTAATAATATTTACTGCCCGACTGACTGTCATACTGCACCGGCATTCCGGTAATCCGATCAGGCAGTACCTCATGAAAAACGCAAAATGTATTTTTGAATGATCTCGGACTCGGGCGAAATATTTTTTCCATGAAACAAAGGTAGCCGCAAACAGCAGTAAGTACCAAATCTAAATTATTATGGGGTGTCCTCGTTGAAAAAAGGGGCTTAATCTGTAATGCGCTTATACAGCCCCTTTCTTCAACGAGGCCAGGCTATCCGCGTTACTTCGGTAACTTGCTTCTATCCCTCACCCAGTCCGCTATCCAGTTTAAGTGATGCCAGAAATTTTCATTTTCCCGAAAAAGCATTTTAAATTGCAATTCATTACCAATTTAATTGCCTAAATTTGCATCAGAATAATAATAAAAACTGATTATGACCAAGACAGGAGAACAAAAAATGCTGCAGAAAGGTGTTTTTACAGGAATAATGGAGCAGGACGAAAACAAGAATTATTTTTGCGGTGAATTTCTTTTGGACTTCAAAATGGCTCAAAAATATAATCTTGGCGATTTGATAACTATAAAAAGTGTCATCGAAAACCCAAGCGACATCAGTTATAATAAATATCCTAAGAAATCCAAAAACTTCGACAAAGCCAACATGAAGTCTGAATAGCAGTCTCTTAGCTTAATAAAATATTTTAAAAAATCAAAAAAGCAGTTTTTTTGATTTTTTTTTTGCTCAAAACTAAAAAGTTAAAAAAAAGTGTACCTTTGCAAAAAATTGTCAATTTTCAGCCTAAAAGATTCGGTTTGATAGTAAAAGACAAGTAGTTACCTTATTTATGAAAAAAATAGTTGAATACCGAAAACTACTTAACGTAGAAAAAACAGTTGAGCTTAAAGAATTGAAAACCATTTATCGTAACGCGATGAAAGATGCGCATCCTGATAAATTTCAAGGTGACGATGCTGGTTTAAAAGCTGCTGAAGAAAACAGTAAAAAAATAATTGAAGCTTATCATTTCTTGGTAAGTATCAATCCAGCGACAATCAAACAGCTTTTACCTGAATATACTGAAACTGTCGCTACAGCAACAATAACTGATTACAAATTTGTTGAAGGCAGATTAATTGTTAATTTTTCTAACGGAAGTATTTATGAATACATTAGTGTTCCTAAAGCTATTTATATAAAAATGGTTAATGCAGATTCTCCTGGGCGTTTTGCAAAAAGACATATTTTTAATGCCTATCCTTGGAGAAAAACAACAGCACAAGAATAAGTATATAAATTTTAATATTTAAAAGCACTCTTAACCGGAGTGTTTTTTTTTGGACAAAAGCGTAAAAAATTGACACTAAGGTGTTAAAATCTAAAATAGATACAAATTAACATTTTTTTAACAAGTTTATTAGTAAATTAGCATACCCGAATTAATAAACAACTTACTGATATGAAAGATCAATACACCTTGTATCAACGGCAATACAATAATGCCATGCGTACAATCGACAGACTTAGAAAAAAAGAAGCCGAAATTGATTTTAAGCTAAAATCGAATCCTATCTGTCCGCATTTGCACAAAGATTTAAGAACAGTGAATTTAGATATAACGATTACTCTAAATGAAATCGAACATCTGGAATCGCATCTTTTTGAATATAATTCATAAAAAAATTATATCTCTTTTTAAACAGCGTTAAAAAATAGTTTTTGCTATTTTAAAGAGAGTTCAATAGTTATTTTGCATAGTCAATCTCTGCCAGTGGTTGATTATAAATCTATGCGCCTGCTTAGTTCCTTATTCAGCGGGTAATAAACTATTTAAAAAACACCATTCAAGAAAAAGCCTCTGACTTCATAATGCTCTCTTTTCAGTAATGAATTATGCAGGTAATGGATAGTAAAAAATTAAAACAGAATCTTTTCTGATTTTTAAACATCTGAAAAAGGCTAAAAAATTATAACATAAATTTAGGGTCTAAAGTTATTGTTAATTTATAATTTTAAATACTTTTGTAAACTTTAAAAACAATTAACTAATAAAAATGAAAAAAATTATTTTATTTCTTACCGCTACAGCTTTACTTACTTCTTGTAGCAAAGACAAATACACAATCTCAGGAACTGCTAAAGGATTTGAAAACGGTAAAACCGTTATCATGGAAACCCAGGATGAGAAAGGAATGGGGTTAATAGCTGTAGATACAGTAAAAATAGAAAACGGAAAATTTGAAATGGAAGGAAAAGTAACTGAACCAGCTTTTCATACATTACAAATTGAAGGTGCACAAGGTAAAATTCCATTTATTTTAGAGAACGGTGATATTACAGTTGTAGTTAATAAAGATACTATCCAAAAATCTAAAATTTCAGGTACATATAATAATGATGAGTATGTGAAATTTAATGAAGACATCACTAAAATACAAAAGCCTTTAATGGACTTTCAAACAGCTAATATGCAAAAAATGCAAACGGCTCAGCGAACTAAAGATACAGCAACTATCAATGGTTTAATGAAAGAATATACTAAAATCCAAACTGAAATTGGAACTACATCAAAAGCTAAATATGTAGATTACGCTAACACGCATCCAAAAGCTTTTATTAGTGTATTAATTATTGAAGGTATGAGTAATGATCCATCAGTAGATTCTAAAAAAATTGAGTCTATGTTCAATAATTTAGAAGAGTCATTGAAAAACTCTAAACATGGTAAAGCTGTAAAAACAAAAATCGAAGCATTAAAACTTCCTTCAGTAGGTGCAGCAGCAGCTCCAGCGGCGCCGGCAGCTAAATGAAGAACAGATTTTTCCGCTCCTAACCCGCAAGGCAAAACAATCAGCCTTAAAGAAAGTTTAGGAAAAGTTACCATTGTTGATTTTTGGGCTTCATGGTGTGGTCCGTGCCGAAGAGAGAATCCAAATGTAGCAGCTATTTATAACGAACTGCATTCAAAAGGTCTTAATATAATTGGTGTTTCTTTAGATGAAGATCCGGTAAAATGGAAAGAAGCTATTGCAAAAGACAAATTAATCTGGACACAGGTTTCAAATCTTAAAGGCTGGGAAGATCCAATCGCTAAGCAATACAAAGTGGAATCAATTCCGGCGACTTTCATACTTGATAAGTCCGGAAATGTAGTTGCACAAGATTTGAGAGGTGCTGAACTTAAAGCAAAAATCATAGAATTACTTGGAAAATAATTTTTTTTACTAGTAAAGAATAAAAAATCTCCCTTGTGGAGATTTTTTATTTTATTCACTTCCAGTTTGTTAAAAATAAAGTGAAAATATTATAGAAATAAAGTGCAAAAAAAGTTTGCAGAACTAAAAACAGTACCTATATTTGCACCCGGATAACGCAATAAGCGTTACTAAATAAGGCTCGGGGAGATACTCAAGCGGCCAACGAGGGCAGACTGTAAATCTGCTGTGTGAACTTCGCAGGTTCGAATCCTGCTCTCCCCACAAAAAACGTTTCAAGTAATTGAAACGTTTTTTTTTGCTTTAGAATAAAAAAAAATCTCATGGAAGATTAGGATCAATCCTAAAAGTTACAGAATAAAAATAGCACACCGAAAGCCTAAACTGAAAATCTATAAACTGATGAGCCTTGTGATCTTGTTAACTTGATGATCTCGGCAGATGCAATATCTAAGTGCTATTTCTAACAGGCAGCAATTTTAAAACTCGAATCACGTTGCTTTACAACTTTAAATTCATAAATTTTTTAGATGTAACAGAACCGTTAAATTTGTATATTGAAAATAAATACAAAAAAATGGACGATTATTTAATTGGAATTGGTAAACGAATTAAAGACATTAGAAAAAGCTGTAAAAAAACCATCAGTACCATTGCTAATGCAGCGCAGGTAAGTAATGGCCTTATATCCAGGATTGAAAATGGAAGAACTATTCCCTCGCTTCCTGTTTTACTGAATATCATCAATGCATTGGAAATTGAAGTTTCTGTTTTTTTTGATGGAATGCCAAAATCTTCCAGACAGAATCATATTGTATCGAGAGCTGATGAAAATTCAATTATTGAAAAAGAAGATGATGCAAAGGGGTTTACATATAAATATATTTTCGGAAAACAGCTTTCATCTATCGGATTTGAAGCCGTATTATTAGAAGTAAAGCCGGACTCACAACGAGAAAAAGTTGAAACCGATGCTTATGAATACAAATACGTCCTTTCAGGTGAATGTGTTTATATTATCGGCGATGATGAAGTACTGATTAAAGAAGGAGATTCTATTTTTTTTGACGGAAGAATTCCTCACGTTCCCGTTAACCGCAGTTCAATGACTTGTAAAATGTTAGTATTATACTTCTTTTTTAATACTCAAAATGACTAAGCCAGATCAGCAGCTTTGATAAAAAAACTCTTCCTTTACACTGTATCAAAGGAAGAGTTAAAAAAAAATAAATAAACAAAAATATTATAACAATATTGCCCGTAATCCGTTTAAATTTTCCAAAATATAAGTAGGATTTGCTTCTTGAATCTGCTCACGAGTCTGTGCTCCTGTTAAAACTCCTGCAGTTATCCCACAATTGGCATTTTTTCCTTCTTCTATATCAATTGCCGAATCGCCTACTTTTAAAACTTTTTGAGCATCATTTACGGCGGTGATCTGCATAGCTTTCAAAATCATATCACCATCAGGCCGGCCATTTTCTACATCATCAGCTGTGACTAAAGCATCAATGGTTACACCTACTTTCCAGCCTAATTTGCTGAGTAATTTATTTGCAGTAACAGTATCATAACCTGTATTTAAAACTACTTTTATCTGATTCGCCCGCAAATCTTTGAATAAAGATTCTGTTCCTTCAAAAGTTTTTACATCTAAATCGTTATATGCTTTTTCTAAAGCTATTTTAAAGTTTGTAAATGCCTTATATGCAACTTTCTCTATTCCGTTTAAATCAGTACATTCTTTTAAAATAGCTGCAATGGCCTGATGCTTTTCCTTACCTGCTCCATGTTTTAAAACATCATTTAAAGACACATTAAATCCTTCATCATTGATTACTTTTTGTACTGTTTTATAAACTACATTTCCTTCATCTACAGTTGTTCCGGCCATATCAAATACCACCAATTCTATTCTTTGTTTCATATATGTTAAATTTATTTTTTATAGGTCATATATGTTATCACCTTTATTTGATAGGTATTTGTTTGCAGCAAACTCTTTGTTAATTGTGATTTCATTATTATATATTAAAAATTTTAGTAATATTCTCTTTTGAAAAACCTGCACTTCCTGTCATTCCTTTTCCGCCAATTCCTGTGATAATATGAATGTTTTCGCCGATTTTATGCTCAAAAACATCTTTGATCCTGCATTGTGAATAGGTTCCAAACCACCTGTTCTGAATTTCATAAGTTGGCAGATCTATAATTTTTTTGGCTTCTTCAATCATGAAATTATCAATATCCATATCTAGATTAAAGCCCAGATCGTCACTGTTTCTGGCATCGGCATATTGATGTGAATCACCCAAAATAACAGAACCATCCATAGCTTGCTTAAACAGAATATGAACTCCCCATTTTTTTTCTAAAGAATCTCTGCTTTCTTTAGCTTTAATCTCTTTAAACGATGGACATTCATGAAAAGCCTCATACCTCCTGATTGATAATCCTGTTAAAATAGAACCGTCTAATTTGTAATTGTTTTGCGGTTTTGTCTGAAGCATCTGTAATTTTGAAACTTCAAGATCACTGTTGAAAAACAACTCGGGATATAAAGTTTTGAATTCATTACCGTTACAGATTATTACTTTTTTTGATAAAAAAGTTTCCATAGCAGCGCTTTGAAGAGTTACCCCTTCATGCGTATTTTCGCAATTTGTTATCGCAGTATTAGTAATCAATTCCAACCCTAAATACTGCTGCATATATTGCTGAAGCCTGTAAATCATTGTTCTGGGTTCGACAGTAACTTCATCTGGAAAAAACAGCCCTGCTTTTACATAATCGGGACGCAGTCCCTGGTATTTATTCAGACATTCTTGCTTGGTCAAAAGTTCTGAATCGTAATTATTCGATTTATTTATTTGAGCCAGCTCTTCAATAAGCATCATTTCTTCGTCATTGGAAGCCAAATAAACGGATCCTTGCTGCCTGATAGAAATATCAAATTGACTTTGAATTTCTTTATAAATCAATAAACTTTCTCTTCCATAGGCCTGCCATTTTGAATTCATTCCTGATGGAACAACTTGTCCAAAATTTTTAACTGTAGCACTGATTGGCATTTTATCTTTTTCGATAACAGCCACTTTTAATCCTTTTTTTAAAGCGTGAAAGGCATGAAAAGTTCCTAAAACTCCACCTCCCACGACTATTAAATCATATACTGTTTTCATTCAAAACCAATTGATAATTTATAGTTTCTTTTTTACTCTTTTTCTTTTTTCTATTGAGATAGATAATGGATATTGAAGCCACCCCCACTCCCATAACCGCAACTATATAGGCTCCGTTTATAAAAAACAGCAGCCATGATGAAGCCGACTGTCCAAAATTTTTATATAGTAAGATTAACACGCTTCCTAAATAACCAAAAGCATCGCCTACATAAATCAAAAAGCCTGCATTTCCTTTTATCTTAAAAGCTGCAATGAAGCGGTCGAAAAAAAGGCAATTAAATGGTACATAACAAATGTATAATCCAAAGCCGGAAACTACCATCCATGAGTAAGGGCTAATATTCCCTGAGCGGAATAAAATAGTCGAAATTCCAATGGCCAACGAACCGATTATTAATAATACATGATAAAAAAACAAGGCTTTCATATTGTCTTTAAAGTAAAAGGCAGCTCCCAAAACCAATAATACAATCGCAGCTACATACATTTCTGAACTTGAAAAAACGGATATGTCACTTCTAAATCCAAGGCTGTCCCATAGTTCACGGGCAAAATTGTCGCGGAAGTCTCTAAATGCGGTCAAATAGGTATAAAACAGAATCCAGAGGGTGATCGGAAATGAAAATTTAAGCAATACTTTTTTACGGTCTTTACTATTCATTGGAATACGTTCTGAGCGCAGCTCAATATCTTCGGCTGTTGGTTTTGGAATCCTCTCCAGCATCCAAGTAAAAAATAATAAGGGCGGTACGAATAACAAACCTGTGATGGCAGGCATCGAAAATTGGGAAAAGCCCAGCGATTCCATCACAAAAAGGCCTGCTGATTTTACCACTCCGCTAGAAACGATAAAACTTGTACTCAGGGCAACTCCTAATATTTCGGTAAATTTTCTTCCTTCCAAATACGAGAAAACAATTCCCCAAATCATACCTAATGGTATGCCGTTAAAAAACATACAGATGATATTATACGGTTTTGGAATAATAGCAAACAATATCAAAGCTGTCTCTGCAATCCCGATTAATCCTAACAGATAAAAGGCACGCTGATGCGCTTTTAGCTCCGAAATAATTTTTATGCCAATAAATTTCGAAATCGCATAACCTGCTACCTGAGCAATAATCAGCAGAATTTTATAATCGATATGAAAAACTTCCAATCCCTCAAAAGTGGCAGCACTAAATGGTTTTCTAAAAGCATACATACAAAAGTAAGCTCCAAAAGCAGCCAATGAAGCAGAAAGCACAAAAGGCACATCTGACTTTTTATTACTCATCACTGCTATTTTTTAAGAATTGATAATGGTTTTCCTTTCATATCAGGATCGTTTGCTTTGGAATCCAAAAGCTGTAAAACAGTTGGTGCAATCTGATTGCTGTACAGCTGTTCTTTTGATTTTACCTCTCCTAAAACTTGAATTCCGTTTCCAAACACAACCAAATACACCTGATCGGCACCATTTATTTTTGACCCGTGGCTTCTCCACTGATCCAAAGGTTCAGTTCCGCGGCCATGATCTGTAGAAACAATAAAAATGGTATTGTTTTTATAAAATGTATCTTTCTGGGTAAAATTCCATAATTCTTTTATTAATCCATCTGCTGCATGAGCCGATTTCAAATAGGCCTGATAGTTTCCGTCGTGGGCAAAATCATCAGTTTCTCCATAAGAAATATAAATTAATTTGGGATGATTTTTCTTCATGTACTCCAAAGCATAATTAGATGTAAATGCATCAAATCGAACTGAATCCCAAGGAGATGGCACTTTGGATTGCAATTCATTTAAAAACGTTTCTCTGGGCGAAAGATCCGACCCCTTAGCTTCCTCAAAACCTGCGTTTACAGGTATTCCCGAACGCTCTTCGTTCACAATAAACGGAAACACATCCCAACTGCCAAAAGCAGCCACTTTGCCTTTATATGCAGCAGTATTATTAATTTTTTCTAAAACTGTTGTGTTTGGATTATTGAATTTATCGTTACTGTTTATTCTCTTATCATCGGCAGCGCCAGTCAGTATTTCATTGTATCCCGGATACGAAAACCACATTGTATTGGTCAGATTCACTTCACTCCCGAAGTTTCTGTTGCCATGAAATTGCCCCATTTTTGTAACTTCATTCCAGAAAAAAGGCATTAAGGCTGTTCTGCGTTCTTCGGGTGTTTTTCTCCAGAATTTTTCCTTTAAATCCGTAGTATCTTCTACATACTTTTTTTCTCTGATCAGCTTTTCATCTGCACCAGTAAATAATTCCTGCCAGCGGAATCCATCCAGAGTAATAAGCACAATTTTTGGATTTTTACTTATTTCTTTTTGTTGAGCGTTTACTCCCAAAAAACTTAAGAAAGCAAAACTTGAAATTATAAGTGACTTTTTCATTTTGATTTATTTTTTAAATATTTAAAAGATTATTTTTAATTTATTGGCTGTAATTATTTCTAACACATAGAAAAATTACTTTTGCAGACTTAAAAAAGATATTTCACTTTTAAAAAAACGCATAGCTATCTATATGAAAGAAATATTTCTTTTTTTGTATTCTATTATTAAGAAGAAATCTATTTTCTTCTGTGGCAAATAAAATTTTCATGATTATAACCAACAAATTGTTTTTTTAAACTATAATACTGAGAAACTTTCATCAAGGATATTCAATGCCGATTCTAACTCTTCCCGGCTGATAGTCAGCGCTGGTGACAATTGCAGAACATTACCGGAAGAGACTTTGAAACTCAATCCTTTTTTTAGGCACAGATACAGCATCTGCTCTGCTTCATCTACAGCTTTTTCTTTAGTCTGTTGGTCTTTTACCAATTCTATTGCCCATAAAAGTCCTATTCCTCTAATATCGCCAATAATTGTGTATTTATCTTTTAAATCCATCAGGGATTTTTCCATATAAACAGCATCATCGACTACTTTTTTCAATAGATTTTCTTTTTCGATAAAAGCTATAGTACTCAATCCCGCTACAGCACCCAAAGGGCTTTTTTCGTGAGTATAATGCCCCAGGGAAATATCACTGAAAACATTGTACTCGTCTCTTGTAACAATAGCTGCCTGAGGGAATATCCCCCCTCCCAACCCTTTTCCTAAACACAGAATATCGGGTTCAATTCCATAATGTTCAAATGCAAACATTTTGCCTGTCCTTCCTAATGCAATTGGAATTTCGTCTAATATTAATAGTACTCCATACTGCGTACAGAGTTTACGAACCTGTTTCCAAAAATTTTGAGATGGAAGCTGTACATCAGTATTTCGGATGGTTTCTGCGATAAATGCTCCGATATCATTTTCTTTAGAAAAAACATATTCTAAATATTCTAAACATTTATTTTCATTATTTTCAAAAATACCGCGATACGTTACTGGCGGAGGAATCCGCTCCACACCCGTTGGCATTGGTCCCATATAATCCCTAAAAACCGATTCGCCTCCAACACTGATAGCATCGAGAGACGCACCATGAAAAGAATCCCAAAATGAAACCACTTTGAACTTTTTAGTTACAGCTCTTGCCAATTTAAGAGCAATGCCCACTGCCGAACTTCCATTAGGCGTCAATAATATTCTGTTTAAATCAGATGGACATAAAGAAGCCAGTTTTTCTGCAAAATCAATTGCAGGTTTATTTGTAAAACGTCTGGGGGAAAATGGCAAAGCTTTCATTTGCTCGATTAGATTTTCAATAAGAAATGGATTCGCATAACCAATCTGATGCACATTATTTCCGTGAAAGTCTAAATAGCTTTTGCCTGAATTGTTTTTTATAGATGAACCAGCAGCAGTTTCCAGAACATCCAGGCAAGGCGTTGACATCGACTGATGCAAAAAATAACGGGCATCTTTTTCTAAAAGACGTTTCGTTTCTTCATTATTCATGGTCTCATTCCAAGCCGTTCTTGCTGGAGTTAAATTAATATCTCCTTCTGTTTTTTTATAGGTGTCGATGCTGTTCATTTAATTAAAACTCATTTTTTGAAAAAAAGCTGCAGGAATGATCTGTTTTGGTACCGAAGCAGTTTGATAATAAACATCCAGCCAGCCACTTCCGCCGCCATTAAACCAGATTACTTCCAAAGTATATGTTCCAGGCTTTAGTGTGATTGCACCGCCTTTCTCTTTTACACCGTGATCTCCATCATTATTAACAACGACTTCATTGCTGATTTTCAAAATGCTTCCATCATCCGATCTGGTGAAAAAACCATATTGCTCCTCCTTATCAATTTTTATGACAGTCTTGAATCTTACTGCGGTATTTTCCTTAATCTTCGAATCAATTTCATCAGAACCTATTTCGAAGCAGCTTCCTTTTTCGTCTGGCGTATATTTATCTAAAAACGGCACGCTGTTTAAATTAGATAAATAAAAAATTTCATAGGAAACTGGAGCTTTTGCAGTACTGGAAACCACTCTGAAAAAAGCTTCGCTTACTAAACTTGCGATGCTTTGGTTTTTGAAAATGGCACTTTTTACGACTGTATTTTGATATACTTTAAATGGCATTTTGTAGATTTCCGAATCTTTGGCAGGCATTGAACCATCCAGCGTATATCGAATTTCACCTTCTTTATCAGGGTTATCAATTACTACTTGGGCTGCCTCTCTAAACAAACCGCCAGCTTTTTTACTTAAATAAGCTTTTGGCTGAATTACAGGTTCTTTATACCTTTTAGTTAATGTATAACTATCAATTTCGTCATAGCCTTCAAAAGCATTTTTAACTGGCCTTCCAATACAGGCCATTGGCATTTTTATACCCAATGCAAATGCAACAGTCGCAGCATTATCATACTGATAAACCGGATAATTGAGTATGGTATTTTTCTTTACGGATTTGCCCCAAATAATAAACGGAATTTCCATTTCCTGTAATGATTCGCCACCATGTCCTTTGCCCAATCCGCCATGATCTGCACTTACTATGACTACAGTCTCATTACCCATTGGAGAGGATGTAATAGCCTGCATAACCTGAGCCAATAATGCATCTGCTTTTTCAACCGATTTATAATATTCTGTACTCCCATGACCAAATTCGTGTCCTGCGTGGTCCACGTGATCAAAATGAATAAAGGTAAAAGTGGGCTGTTTGGCTTTTATATAATCGCTGGCAATTACTGCTGTTTTATCTTCGGTTTCTGGATTTACATTATAATCGACAGCACTTTTTTCAAAGAGCCGGCCGAATCCTGACCAATGATAAACAGCTCCGATTTCGGCATTCTTTATTTGTGAATTTATTATCGAAAAAATGGTAGGAAACAAAAAATCATCGCCTTGCACTACTGATGGTAATACAAAATTGCTTTTCTCCCAATCATTAGATGTAATTCCGTGCTGTTCTGGTCCCGCTCCCATAATCATTGAAGCCCAATTGGTACTGGAGCTCGATGGTAAAACGGAACGGGCATGCATTGTCGAAGCTCCTTCCTTCATCAGTTTGTGAAAAGCAGGTGTGCTGGCATGTTCGATTCCGTCTGGACTCAATCCGTCAAAGCCAATTACAACGACATGTTTTACTTTTGAGAATTCATTATTTTGAGAAAAACACGACCATAGCGAGAACAGCGCTATGATCATGATTTTATTTTTTAGTATTTTCATGAATTTTTTTCTATTTAATAAGCCACATTACTGCATTGATATCATCTGTACCCCCGTATTGTCTGGTTAGCGCAGTATTTACATTCTGGGAGTTGGTTTCAAATTCGCTTTGAGGATATTTCCATCGCATCGGGATTTTGCCATTGTTTTTATTCGCTGGTCCAATGTTAAATTTTGGAAAACCTGTTCTTCTGAAATTAAAATAAGATTCTCTTTCGGAATTTTGGAAAAAAGCAACATATTTCTGTGTCAGTATCTGCTCTAGACCTGCAGTATTATTTCCTTTATAAACTATATTAGCATTGTTTAAAAAGGCAGTAACATCCGTATTAGATACATCATAAAAATCCATAGAGGCTTTAATTCCCTGCTTGTAAAAACTGGCAGCATCACCCATTATCCAGCCTCTGTTTATGGCTTCAGCAATTATGAATTGCTGTTCTGCATATCCAAATAAAATATATCCTTCGCCGACATAACTGCTGTAATATCTTTTTTCGTTAGGATAGGATAATTTTCCTTCATCTGAAGCCACTTGCATAGAACCCTGCTCGTCTCCTGTGTTTGCTGGGATGTAAGCATTTAAATTGAGAGGATCATTAGCCTTAAAATAAAAAGCGGCAGGATCGGCAACTTTATAAATTCGGGGATCATTATTTTGTTTCAGAATGTTTAAATAGGTTCCCGCCATGATATCTCTATTTCTATTACGCCCAAAATTACCTGGATTTAGGGCATAATTATTGCCATTTTCATCTGAAAAATAGCGGGTCATATTATCTTCAATCCCTCTCATTAGCGGGTATTTTGACGGATTACTTACTATTGCACTGAATTGGCTGGCAACATTAAGTTCGGCTGTTTTTTTACTTAAACTTATTAAAACTCTTAAATGGAAAGAATTAATTGCTCTCTGCCATTTATCCAGATCACCATTATATAAAAAATCGCCTTGAACTGCACCAGTTCCTACTTGGGCTCTTGCCATTGCAATTTGATCATTAGCGGCATCCAAAAGACTCAGAATCTCAACATAGACCTCTTTCTGAGTATCGTATTTTGGTTTTGTAATTGGAGTATCACTTTTGGCTTTTAAAGATTCAGACATTGGAATATCCCCCATTCTTTTAGACATATAATCTAAAAAGTAAGCCTGAAAAAATTTTGCCAAAGCGCCGTATTTATTTTTTGTGTCCAGTTTTTCTGCTTCTTTTACCATTGCCTGTACATTGGACAAAGTCGTGTAACGTAATGGGGCCGAACCCCAATTGTAATCCTGTTCTCCGTAATAGTCAAAAGATATTGCCCAAAACTGATTGTCCCTTTGTGCACTTGACCACGGACCTTCATCGTCTACATTGTTCATAACCCGTAAAACTTCTGTCAGCAGCATTGATGGCGGCACACTTGTAGCACGATTGGGATCATCGGCCAGATCTTCAAAATTGGTACAGGCCCCAATCATAAAAACCATTGCTATAATTAGGATGCTTTTATATAATTGTATTGTTTTCATTTTGCTCGTTTTTAAAATTTAATGTTTAAGTTAATACCATAACTTTTTACAGTTGGAGTTTGCAATGGCGAAGCACTTTCGTCTAAAAACTGATCTAAATCGATATTTTTATTTTTTGAGAAGTACAATAAATCTCTTCCAATCAATGAAATAGAAGCATTTGTCATAAAAGATTTTTTGATAAAAGAATCTGGGAAATTGTACGTAAGGCTTATTTCTCTTAATTTAAAAAACGTTTTTTCTATAATATTGGCAGCGTAGTTTCCGTGATATGCTTTTGCGTAATCCTGATAATACATTTTTGTTGTATTTGGTGCAAAAGTCCTGGTATCGGTAATCACATTTCCTTGACCATCAGTAATTAGCTCTCCGCTTGTAATAACCACACCATCTGTTACATATGATTTTATTCCTTTTACATCATTGGCTCTTTCTGGGGTATCGCTATCGGCATGGCGGCCACTTTGCCACATTTTTTGATTCACGTAGTTTTCGATTTTTCCTCCATAACGGCCATCAAAAGTGAAGTTTAACGCCAGGCTTTTATAACTCACTTTATTTGTAATACCCATTGACCAGTCTGGCGCCTTATAGCCTACTTTTGTTTTATAAGCATTGATAAGCGGTTTTCCGTCATTACCAACAATTAATCTGCCATCATTGGTTCTCATAAAATCATTTATATAAAAACCATCAACCCGGTCTCCAATTTTTATCAGTCCATTGTTTTCAATTCCCTCATAAACCTCTTTTAGATACTCTTTATAAGTTGACCAGTTTACACTGAAATCCCAATTAAAGTTTGTACTTTTTACAGCTTTCACAAAACCTGATAATTCAAAACCTTTTGTCTCAGTAGTAATACCATTCTGCTTACTGCCTTGATAACCTGAAGTTTCTGAATATTTTAAATCAAAAATCTGTGGACCATTCGTATTCTGATAGTAAGTAGCATCAAAACCAAACCTGTTTTTGAACATTCTTGTTTCTAAACCAATCTCTGCTGAGGAGTTAAATGCTGGTTTTAATTGATCGTTGGTCAAAATTTCTCCAACATAGGCCGCATTATATGTAATTCCGTCGATAGTAAATGGATCTCTTAATCGGTAAGTATCAAGGTTACTATAGATGTCCAATGAGCCTCCCACTTTTGCATAAGAAGTTCTTATTTTAAAGAAATCTACATAAGGAATCTTTACAAGTTCGCTGATAACAGTACTTAAACCAACAGATGGATAAAAAAATCTATTGTTTTTTTCCGGCAATCTGGAATCGGTGTCAGATCTTCCTGTGGCATTTAGAAATAAAAATGATTTGTATGATAAATCCAGCGAACCATACCAGCTATTCGTTTTATAATGGCTATTATAACTCGTTGGCTGCATTGGTGTTTGTGTATTACTCAAAGTGTACAAACCAGGTATAATCAAATAATTAGTTGAAGCATAGGAGTTTCTATATTTTTCAGTATTTATATTAGCTCCAAGAGTAGCTTTAATTTCAAAATCACCCATCGTTTTATTATAGTTCAGCATGAAATCAGAATAACTTTTGTATCTGTAATCATATTGCTCTTTGTAATCTCCTTCGGCTTTTTCCCTGTCATATGTAGTCATTGAGTAAGGAAATTTTTCATTTCTAAATAAATTGCTTACCGACATATTAGTTCTTATCAAGGCCGAGAAATCATTGCTAAACTGATGATTTAAACTTATCTGGCCTGAATAATCATTCTTATAATACCCTCTCAGCCATTCGTGAGCCATAAAATTGGGATTATTGTATCTTGTATATTCGAAATTCTTTTGCTGAAGACCTTCTTTTCCCTCTTGCCAATAATCTTTTAAATCTCTGATATCATAATCAGCTCCGCCCCAAATCAGCATATTATAGATATAACTATTTGGTCCGTATTGTACATTTGGATTATTTGGAGAAGTCTGGAAATTAAAATTTGAACTGGCATCCACCCAAGTTTTATCGCTCAGACTATATCTTCCGCTCAAATTGAAATTATAAATATCCAGTTTAGTATTTGGATTGATTCCGTCCTGATGAGTATTGGATAATGAAAAGCGGATGTTTCCTTTATCAAAATTTGAAGCTAATGATAAGTTGTTGGTCGACAATAGTCCGTCTTCCATGAAATTATTAAAGTTATTAGCTCCTCTTGCTGTCCACGGCGTTGGAATTAGTTTTCCGTTCGCATCCAGCGGGCTATCATATTGCGTAATTAACTGTCCCTCAAATTTTGGTCCCCATTGATCGTAATCGGCATCATTTATCCCGCCGCCTTTGCCATCAACAAAAGCATAATTTCCGTAAGAGCCAGGCCCATATGCATTCTGTGTTTTAGGAACCGCATTAAAACCAGCTTGAATCATCGAATTATGATTGAATTCAACTACATACCCTTTTTTATTGTTTGCTCCTCTTTTGGTGGTGATCTGGATTGCTCCGTTTCCTCCTACAGAGCCATACAATGCAGCAGCATTCGCTCCTTTTAAAACATTGACACTTTCGATGTCATCAGGACTGATATTCCAAGTATCTGTTCCCAATGGCACACCGTCTACAACGATTAGTGGTGCTTTACCCCTTAAATACATTTTTGGACTGCTAAAAAATTCAGGAGAAGCCGCAACAATCAGACCTGAAACTTTTCCCGAAAGAGAGTTCATTATATTAGCATCTCTTCCTTTGGTCAAGTCTCCTTCGACTTCCTGAACAGAATAACTTAATTTTTTCTTTTCTTTTTTTATGCCTAAAGCAGTTACCACCACTTCGTCCAACGTATGAGAATCGGGATTAAGCTTAAATATTCCCGAAGCCTTATTTGCTGTTTCAAAATTAGCAGTCACATATCCTAAAAATGAAATCTGCAATATTTCATTAGGTTTCAGTAATTGAATTTCAAAATTTCCATTGGAATCTGCATTTACAGCAATAGTTGTTCCTTTAACTAGTACTGATGCACTAGGCAAAGGCAAACCAAGTTCGTCAATCACTCTTCCTTTGAAAACAGTTGTTTGAGCAACAATTAATGATGTTGAGCACATCATCAATAAAATTATTAAGGTTCTTAAGTTTTTCATTGATTAATTAAATAATTACTATTAGTAAATTTTTTCAATGCAAATTTGAATTTATTTTCACTATTAGTTAACTTTTTGATTTTAAGAAATCCTTAACAAGGTTTTATACTATTGTCAATTTAATGTTATGCAGGAGTTTATCAGATTGCTGTTATCAATGAAATTTTATTGATTGACTGCTAATACTTGTCTAGCTAAGCAACATATTACAAAATCAATAATTTTTAGTTATTTTCTTAATAAAACAATATAAAGAAGAAAAGAAAGATTCTAATTCACAATTCCATTCGATTCCATAAACACAAACTTTTAAAAGCCGGACTTGTCGTCCACGGATTCGAATATATCCCAGTATCTTCATGCAAAAAAAAGCTGTCCTTTCGGACAGCCTCTTTGTATTTTTTAAAAACATACTTAATTTGTAATTCGTGCCTTTTCCTCTTCTGACACTGACGCTCTTTTTCTTGTTTCTTTAATTTCTTTATTTCCAAAATTGTAGCTAAGGTTGACCTTGAACTGACGGCTTTCATAACCTCCATTTCCGCGAATAAATAATTCTCCGTATTGCGTTTCACCCGACCAGTTGCCCGTATATAAAATATCTGAAACGGCAATTCTAACAGACAATCGATTATCAGCTAGTTGTTTTTGCACTGCTAAATCAAGAGATCCCATGCTGCTCGTTTGATAAGTACCTCCCCAAACATTTGGAGAATTAAACCAGCCAGAAATTTCTACTTTAAAACTTTTAGGCAGGGTGAATGTATTTTGTCCATAAAGGCTAAATGTATTTTTAGTTACTGGCGTAAATTTTTCGTTACTTGATTTATAACTGTTTCTGTAACCATTTGCGCTGGCATATAAATTCCACCATTCTTTAAATTTAAACGGATAACTCACTCCAAGATTTAATACCTGCACAGTTGCAATGTTTTGCGGTGATATAAAATTGCGGGTATCATCAACAACATCATTAATCTGAGCAATAAAATCTGTAATATAGCTATAACTTAATGAAGTATTCAAAGTATACTTGTAAGTGTGAGTTAACTTAATATTCTGCGTATATTGGGGCTGCAGCAAGGGATTTCCTTTAGTAGATGAAAGTTCGTTGGTAAAAACTTCAAACGGATTTAGCGATCGATAATTTGGACGTTCAACTCTGCGGCTGTACAATAAACCTAATTTATTATTCGTATTTGCGTTATAGGTAATACCTCCGCTTGGGAAAAAATCCAGATAATTACGTTTCACATTACTATCGGCTAAATCCTGTACGCTGCTCAAATCTCCTTCTGAATTAGTCTGTTCGGCTCTAATTCCCAACTGTAATGAGAACTTATCAAAAGTCTGGTTATAATTAATATAAGCCGCATTTATGTTTTCTTTATAATTAAAAATATTGCTTCGATTCTCGTTGAATTCTTCACTAGTATCACTTACATTATAAAAACGAAATGTATTGTCTGTTTTGACAAATGAACTTTTTAATCCGTAGGAAAGGTTTCCTTTGCCCAGTGGTCGTACAATATCTGCTTTTAGAGAATATAAATAGATGTTAACCGGTGTATCCATACGAAAACCAGACTGACTTATAACTTCTGTTTTATCAGCATTATAATACGTATTTGGCTGAAGGTCATTTCGTCCGGATGTATAATATCCCACATCACCATCTACATTAAATTCATGTCCATTGGAATCAGCAAAACGGTAATTGATATTACTGCTTAAATTTCGATTATTAACTGCAGCATCTCCAGTTGCCAAAAGTACCTGCTGTGTTTGGTTATCAGCAGCTCTGACGATTGGAGTTGTGGAAACTGTATTGATATCACTGTCGTTAAAACTCGCACTCATTACTACTCCAAAAGTTTTATTTTTGCTGATAAAATAATCGAGTCCCGCTCTTATATTATGGCTTTGGTCAGCACTGATATTTTTCGATCGGGAATCATATATATAATCAGACTGTACACGATATAAATTAATGAATCGGCGATTGTCTCCTAATAGATTACTATAGTTTCCGTAAATATTTGTTTTTTCTCCTCTGTTATTCAAACTGAGCGAAGAATTTGATTTAGCGTAAACTCCTTGTGCATAACCCGTTGCCACAGTACCATTTGTTCCAAAATTTTTGTTTTTCTTTAGTTTGAGATTAATGATACCGGCATTACCTGCAGCATCATACTTAGAAGAAGGCTGTGTAATAATTTCAACCGTTTCAATATCTGCGGACTGAAGCCCTTTTAAGTAATTCACCAAATCAGCACCACTTAATAAAGACTGCCGCCCATCGATATAAATACTAACACCACTTTTCCCTTCCACAATCACATTATCCTGATTGTCGATTAATACTCCCGGAGCTTTTCGTAATAATTCAAAACCGCTGGTTCCGGTTGCGCTTAAGCTATTCTGAACATTTAGAACGGTTTTATCTGCTTTTACTTCAATCATTGGTTTTGAACTTTTTACAGTTACTCCTTGAAGTTCTGTAGTGCTGGGAATCAAATTTATTAAGGCTAAATTCAGATCCTGATTTACTTTCATCCATTCAGAAGTATAACTTTTAAAACCTACTGAATGCGCAGTTAAGCGATAAAATCCCTTTTTATTGATGTTTATAGTAAATGATCCGTCAGTCTGCAAAACTGCCTGTTTTGTATCAGTTGAATCCAGTCTGCTCTTAAACAAAATGTTAGCATCAGGAACAGATATACGGCCTTTTACGGTAATATTTTGAGCTTGGATAATAAAGCTAAAAAACAAAAAAAGATAAGTTAGATTTTTCATAACGGGTGTATATATTTTTAGTAAAGCATGCAAAAGTATCCTTATGAAAGTTGTTTGAGAGAGTTAAACTGTTGAAGTTCTAAATAGACAGATAAATGAAAGTTTATGTAATCTAACGCCCCATTTCGCAGTTCAACGAAATTATATTGGATTATATGACTAGGATATATAACTTTGAAAGGTGAAAATTAAAAATCTACAGCGTCCGGTTCAAGCTAAAGAAGTTGCCTTTTTTGGTATGGCTTATTTTGGTTTTGTAATTTTAGATCATTTTACCTTATGGACATTTTTAGGATCAACAAACAATTGGTTTGATTTTAAAGATTTCCTTAATTTGGGTGGCATTGATCTCTTGCTTAAACTCTTACTTGGAATTCCGATTTGGTGGATAATTTTTCGAAAAATGTGGAATTTCCTATTGTATCAGCGTATTCTCGTACATGCAGTTACATTGCCTTTATTTATTTACAGCTGGCAAAAATTATACTATCTGATTATGGAGAATTTAAATTTGTACCATCATTCAGGGGCCAAAGAAGTATGGGATATTTACATTGCAACTCTTTTTTATCTGATGCAGTTCGGGATCTTACATGCTTATAGTTATTTTCGAGATAATCAGGAACATATAGAACGTCAGGCAGTATTGCAGCAGTCAGTACTTCGCAGTGAGTTATCAGCATTAAAAGCACAGCTTAATCCTCATTTTTTATATAATATTTTCAATACAATCAACGCTTCTATTCCAGTCGAACTGGAACAGACACGACAGATGATTGCCGAATTATCAGATTTGTTCCGATATCAGTTAAGGGCTTCTAATTTTGAAACTGTCACGCTTCGGGAAGAACTTGATTTTACCAGTAAATATCTCGATCTTGAGAAAGCACGTTTTGATGAACGTTTAACGGTAGAAATTTTTGCTGATGAAACTGTACTAAACGAACCCGTACCTCCGCTTATTTTGCAGCCAATTGTTGAAAATGCTGTAAAACATGGTATTTCACCTCAAATTGCAGGAGGAAAAATTACTATCAATGTTCATAAAGATGCGGCTGGTCTGCATTTTTTAATAAAAGATACCGGTGCTGGTATTAGTGATAAAAATCAGCTTTTAAATAAAGGTGTTGGTCTTACTAATACTGAGCTAAGACTCAATAAAATGTTTGGAACCTCCCTCCTGTTTACAGACAATGAACCGCAAGGTTTATGTGTACAATTTATTTTAAAATGAAAAAAGTAATTATTGTTGACGATGAGGCTTCAGGCCGTAAACTTATCCGGGAATATATGAGTGATTTTCCCGAGCTGGTCTTAATAGCAGAAGTAAATAATGGTGTAGATGCTGTAAAAACAATTAACGAATTTAAACCGAATCTTGTTTTTCTGGATGTTCAGATGCCGGGAATGAATGGCTTTGAAGTATTGGCCCATCTTGAAGAATTGCCACAAATTATCTTCTCTACAGCTTACGATCAATATGCATTAAAAGCCTTTGAAGTTCATGCATTAGATTATCTATTAAAACCTTATACACGCGAGCGTTTTCAACGAGCTTTGAAGCGTCTGAATACTGAAAACGATAATCATGTTTTGCCTTTGGCAGAAAACATTATGCATTCGCAGGCTAAATATCCCGAACGTATTATAGTACAGTCAGGAAAAAAGTATATTACAATTGCTACTAAAAGTATACAGCGGATTGAAGCTTGGGGAGATTATTCACGTCTGCATACTGGAGATCAGACCTATATCAGCAATTTTAGAATAAGCCAGCTGGAAGAAAAAATTAATCCTGATACTTTTTTGCGAATTCACAGATCATCAATAATCAATATTCACTCAATTAAAGAAATAAATAAACTTCCTGGCGGTTATGATGTTGTCTTGATAAATAAAGATATTGTCAATGTGAGTCGAAGTTATATTGAAAATCTTCGAAAATTAATGTTTTAATAATGACGTATTAAATAACAGTTTAATTGTTTAAAAAAATCTTACAGGTTTTTCTTGAAATTATAATTGATTTTTATAATTCAAGGTTCTGCACCTGCTTTTCCTAAGAAAAATATTTAAAGTAATTGAAACGGTTTTTTTGCATTACTCCTAAAATTATTGATTGTCTTTCTTAATCTGTATAACCTCTCTTTTTATTTCCAGAAGCAGTTCCCTGATGTTTTCTATTTCGTTTAGTTCCTGCTTTCTGTCAGTACGGCCAATATTGCATTGGTATTCCCAGATTTCGATAACATCCGAAAGCTTTACTTCATAATTAGGATAAAAACTATTGTCAGACTCTAAAACTAAAGAGTTCTTTTTATTTTTATTGAGGCGCTTGTATACCATGCCTTCATTTTTGGTAATCAGAATATAAGTTTTGCCATCCTGCACCTCTCCCAGCCTTTCTATATAACGGCCAACAATTATACTCCCATCTTCATGCGGAGGCATAGAATCGCCTTCTACAGGAAAGCCCCTGTGTTTGCCTGGTCCCAGAAACGGCAGTGAAATTTGATTCAGGCTTTCGATATATTCAGGGTCTGCATATCCATTTAAATAACCCGCCTTTACTTTTTGAGTTACTACCTCTATAAAATTTTCTCCTTCACGATCTACTTGTATAGGCAGGACTAATCTGTTATTTTCCAGTTTCAATAAATCATCGATATTTATTTTACGTATATCGGCCGAAAGGAGTAAATCAATACTGATATAGTAATACTGTGCAATTTTCTTTAAAATTTCATAAGGAGCTTCCGAAGTACCATCTTCATATTTGACGTACCTGCCTCTGGTGATTCCCAAATTCTCAGCGAGTTTTTCCTGAGAGATTTTTTGCTTTAGCCTTAATGTTTTTATATTATCAGAAAATAAAGACATAATAATTATGTTATAATTTATAACAACAAATATACTAAAAAATGTTACTATATAGACTAATTTTGTATATTGTATAGATTGAAAAGATTCAGCCTATTCAGAGATAAAAGTTACAGAAAAGGCACACATGAAGATGAAAAGACAAGAGTATGCTATAGTAGATATTGAAACTACAGGAGGAAATGCCAGTAGCAGCCGTATTACAGAAATAGCCATTATAATCAATGATGGGAAAAATATCATTGAGAGATGGGAAACACTTGTGAATCCGCAGAAGGATATACCCGCTTCAATATTTGCACTGATCGGCATTGATAATGAAATGGTAAAAAATGCTCCCATTTTCGATGATATTTCAGAAAAAGTACTCGAGATGCTTTCCGACCGTATTTTTGTGGCTCATAATGTCAATTTCGATTATTCTTTTGTACGTCATGAACTTGAAAAATCTGGATTTAAATGGACAGCCCGAAAATTATGCACCGTTCGTGACGCACGAAAAATCAGGCCGGGATTCAAATCATACAGTTTAGGAAAACTTTGCCGTACACTGGATATACCGTTAAAAAATCAGCACCGGGCGGGCGGTGATGCCTATGCTACTTTTATACCATTTTCACGGCTGCTGGAATGGATACTTTGGAAGTGATTCCAAAATGATTAAAACACAGCACAGGATCAGCACCTTCCTCCTAATCTGTTGTCTCCTGAGGATTTTGAGTTATTGCCGGAAAAAACAGGTGTATATTATTTTTATAACGAGCAAAAAAAAGTAATCTATATCGGGAAAGCGGTCAATTTGAAAAAAAGAATGACTTCTCATTTCACAGGTCATAAAATTACTCCGCAAAGACAAAATTTCCTTAGGGATATCTACTCCATTTCTTTTGAAGTTTGTGTCACTGAGCTCATGGCACTGTTATTAGAATGTGTTGAAATAAAGAAACTCTGGCCAATCTATAACAGGGCATTGAAACGGTTTGAGCCCAAATACGGACTTTATCAATATGAGACCCGTAACGGATATCGGTATCTGACGATTGGAAAAATCAGTAAAGCTCAAATTTGCATAGAAGTATTTAATAGTGAATATGAAGCAATAAATGTATTGCGAAGCCTTATGCAGCATTTCGAAATTGATTACAGATTCTGTAAATTTTCCAGATCTGTAGAAGGACAAATTTTTATAAATAAAGAGCTTTCTAATCTGCCTGAAGTGGAACTGCATAATGAACAAATAGAAAATGCCATTTTTTTTTGCTAAACAGCAGATCAAGTTTTGCAATTATAAATAAAGGAAGATCACCCGAAGAGCGAAGCTGTATATGGATTGAAAAAGGACAGTTCTACGGCATGGGATACATGGCTTCAGATGCTGGATTTACAAATCCTTCAGAGATAAGGGATTTTGTCCTCCGTTATCAAGACAATCATTATATGATGCAGTTAATTCTAAACTATGCAGAAAAATACCCTTCCAGGGTTTTCAAACAATAAAATTCACGGAGTAATTAAACAAAAATCGAATAAAATGATGACGCTCTTCAATGACACTGAAATTTTTGCATCGGGAACAGGCGGAAAAAAGATATTTGATGTTCCTGATGCCGATCTGCTATTAATTGACAATTTCTTTTCCAAAGAAGAATCGGATTACTATTACAATATATTTCTTAATCAAAGCCCATGGCATGAATATGATATGCCAATGTATGACAAAGTGATTACTGCACCCAGAATGGTCTGCTGGTACGGGGATTCGAACCGCAGTTCGCTGCAGTCAAACCCAGATTGGCCAGCAGAATTACTTACTATTCGGGAGCAGGTAGAAAATGAAACCCATATAAAATTCAATGCAGTATTACTTAATCTTTACAGAAACGGAAAAGACGGTGTGGGATGGCATAGTGATAAAACTTCCAGTATCAATAAAAACATGAATATCGCATCAGTAACATTTGGAGAAACTAGAATGTTCCGCCTGCGTCATAAATTTTCAAAGCATATTCCTAAAATAGAAATTCCGCTTCATCACGGTACTTTTTTACTGATGGGCGGAAATACAAACAGTTATTGGGAACATCAGGTGCCTAAAACATCTCGGGATGTATTACCAAGAATCAATTTAACTTTTCGGCAGATTATATAGAAGTTTTTATAAAAAAAATGATGGAGTAACACAGCTTTGGTTTTATTAACCGCATCATTTACAAAAATACTATGTACTTAAAAGCGTAATGGTATCGCTTAGATTATTATTGGAAATATAATTCAGTACAAAATTTTCTGCTTCTTTTTTATGATCTGGTGAAGTTGAAAATGAATTGAGGTAAAAATCTTCGTTTTCATCAGCAATGTGAATAATTTGAGTGAACCCCTTGGTTATTAAAGTACCTTTCAGTTTTAAAACTTTTAGCTGGTTACTATTGTCAATCTCCTTTTTCACCCGCATCCTTATAGTTTTATCCATTGTGTTGATTTTTAGTTAATTAAAATTAATAAAATATTTTAATTAAATCTTAAAGCAGTCTTAATTTTTTAATCTAATACTTATATAATTTAAGGGTACAATTTAAAAAGGATGAATATATCGAAATCTAGGCAGAGCAATATGAAGGAACCGAAAATATTCAGACCGTATTTAATCTACAAAAAAATCCCATCTCATTTTGTAACGAGATGGGTTTTAGTTATTAAATAAATAGCTGTCTTTCTGAAAAAAAATATTCTAATAAACTTTTAAAGTCATTTATTCTTTGTAATAAACGGCTGTATTTAATAATTCAGGTTAAAACCAAATCCTATTCCCATATCACTGTCGTAATGTGTCGTAAGTCCAAAATTCCTGCCTGCTATATATTTTAAAGCTCCCATATATTCTTTATCAGTGTTCCACATCAAACTCATTCTAAGCCTCTTAGAAAGCGGTATATCTTTGCGCTCAAACTGAAAACGGAAATTACCATCGGTAAAAACTTCTGCCTGTGCTGTAATAAGCATTGGCAGCGTATAATTAACTCCGGCACTAAATACTGATCTACTGTTTTTAGTACTGCTTTGTCCAAAAACATTTTCTTCGTTCTCTCCTGCCTCCATTTTGCGGTACCTCCAGTCAAATCCGATAAACGGCATCAGCCACTGCATTTTACCAATATATCTCCCTATATGAGTTTCTGTTTCATAACCGTGCATATCGTTATAGCCTAACCGCCATTCAGAACCTATACTCCATCGGGTATTTTGATACATTGCTTCTCCATCATTTCCATTAGTCGCAAAATCATTTTCTGCCATAAAATGAAACATCCTATCATCTGCAAACAGTTTTTTCTGTGCTGCTTTAGGCTCTGGAATTTCAGCATTGGATTTCTGGTCTTCATAACTAAAAATTCTTCCCATACCACTCATCATATGATACAGAATATGACAGTGAAAAAACCAGTCGCCTTCAGCATTCGCATTAAATTCTATTGTATCGGTTTCCATGGGCATAATATCGACGACATTTTTTAGCGGTGCATAATCTCCCTGACCGTTGAGCAGACGGAAATCATGCCCGTGCAGGTGCATGGGATGGCGCATCATAGAACCGTTATATAATACAATACGAACATTTTCTCCTTTTTTGATTAGGATTTTATCCGTTTCAGATACTACTTTATTGTCCAGACTCCACACATAGCGATTCATATTTCCACTAAGTTCAAACCGAAGTTCCTTTACTGGTGCATTCTGGAGAAGAGTTGTTTTTACCGTTGATTTAAGCATGCTGTAATTTAAGGTTACAATATCTGATAATGCATTACTGTTATACTGTGCTGCAGTATCTTCTGTGTGGTTTTTATGAGAAGAATTTTCTTTTTTTAAAGCTTCACCGGTTATTTCAGGATACATTACGACGTTCATATCCATCTGATTCAAAGACATACTCATGCCCATATCGTCCAGATCACCATTAAATTTCATCATGCTGTTCATCATCTTCATCCCTTCAAAATACTTCAATTTAGGAAGCGGTTCTGTGAGCTGCTTGATACCGGAGCCAATGTATAAAGACGCTGATTTAGTCCTGTCTTCTGGCGTAGCTAAGAACTCATAAGCTGTTTGGTCTTCTGGAATATCAATAACAAGATCATAGGTTTCGGACACGGCAATAAGCAGACGATCTACAGCTACAGGTTCTACATCATTACCGTCATTAGCAACTACAATAATTTTTCCGCCTGCATAGGTAAGCCAGAAATTACTTGAAGCTCCGCCATTGGAAACCCTTAAACGCACTTTATCTCCAGCTTTGAACTGAGAGAGCTGCCTTTCATTCTCCCCATTGATTAAAAAACGATCATAGTAAACATCACTTACGTCCATAGCGTTCATACGTTTCCATTCGTTAATCACTTTAGTAGAAAAGTGTCTCTGCTTTATGGCTTCACCATAACTTTGGGTTGTGCCTTTTTTTATAGCAAACCAATCGCTGGCATTATGCAGCAACCTGTGGATATTTTCGGGTTTCATATCGGTCCATTCGCTTAAAATAACAGGAACCGCTGGCAGATCATCTATTCCTTTTCTGAAATGAGGATCGTCAGCTTTTTTATTGATTATAAAAGATCCATACATTCCGATTTGCTCCTGAAGCCCGCTGTGACTGTGATACCAATGCGTACCATGCTGAATAATGGGAAAGGTATATTTATAAACCGTGTGTGGCTTTATAGGCATTTGAGTCAAATATGGAACTCCGTCTTCTTTGTTGGGCAAAAACAGACCGTGCCAATGGAGCGATGTTTCTTCATTCATTTCATTGTGTACATAAATTTCGGCAGTATCACCTTCTGTGAATGTAAGCGTTGGCATCGGAATCTGTCCATTTACAGCAATAGCTCTTTTTGGTATGCCGGTAAAGCTGACAAGGGTATCCCTGACGTAAAGATCGTACCTAACCACCTGCTGTGCACTTGCCGTTACGGCAAAAAGAAACAGTATATAGATTGATTTCATTTTTGGATATTGAATTATTTAATGATCTCTACCGTTTTACCGCAGGTTAACATCTGAGATCCATAGTAAGGATTTTTTACAGCACTTTCTTTACTCAGCCAATTAGCATCTGCCATAGGACAATATTGATAATAAACTGGATCTGCAATTTTGATATTTTTAATCAGTTCATAAAATGTTTTAGATAATTCTTTAAAAATTTCTCTTTGTTTTTCTATATTATTTGTCTTTGTAATCGCACTAGACTGAGTAATTAACGATGCATTTATCTTCATCCATATTTTTTGCTCCTGTGCTGATAAAGACTCTGTTTTTACCGAAGAAATAAGCGTCAGTAATGCTTTTGCGCCAGCAGAAACCGTTGTGCTGTTAGACTGTATGAAAGCATCCTTAAGGGTAAAATAAGCATCATAAACTTCTTGCAATGGATTCAATACTGTTTCATTGTGAGTATTATGAGCAGTAGTGTCTATTTCAGATTTAGATTCTGTTTTTTTTGCGTCTCGGCTGTACTTACAGCAGTCGGAAAGTTTGGCATAGGCCGATGCTGGTGCCAAAAAACTGCTGCTGTCGTATCCTGCCAAAGCAATACGTTTTAAAATCTGATCGGTATTAGTCTTCTTTGAATCGTAAGTAATGGAAGCTATTTTAGTATTTTTATCCCAATCGACAGCCACAATATTTTTTTGATTCCCTGCCTGCTCAATATTGTTTTTGCACATGCCGCAGCTGCCGTATATTTGGATATTTGCTTTAGTAGGATTTTTAATTTGAGTACTGCCTATGGCTGACAGCAATAGAAGCATTGCTATCATTATATTTTTAAATGAATACATTGTGTGTGTTTTAAAGTGAATAACTTATGATTTGATCAAATGAACTTTTTGCAAAGCATTAATCAAATTATAAAAAAGTCTGGAATAGATAGTTTTGAGCGTTAATATGCTCTGAAATTGACAGACCAATGGCTGTCAGGTTTCTTTTTTAGCTTATTTTAGGGATAAGCCAAAGCGATCCATAACCTGCAGAAAGAAATGTTGTGAAATTAGGAAATCTTTGCGGTACGATAGCATTTTCTAAAGCAACAGCATCAATATTTACTTCATTAAAGAAGAAGGATACCGAACAAAAAGAAGGACAGACACACTTGGAATGACTGCATTTTCCGCCGCAGTTATGATTGTTTTTTTTCGAATGGGAAGAACTGCAGCAAGAATGTTCTTTGGTATTTTTTGAGGATATTTCTTTATGCGGAGTACCTTTTAAAGATTCACTTTTACAGGCCATAACTGTGCTAGGTAGCAAAAGGAAACCCAAAACAAATACTAGCAAAAGGAATATCTTTTTCATTAATTAATAGTGTATTACAAAATTATAAAATTTGAATTTATCTTTGAGTAAAACCTTTTAACATTAATGTTTTTTTAGCAAAAAAGACAAATACGGCTCCTGTTTAAGAATACCGTATTTATCAGACAAACTAACTCAATTTAATTCAATTTTTATAAACTTGCTTTTACTTCACCGCAAGTCAGCATATTTTTAGGATAGTAAGGATTTTTGATTTCTTTGCTGTCGCTTGTCCAGACTGCTCCCGTCATTGGGCATACCTGAAGATATAATGCAGTATCTTCGGCCTTAAATTTTGGAGCTAAGTCCCAGAATTTAACTGAAAGTTCTTGAACAATTTTTCTTTGTTTATTGATGTTTTTAGTTGCTGTTACTTCAGTGGCCAGATCAATAATTTCTCTTCTTTTTGCAGTAGCCTCATTCATTTGTTCAAGCCTTAACTTTTTAAATTTGAAGTTTTTTAATGAAGTCTTTAATGCCTCAGCATTTTTGACAGCAGCAAGACTATCTGAAATTATAAGGCTGTTTTTTAAGGCCAGATAATTTTTTGTGATTTCCTTTTTTTGCGCTTCCCGTTTCTCTACCTGATCTGGAGTCACTTCATCTTTTGACTTCAATTGGGCGTGTCCCAGAGTACTTAAGCTCATGAATGCTATAGCTAATATTCTTTTCATATATCTGTTTTATTTAATTTTGAAATAATTTTGTCAATATCGATTAAAATACTTTCGAAATGTTCTTTGTTTAATCCTGTTGCTCCACTCATCAGCTTTGTAATATCTGCTCTTAATTTTAAAAGATGCTGTTTACCATATAACCTCACATCACTGCGCTGCGCGGCATTCAAAGCCTTGCCAGGTTCTGTTTCTTTAGGTAATAACAGCATGCCTAATTTATCAATATAGCTGCGCTGCAAAGATCTTCTGTAATAATCCTGTTTTGTGTCACCAGTAAATTTTACCCATACTGTCTGCTGTAAATCGTTTAAAAACTCAGGAACGGTATAAGCACCTTCAAACTGCATCGATTTAAGGTTGATATTGTAAAGTATCCCTGAACTTAGCAGTATGTTTAACACCTGATTCTGCTGATCTGAAATCTGATCCTCAGTTTTTAAAGAAATAAGCTGATCAATATTCTGCGGATACATCCAAAGAGGGGCTACAAACAATTGTCTGCCTACATAATCGATAGCTGCTTTCACTTTTTCTTTTGGCACTGGCTGGATTACGACACCTTTTTCGTCAACACTTCTTTTAGTGACATAGTTATTACCAATATATTTCAGCACATGATACAAGTACCTTGAATATTGTGTTACAACCGCTTTGTGCATATCTTCTAAATTGTTATAAGCATCGTTTGGTTCGTAAGTCCATTCTACAAGATTTGGTACAACACGTTTCAGATTTTTAATTCCGTAATCGCTCGCAAGTACTGCGTCATCACCTAGATCCTCTGACTGACTGCGCGGATCTTCTTCTTTTCCTTCGCCTCCAAACCATAATTTAGGATTAGCAGTTAAACTGTCTGTTGTTAATTTGGCAAGAATATTTTCCTCTTCAAACTCATCTTTAGCGTTTGGAAAATAGCTGTACCCCCATTTAACTGCCCATTTATCGTACATCCCGATACGTGGATAAATACCCTCTGGACCAATATTATCTTCCGGCTGAGCCACATAGTTAAAGCGGGCATAATCCATGATAGAAACGGTATGACCATTTGCTTCAACCCATTTTTTATCCCTTAATTTTTCTACAGTAGTTGCGCTGCTGGCTCCCATGTTGTGGCGTAAACCAATTGTATGCCCAATTTCATGAGAAGAAACAAAACGGATTAACTGTCCCATTAACTCATCATCCAAATGCATTTTTCTGGCTTTTGGATCCAAAGGCCCTACCTGAATCATATACCATCTTTGCACTAATTTCATCACATTATGATACCATCCTACGTGGCTCTCCATGATTTCCCCGCTTCTTGGATCACTAATTCTCGGACCGTAAGCATTTGGTGTTTCAGAGGCAAGATATCTTACTACCGAATACCTAGCGTCTTCCAGACTCATTGTTTTATCATCTTCCGGCCATTCTTTACCAACAATAGCATTTTTAAAACCTGCAGCCTCAAAAGCTTTCTGCCAGTCGTTGATACCTGCAATTAGATAAGGTCTCCATTTTTTTGGCGTTGCTGGGTCAATATAGTAAACAATTTGTTTTTTGGGTTCAACCAGTTCGCCTCTTAAGTATTTTTTGATGTCTTTATCTTTTGGTTCCAAACGGTAACGCTGAATAATGAATTTTTTTTCAGCCCGCTGCTTGTCATCATCAAACAAAACATACTTATTTGCAAAATAACCAACTCTTTCATCTTCAAAACGTTTTCGCATCGGCGTTTTTGGAAGTAACACAATAGAGACATTTAATCGCAGCGTTATGCTTCCGCTGTTAGATGAAGTACTTGTATATGTCTTGGTGGTCTTTACTTCAATATTAATCGGATAGCTGTCAATGGTTTCGATAAAAGTTTTATCATCAGCAAGCGTGGTTAGCTTTTTCTCTGTTTTTTCCTGGCTTGGCAAAGAAAACATCGGGTTATCTTTCTTGAAAACATCTGTTACATCAATAACAGCATTTCCGGTAGCAGGATTAATTGTTTTTATTGGAAAAGCGGCAACAATTGGATTTTCGTTACTGCCGGCTAATGCTTTTGCCAGCATCGAATCGGGATTGCGGACATCCTGTTTGTATTGCAATGATCTTAAGAAAACGGTATTATTAGCTCCTTTTTCAAAGTAAATAGTCTGCTCGTTGGCTTTTTCACCGCCAAAAAAACCCATGCCTTCAGGAGTAGAAAGATATCTGGTCACTACCAGCATATATCTGTTGTACAAACTGTCCGGAATTTGAAAGTAAAATTTATTAGCGACCTGATTAACAGTAAAAAGGCCTATTTTGGTTTTAGCACCTTCTTTAATTATCTTATCGTAGGCCTGTAAACCTTTCTGCTGGTTACTGATACTGTCTTCTTTTTTTTCTTGTGCCTGAGCAAAATCATGCTGGAGCAAAGCTGCCAGCATGATTGTTAATATAAATAATTTCTTCATTAGAATTAAAATGGAAGTTTTTCGTCAGTATTTAATGTAAGCTTTGGATTTTTTGTTAAAGCTGACAAAGGAAACGGAACAATGTATAATTTGGAATTAGGCTGTAAAGTATACGTTTTTTGCGGAACGGTCTTGTTAACGATTGGAAATACTCTTGTAATCGTTTTTGCGTATTCCGTTTCAGTGTTTAATCTTTTAAGATCAAAAAAACGATTAAAGCCTAACAGTAATTCTTTTCTGCGTTCGTTTATAACAAGTTCCATTGTTTCTTTTCTGGTAGCTGGAACAGATAAATTTACAGTACCTGATAAAATACGTTTTGCTCTTAGTTTATTTAAAATATCAACAGCTTCAGTAAATTTATTTTCTCTGGCATAACATTCGGCCAGCATTAAATAAACTTCAGTTGTTTTCATTCCAACAGTAGGGTAAAAAAACTTGGTATATACAGTTGCCCAATATGCTGTATTTGATCCCAGATCAAGATTTGTTGTGCTGGTAGTGTTAAAAAACAAATTAAAACGGGCATCATTAGTACCAAATAAAGTACGAAGCTCCGGGCTTATGATATACTGATAGGCAAAATTCATTTCATTATAACCTGTCATGTACATGTAGCTGAGCACTTCTATATTATTTGCTGCCGGTACTGAAACTACATTTGGTCCTCCCTGCTTGTTATAAGCTACCATATCAAATATTTGATTATTATAACTTAATGATTTTTCTGCAGCTGCTTGGGCGCTTGCGATTTCACGTTTAAATAAATGAACTTTGGCCTTAAATGCATAAGCAAATGCCAATGAAGGATGGTAAACATCAGCTGGTTTTTCCTGAAGATACGGCAGTGCATCTTCTATATCCTTTTGAATAAAATCATAAACCTGAGCTACAGTAGATTTTGATGGCTGTGCTTCTAAATCAAATTTGTCCATGATACAGATACCACCGTCAGTAGCCGCAGTCTGCGGGTCATAACCTTTTGCATAGTGGTTTACTAATAAAAAGTGATCGTATGCTCTATAGATTTTGGCTTCTGCTTTTGCTAATTGTTTTGTACTTTCATCTCCTTTGCTATTATCAACTAATGAAATAATAGTATTCCATCTGTTTATATAAGTGTAAGCCTGATTATAAAAGCTGGAACCAGTCATTAAAGAAACTCTGTCGGTAGTTTCATCAAAAGTAAAATTGATAATATCGATGTTTGGCGTTTTACCTATTACATTTGATTCTTTCATCCATTGATCGTCTACCAGATACTGAAAGTTATTGATTGGATAGCCTCTGCCCGGCAGAGATACCATTTCATAGAATTGTGAGGCTGTCTCAACAACTAAAGCCCCTTTAGGCGTAACATCAGTGTAATCTTCACAGGATGCTACAGTTAACATCATCAGCGATAGTACTATTATATGTATATGTTTCATTTTTTTAAAGTGTTAGATTAAACCCAAATAAATAAGTTTTAGGCAATGGTAAATTACGCGTGCCTATGTTCGCAGAATAAACTTCAGGATCAATACGGTTTCCAGCAGCGCTCCAATACCATATATTGTTTACCTGGAAAGTGAATTTTGCTGATTCCATTTTGATTTTATTTGCGAAAGATTTTGGCAGGCTGTAACCTAATGAAATATTTCTAAGTTTGATATAATCTCCATCTACAACATTTACATCAGAATTTCTCCATTGGCTGCTGATTGTTCCAGCATAACTTCTCACATTTTCTGCTAAATCTACATATAAACGTGTATTGCCGTTTGGCTGTGCATCTGTGTAACGATCTGTAATACCTGAAAGATTTACAGCATCAGTACTCATGTCGATAGTTTCTTTTCGCATTACGTTACCTCCTGAGAAAATAAACAACATATTTAAATCGAATTGTCTATAGGTGAATCGCTGTGACAGGGAACCTGTATAAGTTGGTGTTAAACTTCCCATTTTTACAAGCGCATTCGGATTGGTAACTGTTTTTATACTCGTTGACACAGGGTTTCCATTGGCATCAAAAGTGATTGATGGATTTCCGTTTTCATCCAGAACATAAGGATATCCATTAACTGTACCTCCGTATTTATAAGCATACAGCGTATTGTATATATCCCCTTGGAAAAAGTAATTCGATGGTGAGCTAACATAAACTGATGACGACGATTGTGCTCTGGTAACTTTATCAACAGTTGTATTGTTGAAACCAAAAACTACATTAGAATTAATACGGAAATTACCATTATTAAACCATTCAGAACCAACACTAAATTCAACTCCTCTGTTCAGTAAAGCTCCTGCATTGATTCTTCTGCTTGTTGCTCCAACAGTAGGATCTAAATCGGTTGTTGCCAATAAATCACTGCTGTATTTACGATATACATCAATACTTCCTGTAAGTTTATGTCTTAACACAGTATAATCTAAACCTAAGTTAGTGGTTTGTGTTTTTTCCCATCTCAGCATTGGATTAGGCTGTGCTGTAATATTTATATATTGTAAAGACTGGTATAAGTTATCATTTTTTCTTGTAGCTGTTACATACGGTGTTGTACTTTGATCGATATTTCCGCTAACACCATAAGTTGCTCTAAGCTTAAGCATGTCTACCCATTTTACCTCTTTCATGAAGTCCTCATTGCTAATATTCCATCCTAAACCTACAGACCACAATGGACGGTTTTTATATTTAGAATCTACTCCAAATAAATCAGCACGATCCACACGGTAACTTCCTGTTACGTTATATTTTGATAAATAAGTATAACCTGCTGTACCAAAAACAGAAAAATAACGATGTAAAACTTCTGTCTGTGTTCTTGATAAAGCTGCTAAAGTCGCGCTATTTCCATAAATATAACTAGAAACACCTGTCTGGCTAAGTGAAAGGTTATTTAATGTAGCAGAAGTAAGTGTAACTGGGTCATAACCGTATCGTATCTGTTCAATAGTTCTGGGAACAAAAGTTTCACGCATTTCAAAACCTGCTAAAGCATTAACAGAGTGTTTACCTTCACTAAAATCCTGATTAAAATCTAACTGGTTTCTAAAAGAATAATTACTCGCCTGACTGCTCAATTGTTTGTAACGTCCTCCTGTAGAAAAACCATCAACATACGTGTAGGCGTTTGTAGCTGCATTATATCCTGTTAGAGTATTAATAGCGAAACGCATTTTATAAGAATCTACAGCGTTATACTGTTCATTGTCGTTTTTTCTTAATTCGTACTGAAATTGTGTATTATAGCTTAAGCCTTTCCATATTTTAGCACGAATGTTTGCAAAAGTTCTCAAACTTAATGAGTTTTCTTGTGTAATACCTTCCTGTAGAGAATTCAATACATTAAATCTTACTGATTTAAAACCGCTTAAACTATTTATTTTTGAGGCCATAGCAGGATTAATAACACTGCTGCCAGTAAAACCATCTTTAATACCTACAAAAGATGACATCACTAAATCTCCATTATCATCAGTGATGCGCTCGTATCTTTTTTGGATATCATAATTTCTAAAATCAAAATCAGTAACATCTTCATTCGTATAAGTTGAGTTTAATCCAAAAGTGGCATTTAACCAGTTGTTTACCTGAAAACTGCTTTTTGCATAAAGATTAAATGCACGGCTGTTATTGAATTTGATTCGATTGTCTGCGGCGTCATAATTCAATGACACATACGTATTCTGCTTACTTGTGCTCCCTGAAAATGCTACATTGTAACGCTGTCTGAATTCATTTTGCCATACATTATCACTATAATCTTTTATATAATCGTTCTTTCTCCATTGGGCGATAGTGGTATCGTAATCTGCACTGCTGATTTTTTTATCCTCCAAATCTCTGTTGAGCTGGTATAAAGGGCTATAATACTTCGGGCTGGTGCTTCCAATATCACCATAACTGCTGAACATACTGGCTGTATTGGCAAATCTCGCTCGCTCTCTATTATACACAGCCTGTTCAAAATCAATCAGCTCACTGGTTGAAGCATAATTCATATCGTTAAGGTTTGGTTTGGCACCAACAAAGAAGTCAGAATTTACACTCACTTTTAGCTTACCATTTCCTTTCTTGGTAGTCAAAACAATAATACCATTCGCTGCTCTTGAACCATAAATAGATCCGGCTGCGGCATCTTTAAGAACGTTTACGCTTTCAATATCATAAGGATTAATCTCCTCAAGAGTCAATTCTGTTGGGAGACCATCTATAACTAAAAGCGGGCTATACCCAACTTCTAAAGAATAGGTGCCAATACCTCTTAATATAGGCGTATCAGCCGAAGCTCCTGTTGGATTTTTCTGGAACATCAAACCTGCCACACGTCCTTCAAGAGCAGTTTCAAGATTGGAATTAATATTTTCATTTAAAGTTTTTTCATCAACCTGAGCAAATGCCCCTGTAGAATGGCTTTTGGTTAGCGTTTGAAAACCTGTAACTACCACTTCTTTCATGGCAGATATTTTATCTTCAACAATAAGTGTCAATTCTAAACGCCCATTAATAGAAAAAGATTTTTTTTCAATAGTCAGTCCAGAACATTCAATGATACCATCTGATGATACATTATCAAAAGAAAAGCTCCCATCATAATCGGTTATAGTACGCTTGTTTGTCCCTGCAACATAAACATTTACTCCCGGAAAAGTCTCATTTTTGCTATTTAGTACTTTTCCGCGTATGTTTATTATTCCGTTTCCCCGATTCTCTTCTTTTAAATCAGTCACCACTATCGTTTGATTGGTAATTGTATACTTTAAACTTTGATTACTGAAAATTAAATTTAAAGCATCTCTTAAATTAGAATTTTTGACGTTGATTGTTACAGGATTTGAATTTTTTAGTAAATTCTGATTGTAAAAAACTTCGTAATTGGCCTGTTTTGCAGTTTCTTTGAGAACTGTTTCAAGCAGCGCATCTTTAAAATTAACGGTAACCTTTTGTGCCTTAGCTGTATGACTGCATATTAGCATAAACAGTGCACAAAGTACCCATACATGATTAGAAAAATTAAGACAGGGAATCTTTTTCCCGAATTTTTTGTAAGGCTTTTTCGTTTGTAAATTAAATTTCATACATTTACGATTAGTTATAGTTAAACAATTAGTAGACAACTTATACTGGCTATAAACTTTTTAACAACCAGAAGCATCGCAACTGCTTCTGGTTTTTTAGTTTATAGTCTCAATATAATCCGGTAAATTTAAAATCAGGGGTAAACAATAATCGTTTTTCCTTCAACCTTAAATTTTATATTACTAAGCTCAAGTACTTTTAATACCTCAGACAGATTTTTATTCATAAATGTGCCTCCGTTAAACCTGACATCCGAGACATCTCCGCGGTACTCTACTTTTATTCCGTACCAGCGCTCCAATTGTTTCATTACAGTTTTTAGATCGGCGTTATCAAATTTAAAACGGCCATTTTTCCAGGCAATAGCGGCTTCGGTATCAACTTTCCGAATAGCTATCTTATTAAAATTATCAGATACATTAGACTGTTCCCCTGGTTTTAAAACTGCTTTTTGATTTTTATAAGCAACAGCAACACTTCCTTCCAATAAAGTAGTTTTTGTAACCGCTTCATTATTATAAGCATGTACGTTAAAATGAGTTCCAAGTACTTCTATAGACTGATTACCGGATTTCACGATAAAAGGTTTGTTTTTATTTTTGGCTACTTCAAAATAAGCCTCTCCTTCTAACTCTACTATCCTTTTATCTCCATTAAACTGAGTTGGATACTTAATAGATGAAACCGTATTTAAGTATACTTTCGTTCCGTCTGCCAGAATAATATTGTATTGCCCTCCTGTTGGTGTTGAAAGTGTATTAAATGAATTAACATCATTTTTTGAAGTATCAGCATCAGGGTTTATAATATAAGTGATCACTCCATCGGCATTCATTTTAATTGTAACTTCCTGTTCTTCTCCTTCGCTGGCAATAGTATCTTTTGCTGAAATGTCAGCCAGAATAATCTGTTTTCCATTTGAAAGGGTCAAAATCCCTCTATTACCTCCTGGAGCAATTTCTTTCTGTTTTGCAGCAACCTGAATAACCTCCTGTTTAGATTTTGTGAAATAAAACATTCCTGTACCCAATAATAAGGCAATTGATGCAGCAACAGCGGCACGCGGCCATAGGCTGATTACTTTTCTTTCCTGATGAAGCGGTAATTTAGATTTCAAATATTCGTAACTGCTTTCTATTTCATTTTCACTAAGCTGTAAATCGCTATTTAAAGCTTTATTTAAATACCACGCATCTAGTTTATCTCTATCCTCGTTAGATAAAGTGCCATTTTGGTATTTTTGCAGCAATGCTAAGATTTCAGTTTTATCCATAATTACAATACGAAATTTTGTCTCCGTTTTAAGTAAGACAGTTAGAAATAACATTTGTCATAGGCAATATTAAAAAAACTTTGTAAAATTGTTAACAAATATCAATTTTCATTGTTTTTAATTAGGCAAATAAGGGGAATGTGAGTAATTTTCGTCAGATATGACAACAAAAAAAAAAGTAACAATGCGTTAATTACCAAACGAATACACCCAATAGAGATTTGAGTTTATGTCTCAGTATTTTAAGCGAATTATAAACTTGCTGTTTAGCAGTTTTATCAGTAATATTTAATTTAACTGCAATTTCTTCGTATGAAAGTTCTTCTACCTTTCTTAAAAGGAAAACTTCACGCATTTTTTCAGGAAGCAGAGTGATTTCTTTTTCGATAATAGCTTCTAATTCTTCTTCTCTAAGTTTAGAATCTGCCAAAACATAATCATTTTCAATAAAGTTTAAAATCGAATCAGCATAACGTGAAACTACTTTTTCATGGGCAATATGATTCAGAATTCTATTTTTTACTGCTTTGTATAAATAAGAAGAAAGAGAACCAGTAAGTATTATTTCATTTCTTTTGTTCCAAATGGCTAAAAAAACATCTTGAACAACATCATTTGCTTCATCCCTGCTGCCAAGCATTTTGTAAGCATGATTGACTAAGATTTTAGAATATCTTTCAAAAATTTCGGTATACGCCAATTGATCATCTTCCTTAAGAAGATTTAATAAATTTTGATCAGCATATTTATGATAAGCAGACATTAACTAAAAGGTGTGAAGATCCAAAAGCAATATTAAACATTTTTTATTTTAAAAACTAAAAAGATGATTTAGTTAGAAAAAATGTACCAATCTGGAGGTTTTCTCACTTACTTTATTAATGTCAATGTTTCATATATAGTATTTAAAATCAATAAATTAAAAAAATAGCAGTTTTGTAATTTTGTCTTTTATATTTTTGTTTGGATAATTTATTTTAAATACTACCGATTTTATAGGACAAAGATTAATTTAAAAAATTAACTCAAAAAATTCAATTGTTTTTTTACGAAAAAAATAAATTAATTGAGCCATTTTAATAATTACAAAAAATACGGCTATAAAATAATAATCGAATTTTACACGTTAGATTAGAATTGTGCACACTTCAAAAAAGTAAAAAAGCTGAAAAAAAATGCTTTTTATACCTCATTCATAAAAAAATCCCATCTCATTTTATAATGAAACAGGATTTTGAATTCTAATTATTTTTAAATTCAGTACAATTTAAAACTCACATTAATATTTAATTTTCATGACTGTCCGCAAAGCATACTAAATGTTTTTTTTGCCACTGATTACACAGACTCTCACAGATTTTATATGCATTTTTTAGAAATCTGTGTTAATCTTTATAATATGTGGCCAATTTTATCGATTTGGTATTAGTCACGGATAGTCATATTAAATTTTTCATACTTTTTAAATTTATAAAATCATTATTCTATAATTTACCCATTTTTGCCATTCCGAATAAAGCAACAATTGGTATTGCTAATAAAACGGTCATTAAAGTATGTTCCTGTATTAATTCAGGATTTCTTAAAAGCGTAATCAAATAACCGCCTACTGCGCCGCCAAAATGAGCTGTATGTCCAATATTATCATTTTTGGCTCTCATACCATAAATGGAATATAATAAATACAGAATTCCAAATAAATAAGCAGGAATAGGAATTATAAAATACAGCCCTAACATCATATCCGGCTGCAGTAAAATAGCCGAATACAGCACTCCTGTAACCGCACCCGAAGCCCCTACTGCTCTATAACCGTAATCATCTTTATGAAATGTCATAGTCAGCAGACTGCCGAATATTAAACTGCCAAAATAGACTAGAACAAATGAAAATGTTCCCAAAAAACTAAAAACAACTGGTGCAAAAAAATAAAGCGTCAGCATATTGAATAATAAATGCCCGATATCAGCATGCAGAAACCCGGATGAAATCATTCTGATTTGTTCTCCTGCACGAATGCTTCCGACATGAAATTCATATTTTCGAAAAAATGAAAAATCATTAAATCCTTTATAACTGATTAATACATTTGCAACAATAATTGCAATTAAAATGATATTCATAATATAGATACGTTTTTAAAATTTTACCGTAAAGCTAACTATTATTTAATTTACAAATACTACTGTCAGCAATGAATTAAAGGTAATTTCTTATTTTTTTCAAAAGATTAACATCCTGTTATTATTAAATGCTTAAATAAACCTTAAAGAACATTTAAACGCAGATTAATACGCTATATTTGATCAAACTATAAGAATGAAATACCTTGTTTATCTGATTGTTTACCCTTTTTTATGGTGTATTTCAATGCTCCCTTTTCCACTATTGTATCTTTTTTCAGATTATGTTTATATAATCCTCTACCGTATTATTGGTTACAGAAAAAAAACTGTACGGACAAATCTGGCATTGGCTTTACCTCATTTATCAAATAAAGAACGGTTAATTATTGAAAAGAAATTTTATCATCATTTATGTGATATGTTTCTGGAAATGATAAAAACAATGAATATTTCTAAAGAAGAAATCTGCAGGAGATATGTTTTTAAAAATTTTGAAATCTATGCCGATTTAGAGAAAAAAGGAAAAAGCATTGCCATAATGTGCGCTCATTATGCAAGTTATGAATGGGTTATTTCTATGAATTATTATACAGAATTTCAAAGTTTTGGCATTTATAAGCAGATAAAAAATCCGTATTTTGATAAATTGATTCATTCTATCCGATCTAAGTTTAATGCACACCTGATAACGACAAAAGAAACAATATCCACTATCGAAAATAACTGCAAAAACAAAACTTTGTCAGTTTATGGATTTGCAAGTGATCAGTCACCAAAAGAAAGCTGCGCTTATCATTGGACAAAATTCATGGGAATTGAGGTTCCTGTACATACTGGAGCAGAAATGCTGGCAAAAAAGTATGATATGAATGTTGTTTTTCTTAAAACAAAAAAAATAAAACGCGGTTATTACGAAGCTGTTATGGAAGTTCTTTCTGAAAATTCTAAAGAAGTTCCAAACTATGAAATTACAGACCAGTTTATCAAATTGGTTGAACAGCAGATTTATGAAACTCCAGAATACTATTTATGGACTCATAAAAGATGGAAGCATAAAAGATAGAGTTTTAATATATAGATTGACTCGTACAAGGAATTCTGAATTCCGAAGAATATAAAGAAAAATAATATTTATTTATATTTGCATAAACTTTTACTACATGCAATACTTCATATATCTACTAGCCTATCCCTTAATTTGGTGTATATCGATGCTTCCTTTTAGATTACTATATTTATTTTCTGACATTGTTTATTTCTTCGTTTATAAAATTATTGGATACCGCAGAAAAACGGTTCGCGAAAATCTAGCTTTGGCACTTCCTAAATTAACAGATGAAGAACGCTTAGTCATCGAGAAAAAATTCTATCACCATATGTGCGACATGTTTCTGGAAATGATAAAAACAATGAATATTTCTAAAGAAGAAATATGTAAGAGATTTGTTTTCAAAAACATTGATATGTATAAAGAGTTAGAAAAGCAGGGAAAAAGCGTCGCTATTATATGTTCTCATTATGCTAGTTATGAATGGATTATATCGATGAACTATTACTCAAGCTTTGCCGGATATGGTATTTATAAACAGATAAAAAATCCATATTTTGATAAACTAGTACATAAAATTCGTTCTAGATTCAATGCCAAATTAATTACTACAAAGCAGACAGTACCAACAATAATAAATAACAATAAAAACAATGTTCTGTCTTTGTATGGTTTTGCGAGTGATCAATCTCCTAAGGCAAAAGGTGCGCTGCATTGGTCTAAATTTATGGGAATTGAAGTCCCAGTGCATGTTGGCGCTGAAATGCTTTCCAAAAGATACAATATGAATTTGCTGTATCTAAATACTAAAAAAATAAAACGCGGTTATTATGAAGCCACTCTCGAGCTTCTTTCCGATAATCCAAAAGAGATTCCAAATTTTGCCCTTACCGACCAATATTTAGAGCTTTTGGAAAAACAAATTTATGAAGCTCCTGAATATTATTTGTGGACACACAAAAGGTGGAAATACAGAAAATAAGACTTCGAATTTAAAAATAAAAAAAAACTTAATCTAGACAGACTGTCTAGATTAAGTTTTTTTTTATTAGAAAATATTAATTTTTAGCTGCTAAAAAGAAAACCAATTCTGGACTAATATATCTTCTAATGCCTGCGCATTTTCATGAATAAATTCGTTATTTACTTTATCATATTCGTAATCTAATGACCAGTTTTTGTGCTCTTGAGCTAATAATTTTATACTGTTGCAGACATATTCAATTTCTTCTGTTGCTGTAGTTGGATGTATTGACATTCTGATCCACCCTGGTTTTCGAATCAAATCTCCCAGACTAATTTCATCAACCAGTTTATTGGAGGCTTCCTGATCCACATGCAGCAAGAAATGCCCGTAAGTACCCGCACAGCTGCAGCCACCGCGGGTTTGAATTCCAAATTTATCATTTAATAATTTTACTCCCTGATTAAAATGCAGATCTTCTATAAAAAATGAAATCACTCCTAAACGGTCGTGATGCTGTCCTGCGAGTATTTTTATATTTGGAACACTTCCCAGTGCATCAAAAACATATTCTACGATTTCGTGTTCGCGTTTAAGAATATTTTCAACTCCCATTTGCTCTTTCAGCTGAATTGCCAAAGCTGTTTTAATTACCTGCAGAAAACCTGGAGTTCCGCCATCTTCCCTATCTTCGATATTATCCAGATATTTATGCTCGCCCCAAGGATTTGTCCAGGAAACAGTTCCTCCGCCAGGACAGTCTGGCACCATATTGTGATACAGTTTTTTATTGAAAACCAAAACTCCTGAAGTTCCAGGGCCTCCTAAAAATTTATGCGGGGAAAAGAAAACAGCATCCAGATAGGATTCTGGATCTTCGGGATGCATGTCTATTTTTACATAAGGACCGGAACAGGCAAAATCCACAAAACAAACGCCATTGTGTTCATGCATCAATTTTGCAGCTTCATGATATGGTGTTTTAATTCCTGTCACATTGGAACAGGAAGTTATCGAAGCAATTTTATATGCTCTGTCTTTGTGTTTTTCTAATAATGCAGTTAGATTCGAAAGACTGAAAAGGCCTTCTTCACACGATGGAATCACTTCCACATCAGCAATGGTCTCCAGCCATGAAGTCTGATTGGAATGATGCTCCATGTGCGAAATAAATACAATCGGTTTTTTTTCAGCCGGAATAGTGAAATACTCAGTCAGATTTTCTGGCACTTTCAGTCCCAATATCCGCTGAAATTTATTTACAACACCTGTCATTCCGGTTCCATCAGTTATCAAAACATCTTCAGAACTGGCATTTACATGATCCTTAATAATATTTCGGGCATGATGGTATGATTTGGTCATTGCTGTTCCGGAAACAGTCGTTTCTGTATGGGTATTGGCCACAAATGGTCCAAATTCATTCATCAGTTTTTCTTCAATGGGGCGATACAAACGGCCGCTAGCTGTCCAGTCAGTATATACAATTTTTTGTTTACCATAAGGAGATTCAAACTCTTGTTCAATTCCGATAATATTGTCTCTGAATTGTTTAAAATACTGTTCTAATAATGTAATTTTTGGGGGTACAGACATTGGGTTTAAATTTGATTTCAAATATATAGTTTTTTGCAATATTTGAAATTTCATTTTTACATTTTTGTGATTTTTATCACACAAAATGATAATTATTACAATATTATTCTTTTAAGTCTCTAACTTTTTGAGAAATATCCATACAAATAGGCTTTTAGACAAAATATCTATTTAACCTATTTGATCTATAGATTATAAAAAAAGGATGGATTTTTAAATTTAAAATTCAGCCGCAAATGATAGCAAAGTAGTTTTATGAATCATTTTTGTAGGGGCTGTCTACCTATACTTTTATTTTAATAGTGGAAAAACAAGTCTCAAACTTTTTTTATTTTCTGTAAAAAAATATATTTGCAAACTCAAAACCGGGATGTAGCGCAGCCTGGCAGCGTACTAGCATGGGGTGCTAGGGGTCGCTGGTTCGAATCCAGTCATCCCGACAATACATAAAAAAACCCGACGGGAGTCGGGTTTTAGATTATATTCCAGCAACAGCTTTTATTTCATCGATAATTCGCAAGGCTAAATCATCAGCTAATTTCTGGCTCGAAGCCTCGGTATAGATACGTATTATAGGTTCTGTATTTGATTTTCTTAAATGCACCCAATTTTCGGCAAAATCAATTTTCACTCCGTCAATAGTGGTAATATCTTCATTTTTATATTTCTCGGTCATTGCAGCAAGAATTGCATCAACATCAATTTGTGGTGTCAATTCAATTTTGTTTTTACTCATATAATATTCAGGATACGAAGCTCTCAAGGCAGAAACTGAGATTTTTTTGTTTGCCAAATGAGTCAGAAATAAAGCCACGCCCACCATGCTGTCACGACCGTAGTGAGATTCTGGATAAATAATACCGCCATTTCCTTCGCCTCCAATGACTGCATTGTTTTTCTTCATCAATTCTACTACATTCACCTCGCCTACTGCGCTGGCTTCATAGCTGCCATTATGTTTGTTAGTAACATCACGCAATGCGCGTGAAGATGACATATTGGAAACTGTATTTCCTGGAGTTTTGCTCAAAACATAATCTGCGCAGGCTACCAATGTATATTCTTCGCCAAACATTTCACCATCATCACTGATAAAAGCTAAACGATCTACATCTGGATCAACAACAACTCCCAAATGCGCTTTTTCTTTAACCACCAATTCTGAAATATCCGTTAAATGCTCTTTCAGAGGTTCTGGATTGTGAGGAAAATGCCCGTTTGGTTCACAGTATAATTTTACTACTTCAACACCCATTAATTCTAATAATCTTGGAATAATAATTCCTCCTGATGAATTTACGCCATCGACCACAACTTTAAATTTTGCCGCTTTTACTGCTTCAATATCCACCAATGGCAAGTTCAAGACTTCATCGATATGAATGTCCATATAAGCATCATTTACAGTGATCTGGCCTAAACTATCTACATCAGCAAAATCGAAAGCTTCTGCTTCGGCAATCTCAAGAATTTTTTCACCGGCTGCACCGCTCAAGAACTCTCCTTTTTCATTCAATAATTTCAATGCATTCCATTGTTTTGGATTATGAGAAGCTGTTAAAATGATTCCTCCGTCAGCTTTTTCCAATGGCACGGCAATTTCAACAGTCGGCGTTGTTGATAAACCTAAATCGATTACATTAATTCCTAAACCAATTAGTGTATTGATAACCAAATTGTGAATCATAGGTCCCGAAATACGAGCGTCACGTCCTACAACAACAGTCAGCTTGTCTTTTTTAGAATGATTTTTCAGCCAGGTTCCATAAGCCGAAGCAAATTTCACAGCATCAACAGGAGTCAAATTGTCTCCTACTTTACCCCCTATTGTTCCTCGGATTCCTGATATTGATTTTATTAAAGTCATTTAAATTATGATTTTAGATTAACGATTTTAGATTGCAGATTTCTACTTTACAATCAAACATTAGAATTATTTTATTAAGGCAAATATAAAAAAGTTTATGTCTTTATAAGGAGTAAATCGCAAAAAGGAATTGGATCTTGAGCAGCAAATTGTTTTAATAAAAAGGATTGGTGATTTTTTATATCTTTATCAAACAAACACACGTAAAAACATCTTCAGACTTGATTTCTAAATCAGAAATCGTTAATCTAAAATCTAAAATTTCAATGAACTTCTTAGCCCACATCTATTTATCAGGAGACAGTGATTTGATAAAAATTGGAAACTTCATGGCAGACGGCATCAGGGGTAAACAATTTGAAACTTATCCTCTGGAAATACAAAAAGGAATTCTGCTGCACCGTTTCATAGATACTTATACCGATGCTCATCCTGTTTTCAGAAAGAGCACCAAACGCCTGCACGAAAAATACCATCACTATGCCGGCGTAATTACAGATGTTTTTTATGATCATTTTTTGGCAAAAAACTGGAGCAATTATTCAAAAGAAAATCTGACAGATTTCACAAACCGTTTTTACCAATCGCTTCATGATAATTATGAGTTTTTATCTGAAAGAACCAGAGGAATTATGCCGTACATGATTGAGCGCAATTGGCTGATGAGCTACCAAACCGTAGAAGGAATCAGTAAAATCTTGACACAAATGGATGGCAGAACTAAAAATGAATCCAAAATGAGATTTTCCTCCAATGAACTTTCTGAATATTATAGTGATTTCGAGTCGGAATTCATTGCTTTTTTTGAAGATATAAGAATCGAAGCTCATCAAAAATTAATTTTGTTATGAATTTTATTTACTCTTTAGAAAAAGCTTTTAATGAATCTGCTGATGCTGTAAATGCAGAAGCTATGTCAAAATATATGAAAAACAATTTTCCTTTTTTTGGTATAAAGACTAACGAAAGAAGATTTATTTTTAAAAAGATTTGTCTTGAAAACCAAAAGGAAACTGCTGAAAACTCACGAGAAATAGCATTGTCATTATATTCAAAAAAAGAACGTGAACTGCATTACTGCGCTCTTGAAATTTTGATAAAAAATCTCAAAAAAAAATATTTAAAGGAAGATATTAAGTTTATTGAAAAGCTTATAATTACTCATTCCTGGTGGGACAGTGTGGATGTTATTGCTAAATTTATTCTGGGTGAATATCTGCTGGAATTTCCATTGGAAAGAGGCAATGTTATCTCCCGTTTTTCAAACTCAGATAATATGTGGCTCAATCGAAGTGCGATTCTCTTTCAGCTAAGCTATAAAGGAAAAACAGATTTTGATTTACTTAAAACACTTTGTGAGAAACATGGAACTTCAAATGAGTTTTTTATCCAAAAATCCATTGGCTGGGCTCTGCGTGAATATTCAAAAACAAATCCCATTGCGGTCAAAAATTTTGTATCTATTTCGGATCTAAAAAATTTGAGCAAAAGAGAAGCTTTGAAAAATTTATGATAAAAAATCGGCTGATTTTATTTGCATTCAGCTGATTATTAAAGACTTATTTTTATGTAAAAATATTTTAAATTAAAAATAAATCTCTTCATAATTAGTACGGTTTGTTTTACTAAATTTGCTTACAAAAATTCAATAAAAATGCTAGACAATCAGACTTCTGAAGGAAAAAATGAAACAAATTCATTTGAAATAGATAACAAATCCAGAACTAAAAAAATTGCATTAATAGCCGGCGTTCTAATTGTCCTCGGAGTAATAATAATACCAAGGGTTTGGAATAAATTCAATAAAAAAGAAGCTGTCTGTCTCAATAATCAGACTGAGATTTATGAAAAATATAAAGATGCAGTAGTACTTGTCAAACACACTTATGCACTGCAAATTTCCATCAAAGGATCTGAACCATTCCAGATTACAGTAGATGACAATTCATTTGAGGAAAAAACAATTTCCGGAACAGGATTTTTTGTTTCTGAAGATGGCAAAATAGTTACCAACCACCATGTTGCCGAACCTTGGAAGTATGATGATAACACTAAAGAGGATGATTTTAGCGATTTAAAAGATCATATCGCAGCAATTCTACCTGACTCTATTGATAAAAAAGATTATAAAAGTTACCTTGAACTGCACTGGAATGATTACAGCGGTGAAGAAGAAGGTGATTATTCCGATGAAGAAGCTGAAGAAACTCCAGTTGCTTCGGCACCTGCTGCAAATATTGACTCATCAAGTGTTGCTACTGAAGTAAATGACTTGATATCTGAAAATCAGTCAGAAGAAAAAGCTATAACGAGTCAGATTATCTACACCAAACTAGAGGATATCGAAATTGTTCCAAAAACTGTTGAAATCAGCGTAGCTCTTCATGGCTCAAAAGATGATTGGCTGCAATGTAAAGTATTGAAAATTGCCGATGAAGAAGAGGTTGATGTTGCAATTTTACAGCTTAATAGTGAAAACCTTCCAGATTCTGTATCCAATATTGTTGATTTGGATAATGCTGTACAGGATGATTCAAGTATAAAACCAGGAACCAATGCAATTTTGATCGGATATCCGATGGGAATGCAGTTAGCTAATACCCGAAAAGGGATAAAAGTGCAGGTTTATGAAGGTCAGATCAACAAAGAATCTGATGGTGTTAGCGTGCAGTATAATGTGACTTCAACCCATGGAGCCAGTGGTTCGCCGGTTTTTAATGAATGCGGACAGCTTATTGCTGTGAATTATGCTGGCTATGATCAAGCGCAAGGATATAATTTTGGAATTGTTGCAAAACACGCCATGTCTTTAATGGAATAATTTGTAGCTTTTACATCAAAAAAGCCTATTTTTGTTATAAATCAACGTTCAATCACAATGTTTAAAAAGTTTTTTTCAAAAATAGAACTTCTGCTGGCTTTAGCACAATCGGCTTTAACTCCAAAACAATTTATCTTTTTATCAAGCGTTTTAGTTGGAATATCTTCTGCAATTGCTGTAATTATTTTAAAAACATTTGCTCACTGGGTTTTTAGATTTGCTACTTACATAACTGTCCATGCTGCTATTTTTAAAATTGGACTTATCAAGATAATGCTTCCGGTAATTGGTATTATGCTTACGGTCTTTGTAGTTAAACGTTTTTTGGGAGGAACGATTGAAAAAGGAACTTCACAAATCTTATACGCTGTTGCTAAAAAAGCAAGTATTATTCCGAAAAAACAAATGTACGCCCAAATCATGACCAGCTCCCTAACTGTTGGTATGGGTGGTTCTGCTGGTCTTGAAAGCCCTATTGTAGTTACCGGTGCTGCATTTGGATCTAATTATGCACAACGGTATAAATTACATTATAAAGATCGGACACTCCTAATTGGCTGTGGGGTCGCTGCTGGTATAGCAGCCGCTTTTAACGCTCCAATTGCTGGAGTTTTGTTTGCCGTTGAAGTGCTGCTTGTTGATGTCAGCGTTTCTGCATTTACGCCAATAATGATCGCTGCCGCTACTGGAGCATTGGTTTCTGCAATTGCCTTAGATGAGACTATTTTGCTGAATTTTCCAAGCAGAGAAACGTTTAATTACCATAATATTCCATATTATGTATTACTGGGAGTATCTACAGGATTTGTATCTGTTTTTTACGCCAGAAATTTTCAAAAAACGGAACATTTTTTTGGACATATTAGATTTCCTCTATATACAAAAGCTCTTATTGGAGCTTCCATTTTAGCACTTATGATATTTGTTTTTCCAACACTATTTGGAGAAGGTTATGAAAGCATTCGCAGTTTAGCCGGCAGTGATCCGGGCGAATTATTAGAGAATACTCTTTTTAGTGAATTTAGAAACAATAATTGGGCTTTATTGGCTTTTATTGGATGTTCATTACTGTTAAAAGCTTTTGCAACAGGAATTACCTTAGGAAGTGGCGGTAATGGAGGAAATTTTGCTCCTTCCCTTTTTCTGGGTTCATATGTTGGATTTTTCTTTTCAAAATTATTGAACCTAACCAGTTTGACTAATTTGCCCATTGGTAATTTTACGATGGTTGGTATGGCAGGAATTTTGAGCGGATTATTTCATGCACCATTAACCGCAATTTTCTTGATTGCTGAAATTACTGGCGGTTACGGCTTAATGATTCCGCTTATGATTGTAGCCTCTATTAGTTTTGCCATTTCAAAACGATTTGAGAAACACTCTTTAGATGTGAAAAATCTAGCCAAAAAGGGACATGCTTTTACCAGTAACAAAGATTCAAATGTTCTTTCAACTTTAAATACCGCCTCAATTATTCAGACCGATTATTTAACTGTTAAGCCAGAAGATACTCTTGAAAAATTGGTTGATTTGATTTCTCATTCAAATCAAGTTATTTTCCCAGTGGTTTCCAATGAAAAACGTCTATTAGGAATTGTACATTTTAATGATATTAGGGAGATCATTTTTAATCCATACAGAGTAAAATATACTTTAATAAAAGAAATTATGGTTCAGCCAGTTACCATTGTTCATCCTTCGCAGAGTATGGAAATTGTAATGGATAAATTTGAGAGTTCTAAAAAAGCTTTTCTTCCTGTCATAAGTGATGACAAATATTATGGTTTTATATCCAAATCTGTCGCTCTGGAAGTATACCGAAGCAAGTTGAAGTCTATGACGATAGAATAATTTTAATATCGGGTAAATATTTTTTTTCAACTATCCGATATTAATTATATCTTTGTGGTATGTGGGACATTAATTTAACATACCGAGACGAACTACAGTCAACTTTTGACAGATTGCACGAAAAACGAAAAATTCTGCAGTCCAGCAGACCTCTGCCCAATATTGCATTGAATAAAATCAGGGAAAGCCTTTCCATTGAATGGACCTACAACTCAAACAGCATAGAAGGAAACACAATGAGCCTGCGCGAAACCCAAATGGTCATTCAGGAAGGGATAACTGTAAAAGGGAAATCACTAAGAGAACATTTTGAAACACATAATCACGATAAGGCTATTGATTATTTATATTCAATTGTAAATGATAATTATACTTTGCGCAGTATCGATGTATTGTCATTGCATGGTTTGGTTTTACGATCCATAGAAGATGATTTTGCAGGACGAATCCGTAATGGAGGAGTCCGAATAACTGGTGCCAATTTTACACCGCCAAATGCAAATAAAGTTTCTGATTTACTGGATGAATTAATTGATTTTATAAATACCAATCCATTACAGTTGAATGATATTGAGCTGGCAACTATTTTTCATCATAAATTTGTGTGGATACATCCTTTTTTTGATGGTAATGGCCGGACAGTTCGATTGGCAATGAATTTAATATTAATGCGAAGTGGTTTTCCTCCAGCTATTATTTTAAAAAATGACCGAAAGAAATATTACGAAGCCTTAAATCAGGCTAATGGAGGTAATTATCAAAAACTCACTTTATTGATGTGTCAGGCACTGGAACGTACCTTGAATATTTACAAAACTGCAATGCCGGACAATTATACCGAATATCAGGAAATTTCAAATATTATTCAAGAACCCGGTATGGAATATGGTCAGGAATACATAAGTCTATTAGCCCGGACAGGTAAGATAGACGCTTATAAAGAAGGACGAAACTGGCTTACAACACGTGAAGCCATTGAAGATTATATTACAAATCGCAAAAGAAAACGCTAGCTTAGGTTAGCGTTTTTTTATTATAGCAGACTAGCACAAACTTTTGCTTTCTACAACTAAAAGAACCAATCAAAATGGTAACTTTGCTTTTTTGCAAAAATTATGCTAGACACAGACAATACGATTGAAGTTCAGGGCGCACGCGTTCACAATCTAAAAAATATAGATATTTCCATCCCAAGGGAAAAATTGGTTGTAATTACCGGGCTTTCGGGCTCAGGGAAATCCTCATTAGCGTTCGATACTATTTATGCCGAAGGACAGCGCCGATATGTTGAGACCTTTTCGGCTTATGCAAGACAATTTCTCGGCGGTTTGGAACGCCCTGATGTCGATAAAATTGACGGACTCTCTCCTGTTATCGCCATCGAGCAAAAAACAACCAGCAAGAGTCCTCGTTCGACTGTCGGAACCATTACCGAAATTTACGATTTCCTGCGTTTACTTTATGCCCGTGGTGCCGATGCTTACAGTTACAACACGGGAGAAAAAATGGTTTCATACTCGGATGACCAAATCAAGGATTTGATTATTCAGGATTTTACTGGAAAAAGAATCAATATTCTCGCTCCGGTCATTCGAGCCAGAAAAGGGCATTACGCAGAACTTTTTCAGCAGATTACCAAGCAGGGATTCTTAAAAGTCCGTGTCAACGGAGATATTTTGGACTTGGTTTCTGGAATGAAATTGGATCGTTACAAAACCCACGACATCGAAATTGTCGTTGACCGTATGGTAATTGAAAATACTCCTGACAACGAAAAACGTCTTTCCGAAAGCATCAACACTGCCATGCATCACGGCGAAAACGTATTGATGGTTCTCGATCAGGATACGAATGAAGTGCGTTATTTCAGCCGGAATTTGATGTGTCCTTCAACTGGAATTTCGTATCAGAATCCGGAACCGAATTTATTTTCGTTCAACTCTCCAAAAGGGGCTTGTGATCATTGCAACGGATTGGGAACCGTTAATCAAATCAATATCAATAAAATTATTCCAAATCCTAAATTATCCATTAAAGCTGGTGGTTTTGCACCTTTGGGCGAATACAAATCTTCTTGGATTTTTAAGCAACTGGAAATCATTGGTGAGAAATACGGTTTTAAATTGACTGATGCCGTTGAAAAAATTCCTGCCGAGGCGATGGAAATGATTTTGAATGGCGGAAAAGAAAAATTCACGATAAATTCTAAAGATTTAGGCGTTGCCCGAGATTACAAAATTGATTTTGAGGGAATTTCCCATTTCATAAAAAATCAGCACGACGAAAGTGGTTCAACAGCAATTAAGCGTTGGGCAAAAGAATTTATGGACGAAATAAAATGTCCTGTCTGCGAAGGTTCCCGATTGAAAAAAGAAGCAAATTATTTTAGGGTAAATGAAAAAAGCATTTCCGAATTGTGCGATATGGACATTTCTGATTTGACAGCCTGGTTTTTTGATTTGGATAAACATTTATCTGATAAACAAAAAATAATTGCCACCGAAGTAATTAAAGAAATCAAAGACCGATTGACTTTTTTGATGAATGTTGGGTTAAACTATTTAGCTTTAAGCCGAAGCTCCAAATCGCTTTCGGGCGGTGAAGCACAGCGCATACGATTAGCGACACAGATTGGATCACAATTGGTGGGTGTTTTATATATTTTGGATGAGCCAAGTATTGGTTTACATCAAAGAGACAATGAAAAACTGATTCATTCTTTGGAACAATTGCGAGACATCGGTAACTCAATACTTGTGGTTGAACACGACAAAGATATTATGGAACGTGCCGATTATGTGATTGATATTGGTCCAAAAGCAGGGAAATATGGTGGTGAAATCATCAGTATAGGAACTCCTAAAGAAACTTTAGCTTCGGATACAATTACAGCGCAGTATCTGAATGGAAAAATGAAATTAGAAATTCCAGAAAAACGCCGTGAAGGAAACGGAAAATTCCTAAAACTTACTGGAGCGACTGGAAATAATCTAAAAAATGTTTCGATCGAATTGCCTTTGGGTAAAATGATTTGCGTTACAGGTGTTTCGGGCAGCGGTAAATCGACTTTGATTAATGAAACCCTCTACCCTATTTTGAATGCCTATTATTTTAATGGTGTTAAAATTCCGAAACCGTATAAAAAAATTGAAGGTTTGGAGCATATCGACAAAGTGATTGATATTGACCAAAGTCCGATTGGGCGTACGCCGCGTTCTAATCCTGCGACTTATACCGAAGTTTTTTCTGAAATACGAAATCTTTTTACAATGACTTCTGAAAGTATGATTCGTGGTTATAAAGCGGGACGTTTTAGTTTTAATGTAAAAGGCGGACGCTGTGAAACCTGCGAAGGCTCCGGAGTGCGTACTATCGAAATGAATTTTTTACCAGATGTATATGTGGAATGTGAAACCTGCCAAGGAAAACGTTTCAACAGGGAAACTTTAGAAATTCGCTATAAAGGAAAATCTATTTCTGACGTTTTAAATATGACGGTTGATGAAGCGGTTCCTTTCTTTGAAAATATTCCAAAAATTTATCGAAAAGTAAAAACAATTCAGGATGTTGGTTTAGGCTACATTACACTTGGACAACAAAGTACAACGCTTTCTGGCGGTGAAGCACAGCGAATCAAACTAGCTGGAGAATTGTCTAAAAAAGATACTGGAAATACGTTCTATATTCTTGACGAACCAACAACAGGTTTGCATTTTGAAGACATTAGGGTATTGATGGATGTAATTAACAAACTCGTTGATAAAGGAAATACCATTTTGATTATCGAACACAATATGGATGTTATAAAATTGGCAGACTATATTATAGATATTGGTCCTGAAGGCGGAAAAGGCGGAGGAACTCTAGTCGCTAAAGGAACTCCTGAGGAAATTGTAAAAAACAAAAAAAGCTACACAGCACAATTTTTGAAAAAGGAATTGAAATAAAAATAATTACATTTGTTTAAAACAGATTAAAATGAAAGAATCTATTGTCATAAAAAATCTTGGCCCTTTAAAAGATATTTCTATTGAAGAAATAAAACCTTTTACCGTTTTCATTGGAGAATCAGGCAGCGGAAAAAGTACTTTGATGAAAGTGATTTCCTTGTTTCGATGGATTTATAAAATGCAAAATATACATTCATACCTTATAAAAAGCAACGTTAATTCTCCTTTTGAATTTGACATATATTCCTATTTTGAAAGTAGTGGAATTAAAGAATTTATAAAACCAAACACTGAGATAATATATAAAACTACTTTTGATAAGAGAATAAATTATGAAATAAAATTCCATCAAAACACTTTGTATTTTTCAAATCAAACAATAAATGAATCATATATCTCTTTTAATAAAATTAGTTTCATTACCGAAACAAGAAATATTATTGCTTTGTGGGCCAATATAGGAGCTTCATTAACAGGTGGTAATTTAGGTTTCTATTTTCACGAAGTTTTTAGAGATTTTAATTTAGCTTCTGATGCAATTAAGAATATTGAATTAAACCATTTAGGTTTGAAATTTTCTGTAAAAAAAAGTGATTTAGGAAAAAATTATAGAATAGAATCCGATAATAATGAAAAGTTTGATATAGAATTTAAAAATAGTTCATCGGGAACACAAACTTCTGTACCGATCCTTTTAATTTCAGAATTTTTTGCAAAGAATTTTAAATTTGAAGATGCTTTTAACGGTTCTGTCTTGAAATATTTATCTTCTACGGATAGTTTAACAAAATTCAAAGCGGTAAAAAATTTGAGCGATATAAATAAAAAAATATACATCCACATTGAAGAACCTGAATTGAGTTTATTTCCAGATGCTCAATGTAAATTAATGGATAATTTGGTAGAAAATTGTTTTATTACTAACACAAATCCCGTTGAATTATTACTTTCTACTCACAGTCCATACATTGTAAACTATCTAAATCTACTTATAAAAAAATTTGATAAAAATGTTGATGAAGCAAAATATAATTATGATGAATTAGCAGTATATCAAGTTGCTGATGGTGGATTGATAAATTTAATGGCACAAAATGAGCGATTGGTAAACACAAATCCTTTATCAGATACTATAAACGATATTTATAACGAATATGAAAAATTAGGATAATTATGGATAGTTTGCTAAAAAATGATTTTACTTCATTCCATAAATTACCAATTTCTAGTTTAAATATTCGTCAAGATACCAGTTCATCCTATTTTGAATTAGAAGATGTAAATACCGTTTTGACAATCTCATTTGCTAAAGATTCAGGGACAGCCAAATACTCCAATCCAAATGATTTAGAGATAGCTATTATTGATTACGATACTTTTTTAACAAGTTTATCACATAAATTTAAGCAAGGAAAAAGCAGATGTGATGCAATAGTTTACACAGAAAATAAATCATTTTTTCTTTTGAATGAATTAAAAAACAGAAAAATAGTTGATGAAAATGCATTTGAAGAAGTGCTTTCTGGAGCCATTTCTCAAATGCTTAAAACATTAAAACTGATAAAAACTGTTGCTTCAATTGAAACTTTCATAAATTCCTTTGAACATAAAAGATGCTGTTATTGCAATAAACAATCTAATAAACCATCTCCAAATATTGATGCTCCGAATGCTTTCAATAGATTAAATAATTTATTACCTGATGGAATTGAAATGGAACATAGTGAAATTAATGCTTTAGGATTTCAATTATTTCAATACACAGGTTCGCAAACAATAAAACTGAATTAATTTATTTTATTTAAAATATCAAACCAAACTAGCTGATTATATTATAAATACTGGACCTGAAGGTGGAAAACTCTTATTGCTAAAGGAACTCCAGAAGAAGTTGCTAAAAATAAGAAAAGCTATACTGCGCAGTTTTTGAAAAAAAAGTTATCTTAGTTTAAATAAATTCCTTCTTAAAAAGAGCTACCCCTAGCCTCGATAGCAGTGAAAATCCTTTTATTTTATTCCTTTAACAAAATAAAAGATTGTAACGGATAGCGGGACTGACGAAGTAAATAGCTCCTAAAAATTAACACTAAACACATATGAAACTAGAAGATTTCGACAATGACGAAGACAAAGTAATTCAAGATAGTCTTAAACAAAAAACATGGAATGAGATTAGATCCAATGATAGTTGGGGAATCTTTAAAATCATGTCCGAATTTGTTAACGGATATGATGCTATGGGACGTATTGGTCCCTGTGTTACAATTTTTGGTTCGGCAAGAATAAAACCTGAAGACCATTATTATCAGCTAGCTGAGAAAATTGCTTTCAAAATTAGTAAAGCAGGCTATGGTGTAATTACCGGAGGCGGTCCAGGAATTATGGAAGCGGGTAACAAAGGTGCTCACTTAGGCGGAGGAACTTCAGTAGGTTTGAATATCGAATTACCTTTTGAACAGCATTTTAATCCTTATATTGACAGAGATAAAAACCTGAATTTCGATTATTTCTTTGTCAGAAAAGTAATGTTTGTAAAATATTCACAAGGTTTTGTAGTAATGCCGGGAGGTTTTGGAACATTGGACGAATTGTTTGAAGCAATTACTTTAATTCAAACCAAAAAAATTGGCAAATTCCCGATTATATTGGTTGGAAGTTCATTTTGGTCAGGTTTAATCGATTGGATTAAAGAAGTTTTACTTGAAAGAGAACATACAATAAGCCCCGATGATTTGAACTTATTTAAGATTGTCGACACTGAAGATGAAGTAGTTGATGTCATCAATAAATTCTACAAAAAATACGATTTAAGTCCTAATTTCTAATTCAAAAACCCGCCCCATCTTCAAAGAATGCGTCGGGTTTTTCATTTTAACGTCTTTCAGCGCATTTCACCCGCTTAATACTGAACTTTTCCTAAAAATTTGTAAATTGTATTAGCTTTATGCCTTCGTAAACTTATACAGCTCCAAATTGAAAACTTACTGTAAAATTATTTTATTCCTTATTGTTTTGTTGACAGCTCAAAAACAATATGCCCAGCATCAGTCAAAGATAGCTGCGGTGGTGAATATGGATTATAAAACAGTATCAATTAATCAGGAAATTACTTTTTACAATCAATCTAATGATACTTTGTCTTCAATTGTACTGAATGACTGGAATAATGCCTTTTCGAACAAAAAAAGTCCTTTGGGAAAACGTTTTTCGGATGAGTTTTACAATAAATTTCACATGGCTTCTACTGAAGAGCTTGGCGGGACTATCAATTTAATTATTGAAGATGCTGATAAAAACTTTTTTACATGGGAAAGAACTGAAAAAAATCCTGATTATATTACTATACTTCTGGACAAAAAATTACTTCCAAATCAAAAAATTAAATTACATCTTACGTATGTTTCCAAAATTCCCAGCGATAAATTTACTGGTTATGGTTATTTTGAAAAATATGGCATGCATCTCAAAAATTGGTTTCTTACGCCTGCCCGATATGAGAACAAACAGTTTGTAAAATACAGCAACGAAAATCTTGATGACATTGCCAACGCTGTTTCAGATTTTGATATTGATTTAAAAATCAGCGGAAAAAATGCAGTTACTACTAATTTAGCTGTTGAACAATCAGCACAGACTGATAAGGAAACTAACATTCGATTAACAGGCAAAAACATCAATGATGTTGATCTCATTATAGAAAAGGAGTCCAGTTACACTAATTTTAAAGTTAACGGTCTTGAAGTTTTTACAAATATTCGATCTGGAAGGCTTAACGACTCATTAAAGAAAAAAATCATTGAAAGAACTGCTGATTTTGCCAAGAATCAGATTGGAGAATATCCATTTGATAAAATAATTATATCTCAGGCCGATTATGAAAAAAATCCTTTTTACGGCTTAAATCAGCTGCCAAAATTCATGCGCCCTTTTCACGAAGACTTTTTATTTGAAATTAAGTTTTTAAAAACCTTCATGAATAACTATCTAAAAACCAGCATGCGGTTAGATTCGAGAAAATACAACTGGATTTATGACGGAATCCAAATCTTTACGATGATGAATTATATCGATAAATATCATCCTAAAAGCAAAATGATGGGATCTGCCTCAAAATATTTTTTACTCAGAGGTTTTAAGATGGCACAAACTGATTTTAATGAGCAGTACAGCTATTATTACATGCTGATGGCCAGAAAAAACCTTGACCAGCCTCTTAATGCTTCAAAAAATACATTGATAAAATACAATGTTCAAATTGCAAATAAATACAAAGCCGGATTGAGCATGCAGTATCTTGACGATTATCTTGGCAGCAAAATAGTTTTATCAGGAATTAAAGATTTTTACAGTCTCAATAAAGATAAACAAACAGACAGAACGGATTTTGAGGAGCTTTTGAAATCAAAAACTCCAAAAGATATCGATTGGTTTTTTAATCATATAATTGACAGCAGAGAAATCATTGATTATAAATTTGATGCCGTTTCTAAAACTAAAGACAGTGTAACGTTTACTGTAAAGAACAAAGGATTTCCATTGGTTCCAATGCCAATATTTGGAATTAGAGATAAACAGGTTATTTTTAAAAAATGGCTTGAAATTAGTGAAATTGACAAGCAGATAACTTTAGAAAGAAAAAGTATCGACAAATTAGCTCTAAATTATAAAAATGAAGTTCCCGAATTCAATTTGAGAAACAATTGGAAATCGCTGAATGCTCTTTCGCTGAACCGTCCTTTAAAAATGACTTTTTTTCAAGATTTAGAAGACCCGCATTACTCCCAATTATTTTATGTGCCTACGCTGTTTTATAATAAATATGATGGTTTTGCCCCAGGAGTAAGTTTTTATAATTACAGCTTTTTTGATAAACCGTTTATGTTTATTTTAAATCCGATGTATTCCATTAATACCAAATCAATTGTTGGCAGCTACACCTTTGCATACAATCAATATTTAAGGGATAGAAATCTCTACAACATTCGATACTCTTTAAACGGTTCTTATTTCCATTATGCATCAGATGCGGCTTATTTGAAATTATATCCAAGCTTATCCTTTTTTTTAAGACAGCCAAACTATCGTGATAATAGGAAACAGGCTTTAATGATGAAATATAATATCATTTATAAGGAGCCATCAGCAATTGTAACCGACAGTACTGATAACTATTCTATCTTTAACATTAAATACTTTAATATAAAAACCGAGGTTACAAGTCATGTAAGATTCTTTACAGATGCTCAATTTTCGAGTTATTTTGGTAAAGTATCGGCTGAAATGGAATATCGTAAATTGTTTAATGACAACCGATATTTTAATGCCAGAGTTTTTGCAGGAACCTTTTTATATAATAGCAACAATACTCAAAACTATAATTTTGGTGTATCACGAGTAAACGATTATATGTTTGATTATGCCGTCTATGCAAGGTCTGATATAACTGGAATCTTAAGTCAGCAGTATATCCATGCTCAGGGAGGTTTTAAATCATTTTTAAATCCGTCTGAAGCTGATCAATGGCTGACAACGGCGAATCTGAGTTATTCTATACTATGGAACTGGGTTGATGCATATGCAGATTTTGGTTTTATAAAAAATAAAGGGGCTTCAAATACGTTTCTTTATGACAGCGGTATTCGGTTAAATTTAGTTCAGGATTACTTCGAATTGTATTTTCCTGTATATTCTTCAAACGGATTTGAACTGTCAGAAAAAAATTATGGAGAGAAAATACGTTTTATCTTCATTTTTAACCCAAAATCATTAATTAATCTTTTTACCCGAAAATGGTTTTAATTCAAAATAAAAACTTTAAAATATTGAATTATTGTTTGAAAAATTTAGTTAAAATTATTTTTTTAATAAAAATACATTCGTTTTACTAAAAATTATTTGCCAAAAAAATATAAAAATACAGAATTGCACAATGCTATCTAGATAGTTTTAATTAAATTTGCCGCATTAAAGTTATACTTCTTAATTATGATTACAGAAAAAGTCGATATTGGTTTAACATTTGAAGATTTCAAAACTGAAGTATTAAATGATTATAAAGTCGCCATTATAAGCCGGGAATGCAGTTTATTAGGGCGTAAAGAAGTATTAACTGGAAAAGCCAAGTTTGGTATTTTTGGAGATGGCAAAGAAGTACCGCAGCTAGCCATGGCAAAATGCTTTAAAAATGGTGATTTCCGTTCTGGTTATTATCGTGATCAGACTTTTATGATGGCAATTGGTGAATTAACTATTGAACAGTTTTTTGCCGGTTTATATGGACATACAGATATTGATTTGGAACCAATGTCTGCAGGAAGGCAAATGGGAGGACATTTTGTAACTCACAGCTTAAATGAAGACGGATCTTGGAAAAACCTAACGGAGCAAAAAAATTCCAGCGCAGATATTTCTCCGACTGCTGGACAAATGCCAAGACTGCTTGGACTGGCACAAGCTTCAAAAATTTATAGAAACGTGCCTAATATTCCTAATGCAGACCAATTCTCTATAGAAGGAAAAGAAATCGCTTGGGGAACTATAGGAAACGCCAGTACATCAGAAGGCCTTTTTTTTGAAACCATAAACGCTGCCGGCGTACTTCAGGTGCCAATGGTAATGAGTATCTGGGATGATGAATACGGTATTTCGGTACATGCAAAACATCAGACTACTAAAGAAAATATCTCTGAAATATTAAAAGGATACCAAAAAGAAGAAGGCACCAATGGTTTTGAAATATTAACCGTTAAAGGCTGGGATTATGTAGACCTGATTGCAACTTATGAAAAAGCTACCGAAATAGCACGTGAAAGCCATGTTCCGGTTTTAATCCACGTAAATCAATTAACACAGCCTCAAGGACATTCAAGTTCTGGCTCGCACGAAAGATATAAAAGTGCCTCCCGATTAGCATGGGAAAAAGAATTTGACTGTATCCGCCAGATGAAATTATGGATGATTGCCATCAATATTGCTTCTCCTGAAGAGCTGGATGCCATTGATCTGGATGCAAAAAAAGAAGTTTTTGAAGGTAAAAAAACAGCTTGGAATGCTTTTATAAACCCTATTATTGAAGAGAAAAATGAATTAATTGCGATTTTAGAAAGAGCTTCAGAAGTTTGCGCAAAAAAGGACGAAATTCTAAAAAACATATCGAATTTAAAAAATATTAAATCCCCTTTAAAAAAGGAAATAATGATAATTGCCCGAAAATCACTTCGTTTAATCATAAATAAAAGTGACAAAGCAGAATTATCAAATTGGATTACTAATTATATCAATACAACACAGCCAAAGTTTAGCAGTCATTTACTTTCGGAATCAGACAAAAATGTGTTTTCGGTAAAAAAAGTTTTACCTGAATATCCAAGTAATGCTGCTGCAGATACTGACGGAAGAATGATTTTGAGAGATAATTTTGACGCTCTATTTTCAAAATATCCTGAAGCATTGATTTTTGGTGAAGATGCCGGCAATATTGGCGATGTAAACCAAGGACTTGAAGGCATGCAGGAAAAATACGGAGAATTACGTGTTGCCGACACTGGAATCCGTGAAGCTACAATTGTAGGACAAGGAATTGGAATGGCATTGAGAGGTTTACGCCCTATTGCCGAAATTCAATATTTGGATTACCTGCTGTATGCTATTCAGATTATGAGCGATGATTTAGCAACATTGCAATACAGAACGGTAGGCAGACAAAAAGCTCCTTTGATTATCCGTACCCGCGGTCATCGTTTAGAAGGTATCTGGCATTCTGGTTCTCCAATGGGAATGATAATAAACGCTGTCAGAGGAATTCATGTATTGGTTCCAAGAAACATGACGCAGGCTGCCGGTTTTTATAATTCATTATTAGAAAGCGATGAGCCTGCATTAGTAATCGAATGCTTGAATGGTTATCGTTTAAAAGAAAAAGCTCCTTTAAATTACGGTGAATTCAAAACTCCAATAGGTGTTGTTGAAACTTTAAGAACTGGAACTGATATAACGCTTGTTTCTTATGGTTCAACTCTGCGATTAGTTGAGCAGGCTACCAAAGAATTGTTCGAAGCAGGAATTGACTGTGAGATTATCGACCTGCAGTCACTACTTCCATTTGATATTAATCATGACATTGTAAAAAGTATTGAAAAAACAAATCGCTTATTAATAATTGATGAAGATGTGCCAGGAGGAGCCGCTGCATTTATTCTACAGCAGATAATTGAAGATCAAAATGCTTATATTCATCTTGACAGTAAACCGCAGACTTTGACTGCCAAAGCTCACAGACCAGCCTACGGAACAGATGGTGATTATTTTTCAAAACCTTCTGCTGAAGATATTTATGAAAAGGTATATGAAATGATGAACGAAGCTAATCCTTCAAAATTTCCTTCTTTATATTAAAATCAAAAATTATATTTTAATCCCAATCTAACAGGTTGGGATTTTTTATTCCAACTTATTACATTTTGCAATGAAATCCTTAGAAACATTATTTTTAGATTTAAAAGACATTAAAGTAATTGACAGCTCAATCCCCTACTCTCAGTATACGCCTTTAGATCTGTCTCCATCCAATACTGATCTAGATCAATTGAATGTATCAAATGCCTTTGAGCTTCAAGAATATATTAACCAAATTTTAATAAGTAATAATGCCAAAGCTGCTTATGGAGGTTATAATGAAGTTCGCAATTTGTACAAAAGAAGTACTGTTTTTAATGATTTAACAACTGAAGAACGTAATATTCACATTGGTATGGATTTGTGGATTGAAGATGGAACTTCTGTATTGGCAGCATTGGATGGAAAAGTACATAGTTTTCAAAACAACAATAATCTTGGCGATTATGGGCCAACAATTATACTGGAACATCAATTAGAGGATTATGTTTTTTATACTTTATACGGTCATTTGACAATAGAAAGTATTAAATCAATTAAAAAAGGTGATTTTTTTGCAAAAGGACAGCAGTTAGCTATGCTAGGAAACTCAGAAGTAAATGGAAATTATGCTCCTCATCTTCATTTTCAGATTATAAAAGATATTGACGGCAAGTCTGGAGATTATCCAGGTGTCTGCAGCAAAAGCAAATTGTCTTATTATCTGGAAAATTGTCCAGATCCAAACCTGCTGTTGAATATTATATAAATAATACACCAAATTAAAAGAAATCATTCTAATCAATAGAACTTAGCATTTACATATGTAACCATAATGCAGCAATTCTGCAAATTGGCGGAAACACTGACAATGCAGGCGGCGATGTTTTTTTTGTAATATAAATCTGTAACAAAAGTGGACAGAATTGTAAAAAACCATTTAATAACCCAAGGAATACCTGATATCAGGCTGACTGCTTTAGGGTTTGGCGACAGTAAATTACCAGTAATAAAACAGCTTCGGGCAGAGCTAAAAACCGAAGAATTGAATTGATTACATCATAATACTTAAAGAAGGAAAGGTACTGAATTTAAATTCTTTCAAATGAAAGGAGGCTGTTCTACTATACAGTCTCTTTTTTTTTGTAAAAAAATCACTATTTTTACTTTCTAACTTTATTAAAAATGAATAGCAACGAACAATTAATTCATAAATTTTATTCTGCTTTCGCTAATGCTGATGCTCAGACAATGCGTGAATGCTACCACCCTGACATTCAGTTTCAAGATCCAGCTTTTGGCATATTGAGAAGAAATGATGCGTGCCAAATGTGGAAAATGCTTTTGGAAAAAAGCAAAGGAAACATAAAAATAGAATTTTCTGATATTACTGCTGATGAATTTGCTGGAACAGCAAAATGGATTGCTACTTATAATTTCAGTAAAACAAATCGAAAAATAGTCAATCTAGTTCATGCACAATTTCAGTTTCATGATGGTTTAATTATTAAACATACTGATTATTTTGACATTTGGAAATGGTCTAAACAAGCTTTTGGTTTCAAAGGTTTTTTATTGGGATGGACTGGTTTCATGCAAAAACAGATTCAAAATCAGGCTGTTTCTTCATTAAAAAACTATATCAAAAAACAATCCTAATGACTATAGAAATTTTACGAACATTATTTAATCGGGATCTCAATAGGCTTAAATTAGAAATTGATTCCTACTCCGATGAGGGTAAAATATGGCACATTGAAAAATTAATATCAAATTCCGGAGGCAACCTTTGTTTGCATTTAATAGGTAATCTGAATACTTATATAGGCGCCCAAATTGGGAATACAAATTACATTAGAAACAGAGACTTAGAATTTTCTAATAAATTTGTTCCGAAAAGCACGCTCATTGCTCAAATCGACGCTGCAATTGTAATGATTAATAATACACTCGATCAGCTTTTAGATGAAGATTTAAAACATGAACATCCCTATCTGGTTTTCGAAAATAAAACTTCTGCTGAGTATTTATTAATTCACCTCACAACACATTTAGCTTATCATTTGGGTCAGATTAATTATCACAGACGGTTATTGGATAATTAAAGAACAAAAAAAATCAAGGGAAAGCATTTTGTAAAAATCATTATACATTATATTATTAGTTATTCTTTACATACATAAGAATAAATTTATTCAGGTATCTAAAATTTAACAATCTTTAACTGATTAAAAAATAATCAGATAAGTTTTCTCTATAACGTAATAGCTATAAAGAATAGTCATCAAAATAAAGAAATTTATAAACAAATAACTAGTTAGCAGTAAATACTTTAATTATTATCTAAAAATAAACATCAGCTTCCAAATAGCCTGAAATTTGCTTAAATTTACTAGTATAAAAACAGTTTTATAAATCAACACACGTTAACTAAATAATTTCTATAAAATGAAAAGTACGATTGAAACAACAAATTTTAAAACAGGGAATTGGAATAATGCAATTGATGTTTATGATTTTGTATTGCAAAATATTTCTCCGTATGAAGGTGATCAAAGTTTCTTAGCCGGTCCGTCTGAAAAGACTAATAAGCTATGGGATGTTTGTAAAGAAAATTTACTTGAAGAAAGAAAGAAAAACGGCTGTTTAGCTATTGATACTAATATCATCTCTAATCTTACCTCATTCGGTCCTGGTTATATTGATAAAGAAAATGAAGTAATTGTAGGTCTTCAGACTGACCAGTTATTAAAAAGAGCGATGAAACCTTTCGGAGGAATCAAATTAGTACAGTCTGCAGTTGCAGAAAGAGGTTTGACAGTTTCTGATGAAGTAGTTAAAATATTCAATTATGCTAAAGATCACAATCAAGCAGTATTTAGTGCTTATGACAGTGAAATTAGAGCATACCGCTCAAAACACTTATTAACAGGATTGCCTGATAATTATGCAAGAGGAAGAATCATTGGTGATTTTAGAAGAGTAGCACTTTATGGCGTAGACCGTCTTATCGAAGCTAAGAAAGAGGATTTTACTGCTGTTGCAGGTGAAATGACAGATCATAAAGTACGTCTTAGAGAAGAAATCACGGAGCAGATAAATGCTTTACAGGATATGAAAATCATGGCCAATTCATACGGCATTGATATTTCTGTACCTGCTGTAAATGCAAAAGAAGCTGTTCAATTTACATATTTAGCTTATTTAAGTGCGGTAAAAGAACAAGACGGCGCTGCAATGTCTTTGGGTAATGTTTCATCATTTTTGGATATTTATATCGAAAATGATTTGAAATCAGGTTTAATAAATGAGGAAGAAGCTCAGGAATTTATTGACCAGTTCGTTATGAAACTCCGTTTGGTGCGCCATTTGCGTCCAGGTGCCTATGATGAAATTTTTGGAGGAGATCCAACTTGGGTAACCGAAGCTATCGGCGGACAGCTTAACGATGGAAGAACAAAAGTTACCAAAACTTCTTTTAGATTCTTACAGACATTATATAACTTAGGAGCTTCTCCTGAACCAAACCTGACTATTCTTTGGTCTCAAAGCCTGCCACAGGGCTTTAAAGATTTTTGTGCCAAAGTTTCTATCGACACTTCTTCTCTTCAGTATGAGAATGATGATTTAATGCGTACCAACAGAGGATCTGATGATTATGGAATTGCATGCTGTGTTTCGTATCAAAAAATTGGTAAAACAATCCAGCATTTTGGAGCTCGTGCTAATTTACCAAAAGCACTGCTTATGGCTTTAAACGGCGGACGCGAGGAAGATAAAGGATCTGTTGTTATTAAAAACATCCCTCAAATGGCTGATGGTGTTCTTGATTATGATTCAGTTATGAACATATTTAAAACTACACTGGCAGAAGTAGCAAGAGTTTATGCCAAATCAATGTATATCATTCATTATATGCATGACAAATACTATTATGAAAGAGCACAGATGGCTTTGATTGATAGTGACCCAAATATTGATATTGCTTATGGTGCAGCAGGTATTTCAATTATTGCCGATTCCTTATCTGCTATCAAATATGCTAAAGTAACTCCTGTTAGAAACGACATCGGATTAACTGTAGATTTCAATATCGAAGGAGATTTTCCAAAATTCGGAAATGATGATGACCGAGTAGACAGTATCGCACAGGAAATCACTACTATATTTATTACTGAATTGAGAAAACATACTGCTTACAAAAATGCAACTCCTACCCTGTCTTTATTGACTATTACATCAAATGTGATGTATGGTTCCAATACTGGTTCAACACCAGACGGACGTAAAGGCGGCGAAGCTTTTGCACCAGGAGCAAACCCAATGCACGGCAGAGATACAAATGGAGCTATTGCTTCTTTGAACTCGGTGAGTAAATTAAAATATCAGGATGCTCAGGATGGTATTTCATATACATTTACAATGGTTCCAAAATCTCTGGGTTCCGATAAAGAAGAACAGGTAGATAATCTGACAACGATTTTAAACAGTTACTTCGGCCGTAATGCACATCACTTGAATGTGAATGTCCTTAACAAAGAAACATTAATTGATGCTTACAACCATCCTGAAAATTACCCTCAGTTAACAATAAGAGTTTCTGGATATGCCGTAAACTTCGTTCGATTATCTAAAGCACATCAGCTTGAAGTTATTACCAGAACTTTTCACGAAAGTTTATAAATTAACCAAATTAATTATAGATTTAAATTGAACCACATTAACCTGTCTAAAAAGAGCTGATCAAGTTCAGTTTAGGCAGGTTTTTTTTAATCTTTTACAGAATGTATTTTCCACAGCAACAATATACAGACGATTCAATAGACGCTCATAATCCTGACCTACTGCGAATCCATTCTATTGAAACATTTGGAACTCATGACGGCCCTGGAATTCGAATGGTCATTTTTGTTCAGGGATGCCAGTTCAGATGCCTGTATTGTCAAAACCCTGACACTCTGGATATTCATGGCGGTTCTTTTCTGCCTATTGAAGAACTAGTTGAAAAAGCGCTGCATCAAAAAACTTATTTTGGCAAAAAAGGAGGTATTACAGTTTCTGGAGGCGAACCTTTACTGCAGAGAGAAAAATTAATTCATTTTTTTGACCGTCTGCACGAAAACGGAATTCATACCTGTCTGGATTCTAATGGAAGAGTACTAGACTCTAAAACAGAACAATTACTTGAAAGAACCGATTTACTGCTATTGGATGTCAAACACATCAATAAAGAATGGCATAAAAAGCTGACTGGCGTAAAAAACAAAACAACTCTCCGATTAGCCGAATATAGAGAAAGTACTGGAAAACCCATGTGGCTGCGCTACGTTTTAGTACCAGGCTGGAGCGATCAGGAGGAATATCTTCATGAATGGGGACAATATTTTACTTCTTATAAAACAATCGAAAAAGTAGAAATCATTCCTTTCCATCAAATGGGAAAAAGCAAGTGGGAGTTATTAGGCTTAGAATATCAGTTAGCAGATACAAAACCGCACACGGCTGAAGAAGTAAATAAAGCTGCTGAAATATTCAGGCTGTACTTCAAAAATGTAAAAGTTAAATAAAAATTCAAGACAATTTTTTACAATAAAAATTATACAATTATGTCAAAAAATAAATATTTGATAGTATTGGCAGGAATGATTATGCAGTTATCCATAGGATCTATTTACGCTTACAGCAAATGGATTGAACCTTTAACCAAAGAATTAAACTGGGATGCTCACGATACCAAAACAGGATTCAGTCTTGCCATTTGTTTCTTAGGATTAACGGCTGCTTTCATGGGGAAATTTGCCCAAAAAATTGGCCCAATGAAATCAGGATTAATTGCAGCTTTGTTTTTAACTATAGGATTACTAGGAGGTGCCTTAGCGGTCAAAATAAATTCTATGAGTTTATTTTACCTTACTTACGGAGTTTTACAAGGCATTGGTTTGGGATTTGGATATATTGCACCTGTTTATACAGTTGTAAAATGGTTTCCAGACCGTCCGGGATTGGCTTCGGGAATTATTATTATGTCATTTGCATTGGGATCTTTATTGGCTTCTTTTTTAATTGGGCCTTTATATGCTTCAATGGGCCTTTCAGGAGCATTTACAGTTTTAGGAATCGGTTATGGAATTTGCATGCTTTTGAGTGCTTTATATTTGGCAAATCCAATAAGCACCGCTGAAAATCAGCATGCACATATCGATTTAACTCCAAAACAAATAGTGACAGACAGACGTTTTATCGCACTTTGGTTATTATTATTCCTGAACGTTTGCGGCGGCATTGCCATAATCTCAAAAGCGGCTGTTTTAGGAGAAGAAGTCGTAGGGATGAGTACTGCACAAGCAACTATTTTTGTTGCAATTATAGGTTTGTTTAATGGAATTGGACGTTTATTTTGGTCAAGTATTTCAGATAAAATTGGCTGTTGGGCAGCTTTTATGTTATTTATCGGAATCAATGCAATTTGTTTCGCATTAATACCAACTTTTTCAACCAGTCAAATTTCGTTTCAAACATTAACTTTTATTATTATTGCGGGTTATGGCGCAGGTTTTGCTACTATGCCTTCTTTTGTAAAAAGCATTTTTGGTGCTGAAAAATACGGTCAGATACTTGGTTACACATTGACCGCTTGGTCTGCGGCTGGATTTGCTGGTCCGCTGCTATTAGGCTTGACTGCTGATATTTCAATTTTTTATTTGTTTGCAGTATTGCTGCTCTTCGCTTTGTTTGTCGGGCTATGGCTCAAGACATTATTATTAAAACCTGTTGCTGCTTAATATATAAAAAGGCTCAAAACTCACATTAGTTTGAGCCTTTTTAAATTATTACATTATTTGAGCTGTGATCCCAAATGAAAAATTTTACGCAGCCATTTTTCACGCTGTTTTTCATCAGAGCTTTTAATTATGCCGACATAAGTTACTTTTACAGGTTTTACCCCGCAAAATTCTAATACTGCTTTTTTTAATTGATTGACACTTGGTTTTGAATTGAATAAATAATAATACCAGCTCGGCTGATCAAGTGTAGTAATAATATGTGCCGTTTTTCCTTTCAATAATTTATCCCACCAAACAGAATTTTCACGGTATTGAAAAGCCATTCCAGGCAAAAAAAGCCTATCGATAAAGCCTTTGGTAATTGCAGGAAGACCGCCCCACCAAACAGGATGAATCCATACCAAATGATCTGCTTTTTTAATTTTTTCCCAAGCCTTAATTAAATCGGGTTCTAAATCTATTCTTTTTTGATATCCGTAAGCTAAATTTGGATTGAACTTTAAGTCTGCAATGACAATGGTTTCAATATTTGCTTTTGCTTCCAAAGCGCCGTTTTTATAGGATTCCGCTAAAGCAAAATTATAACTGGCAGTATTAGGATGCCCGTTTATTATCAGGATATTTTTCATAAAAATTATTTTTTATCAAAAATATTCTAAGTAATTTTCTTAAAACAGGACAAATGTCTTAAAATACAGCAGTCTGTCTTATTCTGCTTAAATGTCTTGTTGAAACTCCTAAGTACGATGCTAAATAAATCAATGGAATGTATTGAATGTACTTCTGATGATTTATAAACAATGCTTCGTATCTTTCTATTGAAGATCTTTTTTGCAGTGATGAAATTCGGTTATGCAGATTGACAACTTCATTTTCGGCAATCTTTCTGCCGATATCAGCCCATCTAAAACTAGAACTAAAAAGTTTTTCGACAGCCGTTTTATCAATTACTTCCAATTCGCAGTCAGTAATCGCCTGAATGTTTTCATCTGTTGGATTTTGTGTAATAAAACTCGAAAAAGCAGTCATGAATTCATTCTCAAAAGTGAAACAGTTGGTTATTTCATCTCCTTTTGAATTGATAAAAAAAGAGCGCATAATTCCGGATTTCACGAATACAATTTCATTACATACCTGATTTTCAGAAATTAAATAATCTGATTTTTTAATTTTTCTGTAAGTGATTAAACTATTTAACAGCTGACATTCTTCTGGATTTAATTGAAATAAATATTGAAAAATTTCTATCATCTTAGATTAATTCTGTTCTATTTTTCAATTAAATTTTGCCATAATACATAGCTTTCACAATACCATCAGAAAGTCCAATTTTTGGAACATAAATCTGTCTTGCTCCACTCCATTTCATTGCATTTAGATAAATTCGGGTAGCCGGAACAATAACGTCTGCCCTGTCTGGATTAAGCCCTAACTGGGAAATTCTTTGCTCATAAGTCAAGGAATTCAAATAAGCATATTGGGAATTTATATAAATGTATGACAAAGGTTTTTCCTGTAGTTTGCCTGACATTTTAAATAATTTATTGATATTACCACCAGATCCTATCAAAGTAACTTCTTCATAATCGGCGGTGTTCTGCTTAATCCATTTTTCTATTTCTTCCCAGACAACATCACAGACCATTTCATTCAACAGTCTAACAGTTCCTGCTTTGAATGATCTTGAATTCACCATTTTACCATTTGAAAACAAAGTAAATTCGGTACTTCCGCCTCCAACATCTACAAACAGATATGTTTCGTCTGTTTTTAATAAATGATGTAAATCGGTTGAAGCAATTATCGCCGCTTCTTTTTTGCCGTCAATAATTTCTATTTTGATGTCTGCCTTCTTTTTTATCAGAGCGACTACTTCTTTGGCGTTATAAGCCTCACGCATAGCTGATGTAGCAAATGCCATATAACGTTCTACTTTATGTACTTTCATTAATAAATTGAAAGCTTTCATCGCATCGACCATTCGGTCAATATTCTCAGGAGAAATTTCTCCTACTGTAAAAGCATCCTGACCCAAACGGATAGGAACACGGACTAATGAACTTTTATTAAACTGCGGGTCTTTATCATCTTCTTCTACAATATTGGCAATCAATAAACGCATGGCATTCGATCCAATATCAATAGCAGCATATTTTTTAATTTTAATCATATTCTCTAGGATGCGATTTAATTCTGTAGGTTTCGTTTTTTTAATCTTCTTTCAGTTCTTCAATCAATTCAGCTTTTCGCTGGTAATATTTGTAGGTTTCCCATTGTGCCCTAAAAATTGGATTATCACCCCTCACTCTATATTTATTATCCAATTTATAAGAATGAAATCTGGCTTTTACATTTCCTTTCCACCCAATATCAAAATTATCAATCAGTTCATTTTTTATGTCCTGATCATAAATAGGGCAGGTTACTTCTACCCTAGCGTCAATATTTCGGGTCATTATATCGGCAGATGAAATATAAACATCCGTAAATCCGGCATTTCCAAAAATATAAACTCTTGAATGCTCTAAATAGTTATCAACTATACTGATAGCTTCAATATTTTCACTCAATCCTTTAATTCCGGGAATTAATGAACAGATACCTCTTACCTCTAACTGGATTTTTACTCCGGCATTGCCTGCTTCATACAATTTATCAATCATAGCTAAGTCGGACAGGCTGTTCATTTTTAATTTCATGTACGTTTTTCTTCCCGCCAAAGCATGAGCAATTTCCCTGTCTATTAATTTGATAAAACGGTTTCTAGTGTACTGCGGTGAAACAATAAGATGTTTATAACGCTGCACTTTATAATTAGTATCAAAAAAATCAAATATTTTAGATATGTCTTTCAAAATTTGGGAATGACATGTAAAAAGTGTCACATCGGTATAAATCTTGGCAGTAGATTCATTAAAATTTCCAGTCGAAATAAAGCCGTACCTTTTGATTTTATTTTTTTCATGTCTTTCAATAACGCAGACTTTACTGTGAACTTTTAACCCTTTTATTCCAAATATAAGTTCTATGCCTTCGGTCTGCATCTGCTCTGCATAGGAAATATTTGAAGCTTCATCAAAGCGGGCCTGCAATTCGATCTGGACAATTACTTTCTTTCCATTTTTAGCAGCGTTAATTAATGAGCTGATAATCTGGGAATTTTTTGCCAATCGGTATAATGTAATTTTTATAGAACTTACTTTTGGATCTAAAGCTGCCTCGCGCAAAAATTTAATTAAATAAGAGAACGATTGATATGGAGCATTCAATAGATAATCTTTCTCAGCAATTTTGCTTAAAATACTTCCTTCAAGACTTAGTCCAGGTACTGGAAGAGGATCATTTTTTTTATATAACAAATCAAATCTTCCAAGATTAGGAAAATCCATATAATCTCTCCTGTTGTGATATCTTCCGCCGGGAATAATACTATCAGTAGAATCAATATTCATTTTGTCAAGAAAAAATTTAAGAGTATCCCTGCTTATTTCCTGATCATAAATAAAACGCACCGGCTCCCCTATCCTTCTGTCCTTAACGCTCGAAGATATTTTCTGCAGCATGCTTTTACTTAAATCACTGTCAATGTCTAATTGTGCATCTCTGGTTATTTTTATCATATGAGCCGAAACGCTTTCATAATTAAAAATATTGAAGATACTGCTCAAATGCATTCTAATGACATCATCAATTAAAATAACATATTGCTTTTCATTACTCGAAGGCAGTACAACAAAACGGTTAACCATTTTAGGAATTTCAATAATAGCGTAACGTACTTCCTGATTTTTTTTCATCACGAGTTTTACAGCCAAATAACCTAATGAATCTTTCAAAATAGGAAATTCTGCTAAATCATTTAAAATAATCGTAACAAGTTCAGGGCTTAACTTTTGTATAAAAAATTCTTTCAAAAAAGCTTCTTGCTCACTATTTATATCATTTTCATGGATAATAAATATATTTTCAGTTTCCAGCCGTTCTTCGATATTATTAAGTATCCTTAAACTTTCGGACTGCTGCTGTATAACAATTTTGGTTATATCCTTAATTAACTGCTGTGCAGTTACTCCTCCAAAATATTTTTCTCCAGATATGCCGCTCAGACTTAATCGTCTGATAGCAGCAAATCTAACTCTAAAAAATTCATCCAGATTATTTGAAAATATCCCTAAAAATCGCAACCTGTCTAATAATGGAACTGAATCATCTGCAGCTTCTTGAAGTACTCTAGCGTTAAAAGCTAACCAGCTTTTTTCTCTATCAATATATCTTTGTTCAAACACTTTTTTATTTATTTTAAATCTCGGGGAAATACTGTTTTTTTTGTCTTGCCTTTATTAATAGAATCCCAGCTTTCACTATTGAATTCTATGTGAACAAATCCGGCTGTAGGTACATTATCAATGTATACATCACCAAATTTATTAACAAAATTCGTAATAGCCTCGTTATGCCCGAATATTATTATGTTATCATTTCCATTGCTTTCAAGTTTAATGATCTTTTCTAATTTTCTTTCATCGAAAGTATATAAGTCATCTTTGTAAATAATGCTTTCCAATGGATAATTTATATTTTGAGCAAAAATCATTGCTGTTTCTACTGCCCTCTCAGCAGTACTGCTCCATATAGTATATGTTTTTGGCAAAAATTTGCTAATATGTGACGAAACCAAATGCGCACTTTTCATTCCCTGCGAAGTCAGAGGTCTGTCTTTATCATGTAAAGGTGCCTCCCAACTGGATTTTGCATGCCGAATTAAAATTAGATTTTTCATACGTTAAAATATTATTTCTTAAACACTAATGACAAGAGCAATACCCAAAATCCGTCGCATAAAATGAATTTTAGAAAATAAATTATTTATACTAAAATAAAGGATTTGCAGTTAAATCAGTTTACAAAATCATTAAGGACTTACAATTTACAAAAAAGTTTAGAATATTAAACTTAAATTTTCATTTGAAATTACAAACTTTTTAAGAGTCATCTGTTGATTTAACCACAAGAAAGTTCTTAAACGCTTAAGACTAAAATCACTAAATAAGAATTTGTCCATCTAAAATTTGCTAAAAAAAACAATAAACTAATTCACTAAATATATTAAAATCTTTTAAACTTGAAATTTTTCATACAATCTTGTCTTTTATTAAAACCATTAGTTAATCAGAGTTTTTATTTATTGAATTTTATTTCAAATTATACGCAAATAATTTAAGCACTATATAAATTAAAAAAAATCTTATTGATTTTATCAATAGTGTGTTAAATTAAATATTTTGGCTTTGTAGGATTTTACCAGAGAGATTACTTTTGAATTATTCGTGTTTTTCATACACTTTTTTATATTATTCAAAAATAATTAACAATTTACTTACGATATTCTAAAAATATAATCAGTTTTTCAAATATAATTTCTTACAGACATAACTATTCAACGATTATTTCAGCCTTTCAAAGAAAAAGATATTGTAATGAAAACATTCTTATTAAATTTGGTAAACAATTTGATGATATAGTATTATTTTTTTTCCTAAAAAAAAATCAATATCACAAAAAAGGACTTGGATTTTATGTTGATTATTAATAATTAGCAAATAGCAAATTTGGGTTAAACTCCCAAATCACAGCCAAAATAGAATCAAAAAAGCTCACTTCAGCTTTATTGATTTCATTTGAGATAAAATTTTGATTTAGTTTCCAAATCTGAATCAAAAAAGGATAAAAAAGTATATCTGTTTTTTACTTGTTTTAGGCACCACTGGAATTTTGATTTAGTTCCCAGATATAAATCAAAATAGAATTTTAAAAAGTATATCTGTTTTTACTTGTTTCATGCACATTGGAGTTTTGATTTAGTTCCAAAATCTGAATCAAAGCTGAATTTAAAAAGTATATCTGTTTTTACTTATTTCAAGCACATTGGAATTTTGATTTAGTCCTAAAAATACGAATCAAAGCTGAATTTAAAAGTACAGCCGTTTTACCTGTTTCAAGCACATTGGAATTTTGATTTAGTCCTAAAAATACGAATCAAAATTGGATTAAGAAACCTATAACTATTCAGCTGTAGCAGATTAACCGTCTAATTATATTTTTTTTTACAGAATAATATTTCATTTGATTTCGTCTTCAGATTAAATCAAACTCAAAAGATAAAATACCACAATCACTATCTGTTAAGCACTGCTTTCTGATAATTGATACAGATTATAAAACTCAATTTCCAATTACTAATTTACCCAAAAATCAAAAACATGATACTCAAAACTACTCTAAATCAATTACAAGATTTTTTTTCAAATATTATTTTGAAAACAATCCAAGTCCCATCGCCTTTTTTTGAAAAAAAAGTCTACCCGCTCCTATTAGAAATTTCATATACAATTCTATCTGTCTTTAATATTGAGAATCCTTCTGGAAAAATTGTTTTTATTCTGCTCCAGGCAGATCAAAATAGAAAAATAAAAGGTGCCCCGCCAGAAGAAACATACTGCACATTGTACATCTCAATATATTGATTCTGTACAAATAATTTCATTCTTTTTGCTAACTGATTGTAATGCTTTAAAGTAATTACTCATTTGGTGTGGGTTTCTGTTTGCTTCCCTATAGAATAATTACTTAGATTTTTTTCTCATATCTATTTAGGTTATTAACCTTAAAATAATCCAAAATGAAAACATTTTTTACTTTTTCGATAAAATCACTACTTATTTCATTCTGTTTATTGGTAACTGTCAGCAGTACGTATGGACAAGATATTGCTGACGGTAATTACTGTCCCGCTCCTGGAGCTTCAGGAGATGAATATGGTACAGGTGTAGTTTTTAATCAGGTATTAAGCGCCAGTCCTTCATCTACCTGTCAAATTGGGACGATTCATGCTAAAGTAGATACCGGCAATCAGGTATTACGACTTGGTATGAATATTGGTAATGGAGGTGCAGCTCTTTTCAGACTATATTTAGATACAGACAGCAACGCTTCAACAGGATTAACCACGGATTCTTTTGGAGGCTCATTGACTGTAGCCGGTGCCGATTATATTCTTGAAATTAATTCAAATGCTTCTACTTTTAATTTATATTCAGGAGCAGGAAATGTTTTAACACCGCTTCCTGTCAATAATGGACTTGCTGCTTATAGCGGCAATATCTGCAGTCCTGGTTCTGGTACTTTTTTAGAATTTAATATTCCATTTGGAGCTTTTAATTATAATATTTGTGATATAAATACCCCTGGTGTAATTACTATCTCCAAATTATCATCAGTTAGCGGTAACTCAGCCAGTTCAAGCAGATGTATCAATACAGCTTTGACATTTGGAATTCCTTTAAAAGGTTCTGTTAGTCCTAATGCTACAGTATGCTCTGGAACAAACAGCACCGTTTTAACAGTCAGCGGTCTTGCAAGCGGTTCTTCAATTGTCCAATGGCAGTCTTCAGTAAGCCCGTTTACAGTTTGGTCACCAATAGCCAATACTACAACAACTTTGACAGCCACAAATTTAACTGCCACCACTAAATACAGAGCTGTTTTTTCAAATTCCGGTTTATGCAGCGGCAGTAATATTGTAACAAGTGAGGCCACAGTAACAGTCTCACAAGCTGCGACTGTAACTTTTACACAAACTGATGTTTTGTGTAATAATGCTTCTACCGGCGCAATAAACATTACTCCTGCAGGCGGTGGCGGCGCTCCATACACATATGCCTGGACAGGAACAGGAGTTAATGCAACAGCAGAAGATCAGACAGGTTTAAAAGCTGGAGTATATAAAGTAATTGTAAAAGGCGCAAATAATTGTCCTTCTCAAGAACTGACAGTAACTCTTATTCAGCCAGCAACTGCGCTTGCAGCATCTATTACCGCACAGACCAATGTGCTTTGTTTTGGAAATAACACTGGAAGTGTAACTATTGAAGGTGCCAACGGAACTGGGCCATATACTTATGCTAAAGACGGAACAACTTTTGTAGCAAGCGGTGTATTCAGTGGTCTTTCAGCAGGTCCTTATACTATTACTGTAAAAGATGCTAACGGATGTACTACAACTCAGGCCGTAACTATTACTCAGCCAGCAGCGGCACTTACTGCTTCCATTACTGCACAGACCAATGTGCTTTGCTTCGGCAACAGCACTGCGAGCGTAACAGTAGCAGGAGCCAACGGAACTGGACCTTATACTTATGCTAAAGACGGAACAACTTTTGTTTCAAGTGGTGTATTCAGCGGTCTTACTGCCGGTTCTTATACTATTACAGTAAAAGATGCCAACGGTTGCACTACAACTCAGGCCGTAACTATTACTCAGCCAACAGCCACACTTACAGCATCCATCACTGCACAGACCAATGTGCTTTGCTTCGGAAATAGTACTGCAAGTGTAACTGTAGCAGGAGCCAATGGAACTTCTCCTTATACTTATGCTAAAGACGGAATTACATTTAGCGGAAATGGTACTTTCAGCAGTCTTACTGCAGGTTCTTATACTATCACTGTAAAAGATGCCAGCGGATGTACCACAACTCAGGCCGTAACAATTACTCAGCCGGCAGCTGGGCTTACAGCATCCATCACTGCACAGACTAATGTGCTTTGTTTCGGAAACAGTACTGCAAGTGTAACAGTAGCTGGTGCCAATGGAACTTCGCCTTATACTTATGCTAAAGATGGAACAACATTTGTTTCCAGCGGTGTATTCAGCGGTCTTACTGCAGGTTCTTATACTATTACTGTAAAAGATGCCAACGGATGTACCACAACTCAGCCAGTGACTATCACACAGCCAGATGCGGCGCTTACTGCATCGATCACTGCGCAGACTAATGTTCTTTGTTTCGGCAACAGCACTGCAAGCGTAACAGTAGCAGGAGCTAACGGAACTTCTCCCTATACTTATGCTAAAGACGGAATTACATTTAGCGGAAGTGGCACTTTCAGCGGTCTTTCAGCCGGTTCTTATACTATCACAGTAAAAGATGCCAATGGCTGTACTACAACTCAGGCAGTGACTATCACACAGCCAGCAGCGGCGCTTACAGCATCCATTACTGCACAGACTAATGTACTTTGCTTCGGAAACAGTACTGCGAGCGTAACAGTAGCAGGAGGCAATGGAACTTCGCCTTATACTTATGCTAAAGATGGAATTACCTTTAGCGGAAGCGGTACTTTCAGCGGTCTTTCAGCCGGCCCTTATACTATCACAGTAAAAGATGCCAATGGCTGTACCACAACTCAGGCAGTGACTATCACACAGCCAGCTGCGGCGCTTACAGCATCCATCACTGCACAGACTAATGTGCTTTGCTTCGGAAACAGCACTGCAAGTGTGACAGTAGCTGGAGCCAATGGAACTTCACCTTATACCTATTCCAAAGATGGAATAACCTTTAGCGGAAGCGGTATTTTCAACAGTCTTACAGCAGGTTCTTATACTATCACCGTAAAAGATGCTAATGGCTGTACCACAACTCAAGCCGTAACTATTACACAGCCTTTAGCTGCACTCACCGCATCCATTACTGCACAGACCAATGTGCTTTGCTTTGGAAACAGTACTGCCAGTGTAACTGTAGCTGGAGCCAATGGAACTTCGCCTTATACTTATTCCAAAGATGGAACAACCTTTAGCGGAAGCGGTATTTTCAGCGGTCTTTCAGCAGATTCTTATACTATCACCGTAAAAGATGCTAACAGCTGTACTACAACACAAGCCGTGACTATTACACAGCCAGATGCGACGCTTACTGCATCGATCACTACACAGACTAATGTTCTTTGCTTCGGAAATAGTACTGCGAGCGTAACAGTAGCAGGAGCCAATGGAACCTCTCCTTACACCTATTCAAAAAACGGAGCAACATTTGTTTCCAGCGGTACTTTCAGCGGTCTTGCTGCAGGGGCTTATACTATCACTGTAAAAGACTCCAATGGATGTATTACAAATCAATCAGTAACGATTACTCAGCCAGCAGCAGCGCTTACTGCATCTATAACAGCTCAGACTAATGTTCTTTGTTTCGGAAACAGTACTGCAAGTGTAACAGTAGCAGGTGCTAATGGAACCTCTCCTTACACCTATTCAAAAAACGGAACAATCTTTGTTTCCAGCGGTACTTTCAATGGTCTTACAGCAGGTCCTTATACTATTACTGTAAAAGATGCTAATGGATGTATCACAACTCAAGCCGTGAGTATCACCCAGCCAGTTGCCGCACTTACAGCATCTATTACTGCACAGACTAATGTACTTTGCTTCGGCAACAGTACTGCAAGTGTAACAATAGCTGGTGCTAACGGAACTTCACCTTATACCTATTCCAAAGACGGAACAGCCTTTAGCGGAAGCGGTACTTTCAGCGGTCTTGCTGCAGGCCCCTATACTATTACTGTAAAAGATGCTAACGGATGTATTACAACACAAGCCGTGGCTATTACTCAGCCGGCAGCTGGACTTACTGCATCGATCACTGCACAGACCAACGTGCTTTGTTTCGGAAACAATACTGCAAGTGTAACTGTGGCAGGAGCCAATGGAACTTCGCCTTATACCTATTCCAAAGACGGAACAACCTTTAGCGGAAGCGGTATTTTCAGCGGTCTTACAGCAGGTCCTTACACTATCACAGTGAAAGATGCTAATGGCTGTACTACAACTCAAGCCGTGACTATCACTCAGCCAGCGGCTGCACTTACAGCATCCATTACTGCACAGACGAATGTACTTTGTTTTGGAAACAGTACTGCAAGCGTGACAGTAGCTGGAGCTAACGGAACCAGTCCTTATACTTACTCTAAAAACGGAACAACATTCGTTTCCAGCGGTACTTTCAGCGGTCTTACAGCCGGATCTTACACTATTACTGTAAAAGATGCTAACGGGTGTACTACAACTCAGCCAGTGACTATCACACAGCCTGTAGCCGCACTTACAGCATCCATCACTGCACAGACTAATGTGTTTTGTTTTGGAGACAGTACTGCCAGTGTAACTGTGGCCGGAGCCAACGGAACTTCGCCTTATACTTATGCTAAAGACGGAACAACATTTGTTTCCAGCGGTACTTTCGGAGGTCTTACAGTTGGCTCTTATACTATTACTGTAAAAGACGCCAACGGATGTACTACAAATCAGGTAGTAACAATCACTCAGCCAGCAGCTGTTTTAAGCGCTTCCGCAGTAATTATAAATAACAATAACTGCGTAGGATGCAGTAATGGTTCTATCGCTCAAACTGTTATAGGAGGCACTTCTCCTTACACTTATACTTGGTCAAATCTTACTGCAACAAAAGATTTAAGTAATTTACCAAAAGGCACTTATTCTGTGGAAATAAAAGATGCTAAAGGATGTATAATAAACAAACAATACACTATTACTGAATCTGGAATTGCCCTTGTTAAAAAAGGTCTTTTCATTGATACCAATGGAGATGGTTTTGCACAGGCTGGCGAAAAAGTGAATTACACATTTACAGTAACCAATACAGGAAATGTAGATGTAACAAATGTAATTATCAGTGACCCTTTACTTGGTGCAATAAATATTACCGGAAATCCAATAGCTTTAATTGCTGCAGGAGCTGCAAACAATACTGTAACCGGTACTTATACATTGACACAGAATGACATTAATGCTGGAAAAGTAATAAACTCAGCCACAGCTTTAGGAAAAGATACTGAAAATAAAAATGTAACAGATGTATCTGGAACTGCTATTGATAATGACATTCCTACTGAAACACTATTAATTCAATTCCCTGAAATTACAATTACAAAAGATGGTACTTATGTAGATAGTAATCATGATGGAATTACAAATGTTGGAGACGTAGTTACTTATAATTTTGTAGTCAAAAATACTGGAAACGTGACATTAACTAATGTTACTGTTACTGATAACAATGCAGTGATTACCGGTGGACCAATAGCAGTATTGGCAGTTGGAGCTACTGATTCAGCTGCATTCTCCGGTTCACACACTATCACTCAGGGAGATATTGACACTGGTTATGTTTACAATTTGGCAACTGTAACCTCCAAAGATCCAAACAGTAATCCTGTAACAGATACTTCTTCTGACCCTACTCCATGTACTTCCTGTCCAATTAAACCCGACTGTCCTGATTGTACTATTACACAGCTGACTCAGTCTCCTAAAATCGCTTTAGTTAAAACCAATGATATAACTATTGGAGAAAATGGATGCGCTGTTCTAGCAGTTGGCAGTGTAGTAACTTATACTTTTACAGTGACTAATCCTGGAAATGTAAGTTTACATAATGTAGCTGTTGCTGACCCTCATGCCGGATTATCTGCCATTGCAATGCAAAGCGGTGATACTAACAATAACAGCATTTTAGAGGTTAACGAAACCTGGATTTATAAAGCAACCTATAGTGTAACCCAAGCTGATATTGATACTGGAACTATTACCAATCAAGCCACTGTTAATGGTCTTTCGCCTAATAATACTACGGTAACTGACTTATCTGGTAACTTATCCACTAATAATGCTCCTAATGTAATTCCAATTTGTACCAATCCTAAAATTGCTTTAGTTAAAACCAATGATATTACAGCTGGAGAAAATGGATGTGCTGCTCTAGCAGTTGGCAGTGTGGTGACTTATACTTTCACTGTGACTAATCCTGGAAATGTAAGTCTGCACAATGTAGCTGTTGCTGATCCACACACCGGATTATCTGCCATTGCAATGCAAAGCGGCGATACTAACAATAACAGTATTTTAGAGGTTAACGAAACTTGGATTTATAAAGCCACATACAATGTAACTCAAGCTGACATTGACAGCGGATCTATTACCAATCAGGCCACTGTTAATGGCACTCCGCCTAATAATGCAGTAGTAACCGACCAATCTGGTAACTTATCCACTAACAATACTCCTAACGTAATTACTATCTGTACCAATCCAAGTATCGCTTTAGTTAAAACTAACGATATAACAGCTGGAGAAAATGGATGCGCGACTCTTGCAGTTGGCAGTATAGTGACTTACACCTTTACCGTTACTAATACTGGGAATGTAAGTTTACACAATGTAGCTGTTATTGATCCTCATGTCGGATTATCTGCTATTGCAATGCAAAGCGGTGATACTAACAATAACAGTATTTTAGAGGTTAACGAAACTTGGATTTATAAAGCCACTTATAATGTAACCCAAGCTGATATTGATAATGGAACTATTACCAATCAGGCCACAGTTAATGGTAACGCACCAAATAATGCAGCAGTAACAGACCAATCTGGCAACTTATCCACAAATAATACTCCGAATGTAATTATTATCTGTACTAATCCAGGCATTGCATTAGTTAAAAACAATGACATTGCGACTGGTGAAAATGGATGTGCTTCTCTAGCAGTTGGCAGTATAGTGACTTACACCTTTACCGTTACTAATACTGGGAATGTAAGTTTACACAATGTAGCTGTTATTGATCCTCATGCCGGATTATCTGCTATTGCAATGCAAAGCGGTGATACTAACAATAACAGTATTTTAGAGGTTAACGAAACTTGGATTTATAAAGCCACTTATAATGTAACCCAAGCTGATATTGATAATGGAACTATTACCAATCAGGCCACAGTTAATGGTACTGCACCAAATAATACAATAGTAACCGACCAATCTGGTAATCTGCCAACAAATAATAATCCTAATGTAATTCCTATCTGTACTAATTCTGGAATCGCTTTAGTTAAAAACAATGACATTGCGACTGGTGAAAATGGATGTGCATCTCTAGCAGTAGGCAGTGTGGTAACTTATACCTTTACTGTGACTAATCTTGGAAATGTAAGTTTACACAATGTAGCTGTTATTGATCCGCATGCTGGATTATCTGCAATTGCACTACAAAGCGGTGATGCCAACAGTAACAGTATTTTAGAGGTTAACGAAACTTGGATCTATAAAGCCACTTATAGTGTAACCCAAGCCGATATTGATAATGGAACTATTACCAATCAGGCTACTGTTAATGGTACCGCACCAAATAATGCAGTAGTAACCGACCAATCTGGCAACTTATCGACCAATAACAATCCTAATGTAATTACTTTTTGTATTAATCCAGGATTAACTGTTGTAAAAACTGCGGCAACCACTAGTTTTAGCGCTGTTGGAAATGTAATAAACTATACGATAAATATAAAAAATACTGGTAATGTAACTTTACATCAGATAGATGTTAAAGATCCATTAACAGGATTGGATACAATTATTGAAGTTTTAGCACCGGGCGCAAGCTCTGAATATTCACAAAGCTACACAGTAACACAAGAGGATTTAAACAAAGGCACCATTACCAATGTCGCCACAGCTGATGGATTGACTCCAAATAACACTCCTGTCAGTGCTACAGACGATGCAGTTGTTAACGAAAATACGAATCCAATTAATGCTGTCGATGACAATGCTGGAACAGTTGTAGGTGTTAATCAAATTACAGCAAATGTTATTAACGTTTTCACAAATGACACTTTGAATGCACTAGCTGTAAATCCTACTGATGTAGTTTTAACAAGTGTAACATCAAATCCATACTTACAGATGAATCCTGACGGTTCAATAGATGTATTAGCGAATGCACCTGTCGGTATACAAACAATGACTTATCAAATTTGTGAAAAATTAAACAGCACCAATTGTGATACTGCCACTGTAACTGTTACTATAGAGGCTCCAACTATGAAAATATCGGGTGAAGCAATCTGTATCAATGATGTTCCTTACTTCAGTTATACAGCAACCGCAGATAATTTCACACCAGTAAATGGATTGACATTAACTTGGGCTGACAGCAATAATAATGTAATTGCAACAATGACTAATCTGCCATTAAACGGTAAAGTATTATGGCCTGGAGCTACAGTAGATCAAAATGGAAACGGCACCGACTGGCCTGGGTGGGTTTTTGCAGATGGAAAATGGAGTGAAACAGCTGATGGCTTTGAAGGTCTTAGACCAACTGCCAACATAACATTTACATTAAATCCAAGCCAGACAATCACAGTAAGTTATCCGCCGGCAGATCCATTCTGTACATCTAGACCGACATTTACAATTAATGCTGCTGATGACGCTGCTGCTACACTTGAAGGATTAACTGGTGTTAAAAACATTGTAACTGTATTTAAAAACGATACGTTAAACACTCTAGCCTTAAATCCAGCAGATGTTACCTTATCAGTTTTGGTTCCTGATCCAAAAGGAGGCATAACCTTAAACACAGACGGTTCTGTTGATATAAAAGCAAATACTCCTACCGGAATTTATACTTTGACCTATCAGATATGTGAAAAAGCAGATAATGGTAATTGTGATACTGCAATTGTTACTATTAACGTTACCAACATCCCGCTTGTAATAAAAGCAAATCCAGATACTTATAGTGTAACTCAATGTTCTATTGCCAATGAAGTGCGAAACGCGCTGACCAATGATTTACTCAATGGTGCTCCTGCAAATATTAGTGATTTAAAATTTAAACTACTAACCAGTTTGGCTCAATTCATTGATATAGATACAAATGGCGCTATTTCCTTCAAAGACGGTGTAGCTGCTGGGCAATATACATTTGACTATCAGATTTGTGAAGCAGCAAATCCAACAAACTGCTCTACATCAACTATTACAATCAATATTGCAGGAATTGAACCTGTTACAATTAACGGTTCAGCATTTTGTAATGCCGACACAACTCCTATTGATTTGAACAGCTTGTTGCCTGAAGGCACAGCAGTTAACGGAAGCTGGGTTGATACCGATAATACAGGAGGACTAACTGGCAATTTTCTAAACGCAATCGGAATACCTATTGGCCAATACAAATATGAATACAAAATTGGCGGCAACTGTCCAAGAAGCATATTCCTTACTATGGGCATCAATGATGACTGTAAAGTACTCCCATGTAAAAATATCATTATTCATAATGCGCTTTCAGCTAATGAAGACGGCAAAAACGATTACTTCCAGATCGAAAACCTAGAAGATAACGCCTGCTACAAAAACGTCAAAGTAGAAATCTACAACCGCTGGGGAATTTTGGTTTTTGAAAGAGAAAATTATGATAATGCCGGCAATGCTTTTAGAGGCAGATCAGAAGGAAGAACAACGGTCAATAAAAATGAAGGCTTACCTACCGGAACCTACTTTTACATCATCAGCTACGATACCGTTGACGGTGTAGGCCAAACTCAAAATATCAAAAAAGACGGCTATTTGTATTTAGTAAAATAAGCAGCAAAAAACACTCTGAGTCCCTACAAGGCTCAGAGTAAAGCTTCTTATTTATTAAAAAAACAACATGAAATAAGATATATCCTCAAAACTCAGCTATCATAAAAAATAGCCATTGTAAACCAACAAAAAACGAATTATGAAAACAAAACTATTCTCAATCGTTATGGTGTTTACAGCCATTGCAGGTTTTGCGCAGCAAGATGCTCAATACACTCAATATATGTATAACACAATAAATGTAAATCCAGCATATGCAGGCTCTAGAGGAGCATTAAGCTTTTTTGCGCTGCATCGTACACAATGGGTTGGTCTTGATGGTGCACCGGTTACAAATACAATATCTGTAAATACTCCTTTCAATAATACTAAACTAGGAGCAGGATTTTCAATTGTAAATGATGAAATAGGCCCTTCAACTTCCAATTCAATTTCAGCAGACATTTCATATACTATTCCTTTGTCTGAATCGTTTAATCTTTCATTTGGAATTAAAGCAACCGCAAATCTTTTCAGCATAGATATAAATAAACTGAATCCCGGCGATCAGACAGATCCTTCTTTTCAAAACTTTAAAAATGATTTTTCACCTAACATTGGTGCTGGTATTTATCTTCATTCAGACAAAGCTTACATTGGATTTTCGATGCCAAGTCTACTTGAAACAAATGCTTATAATGATAATGAAGTAGCTGTTTATAAAGAAAAAATAAATTACTACTTAATCGGAGGATATGTTTTTGATCTGTCTCCTACAGCTAAATTCAAACCTGCTTTTATGACCAAACTGGTTGAAGGCTCTCCCCTGCAGGTCGATGTTTCTGCCAATTTTATGTTCATTGATAAATTAACACTAGGAATGTCCTACAGATGGAGTGCTGCGGTGAGCGCAATGGCTGGCTTTCAGATTTCAGATGCTTTCTACATGGGTTATTCCTATGATTTTGAGACTACCGCACTGGATAATTATAACTCTGGATCTCATGAGATATACCTGCGTTATGAAATATTCCAAAAAAACAGCAAAATGGTAACTCCTAGATTCTTCTAAAACAAAAAGTTTAGCAGAATGAAATGGATTAGATATAAAAATATAAAAACAGATATCATGAAAAGTCAGATGCTCCTTTATATGGTGGTTGTAAGTTTATCATCATTTAATTACTGGCCGGTGCAAAGCCAGATAGTATTAAATGAGAAAAAAGCAAAGCTGTCAAAAACAGCCTTTTCAGCAGCAGGCATTAAGGCTAATGCCACTGTAAGAAAGATAAAGTGTTATCACGTGGTAGAAACCGTTTCTTTGAAATTTGGCGGTTATAAAAGTGAATATGATGTAACCAGTCCAGATATGATAAATACGTATGATTTAGGCCCTAACGGCACAAGAGTCATAACTGTTATTTATGAAAATGAAGAACAGATCCAGTATGATGAGCCGGTGCTCAAAGCCGACACGTCAATGAATATGAAAAAATCAGCCTCATTTACAATATCAGATACTCCAAAAAAGGAAAGTTCCGTTGCTTATATCAATATAATAAAAACCTACGAAAGAGTATCAGATAAAGGATATGAATCTGTAGAAATGCTGAAAAAACTAGGCAATGCATATTTCTTTGATGACGAATTTGTAAAAGCTGAAAAATGCTACAGCAAATTATTCAGCATCACTGATAATTTGGAACCAGACTTTTATTACCGCTATTCTATTGTTTTAAAAGCAACAGGAAACATTCAAAAGTCCGAAGAATTTTTAAAAAAATTCAATCAGTTATCTAGTATTACGTCAAGACAGTAATACTGACAAAATCCAATTTATAGATTTCTAAAAATAACGATTATGAAAAACATTGCAATACTTTACCTGACTATACTCAATCTTTTTGCAGTATCTATATATGCTCAAAAAGGAAAAATAGCGAGTGCAGATAAAAAATACGACAGCTATGCTTATATCGATGCCATAAAAACGTATGAAAGAGTTGCTAAAAAAGGGTATGAATCTCCAGATATGTACCAAAAAATAGGCAATGCTTATTTTTTTAATTCCGAACTGGACAAAGCTGCCGTATGGTACGAAAAATTATTTGCCTTAAAAACAGATGCTGATCCAGAATATTATTACCGATATGCTTTCTGCCTAAAATCTATTGGACAGGATGATAAGGCAAAAGAAATGATGGCAGTTTACAATCAAAAAACCGGAAACCAAGGCAAAGGGGAATATTACAGCAAGGAAGTAAATTACATGGACAAGATAAAAGCAAATTCCGGCAGATATAAAATGAAAGATGCCGGAATCAATACTAAATATTCTGATTATGGAAGCTCCTTTTACAATGACAGTAAATTAGTCTTTACTTCATCACGGGATACTGGAAGCTTAGGTCAAAGAAAACATACGTGGACTGATCAGTATTTTACAAATTTATATCAGTCAAGCTTATCCAATGATTCATTGATACCTCAAAAAGCAGAAAAATTTTCCAAAGCAGTGCGGTCAAAATTTCATGAAGCCAGTGCCGTTTTTACCAAAGATGGCAAAACAATGTATTTTACCCGAAATAATTATTTGGATGGAAAAAAAGGAAAAGATGAAAGCAAAATTACTTTAGTTAAAATATACAAAGCAAGTTTTGAAAAAAATGACTGGACAAATGTAGCAGAACTCCCTTTTGACAGTAATAATTACAGTACAGCACATCCTTCACTAAGTCCTGATGAAAAAACATTGTATTTTGTTTCGGATATGCCTGGAGGATTTGGTGAATCCGATATTTATAAAGTAAGCATAAACAGTGACGGGACTTATGGAAAACCAGTAAATCTGGGAAACGTAATCAATACTCCCGGCAAAGAAACTTTTCCTTTTGTATCCGATGAAAATGAAATTTATTTTGCTTCAGACACACATCCCGGGCTCGGCGGTCTCGATATATTTGTAGCCACAATAAACCCGGATGGCACATACAATGAGGTAATGAATGTCGGTTCCGATGCAAACTCTCCTCAAGATGATTTTGCTTATTTGATAAATACAAAAAGCCGTATTGGATTTTTATCATCAAACAGACCGGGCGGAAAAGGCTATGATGATATTTACCAGTTTTTGGAAACCAAAAGACTTAAAAGAAAATGTAAACCAGAATTAAATGGGACCATTAGTGAATCTGTTAATTCTCAAATGATTCCTAATGCAAAAATCACTCTTTATAATGACCTGCACAAGGCTGTAAGCACAACAGAATCCGATCAGAACGGACAGTATTCATTTGATGTAGAAAACACCGGTACTTATAGCGTAAGAGCCGAAAAAGAAGATTTTGCCACTACCGAAAAAACCGTTTCTATAAAAGAAGATGACTGTAAAGCCCATCTGGATCTGGCCTTTGAAAAAGCGTTATGCAAAGTCGCAGTTGGCGATGATTTAGGCAAATGTTTTGGAATCAAATGGATTTACTTTGATTTGGATAAATCAGATATCAGATCTGAAGCCACATTGGATTTAGCTAAAATATTAGATGTAATGGGGCAGTATCCAAACATGATGATAGATATCCGTTCCCATACCGACAGCCGGGCATCTTCTAAATACAATCAAGGACTTTCTGAGAGAAGAGCTAAATCAACCAGAGAATGGTTAATTAAAAACGGAATCAGTCCAAACAGATTAAGCTCTAGAGGCTACGGTGAGTCCCAATTAGTTAATCACTGTACTGACGGCGTAAAATGTACAGAAGAAGAACACCAGCAAAACAGACGCAGTGAATTCATAATAACAGCCCTCTAAAATTTCCTAATCCTAAAAACGGAAAAACTACCCCGCAAAGGGTAGTTTTTTTTTTAAAGTTTTATTATAAATTATTTCTATTAGATTTTTACAAATATATTAGTGTAATACTTTTTACCATTAACAGGATTTTCTCTTATCGAAATGCCAAAATGAGTAAAATCACCTTCAATATTTTCTTTATGGCTTTCGCTTTTTAACCAAGCATCAAAAGCACCTTTTGCGCTGTTATAATTATATGCTATATTTTCACTTACTTTTTTAGCTCCTAAAAGTTTCATAATATTATTTGAACGGGCATCAAAATCATCATGATTTACAACATTGTTCGCAATCATATATTCATCATGTTCTTCTGATTTATATGAAACATGATTAATTTTTTCTAAAGCTTTCAAACCTTTGCTTACTCTATAATCATTTATCAAATTCATCGTCTCTAATTCTATAGAAGAGTAATCATAAGTCAAAACAACAGCAGGGGCATCAGAAGCACTTTCCTCAGGAAGCTCTTCAGCAGCACAGGAAACCAAAAAACACAAAACTACAGCAAAAAAAGAAAAACGTAAATACTTCAATTTCATAATATCGGTTAGCATATTTTAAAGTAGATTGGGGAAACTCCTTTAATGTTAAAACTTTATAAATCTCTAAAACAAATAAACTAACAATTCTTTGAATTACAAAATAAAACCGATAAAATGCAGTAAAATAAACAATTACGATATATTTTTCTTATATTTATGGAGCTAAGCGGGAAATTTTCCAAGAATAATCTTCAACCATTTTATATCGAATACGGTCATGCAGACGATTTGGCCTTCCCTGCCAAAATTCAACCTCAAATGGTGTGACTAAAAATCCACCCCAATGTTTAGGGCGCAGGATTTCTTTTCCTTCAAAATCTTTTTCTAATTGCTTTAAATTTTCTTCAAGATAGGTTCTGGAAGGAATTACTTCACTTTGATTTGAAACTATAGCTCCCAGCTTACTGCCTTCTGGCCGAGATTCAAAATAACCATCCGAGTTATTTTCGGAAGTTTTTTGAGCGATTCCTTTAATAATTACCTGACGTTCCATGCCTTCCCAAAAAAAAGAAAGACATACATTTGGATTATTAGCTATAGCCCTGCCCTTTTCAGAATTATAATTAGTGTAAAAAGTAAATCCTTCTTCGCTGAATTTTTTCAATAAAACGACACGTGATTTAGGAAATCCATCCAATCCAATAGTGGAAACAGTCATTGCATTAACTTCACCGCTTCCTTCAAAATCTTCGACCTCATGAAACCATCTGTTAAAAAGATTTATCGGATCTTCTGGAATGGAAGATTCTAATAATTCGCTTTTCCCGTAAGATTTTCTATAATTGCTTAAATCGCTCATTTTTTAGATTATTAGATTATTGGAGTTTTAGATTATTAGACTTTTAAAATATTAGATTTACAAAAAACCGTTCTTTAACACGTTCAGCATCTAACAGTCTTAAAATCTAGAAATCTAACTATCCATTTAAAATTCAAAACTTTTGCCGTCTTCGGCTAATAAAACTTCTTTAAAAATAGTTTCTGCTTCCTCTTTAAATAGCTCAATGCTGTCATATCGGGTAGAATAATGTCCTAAAATCAATTGCCCTGCATTGGCTTTCAAAGCAATTCTGGCGGCTTCTTTTGCTGTCGAATGCATTGTTTTGGAAGCCAGACTTTCTTCTGAATCTAAAAATGTAGATTCATGATACAGCACAGAAACATTTTCAATTATTGGAATTATGTCTTCATTGTATTTGGTATCCGAACAAAAAGCATAACTCAAAGCGGGATCTGGATCAAAAGTTAATTTGCTGTTGGCAATAACCCGTCCGTCATCAAGAGTGATGTCTTTTCCATTTTTTATATTCTGGTAATAACAGGTGTCAATTTCAAAATCCTGAACGGCATGAAGATCAAGTTTGCGCTCCCCTATTTTTTCCTGAAATAAAAATCCATTAGTATAAACGCGATGTTTTAACGGAATTGTTTTGATAATTACTTTTTCATCTTCAAAAATAATTTCACTTTCCTTCGATTCCAGTTCATGAAAAAACAACTGATAATTAGTCCATGAATTAGACAATCTTAATTGTAAATCAATGATTTCTTTTACTCCTTTTGGTCCGTAAATATGCAGATCATTTGTTCTTCCCAAAAGTGCAAAAGTTGATATCAAACCAACCAGACCAAAAAAATGATCCCCGTGCAGATGAGAAATAAACACATGATTAATTTTTGAAAACTTTAATTTGTTTTTACGCAGCTGTACCTGAGTTCCTTCACCGCAGTCAATTAAAAAAAGTCTGTTTTTGATTTCCAAAACCTGGGAAGTAGGATTGGTCAAAGTACGCGGTGTAGCGGCATAACAGCCAAGAATAGTGAGTTTCAATTTATGTTTAATTAATAAAGTTGTTTAAGATTGTTTAAATTGATTTAAAATTGTTCAACGCAAAATTGATAACGTTCAATCATCAACACTCTTAAACGTTTAAACATTTTTTTCAGAAACCTAAGTCCCTTTCAATTTCATCCATTTGAATTAAATCGTGAGCTTCCAATTGGGTTGGCACAACTGTAATAGAAGCTGGAACTTTGTTGTAATCGATATCGGTAATTACAAAAACCAGAGATTTTTTTCCTTTTTTATGTTTCTTAATCAAATCAGAAAAAATTTTGATTGATTTCACATCCACCGATTTGTCATTCGAAATATCTAAAATGAGATTAGAGTCTTTGAAACTGTTGTATTGGCTGTCCACTTTCTCCAGAAATTCAGCAATATTTCCTTCCGTATCTTTAATTATAATTGTATGTCCTTTTTCGGTAACTTTCATGTTCTCTATTGAATTTTTGATGCTAAAAGATAAATAACTGCCATTCTGATAGCCACACCGTTTTCTACCTGATTCAAAATTACGGATTGCTGGGAATCGGCTACATCACTTGTAATTTCAACCCCGCGGTTTATAGGCCCCGGATGCATGATTACAATTTCTTTACTAAGGGAATCCAATAATGCTTTATCCACCCCATACTGCTGTGCATACTCCCTCGTCGAAGGAAAAAAATTAACATCCATACGTTCATTCTGCACCCTAAGCATATTTGCTACATCACACCATTCAAGTGCTTTACGTAAATTTGGCTCAACTGTTACTCCAAGTGATTCGATATACCTTGGAATAAGCGTTTTTGGACCGCAGACTTTGACTTCGGCACCCTGCTTCTGCAGAGCATATATATTGGAAAGTGCTACTCTGGAGTGCAGAATATCGCCAACGATAACCACTTTTTTGCCGGCAACATCACCTAATTTTTCTCTGATAGAATAACTGTCTAACAAGGCTTGTGTAGGGTGTTCGTGTGCACCGTCACCCGCATTTACAATACTTGCTTTTACATTTTTGGATAAAAAATAAGCGGCTCCTGGATTTGAATGCCGCATTACTACCATATCCACTTTCATTGAAAGTATATTATTAACTGTATCAATTAGAGTCTCTCCTTTTTTAACCGATGACTGAGCAGCCGAAAAACTGATAACATCAGCAGATAACCGTTTTTGAGCTAATTCGAAAGATAATTTTGTCCGTGTGCTGTTTTCAAAGAAAATATTAGCAATAGTAATATCCCGCAGCGAAGGCACTTTCTTTATTGGCCTATTGATAACTTCTTTAAAATGGTCGGCAGTCTCAAAAATCAGATTAATATCATTTTCGTTTATGTATTTTATCCCCAATAAATGATTTACACTTAATTCGCTCATTGTTTTTTTATATTTTTTTGTTTGTGGTTTATGGTTTGCTGTTTATTGTTCGTCTGCGTGTGAACAACAAACTATGAATAATTAACCATAATCATTTTTATCTTAATTAGTAACCAGATAAACACCATCTTCCTTATCCTGTTCTACCCAGCAGACTTTTACTTTTTCGCCGTTAATTGCATCCACCTGACGCCCGCGATAATCCGGCTGAATAGGCAGATCCCTGCTGAAACGGCGGTCAATTAATGTTAACAGCTCAATTCCGGCTGGTCTTCCAAAAGACTGAATGGCGGTCAAAGCTGCACGAATGCTGCGCCCTGTGTACAATACATCATCAATGAAGATTACTTTTTTGTCCTCAACCAAAAAATCAATCTGAGTTTTATTGGCTTCCAAAGGCTTATTGGTTTTTCGGAAATCATCTCTAAAAAAAGTAATATCCAAATATCCCAAAGCAATATTAGACAAGTGATACTCCTTTTCCAATAATTCTTTTAACCTCTTAGCCAAAAATGTCCCTCTGGGCTGGATTCCTATCAAAACAGTATTGGAAAAATCAAGATGTTTTTCAATTAACTGGCAAGCCAAACGATTCAAAATAATATTGACTTCTTTTGAATTGAGTAACACTTTTTGATTCATATCTGTGCAATTATTAATTTTTATTGGATTAAAACAACGTAAAAGTCTGTTTTTAAATGCGTCATCCGATTTTAAAACAGCCGCTGGTTTGGTCAAGCAAATATACAAATTCCACATTAGGATTTATTCATTGCCCGACCAGAAAATATATTAATTATTTCTAAAAAGGTAATTGTTTAATTCCTAGCCATTAGCCACTAGTTTAAGAATGAGGATCAAAAAAAGCTGAAACATCTGGCAACCTTTTTACGTCTATCAATTTAAAAAAAAACTAAATCCAAGTTGCTTTATGCCAAAGATATTCCAATGGTCCCTGCCTATGCGTTTTTAGCCACCAGGTACAGAATGAGAGCTGCAGAATAAACAATGTGATTCCAATCAGCAAACTGTATGTCGCCCCAGTATATTCAACCATTCCCAAGCCATAACGATAATAAATAAAAGAACCGGCAACAGACTGCATGATATAATTGGTCATACTCATTTTGCCAAAAGGAATCAATTTGGCAAGTAAATTACGTATTGACTCATTTTGATACAACAGTACTATAATTGACACCATAAAGATCATAAAAGCAACATTTGACCAAGAAGAAATAATTATGTGAAGGCTTTTTCGAACTTCTTTTCGCTCAATAATCTGTGATAAAAAATTTTTCAGGGTAAACAAAGGAACAAACAGCAGAAAAGCATACTGCATAGCTTTTTTCCAAAATAAATTACTCTCAGCTGATGCAATAAAAAGTTTTTTGCGCCCCATTAACAGTCCAAACAAAAATAAAGCAGGAGCTTGAAAAAAGCGCCCATTTTCCCAAGACCAAAAGATAGATGCAAATCTCCCAATAGTAACATTTCCAATTGTATAATCCAAAAATGAACTGCTTTTCATATAATTGCCCATACTGTCATAAAGACCATCAGACCAGCTTGAACCCGGAACATATTCCGGATGCAGCAACAGATAAAAATACCGCATCCACTCCAAAGGCTGTAACATCAGAACAGCAGCTGCAATAAAAACTGCCTTATCGTTCCATCTGCAGACAGGAATCAGGACAATTCCCATCACCGCATAAATCATCAGAATATCGCCTTCATAAAAAATAGTATTTATGAATCCGAATCCTAACAAAAGCAGTAAACGCCACAAGAACCTGCCTCTGAAATCTTTTCCTTGTTTTTCTTGGTTGTCATTTTGAATATAAAAGCTAAAACCGAAAAGCAAAGCAAAAATTGCATACGATTTTCCGCCAAAAAGAAAAAATAAGGTTTCCCAGATTATTTTATCCAAAACCTTCATCCACTCAGGCAAAGCTTCCGGAAAATTATAGTAATCAAAATGCTCGATATTATGCAACAACATTATGGACATAATTGCAAAACCTCTCAATACGTCCACAACTTCAATCCGCGGAGCTTTAAAATTCAAAGTACTGTCTGACATAGTTATAATAGAAAATTGTTTTTTTCAAAAATATCTTAATTTTCTATCAAAAGCTAAAAATGTTTTCAGATACATATCCATATCACAATGAATGTTTTTAAAAATATAAACTTTATAAAATCATCAATTAAAATAAAAATATAATCAACAGAATTTTGGTACTTGCTTTAGTGCTATTTTCATTTACAAGCTGTGAAGCTATACCCGGTATTTTTAAGGCGGGAATGGGATTCGGCATATTTATTGTCATCATTATTACTGCGATAATAATTTATTTCATCAGTAAATTTCTCTGCAGAAAATAAGACAGAAAAAAGCCCGTTATTTTTAAAGTAACGGGCTTATCTATAGTGTTTAAATATTATACATTTTCTTTCTTTGTTCCTGAATTTTCTCATCATCAAGGTATTCATCAAAAGTCATATAACGGTCGATAACACCGTTTGGAGTCAATTCAACCACACGGTTACCAACAGTTTGAGCAAATTCGTGATCATGTGTTGTAAAAATAACCGAACCTTTATAGTTTTTCAATGAGTTGTTGAACGCCGTAATTGATTCCAGATCCAAGTGGTTTGTTGGTTCGTCCAGCATCAGGATGTTAGCTCTTTCCATCATCATTCGGGAAAGCATACAGCGAACTTTTTCTCCTCCTGATAATACACGGCTCGTTTTTAAAGCTTCTTCACCAGAGAAAATCATTTTACCAAGGAAACCTCTAATGTAAACTTCATCACGCTCTTCCTCTGTTTTTGCCCATTGGCGCAACCAGTCTACCAATGTATAGTCATTTTCAAAAAACGAATGGTTTTCTGCCGGCAGATACGCTTGGTTTGTGGTAACTCCCCAGTCAAATTCTCCAGAATCCGGCTGTTGGTTACCATTTAATATTTCATAAAATGCTGTTGTAGCACGTGAATCTTTTGAAAAAAGCACAATTTTATCGCCTTTGGCCATATTTAAATCCACGCCTTTAAACAAAGTCTCTCCATCAATAGAAGCACTTAAGTTTTGTACATTCAAAATTTGATCTCCAGCTTCACGATCCTGATCAAAAATGATTGCAGGATAACGGCGGCTTGACGGTCTGATCTCTGAAATATTCAGTTTCGAAATCATTTTTTTACGAGAAGTAGCTTGTTTTGATTTTGCCACATTCGCAGAAAAACGACGAATAAATTCTTCCAGTTCCGCTTTCTTTTCTTCTGCTTTTTTGTTTTGCTGCGCACGCTGTTTTGCCGCTAATTGACTGGATTCATACCAAAAAGTATAGTTTCCTGAATAGTGGTTAATTTTCCCAAAATCAATATCTGAAATATGAGTACAGACTGAGTCTAGGAAGTGTCTGTCGTGAGAAACTACAATTACTGTATTCTCATAGTTTGCCAGGAAATTTTCTAACCAGGCAATGGTTTCAAAATCCAGGTCGTTGGTTGGCTCATCCATAATCAATAAATCAGGATTTCCGAAAAGCGCCTGTGCCAAAAGCACTCTCACTTTCATTTTTCCTTCCATATCGCTCATTAATGTATAATGATTTTCCTCAGTAATTCCTAAGTTTGACAACATTGCTGCTGCATCAGAATCGGCATTCCAGCCGTTCATTTCTTCAAACTGTACCTGAAGCTCCCCTATTCTATCCGCATTTGCATCATTATAATCAAGATAAAGGGCATCCATTTCTGTCTTAACAGCATACAAAACTTTATTACCCATCATTACGGTTTCCAGCACTGTATGTTCATCAAACATATTATGGTTCTGATTCAAAACCGACATACGTTTTCCTGGTTCCAGATGAATATGTCCCGAAGTTGGATCAATATCACCTGATATTATTTTAAGAAAAGTTGATTTTCCAGCACCATTGGCTCCAATAACTCCATAAATATTTCCGTGTGTGAAGGTTGTATTTACTTCGTCAAACAAAATTCTTTTACCAAACTGAACTGATAAATTATTGACTGTTAACATGAATGTCTCTTTATTAAAATTTTGCGCAAAAGTATGAAAAAATTACGAATTACGATATGAGATATACGAATTACCACGGCATTCGCTTTTAAAAGTTTCTGACACTAATTACACTAATTAAGATTGCTGTCTAATTACACAAAATATTCGAAACTGTAAAAGTTGTAAAATTTGATTTCATTTTTGATAAGAATTAGTGTTAATTGGTGAAATTCGTGTTTATCTTTTTAAAATGCGAATGCCGTGACGAATTACAAATCCTAAATCGCAAATTTTGCCTTTACTATTATCTGGATTTTTTCAAGTTATCAATAGCATCAACCATTCCATTTTGTTTTTTATCCAACGTAAGTTCCCAAAACATTATCCCGCCCAATTTCTTTTCTATGACGTAGTTTGTTTTTTCTTTTACAGAAGCAATATCATCTCCAGTTGCAAATAATTTTTCTTTTTCATTGTACCAATAGGGAGCTTTAGCTTTTTCATCCCAAAAATAATTCCATCCTTTTTCTTTTGTAAAAGTTGTTTCATAATCTTTAAAATTAATTCCGTTTGAAGCAATGCCCGATTGATATAATCCATTATTTACATTTGAAACCTCTTTCCAAACTCGGGTATAAAAGGCTGCTCCAATTACTAATTTATTAGCAGGAATTCCCAACTTTAATAAATAGTCTACTGCTCGATCTGTTGATTCCTCAGTAGTATTAGTACTGAACAAAGGAGTATGATGACCTGTAACTTTAGAATATCCATTAACCAAATCGTAGCTCATTATATTGACACGATTTACCAATGGCATTACTTTTTCCCATTCTACAGACTCATCCAAATATTTTTGAAAACCTCCTGCTGCAAAACTTAGTTCAATTTTTGTTCCTAATTCCTTACGAAGCAATACAACTAGAGCAGTAAAATTTTCTTTATCGCCTTTTTGATATAAATGCTGAGGATAACCTTCGATTGCAGGATATTCCCAGTCTAAATCTAAGCCGTCAGTCTTAAAATAATTATTAACTTCTTTTACTGATTTAGCAAAAGCTACTCTTTTTTCAGCAATTGAAAAAACTTCCGAACAGGGTTCACAACCGCCCCAGCCTCCTAGAGACAGCATAATTTTAAGATCAGGATTTTTATGTTTTAAAGAAACTAATCTTTTAATTGCTAAAGAATCCTTTGGAGTATCTACACTTAATTTCCCTTCTTTCAGGTGACAAAAACTAAAAATAATATGCGTCAATTTGGAAGAATCAAACTCATCAATCTGTTTGTCATCACCCATATAATAAGCAATAACAGATAGATTCTGCTTTTTTTGTCCTAAAGCAAACAAAGGTATCATTGATAATAAAAAAAATATTTTTAAACTTTTCATTCCATTATATTTAAAAGATTAATGCTCTGCACAAATAACATAAATTTAAACCATTTATAAAAAAACCTGATAACGAATTATCAGGTTCAGCATATTGTTTCCACAGAAAAACAATAACAATTCAAAATAAAGAGATAATAGTAAAATACAAA